>CAVWSN010000022.1:0-31096 GCA_963757815.1 uncultured Thermoleophilaceae bacterium | reverse complement strand
TCGAGAAGGGACCCGCCGACCTCAAGCGGCTGCCTAGCTGGTTCGGGCAGGCCGACGCGCGCGCCAGCTACGGCCCGCGCGATATTCGCGTGTTCGCGGAGATCAACCATGTCCCGAAGCTGAGCCGCGACCGGATCCTCGAGCTCGCGGGCTACTACCGCGACTCCGGCGCCGACGTCATCGACCTCGGCATGTCGCTCGGGGGGCGCTGGCTCGACGAGGGCCCCGCGGTGATCGCCGAGCTGCGCGAACGCGGCTTCGCCCTGAGCATCGACACGATGGACCGCGAGGAGATCCTGATGGCCGACGAGGCGGGCGTCGACTATGTCCTCAGCCTCAAGCGGGGCCAACCGCGACCTCGCCGAGCGTCTGCGCGCGACCCCGGTGCTCATCCCCGACACGCCAGAGGATCTCGACAGCCTCGAGGCGACGATCGCCCACCTCGAGAGCCTCGGCAAGCCCTACCTCGTCGATCCGATCATCGAGCCGATCGGCACCGGTTTTGCCGCCAGCCTCGGGCGCTACATCGAGGTCCGCCGGCGACATCCCGCAGCGGAGATGTTTATGGGGATCGGGAACCTCACCGAGCTGACCGAGGCCGACAGCACGGGGGTGACCGCGATGCTCATCGGCTTCTGCCAGGAGCTTGGCATCCGCAACGTACTCACCACCGAGGTCATCGAATGGGCGCACGGCGCCGTCCAAGAGGCGGTGCTCGCGGCGCAGCTCATGCACTTCGCGCAGCAGCAGGGCACGCCGCCCAAGCACGTCGACGGGCGGCTGCTGACGGTGAAGGACGAGGACCTCCGCCCCTACGCGGAGTCCGAGCTGCGCGAGCTGCACGAGCAGGTCACCGACCCGAACTTCCGCATCTTCGCCGACCGCGACTGGATCTACGTCTTCAACTCCGAGCTCTTCGTCAAGGGCACCGACTTCAACGAGATCTTCGACCAGCTCGGAGTCGACGAGCCGACGCACGCCTTCTACCTCGGCAAGGAACTGATGAAGGCCACGATCGCGCGCGCGCTGCGTAAGAATTACCGCCAGGAGTCGCCCCTCGACTGGGGCTACATGACCTTCGAGGAGCCGCGCCGGGAGCGCGTCAGGCTGACCGCACGGCCAAAGAAACAGAAGTGTTAGGCTGGCGCCGCCAATCGACCAGAGGGAGGAGCGCGTGGCCAACGTAGCGGACCTGGAGAAGCAAAACGGGGTGACCCTCGGTCGAATACTCGGCCGGACGAGCGTCGGAGAGGCCGAGGAGGGCTCGGGCGGCAAGATGACCGCCACCGTCAGGATCCCCGAGGACGAGCTGGTCTATGAGCCCGGGGTCCTCGTGCTGCCCCATGGGGGCGTGCTCGAGCTCACGCTCATCAACGACGACAAGAACACCCACTGCGCGGTCCTGCCGAGCAATGGGGACACCCAGTTCATCTGGCTCGTGAATCATTCGAAGGGCACGGCCACTCTGGAGCTCGACGGACCGGGGTATTACTGGTACGGCTCCACGACCGGCAACGACGAGGGCCGGGGCCTCACCGGCGCGATCGTCGTGGGCGGGGACGTACCGGACGAGGCTCGCCTCGACCGCCCGCCCCAACCCCAGCCGTAGACCGCCCGCCAGGCTCACCGTCGAAAGGAGCACTCGATGGCAACCGAGTACGTAGACGCTGGAACCGCCATCCCCTACGCAGCCCTGAGCACCTCGGTCGGCAAGGCGCCGCCGGTCACCAAGGGCGTCACTTACGAGCGGATCCTCAACGCCCGTGATGAACCGCATAACTGGCTGACCTATTACGGCGCCTACAACGCGCAGCGCTACAGCCCGCTCGACCAGATCAACGCGAGCAACGTCGGGCAACTCATTCCGCAGTGGGTGTTCCAGGCAGGCAATGTCGGCCTGCGCCCGGGCGCGACCACCTACGCGTGGGAGGCCTCCCCGCTCGTCGTGGACGGGGTCATGTTCGTGTCCGGCTGGGACGGCCAGTGCTGGGCCCTCGATGCGACGAACGGGCAGGAGCTGTGGCGCTACAGGCACGCGTCCCCGTTCGACGTATCGCTGTGCTGCGGCAACGTCAACCGCGGGGTCGCCGTCGCGGAGGGGAAGGTCTTCATGACCACCCTGAACGCCCACATCATCGCGCTCGACGCCGAGACCGGCAAGAAGATCTGGGACAAGCCCTTCGGCGATGTGCGGGCCGGCGAGAGCGCCACGGTCGCTCCCCTGGTCGTGAAGGACATGGTCATCGTCGGGAGCTCCGGCGGCGAGTTCGGGGTGCGCGGCCACACCGACGCGTTCAATCGCGAGACCGGCGAGCGCGTGTGGCGCTGCTACATGATCCCGAAGCCCGGGGAGCCGGGCTCCGAGACCTGGCCCGCGGACGGCGAGGCCTGGCAGCGGGGCGGCGCGAACTGCTGGATCACGCCCAGCTACGACCCGGACCTGAACCTCCTGTACTACGGGACCGGCAATCCGTGTCCCGACTTCGACGGAGGGGTCCGCGAGGGCGACAACCTCTTCACCGATTCCGGTGTCGCCGTGGACGCCGACACCGGTGAGATCAAGGCGCACTTCCAGTACACCCCGCACGACCTGTGGGACTACGACAGCGTCATGGAGCACCTCCTGTTCGACCTCGACGGGCAGAAGCTGGCCGCCCACTTCGACAAGAACGGGTTCATGTACATCCTGGACCGCACGGACATGTCGGCGGTCCGGGTGGCGCCATTCGTCGACCGCATCGACTGGGGCGAGGTCGACGAGAAGGGCAACGTGACGCCGAAGGTCTACCCCGACAAGGAGGGCGACCCGGTCCACTTCTGGCCGGGGCCCGCGGGCGCGAAGGAATGGACGCACGCGTGCTACAGCCCGGATACCGAGCTCCTCTACGTCCCGGTGCAGGACGTCGGTGCGACGGCCACGCGCCGGCGCAGGGAGTTCAAGGAGAGCATCCCGTACTGGGGCGCCGGCGTCGCCGTGGACGGCGACGACCAGACCGGCTACGTGAGCGCCTACGATCCGCGCACGGGTCAGGAGCGCTGGCGCTGGACCGACGAGCTGTGCATGTGCTCGTCGCTGCTGGCCACGGGCGGCAACCTCGTGTTCGGGGGCGAGCCCAGCGGCGAGTTCAACGCGTGGAACGCCGAGAGCGGTGACCTGCTGTGGCAGTTCCAGTGCGGCAGCGGCCACCACAGCAGCCCGTCGAGCTACAGCGTCGACGGACGGCAGTACATCGTCGCGCCGAGCGGCTGGGGCGGCTGGGCCGAGGGGTTCCTGCCCAAGATGCTCGGGTCGTCCCACGGCAGCGCGCTGTTCGCCTTTGCGCTGCCGGAGTAGCGCAGCAATGGCCAGCTCACCAATCACGGTCTGGAGTTGAGAATGGGTTTCTTGCTTCTAGGTATCGACAGCTTCATCGCCTGCATGGCCATCGGAGCGATCGTCGACAAACGGTGGCGCCTGCCACTCGCTGCGGCGTTCGGCGTCGCCGACGGAGCAGCGTTCCTGATCGGGGCCGGCCTCGGTTGGACGATCTCCGAGGGCGATGACCGCGTTCCTGGAGGTCGGCACGCTGGCCGCCTTGGGCCTCTGGTTGATGGTCGTGGCGGTTGGGACGCGGCGAGTGGCCGATCTCTGGCCGCTGTGGGTCCTGCCGCTTGCGCTGACCATGGACAACCTCGCCTACGGCGTGGCCAGCGACTATTCGGGCTCGCTCCTCGGGCACGCCGTGGAGCAGGCCGCGTCGAGTGCGCTGCTTGCCGTCGCGGGGCTGTACGCGGCCAGCTTGCTCCCACGCCTGGTCCCGGCGCTGGAGCGTCGGGTTGTCGCAGTCCGGTTCGCCGGTGCCGCTTTGCTCCTCGCGACAGGCGGGTTCCTATTGCTCGGTTGATCGTTCGCTAACGTACGCCCACGTATACCCCAAACGGGAGGGGTTCTATGATTTGGAGTAAGCCGGAGATTAAGCTCGCCGACCTTGGTTCCGAGGTGACAAGCGGCCCGACCCGTCCTCAGTGGACCAAGCCCGAGTTCGAGTTCGTCGACCTCTGCTGCGAGGTCACGCTCTACCTGTATCACGAGTAGTGCAACGGTCCGGCGTGGCCTCAGGCGGCTTGCCTGAGGCCGCGTCCTGATCGTCCGTCTCGTGCGCATTCGTATCCTCGGCTCGGCCGCCGGCGGGGGATTCCCGCAGTGGAACTGCCACTGCGAGACCTGCGAGGCGGCACGCGCCGGGGTGAGGGCGCGACCTCGCACGCAGTCGTCGCTGGCGATTCGTGGCGGCGAGGGGCCGTGGTTCCTGGTCAATGCCTCGCCGGACGCGCGCGAGCAGCTCGAGGCACTCGCAGCCGGGCAGGCGGACAACGTTCGCGCGCCGCCTGTCGCGGGCGTGCTGCTGACCGATGCCGAGATCGACCATACGGCCGGGCTCCTGCTCCTGCGCGAATCGCAGACGCCGGTGCGCGTCTTCGGCGATCAGGGAGTCGAGGAGGCGCTGAGACGCGGGTATCCGGTGTTGGAGATCTTGGAGCACTACTCCGGAGCCGAGTGGCAGACGCTGGAGCCAGGGCAGTCGAGACCGCTCGAGGGATCGAGCCTCACGGTCGAGCCGTTCGAGACAGGCGGCGACGCGCCGCGCTACCTGGACGGGTCGGGGGCGGAGCTTCAGGCGAGTGGGTTCGTCTTCCGCGACAGCGCGAGTGGCGGCGTCGTGACTTACGCCCCCGGCCTGGCCCGACTGGACGACGGCGTGCTCAGCCGGCTCGCCGCAAGCGACGTCGTGCTCGTCGACGGAACCTTCTGGCGCGACGACGAGCTCGCCCGCCTCGGCATCTCGGAGCGCAGTGCGCGCGACATGGGGCACCTGCCGCTCACCGGCCCCGGCGGGACGCTCGAGGCGCTTGCACAGCTTGAGCGGCCGCGCAAGGTCCTCGTCCACATCAACAACACGAACCCGATCTTGCTCGAGGACTCCCCCGAGCGGGAGGCGGTCCGCGGCGCGGGCGTCGAAGTTGCCTACGATGGCCTCGAGATCGTGCTATGACCGAGACCGCCACGAGACCGACGAGCGAGCGCGTGCCTTGGCCGCCCGAGGAGTTCATCGCCCACCTGCGCGCGCAGGGGACGCGCTACCACAACCTGCACCCCTTCCACAGGCGAATGGACGCGGGAGAGCTCACGCGCGAGGAGCTGCAGCGCTGGGTTGCGAACCGCTTCTACTACCAGAAGTGCATCCCCTTGAAGGACGCGGCGATCCTCGCGAACTGCCCCGAGGTCGAGGTCCGGCGGGAGTGGATAGGGCGCATCATCGACCACGACGGCAAGACCGACAGAACGGGCGGCATCGAGTCGTGGCTGCGGCTCGGCGAGGCGCTCGGCGTCTCGCGGGAAGAACTGGTCTCCGAGCGGCGCGTGCTGCCCGGGGTGCGCTACGCGGTCGACGCCTACGTGAACTTCGCACGCCAGAAACCGTGGATCGAGTCGGTCGCGTCCTCGCTCACAGAGCTCTTCGGTCCGGCCGCGATCCGCGTGCGGCTCGAGGCGCTCGAGCGGCACTACGAGTGGATCGACCCCGCCGGGCTCGACTACTTCCGCACCCGGCTCGTGCAGGCGCCACGCGACGCGCAGTACGCGCTCGACCTCACCGTCGAGCATTGCCGAACGCGGGAGCAGCAAGAGGCTGCCGTCGCGGCGCTCCGCTTCAAGACCGAGATGCTGTGGGCGCAACTCGAGGCGATCGAGCGCGGCGACACGCAGCCGCCGGGGCCGGAAGCTTGACTCGCCCCCGGCTCGTCACCGGCGCGCGGCTGCAGTACGACGATGTGCGCGAGGAGCACGTGCTGTTGGTGCCGGAGGGCGCCGTGCGGCTCAACCCAACCGCGGCGGCGGTGCTCGAGCTGTGCGACGGAGAGCGCTCCGTCGACGAGATCGTCAGCGCCCTCTCGACCCGCTACGAGGGCGCCGATCTGCGCGACGACGTCCAGGGGCTGGTCGACGGCCTGACCCAGAGAGGACTTGTGGTCGATGGAGCAGCCTAGGCCCGCCACGCTGATCGCCGAGCTCTCCTACCAGTGCCCGCTGCATTGTCCGTACTGCTCGAACCCGCTCGAGATCGGACATGAGAAGTACCGCATGGAACTGGAGACCGAGCACTGGGCCCGCACCTTCCGAGAGGCCCGCGCGCTCGGCGTCCTGCAGCTCGCCCTGACGGGGGGCGAGCCGATGCTGCGTCGCGATCTGGTCGAGCTGTGCGCGGGCGCACGCGACGCCGGCCTCTACTCGTCGCTGATCACCGCCGGTGTGCACTTCACGCGCGAGCGCGCGGAGGCGCTGAAGGCGGCCGGGCTCGACCACGTGCAGATCTCGATCCAGAGCCCCGACCCGCAGGACAACGATCGCATCGCCGGCAACAGGTCGTTCGAGAAGAAGATCGCGGCGGCGCGCGCCGTGAAGGAGCTCGACTTCCCGCTGACGATCAACTGCGTCCTGCACCGGCAGAACCTCGACCGGATCGAGGAGCTGCTCGATCTCGCGCTCGACCTCGGGGCGCAGCGTCTCGAGCTTGCGAACACCCAGTACTACGGGTGGGCGGTGCCGAACCAGGATGCGCTCATGCCGTCCTGGGAGCAGCTCCAGCGGGCGGAGGAGGCAGTCCAGCGCTTCCGCGAGCGAGTTGGCCCGAGCGTCGACGTCCTCTGGGTGCTCCCCGACTTCTACGAGGACCTGCCCAAGCCGTGCATGGGCGGGTGGGGGCGAACGGCGATAGTGGTCGCTCCGAACGGCGACGTGTTGCCCTGCCAGGCGGCGTCGACGATCCCGGGGCTCGAGTTCGCCAATGTCCGCGAGCATCCGCTCGAGTGGATCTGGAACGAGTCCGACGCGTTCACGCGCTTCCGCGGGACGGACTGGATGCAGGAGCCGTGCCGGACGTGCCCGCTCGGACGGCAGGAGGTGGACTTCGGCGGATGCCGCTGCCAGGCGCTCCGGCTCACGGGCGACGCCGCCGCCACGGACCCGGTTTGCCGGTTCTCGCCGCATCACGACCGCGTGGTCGCGGCACGCGAGTCGGCGCAAACGGACGAGTTCGTCTATCGCGCGATCAAGCGGCCGGTGCGCGCCTGACGGCTCGCTCCGCCGCCGTGTGCGGCTCGATGAGCCCGACGGCCACCAGCCGATGGTGACACGCATCCGCGATGTGCTCGCGAGTCTCTTCCGGGAGGGCATCGCCCCAGGCCGCGGCGGCCTCGATCGGCGCGCGCGAGCAGATCGTCGAGGAGCTCTCGGGAGGGCTGGGCCTCGACCAGGCAGCGCAGGCCGAAGCCGATGTGCCAGCGCTCGTCGAGCTCGACGCGCTCGACGCCCTCGCGCACCCCCGGCAGGGCGCCGTCGGCCAAGTCGTTGCGCAGCACGTGATGCGCGGCGTCGAAGATGATCCCCTCGAGCACCATGTGGTAGAGGGCGACTCCCTCGCCCAGCCCCGCGCGGCCCGCCGCGAGCTCGGCGGCCATCGCGGGCAGCTTCACCTCGAAGAGCTCGAGCACCCCCGCCGGGACGTGGGCCCGGGCCGCTTCGCGCCGCTCGGCGGGGGTTGCTCCGGGCAGCCCGAGTACCTCGGCGGCGATCCGATCGAACATCAGCGCATGGCGGTCCTCGTCGCGGCGCTGCAGGAAGAAGACCCAGGCCACCAGGCTCTCCTGTGAGGCCAGGGTCGACTCCCTGGCCACGTCGGCGAATGGCGTGATGTGCTCGGAGACCGCGTCCTCGGCCACGCGGAAGCCGGCGAGAATCGTCGTGAGGCGGCGGCGACGCTCATCCGGGAGCTCCGCCCACGCGCGCGCGTCCTCGGTGAGGTCGATGGCCGCCGGGTCCCACTGCAGGCGGGCCACGACCTGGGAGAAGAACTGGGGCCAGAAGCTGCGTCTTGGGAGGATGAAGTGCCCGCCCCACGTACGCTCCCAGAACTGCCCGTCAGCCATAGGCCGAAAGGGTATCCACCCGCCGCCCGGGTACAGCCACTCGTGCGATGGCCTCATGGCCCGCCGTATATGGTTCGCCGCGCCCATGAACGAGCGAAATGCGCTGTTGGGCACGGACGTGCAGGCGCGTCGGCCCTCCACCCAGGTGAGCCTCTCGCGCGTGGGCGTCACTGGCGTCGAGAAGGTCGTCCGAGTTCGTTCGAACGGGGCCGAGGCAGTTGTTCTATGCGGAGCTCGAGTGCTTCGTCGATCTGGGGCCTCAGCAGAAGGGCGCGCACATGTCGCGTTTCGAGGAGATCGTGAATGAGGCGATCGACGAGGTGATCCTTGGCGAGGCCGCCTTCAAGGCGGAGACGCTCGCGGCGCACATCGCGGAGCGTGTACGCGACCGTCAGGAGGGTCGCCGCGCCGAGGTCACGATCGCGGCCCGCTACCCCGAGTACAAGCGAGCCCCGGTGTCCGGCCTGCCGACCCAGGAGATCTACACGCTGTTCGGCTCGGCGGTTGCCTCCGCGCGCGGAACGCGGCGACTGGTCGGCGTCGAGGCCCAGGGCATGACGGCCTGCCCCTGCGCTCAGGAGCTCGTGATGGACCGCTCGCAGGAGCGGTTGCGGGAGGATGGTTTCACCGACGACGAGATCGCCCGTGTCTTCGAGGCGGTGCCGGTCGCCACGCACAACCAGCGTGGTATCGGCACGCTTCACATCGGCTGCCCCGAGGGTTGCGAAGAGGAGTTCGATGCCGAGGCCCTCTTGCAGATCGTCGAGTCGGCGATGAGTTCCGAGATCTACGAGCTGATGAAGCGCTCTGACGAGCTCGAGGTCGTGGAGAAGGCACACCTCCGGCCGCGGTTCGTCGAGGATTGCGTTCGGGAGATGATTCGCATGGCCGTCGAGCGTTTCGGCCATCTCGATGAGAACGCGTTCGTGTCCGCGCGCCAGGAGAACCTCGAGACGATCCACAAGCACAACGTGGTCGCCGAGCGCCACGGCTTGCTCGGCGAGCTGCGCCGCGAAGTCGAGTTCGGCGAGCGGGGGCGCCACGACGTGACGAAGCGCGAGTGGCTCGAGGATGTCCCCGGTCCGGGGAAGCCCTAGCGCGAGCCCACCGGATCCCGCGGCCCGCGCGGGCTTCGCGCGCGCGGTCGCGGCCTACGAGCGCGGCCGCCCCGGCTATCCGCCGGCCGCGGTCGACTTCCTGGCCGCGAGGCTTCGCCTCGGCCCAGGTAGGACGGTGGTCGACCTGGCCGCCGGGACCGGCAAGCTCACGCGTCCTCTGCTCGCCACCGGCGCCGAGGTGGTCGCGGTGGAGCCGGTGGCTGAGATGCGGGCGGCGCTGGCGGCGGGTGCGCGGGCGCTGGATGGGACGGCAGAGGCGCTGCCGCTGCCGAGCGCGAGCGCCGACGCGGTCGCCGTCGCGCAAGCCTTCCACTGGTTCGACGGCGATGTGGCCCTGGCCGAGATCCATCGTGTGCTGCGCCCCGGTTGCGCGCTCGCCCTGGTCTGGAACCGCCGGCGGATGGACGAGCCGCTGAACCAAGCGCTCGAGCAGCTGATCGCCCCGTACCGCGGCCGCACGTCCACCTTCCAGACGGGCGCCTGGCGCGCCGCCTTCGAGCGCACCAAGCTGTTCGGGCCGTTCGAGGAGCGCGTATTTGCGAACGAGCAATCCCTGGACGCCGACCGACTGGTCGACCGCGTCGCCTCGATCAGCTTCATCGCCGCGCTCGACGACAAGGAGCGGACCAAGGTGCTCCGGGCGCGTGCGGGCCCTAGCCGGACCTGCCGGCGTGACCATTCACCACGACACCGAGGTGCAGGTGGCCGACCGGCTGGGGTAGCGGTCCGGCCCCTACCGCCAGGACAAGCGCGCCGAGGAGGCGGACGCGATCGACGACCTGCGCGCGCTCATCGCCACCAGGGCGTAATGCCGGATCTGCTCTACGGCACCTGGGGGCCAAGTCCGAGAAAGGTTTGCCTCCGAAGGCTGAAGGCGCATCATTACCATTAGGCACATGTGCCTGGACGGTCCCTCGCAGCGGATCATCTCGGAGCCGATTCAGCCCCCGGTGGTCCTGCCCGCTCAGCCGTCCCAACCGGAGCCGCGTCCGGAGCCCCTCAAGCCGGAGCACCTACCCGAGCCGGAGCCTCGCAAGCCGGAGCACCTACCCAAGCCGGAGCCCGCGGCACCGTCGTGAGCGAGACGCCGCTCATCCCGGACCCGGTCTATGGACTGCGCACCTGGACCGTCGTCGGGGAGAAAGGGGCCGAGCGCCTGGCCGCCCCCCAGCGAGGCGAGGCGTGGCCGCCCGGCGGCGCATGGGCCGAGGCGTCGTGCGCCCGGTCGCCGGAGCACCGGGCTCCGGCCCCCGGCTGCGTCTGCGGCCTCCACGCACTGCATCCCAGCCGTCGGTCTGCCCGGCGCATCCTGTCCGGCCGCCGCGAGATCCCTGGGATTGCCGAGGCCCGCGGCCAGATCGAGGTCCACGAGGATGGCTTCCGCGCGGAGCGCGCGCGCCCATACGTGCTCCTGCTGCTGCCCGGCCGCAACGCCCGACTGCTCGAGCGGCTCGGGAAGGCGTACGGAGCGGAGGTGGTCGAGGTCGACGGCGCCGACGCCGTGGTGACCCTCTGCCGGGAACGTACCCTCGGGCTGGACAAGTCCGGAGTGGCGCAGCTGCTGGGACCGGCGACCGCCGAGCGATACCGGCGGGTGCGCCGCGAGCGGATGCGAGCCACCGCGCTCCGGCTCGCCGCCGTGGTCGCTGTCTGCGGCGCTGCTGGTGGTCGCCGGCCTCGCGCTGGTGACCGATCCGCCCGGCGAGCGCGTACTCAAAGGCCGCACCGGCGACATCACCGTCAACTCGCGCTGAAACGACGAGAAACCCTCCCCGTCCGGCGGAGTACTTGGGGACATGGGGGACGGAAGAGTCAGTCGCGCCCTCCAGCAGGGCAAGGCGCGCACCAGCGATATCAAGACCCGCGTACCCGAGCTTCGGGAGCGGGTTCCGGAGCTCCGCGAACGCGTGCCCGAGCTCAAGCAGCGCAGCGGCGAGTTGGCGCGCCAGTACGCGAAGATGGACGTCTCCTGGGCGCGGTGCGGCTACGCCAAGGCAGCGCGCGCCGCGCTGCTCACCTTCGGGCTCGGCCCGATGATCGACTGCTACGTCCGCAACCGTGTCGTGGGCGACGAGGTCTTCGACACGCTCGAGCATCCGGTCATCTTCGTGGCCAACCATTCCAGCCACCTCGACACGCCCACGCTGCTGCGGGCGCTGCCCCCCAAGTGGCGCCGCCGCACGGCGGTGGCCGCCGCAGCCGATTACTTCTACAACACGCGCTGGAAGGCGTCCGGCGTCGCGTTGCTGTTCAACACCGTCCCCCTCGGGCGGAAGGGCGGCGGACTGGGGAACGGCGCCACCGACCACGTGGACCGCATCCTCGACGAGGGCTGGAACCTCGTCATGTTCCCCGAGGGCACGCGCTCACGCGACGGCACGGTCGGCAAGGTGCATTCGGGCGCCGCTGTGATCGCGGCGCAGCACGGCATACCCATCGTCCCGATCTACCTGAGCGGCACTCACCAGGCGATGCCACCCGGTCAGAACTGGCCGCGGCGCATTCCCGGTCCGCTCCTGTCGCGCCGCCACAAGGTCGAGGTGCGCTTCGGCGATCCGATCCGCCCGCACAGGACCGACGACGCCCGCGACGTGATGGACCGAGTGCGTGTGTTCTGGGCGGGCGAGGGTCTGGCGCCGGTGCCCCCTCCAGCCCGGAACGGGGCGCGCCGGTTCGAGCGCGATCCGGTCGGCGTCGGCGCGGCCACTGCTCCGATGCCACCCGCCGCTCCCGCAACGCGGGACTCCGGCACCGCCGTCTCCTGAGCCGGGCCGCCTCCGGAGACCTGAATACTCCGCCGCCCGCGCGGCGAGCATTGACCAGCAGGGCGCGGCGCGTATAGCGTCCGCTTCCGGGCCGGCCGTCAGCGAGTGGAGGAGGAACCTTGAAGAAGCTGATCAACGATCCTGACGCAGTCGTTCGAGAGGCGCTGGAGGGCATCGAGGCGGCACACGGCGATCGGGTTCGAGTGATGTACGACCCCTTCGTGATCGTCCGCGCGGACGCGCCGGTCCAGGGGAAGGTGGGCATCATCTCCGGCGGCGGCTCGGGCCACGAGCCAATGCACGGCGGCTTCGTTGGCCCGGGCATGCTCGACGCCGCATGTCCCGGCGAGGTGTTCACCTCGCCGACGCCCGACCAGATGCTCGAGGCCACCAAGGCGGTCGACGGCGGCGCGGGCGTGCTCCACATCGTCAAGAACTACACGGGCGACGTCCTCAACTTCGAGATGGCCGCCGACCTGGCGAAGGGCGAGGGGATCGAGGTCGAGGCGGTCGTGACCAACGACGACGTGGCGGTCCAGGACTCGCTCTACACCGCCGGCCGGCGCGGAGTCGGGATCACGGTGATCGCGGAGAAGATCTGCGGCGCGGCCGCCGAGGAGGGCAAGTCGCTCGCCGAGGTGGCGGAGGTCTGCCGGACGGTCAACGGCCAGGGCCGCAGCATGGGCATGGCCCTGACTCCCTGCGTAACGCCCGGATCGGGTGAGCCGAGCTTCGAGCTCGGCGAGGACGAGATGGAGATCGGCATCGGCATCCACGGCGAGCCGGGCCGCTACCGGGAGCCGATGGAGCCGGCGGCGAAGATCGTCGAGCGGCTGGCCACGGCGATCGTCGAGGACCTGCCGTTCGAGTCGGGAGACAAGGTGCTGGCGTTCGTCAACGGCATGGGCGGCACGCCGCTGATCGAGCTCTACATCGTCTACCGCGAGCTCAACCGGTTCCTGCAGGACAAGGGCATCGGCATCGAGCGCCGCCTGATCGGCGACTACATCACGTCGCTCGAGATGGCGGGCTGCTCGATCACCCTGCTCAAGCTCGACGACGAGCTGACTCGCCTGTGGGACGCCCCTGCGGACACGCCGGCGCTGCGCGTCGGCTGAGGACGAGGCCTTGAGCATCACCGCCAGCACGGTCGGGGACTGGATCCGGGCCTACGCGGCCGCGATCGCCGAGAACCGGGCCGAGCTCGTCAAGCTCGACTCCGCAATCGGAGACGGCGACCACGGCACCAACATGGATCGCGGCATGAGAAAGGCCGTCGAGAAGCTGGACGACGCCGGGGACCAGGACATCGGCGCCCAGCTCAAGGGTGTCGGCATGGCGCTGGTGTCCAGCGTCGGCGGCGCCGCCGGTCCGCTCTACGGGACTCTCTTCCTTCAGATGGGCACGGCCGCGGCCGGCCAGGACGAGCTCGACCTGGCCGGCTGGACCGGCGCGCTGGAGAACGGAGTCAAGGGAGTCCAGGCACGGGGGAAGGCGGAGCCCGGCGACAAGACGATGGTCGATGCGCTGCTACCGGCGCTCGACGCGCTGCGCGCGGCGCAGGAGGACGGAACCGAACTGGGCGACGCGCTGCGACGGTCGGCAGACGCCGCGGCGGAGGGCATGCGCGCGACCATCCCGCTCGAGGCACGCAAGGGACGCGCGAGCTATCTGGGTCCGCGCAGCGTGGGTCACCAGGACCCGGGCGCGACGTCGTCGCAGCTCCTGCTCGAGGTGGCGGCGAACACCTTCGGCGGCGACGGCTAGTACGACGGCTGCCCCGCCCGGGAGGTCCTCCGATTCTGGGCGGTTTCTCCCCCGAATTGACATCGCCTGAGAGACCGGAATAGGCTGGCGCGCGCTTGCATCCGGCCATCCACGGAGAGGGAGGAGAGGCTCTTGAGCATCTTCGGAGCTGAGGTGATCGGGACGGCGATCCTGATCCTGTTGGGAAACGGGGTCGTCGCCGGGGTCTTGCTTAGTCAATCCAAGGCCGAGAACGCGGGCTGGATCGTCATCACGTTCGGCTGGGGAATGGGGGTGATGCTCGCCGTCTTCGCGGTCGCCGCGTACAGCGGAGCGCACCTGAACCCCGCCGTGACGTTCGGGTTCGCGTTGGAGGGCACAACGGAATGGTCGGACGTGCCGAAGTACTTCGCCGGCGAGTTCGTCGGCGCGTTCATCGGCGCCACGCTCGTTTGGCTGGCATATCTTCCCCACTGGGGCGCGACCGAGGATCCCGGGCTCAAGCTCGCGTGCTACAGCACCGCGCCGGCCATCCGCAACTACCCCGCCAACCTGATCTGCGAGATCATCGGGACCTTCGTGCTCGTGTTCGGCGTGCTCGCGATTTTCGCGAACGCGGCGCCGGCGGCGGTCGCGCTCGGCGGTCTACTCGTCGGCCTCCTGGTGTTCGTCATCGGGCTGTCGCTCGGAGGACCGACGGGCTACGCCATCAACCCGGCACGCGATCTCGGGCCGCGGATCATGCACGCGATCTTGCCGATCGCGGGCAAGGGGCCCTCGGACTGGGCCTACTCCTGGGTCCCGGTGCTCGGTCCGATGATCGGGGGCGGCCTCGGGGGGCTCGCGTTCGACTGGTGGTACCCCGTCTGATCGCCGGCCGAATCGCAGTTTCACCGAAGACGAGACCGAGAGGTAACCGATGGCTAAGTACGCGGCAGCAATCGACCAGGGGACGACCAGCACGCGCTGCATGGTTTTCGACCACGGCGGCCAGGTGGTCAGCGTCAACCAGAAGGAGCACGAGCAGATCTACCCGAAGCCCGGCTGGGTCGAGCACGACGCCAAGGAGATCTGGGCACGCACGCAGGAGGTCGTCGACGAGGCGATGCAGGAGGCGGGCGCCAGCGCCGACGACGTCGCCGGCGTCGGCATCACCAACCAGCGCGAGACCACGCTGGTCTGGGACAAGACGACCGGCGAGCCGATCCACAACGCGCTCGTCTGGCAGGACACGCGCACGGACAAGCTCGTCGACGAGTACTCGAGGGACGGTGGGCAGGCCCGCTTCCAGGAGAAGGTCGGACTCCCCCTGGCCACCTACTTCTCGGGGCCGAAGATCCGCTGGATCCTCGACAACGTCGACGGCGCGGCGGAGCGGGCCGACTCCGGCGATCTGCTGTTCGGCAACATGGACACCTGGGTGATCTGGAACCTCACCGGCGGCACGGACGGCGGGCAGCACATCACCGACGTGACGAACGCCAGCCGCACCATGCTGATGGACCTCCGCACACTGTCGTGGGACCAGGAGGTCATGGACGTGATGGGCGTACCGGAGGCGATGCTTCCGGAGATCCGGGCCTCCTCGGACGTGTACGGCGAGGTCCGATCGGGCGGGGCGCTCCAGGGCGTGCAGATCGCGGGTGACCTCGGCGATCAGCAGGCGGCCACGTTCGGTCAGACCTGCTTCGCCGTCGGCGAGGCCAAGAACACCTACGGCACCGGCAACTTCCTCCTGCTCAACACGGGCACGGAGGCGGTGGCGTCGAAGAACGGCCTGCTGACCACGGTCGGCTACAAGATCGGCGACCAGGATGCGATCTACTGCCTCGAAGGCTCGATCGCGATCACCGGCGCGCTGGTCCAGTGGCTGCGCGACAACCTCAAGATGATCAAGGCGGCGCCCGAGGTCGAGGAGCTGGCTCAGAGCGTCGACGACAACGGCGGTCTGTACATCGTCCCGGCCTTCTCCGGCCTGTTCGCGCCCTACTGGAAGTCCAACGCCCGCGGCGTGTTCGCCGGTCTGACCCGCTACGTCAACGCGGGCCACATCGCCCGCGCGACGCTCGAGGCCACCGCGTACCAGAGCCGCGAGGTCGTCGAGGCGATGAACAGCGACTCCGGGGTCGACCTCGAGTCGCTCAAGGTCGACGGCGGGATGGTCGCCAACGACCTCCTGATGCAGTTCCAGGCGGACCTGCTCGGCGTCCCGGTCATCCGGCCGAAGGTGCCCGAGACGACCTCGCTTGGCGCCGCCTACGCCGCCGGCCTGGCCACGGGCTTCTGGGAGGAGGTCGAGGACCTGCGCGAGAACTGGGTCGAGGACAAGCGCTGGGAGCCCACGATGGACCCGGCGCAGCGCGACGAGTACTACACGTTCTGGAAGAAGGCGGTCACGCGGACATTCGACTGGTTCGAGGCCGACGAGGAGTAGACGACCCGTCAGTTCCAGGGGAGCCCGGCGCGTGCCTCCCAGTACGCCGCCGGCTCCTCGACCAAGCCGCTGAGCCGCTGCTCGAGCTCGTCGTCCCAGGCGAGCTCGAGCGCGGCGAGGTTGCTGCAGAGCTGCGCCACGGTCGCCGCTCCGCTGAGCACGATGTCCGCCCACGGCCGCGCGAGCGCCGCCGCGATCGCGAGCGCGTCCTCGCCCGCACCGCGTTCACGGGCCGCCGCCGCGAGCGCCTCGGGCGCGCCGCGCGGCGAGAGGCGCCCGTTGGCGAGCGCCTCCTTGACCAGGACCACGAGGCCCGCCTCGTGCGCACGAGCGAGCGACTCCTCGGCTGCGCGCTCGTGGAGGTTCCAGGTGGCCTGCACGGTGTCGAAGCCGCCGCTGTCCAGAGCACGGTCGATCGTGGCCGCCTGCTCTGGTCCGGTGACGCTGAGGCCGACCCGGATCCCGCGGGCGCGCAATGCGTCGAGCTCCCCGCGCACGGCCGGGTCGTCCAGCACGCCGCTGTCGAGCGTTGCCGAGTGGATCTGGTAGATCCCGAGCCACTCGCCGAGCAGCTCGTGCGACTCGCTCCACTGCGCCCGGAAGTGCTCCGCCGACAGGTCCTTCACCTCGTGCTCGTCCGCATCGACGCGCCAGTCCGCCGTGTAGCGGTAGCCCCACTTCGAGCTCACGGTGACGTCTCCGCGCTGCAGTCCACGGCGCCTGAGCCACGACGCGAGGAACGCCTCGGCACGGCCGTACGAGCGCGCGGCGTCGTACCAGCGCACTCCGCCCTCGTACGCGGCGTCGAGCACGTCGTGCGCCGCGCTCTCCATCTCCTCCAAGCTCGGGTCGGCCACGTCCTCGCCGTGGCCGAGGTTGATGTACGCCGGACGCCCGAGCGCGGCGAGGCCGAGCGCGATCCGGGCGCCACCCATGTGGACAGCGTACGCGGCGCCCCCGGCCGGCGGTGAAGCTCAAATAGCATTCGCGACGTGGCCACCCTTCAGGCCGAGCTGCTCGTGATCGGCGGCGGCGCCACCGGCGCCGGCGTGGCCTGGGACGCGGCGCTGCGCGGGTTCGACGTAGTGCTCGTCGACCGGGCCGATCTCGCCCAGGGAACCAGCGGGCGCTTCCACGGCCTGCTGCACTCGGGGGGCCGCTACGTGGTCAAGGACCCGGTCGCCGCCGAGGAGTGCGTCAGGGAGAACGCGATTCTCCGCCGGGTCATCCCCGATTGCATCGAGGACACCGGCGGCCTCTTCGTGACGACGCCCGACGACGACCCCGCCTACGGCGATCGGTTCTTCGACGGCTGCCGCGCGTGCGACCTGCCGGTCGAGGAGATCGACGTGGCTGAGGCGCTCCGCCGTGAGCCGCGCCTGAACCCGGGCCTCAAGCGGGCGTTCTCGGTGCCCGACGCGTCGATCGACGCCTGGAAGACGGTCTGGTCGTTCGCCCGCGGCGCGTCCGCGCACGGCGCTCGGATCCTGACCTACCACCGCGTGATCGACCTGCATCGGGACAACGGGGCGGTCACGGGCGCTCGGGTTCACAACGAGCTGACCGGAGAGGAGCTTGACATAGAGGCGGGCTTCACGATCAACGCCTCGGGCGCATGGGCGGCGCAGATCGCCCAGATGGCGGGAATCGAGGGCGTGGGAGTGATTCCCGGCAAGGGGATCATGATCGCGATGAACCACCGGCTCGTGAACACGGTGATCAACCGCTGCACGATGCCCGCGGACGGCGACATCCTCGTGCCGATCCGGACCGTGAGCGTGATCGGCACGACCGACAGCCGCTCCCTCGATCCGGACGAGATCCCAGTGACCCAGGACGAGGTCGACCAGATGCTCGACGACGGGGAGCGTCTCGTGCCGGGCTTTCGCGAAGCCCGTGCGCTGCGTGTGTGGGCCGGCGTGCGCCCGCTCTTCCAGGACGAGAAGGCCGAAGCGGTGGCCGACCCGCACGATGTGAGCCGTGCACATGCGGTGGTCGATCACCGCCGGCGCGACGGCGTGGACGGGCTGCTGACGATGTCGGGAGGCAAGCTCACGACCCTGCGCCTGATGGCCCAGGACATCGTGGATGCGATGTGCGACCAGCTCGGAGAAGTGCGTCCGTGCCGAACGCGCGAGCTGAGCCCCCCGGACAACGAGGATGCGGAGCACTACACGCTCGGCTCGCGATTGCGGCGCCGTGAGGCGACCCTCCAAGACGAGCAGCTCATCTGCGAGTGCGAGCTGATCGGTCGCAGCCGTCTCGAGCTGGCCATGCGGCGGCGCGGCTCGGCCAACCTGGACGACATCCGGCGCAGCATGCGGCTGGGCATGGGCCCGTGCCAGGGCGGCTTCTGCATCTACCGGGCCACGGGGATCCTGCACGGCGTCGGGCACCTCGACGGCGGCGAGGCCGCCGAGTCGCTGCTCGGCTTCCTGCAGGAGCGCTGGAAGGGCGTGTGGCCGATCCTGTACGGCGATCAGCTGCGCCAGGCGCGGCTCGACGACTGGATCTTCCAAGGACTTCTCGACGTCGAGCACCTCCCCGACGGAGAGGCCCCGGCGTGAGCCATCACGACGTGATCGTGGTCGGCACCGGACTGGCCGGGCTGACCGCCGCCGTGCGCCTGGCCGAGAACGGCGCCCGCGTGCTGGTCCTCGCCAAAGGCGTAGGCGCAACGCACCTGAGCGCCGGCACGATCGACGTCCTCGGCTACGCGCCCGAGCGGGTCGAGCGGCCGGGCGAGGCAATCGGCGCGCTGGTCGACGCTCGGCCGAGTCATCCCTACGCGCTCGTCGGGGCCGGCGGCGTGGCCGCCGCCGTCGACTGGTTCAAGGAGCGCATCGCGGCCGGCCCGCTCGCCCCGTATGCCTACGTCGGGAGCAGCGGCGAGAACATCCTCCTCCCGACCGCGGTGGGCGTCCCTCGGCCGTCCGCCGTGGTCCCGGCGACGATGGCGGGCGGCAACCTCGGCCATGACCCGGCCATCTGCATCATCGGCTTCCGGGCGCTCAAGGACTTCCACCCCACGCTCGCCGCCGACATGCTCACGCGCTCCGGGGTGCGGGCGCGCGGCTTTGAGCTCGACCTCTCGCCCGAGGGGCGGGCCGACGTCAACGCGCTCGGCCTTGCACGCGCGTTCGACGACCCCGCCTTCAGGGGCGAGGTGACCGGCCAGGTGGTCGGCCGGCTGGGGGCGGAAGAACGCGTCGCATTCCCGGCCGTGCTCGGCATCTCCGATCCGCACGGGGCGTGGTCCGAGCTCGAGCATCGGCTCGGCCGCACCGTGTTCGAAATTCCCACCCTGCCGCCCTCCGTCCCGGGCATGCGGGTCCACAAGAGCCTGCACGAAACGCTGAAGCGGGCGGGAGGGAGGGTGATCCTCAACACGGTGGTCACCGGAGCCGAGCACGAGGGTGGGCGCGTCAGTGCGCTTCGCACGCGCGTCGGGTTGCGCGAGGTGCGCCGCGGAGCGGACTGGGTCGTG
The DNA here is from genome assembly GCA_963757815.1 of uncultured Thermoleophilaceae bacterium. Lineage (GTDB taxonomy): Bacteria > Actinomycetota > Thermoleophilia > Solirubrobacterales > Thermoleophilaceae > JACVRW01. Next base: position 11,581 of record CAVWSN010000022.1, on the reverse strand, counting down.
CTCGCCACGGGAGGGTTCGCGGCCGGCGGGCTCGAGCTCGACTCGCGCTGGCGAGCGCGCGAGGCGGCGCTCGGGCTACCCGTGAGCCAGATGCCGGACCCCGGAGAGGAGCGCTTCCGCCCCGGCTACTTCGACGATCATCCGATCGCCCGCGCGGGCGTGGCGGTGGACCGGGAGATGCGCCCGGTCGACGCCGCCGGCGAGCGGCTCTACGAGAACGTCCTCGTCGCGGGAGCGAGCCTGGCCGGTGCGGAGCCGTGGCGGGAGAAGAGCGGTGACGGGGTGAGCCTGTCTACCGGGTTCCGCGCCGCGGACCTCATCCTCGCGGCGTCAGCGGCCGCGGAGTCCGAGGCAGAGGCCGTGGGGCGCTGATCCGATGGCCGCCCACGACTCCACCGACGTGCTCGGCGACCTGATGCGCGCGTCGCTCGACCACTGCGTCAAGTGCACGATCTGCGAGACCTACTGCCCGGTCTCGAACGTCACGCCGCTGTTTCCCGGGCCCAAGTACGTAGGCCCGCAGGCCGAGCGCTTCCGCGTCGACGACGAGCCCTCGCCGGACGCGTCGCTCGACTACTGCTCGGGCTGCGGCATCTGCACCCAGGTGTGCCCGCAGGGTGTACACATCGCCGAGATCAACACTCAGGCCCGCGCCGAGCTGAAGGCCACGCAGGGGGTCAGGCTGCGTGACCGGATCCTGGCCCGCCCGACCCTCGCGGGCAGGCTCGGCACGCCCGTTGCCCCGCTCGCCAACTGGACCCTCGCCAACCCGCTGCTGCGACTGGTGGCGGAGAAGGCGGTCGGCATCCACCACAGCGCGGCGCTGCCGCGCTTCGCCGGACGCACCTTCCAGCGCTGGGCGCGCCGCCGCCCCGCCCCGCCGGCCGCGGAGCGCCGAGTCGCCTTCTTCCACGGCTGCGGAACGAACTACTACGAGCCCGGCCTCGGCGCGATGACGGTCGCGCTGCTCGAGCACAACGGGCTCGCGGTGGAGGTGCCCAAACAGGACTGCTGCGGACTGCCGCTGCAGTCCAACGGCATGTTCGACGACGCCCGCGGCTACGTCCGCCGGCTGGCGTCCAGGCTCGCGCCTTTTGCCCGCGACGGCGTCGACATCGTCGCGACGTCCACCAGCTGCAGCCTGATGCTGAAAAGGGAGGCGCTCGAGATCCTGGGCATGGCGGGCGACCCGGACCTGCAGGCCGTGTCCGAACGCATCTTCGACATCTGCGAGTACCTGCTGGCGATGCACGAGCGGGGCGAGCTGAACACCGACTTCCAGGCGCTGCCCGAGACCGTGACCTACCACGCGCCCTGCCAGCAGCAGGGCCACGGCATCGGCAAGCCGGCGCTCGACCTGCTGGCCCTGATCCCGCAGCTGCGGACGATCGAGACGAGCGCGAACTGCTGCGGCGTCGCCGGCACCTACGGCCACAAGCGGGAGAAGTACGACATCGCGATGAAGGTGGGCGCCGGGCTGTTTGCCGAGATCGCCGAGGCCGCGCCCGAGCGAACGGTGTGCGACTCGGAGACCTGTCGCTGGCATATCGAGCAGGCCACCGGCGTGCGCTCGGTCCACCCGGTCGAGATGCTCCACCGCGCGTCGGGCCTGAGCGTTCCGTGGTAGGGCTGGTAATCGTCTCCCACAGCGCGGCGCTGGCAGAGGGCGTCATGGAGCTGGCCCGGGAGATGGGCGGCGGAGAGGTGGCAATCGAGGCGGCCGGCGGGATGGAGAGCGGCGAGATCGGCACGGACGCCGAGCGTGTGCGCCAGGCAGTGGAGCGGGTCCGCTCCCCCGACGGCGTGCTGATCCTCATGGACCTGGGCAGCGCGCTGATGAGCGCCGAGATGGCCGCGGAGATGGTGGAGCCGGGCGATGGAGAGATCCGGCTGTCGGAGGCGCCGCTCGTGGAGGGCGCGGTGGCGGCGGCGGCGCTGGCCGGGGCGGGCGCCTCGCTCGACGAGGTGGCGCGCGAGGCACGAGGCGCGCTGCGCATGAAGTCCGAGCAGCTGGAGGTGGAGGCGCCCGGCAGCGAGGAAGCGCTCCGACCCGAGGATGAGGACGAGGATGGCCCGACCGAGGAGCTGCGCCTCCGGGTGGACAACCGGCTCGGACTGCATGCGCGGCCCGCGGCGCGCTTCGTCGGCGCGCTCGGTGGGCTCGACGCGCGGGTCGAGGTCTCCAACGTCACGCGCGACCGCGGCCCGGCGGATGGACGCAGCCTCACCGGCCTCGCCACCCTCGCCGTCGCCGAGGGCGATGAGATCCTGGTGCGCGCGCGCGGAGACCAGGCCGCCGAGGCGCTCGACGCGCTGCGCGCGCTCGCGGCGGAGAACTTCGGCGACGCGCCGGAAGACGAGCCGATCGCTCCCGAGGCGACGCAGGCCGAGCCGGCCGCGCAGAGCGAGGCCGGCGGGCCTCCCGCTCCCGGCACCCGGCTCCGCGGCGTAGCCGCCTCCCCCGGCATCGCGATCGGGCCCGCACGGCGCCTGCGCGCACGGGAGCTGATCGTCGAGGGCGACCCGGCGGGGGCGCCCGCCGAGGAGCGTGCGCGGCTCGACGAAGCCCTCGCCGCGGCGCGCGAGGAAATCGAGGCGACGCGTGACGAGGTCGTGGCCCGCGGCGGCGCCGCGGCGGGGGACATCTTCAGCGCGCATGCCCTGCTTCTGGACGATGCCGCCATCGTCGGCGCCGGCGCAGCGGCGGATCGAGGAGGGGATGAGCGCCGCGCGCGCATGGCAGGCCGCGAGCGCGGAGGCGGCCGCGGCGTTCAGGGCCCTCGACGATCCCTACCTGCGCGAGCGGGCGGTCGATGTGGAGGACGTGGCCGGGCGGGTGCTAACACAGCTCGGCTGCAAGCCCGCGGGGGCGGCGCTCGATGGCCCCGGGATCGTGGTGGCGGACGAGCTCACGCCGGGCGAGGCCGCGGGCCTCGATCCCGGCAACGCCTGGGCGATTGCCACGGCTCGCGGCGGAGCCACGGCGCACGCGGCGATCCTCGCGCGCGCGCTCGGGATCCCGGCGGTCGTCGGCCTGGGTGCGGCAGCTGCTCGAGATCCCGGAGGCCACGATGCTCGTGCTCGACGGGGAGGCGGGCCTGGTCGATGTGGACCCCGGCGAGGAGACGGTCGCCGCCCGGCGCGCGAGCCAGGAGGCCGCCGAGGCGGAGCGGCAGGCGCTGCTCGCGCGTCGCGGCGGAGCCGGGCGCCCTCGGCGACGGCCGCACGGGTGGAGGTCTTCGCGAACATCGGCAGCGTGCCCGAGGCCGCGCGCGCGGTGGAGCAGGGCGCCGAGGGCGTCGGCCTGCTGCGGACCGAGTTCCTGTTCCTGGATCGTGCGACACCCCCGACCGAGGACGAGCAGCTCGCCGTGCTGACCGAGATCGCCCGCGCGCTCGAGGGCCGCCCCATGGTCGTGCGCACGCTGGACGCCGGCGCGGACAAGCCCCTGCCCTTCCTGCGCCAGGAGCCGGAGGACAACCCCTTCCTCGGGCGCCGGGGCATCAGGCTCTCGCTGGCCGAGCCGGAGCTGCTGGAGACGCAGCTGCGCGCCATCCTGCGCGCGGCAGAGGAGCACCCACTGAAGGTCATGTTCCCGATGGTCGCGACCCTGGACGAGCTGCGGGCCGCGCGGGCGCTGGTCGAGGAGGCGCGCTCCGCGCTCGGCAGCGATGCGGAGCTCGAGGTCGGCGTCATGGTCGAGGTCCCGGCGCTGGCCCTGCAGGCGGCGCAGTTCGCTCCAGAGGTCGACTTCTTCTCGGTCGGGACGAACGACCTGGGCCAGTACACGATGGCCGCGGAACGTGGCAACGCGGCGCTCGCCGGCCTTCTGGACGAGGCCCTGACCCCGATTGCTCGGCCTCATAGCCGACGTGGTCGAAGCCGCCGAGGCGCATGGGCGCTGGGTGGGCGTGTGCGGCGAGCTGGCCGGCGAGCCCGACGCCGCGGTCCTGCTGGCCGGGCTCGGCGTGAGTGAGCTCAGCATGGCCGCGAGCAGGATCCCGGCCGTCAAGGCCGCGCTGCGCGAGAGCGACTCGGAGAGCGCGGCAGCCGCCGCGCGCCGCGCACTCCCCCGGCGACGAGCAGGGTCGGGCCGGCCGGTACCCCGCGCGGTAGAGTCCGCCCGCTCGTCATGGCCACGCTCAGTGTGATCGGGAGCAGGATGCGCTCTGCCCGCTTTATCGCTGTGGGCACGGCCACCCGAATCTTCCTCACCCCGGTCGTGATGTGGCTGGTGCTCTACGGCGAGGGGAACTCGGCCGAGCTCGCCGCGGCGGCGCTGTTCTGCGTGGCGGCCGCCACCGACTGGGTGGACGGGAGGCTCGCCCGCCGCTGGGGCGTCACCAGCAAGCTCGGCTCGTTCCTCGACACGACGGCGGACAAGCTGCTCGTTTCGGGGGTGCTGATCGCGCTGCTCGACGCCGGCCGGGCGTCGACCTGGATCGTGGCCGTGATCATCGGCCGCGAGCTGCTCGTGATGGGCCTGCGCGGAGTCGTGGCCTCGGAGGGCGAGGTCATGGCGCCCTCGATGCTCGGAAAGCTGAAGACGAGCATCCAGTTCCTCGCCATCGCGCTCGCCATCCTCCGGCCCGGCGACCCCGTCGGCGGCCTCTACCTCGACGAGTGGGTCATGCTGGCCGCTGCCGCCGTCACCGTGGCGTCGGCGGTCGATTACCTCGTGCGCGTGCTCCCGAGCATCGGGCACGAGGACCGCAGCGCGTGACGCGGGTCTTCCTGACGGGGGGCAGCGGCCTGATCGGTGGCGCGCTCGCGACGAGACTCGTAGAGGCCGGGAACGAGCTGGTCGCGTTGGCGCGCTCCGACGAGGCGAGCGCGCCCTCGCCGCCCGCGGCGCCCGGGTGGTGCGCGGCGACACGCTCGACGAGGACGCGCTTGCGGCGGGCATGGCGGACTGCGCGCTCGTCTATCACGTCGCGGGGGTCAACACCCTGTGCCCGGCCGATCCCGCAAGGCTGTTCCACGTGAACGTGCGCGGCGCCGAGGCTGCCGTGCGCGCCGCCGCCCGTGCCGGCGTGCCGAGGGTCGTGCTCACGTCTTCGGCCGCGACGCTAGGCGAAGCTGCCGGCACGGTGGGCGACGAGTCGTCCCCGCATCGCGGCAGCTACCTGTCGGTGTACGAGCGCACGAAGCATGAGGGTGAGGTCGCCGCCTTCGCGGCCGCCCGGCGCGCAGGGGTCGAGCTCGTGTCCATCAACCCCTCCTCGGTCCAGGGTCCCGGCCGCAGCGGCGGGACCGGCCGGATCATGATCGCCTACCTGAACGGGCGCCTGAGGGCGTTCGTGGACACGACCATCAGCATCGTCGACATCGCCGACTGCGTGGAAGGTCACCTGCTGGGCGCGGAACGCGGCACTCCGGGAGAGCGCTACGTGCTGAACGGGACGACGATGAGCTCGAGGGAGACCCTCGAGATCGTCCGCGAGCTGTCGGGGGTCCGCCACAGGGTGCGCTTCCTGCCCCCGTGGGCGGCCAGACTGGCCGGAGGGCTGGTCGGGGCCGCCTTCCGGGTGGGCGGCAAGCCCCCGCCGGTGTGCGGCGAGATGGTCCGAACGCTCCTGCACGGCCACCGCTATGACGGTTCCCGCGCGGAGCGGGAGCTCGGCCTGCGTTACACGCCGGTGGCGGAGACGTTCGCGCGCACGATCGAGTGGGCTGTCGGGCAGGGCCTCGTGCGAAAACCGTCCGGAATAGGCCGCGCGCCGCCGGGTACCAGAACACCATGGACGACGAGCGTCATCCCGCAAAGCCCGAGCAGAAGGACAGCTTCGAGAGGGGGCACGAGCAGAAGCCCGATCCGCCCGAAGAGAACCTCGACCCCGACTTCGCCCGCGGTCTGCGCCAGGGCGAGCCGGGCGAGGAGCGCCGCTTCAGCGAGGGCGTTGAGGACCCCGGCTCCTTCGAGGACAAGGTCGAGCGCCGCTTCAGCGAGGGCATCGAGGAGAAGGACAGGCCCGAGCGCGAGTAACGCCCAGCGCCCCTCCGGAGACGGTATCGTCGAGATTCCCGACGAAGGAGGAGCGGTGGCCGCTGTCTGTCGTTCGTACGACGCCCACGCCGAGGCTCTGATGGCCGTCGAGGCCGCGCTCGAGGCCGGCATCCCCGGTGAGGACGTCCTGGTGATCTCGGGGTCGCGCTCCATGGACGCCCACCAGGAGCCGGTCGGCCAGTTCGGCGGCACGACTGAGCCCGGCGCCCCAGTGGGGGAGTTCGCCGGCGATCCGGTGCCAGAGGGAACCGCGACGGGCGACTTTGCCAGCCGCGGGCAGCACCGTGGCGGGAGCTTCGCCGACACCGACAGCGACGTGGTGACGACCTATCCGGAGGGCGTGGAGCGGATGCACGTCCTGGGCCACCGGCGCATCACACGACTGCTCGAGGACGCGGGCCTCGACGAGGCCACCGCCAAGCGCGACGTGGAAGCGCTCCACAGCGGGAGGGTGCTGGTGCTCGTGAACGTGGCCGAGACCGACACCGAGCGGGTCTCGGCGTTGCTGGAGCTCTGAGCCGGGACGAGACTCAGCCGGCCACGGCCGGCCGGAGGCCGGTGTTCAGGTGCAGAGCCGGCCCGACGAGTCGTTCCGCGTCGGCGGCCGCGGCTGCGAGAACGGCCGCGCGGCGCTCGAGCTGGCGGACCACCGGCGACCCGGCCGGGGGACGCAGCCCGAGCACGTACGGAGGGCCGCTCTCGGGCTGTGTCGAACGCCGGGCGATGTCGTCCACCACGCGCTCGTACCAATCCAGTCGCTCGCGGTAGAGGGTGACCAGCGCGGGGTTGAGCCTGCGCAGCTGACGTTCGATGAGGCGGTCCGCGATCCGAGACACGCCCTTACGCGGCACGCCGTGTGGCCGCGTCTGCAGCACGAGCACGTGGGTGGCCCCGTCCGCCAGCGCTTCGGCGACCGGAATCGCCGCGCCCAGGCCCCCGTCGATGTAACGCCGGCCGGCGATCTCGACCGGCGGACCGCCGGCCCCGGGCGCGCGGCTCGACGCCATCAGCGCGTCCCACAGCTCGCGCCGCGTGCGCATGCCGGAGAGGACCACGGGTTGAGCGGTATCGACGCTGACCGCGACGCAGTGCAGGGCGATCGCGCTGTGGAGCACGCGCTCGTGACGAGCGTCGTCGAGATCGGGTGTCGTGTAGTTGAGCGCGTAGTCGACGTCGATCACCGGCCGCCCACGCAGCACCCGTGCCGGGTTGACGAAGGCACGCGAGGCGAGCGGGCCGGAGTACGCGGCGGCGCCGTGGCGCGCCACGCCGGCGATGAACGCGGCAGCGTTGAACGCACCGGCCGAGGCGCCCACCACGAAGTCGAAGCAGCGGGTCAGGCCAAGGCGCTCGAGCGCGGCGGTCATCCCGGCCGAGACGACTCCACGCATGCCGCCGCCCTCGACCACGAGAGCGACGCGATGGGGATCGCGGCGCTCGCCCGGCTGCGAGCCGCTCGCAGCTCGCGCATGGAGCAACTCTGAGACGGGATGTGCTGAAACGGGTGGGCGGGAGATATGGCGGTCCACGCGGGTCATATGGTTACCAGGCCGATACCGGAGGGTGCGATGGTCCGGGCGCTTTTCGACGGAATGGATCCGGGAGCCGACCTCAATCCCGGGAAGATCGTCTGATCGGATAGGCTCGCGCCCTCGCACTGGTCATGCCCGTCGTCTCCCTAAAAGAGATTCTCGATCCCGCCTTCGAAGAGCGGTACGGGGTCGCGGCCTTCAACGTGGTCGACGACGTGAGTCTGCGGGCGGTGATCGACGCGGCCACCGAGCTCGACTCCCCCCTGATCGTCCAGACGTCCGTCAAGACGGTGAAGTCCATCGGGGCCAAGGTGCTCTACGAGATGTTCCGCGCAATGGCCGAGGACGCGCCCGTGCCGATCACCCTGCACCTCGACCACTGCCCCGAGCGCGAATGGGCGACCACCTGCCTCAAGACGGGCTGGAACTCGGTCCTGTTCGACGGGTCGCATCTGGACATCGAGGAGAACACTCGCCAGACGGCCGAGGTCGTGGAGGAGGCGCGCGGGCACGGGGCGGATGTCGAGGGAGAGATCGAGAGCGTCAGGGGCGTGGAGGACGACGTGGGCTCCGACGAGGCGGGCGAGGTGCACCCGGTCGATGTGTCGCTGAAGTTCATCGAGGACACCGGGGTCTACGCCTTCGCTCCCGCAATCGGGACGGCGCATGGGCTCTATGCGTCAAGCCCCAAGCTCACGCCCGAGCGGGTGACCGAGATGGTCGAGCGGCGTCCCATTCCGATGGTGCTGCACGGCGGGACAGGCCTTTCCGCCGAGCAGTTCCAGGACCTCATCGCCCGCGGCTGCGCCAAGGTGAACATCTCGACCGCGCTGAAGATCGCGTTCGTCGACTCCTTTCGCGAATACCTGGAGTCCAATCCCGGCAAGCACGATCCCCCCTCCCTGCTGAAGAGCGCGAGCGATGCGGTGCGGGCCATGGCCATCGAGCACATGCGGATCTTCGGCTCGGTGGGCAAGGCGCGCACCGCCGTAAGCCGCTGATGCCGGCGTTGTTCTTCGACTGCGACGGCGTGCTGGGGGACACCGAGCGCTACGGGCATCTCCCGGCCTTCAACGAGACCTTCGCGCAGGAGGGCCTGCCGATCCGCTGGTCGGACTCGGAATACGCCGAGAAGCTCCTGATCGGCGGCGGCAAGGAGCGCATGGCCTCGCTTCTGACGGACGAGTTCGTACGGGAGAACGGACTGCCGGCGGACCCTGAGGGCCAGCGCGAGCTCATCGCGCGGTGGCACCGCACGAAGACCGCCGCCTACAAGGCCCGCGTGCAGGCGGGCGAGATACCCGCCCGTCCGGGCGTGGCCCGCATCGTCGACGAGGCGCTCGCGGCCGGCTGGATACTCGCGGTCGCCTCCACCTCGGCGGAGGAGTCGGTGCGCGCAACCCTCGAGCACGCCGTCGGGGAGGAGAAGGCGGCCCACTTCAGCGTGCTGGCAGGCGACGCCGTGCCGGCGAAGAAGCCGGATCCCGGCATCTACCTGCTGGCGCTGGAGCGCACCGGGGCGGACCCCGACCAGACGCTGGTCGTCGAGGATTCCCGCAACGGGCTTCGAGCGGCGGTAGGCGCGGACCTGCGCTGCGTGGTCACCGTCAGCAGCTATACGGGTGGCGAGGACTTCACGGAGGCCGTGCTCGTGGTCTCGAGCCTCGGCGACCCGGGCGAGCCGGCTCAGGTCCTCGCCAATCGCGGCCCGGCCGAGCCCGGGCCGTACATCACATTGGACGACCTTCAGGCGTGCCTGGAGGTCCCTCGCCCACAGGAGGTCACATGAGCGACGCCGCCCTCCGCGACGCCGAGCAGCTGGTGCGGACCATCGCCGACACGGCCCTGGAGAACGAGAGGTACTTCTGCGACCTCGATGCCGTGGTCGGCGACGGAGACTTCGGCTACTCCCTGGCCCGGGGCTTCGGCAAGGTGGTCGAGGACTGGGACACGATGGAGTACGACGACGTCTCGGGCCTGCTCAAGAAGACGGCGCTCGTGCTGTCGAGTCGTGTCGGCGGGGCGTCTGGGCCGATCTGGGGCACCGCGTTCCTGCGGGCGGGCACGGCGCTCAAGGACAGCCCGGACCCGTCGGCGGACGACGCGGTCGCTGCCCTTCGCGCCGCGATCGAGGGGATCAAGCAGCGCGGTGATTCGGATCTCGGCGACAAGACCCTGCTCGACGCCCTGATCCCCGCAACCGATCGTCTGGAGCAGGAGTTCGCGGGAGGCGCGAGCGCCTCGGACGCCCTGGCGGCGGCCGCGGAGACCGCGCGTGAGACCGCCGAGGCAACCAAGGGAATGCTCGCCAAGCGCGGCCGGGCCGCGTACTCGGGCGAGCGCAGCAGGGAGTCGGTCGACGCCGGCGCCATCGCGATCGCGGTGCTCTTCGAGCGCGTCAGCGCGGCGTGGCGTCCCACCACCGTCTAGGCCCGGGCGACCGGGCAGGAGGAGGAGTTACATGAAGAAGTTCGTCAACGATCCGCAGCAGTTCGTTCCCGAGATGCTCAAGGGAATCGAGGCCGCGAATCCGGGCAAGCTGCGCTACGTCCCCGAGTACAACCTGATCATGCGGGCGGACGCTCCATTTGACGACAAGGTCTCGATCGTCCAGGGCTCCGGCTCCGGACACGAGCCTGCCCACGTGATGGCGGTCGGTCCCGGGATGCTCGATGCGGCGTGCCCAGGCGACGTCTTCTCGGCTCCGCCTTCGGACTACGTCTACGAGACCAGCAAGCTCCTCAACAGCCCCAAGGGCGTTCTGCACATCATCAACAACTACACCGGCGACAGGATGGCCTTCGACATGGGCCGGGAGCTCGCCGAGGCCGAGGACATCGAGGTCGGCACGGTCATCGTCGATGACGACGTGGCGGTCAAGGACTCCACCTACACGGTCGGGCGTCGTGGCGTGGCCGGCAACTTCTTCGTGATCAAGGCACTCGGTGCCGCCTCGGACCGGGGCGCCGATCTGCAATCGCTCGTCGCCCTCGGAGATCGGGTCAACTCGGTCACGCGCTCGATGGGCATGGCGCTCACGTCCTGCACGCCTCCCGCGAAGGGCTCCCCGCTGTTCGAGCTGGGTGACGACGAGATCGAGATGGGCGTCGGCATCCACGGCGAGCCGGGGCGGCGGCGCGAGAAGCTCACGAATGCCAACGCGATCATCGACGAGATGCTCGAGGCCGTCGTCACGGACCTGCCCTACGAGTCGGGCGACGAGGTCGCGCTGATGATCAACGGGCTCGGCGGGACGCCGATCTCGGAGCTCTACATCCTGTACGGGCGCGCACACGACCAGCTGCAGGAGCGCGGCATCAACGTGGGCCGCTCCTACGTGGGCGAGTACTGCACGTCGCTCGACATGGCGGGAGCCTCGGTGACCCTCGTCAAGCTCGACGACGAGCTCAAGGAGCTCCTCGAGGCGCCGGCCGAGATCGCAGCTCGGGTTTTCTAGAGCGGGAGCTCCAGCACCGCGCCGTGCGCCAGCGCGGACTCCGCGGGCACTGACGCCCCGGAGTCCGCCAGCGCCGCGCGGATCGTGCCGGCGTGCGCGACCACGAGCGCCGGTAACGGCCCGGCTCTGACCACCGCGAGCGCCGACCGGGTACGTGCGCGCTGCTCGGCCAGCGACTCCCCGCCCGGGAAGCGAAACGAGGGGTCGCCTGCAATGAAGGCTGCGTGCAGGTCGGGACTCTCGTCGGCCAGTTCCGCGATCCGCCGGCCCTCCCAGTCGCCGCGATCGGATTCCACCAGCTCACCGAGCACGACCGGTTCGACACCCAAGACCCGCGCCACGACCTCTGCTGTTTCACGGGCGCGCCGCAGCGGCGAGGCCCATACCGCCACGATCCCGACGTCCCGCAGGCGGCCGGCGAGCCCCTCGGCCTGTGCGACCCCGGCCGGGCTCAGCGGAGGATCGCGCCGCCCCAGGATCCGCCCCTCGGCGTTCTCCGCCGTCTCGCCGTGCCGGGCCAGCCATAAGGACACCGGCGGGACGCTAGCCGAGGGGATGGCGTGAGAGGAAGGCGGCCAATTGCGA
>CAVWSN010000021.1:0-91641 GCA_963757815.1 uncultured Thermoleophilaceae bacterium | reverse complement strand
CGACGGTGCCGCGGGCTCCGGCTTGGGTAGGTGCTCCGGCTTGCGAGGCTCCGGCTCGGGTAGGTGCTCCGGCTTGAGGGGCTCCGGAAGCGGCTCCGGTTGGGACGGCTGAGCGGGCAGGACCACCGGGGGCTGAATCGGCTCCGACCAGATCCGCTGCAGGTACTGTCGAGGCACATGTGCCTAATGGTAATGATGCGCCTTCAGCCTTCGGAGGCAAACTTTTCTCGGACTTGGCCCCCAGGTGCCGTAGAGCAGATCCGGCATTACGCCCTGGTGGCGATGAGCGCGCGCAGGTCGTCGATGGCGTCCGCCTCCTCGGCGCGCTTGTCCTGGCGGTAGGGGCCGGACCGCTACCCCAGCCGGTCCGCCACCTGCACCTCGGTGTCGTGGTGAATGGTCACGCCGGCAGCTCCGGGGAGGGCACGCACGGCCCGGAGCACCTTCGTCCGCTCCTTCTCGTCGAGCGCGGCGATGAAGCTGACCGATGCGATGCGGTCGACCAGTCCGTCGGCGTCCAGGGATTGCTCGTTGGGAAATACGCGCCCCTCGAACGGCCCGAACAGCTTGGTGCGCTCGAAGGCGGCGCGCCAGGCGCCCGTGTGGAATGCGGATGGGCGGCCGCGGTACGGGGCGATCAGATCCTCGATCGCCTGGTTCAGCGGCTCGTCCATCCGCCGGCGGTTCCAGACCAGGGCGAGCGCGCCGCCGGGGCGCAGCACGCGGTGGATCTCGGCCAGGGCCGCGTCACCATCGAACCAGTGGAAGGCTTGCGCGACGACGACCGCGTCGGCGCTCTCGGTCGGCAGCGGCATCGCCTCTGCCGTCCCATCCAGCGCCCGCGCGCCCGCCGCCAGCACGGCCCGCATCTCAGCCACCGGCTCCACCGCGACCACCTCGGCCCCGGTGGCCAGCAGAGGACGCGTGAGCTTCCCGGTCCCGGCGGCCAGGTCGACCACCGTGCGGCCCGGGCCGAGGCGGAGCCTCGCGGCCAGGAAGTCGACCGCGGCGGGCGGGTAGCCCGGGCGGCCGCGCTGGTACGCCGCGACCGAGCGCGCGTAGCCCGCGCGGGCCGCGCTCCGCTCGCGCTAGGGCTTCTCCGGCCCGGGGACATCCTCGAGCCACTCGCGCTTCGTCACGTGGTGGCGCACGCGCTCGCCGAGGTTGACTTCGCGGCGCAGCTCGCCGAGCAGGCCGTGGCGCTCGGCCACCACGTTGTGCTTGTGGATCGTCTCGAGATTCTCCTGGCGCGCGGACACGAACGCGTTCTCATCGAGATGGCCGAAGCGCTCGATGGCCATGCGGAGCATCTCCCGCACGCAGTCCTCGACGAAGCGGGGCTGGAGATGCGCCTTCTCCACGACCTCGACCTCGTCCGAGCGCTTCATCAGCTCGTAGATCTCAGAGCTCATCGCCGACTCGACGATCTGCAAGAGGGCCTCGGCGTCGAGCTCCTCTTCGCACCCCTCGGGGCAGCCGATGTGCAGCGTGCCGATGCCACGCTGGTTGTGGGTGGCGACCGGCACCGCCTCGAACACGCGGGCGATCTCGTCGTCGGTGAAACCATCCTCGCGCAGCCGCTCCTGCGAGCGCTCCATCACGATCTCCTGAGCGCAGGGGCAGGCGGTCATGCCCTGGGCCTCCACGCCCACCAGCCGCCGCGTGCCGCGCGCGGAGGCCACCGCCGAGCCGAACAGCGTGTAGATCTCCTGGGTCGGCAGGCCGGACGCGGGGGCTCGCTTGTACTCGGGGTAGCGGGCCGCGATCGTGACCTCGGCGCGGCGACCCTCCTGGCGGTCGCGTACGCGCTCGGCGATGTGCGCCGCGAGCGTCTCCGCCTTGAAGGCGGCCTCGCCAAGGATCACCTCGTCGATCGCCTCATTCACGATCTCCTCGAAGCGCGACATGTGCGCGCCCTTCTGCTGAGGCCCCAGATCGACGAAGCACTCGAGCTCCGCATAGAACAACTGCTCGGCCCCATTCGAACGAACTCGGACGACCTTCTCGACGCCAGTCACGCCCACGCGCGAGAGGCTCACCTGGGTGGAGGGCCGACGCGCCTGCACGTCCGCGCCGAGCAGCGCATTTCGCTCGATCATGGGCGCGGCGAACCATATACGGCGGGCCATGAGGCCATCGCACGAGTGGCTGTACCCGGGCGGCGGCTGGATACCCTTTCGGCCTATGGCTGACGAGCAGTTCTGGGAGCGTACGTGGGGCGGGCACTTCATCCTCCCAAGACGCAGCTTCTGGCCCAAGTTCTTCTCCCAGGTCGTGGCCCGCCTGCAGTGGGATCCGGCGGCCATCGACCTCACCGAGGACGCGCGCGCGTGGCCGGAGCTCCCGGCTGAGCGTCGCCGCCGCCTCACGACGATTCTCGCCGGCTTCCGCGTGGCCGAGGACGCGGTCTCCGAGCACATCACGCCATTCGCCGACGTGGCCAGGGAGTCGACCCTGGCCTCACAGGAGAGCCTGGTGGCCTGGGTCTTCTTCCTGCAGCGCCGCGACGAGGACCGCCATGCGCTGTTCTTCGACCGGATCGCCGCCGAGGTGCTCGGGCTGCCCGGAGCAACCCCCGCCGAGCGGCGCGAAGCGGCCCGGGCCCACGTCCCGGCGGGGGTGCTCGAGCTCTTCGAGGTGCAGCTGCCCGCGATGGCCGCCGAGCTCGCGGCGGGCCGCGCCGGGCTGGGCGAGGGAGTCGCCCTCTACCACATGGTGCTCGAGGGGATCATCTTCGACGCCGCGCATCACGTGCTGCGCAACGACTTGGCCGACGGCGCCCTGCCGGGGGTGCGCGAGGGCGTCGAGCGCGTCGAGCTCGACGAGCGCTGGCACATCGGCTTCGGCCTGCGCTGCCTGATCGAGGCCCAGCCCTCCCGAGAGCTCCTCGACGATCTGCTCGCGCGCGCCGATCGAGGCCGCCGCGGCCTGGGGCGATGCCCTCCCGGAAGAGACTCGCGAGCACATCGCGGATGCGTGTCACCATCGGCTGGTGGCCGTCGGGCTCATCGAGCCGCACACGGCGGCGGAGCGAGCCGTCAGGCGCGCACCGGCCGCTTGATCGCGCGATAGACGAACTCGTCCGTTTGCGCCGACTCGCGTGCCGCGACCACGCGGTCGTGATGCGGCGAGAACCGGCAAACCGGGTCCGTGGCGGCGGCGTCGCCCGTGAGCCGCAGCGCCTGGCAGCGGCATCCGCCGAAGTCCACCTCCTGCCGTCCGAGCGGGCACGTCCGGCATGGCTCCTGCATCCAGTCCGTCCCCCGGAAGCGCGTGAACGCGTCGGACTCGCTCCAGATCCACTCGAGCGGATGCTCGCGGACATTGGCGAACTCGAGCCCCGGGATCGTCGACGCCGCCTGGCAGGGCAACACGTCGCCGTTCGGAGCGACCACTATCGCCGTTCGCCCCCACCCGCCCATGCACGGCTTGGGCAGGTCCTCGTAGAAGTCGGGGAGCACCCAGAGGACGTCGACGCTCGGGCCAACTCGCTCGCGGAAGCGCTGGACTGCCTCCTCCGCCCGCTGGAGCTGCTCCCAGGACGGCATGAGCGCATCCTGGTTCGGCACCGCCCACCCGTAGTACTGGGTGTTCGCAAGCTCGAGACGCTGCGCCCCGAGGTCGAGCGCGAGATCGAGCAGCTCCTCGATCCGGTCGAGGTTCTGCCGGTGCAGGACGCAGTTGATCGTCAGCGGGAAGTCGAGCTCCTTCACGGCGCGCGCCGCCGCGATCTTCTTCTCGAACGACCTGTTGCCGGCGATGCGATCGTTGTCCTCCGGGTCCGGGCTCTGGATCGAGATCTGCACGTGGTCGAGCCCGGCCGCCTTCAGCGCCTCCGCGCGCTCGCGCGTGAAGTGCACACCGGCGGTGATCAGCGACGAGTAGAGGCCGGCGTCGCGCGCGCCCGCGCAGAGCTCGACCAGATCGCGGCGCAGCATCGGCTCGCCCCCCGTGAGGGCGAGCTGCAGGACGCCGAGCGCGCGGGCCTCTCGGAAGGTGCGGGTCCAGTGCTCGGTGTCCAGTTCCATGCGGTACTTCTCATGTCCGATCTCGAGCGGGTTCGAGCAGTACGGACAGTGCAGCGGGCACTGGTAGGAGAGCTCGGCGATCAGCGTGGCGGGCCTAGGCTGCTCCATCGACCACAAGTCCTCTCTGGGTCAGGCCGTCGACCAGCCCCTGGACGTCGTCGCGCAGATCGGCGCCCTCGTAGCGCGTCGAGAGGGCGCTGACGATCTCGTCGACGGAGCGCTCTCCGTCGCACAGCTCGAGCACCGCCGCCGCGGTTGGGTTGAGCCGCACGGCGCCCTCCGGCACCAACAGCACGTGCTCCTCGCGCACATCGTCGTACTGCAGCCGCGCGCCGGTGACGAGCCGGGGGCGAGTCAAGCTTCCGGCCCCGGCGGCTGCGTGTCGCCGCGCTCGATCGCCTCGAGCTGCGCCCACAGCATCTCGGTCTTGAAGCGGAGCGCCGCGACGGCAGCCTCTTGCTGCTCCCGCGTTCGGCAATGCTCGACGGTGAGGTCGAGCGCGTACTGCGCGTCGCGTGGCGCCTGCACGAGCCGGGTGCGGAAGTAGTCGAGCCCGGCGGGGTCGATCCACTCGTAGTGACGCTCGAGCGCCTCGAGCCGCACGCGGATCGCGGCCGGACCGAAGAGCTCGGTGAGCGACGACGCGACCGCCTCGATCCACGGCTTCTGGCGCGCGAAGTTCACGTAGGCGTCGACCGCGTAGCGCACCCCGGGTAGCACGCGCCGCTCCGATACCAGTTCTTCCCGCGAGACGCCGAGCGCCTCGCCGAGCCGCAGCCACGACTCGATGCCGCCCGTTCTGTCGGTCTTGCCGTCGTGGTCGATGATGCGCCCTATCCACTCCCGCCGGACCTCGACCTCGGGGCAGTTCGCGAGGATCGCCGCGTCCTTCAAGGGGATGCACTTCTGGTAGTAGAAGCGGTTCGCAACCCAGCGCTGCAGCTCCTCGCGCGTGAGCTCTCCCGCGTCCATTCGCCTGTGGAAGGGGTGCAGGTTGTGGTAGCGCGTCCCTTGCGCGCGCAGGTGGGCTACGAACTCCTCGGGCGGCCACGGCGCGCGCTCGCCGGTAGTGGGTCTCGTGGCGGTCTCGGTCATAGCGCGATCTCGAGGCCATCGTAGGCAACTTCGACGCCCGCGCCGCGGACCGCCTCCCGCTCGGGGGAGTCCTCGAGCAAGATCGGGTTCGTGTTGTTGATGTGGACGAGGACCTTGCGCGGCCGCTCAAGCTGCGCCAGCGCCTCGAGCGTCCCGCCGGGGCCGGTGAGCGGCAGGTGCCCCATGTCGCGCGCACTGCGCTCCGAGATGCCGAGGCGGGCGAGCTCGTCGTCGCGCCAGAAGGTTCCGTCGACGAGCACGACGTCGCTTGCGGCGAGCCGGCTGAGCACGCCGTCGTCCAGTCGGGCCAGGCCGGGGGCGTACGTCACGACGCCGCCACTCGCGCTGTCGCGGAAGACGAACCCACTTGCCTGAAGCTCCGCCCCCGACCCGTCCAGGTAGCGCGGCGCGTCGCCGCCTGTCTCGAACGGTTCGACCGTGAGGCTCGATCCCTCGAGCGGTCTCGACTGCCCTGGCTCCAGCGTCTGCCACTCGGCTCCGGAGTAGTGCGCCAAGATCTCCAACACCGGATACCCGCGTCTCAGCGCCTCCTCGACTCCCTGATCGCCGAAGACGCGCACCGGCGTCTGCGATTCACGCAGGAGCAGGAGCCCGGCCGTATGGTCGATCTCGGCATCGGTCAGCAGCACGCCCGCGACAGGCGGCGCGCGAACGTTGTCCGCCTGCCCGGCTGCGAGTGCCTCGAGCTGCTCGCGCGCGTCCGGCGAGGCATTCACCAGGAACCACGGCCCCTCGCCGCCACGAATCGCCAGCGACGACTGTGTGCGAGGTCGCGCCCTCACCCCGGCGCGTGCCGCCTCGCAGGTCTCGCAGTGGCAGTTCCACTGCGGGAATCCCCCGCCGGCGGCCGAGCCGAGGATACGAATGCGCACGAGACGGACGATCAGGACGCGGCCTCAGGCAAGCCGCCTGAGGCCACGCCGGACCGTTGCACTACTCGTGATACAGGTAGAGCGTGACCTCGCAGCAGAGGTCGACGAACTCGAACTCGGGCTTGGTCCACTGAGGACGGGTCGGGCCGCTTGTCACCTCGGAACCAAGGTCGGCGAGCTTAATCTCCGGCTTACTCCAAATCATAGAACCCCTCCCGTTTGGGGTATACGTGGGCGTACGTTAGCGAACGATCAACCGAGCAATAGGAACCCGCCTGTCGCGAGGAGCAAAGCGGCACCGGCGAACCGGACTGCGACAACCCGACGCTCCAGCGCCGGGACCAGGCGTGGGAGCAAGCTGGCCGCGTACAGCCCCGCGACGGCAAGCAGCGCACTCGACGCGGCCTGCTCCACGGCGTGCCCGAGGAGCGAGCCCGAATAGTCGCTGGCCACGCCGTAGGCGAGGTTGTCCATGGTCAGCGCAAGCGGCAGGACCCACAGCGGCCAGAGATCGGCCACTCGCCGCGTCCCAACCGCCACGACCATCAACCAGAGGCCCAAGGCGGCCAGCGTGCCGACCTCCAGGACCTCGGTCACGCCCGCGGAGATCGTCCAACCGAGGCCTGCCCCGATGAGGAACGCTGCTCCGTCGGCGACGCCGAACGCCGCAGCGAGTGGCAGGCGCCACCGTTTGTCGACGATCGCTCCGATGGCCATGCAGGCGATGAAGCTGTCGATACCTAGAAGCAAGAAACCCATTCTCAACTCCAGACCGTGATTGGTGAGCTGGCCATTGCTGCGCTACTCCGGCAGCGCAAAGGCGAACAGCGCGCTGCCGTGGGACGACCCGAGCATCTTGGGCAGGAACCCCTCGGCCCAGCCGCCCCAGCCGCTCGGCGCGACGATGTACTGCCGTCCGTCGACGCTGTAGCTCGACGGGCTGCTGTGGTGGCCGCTGCCGCACTGGAACTGCCACAGCAGGTCACCGCTCTCGGCGTTCCACGCGTTGAACTCGCCGCTGGGCTCGCCCCCGAACACGAGGTTGCCGCCCGTGGCCAGCAGCGACGAGCACATGCACAGCTCGTCGGTCCAGCGCCAGCGCTCCTGACCCGTGCGCGGATCGTAGGCGCTCACGTATCCGGTCTGGTCGTCGCCGTCCACGGCGACGCCGGCGCCCCAGTACGGGATGCTCTCCTTGAACTCCCTGCGCCGCCGCGTGGCCGTCGCACCGACGTCCTGCACCGGGACGTAGAGGAGCTCGGTGTCCGGGCTGTAGCACGCGTGCGTCCATTCCTTCGCGCCCGCAGGCCCCGGCCAGAAGTGGACCGGGTCACCCTCCTTGTCGGGGTAGAGAATCGGCGTCACGTTGCCCTTCTCGTCGACCTCGCCCCAGTCGATGCGGTCGACGAATGGCGCCACCCGGACCGCCGACATGTCCGTGCGGTCCAGGATGTACATGAACCCGTTCTTGTCGAAGTGGGCGGCCAGCTTCTGCCCGTCGAGGTCGAACAGGAGGTGCTCCATGACGCTGTCGTAGTCCCACAGGTCGTGCGGGGTGTACTGGAAGTGCGCCTTGATCTCGCCGGTGTCGGCGTCCACGGCGACACCGGAATCGGTGAAGAGGTTGTCGCCCTCGCGGACCCCTCCGTCGAAGTCGGGACACGGATTGCCGGTCCCGTAGTACAGGAGGTTCAGGTCCGGGTCGTAGCTGGGCGTGATCCAGCAGTTCGCGCCGCCCCGCTGCCAGGCCTCGCCGTCCGCGGGCCAGGTCTCGGAGCCCGGCTCCCCGGGCTTCGGGATCATGTAGCAGCGCCAGACGCGCTCCCCGGTCTCGCGATTGAACGCGTCGGTGTGGCCGCGCACCCCGAACTCGCCGCCGGAGCTCCCGACGATGACCATGTCCTTCACGACCAGGGGAGCGACGGTGGCGCTCTCGCCGGCCCGCACATCGCCGAAGGGCTTGTCCCAGATCTTCTTGCCGGTCTCGGCGTCGAGCGCGATGATGTGGGCGTTCAGGGTGGTCATGAAGACCTTCCCCTCGGCGACGGCGACCCCGCGGTTGACGTTGCCGCAGCACAGCGATACGTCGAACGGGGACGCGTGCCTGTAGCGCCACAGCTCCTGCCCGTTCGTCGCGTCGAGGGCCCAGCACTGGCCGTCCCAGCCGGAGACGAACATGACCCCGTCCACGATGAGCGGCGAGGCCTCCCACGCGTAGGTCGTCGCGCCCGGGCGCAGGCCGACATTGCCGGCCTGGAACACCCACTGCGGAGTGAGTTGCCCGACGTTGCTCTGCGTTGATCTGGTCGAGCGGGCTGTAGCGCTGCGCGTTGTAGGCGCCGTAATAGGTCAGCCAGTTCTGCGGTTCGTCGCGGGCGTTGAGAATACGGTCGTAAGTGACGCCCTTGGTGACCGGCGGCGCTTTGCCGACCGAGGTGCTCAGGGCTGCGTAGGGGATGGCGGTTCCAGCGTCTACGTACTCGGTTGCCATCGAGTGCTCCTTTCGACGGTGAGCCTGGCGGGCGGTCTACGGCTGGGGTTGGGGCGGGCGGTCGAGGCGAGCCTCGTCCGGTACGTCCCCGCCCACGACGATCGCGCCGGTGAGGCCCCGGCCCTCGTCGTTGCCGGTCGTGGAGCCGTACCAGTAGTACCCCGGTCCGTCGAGCTCGAGAGTGGCCGTGCCCTTCGAATGATTCACGAGCCAGATGAACTGGGTGTCCCCATTGCTCGGCAGGACCGCGCAGTGGGTGTTCTTGTCGTCGTTGATGAGCGTGAGCTCGAGCACGCCCCCATGGGGCAGCACGAGGACCCCGGGCTCATAGACCAACTCGTCCTCCGGGATCCTGACGGTGGCGGTCATCTTGCCGTCGGAGCCCTCCTCGGCCTCTCCGACGCTCGTCCGGCCGAGTATTCGACCGAGGGTCACCCCGTTTTGCTTCTCCAGGTCCGCTACGTTGGCCACGCGCTCCTCCCTCTGGTCGATTGGCGGCGCCAGCCTAACACTTCTGTTTTTTTGGCGTGCGGTCAGCCTGACGCGCTCCCGGCGCGGCTCCTCGAAGGTCATGTAGCCCCAGTCGAGGGGCGACTCCTGGCGGTAATTCTTACGCAGCGCGCGCGCGATCGTGGCCTTCATCAGTTCCTTGCCGAGGTAGAAGGCGTGCGTCGGCTCGTCGACTCCGAGCTGGTCGAAGATCTCGTTGAAGTCGGTGCCCTTGACGAAGAGCTCGGCGTTGAAGACGTAGATCCAGTCGCTGTCGGCGAAGATGCGGAAGTTCGGGTCGGTGACCTGCTCGTGCAGCTCGCGCAGCTCGGACTCCTCGTAGGGGCGGAGGTCCTCGTCCTTCACCGTCAGCAGCCGCCCGTCGACGTGCTTCGGCGGCGTGCCCTGCTCCTGCGCGAAGTGCATGAGCTGCGCCGCGAGCACCGCCTCTTGGACGGCGCCGTGCGCCCATTCGATGACCTCGGTGGTGAGTACGTTGCGGATGCCAAGCTCCTGGCAGAAGCCGATGAGCATCGCGGTCACCCCCGTGCTGTCGGCCTCGGTCAGCTCGGTGAGGTTGCCGATCCCCATAAACATCTCCGCTGCGGGATGTCGCCGGCGGACCTCGATGTAGCGCCCGAGGCTGGCGGCGAAGCCGGTGCCGATCGGCTCGATGATCGGATCGACGAGGTAGGGCTTGCCGAGGCTCTTCGAGGTGGGCGATCGTCGCCTCGAGGCTGTCGAGATCCTCTGGCGTGTCGGGGATCAGCACCGGGCGTCGCGCGCAGACGCTCGGCGAGGTCGCGGTTGGACCCGCTTAGGCTGAGGACATAGTCGACGCCCGCCTCGTCGGCCATCAGGATCTCCTCGCGGTCCATCGTGTCGATGCTCAGGGCGAAGCCGCGTTCGCGCAGCTCGGCGATCACCGCGGGGCCTTCGTCGAGCCAGCGCCGCCTCGAGCGACATGCCGAGGTCGATGAAGTCGGCGCCGGCGTCGCGGTAGTAGCCCGCGAGCTCGAGGATCCGGTCGCGGCTCAGCTTCGGGACGTGGTTGATCTCCGCGAACACGCGGATATCGCGCGGGCCGTAGCTGGCGCGCGCGTCGGCCTGCCCGAACCAGCTAGGCAGCCGCTTGAGGTCGGCGGGTCCCTTCTCGACGGGAATTCCGAAGCGCTCGGCCATCACGTCGGTCTCCCCCTCGCAGAGGCCGGGGATCATGATCTTCGTGACCGCTTCGGGGGGTTCGAGGAAGCGCGCGATCCAGGTCGTGGTCATCAGCGCGGCGACCGTGATCTTCATGACCGCGACCTCGTAGTCGAACGGCAGCTCGGCGCGGTCGAGCGTGTCGCGCAGCGCCGGCGCGGCGAGCTTGCCGGTTACGAACAGGAGCCGCTCGGCCACGGGCGTGTCCGGATGCGGCGGCTGTTCTAGCCCTTGCTATGGACGAACTTGTTCGGCGTCCCCTCGAGCGGGCTGTCGGGGTCGGGCCGCCACAGCACGTGGTCCTCGATCTGGCGCGCCAGCGCGAAATCCTTGTCGGTGATGCCGCCGCTCGAGTGCGTCTGCAGCTTCACCCACACCTTGCCCCAGGTCACCGCGAGGTCGGGGTGGTGGTAGGCCGCCTCGGAGAGGTAGCCGATGGTGTTGACGAGCATGAGCGTCGTCGGCCAGCCGTCGGTGTTGTACTTGCGCCGCAGCCAGTCGCCGTCGAGGTACCAGCCGTCGAGGCCGTTCTCCTGGATCTTGGCCTCGACCTCCTCGTCGGTGTAGGGCTTGAGCTTTGCCGTCGTCTCCACTGCGATCGCCTCCTTCGAGAGCACTACATCACAACGCCGCCGTTGATGTTGATGGCCTCGCCGGTGATGAAGGCCGCCTCGGGTGATGCGAGCCAGAGCGCGGCGGCGGCGACATCCTCCGGCCGGCCCCAGCGTGCGAGGGGCGTGGACTCGGCGACCGAGCGGTGGAAGTCGCGGTCGGCTTCCCGCGCGAACCTGGTCTCGATCCAACCCGGGCACAGCACGTTGACGCGGACCCGGGGCGCCAGGCTGCGCGCCAGGCTCTTGCTGAAGGAGAGCACCCCGCCCTTGACGGCGCTGAACAGCTCGGGGTTCTCGCCCGCCATTCCCGCGGTGACGTGGTCCCAGCTCATGTTCAGGATCGTCCCGCCGTCGGGCTGCTCGCGCATCAAGGCGCCGGCGGCGTAGGAGCACGCGACGGTCCCCTTGAGGTCGACCGCCGAGCAGGACGTCGAGCTTGCGCTCCCAGTCCCACTCGGCCGCCTCGCCCGTGAGCACGTCCGCACCGGCGTTGTTGACCCACACGTCGAGTCCGCCGAGACGTTCCTGCGCCTGGGCGACCAGCGCCTCACAGCCGGCCCGCGTGCCCAGGTCGGCTTGGGCGAGGAGCGCCCGGCCACCGCGCTGCGAGACCCGCTCGGCGACCGCAGCCGCTCGCCTCCGCGCTGTCGCGGTGGGTCACGAGCACCGTCGCGCCCTCGCCGCCGAATGCCTCGGCGATGGCGGCGCCGATGCCGCTGCTCGCGCCCGTGACCACGGCCCGCACCCCGTCGAGCCGGCTCCCGCCGGTCTGGGCCACCTGGGTCATGAGCCGGCCCGACTATACGATGCGGCGAATGCCGGTCAAGCAGGTGTCGCGCCGGAACCCGACCTCGACTTCCGGCGTCCCCGCGCCTCGGTCCCGACGCGGTCGCCGGCGCCGCGCAGCTGGCCTGCGTGCTCGAGGCAAGCGCCGAGAAGCCGGGCAACATCACGCCGAGCCACGACTTCGACGACACCTCCTTCGAGGACATGCTGCGCAGTGGGATCGCGCTCGGTCCCGAGCTCGCCCGCGCCGGGCGAGCGGGGCGTCGGCGAGACCGTGCTGGCCGCCGTGCGCGCCTCGCGCGGCGCCGCCGGCGCCAACACCAATCTCGGCATCGCGCTGCTGCTCGCGCCACTCGCACACGCGGCGCTGAGCGGTGGACCGCTCCGCGAGCGCCTCGCCGACGTGCTGCGCGCGCTCACCGTCGACGACGCGCGCGACGCCTACGCGGCGATCCGTCTGGCGGGCGCCGGCGGCCTTGACGAGCCGGTCGAGCACGACGTGCGCGACGAGCCCCGCTTGACCCTGCGTGAGGCGATGGCGGCGGCCGCGCAGCGCGACGCGGTCGCGAGCGAGTACGTGACCGACTATGCGGTGACGTTCGAGCTCGGGCTGCCCGCGCTCGCTGCTGCGCTGGATGACGGGCTGCGCCCGCTCGACGCCATCGTCGAGCTCGCGCTGCGCATCCTCGCCGCCGTCCCGGACACGCTGATCGCCCGCAAGCGCGGGGCCGACGCGGCGGGGCGCGTCTCGGCGGGCGCCCGCCAGGTGCTCACCGCCGGCGGCGTTCGCAACGCACGGGGCCGGACCGCGCTGGACGATTTCGACGCCTCTCTGCGCCACGACGGCAACGCGCTCAACCCGGGGACCACGGCCGACCTGGTCACCGCCGTGCTCTTCGTGGCGCTGCTGGAGGGCGTGCTCTGAGCCTGGAGCCGATCCTGCTGGTCTCCGTCAGCGCGCGAATGCTCGCCGAACTCGGGGTGAGAGCCGGGCACGAGGTCGTGGCGCTCGACCGCTTTGGGGACCTCGACCTTCAGCGGCTTTGCCCGAGCGTGTCGGTGCTGCGCGACCTCGGCGGCCGTGGCGGGATGGCGGCGCTGGTGGACGCGGCGGAGGAGATCCCGGCGCCGAGCGTGATCTACGGCGCCGGACTCGAGAACCAGCCCGGGCTCGTCGCCCGGCTGGCATCCGGCAGGAGACTGCTGGGGGTCCCGCCCGAGGCGCTCGAACGCGTGCGCGACCCGGCTTCGCTGGGCGCGTCCCTGCGCGCGGCCGGCCTCGCCTACCCGTCGACATTTGCCTCCCGCGACGCACCGCGGCAGGCGGACCGCTCGCGCCGCTGGCTGCGCAAGCCGGTGCGCGGCGGCGGCGGACGCGGCATTCGCGAGTGGCGCGGCGGGGCGCTGGACGGGCAGGTCGTGGTGCAGGAGCACATCTCTGGGCTCGCGTGCTCGGCGGCTGCGGTCGCCGACGGGCGCTCGGCCAGTCGTGCTCGGCGTGAGCGAGCAGCTGATCGGGCACCGTGGGCTCGGCGCGCGCGGCTACGCGTGGTGCGGCAACCTCGTGCCGCCGCGACTCGAGGAGACGCAGCGACGCGCGCTGGACGTGGCCGCGCGGACGATCTGCGCGCATCTGGCGGGCGAGTTCGGACTGCGCGGGCTGTTCGGCGTCGACCTCGTGTGGGACGGCGACCGCGCCTGGGTCGTCGAGGTCAACCCGCGTCCGACGGGGTCGCTCGAATGCATAGAGGCGGCGCACGAGGTGGGGGTCTTCGCCGCCCACCTTGAGGGTTGCGCCGGGCGCCTGCCAGCAGATCGCTCCCGCTCCAAGCGCCGCGCCGGGCGGCCGGCAAGGCGATCCTCTTCGCCACCCGGGGACCTGCACGTCGGGGACACCCGCGGCTGGCCGGCGCGCGGCATTCGCGACGTGCCTCACCCGCGCGAGCGGATCGCCGCCGGTCATCCGATCTGCACGCTGGTCTCGGTGCAAGAGTCCCCGGCTGCCGTTCTGGCCGACCTCGAGGCGCGCGCCGCAGCGCTCCGTGCCGAGCTTCGTGAGCCTATGCTCACGCCCGCATCGTGACGCTCTCGCTCAACGATCGCGCCCGGGAGCTTGCCGACCGCCTCGCGGCCGAGCCCGACGTCCTGCGCGTGGACGGTGTCCAAGCTGCCGGGCGGCACGCGGCTGATCGACTGCGGCAGCGCGGTGCCCGGCGGTCTCGAGGCCGGACGTCGGTTCGCGGAGATCTGCATGGCGGGCCTGGGCTCGGTGTCGTTCACCCCGCTCGTACTCGAGGGCCGCTGGTTCCCCGGGCTCACGGTGGTCACCGATCGGCCGGCGCTGGCCTGTCTCGCGTCCCAGTACGCGGGCTGGCGCCTGGATCGCGACGGCTACTTCGCGATGGCAAGCGGGCCCGGCCGGGCGCTGATCCGGGCCGAGGATCTCTACGACGACCTCGACGTCGACGAGAGCGCGCGGACCGCCGTGCTGTGCCTCGAGACGCGCGATCCGCCGCCGGAGCCGGTCGCCGATTACGTGGCCGAGCGAGCCGGTGTGAAGCCCGCCGACTTGACGCTGCTGTTCGCGCCGACCGCGAGCCTGGCCGGCGGCGTGCAGGTTGCCGCGCGCGTCATCGAGACCGCGCTGCACAAGCTGCACGAGCTCGAGTTCGACGTGCGGCGCGTGGTGAGCGGCTTCGGGAGCTGCCCGCTGCCGCCGGTCGCGAAAACCGACCCGGAAGCGATCGGTCGCACGAACGACGCGGTCCTGTACGGCGGCCAGGTCGAGCTCACGGTCGACGCCCCCGACGAGGAGCTCGAGGCGATCGTGCCGCGCATGCCTGCGTCGGCCTCGAAGTGACTACGGCGAGCCGTTCGGCAGCGTGCTCGAGCGCGCCGGCTGGGACTTTTACGAGATCGACCCGCTGCTCTTCAGCCCCGCCGAAGTGCGCCTGACGAGCGTGTCGAGCGGGCGCAGCTTTCACGCCGGGGCCGTGGAGATCGACGTCCTCGAGCGGTCCTTCCGGGGATGAGCGAGCGCCTGCCCGGGGCCGCGATCGTCGAGACGGTCACCACCACCATCAACCCGGACGGAACGGTCAACTGCGCCGCGATGGGGGTGGAGTGGGGAGACGAGACGATCGTCATCAAGCCCTACCGCTCGACGCGTACGCTGCGCAACCTGCGGGCGACGGGCGCGGCCGTCGTCAACCTCACCGACGACATCCTGCTGTTCACACAGGCCGCGCTCGGAGACCCCCAACCGCCCACTCGGCCCACGGCGACGATTGACGGGGCCGTGCTGGCGGACGCCTGCTCGTGGCGCGAGGTCACGGTCGCGGCGATTGATGCGAACGGGCCGCGCGCGCGGGTCACCACCCACGTCGTGGGTCGTGGAACAGGGCGCGAGTTCCTCGGCTTCAACCGGGCCCGTCACGCGGTGCTCGAGGCATCGATCATCGCCTCGCGCGCGCGCTGGCTGCCGCCTGCCGAGATCCGGGCTGAGCTGGAGCGCCTCCAGGTGCTCGTCGACAAGACGGCGGGGCCGCGGGAGCGCGAGGCGATGGAGCTGGTGCGGCGGCACGTGCGCACCGCGGTGGGCAGCGGATGACATCGGTCCGCGTCGAGGCGCCCGCGCGCCTCCACATGGGCATGCTGGACGTCGCCGGCGACGGGAGGCGCCGGTTCGGCGGGCTCGGCGCGGCGCTGAGCCGCCCCGCGGCGGTGGTTGAGGCGAGCCCGAGCGACGACGTGACCGCCGAGGGCCCGGATGCCGAGCGCGCGCTCGCCGTCGCCCGGCGCTGCCGGGAGGAGCTCGGGCTCGCAGGCGGCGCACATGTCCGCGTGCTCGAGGCGATCCCGGCGCATGTCGGCCTCGGATCGGGCACCAAGCTCGCACTGGCCGTCACAGCCGCCCTTGCGGCTCTGGCCGGGCGGACACCGGAGCCGCCGGCGCTCGCCCACGCCGCCGGGCGCGGCGCGCGTTCAGCGGTCGGCCTATGGACGTTCGTCCTCGGCGGGCTGGTGGTGGAGGGCGGAGTGCGTCCCGGCGTCGAGCAGGCGGCCCCGCTGCTGGCCCGCCACGAGATGCCCGACGAATGGCGCTGCGTGCTCGCGATCCCCAACGCCGAGCCGGGACTCTCAGGGCGGGCAGAGGAGGAGGCGTTCGCACGGCTGCGCCCTGACGCCGGCCGCGCGGCGCTCATCGCGCAGCTCGTCCTGACCTCGCTGCTGCCGGCGCTGGCCGAACGCGACCTGACCGAGTTCGGCGCCGCGCTCACTCGAATCCAGCGGCTCGTCGGCGAATCGTTCGCCTCGGTTCAGGGCGGCGTCTTCCACCCCCGCGCCGGCGGCCTCGTCGAGGCGCTGCTTCACCACGGGGCAGCCGGCGCCGGGCAGAGCTCGTGGGGACCCGCCGTCTACGGGGTCGTCGAGGGCGAGCAGGCGGGGAGCGAGCTTGCCCGCCGCATGCAGGCCGAGTTGGCCGAGGGCGGGAGCGTTGAGCTCGTGCGCTTCGACAACCGCGGGGTGCGTGTGGAGGCCGGATGAGGCTGCTCGTGAGCGTCACCGACGCCGCCGAGGCGCGAGTGGCCGTCGAGGCGGGTGTCGACATCGTCGACGTCAAGAACCCGGCCGAGGGCTCGCTGGGCGCCCCGGGCCCGGGTGTGATCGAGCAGGTCCGGGAAGTCGTGCCGCCGGAGCGCCCGGTGAGTGCCGCCATCGGCGACCTGCCCAACCTGCCGGGCACCGCCGCGCTCGCCGCGCTGGGCGCCGCAAGCTCCGGCGCGGCCTACGTGAAGGTCGGGCTGTGGGGGACGCCGACCACGGATGGGGCCGTGGCGGTCCTGCGTGCGGTGCGCGACGCCGTCGACGGCGGGGCGACCGTGATCGCCGCCTCCTACGCCGACGCCGAGCGCGTGCCCGGCGGGCCCCTGCCGCCCGGCGCCCTTGTCGCGGCCGCACGCCGTGCGGGGGTCGCGGGCTGCCTGCTCGACACCGCGGTCAAGGACGGCCGCGGGCTGTTCGAATGGCTGAGCCCGGAGGACCTGAGGGCGCTGGTGGCCGAGGGGCACGCCGCGGGCCTCGAGATGGCGCTCGCCGGAGGCCTGCGCGCCGCGGACCTGAGCTTGGTCCGGGCGACCGGCGCCGACATCGCCGCCGTGCGCGCGGCCGCCTGCCGCGACGGCCGGCGCACGGCGCCGCTCGACGCCGAGCGAATCGGGCGGCTGCGAACGCAGTGCGAGAGCTGAGCCTCGCTTTACGCTTCTTCGCCTCCGTACCCCTCGAACGGCTCCGTCAGCAGCCGAGCCTTGTGAGGCCCGTACTCGAAGACGTGAACGATGCGGATGGTGGAATCGGTGCGCTCGACGCGGGTCTCGACGAGCGTGAGTTCCCCGGCGTCGCCGAGGTCGAGCTCGTTGAGCCGCTCGGCCTCAGCCCGGCAGACATCGCCCGGCGTGGGCGGGCTCGCCGGATAGGCATCCTCGTGATGTCGAATCAGCGCCTGCCAATGTTCGTCCCCCGCCCGCTCCACGGCTTCCCGGACTTGCTCCCTGGTGTAGGCCATCGATGGAACCTATCGGCCCACTGACTCGGCCCAGCGGCGCATCGCGTAGCGGAACCAGCCGTCCCCGTAGGGCACGTAGATCCTGACGGGCAGTCCGCGGCCGGCTACGACCATCGCGTCCGCGCTGCGCACCCCCAGGAGCATTTCGACGCCGATACCCGGGAGGGCACGCAAGAGCGTCTCCCGCAGGACGGCGTCGTGGGTGGCGATGGCGACCTCTGCGCCGTTGGCGTGCAGCTCGTGGGCGAGCTCGACGAAGGCCAGGTCGGTCGGTTCGCCCCAGGGCCGCGCGACCTGCGGGTCCTCCACGTAGGCGCCCTTGACGAGTCGGATCGGCACCCCGCCCTCCGCGAGCGCCTGGGCATCCGAGCGGCTGCGCTCGAGGTTCGCCTGAACGGTCGCCGACACCGCTCCGCCCATGCGGGCCACAGCCGAGACCGCCGCCAGGATGCGGTCGGCGCGGCGCTCCTGCTCTGCGCCCACCTGGATCCGTCGGCCCGCTGGAAGCGCAGAGGCGATCCGCTCGAGACGCTGCTGTACGGCCTCCCCGGGCTGGTCGAGGCCGATGTGCGAGAGATCGATCGACAGGAACGTGTTCTCGGGGGCTCGCTCGAGTGTTTGCGCGAGGCTGAGGTAGTGGTCGGTAACACGGTCCGCCTCGATGGGATCGGAGATGTTCTCGCCGAAGAAGTCGATCGAGCTCGCGAGCCCCGCCGCGGCGAGGCGATGCGCGCAGGCAAGCGCATCCTCCTGCCGCGTCCCGGCGACGTAGCGCCGGGCCAGACGGTAGGCGCCCCGCTCCCCACCGGGCATCGCGCGCACTGCGCGCTCCCATCCCGCGCTCGTCGCGAGCGCGAACAGGGCCCGCCGAGCGGTTAGAGCAACGGACATCCAGTGGATTCTCACGGCGTCACGCGCGTGCCGTCGGTGCTGCCGTGCTCGAGCAGCGTCACGAGCCGGGCGGGCTCGCGGCCATCGATCACCCAGGCCTCGACACCGGCCGCGCGCAGCGCCTCTGGCAGGTGCTGGTCGACTCCCTCGGCTCGCCCCGCCGCGCGCAACTCGGCGAGCTCGTCGACGCTGACGCGAGCGAGCGGGTCGCCGTCGGGCGGCCAGTCGCGGTACAGGCCTTCGACCGGCTTGACGAGCACCAGGCGCCCGGCATTCCCGGCACCGGCCACCCAGGCGGCGATCGAGTCGGACGTGACCGCCCACGAGGCGGGCAGCGGGTCACCGGCGAGCAGTGCCGCCGGCAGGAGGACCGGCGTGCGCCCGCGCGCGGTGTCGGCACGGGCTGCAGCGAGGTCCACGCACCGAACCGCACCTGGGATCAGGTCGGAGAGCAGCCAGCCGAACTGCTCCATCCCGAGGATCGCCATCCGGTGGGCCGTCGCCGGCCGCAGGTCGAAGCGGCTGTCGTGCTCACGGACGGCGTCCGCGAACGCTGCGCCGCCCGGCACGACGAGCAGCGAGTGGCGGGCGCCGGCGTCGCCGATCGCGCGGCACAGGGCCCGGAGTGCGCCGTCGCCCCCCTCGCGCGCCAGTCCCCCGCCGACCTTGACGACCGTCAGCACCGCGGGCGCAGCCGGCCGGCCAGGAGCTCGGCGAGCGCCGCGGCGGGCGCCGCGTCGCGCTCGGCCGCGCTCCACGGCAGCTCGACGACCGCGCGCCCCAGGTGCTCGGCGGCCTCGCGCGCCAGGAACGCGCCCGCGCCCAGCGGGACGACAGGCGGGTCCCCCCCGAGGCGCCCGCTCACCTGGCGGACCGCCGCCGCGATCTGGCGCACCTGCTCTGCATGCAGGAAGCGGGCGATCGCATCGATCTCCTCCACGGCCAGCTGCTCGGCGTCGGCGCATACGAGCCGCGCCACGCGCTCGCGCGCGAACTCGACCGTCGCCGGGCGCCCGTCCGGGGTGGGGCACGTGTACGCCCCGGGCGCCAGGTGGCCGAGGATCAGCTGCACGTCGCCGCTGATCGAGAACAGCTCCGAGGCGACCGGGCACGAGCCGTCGCCGACCGGCACCCGCGGCGCGATCGCCGCAAGGTTGGTGCGCAGCACGCCGGTGTAGACGAGCTCGCCGGCCAGCAGCCGGTCGAGGTCGGTACGGCCGACGGCGGCCACGCGGCCGGCGGCGATCGGAACGACATCCGCGGTCGTGCTGCCGACGTCGATCATCAGAGCGTCCGGGTACATCGCGGCGACCGCGAGCGCGCTTGCCACCCAGTTGGCGGCCGCAACTTCGGCTGCCCGCGCCCGCGCCTCATCGAGGGGGACGAGCTCGCCGGCGGTCGTGAAGACGAGCAGCGGCGGGCCGTCCAACGCCGCCTCGGCGGCGTCGAGCACGAATCTCACGCCCTCGCGCTTGGTGCGAAACGCGTCCGAGAGCTCCGCGGTCGTCGTCAGCGCCACCGCCTCCACGGGCTCCGGCGCCACCCTTGCGACGACCTCGCGAAGCACGGCCGCGAGCGCCTCGCGGTCGCGCCAGACCTCGAACGGCCGCGAGACGGCGCGCCCGTTCCGCCACCCGCCTCTGTTGCCGCCGGCACACCGCCTTCGTGTTGGCTCCCTGCCGCACGTGGCGAGGGCCGAGTCAGCGCCGTGCGCCCATGCGGTCGCACCCGTCCGCCGGAGCTATTTCGAGGCGACCCTAATGCGAGTGATCCCAGTCATCGATCTCAAGAGCGGAGCCGCCGTGCACGCCGTGCGCGGGGAGCGCGAACGCTATCGCCCTCTGCGCAGCAGGATCGTCGGCGGCTCCGACCCCGTCGAAATCGCTCGTGCCGTCCGCGAGGCGCTCGGACTCGACGAGCTCTATGTCGCCGATCTCGACGCGATCGCGGGCGGACCTCCCAACCGCGAGGTCGTCGCCGCGCTGGCGCACGAGGCGCGGGTGATGGTGGATGCCGGCGTCACCGAGGTCGCCGCGGTCCGGCTGCTGCTCGAGCTGGGCGCGGCGCGCGTCGTGATCGGCACCGAGACACTTGCGGGCCAGGCCGAGCTCGAGCGGCTGCGGGCCGCGCTTCCGGACGCCCCGCTCGTGCTCAGCCTCGACCTTCGGGACGGCCGCCTGCTCTCGCCCGACGCCAGGCTGGCGCGGCTCGGAGCGGCCGAGGCGCTCGCACGGCTCGGGCAATCCGGCGTAAGGGAGGTGATCGTGCTCGACCTCGCGCGCGTCGGGTCCAGCGCGGGTCCCGACATCGCGCTGGTGCGCGACCTCTGCACCCGCTTTCCCGAGCTGGAGCTGCTGGCCGGTGGTGGCGTCCGTGACCTCGCCGACCTGCGCGCCCTGGGCGAAGTCGGGGCGGCCGGCGCGCTCGTCGCCACGGCCCTGCACGGCGGGGCGATCGGACGCGACGAGTTGTGCGCGCTCAGCCGACCACGGTCTCCAGGTGCCCGGCGAGCGCCGCCGCCACGTCGACCCCCGTCGCGCGCTCGACGCCCTGCCAGCCGGGAATGCCGTTGACCTCGAGCACGTAGTCGCGCCCGTCGGGCGCGCGCAGGAGGTCGACACCGGCGTAGTCGGCGCCGAGGGCGGCCGCCGCCGGCACGCACAGGCGCTCCTGCCCCGAGTCGAGCCGTACAGGACGCGCGCGCCCGCCGCGCGCGAGGTTCGTGCGCCAGCCATCGCCGCTCCGCTCGATCGCGGCCACCACCTCGTCGCCGACGACGAGCGCTCGCACGTCGCGACCGGCGTGCGGGAGTGTCTCCTGCAGGTAGTACACGGCCCGCTCGAGCTCCAGCGCGCGGAACACCCGCTCCGCGACGTCGTGATCGTCGATGCGCACCATGCCGAATCCCATCGAGCCGAACAGCGGCTTGACGATCACGTCGCCGCCGAGCTCGGCAAACGCCTCGAGGGCGTCGGCGGGCCGCTCGCAGGCGATCGTGCGAGGGGTCGGCAGGCCGGCGCGCGCCAGCAGGGTCGAGGCGAGGAACTTGTCGACGGTCCGCTCGATCGCGTGCGCGCTGTTGACCGCGCGTACGCCGGCGGCGGCAAGCGCGTGCAGCACGTCCACGCGGAAGACGACCTGCTCGAGCGAGCCGCGCGGGATGCCGCGCACGAGCACGACGTCGCAGCCGTCGAGGGCCAGCTCGCGCGAGCGCACACCGAGGCCGCCCTCCACGCGGCCCACCATCCGTGTGACCGGCGCGAAGCAGCAATCGTGGCCGCGCGCCGTCAGCGCCCGTTCCAGCCGGCGAGCGTGCCAGCCACCCGTCGAGCCCAGGACCGCGACGCGCAGCCGCCGGCCGCTCACCGGCGCCTGGGCTCGAAAATCAGGATCTCGCCCCGCAGCAGCTCGAGGCCGTCCCCGGACCAGCGCGCATAGTGGCCCTCGATGTGCTCATCGCTCAGGGGCAGGCCGAGCGCGCGCAGGTGGCGCAGGTACAGGCGAAGGAACGGCGGGCGATAGGAGCACGCGAAGGCGAAGGTGGGCAGCAGCGTCACCTGCGACATGACCACGATCGTGCCTCGCCGCATGGCCGCGCCCGGCCGGGCGCCAATCGCGCCGAGCGCAACGATCGTGCCCGCGAGCATGCGCAGCCCGGCGGTGTCGCCGATGCGCCCCGCGACGGCGATCAGACCGCGGCGGAGGCCCGCGCCCACCTCGTCGCCGGCGTCCCCGTGCACGAGGATCTCGCCGCCGCGCATCCCGGCGCGCTCGCCCGGGTACGCCCCGCCGAGCTGGTGCCCGGCGGAGCCCTGCACGACGAGCCGCCCGCCACGCATGCCCGTTCCCGCGAAGTCGCCCACGTCGCCCTCCACGATCAGCTCGCCGCCGCGCATGTCCGCGCCGGTGTGCATCCCCGCATTGCCCGCGACGGTGAGCCGGCCGTCGGTCATGCCCGCCCCGAGGAACTTGACTCGCCCCAGGTCGCCCTCGACCCGCAGCTCCTCGTCGCCGTTGCCCGAGACGGCGAAGAAGTCGCCGAGCTCCGCCTGCCGTGTTGCCGTGCCAGACCGTGAGTTCCTCGATCTCGCCACGGCGACGACCGGCGAGCCGATCGGGGCTGAGGCCCTCGGTCTCGAGCGGCACGGTCGGCGGCTCGCGCAGGGTGAGCGTGAGCGGCATACCTGCTAGTCGTCCCGCAGGGCCGGTACGAGATCGCGCAGGGCGATGTGGTACGGGCCCAGGTTGCCTCCGTAATTGCCGGCCGTCACGTGGCTGGCCCCCGCCCCGGCGGCGGCCTCGAGGCCGCGCGCCATGGCGTCGCTCACGGCCTCGAGGGTCAGGCCGTCGATGACGATCTCCAGCACCGAGCCGACGTCCGCCGGCACGTCGGTGTGCGGCACCTGGGCCCGCAGGGTGGGGCACAGCACCTCGTTGGTCGAGGCGATCAGGCCGCTGTAGCGGGAGCCGACCTTGCTGCCGCTGCGGGCGATGCCGCCCGGGAAGGGCAGGATGACGTCGCGCACGGTGCGCATGGCTGCGGCCGCCGCCTCCGTCGCCCGCAGCGCGCCCTCGCCGTCGCGGCCGAGAACGATGATGTTGCCGCCGGCGACTCCCTCGGCGATGGCGAAGCGCTCCTCGACCAGGAACTCGCCCTCCATCACCGGCACGCGCCAGTAGCGGCGCCCGTCGAGCAGCTTGCTGGCCTGGTAGCCGTCGCCAAAGAAGCGCAGCTGACCGCCGACGTCGACCGTCTCCGGACCGTCCAGCCCGTTGAAGCAGGCCGTCGTCGGGCAGGTGAGAACGCTCTGGCCGACGCGCTCCACCAGCCGTTTGGCCAGCCCCTCGCGATCGTTGGCGAACAACAGAGCGCTGGCCCCGGGCCGGCCGTCGGGCGTCTCGGCAGGATCGAGCTCGCGCTCGATGCCGGCCTCGCACTTGCAGCCGATCACCGACGTGGCGAAGCCGGTCAGCGAGCGCGCTGCCTCGTGTGCCCAGGCGGGGCTCTCCGCGGTGATGATGATCCGCGCCCCCCACATGGGGAAGGCCTCGGCGAAGGTGTCGACGACCTCGGTGTCGGCCAGCCTCATCGCCCGCTCCCGTTTCGCCGGGCCGGGATCCTGCGGGCGGGCTCCAGCAGCCACGGCTCGCGCACCGGGTAGTTCGCGAGCTGCACGCTGTAGTGCTCCTCGAACAGCGGTCGCAGGGTGCCCTCGATCGCCTCGTCGTGGTCCGCCGCGACGCGCAGGAGGTCCCCGGCAGGAGCCTCGCGCAGCTCACCGTCCTCGACGATCACCCGCCCGCCCTTGATGACATACCGCGGCGTGGCGAACATCTGCTCGCGGTCCTCGTGCTCGCCGTAGACCGTCACGTCGGCGTCGGCGCCGACCCCGAGGTGGCCCTTGTCGGCCAGGCCGAGCAGTCTGGCGGGCCCGGCGCGGGTGATGATCGCGATTTCTCCGAGGGTGTACTCGCGCTCGAGGTCGTCTCGGAGCACCGTGCGCCCTATCGCCTTCTGGTTCACGCGGCCTATCTGCTCGTTCCGGAACTCGCGATCCATCAGCAGGCGGATGAGCCGCGGGTAGCTCAGGAACGAGCCGCCGTTGGGATGGTCGGTTGAGAGCACGACACGCCAGGGGTCGCGGCTGAGCAGGAACAGCTCCAGGCCGATGGCCCATTGCAGCGCGTGCACGTAGTTGCGCTCGCGGTAGGCAAAGGGCACTATGCCGCAGCCGGTCTCCGCCTCGAGGTCGGCGTTCACCCACTTGCCGCCGGTGATCTCGCGCAGCAGCGCGGAGACGGGGGCGTCGGCGGTCATCGTCATCGCGTCCCCGAACATCACCTGGCCGATGTCGGCGCTGTGCTCCGGGTGCGCGTCGAGGTGCTCGGCCAGCTCCGGCGCGCGCGAGCGGGGCCGCTTGCCCGGCGTCCCGCCGTACGCGTGGAACTGGAGGTGGGCGAGGTGCGCTCGTCTGCCCTGCAGGGTGTCGAGCGTGTCGAGCGTGGTGCGCCAGTTGCCCGCAACCCCGAGGTTGTTGCAGTGGACGTGGACGGGGTGCGGGAGACCCAGCTCGTCCACCGAGCTGGCGATCGCTTCCAGCACGCGGCGCGGCGTGACTCCCAGCCCCTCCACCTCGTCGTCGAGCGACGTCACGTTGCGGTTGCCGTGCTTCCACATCTCGACCCCGCCCGGGTTGACCAGCTTGACGCCGTAGCCGCCGGTGGCCTCGAGCCACCAGGCGACGGCCTCGGTCAGGGGACCCCGCCTCGCGGATGAGGTCGAACAGGGACAGGTTGTTGCCCATCAGCACGAGGAAGGCCTTGTCGACGATCGGCGTGTCGCGCAGCTCGGCGAGCGTGTGGCGCGCCGCGAGCGGCGGGGTGGCGGCGTCGACGACTGTCGTGTAGCCGAGGAGCGCGTAGCGGTAGCCGGTGGCGAACGTCGACGGGACCGTCCCCCCCGTCCCCGAGCGCGTGATCGCCGTGCGGTCGAGCACGTCGGCGCGGTGTTCCTCCGGGGTGAGCTTGCGGGCAGCGTTGACCGCCGGGCCGGCGATGTGCGAGTGGATGTCCACCCCGCCCGGCATCACGACCATGCCGCTGGCGTCGATGCGCGTGGCGTGCGAGGGCAGCTCCTCGACGACCTTGCCGCCGTCGAGGCAGACGTCGCGCACATCGCCGTCGATCCCGTTGGCGGGATCGAAGACACGCCCCTGCGCGATGCGCAGCATGCGGCGCTAGTTCCCCTCTTCCCCGGTGATACGCGCCTCGATCGCGGCGAGCACCTCCTCGTCCCCCACCCGCTCGGATGCCAGCGGCGCGCGCAGCGTCAAGGGCACCCCGTCCATGCGGTGGACCGTGCCCTCGCGCCGCACGCCGCCGGCGGCCGTCGCGAACACGACGCGGGCCACCGCAGCCGTCTCGGTCGCGCGCGGGTCGACGACGATCGTGGGGATCCGGCGCAGGTGGTCGGCGGCCCGTCGGCGGGAGGTGGCGGAGCGCGTCGAAGCCCACGACGAGCGCCGCGTCCGTCTCGCCTCGCTCCAGCAGGCCCGCGGCGCTGAACTCCCCGGGCCGCGCGCGCGGATGCCCGCGCGCGAAGCTCACGGCCGCCGGGTAGCCGGTCTGCCAGGCGAGCACGTCCTCCGCGCCGCGCGCGTTGCCGTCCTGTCGCAGCGGCAGCGCGACTACGTGCGCGATGCGGGCCAGGTCGCGCACCAGCGCGAGCAGCGCCAGCGCGTTCACATACGCCGGCGGGGCCGTGCACGACCGCCCCGTAGCTACACGCGCGGAGGCGGCCCGCAAGCTGCCCGATGGCGTCGAGCGGAAGCCGACCCGCGAGGTCGCGGTCGAGCGGAACGTCGCGCACCAGCGCGCGCATGGCCCACAGCGCCTCGAAGTCGAGCCCGGAGGGCAGCTCGATGAACTCGTCGGCTTCGTCGGCGGTCGCCGTGCGCTGCGTGTCGACGACGACCAGCGAGCGGTCGGCCGCGCGTCCGGCGCGGTCGAGCCGCAGGCGAGGCAACAGCCGGGGATGGGAGGTGACCGGGTCTGCTCGCCAGACCACGACCAGCTCGGCGCGGTCGCGAAGCTCGCCGAATGTCGCCGTGCTCAGCCCGACCGCCTGCGAGGCCGCGCCGCCGGCTCCCTCGACCGGGGGCCCGGCGGGATCGATCACGGCGCCGATGGCCTCGGCCAGCGCCACGGCCGCGCGCTGGCTCTCACAGTCGGTCTGGCCGAGGCCGCATACGAGCGGGAGCCGGGCCGCGCCGAGGATCGCGGCCGACGCCTCGACCGCCTCGGCGAAGTCGACCTCGCGGCCGTCGATGCGTGCCGACTGCGGCCGCGTCGACCGCCCGCTCGGCGAACCACTCGTCGCCGATCGCGCAGGTGCGGGTCACACGCTCGAGCGCTCCCGCGGCCACCGCGACCTCGATGTCGTCGCAGCCACATCCGCAGCCGGCACAGGTCGCCGCGTGCCCAGTGGTCACGACCGAAAGTACGGTCGATGATCGGGCGAGCCAGCAGCGTGGCTGGGGCCGCGCGCGGGCGCAGTCGATGCTGGAAGCATCGGCGAGCACCGCGGGTGGCGCCAGGCGCGGTGCTGGCCGTCCGAGCGCGACCGTAATTGAGGTCGTGACCACCCAGGCATCCGCGCGCCGGAGCATACCCACGAGAGCACGGCGGCCCGCTCTGCGCCGCACGCGTACGCCGCGATAGACTCGCGCCCCGCCGAGGCCAGGACGCGCGCGCGACCTGGATACCGCGAGAACCCAGAGGAGAGGAAGGCACATGGCCAGGACCCTGTCGGTTGGAGAGTCCCTGGTGGGCGATGGCAACGAAGTCGCTCACATCGATCTCTTGATCGGATCCAAGGACGGGCCGGTCGGCGAAGCGTTCGCCGGCGCACTCCTGAACCAGAAGGAGGGCCATACGAACCTGCTCGCCGTGGTCGCGCCCAACCTGCCCGCCAAGCCCGACACGATCATGGCCAACAAGGTGACGATCAAGGGCGAGGCGCAGGTGGGGCAGATGTTCGGGCCCGCCCAGGCGGCGGTGGCACGAGGTGTCGTCGACTCGGTGAGCGAAGGCGTGATCTCGGCGGACGAGGCCGAGGATCTCTGCATCATCGTGGGCGTCTTCATCCACTGGCAGGCCCAGGACGAGAAGAAGATCTTCGACTGGAACTACCAGGCGACGAAGGAGTCGATCGCGCGCGCGATGGCCGGCGAGCCCGCCGCGAGCGCCGTGATCGAGCAGGCCGCGGAGGCGCGCCACCCGTTCGCCTCTGGCGTGGAGGCGTAGCGAGCGCAGGGCCGCAGGCCCACGCCGTGAAGAAGGTCCTCCTACAGCTCGACACCGATCAACACCCGAGCCCGTTCGACGCCATCGTGGCCACGGACGCGGGGGTCGACGTCCTGCTCAGCCACGGCAGCGTGACGCCGGAGGCGGTGCGCGACCTGGTCCAGGGAGCGTTCTTCACGCGCGCTCCCGGCGACTCCTCGATGGCCGTGTGGGTCGGCGGCTCTGACGTGGCCGAGGGCGAGAAGCTTCTCGACGAGGTTCAGGCCACCTATTTCGGCCCCTTCCGCCTGTCGACGATGCTCGACTCCGACGGCTGCAATACGACGTCGGCCACGGCCATCGCGCTGATCGCGAAGGATCGCGACCTGCAGCGGCCGCCGCGCGGTGGTCTTGGGGGTGGGACCTGTCGGGCTGCGCTCGGCGGCGCTCCTGAAGCAGGAGGGCTGCGAGGTCCTCGCGGTGACGATCCCGGCCGACGTCCTGGGCACAGATTCCTACCGTCGCCCGCGGGGCCTCGCGGTCGCCGAGCGGCTGGGGATCGAGGCGGTCGAGCCGGCAGACCGGGCAGAGATGGAGGCGGCGCTGGAGGGGGCGAACATCGTCGTGGCCGCCGGGCCGGCCGGCGTCCAGGTGCTGCGAAAAGAGGCGTGGAGCGCCAGCCCGACGATTGAGCTGTTGGTCGACTACAACGCCGCGGAGCCGCTCGGGATCGAGGGCATCGAGGCCGGAGACGTTCTCGTCGAACGGGAGGGGAAGCTCGTCCTCGGGGCGCTGGGCGTCGGTGGCAAGAAGATGAAGACGCACAAGGCCTGTGTGGGCCGGCTCTTCGAGCGCAACGACCTCGTGCTCAACGCCGACGGCGTCTACGCCGTGGCGCAAGAGATCGTCTAGGCCGATGCCCGGTCCGCGGGTGGCCGGCATCGACCCCGGGACCGTCTCTATCGATGTGTGCGCCCTCGACGGCGGCGAGGTGCTCTTAGAGCAGAGCTTCCGCTCGGCGGATCTGGCCGACGACCCGGCACCGCTCGTCGATGCGCTCGTCGCTCATCGCCCCTACGACCTCGTGGTTGGGCCCGCCGGTTACGGGCTGCCGCTCGTTCCGGGCGAGCGGGTCGGGGACCGTGAGTTGGCGCTCATGCTGCTGCTTCGGAGCGATGAAGCGGGCGCGCAGGCGGGCATCGGCGGCATGCGGGCGATGATCCGCGCCCTCATCGAGGCCGAACTGCCGCTGGTCTTCGGCCCGGGAGCGATCCACCTGCCCACGGTGCCGGAGTACCGCAAGTGGAACCGCATCGACCTCGGGACCGCGGACAAGGTCTGCAGCGCCGCGCTTTGCATCGCTG
Organism: uncultured Thermoleophilaceae bacterium; assembly: GCA_963757815.1. Classification (GTDB taxonomy): domain Bacteria; phylum Actinomycetota; class Thermoleophilia; order Solirubrobacterales; family Thermoleophilaceae; genus JACVRW01. Next base: position 63,437 of record CAVWSN010000021.1, on the reverse strand, counting down.
ACCAGGCGGACCGGCTTGGGCTGGCCTTCGAGGAAACCTCATTCATCATGCTCGAGCTCGGCGGCGCCTTCAGCGCCGCGCTCGCGATCGACGGCGGGCAGATCGTCGACGGACTCGGCGGCTCCTGCGCGCCGATCGGGAGTCGCGCATGCGGGGCACTCGACGCTGAGGTGGCCTATCTGCTGGGCGGCGCCCTCTCCAAGGAGACCGTCTACAGCGGCGGGGCGCTTGACCCACGCGGGGATCTGGACCTTTCGGCGCCCGGGGCGCTCGAGGCGCTTCGCAGCGATCCCCGCCTCGGCGACGGATGGCTTGCGCTCGAGGAGGGCGCGGTGAAGGCGGCCCTGACCGTGATGGCCTCGGTCCCCGCCCCGCGCGAGATCCTGGTTGCCGGACGCCTGGCACGTGCTCCCGGCCTGCTCGACGCGCTCTCCGAAAGGCTCGCCGGCCTGGCAACTGTCTCGGCCACAGCCGGGCTGGGCACGCGCGCCAAGACGGCCGCGCAGGGCGCAGCGCTGCTGGCGGACGGCCTGGCCGGAGGGCGCTACGCACCACTCGTCGAGCGGCTGCGCCTGCGCGAAGCGAGCGGCACGGCGCTCGACCACCTGCGCATCCTCGGCACCGAAAGCATCCGGCTGGCCTAGCCTACGTCGCCGTGCGCACCGACTCCAGGTCCGCGACCGGGGAAACCACCACCGAGGACCCGACCGGCACGCCGGTGACGTCGATCCGCATGCTCTACCCCGATCTCCACGGCGTCGCCCGAGGCCGGGACATACCGATCGGGGAGTTCGACCACGTCATCGAGAAGGGTCTGTGCTTCTGCGCGGCGGTGATGGGCACCGACCTGGGCAACACGCCCGTGGTCGGCGGGGACGAGGGCTATCCGGACCTCATCGCCCGTCCGGACATGTCGACCATGACGACGCTGCCCTGGGAGCCGGGCGTGGCGAGCTGCCTGGCGAATCTCGAACCGGCCCCCGGGGGAGCGCCCATCCCGGACCCGCGCGGGACCTTGCGCCGGGCCGTCGACGACCTGAGGGCGATCGGTTTCGACCCGATCGTCGGCCCGGAGCTCGAGTTCTTCCTGCTCCGGCGCGATCCGGCGGCAACACACGGCATCCGCCGCCACATCGACCAACCGAGCATGGTCTACACGGTTGGTCCCCAGGCGGATCCGGGCGGCATCGTGCGGGAGATAACCGACGCGCTCGCACAGCTCGGGCTGGGGGTCCTCGCCACGGGCCACGAGTTCATGAACAGCCAGTACGAGATCAACCTGCGGCACAGCGACGCGCTGCGGGCCGCCGATCGAGCGTTCCGCATGAAGGCGGCCGTCAAGGACATCGCGGCGCGGCACGGACTCGTCGCCACGTTCATGGGCAAGCCCTTCAACGACCAGGGTGGCTCGGGCACACATCTCCACGTCTCGGCGAACCGGGGTGAGCGCAACGCGTTCGACGCACCGGGCGAAGAGCACGGCGTCAGCGCCGTGCTGGGCGCGTTCACAGCCGGCGTGCTCGCCCACGCCGCCGGCCTCATGGCGTTTCTCAACCCCACCATCAACGCCTACCGGCGCATCCAACCCGACTCGCTGGCGCCCACACACGCGAACTGGGGCTGGGACAACCGGACCACGTTTATCCGAATCCCTCCGGAGCGCGGCGGCGCCACGCGCGTCGAGATCCGGGTCGCCGACGGCGCAGCGAATCCTTATCTGGCAATCGCCGCTGTGCTGGCCGCCGGTGCGCACGGCATGCGGGAGGGCCTGACCCCGCCGCCGCCCGTCGACGGTGATGCGTACCGCGCCGACCGCGAGCTGATCGGCCCGGCCCTGCCTGGATCGCTCGACGCAGCCCTCGAGGCGCTCGAGGGCGACACGGTCCTGCACCGGGCGCTCGGCCCGCAGCTCGTCAAGACATTCCTCGCGGTCAAGCGCTTCGAGATCGAGCGCCACCGCGCCTGGGTCTCGGACTGGGAGATCGCCGAGTACCTGCATCACCTCTGACCGGGGGCGAGGGTTCGCGGCCGGCTGGCGGGCACGTCGTAGCTCCGGGCGCTAGGTTCCCGGCCACTCACGGGACCAGGAGGGATTCCATGCTGCGGGTTCGGTCAACGACGGTTCTGCGTTTTGCTCTGGCCCTCGTCGCGCTGTTGCTTGGTACGGGATCCACCGCGAGCGCCGCGGAGCCCGCCCTCGGTCCGAATGTGACGATCTTCGATCCGAGCATGCCGGTCAGCGAGATCCAGGCAGCCGTCGACGCGATCCACGCCCGGCAGGTCGACGACGAGATGGGCTCGAGCCGCTACCTGCTCCTCTTCAAGCCGGGCGTCTACGGCAGCGCGACCGAGCCGCTGCAGATCAAGGTGGGTTACTACACCGAGGTCGCCGGCCTCGGCGCATCGCCGGACGACGTGAAGATCAACGGCAAGATCGAGGTGTACAACCGCTGCCTGGACGACGGCGGCACGAGCAACTGCCTCGCGCTGGTCAACTTCTGGCGCTCACTGTCCAACCTGTCGCTGAACATCAACGCGGCCGGACAGGACGGCTGCCGCGCCACAGCGAACTTCTGGGCGGTCTCCCAGGCCGTGTCCATGCGCCGGGTCGACATCGCCGGCGCCACCCTCTCGCTCATGGATTACTGCACGGCCGGGCCGCAGTTCGCCAGCGGCGGCTTCATCGCCGACTCGCGTCTCCCCAACGTCCTCAACGGCTCGCAGCAGCAGTGGCTGACCCGCAACAGCGAGATCGCGGGTTGGACGAACGGAGTCTGGAACCAGGTGTTCGCGGGCGTACAGGGCGCGCCCGACGACGCCGGCTTCCCGAACCCGCCCTACACGACCCTCGACACGACGCCCGTCAGCCGCGAGAAGCCGTACCTGTTCCTCGATGCCCAGGGCAACTACGACGTCCGCGTGCCGTCAGCGCAGACGAACTCGCGCGGAGTGAGCTGGGGCGACGGCGGGACGGCGGGTCGCACAATCCCGCTCCGCAAATTCTTCATCGCGAAACCGTCGGACCGGGTCAAAGCGATTAACAACGCGCTCGCCCGCGGCAGGAATCTGCTGCTGACCCCCGGCATCTACGATGTCGCGGCGAGCATTGCCGTCAAGCGCGCCAACACGGTCGTGCTCGGACTGGGGCACGCGACGCTCACGGCGGCCAACGGGGCGATCCCAGTGACAACGGCCGACGTTCCGGGGATCATCATCGCGGGAGTCACGATCGACGCGGGCGCAGTCGAGTCGCCGGTCCTGCTCCGGGTCGGCAAGGGCCACGGCAACACCAGCGCCAAGAAGAGCGACCCGTCAAACCCGACCACGCTCTCGGACGTGTACTTCCGCGTCGGCGGGCCGCATGTCGGCAGGACTGACATCGCGCTCGAGGTCAACAGCAACCACGTCCTGATCGATCACACCTGGGTCTGGCGTGCCGACCACGGCGTCGAGGGATTCTCCGGCGACACCGAGCGCTGGAACACCAACACCGGCCGCAACGGCGTCGTCGTCAACGGCGACAACGTGACGGCGACGGGCCTCTTCGTCGAGCACTTCCAGCAGTACAACACGGTCTGGAACGGCGAGAAGGGCGTCACGATCCTCTACCAGAACGAGCTGCCCTACGACCCGCCGACCCAGGCCGACTGGATGCACGACGGCATCGAGGGCTGGGCCGGCTACAAGGTCGCGGACCACGTGAAGACGCACAGGCTCTACGGCGGCGGTGTCTACGTCTTCAACCGCAACGACCCGTCGATCCACACCGAGAACGGCTTCGAGGTCCCCCACGCCCCCGGCGTCCAGCTACACCACATCATGACGGTGAACCTCAGCGCAGGCACGATCGACCACGTGGTCAACGGGCTGGGTGACCCGGCCGACACGACCAGGATCGGCATCCCGGTCTACATCGTGGATTACCCGTAGAGGTCGCCGCCATTGGCGTCCGGCCGGACCGCCGCTCCCGCGCGGGCGCCCGCCTCGCGCCACCTCTGTTGTCAACCGTTGCGGTTCGGGCGGTTGTCGGGGTGGCTGGTTTGCCGACGCCGTGGCTAATCGTGGTTAGGGCTGCCCGTACTCGTCGTGGCGGCGGATCCAGGTCTGCCAGTCGTCGTCGCGCTCGTCGCGTCCCTTCGGCGCACGGTCGAGGATTGGGTAGTAGCCCATGATGAACTCGAGCCCACGCCAGGTGGTCGTGTAGGTCTGGTAGACGGCACCGTCCTCGAGCGCAAAGGCGCTCACCATTGGCGCTTCGCAGATGTAGCTCAGGACGTCGGTCCCACAGGCGGCCGCGTTCTGATGCGCGATCGCAGGCAATCCCTCGAGCGCTTCTGCCTGGTCGAGCTCTCGACCCGCCGATCGGCGGCATCTGCGCGCGCATCTGCTCCTCGGTCGAGGAAGCCCCGAGGTCGAAGTTGAAGTCGCTGTTCGCCGACGAGGCCCAGGGAACGCTCCAACCCATCCGCCGCTTGTAGGCCTGGAGCTTCGCCAGCGGCGCGCGCGAAACGAGCATCAGGGTCAGGTCGCGGGCCTGAAGGTGCGGCACCAGACCGTCGAAGCCGTCGACCATCGACGAGTTCACCGGGCACCCCGCCTCGTAGCTCGGCCCGAACATGAAGTGGTAGACCAGCAGCTGGGAGCGACCGTCAAAGAGCTCCGTCAGCGTCCGCTCACCCTCGTCCGTGTCCAGGCGGTACTCCTTCTCGACCGGCAGCCAGGGAAGCTCACGTCGCTTGCGAGCGAGCTCGTCGCCGCGACGGGTGTGCTCCTTCTCCTCAGCAAGCAGCCCATCGCGCGCGGCCTGCCATTCCTGAGGCGACACGGTCGGGTGCGTCTTCGTTGCGAAATGATCAGCCATTGGCTTCTCTCCCTTCGTTGCGTGTTCGGTGCATGTCCGTTCAGACACCGGCGGCGGCGAGAACGGAACGGCCGATCCGTTCCGGAACGAGCTGGTGGTCACTGGTGATGACCGCGACGGGACAAGCCGATGCGAGCAGCTCGCGCCGCGCGACGCGCTGGGCGAGGCTCAGCGCGAGGCCGCGCGGGTGATCATCGCGGAGGCGAGCTCGACGACGGCCGCGCGGTCGATCTCGCCGTCGCGGGTCAGCGAGCGCCAGGTGTGGAAGTCGACGGCGTGGCGCGCGGCGGCGAGCAGGACGCGGCGGCGCGCGCCGCGCGCGCCCCAGCCGGCGGCGAGCGCGTCGGCCGCGTCGTCGAGATAGGCCCAGAACCCGGTCAGCGCCGACGGGAGGGCGTCCACGAGTGTCTCGTCGCGCAGCACGTTGGTCCACATCGCCTCGTTGCGCTCGTAGTAGGCGTATAGCTCGTCGAGGGCGGCGGCGAGCCGTTCAGCCGGGTCGGCGATGGCGCGCCAGCTCTCTGGGTCGGGCCAGCGATCGCCCTCGTAGAACTGCTGAGAGCACGCGGCGTAGAGGTCGACCTCGGTCGGGAAGTGGCGGTAGACGGTTTGGCGCTGGACGCCCGCGAGCTCGGCGATCGCGCTGATCGTCGTGCGCGCCGGCCCCACGCTGCCGTGCAGCTCGACGGCGGCCTCGGTGATGCGCCGGCGCGTCTCCTCCATCGCGTCGGCGCGCTTACGCAGCTGGTAACGGCGGGTTCTGGTTTCGGTGGACATCGGTGTATGACGATCTTGACAGATGCGGAGAGCCGGTGTAGGTTGGCGTCCGGCCAAATGATCATACAGCAATGTATGACGAAAGGAGACTCGCAATGCTCACCGTTTCCACCCCACAGCTCGACCTCGCCGAGGCCTGGATCGCCAGCGACCAGCGCGGGCGCGTCCATCCCGCGTTCCCCATCAACCGATTCGCCGGCGCGAAGGACACGGCCGTCGTCTATTTCGAGGTCGAGCCCGGCGAGTACCTCCCCACCCACACCGACAGCGCCGAGGAGATCCTCTATATCGTCGCGGGCGAGGGCGAGGCCCAGTGCGGCGACGAGCGCGGCCACGTCCGCGCCGGCGACCTCGCCGTCATCCCGTCGATGGTCCCGCACGGCATCGCCAACACCGGCGACGAGACGCTCAAGGTCGTCGGGTTCTTCTGCGACAGCCACATCGTGTCGACCTTCGGCGAGCCCCTGCAGCCGATGGGACAGAGCTCGCTGACGCAGGGCGCGCCGGTCGCGGCCTGACGCAGCAGCTGTGGGAGATCGGCCCGGACCGGCCGCGACACGCGGTCGCTCCGGGCCGACCTGCTCAGCGGGATCTCACGTCGAACCTTTCCGGGCGCCCGTGCGTATACGAGGGTCGGGAACCCTCGTCTATCGAGTGGAGGGGGACGGAGAAATGCGGTTCGCTCTGCGGCTTGTTGCCATAACCGCCGTTGGTGCAGGACTGGGGGTAGCCGGAGTGCCGGCGGCCGGCGCGGCGGATACGCAGCCGCCGACGGCGCCGTCCAACGTGCGGGTTCTCGCGGTGACGCCCGACACCGTGACGATCGCGTTCACCGGCTCGACGGACGACGTCGGGCTGAAGTGGTACGTGGCGCGCGTAGAGGGCGTTCGCCAGCAGGCCACCACGTCGCCGGGCGGCACCCAGATCGGCGGGCTGAAGTCCGACACGACGTACTCACTGACCGTCGTGGCGGTCGACAAGGCGGGCAACGTGTCGGCGCCGAGTGAGCCCGTGGCGGCCACGACCGCGAGCTGGACGCCGCCGACCAACCTGCGGGTGACGAGCAGCTCGGGCGGCACCGTGAGCCTGGCCTGGGACGGGCCGTCGAACATGAGAGACCCCTACCGCTTCCCGGTCTACGACGGAGGGCGCGGTGAGGTGATGTCGAGGGTGCAGTCAGTCACGATGCAGCGCCTGGCGCCCGGCACCCACGTCTTCACGGTCAAGGCCATGCACTCGAGCGGAGATCTCTCGCCGGCGAGCAATCCGGTGACCGTGACGGTGGCGCCCAGGGGCTCGGACCAGACCGCGCCGACGGCGCCGCAGAACGTCTTCGTCTCGGAGGAACAGGACGCCTACGCATTCGTGACGACTTGGGATCCCTCGACCGACAATGTCGATCCCGCGCCCGCCTATGACGTCCTGCAGGGGTTCGGGGGCGACTTGTTCACGATCCGCTACGCCGTCTCCGGGACCACCTACCGCGGGCTGTTCAGCTCCGCGGTCCGTGCGGTGGACCAGGCCGGCAACCGCTCCGCACCCACGCCCTCGACGCTGGTGTGGTGATCGATCCGGGGGTGTGGCGGGCTCGGTGCCCGCCACGCCTCTTACGCTCGCCGGAAGGCGCGGACGGCCAGGGGCACGAACACGAGGAGCAGCCCGACGAGCCAGGCGAGGGCTCCGAGCGCCGGACCGAGGGCGTGGCCCTCGCCGATCGGCCGCATCGGCGGCCGCAATAGCGACCTGCCGCTCGCTTTGCGCGAGCAATAGCCGCCGCGACGTGGTCAGCGGTCGACTGCGGCCATGTTCGCCTGGTCGTGGCGCTCACCGGCGGCGGGGGTGAGATCGTTGAGCCGTTGGATCTGCTCCGCGCTCAGCTCGATGCCGTCGGCGGCCGTGTTCTCCTCGACGCGGGAGACGCGCTTGGTGCCGGGGATCGGGGCGAGGTCGTCGCCCTGCGCGAGCAGCCAGGCCAGAGCGACCTGCGCCGGTGTGGCGTCGACCTCGGAGGCAACGGCCTGGACCTCGGTCGACGATGCGGAGGTTCTTCTCGAAGTTGCCCTCTGTGAAGCGAGGGTTGGTCTTGCGCCAGTCGTCGTCGGCGAGCTCTTCGGGGGAGCGGATCGTCCCGGTGAGGAAGCCGTGCCCGAGCGGCGAGTAGGGCACGAAGCCGATGCCGAGCTCGCGCAGCAGCGGCAGCAGCTCGGCCTCCGGGTCACGGGTCCACAGGGAGTACTCGGTCTGCAGCGCGGCGATCGGGTGTACGGCGTGGGCGCGGCGGATCGTTTCGGGGCCGGCCTCGGACAGGCCGATGTGCAGGACCTTTCCTTCGGTCACAAGCTCGGCCAGGGCGCCGACGGTGTCCTCGATGGGCGTGTTGGGGTCGACCCGGTGCTGGTAGTAGAGGTCGATGCGGTCGGTACCCAGCCGCTTCAGTGAGCCCTCGACCGCGGTCCGGATGTTCGCCGGGGTGCTGTCGAGCACTCCGGGGCCACCGCCGGCGTGCGAGACAAAGCCGAACTTCGTCGCCACCACGACGTCGTCGCGCCGCCCCTTGAGGGCGCGGCCGACGAGCTCCTCGTTGGCGTAGGGGCCGTAGATCTCGGCGGTGTCGATGTGGGTGACGCCCAACTCCAGTGCTCGCTGGATGGTGCGGATCGACTCGGCGTCGCTGCTGCCCGTGTCGAGGTAGTAGCCGGACATCGCCATCGTGCCGAGTCCTATGCGGGAGACGTCAAGTCCGCCTAGCGAAACGTGCTTCATGAGGTGTGGCTCCTTGGTGTCGTAGAAGATGGCGCCGAAACGGACAGGGAGGGTGTTCAGCTCCCGGCCGCGGCGGTCTCGACCTCGTCGAGCGCGAGCGACGACGAGAGGTCGCGGAGGGCGTCGATCTCCTCCCGGAACTGCGCGACCTGCTGCTCGGCCTGCGCGATTGCGTCGGCGCCGGCGATGAAGCGGCGCGGCGGCTGCTCCTCGACGGCGATGGTCAGCAGCGCCTGGGCGAGCTTGGCCGGGTCGCCTGACTGCTGGCCGTTCTGGCTCTCCCAGAACTCGCGCTGGGCGGCGTTCCGCTCGGCGTAGTCCTCGATCGACGGCTCGGCGTAGTTCGTCGACTCCTGGGTGAGCAGCTCGGTGCGGAAGAAGCCGGGGTTGACGATCGTCGTGTGGATGCCGAACGGCTCGACCTCGGGGGCGAGCGATTCCATCCAGCCGTCCACCCCGAACTTCGATGCGGCGTAGGCGGTGCCGTACTCGAAGCCGGCGAACCCCGCGGACGAGGAGATCGTGATGACGTGTCCGGAGCGCTGCTTGCGCATGACGGGCAGGACGGCGCGGGTGACGTTCATCGGGCCGATCAGGCTCGTCGTGAGCTGCCGCTCCATCTGTTCGGGGGTCAGCTCCTCGAAGTAGCCGGCGTAGAAGCTGGCCGCGTTGTTGACCAACACGTCGATGCCGCCGAAGCGGTCCAGGGCCGCCTTGACGGCCGCCTCGGCGTCCTGCCCGCTGGTGACGTCGAGCGTGACGACGAGCAGGTCGTCGGAGTCGCCGAGGGCCCGTGCGACGGCGTCGGGGTTGCGGCCGGTGGCGACGACGTTGTGGCCGGCGGCCAGCGCGGCCTTGGCGAAGTCGACGCCCATGCCGCGTCCGGCGCCGGTGATGAACCAGGTCTTCTTGTCAGTAGTCATGGGCTCCAGAGAAGCACCGTCCAGAGCCGAGTGAGAGTCCCTGTTGATAGGGCTACTGGGAGGGTCTCCCAGGCGCGGGCGTGCCGGTCTACGCTGGGTGCGTGGACACCAGGACCGAGATCCGTGAGTTCCTGACCTCCAGGCGAGCCAAGATCACGCCAGACCAAGTGGGGCTCACCGCCTACGGTCCTCGGCGCGTTCCCGGGCTGCGCCGCGAGGAGGTCGCGGTCCTGGCCGGAGTCAGCGTTCCCTACTACACCCGCCTCGAGCGTGGCGACATGAGCGGCGTCTCTGAAAGCGTGCTCGAAGCGCTCGCCCGGGCGCTGCAGCTCGACGACGCCGAACGGGCGCACCTGTTCGACCTCGCCCGGGCGGCGGGGCCGATGGCCAAGAGGCGTCGCCGGTCGGCGCCGAAGCAGATCCGGCCCAGCGTGCAGCGCTTGCTCGATGCGATCACCGGCGCACCCGCGCTCGTCCAGAACGGCCGCCTGGACGTCCTTGCCGCCAACCAACTTGGACGCGCGCTGTACTCAGAGCTGTTCCGCGACCCGACCCGGCCGGCCAACCACGCCCGCTTCACGTTCCTGAACCCCACGGCGCACGATTTGTACCCGGACTGGGAACGCGCCGCCAACGACGGGGTCGCGCTGCTGCGAGCTGAGGCTGGCCGCGACCCATACGACCGCGACCTGACCGACCTCATCGGCGAGCTCTCGACGCGCAGCGAGGAGTTCCGCACCCGCTGGGCCGCCCACAACGTTCGCCTGCACCAGACCGGCGCCAAGCGCTTCCACCACCCGATCGTCGGCGATCTCACCCTTACCTTCGAGATGATGGAGCTCGCCGCCGACCCCGGCCTGAATCTCCTGACCTACACAGCGGAGCCCGGCTCCAAATCGGACGAAGCGCTCAACCTCCTCGGCAGCTGGGCGGCGACCGTCGACTCGGAGCACGCGGCTCGCTAGTGCAGCACCGCATCCGCTCGGCGGTTGCACGCCAGCCGCTCAGTCTCCGTAGTTTCCGCAGGAGTGCTGTCGTCCTCCTCGAAGTAGTCGTCGGCCGGCGTTTCTGCCTCCTCGACGCACTCCGCGTAGACCTCCCCCCATTCCTCGGCCAGTCCCTCTCGAACCTCGGACCGGGAGCTGGGTGTGGATTCATCCGTGACCGCCCGTACGCCGAGCGTGCCCCCGATGCCGAGCGCAAGGCCGAGCAGAAATACAACTACGAATCCCATCGTTCGCCCCATCGCCTCCCCCCAAGGCCCCCTGCCTTCGAACCACCAAAACGAGGCCAGACCGTAGCGCGTTCGGAGCGGCTATCTCCTTCCACTCTGCGCAGGTGGCGTTCGTCGGCTTCGGTCATCGGCTTCCTCCGTCGATGGTGATCACCTCGTTTCCCGAGTCAGGGTGATGTCCATCCAGGGCTGCCACTTCGAGCTGTCGTCGAGCGCGTCCCAGTGGCCCGTGATGACGTTCCGCTCGTCGTTGAAGGTGCCGGTGAACCGGTCGTTCTCGCTGCGCATGGTCCACACCAGCACTCCGTCGTCCTCGCCGAGGGTCGCCTCGTACGCACTCGGGCCGTCGCTGCCGAAGTACTGCGTGGCGTAGTTCCCCTGGGCGGGGTCGTAGCCGATGATCTCGGCGCCTTCGACCCGTTGGTCTCCCACCCGGGCGTCGACGAGGTGCAGCAATGCTCCGCCGGGCAGTCGCTCGTAGGTGTCAACGGCTTCGATTCGGTCCGCCGGGGCTCCCGAAGGCCCGGTGGTCCGTCCCTCGGTCTTCCACCTGCCGATCAACACATCAAGGCGCTCGAGTGCGGCAGCGGGTTCGTTGGACATGTCTCTGTATCCCTTCCGATCGGTCGTTCAAGCCGGCGCCTGTCAACCCGTCCAGAGGTCCGGCCTTGGTCGCTCGTCCAGTTGAGTAGCAGGCCCGGTTTGGCGCGGGAAGGAATAACCGCGCCCAGGTCCGTCTAGCAGGCATCGACGACGCTGACCTGTGACCGCGATTCAGCGCCTCGGTGCGTGGCAACTACCACTGCTTTGGTCGATGGTGCCTCCGTCCTTGCTCAGGAAGCGGGCGGCGTAGGCGCCGGGCTCGAGGGTGAGCTCGAGCACGCCGAAGACATCGGTGCGGAGGACCTCGCTGATCGGCAGCTGCGGCCCGGGGTCGATGTGGAGGCTGCGGCCGCCGGTGCCCACCACGAATTGCGTGACGCCCGTGGTGTCCGGGAGTCCCTCGGGGGTCACGGGCTCGAGGCGCTCGTAGTTGTGCGAGTGACCGGTCAGCAGCAGCTCGGCCCCGTGCTCGTAGAGGGCCTCGAACAACGGCCCCGTCTCGGGATGCGGCTGGTTTGCTCCCCCGAAGCCGGAGCTGAAGCGCGGGTGGTGCCAGTAGGCGATCACGCAGGCATCCTCGGGAAGCGCCCCGAGTTCGGCACGAAGCCACTGTTCCTGTGCGCTGCCGGCGGCGCAGGAGACGGGCCAGCAATCGTCCGGCAGTGACGGGTTGCCACCTGTTTGGCGCGTCCAGTTGATGGCGCCCGAGTTGAGTGCGAACAGGGTCCAGCCCCCGAGCTCCCAGCGGTAGTAGCCCTGGAGCGGGTCCCCGGCGCGGGCGCCGAAGTACGAGAAATAGCCGGGCGCGTCGTCGCGTTCGGGATCGCCCTCGTACTCGTGGTTGCCGACCGCCGGGTGGGTGATGTCCAGGAAGCGGCCCCAGGTGGGGTCGTAGACGGCCATGAAGTTCGCGAGCTCGCCGTGCTCGTACTGGTTGTCGCCCAGTACCGCCACGGCATCGGGCGCAAGCGTCTCGACGAGATCGGCTGTGCGCGCCTGCGTGCACGCTGTCGCGGACTCGACCAGCTCGGGCCGGCATGCAATGTCCCCAGCGGCCGCGAGCGTGATCGGCTCCGGTGGCGGAGGCGGCGCGGCGGACGTCGCAGGTGTGCGGCGACGGCGCCGACGGCGAGGTCTTCGGCTTGGACCGCTGTGGGCTCCGCCGGACGCGGAGCCGGATCCGCACGGCGATGCCACGCGACCGCGCCGCCAGCCGATAACGGCCGGCCGCCAACCCGCGCGGGATCCGGACTCTCATTCGGAAGCCTCCACGCGGACCGGCGCGCAACCGCCCCAGTACGCGGCGGGCCACGAACACGCGCACGCGCGCCCGCGCCGGGAAGCCCTGACCCGCCACTCGGATCTGCTGGCCGACCAGGACCGTGCTCCGGGAAATCGACAGGGTCGGCTCGACCGGCGCGGACTGCGCGACCGGAACCAGGACGGCGAACGCCAGCAAGAAGAGCAGCAGACAGCGCCGCGCGATCACCGCCCGAGCATCGCAGGGCCGGGTGCGAGCGTCTTCGCCCGCCGGGTCAGATCACTCGGGCCTCAGTGCGTCAGCGCGACCCCCAGCCACGCCACGAGGAGCGATGACGCCACAAGCGACAGCGAGATCGCCCGGCTACGCGGCGAGGCGATGTGGAGTCCGAGTAGCACCAGCACGAGCACCAGCACGGCGAGCTTCGCCTCGAGGGTCTCGTCCTCCCAGTAGCGAGAACTTGGACGCCATCGCCACTCCTGGTTCCAACCACCACCGTCAGCGCCACCGCGATCGCGCTGCCGAAGCGGCGGGCCACGCCGAGCATCAGCTCCTCGGGCTGGCCGCGCAGCACCGGGACGATCGCGACCACGAGCATGATCTGGCCGCCGATGAAGAGGGCCAGCCCCAGCACGTGCAGGTAGCGGATTAGCTCCTAGAGATCCACAGCTGCTCGTGCTCGTCCCCCTCGCGGGCCCGGTCGCGGCCGAGGAAGGACTTCATCATGTCGACGGGCACGCGGGAACACGATCGTCGAGCGCCGCTCCCCGCCCACCTCGGCGAGCGCTCTGCAGGTAGCGCAGCTGGAGCGCGGCGGGGCTCTCGCCGATGATGCTTCCGGCCGCCGCCAGCTTCTCCGCCGCCTGGTACTCGCCCTCGGCCCCGATCACCTTCGCGCGCCGCTCGCGCTCGGCCTCGGCCTGGCGGGCCATCGCGCGCTGCATCGCCTCCGGGATCTCGACGTCCTTGATCTCGACGGCCGTGACCTCGATGCCCCAAGGCTCGGTCTGCTCGTCGATGATGCGCTTGAGGTCCTCGTTGAGGCGCTCGCGCTCGGCGAGCAGCTGGTCGAGCTCGGCGCGGCCGAGCACGGAGCGCAGCGTCGTCTGGGCGATCTGCGATGTGGCCGGCTCGAAGGCCTCGATCCCCGTGATCGCCGCGCGCCGGGTCGGTCACGCGGAAGTAGCAGACCGCAGCCACGCGGGCCGGCACGTTGTCGCGCGTGATCACCTCCTGCGGCGGGATCGTGAGCGTGACCGTCCGCAGGTCGACGCGGATCATGCGGTCCACGAAAGGAATCAGCAGCACCGGCCCTGGCCCCCTCAGCGGGCAGCAGGCGGCCGAGCCGGAACACGACGCCGCGCTCGTACTCGCGCAGGATCCTCACCGAGCAGGCGAACGCGAGCGCCAGGAGGAGCACAAGCCACGGCGATTGATCGTCGGCGACCGTCACGGCTGCCGCACTCCGACAGGCCGTGCGAGGGCGTCGGCTCGGGGAAGTTGGCCGGGTGGCGTGCGCAGGTCGCGGGCAAGCAGCCGCGTCACGAGCGCGCGTCACCACGAGCAGTCCGCCGAGGGCCGCGAGCTCGGACGGCTCGTGGTTGCGGGCCAGTCCGACGATCAGCACCAGGCCCGCGAGGCCACCAGCATCAGCGCGATGCACGCGATGGAAGCGCCCGGCCTCCGAGTGCGGCCACGGGATCGAGCGGCCGCACGATCTCGCGGCCGCGGTCGGAATCCGTGCATTGTCTCCTTGAGCGGGCAGCCGTTGCACACGTGCGCCCGGGCCCGGTAGCGCACGAGCCGGCGCTCGTGGTCGAACTCGTGCGGCCACAGGTGCTCTCCCTCGGGGCAGATCCAGACGTCGTGCTCTCTCGCGGTACTCGAAGCCCGCAGTGCGGTAGCGCAGCGAGCGCCGGTGGGTGTGCGCCGAGAGCCATTCGAGCACGAGCGCGGCGGCGAGCAGGGCCGCCGCGTAGCCGGCGGCGAGCAGGGCCTCGGCGCTCATGTGATCTTGCGCCGCCGCCGCCTCGTCGCTGGTGGCGGCGCCCACGCCCTCGGCCTGGTCGACCTCGGTGAAGAGGATGTCCTCGGGCTCCTCGAGCGTGACCCGCTTGACGGTGTGGCGGATCCCGATGAAGCAGATGTAGAGCACCGGGCAGCGCGCCTCCGACGATGAACACGATGTCGCCGGGCAGTCGCAGCCACTCGAGCAGCGCGTTCGTGTCCTCGGTCAGGAAGCTGCAGGTCGCGCGCCTCCCAGTAGCCGTCGTTCACCGATTTGTAGAGCTGGGCGATCCCGAGCGGCAGCAGCGTGGCGAAACACATCCAGGCGAGCCCGAGGTTGGTCGACCAGAACGAGATGCGCGCCCATTTCTCCGGCCAGCGCTCGGCTGGAATCAGTAGCGCAGGCAGAACATCGCCAGGCCGATGGCGAGCATCCCGTAGACGCCCATCATCGCCGCGTGCCCGTGGTTCGCCGTGAGCGCCGTGCCGATCTCGTAGTAGGAGACCACCGGCAGGTTGATCAGGAAACCGAAGATGCCCGCGCCGAGGAAGTTCCAGAAGCCCTACCGCCACCAGGAACATCACCGCCCAGCGGTGCCGGAACGGGGTCCGCGACTTCGACTGCTGCGCGGCGCCGAGCTGCAGGAACGACCACGCCTCGACCGTGAGGAAGGTGAGCGGGATCACCTCTGCGGCGCTGAAGAAGGCGCCGAGCGCCATGTGCTCGGCGGGCTCGCCCGAGAAGTACAGGTGGTGCATCGTCCCGATGACGCCACCCATCGAGTAGAGGATGATGTCGAGGAAGATCACGAGCAGCGCCACCCGCTCGCGCACCACGCCGAGCAGCACGAACATGTAGGCGACCATCACGGTCGTGAACAGCTCGAGGAAGTCCTCGACCCAGAGGTGGACGACCCAGAAGCGCCAGAACTCGTTCACCGTGAAGTGCTGGCCGGTCTGCGCGATCAGGCCCACCGCGTAGAACGCCGGGATGGCGAGCGCGGCCATGAAGAAGAGCCACGGCATGTTCGCCTGGTGCTCGCTACGCAGGCGCGTGCGCAGGACGCGCCAGAGCATGAACACCCACACGAACAGGCCGATCGATCAGGAGCACCTGCCATACGCGCGCGAGGTCGAGGTACTCGAAGCCCTGCAGGCCGAACCAGTTGGTGGCCGCGTCTCCGAGCCAGCCGTGGATGCCGAGGAACGAGCCGATCAGGGTGCCGAACACCACCACCGCGAGCGCCCCCAGGAGCAGGAAGGCGAGCGTGCCCTGCCCCTTCGGCTCGCGCCGGGCGATCATCGGGGCGAGGAAGATGCCGGCGGCGACGAACGAGGTCGCGACCCAGAAGATCGCGAGCTGGACGTGCCAGGTGCGCATCAGGTTGAAGGGCAGGAGCTCCGCGAGGTTGATGCCGAAGAAGCTCGAGAGCTCGGCGCGGTAGTGCTGGGAGGCCGCGCCCACCAGCACCTGGAGCACGAACAGCGCCGCCATCACGAAGAAGAACCAGGCGCAGGCGCGCTGGGCCGGGTGAGTGCGATATCGCCGGGCGTGCGGAAGCTGAGCGTGGCCTGCTCGCGGCCGTGCCAGCCGAGGATGTTCCAGCGCCCGAACACCGCGAAGAGCAGCCCGATCCCGCCGAGCAGCGCGATCAGGGAGAGCACCGACCAGACGATGACGTTGGCCGTGGGCTCGTTCTCGACGCGCGGCTCGGGCGGCCAGTTGTTCGTATACAGTAGTTGTGCCCGGGCCGCTCCGCCGCACCCGCCCAGGCGGTCCAGCCGAAGAAGGCCGTGAGCGCTGCGAGGTCGTCCCGGTCCGTGATCGCTTCCGCCCGCAGGCCGTTCTTCGTCGTCGGCTCTGAGAAGAAGTCTCGAGTAGTGGCGAACGAGCGCACGGTGGGCCTCCGCCTGCGCCTCGGTCAGCTCGAGCACGCCCGAGCTCTCGTCGTAGCGGTTTCGTGCGGAAGTCCTCGACCGTCTGCTGCACGGCGCGGTCGGAGCCGGCGCCTCCATAGGTCTCGCCTCACTATGCTTGGCAGACCGCTCGCAGGTAGTCGGCCGTGTAGTCCGGGCCGAGGTACGCCCCGTGGCCGAAGACCGAGCCGTACTCCATCAGGCCGTTGTTGAGGAACACCTCCTGCCCGCGCTCGACGTCACGCTCGGTGTAGAGCACCTCTCCCGGCCGGGTCCACCACCCGCTCCGGAATCGGCGGCTTGGCTTGGTAGGTCCGGTAGGCGAGCAGGCCGAGGACGAAGAAGCCGAACAGCACGACCAGCACGACGCCCTGCACCCAGCCCTTGGAAACGAGCAGAGCCCTTCGTTCTCCGGCCACGCGCCACCCCTCTGTGTCCGTTGTGCGGCGCGCGCAATATAGGTCCGGCTCCGGACGCGACGAAGCGCTCGATGCTCAATTACGTAGTTCTCCGCACGCGAACCGAGGATCGCCCCCGATGCCGCCCGCGCGGGGCAGATTCACGGTCCCACGCGTGCGCACGAAGGTGGTGATCGCGGGCGGAGCGGGGGCGCTGCGCCAGCTGCGTGGAGCGAACGGCGAGGTCGAGGTGGTAGGGCACGTGCACTCGCTCCGCGAGGCCGCGGGCGTGCTCAGGGCCACGCGCCCGGCCGTGCTCGTACTTGACGCCGAGCTCTGCCAGCACGAAGGGCTCTGCTCGGTGCCCGCGTTGCGACGGGCCTCTCCCGGCACCGCGATCGTGCTGCCCCCGGCGGGCGAGCCGGGGCCGCGGCTCGTGCGCGCGGTGCGCCTGGCGGCCCGTGACTTCGAGCGGCGGCGCGGGGACGACGGCCTCACGCTGCGCGAGCGCGACCTCGTGCGTCTCCTCGCCCTCGGCCACACCAACGCCGAGATCGCCGAGCTGCTCACGCTCAGCGTTCGAACGGTGGAGAAGCACCGGGCGCGGATCCAGCGCCGGCTCGGCGTCTCCGGCGTGCCGAGCTGGTGCGCTGGGCGCTCGACCAGGGCCTCGTGGACGCCTAGACCGGGAGTGGCGCAAAATGAGCGTCGCACGCATGGGCAGCTCCGATCCGTTGATCGCCCAACTCGACGGTCATGTCGAGGTCGCACGGCGGGTGGGCTCGCCGTTCTATTCGGTGCTGCTCGAGCGGATGCGCGACGACGTCAGGGTCGGCGGCCCCACTCGCGCGGCGTTGCGCGGCCGCGAGCGTGATCGGGTAGATGAGTGGGACGCATTCCGCCTGCTGGCCGGTGTGCACCGGATTGTGCTCACCGGGCAGGCCCCCGAGCTGGCGAAGCACTATCCGTCGACCGGTGGCGATGGCGACGCCGAGGCCGCCTGGCCGGCGGTGCGCGAGCTGATCGCCAGCGGCCGCCCGGAGCTGGTGGACGCTCTCGCCCACCCGCTGCAGACCAACGCGCCGACGCGGTCGAAGGTGCTCGTCGGGGGCCTCTGCCTGGTCGCCGAGCAGACCGGGCTACCGCTGCGGCTGCTCGAGCTCGGCGCGAGTGCGGGTCTCAACCTACGGCTCGACCGCTTCCGCTACGAACAGGACAGGGTGAACTTCGGCCCCGAGAACTCTCCGGTGCGGTTCGTGAACTTCCTGACCGGGGGGCGCCCGCCGCTCGCGACGGGGTTCCAGGTCGGCGAGCGGGCCGGCTGCGACCTGAACCCAATCGACGCCACGACCGACGCCGGCAGACTCACCCTGTTGGCCTGCATCATGCCCGACGAGCATGAGCGGTTTGACCTGCTCGAGCGAGCGATCGCTGTCGCCCGCGAGACGCCCGCGGTAGTGGAGCGCGCCGACCTCGCGCGCTGGGTCGCCGACCGGTTGGCGGCGCCCCGACCCGGATTGGCCACGGTCGTCTACCACACCATCGTCTGGCCCTACCTGCCCGACACGGTCCGCGAAGCCGCAGACGCCGCGATCGCGGCCGCTGGAGCGCGCGCGACCGCCCAGGCGCCCTTGGCGCTGCTGTCCTTCGAGGGCGCCAAGACCGACCCAGCGCGAATCGAGCTACATCTCACCCAATGGCCGGGCGGCCAACGTCGTCTACTCGCCCGCTCGAGCCACCACCCGATCACCGTCAACTGGCTCGGAGGCTAAGCGGGCCTGGACAGCGGTGAACGCAATCGTCTGCGTCCACCATGCCGGATCGGCGCAGTGGCCGAGGAACGCGTCGATTGATCGGTCATCGAGCTCCCCCGATGCGACCAGCCGGCCCCGCAACTCGATGACGGTCCGCCTCCAATACTCGGCCCACAGAGAGCCACCGTTGTAGAGCGCGGTCTCGGCGGTTGCCTCGATGCTCTCCATGCCCAGCGTTGCCAGAGCCGCGGGGAGCCGCCGACCGATCATGTAGTCGATTCCCTCGCGGCGCGACCACGCGAGCCACCCCTCCCAGAACGCCCGGACGTCACTCGGCCCAGCGATGCTCACCGGCAGGAAATCCGGCTCGATCAGCAGAATTGCTCCGCCCGGTCGCACGCTGGCGACGAGGTTCGCGACGGCAGCCTGCGAGCTCGCAACGTGGTGAAGCACGGCGCGCACCGTGACCAAATCAAAATCCCTCGGCTCGACTGGTCCGGCGACGATGTCCGCCTGGCGAAGCTCGAGGCTCGGCATGTCCACGTCGACGAGCGACAGATCAAGATCCACCGCCACGGCTCGCCCACCAGGGGCGACGCGCTCCGCGAGCCAGGCAGAGATGGAGCCGTTGCCACACCCGACCTCAAGCGTCCGTGCCCCAGGTCCGATGCCCAGCTGCTCGATGTGACGGCGGTGCATCGGATCGAGCAGCCGCGACATTAGATCCAGCCGGTCGCGCTCCCCTTCCCGGTGATGATCGAGGACGTACTCAGACACGGCGTTCCTATCCTCCCACCTCCCCTGCAGGGGCACGCACGCCGATCCGACCGATCCGCTAGCCAGGCGAAGTCCGGCGGCTCGCAGCCGAATGCCAGGTAGCCGTCCCGACGACCACTACGCGGCGTCCGCCCCGGCGATCAATGCCACCGTGTACGTCCAGGGCCGGGTCGGCCAGCGACTCCACTCGTCCGGGTCGCGAGCGCGCCGTCGGCGATGACGAGTTCGGCACGCAGCGTAGTCGCTGCGTGACCAGGCTCACGGGAATGGGTCATCCGCTCCGCCCGTCTCCACCTGCATGAACACGCGCATCCTCGTTCCTCGCCCGGTACCCGACGGCGATCAGCGGCTGGGAGAACCGATCCGTCGCTGGGCGTCGAGGGCCGCCGACACTCCGATCCTTCAGGCGGCGTGGGCGCTGTTTGCAGTCGTGTTCGCGTGGGCTGTTCTGTGGCGAGTGGTGTCGCTGATCCCGGCCGCTGACCCGGCGTTGGCCGTGGCCGGCTGCGCCGGGGTCGTCGTCCTGGTTGGGCTCCTGTGCCAGCGCTTCTACGTGAACGCCTGGAAGGGGCGGACCCTGACGAGAACGGGGATCGTCCTCTCCGCCAACACCCGGGTTCACCCGGTTGTCGACGCGCTCCTCACCGTGCTGCTCGTGTGGCTCGTGGCGAGCACGGTGTTCGTGCTTGTGACGAGCCTGACGGATAACGCGAGCCTCGCCGCCTCCGCCCCGGAGATGAGCGAGCCGGGACGCCTCTATCAGGCCGGCGAGCTGTACCTGTGGCATCTGCTCAACGCGCTGCCGATCATCGAGGCCACCGACACGCTCAACTGGGAGGAGCCGGTCGCCCGCTACAGCGGCGTGACGGGGGCGCTGCTCCTGCTCTACAAGGCGCTGGTCCTCGCTCCGGGCGTGTTCGCCGCCCGCCAGGCATGGAAGAGCCGCAACACTGCGGAAGCGAAATCAGACGCCTAGGTCGGCGGCAGGTCTTACCAGGTCCTCCGCCGCCCGCCCTATGACTCAAGACGTCCTGCACGGCGACGTGAAGATCGCTCCGCGAGCGTGAGCACATAAGCCCGGCTTCGGCGTGCGGGACGCCGGGTGGGATCATCGGCGGATGGCGAACCTGGCGGAGATGCTCACGAAGACCGTCGCCGACCACGGCGAGCGGATCGCGATCAAGCTCGATGACCTCGAGCTCAGCTACTCGCTGATCGACCAGGCCAGCGCTCGCGCCGCGGCCTGCTGGCCGCCAAGGGCGTCGAGGCAGGCGACCGCGTGGGAGTGATGCTGCCCAACGTCCCCTACTTCCCATTTGTCTTCTTCGGGGCGCTGCGCCTCGGCGCGGTGGTGGTACCGATGAATCCCCTCCTCAAGGGCCGCGAGGTCGGGTTTCAGATGGAGGATGCGGGCGCCAAGGTCATGCTCGGCTGGCACCAGATGGGCGAGGCCGCCCGCGAGGGCAGCGAGAGTGCCGGCATCGAGCCCATCCTCGTCGAGCCCGGCGATTTCGAGGGACAGCTTGGCGCCGCGGAGCCCGTGGATCAGGTCGTCGACCGGGCGGACGACGACACCGCGATCATCCTGTACACCTCCGGCACGACCGGCACGCCGAAGGGCGCTCAGTTGACCCACGGCAACCTGCTCTCGGCGACGCGGATAGCCGCGGACCTGGTCAACGCTCAGCCGGACGGGGTGACCTTCGGCGCGCTTCCGCTGTTCCACGTATTCGGCCTGACAACCGGTCTGACCACCTCCACTTGGGTGGGCGCCGAGCTGACCCTGCTACCCCGCTTCGACGTGGCCAAGGCCCTGGAGATGATCCAGCGCGACCGGGTGACCACCTTCCTCGGGGTGCCGACGATGTACGCGGCGATGGTGCACCACCCGGACGCGTCGTCGTTCGACACGTCGAGCCTGGAGCTGTGCGTCTCCGGCGGCGCCGCGATGCCGGTCGAGGTCCTCAAGGCCTTCGAGCAGACCTTCGACTGCAAGGTCCTCGAGGGCTACGGCCTGTCGGAGACCTGCGCGATCGGGTCCTTCAACCGACCGGACATCGAACGCAAGCCCGGGTCGATCGGGATTCCGGTTGACGGTGTCGAGATGCGCTTGGCCGACTCCGAGGGCAACGACGTCCCGGAGGGCGAAGTCGGCGAGATCCTGATCCGCGGGCCCGTGGTGATGAAGGGCTACTGGAATCGCCCCGAGGAGACCGCCGCAGCCCTCGACGAGGACGGTTGGCTCAAGACCGGCGACCTCGCGAGGCGCGACGAGGACGGTTACTACTTCATCGTCGACCGCAAGAAGGAGCTGATCATCCGCGGCGGGTTCAACATCTATCCCCGCGAGATCGAGGAGGTCCTCTACGAGCACCCCTCAATCCGGGAGGCCGCGGTCGTCGGCATCCCGCACGACAGCCTCGGCGAGGAGGTCGGCGCCGCAGTCGTGCTGACGCCCGACGCCGGCGAGACACCCGGGGACGTCCAGAGCTTCGTCAAGGAGCGGGTCGCCGCCTACAAGTACCCACGTCAGGTCTGGTTCGTCGAGGAGCTGCCCAAGGGCCCCACAGGCAAGATCCTCAAGCGGGAGATCCACCCGCCGGCGTAGCCCGGGCGTTCGACGACTTGTCTTCCCCGCGATCTGTCCACGCCGAGGGCGTTGCTCGATAGTTGACGAGTCGATAGTTGACATCGCAAGCTTCTCTGGTAGATTGGTTGAGGACGCAAGCTTCTTCCCACCAATCGAGAGAGGACGCAGATGAGCGATACGACCCTCCAGCAGGCGCTGCCGACCGGGACCTGGAGCGCGGACAAGATTCACTCGACCGTGGGTTTCGCGGTCCCCTACCTGGCGGGAACCTTCCAGGGCACGTTCTCCGACTTCGATGCGCGCCTCAGTGACGGCGTTCTGCGCGGGACGGCCGAAGTTTCCAGCGTCCAGGTCAAGGACCCCAACCTGGAAGCCCACCTGCAGAGCCCGGACTTCTTCGACGCCGAGCGCTTCCCGCAGCTCAGCTTCGAGGCGCGGGAGATCAGCCGCTCGGGCGACGACGTGACCATCGCCGGCGAGTTGACGCTGAAGGGTCACACCGAGGCGGTCGAGATCAAGGGCCACGTAAACGACCCCGCGCCCGACCCCTACGGCGGCGAGCGCTTCGGCCTCCAGCTCGAGACGACCGTCGACAGGACGAGCTTCGGCCTCAACTGGAACAACCCGCTCCCCAGCGGGGACCCGGCGCTGGCCAACGACGTGACGATCCTCGTCGACCTGCAGCTGGCCAAGGACTCATAGGTGCGGGTGCTCGGCATCAGCGGCAGCCTGCGCCGCGAGTCGCACAACACGCTGTTGCTGCGCGCGGCGGGCGAGCTCGTCGAGCAGCAGGGAGCCGAATTCGAGCTCTTCGACGGCCTCAAGGCGATCCCGTCCTACGACGAGGACGACGACATCGGCGACGGCCCTCCGGCCGTCGTCCGTCTCCGGCACGCGATCGCCGACGCCGACGCCCTGCTGTTCGCGACCCCGGAATACAACTCGTCGATCCCCGGCGTGCTCAAGAACGCCGTCGACTGGGCCTCGCGGCCGCCGGCCGCGAGCCCCCTGCGCAACAAGCCCGTCGCCGTGATCGGAGCCAGCACCGGGATGTTCGGCGCCGTCTGGGCCCAGGCCGAGCTGCGCAAGGTCCTCGGCTCGACCGGCGCCCGCGTGACCGACGTCGAGCTCGCCGTGGGCCACGCCCACGAGCACCTCGACCCTGGCGGCCACCCAGCCGATCCGACCCAGCAGGAAGCCCTGAGCGACTCGGTCGGCGTGCTGCTCGCCGAGCTCCAGTACGCGGGGGTGGCCGCCTGAGCCCCCACTACCCTTGAGGACGCAAGCAACTTCCATGGCCTCGCCTTCAACCACCACACCCAAGACCTCGGCCGAAATCGACGCGTTCGTGCGCCTGGTCCGCGCCGGCGCGATCGTGCCGCGCCGGCTGAGCGCCCTGCTGAGCGCCGACCACGGCCTGAACATCAATGCCTACGAGGCACTGCTTCAACTTGCCAGGGCGCCCGACAGGCGGATGCGGCGTGTCGATCTGGCAAACAGCCTTCTGCTGACCGCGGGCGGCGTCACACGCCTGCTGGACGGCCTCGAGCGCGACGGCCTCGTGGCCCGCGACGAGTGCTCGAGCGATCGCCGCGTTAGCTACGCGGTGCTGACGAAGGCCGGGCGCTCCAAGCTCCGTGAGGCCACGAAGTCTCACACCACGCAGATTCGCGAGCTCCTGGGCGCGACGTACGACGAGGGCGAGCTCGCCCAGCTAATCGCGCTGCTCGATCGGCTTCCCGGCGTCGACCCCAGCGGCGCCAGCTGCGAGACCGACTCCTAGCGCCTTTCGGGTCGGCTGGTTACCCCCTGGTGTCCCCGGGTAGCCCGGTTCGCGAGGAGGCAGAGAGATGCAAGCCGATTGGCGAGCCGTTGAACGCTCACCGGAGTTTCGTGAGCTCGTAAGGCGCCGTAAGCGCTTTCTGATCCCCGTCACCGTGGTGTGGCTCGGGATCTTCCTGACCTACCTGCTGCTGGCAGCGTTGGCGCCGGACATCATGGGGAACGAGGTCGCGCTCGGCTTAACGCTCGGGTTCGTGATCTCGGCTGCGCAGGTGTTCATGACCTGGATTGTCACCTGGCTGTACCTGCGTCGTGCTGACCGCGTCTTCGAGCCGCTGGAGCAGCGCGCCGCGCGGGTGGCCACCGAGCTGACCCGCACTGGGAGGGAAGCACGATGACCACGCCGATTGCCGCCGACCTGCAGGCGTTGCCGCTGTCGATCTTCGCGGTGGTGCTTGCCGGCACCCTCGGCATCACATACTGGGCATCGAAGCGAACCACGTCCGCCAAGCACTACTGGGCCGCGGGTCGCCGCATCACCGGGATCCAGAATGGCTTCGCGATCGCCGGCGACTACATGTCGGCATCGTCGTTCCTGGGCTTCGCCGGCCTGATCTTCCTGTTCGGCTTCGACGGGATGGTCGGCCTGATGGCTGCCATCGTCGCCTTCCTGCCCCTGCTGCTCTTCATCGGAGAGCGGATGCGCAACTCCGGCAAGTACACGGCCGTCGACGTGCTGGCGTACCGGATGCGCGAACGCCCGACGCGGATGGTCGCGGCGGTTGGCACGCTCGCCGTCGTCAGCGTGTACCTGATCGCCCAGATGGTCGGCGCCGGCGTGCTGATCGAGGCCCTCACCGGCCTCACCTTCACCCCGGCCGTGATCCTCGTTGGGACCTTCATGATGATCTACGTCATCTTCGGCGGGATGATCGCCACGACCTGGGTTCAGATCATCAAGGCGGGGCTGCTGATGATCGCCGGGATCGTGCTCGGGGTCTGGGTGCTGGCCGAGTTCGGCTTCAACGTCGGGAACCTGTTCGACACCGCCGCGGGCGAGCACTCCGAGGGCGCCGCGTACTTCGAGGGCGGCCTGCAGTTCGACTCGAAGCTCGGCCTGATCTCCTTCGGCCTCGCCTTCCTGCTCGGCACCGCCGGCCTGCCGCACATCCTGATGCGCTTCTTCACGGTGCCCGACGCCAGGGCGGCGCGCGGCTCGGTGGCCTGGGCGGTCGCCCTGATCGGGACCTTCTACATCATCGTCATGATCGTCGGAATCGGGGCCCGGGCAATCCTCGGCCAGAGCGGCGAGGCAGCCGTGGGCGAGACCGGCAACCTGACCGTGCCGCTGCTGGCGGAGACGCTCGGCGGCGGAAGCGGCTCCGGGGGCGGGGACATCTTCCTGGCGATCGTCTCCGCAGTCGCGCTCGCCACGATCCTCGCGGTGGTCGCCGGCCTGGTGATCGCTGCCGCGGGCGCGGTCGCCCACGACCTGTGGTCGAACGTGATCCGCCGTGGGCGCGACTCCGAGAAGGAGGAGGTCTACGTCGCCAAGATCGCCGCTGCCGTGATGGGCGTGCTCGCGATCGTAGTCTCGATCGCAGGCGGCTCGGGGTTCAACGTGTCCGTCTTGGTGGCGCTCGCGTTCACGATTGCCTCGAGCGTGACGCTGCCCGCGTTGCTCTTCGCCCTCTTCTGGCGTCGCTTCAACACCACCGGCGCGATCGTCGGGATGCTGTCGGGGCTGATCGCCTCGCTCGGACTGATTCTGCTGAGCGTGCCCGTGTGGCCGGGCCCGGACTCGGAGGGCTCGCCGCTCGGCAGCCTGGCGCTGGACGTGCCCGCGATCTTCTCCGTGCCGGTCGGCTTCATTGCCTGCTGGCTCGGCACCATGCTGAGCCGCGAGCCGGAGGCCGAGGCGAAGTTCGACGAGCTCTACGTGCGCTCGGAAACGGGCCACGGAGCCGAGGCTGCAATCGAGCCGGAAGACGAGCCCGAGCCGCAGGCGCCCGAGCGCGAGCGGGAACTGGTCGGCTCGCGCTGAACGCGTGATGAACGCCGTCTTGGACCTGACGAGGGAGCTCGTCCGGACAGAGACGATCAACCCGCCGGGCGACGAGAGCCGGGCCGCGGACCTCGTCGGCGCCCGGCTGGAGGACGCGGGGCTGGACGTGCGGCGACAGCCCCTCGCTCACGGCCGCGACAGCCTCGTGGCGCGCTGGCCGGGGAATGGGCGGCGCCCGGCGCTCTGCCTCACCGCCCACCTCGACACCGTGCCGCTGGGGCGCGCGGACTGGGACCACGAGCCGCTCGGGGCCGAGGTCGACGACGGCCGCGTCTATGGGCGCGGGACCAGCGACATGAAGGGCGGGCTGGCCGCGATCGTGACCGCGGCGGAGCGCCTTGCGGAGCTGGGTCGCGGTGAGGCGGGGCTCGAGCTCGTGCTCTGCGCCGGCGAGGAGACGGGCTGCGAAGGCGCACGGAGTCTGGCCGGAAGCGGAGTGCTGGGCGAGGTCGGCGCCGTGCTGGTGGCCGAGCCGACGTCCAACTACCCCTGCATCGCCCACAAGGGCGTGCTGTGGATCGACGCCGCCACCAGCGGACGCAGCGCCCACGGCTCGATGCCGCACCTCGGCGACAACGCCATCCACAAACTCGCGCGCGCGATCGCCCGGCTCGAGGCCTTCGACTTCGGCGGCCCCGAGCACGAGCTGTTGGGGAGCCCCACGCTCAGCGTCGGCACCGTCACGGGCGGAGCGAACATCAACTCGGTTCCCGACGCCGCCGCTGCGGGGATCGACGTTCGGGTAGTCCCAGGCCTCGACGGCGACGAGGTAATCGAGCGGCTCCGCGAGCTGCTGGACGACGACGTGCGGCTCGAACGGCGCTTGGACCTGCCGCCCGTGGCGACCGACCCGAGCGATCCTTGGGTGATAGACGTCTTCGACGTAATGGAGCCCCTGATCGGCGAACGTCCCGAGCCCCGCGGACTCGCCTACTTCACCGACGCGTCCGCCCTGACCCCGGCCTACGGCACCCCGCCGACCGTCATCTGCGGTCCCGGAGACGCCGATCAGGCTCACCAGACCGACGAGTCCTGCTCCGCCGAGCTGCTGGACGCCGCCGCCGATGCTTTCTTCGAGATCGCCCGCCGCTGGTGCCGGCTCTGAGGACAGCCGACGCGACCGAGACCGCGCGCCTGATCGCGCGAGGTGAGGCGAGCTCCGAGGAGGTCGTCCGCGCGTGCCTCGAACGGATCGCGGAGCGGGACGCAACCGTCCGCGCCTGGGCGCACCTCGATCCGGAGGCGGCGCTCACCCAGGCGCGGGCGGCGGACGCCTCCGATCGGCGCTCGCCGCTGCACGGAGTGCCGGTGGGGGTCAAGGACATCATCGACACGCGCGAGCTGCCAACCGAGTTCGGCTCGCCGATCCACGCGGGCCGGCGCCCTGCGGCTGACGCCGCCTGCGTCGCGCGGCTCCGGGATGCCGGCGCCGTGATCCTCGGCAAGACCATGACGACCGAATTTGCGTACTTCCACCCGGCGGAGACGCGCAACCCACTCGACCCGGGTCGCACGCCAGGCGGCTCGTCGAGCGGATCCGCCGCGGCGGTGGCCGACGGGATGGTTCCGCTGGCTCTGGGAAGCCAGACCGCAGGCTCGACGATCCGCCCCGCATCCTTCTGCGGCGTCTTCGGCTTGAAGCCCACCCACGGCCTGATCGACCTGACCGGCGTCAAGCGGTTGAGCGCCCGGCTCGACACGCTCGGCCTGTTTGCGCGCTCGATCGACGACATCGAGCTGTTGCTGGACGCGCTGACCGGGCATCGCCGGGCGGCGCCCGGATCGGCGGCGGGACCGCCGCGCATCGCCCTCGCCCGCACCGCCCGCTGGCAGCTCGTGGAGCCGGACGCGCGGGCCGCGCTCGAGGCCGCGGCGGTCGCACTCGCGGACGCCGGGGCGCGGGTCGACGAGCTCGAGCTGCCCGCCGAACTCGAGGCGCTCGTCGACGCCCAGCAGACGATCATGGCGGTGGAGGTGGCCACCAACCTCGCCGACGAGTACGACCGCGACGGTGACCGCATGAGCGCCGAGCTCAGCGAGCTGATCGAGGAGGGCCGTTCCACGGATGGTGGCGATTACGAGGCCGCGCTGGCCACCGCCGAGCGCGGCGCGGAACGGCTGCCGGCCGTTTTCGAAGCGCACGACATCCTCCTGACCCCGGCGGCCCGCGGCCAGGCCCCCCGCGGCCTCGACGCCACCGGCGACCCTGTCTTCTGCCGCGCGTGGACGCTGCTCGGAACCCCGGCCATCTCGGTACCCGGTCCGCTGGGCGCGGACGGGCTTCCGATCGGCGTGCAACTGGTGGCCCCGCCGGGCCACGACGCGGAGCTGCTCGCGGCCGCCCGCTGGGTGTGGCAGGCGCTCGCCTAGTTCGAGAACACCTGCAGCTCCGCCGCGCGGACGTTGTCGTCCTGCGTGCTCCCTTCGTCGCAATCCGTGACGTTGCGCGGATCGTCGTCCTGGTCGCCCTGGTAGCCCGGCGTCCCCGTGCACTGGTTCGTGACCACGCGCAGCCGGACGTGCGTCGCCCTCGTCCGCGGGACGTTGAAGGAGCGCATGATCAGTTCGGGCGCCCGCGGCCGCGGCACGGTGGCGGGGAAGGCGTCGGCCGGGCTCGTGAATATGAGGCTGAAGTGGGCGTCCTGGCTGCAGTCGACCCCCTGGCGCGCCTCGCATGCGAGGAGCTCGAACTGACGCAGCGCTGAGTAGCGGCTCTGGGTCTGCGGTGTCGCCCCGGGATCCGCCGGCAGTCGCGTGCGCAGCATCGCGCTGACCCCGATCCGGCGGATCTGGTGCCCTGCCGGCTGGGATCCAGCCTCACCGTCACCTGCTTGCCGGCGGCCGGCGATCCGAGCGAAGCCCAGTTCGTCGCCTCCGTGTCGTCGATCAGCTTCGCCAGGTTGATTCCGTCACCGCTCGCCGTGGCGCCGTTCGCGCTCGAGGCGAGGTTGCGGTCCATTTGGACCCGCAGGTCGCGCGTCTGGCCCGCTCCGAACGAAGCCGTGAGCCGGGCGGCGCCGAAGCCGTCCCCGCGGGCCACGAACTCGTACGAGCCCGGCACGATCCGGAACGTGGGACCGAGCGGTGTCGCCGGGTCGGTGTCGGCGATCGGCGTCACGCGAGCCTCGTAGCGCCCGACGAACAGCTCCACGGGCTCCCCCCTGGCCTGCCCGTCGGTGTGAGCGTGACCGTGGCCTCGTTCGCGTAGGGCGACTCGAAGCTGGGCACGGGATCTGCGTCGTTCGTCCCGCCCGTGGTCGCGCCCTCGCCGAAGCCACGGCGGGCGAATCCGTTCCAGAGGATGTCCTGGTTGGCGCCGCCGAAGCGCAGAAGGTCGGCGGCGAGCATGGCGTTGCGCGCCTCGAGCATGCTGACCGTCCCCTGCGCCATCAACAGCCAGGCGTCGAACACGAGCTGCGCCCAGCGCCGGTTGCCCGGGCAGGCCGTTACCGGCTGCTCGCCCCGTGCGCAGGCCACCTGCAACGCGGGGTTGCCGCTGCCGTAACGCGCGTTCATCGCCACGCGGATGTCGTAGTTCGTCGCGCTCCAGATCTCGCCGTCCGCGTGCACCTGGCTCAGCAACGGGCAGGTGGCGACGTTGCAGACGAAGTCGTAGCCCACGTCCGAGTAGTTCAGCGGGCTGGCGTTCATGCCGTAGTTCCGGATGCCCGCCTGCTTGTCTCCCGTGACGTACGGGCCGACGGCGAACGGGTTCTCGCCCCCGACCGGTGCAAAGCCGTTCTCGCTCAGGTACTCGATCGCCATCAGATCGGACCAGCTCTCGCCCATTGCGCCGGCCTGGGCGCCCGACAGGTTGGCGGATGGCCCGCCGACCATGCGGTTGGAGATCGCATGCGTGTACTCGTGCCCGATCACGCTCATGTCGAAGTCGCCGTCCACGCAGGGCGCATAGAAGCCCGCGGCGATCGGCTGCCACAGGTACATGTTGGTGATCGGAGGGATCCCGTCGGCGGGTGTGATCTGGTTGGCGTTGTCGCGAGCGAGGAAGCCGGGCGGGCCGCCCGGATCTGCCGCCGGCCTGGGCGTTCCCCCGCTCCAGGTCGTTCTCCGCGCCGCCGCGGCCGAAGTTGACGTCCTGGAGGTTGAACGTCGCCTCGGTGAAGCCCAGGTGGTAGGACCAGTCGTGCATGCGGTTGTGCATCGCGAACAGGTTCGCGAGCGCGGCGTCGATGTCGTTGCGCTGCGGCGAGGTGAAGGTCGTCCCGGGGTTGCAGCGCTGCTCGCGCCACTGGTTCGTCCACGCGTAGGCGTAGTCGCGCTCGGGGCGCAGGGTGGCCGGCGTGACCCCGACCGAGAAGGGGTCGTTGTTGTCCCAGTTCTCCACGCTCCGAGCCGCGTTGCCGATCGTCGTAGTCGTGATCGCGCCCGTGCGGGCGTTGACGTCCCATGGGAACGGCGACGCGCTGTTCTGGAGCACCAGCTCGCACCCGGGCGCACCCGGCAGCCAGCACCACACGTCCCGCGTGTCGTTCGACGAGTAGTCCATCGGCGGGGAGTTCGGGAACACCGTCCACGTCGGGTTGTCGGCGAGATGGTCGACCGTGCTCTCGCGGATCAGCACCGAGCCCGTCTCCGCGTCGACGAACGAGGCGAACGCCGCCGGGGAAGCGTCGTTGTCGATCAGCGAGGTCTCCCACGCCGGCCGCACGCCACTCGTGGGCGTCGGGACCGCGACCAGCCGCGCGCGGGCCGGGTGCGTCAGCGAGCTCGCGTCGTAGACCGTCCAGCCGTCCACCGCGCGCTCCCCCGAGAGCGTGCCGAGCTCCATGCCCGCCTCGGCGGCGGCCGCCTGCACCGCCTCCGCGGCCGAGAGCCGTCGCTCGCCGGTGAGGGCCGTCTCGCGCGCCAGCGACGACGACACGTACGCGACCCTCCCCTCCACCACCCCGACCGCGATCAGGCCGTCGTGCCCGGCGGCAAGACCGTCAAAGCGCTGGCGCATGAGCACCGCGCGCCCGGGGCCGACCGGCGCCGCGCTGACGAGCTCCAGCTCGCTCGTCTCGGTCTCCGACAGCCCGAGCAGCCCGCGGTTCTGAGCGATCCACCGGCGTGCGGCGTGACCGGGGTGCCCGGAAGGCCGCGCGCGAGATAGCCGTCCGCCCGCATCAGCGAGCGTGGCGTGCCGAAGCGGTTCCACCTCGCCTTCGCCTGGCGGTCTGTCGCGAGCGTCCGCTGAGTCGAGGTCGGCGAGAGCGCGCCCTTGCGGAAGTCGACGTCCTCGCGCCCCCCGTTCTCACCCTGGAACCGGGGCGCCGCCGAGGCGCTCGCGGCGGCACTGACTAGCGCCGCCACCCCCACGAACACCGCCAGCTTCGCCACTTGCGAACCGGTGAAACAGCGCAAACCCTGCATGCCTTCCCTTCCCGAAGTGCCGCACCTGTCTTACCCCGTGAGGGCGGAAATCAGACCTATTCGGGCGCGAGCACCACTCGGGGTATCTTGCGCGGGCCGCGCTTGAGGCCAGTGGTAGAGGAGGACGTGCCGGAGTCGAAGGCCCTGCTCCTCACGAGCTGCAGGTCGATCCGATGAGCGGCCGTTCTGAATTCGTGGGCCCGCCTAGGCAGGGGCCGTGGCGATGTCCGCGGCGACTCGGCGTGCGTGGCCGGTGGCGCCTTGCTGCTCGAAGAGCACGCGGGCTTGTTCGAGCTGGCGTAGGCGTTCCCGTTGGTCTCCCTCCAGGTCGGAGAGCTCGGCGAGCGTGAGCAGCACGTGCGGGATGTGCACCGGTCCATCCTCGCCCGCGAGCTCGAGCGCGCGTTCGAGCTCGGCCCGTGCGTCGCCGGGGCGCTCGGGCAGCAGCGCGCGACCAAGAAACATCCGGCAACTGGCCTCCTGTACCCGCGCCCCCTGCGCGGCCGCAGTGGCCGCTCCCTGGGCCGCCGCCGCTCGTGCACCCTCGAGGTCACCCAGGCCAAGACGGGCCGCGGCGAGCTCGCGGAGCAGCACGGCCTCGTACTGCAGGCCGGTTCCGGTCTCGCGCATGATCTCAAGCCCTTCCTCGGCCATGGCGAGCGCGTCGTCGTGCTCCTCCCTCGCGAGGTGAGCGAGGCTGAGGCTCGAGCGAGCCATGGCACGCGAGAAGGAGCTACCGAGGCGCTCGGCAATCTCGAGTGCCTCGCGGGCGTGGCCGAGTCCGTCGCTGGGCTCGCCCGTGGAGAAGGAGAGTATCCCAAGGCCCTGGCGCGCCCAGCCTAGGCACTCGACGTCGTCGTGTTCGCGCGCGAGCCGCACGGCTTTCTCGAGTTCCGCGCGCGCCTCTGGCAGCCGTCCCAACTCTGCGAGCACGAAGCCGCGGTAGAAGGTCGCGAAGACCACGACGCTGAAGCCGACGACCTGGCGTCCGAGCCGGAAGTCGTCGCCGGCGGCCTCGAGGGCGCGGTCGAACTCGGCGAGTGCCTCGCGGTTGCGCCCGGCCACGGCGAGCCAGGTGGCGGGCCCGAGGCTCAGCTGCAACTCGAGGTTGCCGGCCTGCTCGGCAAGGCTCTCGGCCTCCCGCGCGCTCGCTATGGCGTCCTCGAGCCGCCCGGCCATTGCCAGCGCCTGACCGTACGCCGCGCGCACCGTTGCCATTGCAGACTGCTCGCCCGTTGCCGCGGCAAGGTCCCGCGCCTCGCGGTAGATCTCCTCCGCCTCGTCCTCCGCCAGCCCGAGCCGCGGGCCGAGCATAAGGATCCAGGTGCAGGCGGCCAGCGCGATGGCAGCCGCCTCCGGAGAGGCTGGCTGGTCCCGTACCAGCATTCGGACCCGGCGCCAGTGGTGAACCGCCTCGCCAAGGTGGCGCTGACCGGTCCACGCCGCTGCTCGCGCCCCCCACTGGGCGGCGCGGAGCGGCTCTGCCGCCTGCTCCCAGTGGCTGCTGAGCAGTGCCGCGAGCTCGTCGTGTCCGTCTGGATGGAGCGCCTCGAGCGCATCGGCCGTGGCGGCGTGCGTGTGCGCACGGCGCTCGCGAAGTTGCGAGCGGTAGGCGACCTCCTGGGTAAGGGGATGCTTGAACGCATACTGCGCCTCCGGATAGAGCGTCCGCTCGTAGATGAGTTCGGCGGTGGCAAGCGCCTCGAGTGTCGCCGCCAACTCCTGCTCCGAGACGCCGGTTACCCGCCTCAGGACGGGCTCGGTGAACTCCCTGCCGATCACCGCGGCGCTTTGGAGTACCCCTTTCCCCCGCTCCGGCAGCCGATCGATCCGGGCGGCCAGCAGCGCCTGCACGCTGGCAGGGATCTCGATCTCCTCGATTGCATGCGCCAAGCGATAGGCGCCGCGGTGCCCCACCAGGCCGCCGCTCTCCACCAAGCCCTGAACAACCTCCTCGACGAAGAACGGGTTGCCGCCGGTGCGCTCGGCGATCAGATCGGAGAGTCCGTCCAGCGAGGGGTCGGGCCCGACCAGAGCACGCACCAGTTCGGCGATCGCCTCGGGACCGAGCGGGACCAGCGGGAGCTGCTCGTAGTAGGAGTGCTGCATCCAGCCGGCCCGGTACTCGGGCCGGAAGTTGACCACCAAGAGCGTGCGCGCGCCCGGCAGCGAGTCGACCAGGTTGGCCAGGAACGCCTCGCTGCCAGGGTCGAGCCAGTGCAGGTCCTCGACCACGACCAGGCCGGGTCCCTCCCCGGCAGCGGCGTGCAAGAGCCGCCGCACGGCCGCGAACAGGGTGCGCTGGCGCGCCTCGGGCGTCATTTGCGTCGGCACGGGGCGGTGCGGGTCGGGCACGCCGAGGAAATCGAAGGCGACGGGGAGCGCGTCGCGAAACGCCTCGTCGAGCAGCAGCAGCCGCCCGGCGACCTTCGCGCGCGCCGCGGCCGCGTCGTCGTCGCCGGTGATCCCGAAATAGGCACGCAGCATGTCGATCACGGGCAGCAGCGGAACGCGCCGGCCGTGGGCCACGCCGGCTCCCACTGTCACCCGCAGGCCGCGTTCGCTGCAGCGCTCGGCGAACTCGCGGCAGAGGCGGCTCTTCCCCAGACCCGCCTCGGCGACGACGCCCACCACCTGGCCACTCTCGTGTGCCCGGGACAGGGCCGCCTCGAGCGCGGCAAGCTCCGGCGCGCGGCCGACGAACGGCGACAGCCCGCGCGCCGCGGCCGCGTCCAGGCGCGTGCGCGCCGCGCCCACGCCGGTCAACCCATAGGCGTGAACCGGCTCCTGGGTGCCCTTGACGCGCAGCTCACCCAGGTCCTCCAGCTCGAAATAGCCGCCCACCAGCGCCGCCGTCCGTGCGGTCAGGTAGGGGGTGCCGGGCTCGGCCAGCGCCTCCATGCGCGCCGCCAAACCAACCGTGTGCCCGATCGCCGTGTACTCCATCTCCAGGTCCTCGCCGACCGCCCCTACCACGACCTCGCCCGAGTTGAGACCCACGCGGACGGAGAAACCCAGCCCGTGGTCGCGCCGCAGCTCGCGCCCGTATTCCGCAAGGGCGTCCCGCAGAGCCAGGGCCGCGTAGCAGGCTCGGCGCGCGTGGTCCTCGTGCGCGATCGGCGCGCCGAAGAAGGCCATGGCGCCATCGCCCGTGAACTTGTTCACCGTCCCCTCGTAGCGATGCACCGCCTCGCACACGAGCGCGAAGAAACGGTCCATAAGCGTCCGCCACAGCTCCGCGTCCACTCCCTCCGCCAGCTTCATCGACCCCTGCACGTCGGCGAACAGCACCGTCACCTGCTTGCGCTCACCCTCGAGCGCGCCGCCGGCCCGCCGCACCTTCTCGGCCAGATGCTCGGGCAGGCCCAGATCCGCACGGTCGGGCGGCGCGGCCGAAATCGCCGCCGCCGGCGTCTCATCTACCGCCGTGCCACAGGCATCGCAGAAGCGCGCACCCTCACCCAACTCCGCGCCGCACGCGTCGCACCCCCG
The DNA here is from genome assembly GCA_963757815.1 of uncultured Thermoleophilaceae bacterium. GTDB lineage: Bacteria > Actinomycetota > Thermoleophilia > Solirubrobacterales > Thermoleophilaceae > JACVRW01. The sequence goes on along the minus strand of CAVWSN010000021.1, from coordinate 28,860 downwards.
TCCCAGCGACGAGCCACACGCCTCGCAGAAGCGGGCGCGCTCGCGGTTGCCATGGCCGCAGCGCCTACAAGTCATGCACGAGTCCTTCGAGCCAGCACGAGTCCTTCGAGTCACCTTAAGTCAGGCGAGGCACACCCGCAAATGCTCCGCGCGGCGAGCCGCAAACCCAGTTCATCCGCTCGCGCGGCGGACCGGGGCGAGCGTCGGCACCGCGTCGGTGGTCAGGAAGTCGACGATGAGCTCGTTGCAGAGCCCGGGCTTCTCGTGGAGGAGCCCGTGCGACGTCCCTGGGACCACCGCCAGTTCGGCGTCGGGGATCGCCCGGTACATCGCGATCGCGTGCTCGAGCGTCACCTCGTCGTCGTCGCCGACCATCACCAGCGTCCGGCTGGCCACCCCGCCCAGGTCGGAGGGAGAGAGCGTCGGCTCCTCCCAGTTGAGGCGCGCCAGCTTCGCACTCACGACGGGGAAGTGATCGGGACCGTCTGGTGACAGCTCCGCGTAGCCGCGCGCGAGTACCTCGTGGGGGCTCGCGTCGGGATCGATCGCGCTGGGTACCCAGCCGTCGCGGTGGAAGACGCCGCTGATGAGGACCAGGCGTTCGACCAGGTCGGGCCGGCGCAGCGCGACGAGCAGCGCCACGCTCGCGCCGGCGCTGCAGCCGACGAGCCGCGCCGGTCGCCCGACGATCCGCTCGAGGAACGCGATCGTGTCGTTCGCCATCAGCTCGTAGGTGATCGCCCCCTCGACATCCGGGGTGCGGCCGTGCCCACGGCGCTCCGGTGTGAACACGTGGAAGTGCGCGGCCAGCGCGTCGAGGTTGGGCGCCCAGGCCCGCGCATCGGCCCCTCCGGGGTGCAGCAGCGCGAGCGGCTCGCCCGCGCCGTAGTCGTCGTACCAGGTGCGTACCTCGTCAAGCTCCACGTAGCCGGCCACTACTGCTATGACCGGCCGCGCGCTTTGGAGTCATCGGGAAGAGCTCGTCCAGCACATCGGGGGGCGCCCCGGTCGCTTCGGCAAGGTAGCCCCGCGCCTCCCACAGGGCCGCCTCGAACGGCGTGACCCCGAGCTCGTCCGCCGTCGCGAGCGTCCTGCCCACGGGCTCGCTCACCAGCGCCTCGATCGCGGCGAGCGCCGCGTCGGGCTCCTCGTCTTGGGCGACGGAGTCGTACAGGTGGACCCCGCCCGAATTGGAGATGAAATCCGGGACGGCGATGATCCCCCGCCGGTGCAGGACGTCGACGGCGCCGGGGCCGTAGGGGATGTTCGCCCCGGGGGCGAGCACCGCGCACCTGAGACGCTCGGCCACGTCACGCGTGATCGAGTCGGGCCGAGCGCCGGGCACGAGCACGTCGCAGTCGAGTTCGAAGAGCGCCTCGCGCGGGCGCGCGGACCGCGGACCGTGCTCGACGAGCCGATCGCCGTGACGCTCACGCAGCGCGAAGAGCTCCTCGATGTCGAGTCCGTCCCCGTCAGCGAGGAGACCGTGGACCGTGCTCACCCCTACGAGCCGCGCTCCAGCCCGAACGCAGGCGCGTGCCGTCCCCGCACCCACCTTTCCGAAGCCCTCGATCGCGACGGCTGCGCCGTCGAGCGTGCGGCCCACATGCCGCAGCCCCGCCTCTGCCGCCGCCTTCACGCCGTGCCCGGTGGCGAGATCGTCCATCCCGAGCCCCTCGTGGGTCCGCGCCCAGAGTGGGACCGGATCTTCCCCGCCGTCGAGAAAATCACCCGGAAACGTCCCCATGTCGGGGCCGGTCAGAAAGACGTCACTGTACGGCTCGAGTGCGCGTTTGTATGCGGCGAGCACCGCGGCGCGGTCGCCGCCGGCGAAGCGTATGCCGGCCTTGGCGCCGGCGTAGGGCGCCCGGCAGGCCGCGAACTTCCACGTCATCGCGCGGGCGAGTCGAGCCACCTCGTGGACATCGACATCGGGCAGCATCCGGGTCCCCCCGGCCGACACCGGGAACTGGTCGTGATCGACGACGATGAACGCCTCCAGGCCCTGCCGCTCGTCCCGAAGCTCCACGACGCGCACGGAACGGAGCCTACGCCAGGCCCGGCAGCCTAGGATCGGCTCTCATTCCGCCGAGGTCGACCGTGTCGAAATGACACGAAGGAGGTCGCACGATGATCGTCATGTTCTCCGCCCGCCGCCTGAAGCCCGGCGCGTGGGAGCAGTTCCGGCGCGCTTGGGATCCCGCCGACGCCAAGCCACCGGGGTTCCAGCGCGCCTACCACGCGCGCAATATCCGCGACGAGGACGAGATCATCTCGTTCGGCTTGTTCGACATGACCGAGGACGACTATCGCCGCTGGCGTGCCGAGGCAGACGCCGACGAGACGCACCGCGTCGATCGCCTGTCGGCGTTCGTGGAGAGCGCGCCGGTCGAGGGCGTCTACGAGGTGATCGACGTCGTGGACGAGTGAGGCGACCCGGGCCGGCGGCGGGTACGATCGGATCGTGTCGCACGCCGCCGCACTCGTCGATGAGATCGCCAACGAGCTCGACGCCTGGCCCGGCGTGCGCATCGAGCGCCGTGCGGACGGCGCGGCCGTCGCGCTCTACCAGGACTCCGAGCTAGGGCTCCTCGATCGCGACCGTGGCGTGGCGGAGCTGCGCTTCGCGCGCCTCGAGCACGACGAGCTCGTCGAGCATGGGGATGCCTCGCCGTCCGATTCGACGCCCGACCCCGAGGTCGTGAGCCACAACGTGGAGGGGCCGTCGGACGTGACCGCCGTCCTCGAGCTCTTCGACCGCCGCTACCGCGAAGTGCGCGGCGAGGAATACCCGGACGGCCTGCCGGACGCCTGAGCCCGCCGCGGCGCCTCCGACGGGGGGCGAAAACCTCAACCTCTCGCGGGCTGCTCAGCGCCTAGACGTCCAGGATCCCGTCGATCGCGAGGATCACCCCGCACGCGACGAGCCCCGCTGCCAGCAGGCGGCCCGCCCAGCGGAGGACCCGGCCGCCGGGGCCCTCGGTGGGGGACCAGGCCGTCAGCGCCGTCAACAGCGCGACAGCCACCGCCATCGCGCCGGCGCTCACGAGGACGCTGCGCTCGGCGCCCGCACCCAGCGCGAGCACCAGCAGCGCGGGGCGCGCCACGACGGGGATCGCGACCGGGACGAGGGCGGCGCGCCAGCCGGCGAGCGCGGGCTCGGGCGGCGGTGGGCGCCGGAACAGGTCGAGGGCGCCGGCAAGCACCGCGACCACCCCGGCGGCGAGGCGGAACGAGGGCTCGCTCACATCGAGCGCCTCGAGCAGCGGGTCTCCCGCGGCCGCGGCGACGCAGACCGCGAGCCCCCCGAGCACACCGCCCGCGGCGGCCACGCCGACCACGGCCTGCCGCGACCGCCCGGCGCGAGGAACCCCGAACGCGGCCCGGGCCGGGTTGAGCGCCAGCACCAGCACGGCGGCCCACAGCCAGCCCGACGGCGCGTCATCGGTCGGGTCGGGAGAGCCTGCCGAATCCGACGCTTGCGCGATCGGGATGGTGCGCAGCAGCCCCGCCAGCGCGTGCTGCTGGTCGTCCATGCGGGTCTCGCCGTCGACGAACCACGCGCCCTCCACCCGCTCGGGCCGTGCGGCCTTCGCGGCGTCCTCGCCGTCGGATTGCTCTTCGACGGCCAGCCCGGCGACGCAGGTGGCACGTTCGGCGACCGGGTCTCGCAGGTCGGCCAGCCGCGGCTCCGCCTGTGCGGTCAGCCACCACCCCGTCAGCGCCTCCCCCACCACCCCGTACCAGCCGCCGCGGGGCTCGTAGCTCCCCCGCACCAACCCGCCCCAGGGCCCGAACAGCTGGCCGAGGTAGCGGGCCTGGAAACCGAAGGACTCGGCCTGCCGGCGCGCGTAGTCCAACTCGTCCTCGGTGAGCGGCGGGCGGCCACGATCGGGGAACTCCACGGTCTCGGCCTGGCCGTAGGCGGCCCAGTGGTCCGGGATCGCCGGCCAGTGATCCTCGACCTCGTCGCGCGACGTCGCGAGGTATGCGCCGATCCGGTCCGCGGCCTCGCCCCAACCCTCTTCGGGAAAAGCGCGGTGGAGGCTCGCCAGGGCCCAGTAGGCCTCTCCGGTGAAGTACTTGGAGTACTCGCCGGCCAGCGGCGCCCCGCGCGCCGTGTCGTATTCCGCGAGCACAGCACCCGACGGCTCGGTCTGGGCGAGGAGGAAGCGCCCCAGGCGGCGCAGCACGTCGTCGTAGCGCTCGTCGCCGGTGGCTTCGCGGCGAATTGCCAGCCCTGCAGCGAGGAGCGCGGTTGAGCCCGTGGCGACGCGCCCCTGATACTCGAGCGCTGCCCAGCCTTCGCGCTCGAGGAGCCGGTCGAGCGCCCATTCGGTACCGCTGTCGGCAGAGCGCAGCGCCCCCGGCAGGCCTGCCGCGGCGGCCTGGTAGAGGCCCATCGTCACACCGGCGTGGCGAACCTCGTTGTACTCGGACGAGATCGAGTCGTCGTCGCGGTTGTAGAGGTAAACCCAGCGGCCATCGGCTTCCTGATTGCGGGCGAACCAGTCGACGGCGGCCTGGGCAGAGCCTCGGAGCTCCGCGGCGCTGACCTGTGGGCAGCGCTCGGGTGGCGCCCCCACCACGAACACGGCGGCGATCAGCAGCGCCAGGATCAGGCCGGCCCGCCAGACGCGCGCGGCGGGCCGCGGCCCGGAGTGGCCGGGTGTCTCGTCCTCCGTCATGTGGGCCGCGCCGCGATCACCGTTCGCTCATCGGACCTGTGGCGGCGGGCCCGCCGCACGGCCGGCAGGAGCAGCGTCGGGAGCGCGAACCACGCCGTCAGGGGCAGGCGGCTCAGCGTAAACGCCAGCGCGGGCGCTCCGCGGATCACGGTGCCATCCCGATCCACGACCTCCAGCGGCGAACCGGGCGGCGCCGGCTCGACGCGAAAACGAGCCAGCCAGTCGAGCGGGCGTACCAGCGCACCCAATCGCCGCTGGCCGGCGGCGGCCGAATCGATTCGGAGCACCCGATCGCGGGTCGAGGGCACCGCCCAGATCACCAGCACGGCGAGCGCGAGATACGAGAACACCTGCACCGATGCCGACACCTCGATGGAGAGGTGAAAGACGACCGCAACCCACACCGCGGCGTAGCGGGTGCCACGCCACCACAGGCCCAGCGCGATGAACAGCTCGGTGAGCACGATGAACTTGGCCGCTCCGGTGTGGAAGCCGCGATCGGTCAGCAGCGACAGCGCCCAGTCCGGAAGCGGCCACGCGTCAAGGTCGTCTCGGGCCCGCGTGACGCGCTGCCAGGTGACGGTGCCGCCAAACCAGTCGGGATCGAGGAGCTTGCTCAGGCCGGACGCGCCGTAGATCGCGGCGCACTCGAACCGAAGCAGCCACAACGGCCAGGCCGGCGCCGAGGGATCCAGCGCGGGCAGCCCCCGCCGGCGACGGATCCAGGCGTCCAGGGACAGCTCCCGGCCACACGGGGCCACCGCCAGCATCCCCAGGACGATGACCAGGTAGGCCCGGTTGTTATGGAAGTGCGTGGTCGACAGAAAGAGGTTGTAGGTGACGATCGCGAACGTCGTGGTGGTCGCCAGGCGGGTGAGGAAGCCGAGCGACATGGCCACGGCGGCCACCGCCGCCACCCAGAGCAGCCCGATGTAGAGCGCGTCTGGGAGCTCCGGATACCAGGCGGCGTAGGGCTCGTAGAAGGCGTCCCGGTAGACCCGCCCGTCAAGACCGTCGGAGAGGAACGGCCGCAGATGCAGGAGCACGACCGGGCCCGTCAGCACCCTCAGCAGCGCGAACGCCCGCATGCTGACCGCGCGGCCCAGGAGGTCGTCGAAGCGGGCGACCAGGCCGCGGGCCTGAGACCGCGCGCGGGGCGCCGCCACGTTCATCCGGCGCCCTCGCGGACACGGCTGCGGAGGACCCCGACCCGCGGCGGGTCGGCGTTGTGCCAGGAGGTCACCTCGGCCTCCAGGTAGCGCGTCTCGCGGTCGCGCGGAGTGTTGCTCGCGACCCAGTCGAGTGCGGCGTCGAGGAACGCCAGCTGGTTGGCGAGCCCGGCGTCCGCGTGGTGGCGGACCGAGGGGTAGCTCAGCCCCCGGCTCTGGACCAGCTCGTCCCAGCGGTACCCCGACCACGGCCGTTCGACCGGCACTCGCCGGCCGTCGGCGGTGACCCGGACCACGTCGGCGCGCCAGGTGCTCGACTCGGGGAACATCTGGAAGGCGAACTCCTTGTGGTCAGCCCAGTAGCCGCGTGCAATCAGCCCGAGTTGCAGCACCACAACGGCGACGACCACCACCCGCCGCCCGACGACCCTGACCCTCGAACTCACGCGGTTACGATGACACGGCCCGGCGACCCAGAGGAGGCTCCATGGCCGAGTTCCCCGCCCCCAGAGAGGGGATCGTGCTGACGCACTTCATCGTCTCCGACGACGTCGAGCGCTCGCGCCGCTTCTACACGGAGGTGCTCGGGGGCGAGACCGTCGGGACCGGCGAGCCCTCCTTCGTCGCGCTCGCCAACAGCTGGATCATCATCAACGTCGGCGGCGGGCCCACCGAAGACAAGCCGACGGTCACGCTCGAGACCCCGACGGACCTCGACCGCGTGAACAGCTTCCTCAACATCCGGGTGGCGGACATCCAGGCCGTCTACGACGAGTGGAGCGCGCGCGGAGCCGAGTTCCTCACGCCGCCGCAGGACCGCGGAGCCGAGATTCGCTGCTACCTCCGCGATCCGGATGGCCACCTGATCGAGGTCGGCCAGTCGACTCGGTGAGCGAGGGCGACCCCCATGCCCCGGTCGTGGAGATCAGGGCCGTCGACCCGACGCACCCCGACGCCATGCGGTGCGTTCGCTCCTACTTCGCCGAGCTCGACAGCCGCTCGGAATCCGGCTTCGATCCCGCAGCCGGCATCTCGGCCGAGCCCCACGAGCTGCGGCCACCCGCCGGGCAAATGCTCGTCGTCTACCGGGGCTCGGAGCCGATCGGCTGCGGCGCCGTGAAGCACCACGAGGATGCGCCGTCCGAGATCAAGCGCATGTGGGTCGCTGAGACTGCACGCGGACTCGGGATCGGGCGCGGCCTCCTCGCCGAGCTCGAGGCCTGCGCGGTGCGGTCGGGAACACGGACGGTACGGCTGGAGACCAATCGCGCACTGACGGAGGCCATCGCCATGTACCGCTCCGCCGGGTATGTCGAGGTGGCGGCGTTCAACGACGAGCCATTCGCGCACCACTGGTTCGAGAAGACTCTCCTGTGATACTGTTAACCCAGTGGTTAACGATCCGTTCAGGGCCCTTTCGCATCCGATCCGCCGCGGCATCGTCGAGCGCCTTGCCACCGGTCCGGCGACGGTGGGCGACGCCACCGGAGGCTTCGGGGTGTCCAAGCCCGCCATCTCCAAGCACCTGAAGGTGCTGGAGGAGACCGGCGTCATACGGCGTGAGGTCGTTGGGCGCACGCACCGGCTGTCGCTCGAGCCCGACGTGCTCAGCGAGGCGGCCGACTGGATGGATCGCCAGCGCGCCCTCTGGGGGCGCCTGTTCGATGTCGTCGATGAATATCTGAAGGAGGAAGGGTCCAAATGAACATGGACACGCCGCCGGTCGTATCGCCGCAGGAATGGGACGCCGCCCGCGAGGAGCTGCTGATCGAGGAAAAGGAGCTGACGCGCGCCCGCGACGCGCTCGCCGCCAAGCGCCGCCGCATGCCGAGGATGGCGGTGGAGAAGGACTACCGCTTCGAGGGGCCGGACGGGCCGGCGAGCCTGCTCGACCTGTTCGAGGGGCGACGCCAGCTGATCGTCTACCGCTTCTTCTTCGACCCCGGCATGGACAACTATCCCGAGCGCGGCTGCCCGGGCTGCTCCTTCCTCGCGGACCAGCTGTCACACCTCGCTCACCTGAACGCTCGCGACACCACGCTCGCCTACGTCTCGCGCGCGCCCCAGCCCGAGATACAGCGCTTGAAGACGCAGATGGGCTGGGAGCAAATCCCGTGGTACACGGTCACGGACAGCTTCGACGCCGACTTCGGCGTTGACGAGTGGCACGGAACCAACGCCTTCATCCGCGACGGCGAGCGGATCTTCCGCACCTACTTCATCGACGCGCGCGGCGACGAGGCGCTGGGCACCACGTGGAGCTTCCTCGATATGAGCCCGCTCGGGCGCCAGGAGGAGTGGGAGGACTCGCCGGAGGGCTACCCGCAGACCGCGCCGTACCAGTGGTGGAACTACCACGACCGGTACGGCACCCCCGCGTGATCGCTCACGTAGGAGGCATGCCGCTCGAGGAGCTGCTCCCGTCGGTGACCGGCGCGAGCGCCGGACTGCTCGTAGCGCGCGCATGGATAATGCTGCGCCTACGACGCCGACGGGAGCCGCGGGCTTGATCGAAGACACCACGCTGCGCATGGAGCGCACCTTCCAGGCGCCCGCCCAGGCGGTCTTCGACGCCTGGACCAGCGAGGAGGTGATTCGGCGCTGGTGGCACGCCGCGCACGACTGGGAGACGACCGAGGCCGAGGTCGACCTGCGCGTGGGTGGCGAGGTGCGCGTGGTGATGCGCAACCCCCACGAGGACGTCGAATACGGGGGCGGTGGCAGGTACACGGAGATCGATCCCCCGAACCGCTTGGCGTTCACCTGGATCTGGGACGGCGACGACAGACGGCAGCTGATCGAGCTCGAGTTCGACGAGAACGACGGCGTCACAACGGTCCGCTTCACCCACAGCAACCTGTGGGACGAGGAGGCCGTGCGCTCGCACGAGGACGGCTGGGGCAAGGCCTTCGACAATCTCGAGCGCACGCTCGGGTGACGCTGCTCGCCGACGTCGTCAGCGCGTCGAGGAACGTGACCGACACGAGCTCACGCTCGCAGAAGGTCGCGATCCTCGCCGAGCTGCTGGCGCGGCTCGATACCGACGAGGTGGCGCCCGCCGTCGGCTTCCTCACCGGGGTGCCGAGACAGGGCCGCGTCGGGGTCGGCTACGCGACGGTCTACGGCATCGAGCGCGCGCCGGCCTCTGAGGCGTCTCTGACCGTCGGCGAGCTCGACCGCACGATCGCCGAGGTGCAGGTGATGACAGGAAGCGGATCGGCGGCCAAGCGCAAACAGGTTCTCGAGGAGCTCCTCGGGCGAGCCACGGAGCCGGAGAGCGAGTTCGTCAAGCGGCTCTTCACGGGCGGCCTGAGGCAGGGCGCGCTCGCGGGGCTGATGGTCGACGCGGTCGCGAAGGCGGCCGGTGTCTCCGGCGAGATCGCGCGCCGCGCCCTGATGCTCTCGGGCGACCTCCCGCGCACGGCCGAGATCGCGATCGCAGGCGGTGAGGACGAGCTTCGCGAGATCGGGTTCGAGCTGTTCCGGCCCATCGTTCCGATGCTGGCCTCCACCGCCGCGAGCGTGTCCGACGCGGTCGCCGGCTTCGATCGTTCGTCGGTGGAGTGGAAGCTCGACGGGATCAGGATCCAGATCCACAGCCGCGACGACGAGGTCCGCATCTACACGCGCAACCTCAACGAGATCACGCATGCGCTGCCGGGGATCGTCGAGGCGGTGCGCGGCCTCGAGGTGAGCCAGGCCGTTTTCGACGGCGAGGCGCTGTGGATGGCCGAGCACGGCCCGGCCGCCTTTCAGGACACTGTCTCGCAGATCGACAGCGCGGCACCGCCCGAGGGGATCGTCACGTTCCTCTTCGATCTGCTCCACATCGACGGCGACGACCTGCTCGACACGCCCCTGGAGGAGCGCGCCGCGCGGCTCGAAGCCGTGGCGGCGCACCTCAAGATCCCGAGCCTGGTCACGTCGGACCCCGACACCGCCCAGCAGGTTCTCGACGAGTCGCTGCGGGCGGGACACGAGGGCGTCGTCGTGAAGGACGCCGCGTCGCGCTACAGCGCCGGGCGCCGCGGGAAGGCATGGCGCAAGGTCAAGCCGGTGCTGACCTACGACCTCGTGGTGCTCGGCGCCGAGTGGGGCCATGGGCGCCGGCAGGGCTGGCTGTCGAACCTCCACCTCGGCGCCCGCGAGCCGAATACAGGCGAATTCGTCATGGTGGGAAAGTGCTTCAAGGGGCTGACGGACGATCTGCTCGAGTGGCAGACGAGAGAGCTACTCGCGCGCGAGACCGCACGGCGCGGGATCGCCGTGCTGGTGCGCCCGGAGCTCGTGGTCGAGATCGCGTTGGACGGCGTCCAGTCGTCGACTCGTTACCCGGGCGGCGTGGCGCTGCGTTTCGCGCGCGTCAAGCGCTACCGGCCGGACAAGAGCGCCGCGGACGCGGACACGATCGACGACCTGCAGAAGCTGCTGACCGTCAGGCGCTGACGGCCGGCCGCTCGGCCGCCGCGGCGGCGCGATGCTCCCGGGGGCTGATGCCGCGGACCCGCTTGAAGGCCGCGCTGAGGGCGAACGGGCTGCCGTAGCCGACCTCGTGCGCGACTGAGCCGATCGTGGCGTCCGGCTCGAGCAGCAGGTCGCCGGCGAGCGCGATACGCCAGCCGGTGAGGAAGGTCATCGGCGGCTCGCCGACCAGCTCGTGGAAGCGCCGGGCGAGCGCCGCCCTCGAGGCGCCTGTCTCGCGGGCGAGATCGGCGACCGTCCACTGGCGGGCCGGGCTGTTTTGCAGCAGCCGCATGAGCGCGGCCGACGACGGGGTCGCTGTAGGCGCGGTACCAGCCGGGCGCCTCGGCCTCGGGACGGGCAAACCAGGCGCGCAGGACGGAGATCAGCAACAGGTCGAGCAGGCGGTCGAGCACGGCCTCCTGACCGGGCTCGTCCTTGACGATCTCGTCGGCGAGCAGGGGGATGACCGGGCCGTCCCATTCGTCCTGACGCAAGGCCAGCATCGTCGGCAGCGCCCGGAGCAGCCGCCCGCTGACCTCGCCGTCGAGGTGGTACGACCCGGTGAGCATCACGGTCGCCCCGTCCGCTGCGTTGCCCCAGGTGCGCACTCCGAGGTCGCGCATGCTTCCGAGGTCCTCGCCGTCCACGGTCGTGCAGCGCTGCCCAGGGAGGATCATGACCTGGGGCGCGGTGCCCGGGTCATCGGCGACCGTGTACGGGTCCGGCCCGCGGACGATCGCAACGTCACCACGCTGCAGCGAGACCGGCTCGCCGTCGTCGGGGATGAACCACGCGTCGCCGCGCACCATCGCGACCACCGTCAGCGGCGCCTCGTCCTCGATGCGCAGCGACCACGGGGGATCCATGCTCGAGCGGAGCAGGAACGCCTCCCGGGCTCTCGGTCCGTCAAGTAGGCCCACCATCGCGTCCATGGTTGGAGAGTAGACGCTGGCGCATGATTTTGCGCTTCTTGGCCATGGACGGTCTCGCTTCGAGGGTCTTCACTGTCAGGCATGAGCAATCAGAGCCCCGAAACAACAGTCGTCGCTCCCGGCCAGACACTCACGAACCCGATCACCGGCGAGCGCTTCACCTTCACCGACACCGCGGCCACGACGGACGGCGAGCTGCTCGCCTTCGACCTCGCGCTGCGGCCCGGCGGCGCGGTGCCCATCGCGCATGTCCACCCGATCCAGACCGAGCGCTTCGAGGTCATCGAGGGGCAGATGCGGTTCCGGCTCGGGCTGCGCACGCGGCTGGCCGGCCCGGGCGACGTCATCGAGGTCAAGCCGGGCGTGATCCACGCTTTCGCGAACGCCGGCGAAGAGGAGGCGCGCCTGCACGTCGAGGTCCGCCCGGCGCTCGCGATGGAGCAGATGCTGGCCGAGGTCGTCGCGCTCGCTGAGGCGGGGCGCATGACCGAGAGTGGCATGCCGCGCAATCTGCTGGACCTTGCGGTCCTCGCACGCAAGTACGACCAGGAGGCGCACGCGCCGTACCTGAGCGTGGGCGTTCAGCGCATGCTGCTGGCGCCGCTGGTGTTCTCCGCGCGGCGGCGGCACGCCGCCCCGCAGCCCGTACTCGCCTCGTGACGCGGCCCCCACGGACGGAAAGGAGCTGAAGAAATGACGCCCTCGAACGCTTCCCGCGCCCGTTGGACGCTCATCGTCGCCGGGGCGGCGCTGTTCATGACCGCCCTCGACCAGCTTGTCGTCGGGGTCGCGCTCCACTCGATCCGCCTCGATCTGGGCGGATCGATCGAGGGGCTCGAGTGGACCGTCAACGCCTACACGTTGGCCTTCGCGGTGTTGCTGATCACCGGCGCGGCGCTCGGCGACCGCTTCGGTCGCAAGCGGATGTTCATCGTCGGGGTCGGGGTCTTCACGGCCGCCAGCGCGCTCGCCGCGCTGTCGCCATCGACGGACGCGCTCGTCGCCGCCCGGGCCCTGCAGGGCGTGGGCGCCGCGATCGTCACGCCGCTCACGCTCACCCTGATCAGCGACGCGTTCCCGCCCGAGCGGCGCGCCGCCGCGCTCGGGATCTGGGGAGGAATCACCGGTCTCGGCGTGGCCCTGGGCCCCTTCGTCGGCGGCGCGGTCGTCGAGGGCATCGCGTGGCAGTGGATCTTCTGGGCCAACGTCCCGATCGGCCTGGCGCTGATCCCGCTCGCGTCACGGATGCTGCGCGAGTCGCACGGGGCCGACCGCGAGCTCGACCTGCCCGGCCTGGCGCTCGTGAGCGCGGGCCTGTTCGCGCTCACCTTCGCCCTGATCCGGGGTGAGGCTCTCGGATGGACGAGCGCCGCAGTGGTCGCCTCGCTCGGGGCCGGCGTGGTGCTGCTCGCGGCGTTCGTCCGCTGGGAGCTCAGAAGCCCGGCCCCCATGCTGCCGATGCGGTTCTTCCGTTCGCGCGCCTTCAACGCCTCCAACGGGCTCTCGTTCGCGATGTTCTTCGGCGCGTTCGGGGCGATCTTCCTGATGAGCCAGTACTTCCAGACCGCTCAGGGGTTCGGCCCGCTCGAGGCCGGGGCGCGGACGCTGCCCTGGACCGGGATGCCGATGATCTTCGCCCCCCTCGCCGGCGTCCTCGCCACCCGCTTCGGGACCAGGCCGCTGATGGCGGTCGGCCTGGCGCTGCAGACGATCGGCCTCGGCTGGATGGCGATGGTGCTCGATGTCTCGACCCCGTTCGTCGAGCTCATAGCGCCGTTTGCGATCACGGGGATCGGCATGGCGTTCGTCTTCTCGATGGCGCCCGAGGCGGTGCTCGCGTCCGTCCGGCCACAGGACGCCGGCAAGGCCTCCGGAGCGACGAACGCGATTCGCGAGGTCGGCGCGGTGATGGGTGTCGCCGTGCTCGCCTCGGTGTTCGCCGCCAACGGTGGCTACGAGTCGCCGCAGGCGTTCACCGACGGGCTCGTCGCCGCGCTCCCGATCGCGGTCGTCGTGCTGGCCGCCGGGACGGTGCTGGCGCTGCTCACGCCCGGGCGGGCGCGGACGCCGGCAGCCGCGGCGGCCGGTACGGGACGGGCATAATGCGCCGGGATGGCCCGGCCGGCTGATGTGGAGACCGCGGTAAACGCGATCGAGGCGTGGAATCGCGGCGACTGGCTCGACCATGAGCACGGCCTCAAGGCGGCGGGGGAGCCGGTGGCCGCGCCGTGACCCGCCTCGAGCGCGTGGCGGTCGTGGGCGCGGGCTCCTGGGGCACGACCGTGGCCTCGCTCACCTCCCCGAACCGGCCGACCGTCCTGTGGGCGCGCGACCCGGTGGTCGCCGAGGAGATCGACTCGAGCCACACCAATGAGCGCTACCTGCCGGGTGCGGCGCTGGCGCCCGAGTTGAACGCCACCGCGTCGCTCGAGGACGCCGTATCGACGGCCGACGTAGTGGTGATGGCCGTGCCCTCGCACGGGTTCCGAGCCGTGCTCGAGCAGGCGGCCCCGCACGTGCGCCCGTGGATCCCGATCGTCAGCCTCACCAAGGGCCTCGAGCAGGGGACGAGGCTGCCGATGACCGGGGTCGTGGACGAGTTGCTGCCGGGCCATCCGGCGGGAGTGTTGACCGGCCCGAACGTCGCGCGCGAGGTGATCGAGGGGCTGGCGGCCGCAGGGGTGATCGCGATGCCCGACCAGCACGTGGCGGGCGCGCTCCAGGACATTTTCAGGACGCGCCTGTTCCGCGTCTATACGAGCACGGACGTGGTGGGCGCCGAGCTCGCGGGCGTGCTCAAGAACGTCGTGGCGATCGCCGCGGGAATGGCGCAGGGTCTCGGGGCCGGCGACAACACGCGCGCGTTGGTGATCGCGCGCAGCCTCGCCGAGCTGACCCGCCTGGGCGTCGAAATGGGAGGACAGCCGTCGACGTTCGCGGGCCTGGCGGGCATGGGCGACCTGATCGCCACCTGCATCAGCCCATACAGCCGGAACCGGCGAGTGGGCGAGCAGCTCGCCCTCGGCAAGACGATCGACGAGATCACCTCCGAGATGAGCATGGTCGCCGAGGGCATCAAGAGCTCCCGAGTCGTGGTGGAGTTGGCCGAGGAACACAACGTGGAGATGCCGATCGCGCGCGAGGTCTACGGCGTCTGCCACGAGGGCCGCACCGCGCGCCAGGCGTTCCGCGGCCTGCTCCGCGTGCAGCCCACCACCGAGCTCGCGGCGGGTTGAGATGAGTACGCCCTCGCTGCCGCAGACGAACGAGGAGGCATGGGCCATCGCGCAGGAGTGGGGCACCGGGCGCGAGATGAGCGAGTACGAGGCGCTCATGTGGCGTGTCGAGAGCGACCCCCGCCTGCGCTCGACCATGATGGGCGTCTACGTGCTCGACTCCGAGCCGGAGTGGGAGCGGCTGTCGGCGGCGCATGAGTGGGCGTCGCGCATCATCCCGCGCTTCCGCGAGCGGGTGGTGGATCCGCCGCTGCACCTCGGACTGCCGGCCTGGGTCCCCGATCCCGACTTCGACCTCACCTACCACCTGCGGCGCGTCCGTCTGCCGGAGCCCGGGACCTTCGACCAGGTGCTGGAGCTGGCAGAGCAGGTGGCGATGACGCCCTTCGACCGCGCGCGCTCCCCCTGGGAGGCCGTCCTCGTGGACGGACTCGAGGGCGGTCGCGCGGCGTACTTCCTCAAGCTTCACCACACCCTCACCGACGGGCAGGGCGGGGTCCAGCTGCTCGGTCTCCTCCACAGCCGCAAGCGCGAACCCTCGCCGGGCAAGCCGATGCCGGACCCCCCGGAGCCGGAGCAGGCCACGCCCACATCCGTGCTCGCGGAGCAGCTGGGCCGCCGGGCGCGCCACGTCCCGCGTGACGCCGGCGCGGCCGCCGGCCGGGTGGCGGGCCTCGCAGCCGGGGCGGTCATACGGCCCAGGCGAGCGTTGGGGGAAGGGGTGCGGATGGGGCGCTCGCTGTCGCGCGTGCTGGCGCCGCCGCCGGTCGAGCCCTCGCCACTGCTGAGCAATCGCAGCCTCTCCTGGCGCTTCGGGACGCTCGAGGTCGGTCTCGACGAGCTGAAGCGCGCCGCCAGGGCCACGGACGGCTCGCTCAATGACGCATACATTGCCGCCCTGCTCGGAGGGTTTCGCCGCTACCACGAGCGCCAGGGCGTGGAGATCGAGGAGCTCGCCATGGCGATGCCGATCAGCCTTCGCCGCGGCGACCACCCGATGGGCGGCAACCGCTTCGCCGGCGCACGCTTCGCCGCGCCCGCCGG
This sequence comes from uncultured Thermoleophilaceae bacterium, assembly GCA_963757815.1. Lineage (GTDB taxonomy): Bacteria > Actinomycetota > Thermoleophilia > Solirubrobacterales > Thermoleophilaceae > JACVRW01. Next base: position 13,327 of record CAVWSN010000021.1, on the reverse strand, counting down.
TGAGCCCGATCCGGCCGAGCGCGTCCGGCTGGTCCACGACTTCGTGCTCACCGCACGCGCAGAGCCCGCGCTCGACTTCCTCTCCACCGCCGCGCCGGTGATCAACCGATTGCCCACGGCCGTGGTCGCGCGCTGGTATCACGCGCAGACGACGAAGCTCGATCTGCAGGCGAGCAACGTCGCGGGCATTCCCTACCCGGTCTACATGGCCGGAGCCCGGCTCGATCGCCTGTTCCCGTTCGGCCCACTGCCGGGTTGCGCCGTGATGGCGACGCTCGTCTCCCACAACGGGACCTGCTGCATCGGCTTCAACTGCGACGCAGCGGCGGTCACCGACCCCGAGCTGTTCTTCGAGTGCCAGCAGGAAGGGCTGGACGAGGTGCTCGCGCTCGCACCGCGGCGGAAGGCCGCCCCCGCCAAGGCGCACGCATGACGGCAGAGCACGTCGAGGGGCGGCTCGACGGGACCGGCGGGGTCGAGCTCTACTGGCAGGCGTGGCTGCCCGAGTCCGACGCGCGCGCCGTGGTGGTGATCTCACACGGCGTTTCCGAGCACTCCGCCCGCTACGCGCACGTTGGCGAGCGGCTCGCGGCCGCCGGCTACGCCGCCTACGCCCTCGACCACCGCGGCCACGGGCGCTCCCAGGGAAAGCGGGTGATGGTGGACGCCGACGAGACGGTCGCCGACCTGCGCGCGTTCATCGAGCTCGCCGCCGCCCGGACTGCGGGAAAGCCGGTCTACCTGCTGGGCCACAGCATGGGCGCCGCCATCGCGATCGGGTGCGCGGTGCGCCACCAGGACGCGCTCGCGGGCCTCCTGCTGTCAGGCGCGCTGGCCGATCCCGACGCCGCCTCGCCGGTCACGCGCGCGATCAGCAAGGTGCTGTCGACCGTCGCGCCCGGCCTGGGGGTCTACCAGGTAGACGCCTCGCTGATCAGCCGTGATCCCGAGGTGGTGCGCGCGTACGAGCAGGACCCGCTCGTCCACCACGGCAAGCTGCCGGCGCGGACAGTGGCCGAGCTCACCGGAGCCGTGGGCAGGTTCCCCGACGAGGTGCCGGCACTGTGCCTGCCGCTGCTCGTGATGCACGGCGGCGAGGACTCCCTCACGACGATCGCGGGCAGCCGCATGGTCCACGAGCGGGCCTCGTCCAGCGACAAGACGCTCGAGATCTACGACGGCCTGCGCCACGAGATCCTCAACGAGCCCGAGAAGGAGCGCGTGATCTCGGAGATGATCGAGTGGCTGGACGCGCGCTCAGCCGGGCCAGTCTGAGAGCGTCTCCAGATAGCGCTCGCGCACCGCCGCCACGCGCTTGTCCAGCGTCTTCACGGTCCAGCGGTCGGTGGGCTACCGGCTCCAGCACCGCCACGTCGATCGTGCCCTTGCGGATCAGCGGTGAGTTCTTCCACATCACGTCGCCGGCGTTGCGGATCACGATCGGGACGATCGGCACGCCGCCCTGCATCGCGAGGTGGAAGGCACCCTTCTTGAAGCGCCCTAGCCGGGGCGTTGGGCTGCGCGTGCCCTCGGGGGCGATCGCGATCGACACGCCCTGGCGCAGCTTGTCGACCGCGGGTTCGAGCGCTGCCCTCGCCTGCTTCGTGTTGCCGCGGTCGACGTACGCCACGTCGACGAGCAATCCGATCGGCGCGAAGCGCGGGTCGCGTGCGGCCTCCTTCTTTGCCACACCCGTGAGGTCGCGGCGAATCAGGGCCGCGACGACCGGCATGTCGACCGAGCTCTGGTGGTTGAAGATGAACACCGCGGGACGGTGCGACCAGAGGTTCTCCTCGCCGACGATCCGCAGCCGGACGCCCGCGAGCGCGAGCGCCGCGTCGGCGCCGACCGACGTGGCGAAGTTCGCCGCGTCGCGGCGGCTGCGGTTGAGCAGGCCTATCCCGGCCCCGAGCGCACCCGCCGCGGCCAGCCCCGTGAGCGCCGCGCCGGTCCGCACGTACGTCTCGATTCCCGGGCGGCCGCGGCCGGAGAACCGGTACACGGGCCAGCCGCGGTCCTTGGCGACCTTGGCAAGTCCGTTCTGCGGATTGAGCGGGCGCGGATACCCGACGGCGTCGAGGAAGTACATGTCCTCGTCGCCGTTGCCGTAGCCGTAGCTCCCCTTGAGGTCGATGCCGCGCCCACGCGCGAAGGTACGCACCGCGCGCGCTTTCTCGGGGCCCCAAAGCACCTTGCCGTCCAGCTGGCCCGTGAACACACCCTTCTCCACACCCATCGCGGTAGTCAGCAGATGCTGCACATCGAAGTCCTCCGCCAGCGCGGCGACCTGGTAGCGGGTGGCTGAGGAGGCGAGCGCGACAGTGTGCCCCCTGCGCTGGTGTGCCCGCACTATCTCGCGGGCGTCCGGATAGACCATGCCGGCGATCCGTTGGGTGAACAGCCGCTCGCCGAGCTCCATGAGCTCGTCCTCGGGCCGCCCGCGGAAGGAGCCGGCCACGATCTCCACGAGGCGCGTGACGTCGCTGCCGCGCAGGCTCATGTCGACCCCCGCGGCGACGCTCCGTGCCACATCGCCCGGCGACATCTGGCGGCGCCGGATGAACTCCTGGTAGAAGACGTTGGCCGAGTAGCCATCGATCAGCGTTCCGTCGAGATCGAAGAAGGCGCCGACGTCGGGCCCCTCGGGAGCAGCCTCGATCTCCTCGATGAGCTCGCCGAGGCTGTTCACAGGGCGCTCGCCTCCGTCCCCGCCTCGCCGAGCGCCAGGTCGCGCACCACCGCGACGCGGCGGACCTCCGCGCGCACCTCCTCCGCGAACGCCCGGCGCCTCTCGCTCAGGTCCGCGCCCCCGGGCTCGAGCAGGCCGCGGTTCGCCGCCAGGCGCAGGGCGCCGCCGAACAGCTCGCGTGAGATCGACTCCGGGCTGCGCAGACGCTGCTGGAGCACATACTGGCGGGCAACGCCCGCGCACTCGGCCAGGAAGGCCTTGTCGTCGATCGGCTGTTCCGGGTCGCTTCGCGGCGAGCCGCTCGGCCACGATCTCATACGCCTCGAGGAAGGGCCGCAGCACGGCGTGCGCGAAGTGGGGATGCGCGCCCGCGAGCAGCTCCCAGGCGGACTCCGGCTCGGCCGGTCGCTGCTCCCAGTCGGGGTCCAGCATCGCGAGCTCTGCCCGGATCTCCTCCGAGAAGACCTTCTTGCGGGCGAAGAAGAAGTCGAACTTGAGCAGGTCGCGCAACCGCAGCGCCTGCTCCCAGGCCTCGTCGCGCAGACGCGGCGAGGGGCCTTCGGCGGCGCGGGCGAGGATCAGCTCCGTGATCGCGCGGTTGATGAAGAAGTGGACGGCGGCATTGCGGTAGAAGGCCGCCTCGAGGTGGCGCTCAGGGCGGATCCCGTAGACAGGCTCGAGGCCGTCGGCGAACTGACGCACCACGCCGCTCTTGGTGAGTGCCTCGAGGGTCCGGTTGAGCCCGTCGGCGGTCCGGAGGTCGAGGTCCCCGCTTGCGGTCGGTAGATCGCGCTGCTCGACGTAGCCGAGCAGCGGGTCGAGGATCCCCCGGACCTCGGCGAGGGTGAGAGCGCGGTCCTCCACGCCGAGCAGCACGAGCGTCACGAGCGACGTGGGAGTGACGGGCGTGGCCCGGCCGATCCGATGGCAGACCTCGAACGCGACCTTCTCGACCTCGTTGCGCCGCCGCGCGCCGGGCGCCGACTCCGCGGCGAGCGTCTCGCGCAGCGACAACGGCTCGCCCACGCGCACGTACACCCTCCCGCGTCGTTTGCCCTGGGCGCGCGCGTAGCCGACGAGCCAGCCGATGCTCTCCTTCGTCTTCTTCGCGCCGCGCTCCTCAGCCGCCATCGCGCCCACCTCGTAGAGCAGGTCGTAGACGATCGACACCGGGAACGAGAAGGGCGTCCTCGGTGCCGCCGTCCCGGAACGCCTCGACGACGTAGGCGAGCAGCCCGTAGCGCGGCGGCCTGAGCTTGCCCGTGCGCGAGCGCCCGCCCTCGATGTACCACTCCAGGTTGAAGCGCTTGCTGAGCAGGTAGGCGAGGTACTGGCGCAGGGCGAGCTTGTAGACCTCGTTGTCCTTGAAGCTGCGGCGGATGAACACGTAGCCGGACCTGCGCGCGACCGGGCCGATCGGCCAGAAGCCAACGTTGATGCCGCCGAGCACGTGGTTGGGCGGGAAGCCCTGCTCGTGCATCGCCGATCGGAGGACGACCGGGTCGAGGTACGAGCGATGACTCGGCAGGAACACGAGCGGGTACTCGCGGTTCAGCTCCTGCAGGCGCTCGAGGCCCGTTCGGTCGATGTCGATCGTGTACGCGCGCGCGAGCCAGCGGCCGAACTCCCCCCAGACGTCGATCGCGAGCCGGCTCTGGCTCGCCACCATCTCGTCGATGCAGTCGGCCGCCTCGGCGGCGACCTCGCGCTCCGGGGCCTGCTCCCGCTCCGCGAGGGCGGCAACCGCCGAGCGGAAGCGGGCGCTGGCGGCGATCTCCTCGGAGACGAAGCGCGGGACCTTGTACTGGGTGCCGATGAGCCTGCGCTCGGCGCGGTCGAGGGCCAGCACCGCCTGCCGAGTCACGTAGTCGCAAAGCTCACCGTCGGCGCCGGCGCGCTCGAAACGCGCCCGCATCTCGCTCGCGGTGGCCGGCGCGGCCACCAGCACATGGCAGCGATCCGGCTCGCGGCGGACGATTCGGCGCTGGGCCGACTCGCTCGGGCGCCGAGGGTTCCGGAAGGCCAGCACGTCCCGCAGCATCGCCGCGCGGGTCCCGCCGCGCTCACGCGGGAGCCACGCGACCCGGACCGGCGCGACCAGGAGGTCGCCGTCGGCCGCCAGCGCCTCCTCCAGCCGAGGGTCCTCGGCGTCCACGACGCGGGCGTCGGCCCCTGGCGGACGCGCGCCGCTCAGCCAGCCGTCGAGCACCTCGCGCTCGGTCGGGTGGACGCGAACTCGAGCACGATCGTCCTCGCGTCGGCCTTGGCGGGCCAGCCCGCCTCGGGTGCGGGCGGGGCATGCACGGCCGAATGCGCCCCGATCACAGGGCGCACCATATCGCCGCCGATCGCTCTCCGGGGCGGGTGAGATCCTGCCCTGTGTGGCCACCTGGATCGGGGTCGACGTCGGCGGCCGCCGCAAGGGGTTCGACGTCGCGGTGATCGACGAACGGCGCCTGCTCGAGCTTCAGCGCGGACTTGGCCGGGACGCGGTGGTCGCGCTGGTGGACCAGACGAGTCCGGAGCTGGTCGGCATCGACAGCCCGTGCGGCTGCGCAACGGCCGGAGCGACGGCCCGCGACGGCGAACGAGAGCTGAGCAGGAAGATCTGCGGGATTCGCTGGACGCCCGACGAGAGCGAGGTTCGCTCAAACCCCTACTACGCCTGGGTGGTCGAGGGACTCGAGCTCTACGCGACGCTCGCGCGCCGGGGCGCCGACACCGTCGAGGTCTTCCCCACGGCCTCGTGGACACGTTGGCTGGGAAGTCGCGCGGGCCGCTCGCGAGCCGAATGGACGCGCGACGGCCTCGCGCTGCTCCCGCTGGACGGGCTTCCGGGGCGCACGAACCAGGACGCGCGCGACGCGATCGCGGCCGCCGTGACGGCGCGAGCCCACTCGTACGGCGAGACCGAGCTATTCGGCGAGCTCGTCGTCCCGGCGGACAGCAGCACGCTTACCAAGTCTTTGCCTTGAGCTGAGCAGCCGCTTGACCATCGGTCGCGACCCTCCAAGGAGTCAATCCAAGGGAGGTCAGAATCATGAAAGTCAAGATCGCAAGCCTCGCCGCTCTCGCCGCCGTGATGGTGGCGACCGCTGCCGCCGCCGGCCCCGCCGGAGCGGCCGCTCCGGCGCAGGCCCAGACCGCGTTCGACGGGACCGTCGTCTCGAAGAACGCGAACAACCGCTCGTTCCGGCTCCGGGACGCCGAGCGGGGCACCGTACGCATCTACGTCACGCGCAACACCCGCTTCGAGCGCGTGAACGGCTTCGCCGGCCTCAAGGTCGGGGCACGGAACATCGAGTCGGTGGTCCGAAAGCGGAACGGCCGCTGGATCGCCCTCGAGGTCGAGCGCTCAGGGCGAGTGGCGGACGATCGCGGCGGTGACGACAGTCGCGGCGGTCGCGGCGGCGCCGACGACCGCGGCCCCGACGACCACTAGCACCGAGGGCACGCGCGCGTCCGCACCTGGCGGGCGCGCGCGGCTCACTGAACCGAGAGGCAGACGGCCGTGGCGTCGTCCGTGAGCTCCCCCTCGGCTGCCTCCAGCACCGCGCGGTGGATCTCGCGGACGGTGTCTGCCGCGGTTCCGCGTTCGGAGCGCTGTGCGGCCTCGGTCGACGCCCTCGGCACCGAGGCCCGCTTTTCCCTTGCCGCACTTGATCACACCGTCGGAGACGATCACGAGCCGGTCGCCCGGCGTCAGGGTCGTCGAGCGCTCGGCCGGCTTTGGGCTGGCCCGTCCTCCCAGGCCGTGCCCTGCCCGAATCTCAATGTGCTCGATCTCCTCACTGTCGCGGAGGATCATCGGCGCCACGTGCCCGCAGTTGGCGATGCTCAGCTCGTGGGTGGCCGGATCCCAGTGGGCCACCACGGCCGTCATCTCGGTCCGCGGCCCGGGCAGCTCGCGCAGGGCCTGGTGCATCACGACGAGCGCCTCCCCAGGGCCCGCCCCGCTGCGCCTGCTCGCGCGCAGCGCACCCAGGGCCACCGCGCTGCTGGCGACCGCCCGGGTCGAGTCTCCCAGCCCGTCGGCCACGGTCACCCAGACACCGTCGCTGTTCTCGACGACGTCGAACCAGTCTCCTGCCACCTCGTAGCTCGGAAGGACGTTCCCGGCGATCTCTCCGCCGGTCACGCGGGAAATTCGAGGCGGCAGGAGGCTCTGCTGGATCTCGGCGGCGGCCTTCGGCTGCTTGCGCCGCTGGGACGAGGCGAAGGCGTCCGAGTAGCGATCGGCGAGCGTTATCGCGGCAGCCGCCTGGCGGGCGAGCTCGGTCAGTGGCTCGGCGGGCCGCCCGAACGTGACCATTACTCCGTTCGCGCGTCCGCGCAGCCAGAGCGCGTAGACCTCGATCCCGGGGAACTTGGACAGTTGCTGCCGCAGCTGTGACAGCCCGTCCGCATCGAGCTCCGGCCCGATCGCCAGCGGAGCCTCGAGCTTGCGGCCCATCCGCTCGGGTCCGGCCATGTGAAGGAGATGCGTCCCGTCGATGTCGAGGACGTACAGCGCCACCGGCACCTTGGCGATGCGCTGGGCCTCGGCGACTAGCTGCTCGGGAAGCACAGCAGGCGGCACCACATCGAAGACCTGGATCGCGTCCAGGCTGACCGCTCTCCCACGCCCAAGGCGTCCAGTGGGCAGGAGCTGCTCCGGCTTCTCGAGAGCCGTGTCGTGCGGTCGCTCGCGCAGCGCCGCGATCAGGTCGTCGCGACTCGGGAAGCGTCGGTGAAGCGTCGAGCGCGCGACCCCCGCGGCCGCGGCGATGTCCGCGAGCGTGGCCGTGGGTGAGTGCTCCAGCATCCGCTCGGCAGCGTCGAGGATGCGCTCGCGGTTTCGAAGCGCATCGGCTCGTCGCAGCTCTGTCTGTTTGCTCGCCGGCAAGGGCGGTCACTGTCGCGGTTGCGGCCACATCATCGCGGCTCAGGGCACGAAGTGGGACAGCCTGTCGCAGACGGGCGTCGCAGTTAGACCGTTCGTCGGTCGCGGCCGGATTCGGACGGCGCACCAGCGGCTACCTGTACCTGCGACTTGCAGGTGCGTCAAAGGAGACAGTGATGGAACGAAGCATCGAAACCGCCCCGCCGCAGGCGGAGGCCACTGGACAAGGCCAAGGAGGTCGCGGGCGAGGCTCAAGAGCGGATCGGGGAGGCCACCGACCAGGCACGCGGGCGCCTGCGTGATCAGGTCGACCAGCGCTCGACCAAGACAGGCGAGCGCGTCCAGTCGATGGCCGGCGACACCCGCTCGGTGGCCGAAGAGCTGCGCCGCCAGGGCAAGGATGCTCCGGCACGGTACGTCGAGCAGGCGGCGGAGCGCGCCGATCGGATGGGCCAGTGGCTTCGTGATTCCGACGGCGATCGCATCCTGAGCGACGTCGAGGACTTCGCGCGCAGCAACCCGTGGGCGATCGCGGCCGCCGGGCTGGCACTGGGCTTCACCGCCTCGCGGCTGCTCAAGGCGTCCAGTGGCGAGCGCTACCGCCGGATCAACAGCGACGCGCCGCAACTCAACGGGCCGGCCCCGCAGGTCTGAGCGATGACGGCGTCGAGAGAGACGACCTGCGCGACCACTCGACGGCCGAGCTGCTCAAGCGGCTCTCCGACGAGACCACCGCGCTCGTCAAGCAAGAGGTCGAGCTCGCCAAGGCGGAGCTTCAGGAGAAGGGAAAGCAGGCCGGCATCGGAGTGGGCATGTTCGGCGGCGCAGGGCTGTTCGCGGTGAGCGCGTTCGCGGCGCTCACTGCGGCCGTGATCGCGGCGCTCGAGCTCGCCATCTCGCTCTGGCTCGCGGCGCTGATAGTGGCCGTCGTCTCGCCGCGGTGGCCGCGCTCCTGGCGGTGCGCGGCAAGCAGAAGGTCAAGGAGGCCGCTCCACCGGTTCCGGAGCAGGCCAAAGAAAGCATCAAGGAGGACGTGGAATGGGCGAAGACCCGCGCCAGATCAGGCAGGACATAGAGGACACGCGCGAGCGCATGGGCGACACCGTCGAGGCGCTCGGGCACAAGACCGACGTCGGCGGCCGCGCCAAGGACGCGGTTTCGGACAAGGTGGAGGCCGTCCGCCACGAAGGTCTCCGGAGCCACCCCCGACGCGGGCGAAGGCGCCCGGCGGGCGGCGGGGATCGCAAAGGAGAATCCGCTCGGGCTCGGCATCGGCGCGGTCGCGGTCGGCTTCATTGCCGGGCTGCTGATCCCGTCCACGAAGGTCGAGGACGAGAAGATCGGCCCGCTTGCGGATCAGGTAAAGGCGAAGGCCAAAGAGACGGGCGAGGAGGCCCTCGAGCGCGGCAAGCAGGTCGCCGGCGAGGCGGCAGAAACCGCGAAGCAGGCGGGACGCGAGCAGGCCGAGGCCCTTCGCGACAGCGCACAGGACAAGGCCCGCGAGGCGACAGGCCACATGAGAATAGCGGTCCGGCCAGCGGCTCACGGCGCCCCGAGGGTCCCCCCCATCCACGCAAGGGCGGAATCATCCAGACCGTCAAGCGCACGATCGCCGAGTTCAAGGAGGACGACCTCACCGACTCGGCCGCGGCGCTCACCTACTACGCGGTGCTGTCGATCTTCCCCGCGCTGATCGCGCTCGTCTCGATCGTCGGCCTCGTGGGTGATCCGAAGACGGTCACCAACGCCCTGACCGACATCGTCAGCTCGATCGGGCCGGCCTCGGCGGTGGACACGTTCAAGGGCCCGATCGAGCAGATCACCAGCAGCCGCGGCACGCGCGGGCATCCTCCTGATCGTGGGAATCGCCACGGCGCTCTGGACCGCCTCCGCCTATGTGGGGGCTTTCATGCGGGCCTCGAACCTGATCTACGAGGTGGAGGAGGGGCGCTCATTCATAAGCTGCGCCCGCTGCAGATGCTGGTGACGCTGGTGCTGGTCCTGCTGCTGGCGCTGGTCCTGGTGGCGCTCGTCCTCACCGGACCGGTCGCCGAGCAGGTCGGCTCCGCGGTCGGGCTCGGCGGCACCGCTGTGACGGTCTGGAACATCGCCAAGTGGCCGGTGCTGCTTCGTGATGGTCTGTCATGATCGCGCTGCTCTACTACTCGTCGCCGAACGCGAAGCTGCCCGGCTTCAAATGGGTCACCCGGGCAGCGTGCTGGCGATGGTCGTCTGGCTCGTCGCCTCGGCCGCCTTCGCGTTCTACGCCGCCAACTTCGGCTCCTACAACAAGACCTATGGGGCGCTTGGCGGCGTGGTGGTGTTCCTCGTCTGGCTCTGGATCACCAACGTGGCCATCCTGCTCGGCGCCGAGCTGAACGCCGAGCGTGAGCGCAGCAGCGAGCTCGAGCGAGGGCTTCCGGGCGCGGAGCGCGAGCTGCAGCTCGAGCACCGCAGCGAGCCGAAGAGGAGAAAGCGGGCTCGCACCGCATAACTCCCTCCCCCGGCCGTCCGGCAACCCGGCCCCGGGTTGCCGGACGGCTCCCCGGGTATCGCCGGAGCATGGCTCCGCGCTCGATCTGGAACGGCACGATCAGCTTCGGCGCCGTCGAACGTGCCGATCAAGCTGCTACACGGCGACCGAGTCGAAGACGGTCCGCTTCAACGAGGTGCACGCCAAGGACGGCGCGCGCGATCGAGCACCGGCGCATCTGCCCCGAAGGAGGACAAGGAGGTCCCCTACGAGGAGATCGTCAAGGGCTACGAGGTTCGCGCGGACAAGTACGTCGTGCTCGACAAGGACGAGATCAAGGCGGCGGCCGGCGAGCGCGGCAAGGTGATCGAGCTCGAGGAGTTCGTCGACGCCGGCGAGATCGACCCCGTCTTCTACGACAAGACCTACTACCTCGGCGCGCGGCGACGCCGAGGACGCCTACGGGCTGCTGCACGAGGCGCTGCGCCGCACCGGCCGCGCCGGGATCGGCCGCTTCACGTTCCACGACCGCGAGTACCTCGTCGGCGTGCGGGCGCTCGACGACGTGCTCGCGATGCACAGCTGCGCTTCCACGACGAGCTCGTCGACGGCCGGACGACTCGACGTCGACGCGGCCGGGCGCAAGCCCGTCCAAGCGCGAGATCGAGATGGCGGGCAAGCTGGTCGACTCGCTCGACGACGACTTCGAGCCGGAGCAGCTACGAGGACACGCTATCGCGAGGCGGTGCTCGACCTCATCAAGCGCAAGGCCGCGGGCAAGGAGATCGACCTCGTCGCACAGGAGGAGCCGGAGCAGGGCGACGACCTCGCGGCCGCGCTCAGGCGAGCCTCGGGAACGGGAGGCGATAGCTGATGCCGCGCTCGCTCTGTGGAGCGGCTCGCTGAGCTTCGGCCTGGTCAACGTGCCGGTGCAGCTCGTGAGCGCCGCACGCGACCTCGACGTCCACTTCCACCAGCTGCACGAGAAGGACGACGCCCGGATCGAGCAGCGCCGGTTCTGCACGGAGGAGGACGCCGAGGTCGACGTACGAGGAGGTCGCCCACGGCTACGAGCTCGAGACGGCAAGCAGGTGTCGTCACCGACGAGGAGCTCGGCTCGGTCGCAGCCGCGCAAGACGCGCACGATCGACATCGAGGCGTTCGTCGAGCTCGCCGACGTCGACCCGATCTACTTCGACCACCCCTACTTCCTCGTGCCCGCCGGCGACAGCGAGGGCACGCTGCGCGCCTACCGGCTGCTCGTCGAGGTGATGGGGCGCACCGAGCGCGTCGCGCTCGGCCGCTTCGTGATGCGCACGAAGGAGTACCTCGCCGCCGTCCGCGCCCGCGAGGGCGCGCTGCCGCTCACGACGATGCGCTTCCACGACGAGGTCCGCCCGACGACGCCGCATCCCGACGGGCGGCAAGAAGCCCGCCGAAGAAGCAGCTCGACAGTGCGGTCGCGCTGATCGAGGAGCTCTCGACGGACTGGGACCCCGAGCGCTACGAGGACCGCTACCGCGAGCGGCTCGGACGCGTGATCGAGAGCAAGCGCAAGGGCAGGAAGATCAAGGCGCCCGAGCCCGAGCAGGAGCCGGCGCCCGTGCCCGACCTGATGGCCGCGCTGCAGCGCGCGCTCGACAACGTGCGCGCGGGCAGGAACGTGAGGGCCGAGCCCGAGAACGGCGACGGCGAGCTCGACGGCCTGAGCCGCGACGAGCTCTACGAGCGGGCCCAGGCGGAGGAGATCCCGGGGCGCACGAAGATGTCGAAGAAGGAGCTGGTGAAGGCGCTCACCGAGGCCGGGAAGTAGGGCCGGGCCGCTGCCACGGCCAGCGCCACGGCCGCGGCGGACCCCGCTTGACGTCTGTCCCGGCCATGATGCTCACCGAGTTGATGCGGACGACGGGCGCACCCGGCGGCGGCTCGTCCTCGGCGGGCGGATCCACCTCGTCCCAGCCCAGCAGGCCGCGGCCCCGGTGCTCCACGTGCACCCCGTCGGGCACGACGATGTTGGAGCCGCCCTAGAGCGAGAAGACGCGGACGGTCAGCTCGCCCTCGGTCAGCACCGCCTGGGTCAGGTCGATGTCGGCGCCGCCCATCACGTTGACGACGCGCAGCTCCGCACCGAGCCGGACCGGTCCGCTCAGGGTGTCACCACCGAGGACCCCGAAGAGATGGCGGACGGGCCGCACGGAAGGACTCGTCCCCGCGGCCATTTCGAACGCCTCGCCCGCCGCCGGCAGGTCGGCCACCAGGCGCTCCAGGTCACCCCGTGTGCGGGCGCCGTCCGCGGCCCCGACGCGCTCTTTTTTTAAAAAAAAAAAAAAAAAAAAAAAAAAAAAAAAAAAAAAAAAAAAAAAAAAAAAAAAAAAAAAAAAAAAAAAAAAAAAAAAAAAAAAAAAAAAAAAAAAAAAAAAAAAAAAAAAAAAAAAAAAAAAAAAAAAATTTTCGATGAGTTCTCGCGCCCCTGGCGAGTCCCATTTGGGGCAACCAAAAAAGATGAGGGGGGGCACGTTGAGCCCCCGAGAATCGCTTCACGAGACGAGTGGCTCGCAGCCCGCAAGGAGCTGCTGGCAAAGGAGAAGAGAGCTGACCAGGCGGCGCGACGCGCTCGACGTCGAGCGACGCAATCTGCCGATGGTGAAGATCGAGAAGGACTACCTGTTCGAGGGCCCCGTGGGCCCGCAACGCTGCTCGACCTGTTCGAGGGCGCGGCCAGCTGATCCTGGACGCTCATGTCACCCGGAGTGGGAGGACGGCTGCCCGAGCTGCACGGCGGGCGTCGACGAGGTCGCGGACGGCTGCTCGAGCACCTGCACGCCCGCGGCAGCTGGTGGGCCTATGTGTCGCGGCGCCCCATCAAGAAGATCGAGCGCTACAAGCCGAAGATGGATGTGACGTTCCCCTGGTCCTCGTCCTACGGCGGCGACTTCAACTACGACTTCGATGTCACCGTGGACGAGTCGGTCAAGCCGCCAGTACAACTACAAGAGCCGCGCAGACCACGAGCAGGCGGGCACCGGCTACTACTTCGAGGGCGACCAGCCGATCGAGGAGCCCGGCCCGAGCTGCTTCCTGCGCGTCGGCGACGACATCTTCCACACGTACTCGACGTTCGGGCGCGGCGCGGAGATGCTGGGCGGCTCCTACTACTGGCTCGACCTCACGGCGCTGGGGCGCCAGGAGGACTGGGAGGAGCCGAAGGGCCGCGTTGCCGCCGCGCATGCGGCGAGCCCGGATTTCGCGACCTGACTACGGCGGCGTGGCCGCCTCCAATGCG
>CAVWSN010000020.1:0-114158 GCA_963757815.1 uncultured Thermoleophilaceae bacterium | reverse complement strand
GACGAGTGCCATCACCTGGCTTCGATGTGGGGGTACGTGGTGCGCGCGGTGCTCGACCCGCTGGGCGGCGACGACGTGCACGTCATCGGTCTCACCGCCACGCCGCCGTCGGACCTGACCGGCGAGGAGACCGAGCTGTACGGCGAGCTGCTCGGCCCGGTCGACTTCACCGTTCCCGACCCCGCCGTCGTCCGCGACGGTCACCTCGCCCCGTACCAGGAGCTGGCGTGGCTGACCGAGCCGCTCGACTCCGAGCGCGCCTGGCTGGCGGAGCACGACACGCGCTTCAAGGAGCTCATCACCGCCCTTCACGACGACGTCGAGAGCCCGCACTCGTTCCCGGCGTGGGTGATCACGCGCGTGCGTGAGCGGCGCCGCTCGGCCGACGACGAGGCGCAGGTGCCGTGGGAGGAGTTCCAGCGCGCGCGCCCGGCGCTGGCGCGCGCCGGCGTGCGGTTCCTGGCGTCCGCCGGCCTGGCGCTGCCCGACGGCGCCCCGCGCGGGGAGGCCTACCGCCGCCCGCCCGACCTCGAGGACTGGCTCGCGCTGCTCGAGGACTACGCGCTGCGCTGCCTGCACGCGTCGTCCCACGGCGGCGCCGCCGCCCGCTACGAGGCGGTGGCGTCCGCGCTGGGCGAGCTGGGCTTCCGGCTCACGCGAGGAGGCATCCGCCGCGGCACCTCGGAGGTCGACCGGTTGCTGACCGGCTCGCAGGCCAAGGCGCTCGGGCTGGTGGAGGTGCTGGCGGCCGAGCTGGAGACGCGCGGCGACTCCCTGCGCGCGCTCGTGCTGTGCGACAGCGAGCTGGCCGAGGCCAAGCCCGCCGCCTCGCTCGAGGGCGTGCTCGACCCGGCAGCGGGCAGCGCGCGGCACGCGCTGGTCGCGCTCGGCGCCGACAGCCGCACGGCGCCCCTGCGCCCGCTCGTGGTCTCCGGCCGCGGGCTGCGCTGCCTGCCGGCGGACGCCGACGTGCTGCTCGAGGCGCTCGTCGCCGAGGCCGACGAGCACCTCGCGCTGCCCGACTGGGAGGCGGTCCCGGACGGCGTGCTGATCTCACTTCGCTCCTCGGGCGCCGAGTGGGTGCCGCGCGCGTGGGTCGAGCTGGCCACCCGCGTGCTCGAGAGCGGCGTCTGCGGCACGCTGATCGGCACCCGGGCGCTGCTCGGCGAGGGCTGGGACTGCCCGGCCGTCAACTGCCTGGTCGACGTCACGGCGGCCGCCACCGGCGTGTCCGTCCAGCAGATGCGCGGCCGCTCGCTGCGCCTCGATCCCGGCGACCCGCGAGAAGCTCGCCTCGAACTGGGACATCGTCTGCGTTGCGCCCGACCTGACCCGCGGCAGCGCCGACTACGAGCGCTTCGTGCGCAAGCACCTGCACCTCTACGCGCCCGCCGACGACGGCGAGATCGAGGCCGGCCCCTCGCACGTGCACCCCGAGCTCGGTCCCTTCGCGCCGCCGCCGGCGAGCCACTTCGGCGAGATCAACGCCGCGATGCTGGCCCGAGCCGCCGACCGCGACGAGGCCCGCGAGCGCTGGCGGATCGGCGAGCCCTACCGAGGCGCCGACCTCCGGACCCTCGTCGCCGGCCCAAGGGGGTCAGACCCCCCTTGAGGTCGGGCGAACCGCCGCAGCGCGGGTTCGCGCCCGCAGACCGCGCGATCGCGCAGGGGGAGCCCCCCGATTTCGCTGCGGGTGCCGCTGGCGGTCGCGGCCGCCGGCTTGGTCGCCGCGATCGCCGCCACGCTCGCCGTCGGCGGCGCCGGGCTGGCCGGCCTGGCGGTGGCGGCCGGCGGCCTCGGTTGGGCCGCGCTGCGGCTGCGGCGGGCGAGCCGGCGGCTGCCGCTGGTGCTGCCGCTCGACCGCGCGGCGCGCGCGGTGGTCGACGCCTACCGCGAGCTGGGAGAGCTCTCGGACGCGGCCGCCGGCTCGCTCGAGATCGAGCCGCGGGCGTCCGGCTACCTGCGCTGCGTGCTCACCGAGGCGACGCCCGAGGAGAGCGCGCGCTTCGCTTCCGCGCTCGACGAGCTGGCCGGCGTGTCGGACGCGCCGCGCTACCTCGTCGCCCGTCCGCTGCCGGACCCGGACGCCGGCGACACTCGCCTTGCTCTGGCGCGTGCTCGCTGCGCCGCCCGCCGTTCCCGGTCCGCCACCATCCGGTCCCGGCCGACCTCGCCCGCCGCAAGGAGCGGGCGGAGGCGTTCGCGCGCGCCTGGCGCCGCCACATCGGCCCGTCCGGGCTGGTCTTCACGCAGCGCTCCGACGAGGGCCGCCGCGCCCGCGCCGAGGCGGCCGCCGAGGACGGCGGCTACGAGACGCTCGTCCGCGACGTCTGGGTCTGAGCGAGCGTGTCCTGGGCCGCGTCGGCGCGGTCCTGCGCCGCGCGGTAGACGACGTAGGTCTCGGCGGTCGGGGATGAGCGCCAGCGCGCGTAGGCCTGGAGGGCGTCGTCGCGCGCGTCGCTCCAGGCGTCGTAGTCGGCGCTCCACGTACGGGCCTGGCGCAACACGATCTCGCGGGTGTCCGCCACCTGGTCCAGCAGCGTCTTGAGGTCTCGACTGCTCACGGGTTCGCTCCTCTGCCACACGGCGTTCCCGTGCGACACCACCTTCTACGCATCCGCCCCGCGGACGGTTGCCTCTATGACCTACCTGCGCACCCGTGCGTTCGGAAAGGGAGTCAGACGGCCAGCATCGGCGTGCCGACGATCGCCAGCGCCTGTTCCGCGGCGTCGGCCCGATCTTCCGCTGCGCGAAAGACCGAGTAGGCATCCACGCCCGGCATGTCGCACCAGGCCTCGTAGGCCACGTTCGCCTCGGCGCGAGCGGCGCTCCAGATCGTGAAGAGCTCGTCGTGGCGCTGTGCCGTGGTCATCGCACCGCGCGCAGATACCCCGGCCGCGGGCGCGCAAACCACCGGATCGAGGTTCAGTCGCCCTGCTTGCCGCGGGCGCGCCGCTCGCGCACCCTGCCGACCAGGAGGAGGCCGACCATGATGAAGAGCGGGAGGGCGTAGAGCAGGTCCACCAGCACGTGCCCGGCATGCGCGAGAAGGGTCATGTGTTGAGCGCCGCCGAGAGGAGCCAGAGGCCCAGCATCGTGAACACGACCATCACCACCAGCATGACGATCTGCGACCGCGCGGCGGCACGCGGGCTGCCGTAGACGACCAGCGCGCGATCGTGCGCGAGCACCAGCGCCGCCACGTGCCCGACCACGAGGGCGCCGATCTGGACGTACCAGATGCCGGTGGCCGAGACGACCGAGTAGTCGATCGCCCCGCCGGCGCCGCCGAACAGGTCCGAGCCGTCGCCCAGCGGGTCGTTGGCCAGGATCCAGAGCAGCTGGCCGTCGTAGGCGACCATCGAGAAGTAGTGGGCCACGAGATAGGCGGCGGCGATCGGGATCAGCGTGTGGGCGAAGCGACGCGAGAGATCGCGGCGCGAGAGGCGCGTGCCCTCCAGCGGCATGCCGAACACGCACGCCGTCCAGATCGCCGTCACCACCGCGATCGTGATGGCCAGACCGACCACGAGGCCGAGCTCCAGCCCGAGCCCGAGCGACGTCCCGAGGCTCGTGAAGCCGTCCTGCAGCGTCCGCAGCAGGTCATTGAACAGCGGCCCCTCCTTGGCCCCGTCGAACGCCGTGGTGCCGATCCCGCTCAGCAGCAGCGCCGTCGTGCCGGCGACCGCCACGAGCGACGTCGTGCCGACGACCGGCGGGCGCAGCACGAGCCGCCCGTCGGCGCGACGCGCGAGCGGAGCGAGGCGGGCGAGCAGCCCGAACCAGACGCCGAAGGCGTCGCCGTGGCGGACCCACGGCTCGACGCCGTAGAGGCTCATGCCGAAGAGCTGGATCGCGAGGTAGATCAGCATCAGCAGCGCGAGCGGCTCGGGATCGCGGCCGGCGGCCCAGCACAGCTCGCAGATCGCGAAGGCGATCAGCCCCGCGACGGCCGGCCAGTGGCCCACCCGCTTCGGGTACTCGAGCGGCTCGGGCAGCGAGTCGCGCGACACGCGCCCGGCGAGCCAGCCGGTCGCCCGCCCGATCGCGCGCCACGGGCTGAGGAGCCGGAAGACGTCACCGAACAGGAGCGAGACGAACGGGATGCCGACCCAGAAGCCGACGTAGACGGCGATCGGTGGCGAAGTTGTCGCGCTGCGATGTCCGGTCCCGGTCAGGCCGGCGAGCACGGCGACGGCGAAGACGAACACGCCGAGCGCGCCGAGCAGGATCTCCACGACCAGCGGGACGCGGAACAGCGGCCGCTCGCGCGTGCGCTCCAGCCGCGGCCGCTCCCAGCCGCCCGCCAGCGCGAGGAACGAGACGACGAGCACCGCCGCCGCGGCCACGGCGAACCAGAAGATGCGGGATCGGCAGGTCGGCGCGCCCGACGATCCCGTGAGCGAACAGCGACACCGCCATCGGAGTCTATGAACGACGAAGGCCCCGCGTTTGCGGGGCCTTCGGGCGTGCGCCAGACCTCGGGAGGGCGCTACTTCTTGCAGGTTGCGTTCGCCTTCGCGTTCACGGTGCCGCCGGTCGTGTCGGAGCCGTTCGGCACGAAGGTGAGGGCGGCGGAGAACGCGTGCTTCTTGGCCTTGCACCCGTTCGTCGAGCGCGAGGTAGTTCTTGCCCTTCTTCGCCTTCAGCGTCGTCTCGAGCGAGACGAGGCCGGCGTAAGTGTTGGGGACCGGCTGCTGCGCGGCCTCCGGGACCTCGATCGTGAGCTTGCGGCCCGAGATCGTGCCCGGGGCCAGGACGTTCACGCCCGTGTTCTTCTCAGCGAGGTAGAAGTCGACGTTCTTCGCGCTGGTGACGACGGCGGTGACGTCGAACTCCAGCGGCGAGGGAGTCGGCGACGTGACGCCGAGCAGGGCGGTCGCGGTGCCCTTGCCGACGATCGCGGCCTTCGGGCACGCGTCCGGGCCGCCGCCGGTCGACGGATCGAGCATGGCGCGATTGCACTTGGTGAGACCCTTGGTCGAGAACTTGAACGACTTGGCCGTCGTGATGGTCAGCTTGCTCATCGTGCGGTTCGTCGCCGTGTTCTCGATCGACAGCTTGATCGTCGAGTTCTTCGGCTTCTTCTTCGTGCCGGCCTTGGTCGGCGTGACCTTGACCGTCATCTTGGCCGGAGCCTGGGCAGAAGCAATAGGAGCAGTAATGGCGATAGCAGCCACCGCCGCCAAGGCGGTGATCAGGAACTTATTCAAGGGGAGACCCTCCGAACGCGGATTGACTACCTAATCAACCCCGTACCCTCTCGGAAGTTTCGCCGCTCGCTGCAACTCGTACTTCCGTCCACCGGATTTCAGTCGGAGCAGAGGCGCTCCACGCCGTCGAGCAGCGTCCAGTTGGCGCGCAGGACCCGCTCCGCCTCGGCGACCAGCACGTCCTCGTCGGCATCGTCCAAGCGCTCGGCGATCAGGGCTCGGCGTCGGCCGCGTGCTCGACGTCGCGCACGGCGTGCAGGTCGAAGTACGCGGTGCCGGGACCGCCGGCGAAGCCGTAGTGGTCGCGCAGCCCGTCGGCCTTCACGCGCGAGATCGCCGGCTGGGCCGACTCGATCGCGTAGAGCGCGACGAGGTGGCCGAGCAGGTCGCGCCCCTCGCCGGCCCACGTGTCCGCGCACTCGGCCGTCTCGGGCTCGGCGTCCGCGGGGCCGTCGGCGCCCGCCGCGTCGGCGAACGCGTCCCACAGGGCGACGTGGGCCGCCTCCTCGCCGGCGTGCGCGGCCAGCTCGGCGCTCGTCGCCGCGTGGGCGGCGCTGCCGGCCGCCGCGGCGAGCGCGACGACGGCGTGCCGGTACTGGCCGGCGTACAGCGCAAGCTCGTCCGCGGACAGCTCGCCGCGGCTCCAGCGCTGGTAGAAGGGATGGTCGAGGAGGTTCCAGCGGGCGTGCACGTCTGCCAGGCGAGACCAGAGGTCCACGCTGCCTCCTCGAGGATGGGTTCCGAGCCGGCGGCGATGCTACCGTGGCCGCCGGTGCGCGCCAAGCCCGACACCGTTCCCGGCGCCGCCGTTCCCGCGCGAGATGGCGTGGATCAACGTCGCGCCGCTGCGGATGGACAAGCAGCGCGGCCGCCCGGTGCTGATCGAGTTCTGGGACTTCTGCCGGGTGAACTCGCTGCGGACGCTGCCCTACCTGAAGGCGTGGCACGAGCGCTATGCGGGCGACGGGCTGCGGGTGATCGGCGTCCATACCGGCGGCTTCCTGCCCGCCCGCGACGAGGCCAACGTGCGCCGCGCCGTCGAGCGGCTCGAGATCCCGTACCCGGTGGCGATCGACGCCCGGCTCGAGCTGTGGGACCTGTACGGCAACGAGGGCTGGCCCGCCCGCTACCTGTGGGACCGGGGCGGCTCGCTGTTCTCGATGCACTACGGCGAGGGCGCCTACGACGAGACCGAGCGCGAGATCCAGGAGCTGCTCGGCGTCGAGCGCGAGCTCGCTCCCCCCGCTCCGTCCCGAGGACGAGCCGGGCATGCTGCTGCCGGCTCAGACCGCGGACCAGCCGGGCGCCTACAGCGGCCCCTACGAGGCGGGCGGCGTCTACGCGGTGCTCGAGGGCGAGGGCGAGGTGGTCGTCGACGGCCGCCCGATCGCGGTCTCAGAGCCGGGCTGCTACGAGCTCGTCATCCACCCGCACCACACGCAGGCGTGCTCGACCTCCGCGTCGGGCCGGGCGTGACGTGCCACGCGACCTGCTTCACCCCAGCGATTCCAGCAGGCGCACCAGCCGCGGCGGCTCCTCGTCCTCGATGACGACGGCCGTGCCCGGCCAGTAGGGCGAGCGGTTCGGCGTGCCGCGCGAGGAAGTGCGGCTGGTAGACCCACGAGCCGGTGTTGTGCACGCGGCCGCCGGCGCGGGTGGTCCACTCGGCGAGGTCGTCGCCCGGCCACGGGCCGGAGCGGTGCGAGTGGCCGCAGATCACGTGCGGCGCGCGCACGCCGAGGCGCCGAGCATCTCGACGATGCCGTGCAGGTAGCCGCGGCGCAGGCCGGCGCCGGACAGGTCGCGCTCGACCGGCCCGATCGCCGAGCGCGTTGATGGCGGCCACCGCGGCCGCGAAGCCGGCGCGCAGCACGACGGTGCCCGGGCGCAGGCCGGCGGCCGCTGCCGCCGAGCGCCACCCAGGCGCGCGAGGACGCGCCGGCGCCGGCGCTGACCAGCGCGTGGTCGGCGCGCTGCGTGAGCGCGTGCATCCACGCGTAGAGCGGCGACAGCACGGCCTCGTAGTCGTCCGGCGTCGCCCCCTCGCCGGGCAGCTCGACCGCCCAGCGCGCCATCGCGCCCGCGGCGAGCCGCTCGAACGTCGGCACCGTGGCGTGCAGGTCCGAGTAGTGGCCGTGGATCGCGTAGACGTCGTCGCGCAGCCAGACGCCCGGGTAGACGACCTCGACGCGCGCCGGCGCGGCATGCTCGGCCAGCGCCGCGGCGAGCGGCCCGGCGTCGCGCGGCTCGATCCGCTGCTCGAGCCCGAGGAAGCCGGACGGCTCGGTCATCAGCCGCCCGTCGATCCAGCCCGCCACGAGCCCGTGGTCGTGGTTGCCGGCGGGCAGCAGCAGCTCGCCGTCCGGACCCCAGCGCGCGCCCGACGGCCTCGAAGAACGGGCCGGCGACCTCGACCGCGTCGCGGTGCGGCGCCGTCGCGCAGCTCGAGCCCGTCGCCGAGGATCACCAGCCGGTCGACGCCGTCCAGCGCCTCCACCAGCCGCGCGCGCAGCTCCGGCCGCCGCAGCAGGTCGGCCCGCGGCTCGCGCCGATGTGCAGGTCGGAGATCACCAGGGTCCGCACGGCGCACTAGTGTGCCGATCGCCATGAGCGGACCCCTCGAAGGCCTGATCGTCGCCGACTTCTCGCGCGTCCTCGCCGGCCCGTACGCGTCGATGCTGCTGGGCGACCTCGGCGCCGACGTGATCAAGGTCGAGCGGCCCGGGCAGCGGCGACGACACGCGCGCGTGGGGCCCGCCGTGGCGCGACGGCGAGAGCACCTACTACCTCGGGCTGAACCGCAACAAGCGCTCGGTCGTGCTCGACCTCGCCGACGCCGGCGACCGCGAGCTGGCGCGGCGGCTCGGCGAGCGCGCCGACGTGCTGATCGAGTCCTTCCGCCCCGGCCTGATGGCCTCGTGGGGGCTCGACGGCGACACCCTGCGCGCCGCCAACCCGCGCCTCGTCTCCTGCTCGGTGACCGCGTTCGGGATCGGCGAGCGGCGGCGGGGATGCCGGGCTACGACTTCCTGCTGCAGGCGATGGGCGGGCTGATGAGCGTGACCGGCGAGCCGGACGGCCGGCCGCTGAAGGTCGGCGCCGCGCTGATCGACCTCGTCTGCGGGCTGCTCGCGGCCACCGGCATCCAGGCGGCGCTGGCCGAGCGCGAGCGCACCGGCCGCGGCCGCCACGTCGAGGTGTCGCTGATGGACTCGGCGCTCGCCTCGCTGCTCAACCAGGGCTCGGCCTGGGTGTCGGGCGGCGCGGTGCCGTCGCGGCGCGGCAACCGCCACCCGAGCATCGTGCCGTACGAGACCTACGAGGCCGCCGACCGCCCGTTCGCGGTCGCGGCCGGCAACGACCGGCTGTTCGCGCGCCTGTGCGAGGCGGTCGGCCTGCCCGAGCTGCCGGCCGACGAGCGCTTCGCGACCAACGAGGCGCGGGTGGCGAACGTCGACGCGCTCGCCGCCGCGCTCGAGGCCGTCTTCCGCACGCAAGCCGCCGACGCACTGGGTCGCCACGCTGCGCGCCGCCAACGTCCCGGTCGGCCCGATCAACCGCGTCGACGAGGCGTTCGCGCTCGCCGCCGAGCTCGGGCTCGAAGCCGATCGACGAGACGCACGGCATCGCCGCTGATCGCGCCGCCGCTGCGGCTCGACGGCGAGCGCCCGCCGGTCCGCCGCCCCCCGCCCAAGCTCGACGAGCACGGCGACGAGATCCGGGAGCTGGCTCAACCGATCGGTTGATCCGGTGTAGCCAGCCAGGCGATGTGAAGCGGTCGTGGCCGGCGCACACTGGCGGCATGCCGATCATCGAGGTCGAGAACCTCCACAAGCGCTACGGCGACCGCGTCGCCGTCGACGACGTCTCGTTCTCCGTCGAGCGCGGGCGAGATCTTCGGGATCCTCGGGCCCAACGGCGCCGGCAAGACGACGACCGTCGAGTCGATCGCCGGGCTGCGCGACGCCCGACGCGCGGCACGATCCGCGTCCTCGGCCGCGACCCGCGCGACCGCGCGAGCTTCGCCGCCGCGTCGGCGTGCAGCTGCAGGAGAGCGCGCTGCCGGCCAAGCTCAAGGTCGACGAGGCGCTCGAGCTCTACGCCTCCTTCTACGACGCGCCCGCCGACCCGCAGGCGCTGCTCGACGAGCTCGGCCTCGCCGACTCCCGTGCCGCGCCCTACGCCAAGCTCTCCGGCGGCCAGCAGCAGCGGCTGTCGATCGCGCTCGCGCTGGTCGGCGACCCCGAGATCGCGATCCTCGACGAGCTGACCACCGGCCTCGACCCGCAGGCGCGGCGCGACACCTGGGCGCTGATCGAGCGCATCCGCGACCGCGGCGTCACCGTCCTGCTCGTCACCCACTTCATGGACGAGGCCGAGCGCCTCGCCGACCGCGTCGCGCTGATCGACGCGCGGCCGCGCTCGTCGCGCTCGACACCCCGGCCGCGCTGGCCGCGCGCGCCGGCGACGCGCAGCGGATCCGCTTCCGCCCCACGGCGCCGTTCGACCTGAGCATCCTCAGCGAGCCTCCCGGAGGTGAGCGCCGTGACGCGCGACGGAACCCAGATCGAGGTGGCCGGCAGCGGCGACCTGCTGACCGGCGTCATCGGCACGCTCGCGCGCCACGGCGTCAGCGCGCAGGAGCTGCAGTACGACCGCGCCGGCCTCGAGGACGCCTTCGTGGCGCTGACGGCATGAAGCGCCGCTGACGCTCAGATGGAGGCGCGCCTGTGGCTGCGCGACCCGATGGCTGCTGCCGTTCGCGCTCGGGCTGCCGCTCGTGCTGCTGCTCGTGTTCGGGCTGCCCGAGTCGAGCCGCGAGCCGAGCGAGGACTTCGGCGGCCAGGTGCCGCTCGACACCGTGCTGCCGTCGCTGGTGCTCTCGCTCGTCGCTCGCTGATGCTCGGCGTCTACATGCTGCCCGGCGGCGCTGACCGACTACCGCGTGCGCGGCGTCCTGCGCCGCCTCGCCACGACGCCGCTGTCACCCGGCCGCCGTGCTCGTCGCCCACCTGGCGATCAACCTCGCCGTCGCCGTCGCCGCGGTGGTGCTCGACGCTCGTGCTCGGCGGCGCGGTGCTCGGCATGGCGATGCCGGAGAACGTGCCCGGCCTGGTGCTCGTGCTCGCGCTCGGCGCCGCGTCGCTGTTCTCGGTCGGCCTGCTGATCGCCGCCGTCGCCCGCGACGCGACGGCCGCCTACGTCCTCGGCGCGCTCGTTCTTCTTCCCCTCGCTGTTCTTCGCCGGGGTCTGGCTGCCGAAGGAGCAGATGCCGGCTACGCTGAGCCGCATCGGTGACTTCACCCCGCTCGGCGCCTTCCGCGAGTCGCTGGAGGCCACGTGGACCGGCAGCGCCCTGGACCCGATGATGCTCGCCACCATGGCCGGCGTCGCCCTCGTCGCCGGCGGCATCGCCGCGCAGGATCTTCCGCTGGGAATGACGCGATCAGCTCGACGCCTGGGAGCGACGGGAGGGCGCGGCCTACCGCGCTGATCCCGTACTTCATGCTCGCGGCTTCGGCCGTCTTCGCGATCGGCGTTCACGTCGGAGGACTGGCGGCTCACGCTGGTGCTCGCCGCCGTGACCGCCGCCTGGCTGCCGCTCACCCAGCGGCGCGGCCCGCGGATCGTGCACTACCTCGGCCTGCTCGCCCTGATCGCCGTGCTGATCGTCCACAACCCGCTGTTCGGGTTCTTCGGCATCAGCGGCTACCTCGCCGCCGACGCGCTCCCGGGCCGCTGGATGTACGCCGGCGTCGTGTGGACGGCGGTCTGGGTGCGGGACGTCGCAGGTCGGCGGGCTCCCGCTGCCGGACAGCACCCCGGTCTTCGCCTGGCTCGGCGTGGTGGCGGTCAACATCGTCGTCGCCTGCCTGCTGATGGCCTACGGCACAGCGATCGAGGGGCGCAACCGGCAGCTCAAGGAGGCGCTGGCCGAGAACGACGCCCTGGCGCGCGAGGCCGGCATCCAGGAGGAGCGCCGGCGGATGGCGGGCGAGATCCACGACACGCTCGCCCAGGGGCTGACCGGGATCGTCGCCCAGCTCGAGGCGCTCGAGCACGCGCACAACCGCGGCGGCGACTGGCGCCGCCACCTCGACACCGCCGCCCAGCTCGCGCGCGAGAGCCTGAGCGAGGCGCGCCGCTCGGTCCGCGCCGTCGGCCCGCAGGCGCTCGAGGACGCGCGGCTGCCGGACGCGATCGCCGAGGTCGCGCGGCGCTGGTCGGGCATCAACGGCATCGAGGCCGAGGTGATGACGACCGGCACGGCGCGCCCGATGCACCCCGACGTCGAGGTCACGCTGCTGCGCGCCGCGCAGGAGGCGCTGGCCAACGTCGGCCGCCACGCCCGTGCCTCGCGCGTCGGCCTCACGCTCTCCTACATGGAGGACGTGGTCACGCTCGACGTGCGCGACGACGGCGTCGGCTTCACGCCCAACGGCTCGCCCGGCTTCGGGCTGACGGCATGCGGCAGCGCGTCGAGCGGCTCGACGGCCAGCTCGAGGTCGAGTCCGAGCCGGGCGCCGGCACCGCGATCTGCGCGACCGTCCCGGCGCGGGAGGCGACGTGATCTCGCTGCTGATCGTCGACGACCACCCGGTCGTCCGCGACGGCCTGCGCGCGCTGTTCACCGGCGACGACGAGTTCGAGGTCCTCGGCGAGGCGGCCGACGGCCGGCGCGCGGTCGCGCTGGCCGAGGCGCGCCGCCCCGACGTCGTGCTGATGGACCTGCGGATGCCGGACGGCGACGGCGTGACCGCGATCCGCGAGCTGTCCGAGCGCCTGCCCGACGATCCGCGTGCTCGTGCTCACCACCTACGACACCGACAGCGACGTGCTGCCGGCGATCGAGGCGGGCGCGACCGGCTTCCTGCTCAAGGACGCGCCGCGCGACGAGCTGATCCGCGCCGTCCGCGCGGCGGCCGCGGGCGAGTCCGTGCTCTCGCCGGCGGTCGCCGACGCGCCTGATCGGCCAGGTGCGCGCGCCCGCCGAGGAGCCGCTGAGCGCGCGCGAGCTCGACGTCCTGCGGCTCGTCGCGCGCGGGGCGACCAACCGCGAGGCGGCCGAGCAGCTCTTCATCAGCGAGGCGACGGTCAAGACGCACCTGCTGCACATCTACGCCAAGCTCGGCGTCAACGACCGCGCGGCGGCGGTGGCGATGGCGTACGAGACCGGGCTGCTAGTCCCGGGCGGCGGCTAGCCTGCTGGCCGGCTGATCGACCTTCGGCAGCATGAAGCGCACGTCCTCGCGCAGGACCTCGAACGTCTCGACCGTCTCCGTCCCGCGGTCGCGGAAGAACTGGACGAGCCGGTCGACGAGCTCCTCGGGCGCGCTGGCGCCGGACGAGATGCCGACCACGCGGGCGCCCTCGAGCCACTCCTCCTGCACCATCGACCTCGTTGTCGATCAGGTGCGGCCTGCGCGCCGCAGTCGCGCGCCACGTCGACCATCCGCTGCGAGTTCGACGAGTTGGCGGAGCCGATGACCAGCACGAGGTCGCACTGGGCGGCCATCTGCTTGATCGCCGCCTGGCGGTTGGTGGTCGCGTAGCAGATGTCGTCGGTGCGCGGACCGGTGATGTTCGGGAACTTCTCGCGCAGGCTTGTTGATGATCGAGCGCGTCTCGTCGACCGACAGCGTGGTCTGCGAGATGTAGGCGACGCTTGCTCGGGATCGGGGACCTCGAGCGTCGTCCACGTCGTCCTCGGTCTGCACGAGCACGATGTGGTCGGGCGCCTCGCCCGTCGTGCCCTCGACCTCCTCGTGGCCGGCGTGGCCGATCAGCACGATCGTGTAGCCCTCGTCGGCGAACTTGACCGCCTCGCGGTGGACCTTGGTGACCAGCGGGCACGTCGCGTCGATCGTCTGCAGGCCGCGCCGCTCGGCGTCCGCGTGCACGGCCGGCGACACGCCGTGGGCGGAGAAGACGGTGATCGCGCCCTCGGGGATCGAGTCCTCGAGCTCGTCGACGAAGATCGCCCCGCGCTCGCGCAGCGAGGCGACGACGTGCTTGTTGTGGACGATCTCCTTGCGCACGTAGACCGGCGGCCCGTGCAGCTCGAGCGCGTGCTCGACGGTCTGGACGGCGCGGTCCACGCCGGCGCAGTAGCCGCGCGGCGCGGCGAGCAGGAGCTTCTCGACGGTCACCGTGGGAAGTCTAGGAGCATCCGGATCGACCGTCTCGCCCGTGAGGTCGAGCGCGCGCGCCGAGACGGCGCTCATGTCGTCGCACGTCTTGTGCCAGCACGTGAACGTGAAGTCGATCAGGTCGATCGCCGGCACGCCGCGGCGCAGGAACGGCGTGTGGTCGTCGATCACCGCGCCGCTCGTCTCGTCGGGGAACGCCGACTGCGGCGCCGACCTTGCGCGCGGCCGCGCGCAGCCGGCCCCACAGCTCGAGGTGCGACGAGTCCTCGCGCGGGATCCGCATCCCGCCCTTCTCGGCCACGAAGTCGAGCAGGATCATCGCCCGCAGCTCGTCGGCGTGCCTGCGCGCGTAGGGCTTGGAGCCGCGCAGGCCGGTCGAGTAGAAGTCCTTCGAGTCGTCCGGGCTCTCCTCGCCGTCGAACAGCACGAAGCGGATCGGCGGCGCGTCCGCCGGCCGGTCGGCCTTCTGCATCGCGCGGGCGATCTCCAGCACCGCCGCGGTGCCGCCCGCGCCGTCGTTGGCGCCGACGAAGCCCGGGATGTCCTTGGTGTCGTAGTGGGCGGCGACGAGGATCGCCTTGCCGCGCCCCGGGATCGAGCCGACGACGTTCTGCAGCCCGCCGGGCAGCGGCTCGCAGCCGCCCGTTCGGCAGCCGCGTCGCGCAGCCACTCGGCGAGCTGCTTCGAGGTCTCGGAGCCGGCCGGCCGCGGCCCGAGCTCGACCTGGTGGCGCAGGTCGGCGAACGCGCGGTCGCGGTCGAAGCGGTCGGTCTTCAGCGGCGGCGCGCGCCGGCGCCGGATCGCCGCCGTCGAAGGCGCCGGTCACGGCGGCCACCACGAGTCCCGCCGCCGACGAGGACGAGGCCGGCGGCGACGATCGCGACCGTCCTAGTCGTTGGAGGTCACCGCCTCGAGCAGATCCGCGAACCTCGCTCGGGCGGCCTCGCGGCGGGTCGGGACGTGCTCGCTCGGGACGCCGTCCTCCGGCGCCTCGTAGCCGCGCAGGATCTGGCGCGCGACGCTCTGGCGGTGCACCTCGTCGGGCCCGTCGTAGAGCCGGGCGGCGCGCGCGAAGCGGTACATCTGCTCGAGCGGCAGGTCGGTCGAGTAGCCGAGCGACGCCGTGCGCCTGGAGCGCGCGGTCGACCACGTCGTGCAGCACCTTCGCGCCGTAGAACTTGATCAGCGCGATCTCCTGCCGCGCCGCCGAGGCGCCCTCGGTGTCCATCTTCCAGGCCGCGTGCAGCGTCATCAGCCGCGCCGCGTGCATCTCCGCCGCCGAGTCGGCGATCCAGTTCTGCACCGTCTGCTTGTCGGCCAGCAGCGAGCCGTGCGAGTAGCGGCTGAGCGCGCGCTCGCACAGCATGTCGAACGCGCGCCGGGAGACGCCGAGCCAGCGCATGCAGTGGTGGATGCGGCCGGGCCCGAGCCGCTGCTGGGCGATCAGGAAGCCGGCGCCGCGCGCGCCGAGCAGGGCGTCCTTGGGCACGCGCACGTCCTCGTAGAGGATCTCGGCGTGGCCGCCGTAGGCGCCGTAGCGCTCGTACGGGTGCTCCATCGTCGGCACGTCGCGCAGGATCCTCACGCCCGGCGTGTCGACCGGCACGATGAACATCGAGGCGCGCTGGTAGCGGTGCGCCTCGGGGTCGGTGACCGCCATGACGATCAGGAAGTCGGCCACCGAGGCGTTGGTGGAGAACCACTTGTGGCCGTTGATGACCCAGCCGTCGCCGTCCTCGACCGCGCGCGTCTGGAGCAGCGTCGGGTCGCTGCCGGCGGTGTCCGGCTCGGTCATCGAGAACGCCGAGCGCAGGTCGCCGGCCAGCAGCGGGTGCAGCCACTGCTCCTTCTGGTCGTCGGTGCCGGCCAGCGCGAGCACCTCCGAGTTGCCCGAGTCCGGCGCCTGGTTGCCGAAGACGACCGGCGCGAACGGGCTCGAGCCGAGGATCTCGTGCATCAGCCCGAGCTTGACCTGGCCGAAGCCCTGGCCGCCCAGCTCGGGCGGCAGGTGGGCGGCCCACAGCCCGCGCTCGCGGACCTGCTCCTGCAGCGGCGCGATCGCGCGCATGAAGCCGTCCTGGCCGAGCTCGTCGAAGACCGTCTCGAGCGGCCAGATCTCCTCGCGCACGAAGTCGCGCATCCAGTCGAGCTGCGCCTGGAACTCGGGCTCGGTCGAGAAGTCCCACGCCACGACCCCATACTAGGACCATGTTGGTCGAGCACGCGCGTGCTCTGATGCCGCTCGTGGCAGCCGCCGCGGTCGCGGCCGGGGCGGCGCTCCAGTCGGCGACCGGCTTCGGGTTCTCGATCGTGGCGGCGCCGCTCGTCTTCGCCGTCGTCGACCCCGAGGAGGCGGTCGGCCTGCTGATCGTGCTCGGCTCGCTGGTCAACGTCCTCACGCTGGTGAGCGAGCGCCGCCGCCCGCGGCCCGTGTCCGCGAGTGCGCGGTCCTGCTGGCCTTCGCCCTGCCGGGCGCCGTCGCCGGCGTGGCGGTGCTGCGCGCGCTCGACCCGGTCGCGCTCCAGGTCGCGGTCAGCGTGGGCGTGGTGGCGACGCTGATCGCGCGGCGGCTCGCCGCGAGCGCCGGACGCCGCGCGTGGGGCGGGCCGCTCGCCGGCCTCGCCGCCGGCGCGCCTGACAACGTCCACCACCACCGCCGGACCGCCGCTGATCGTCTACCTGCTCGGGCGCGAGCTCGAGCCGGTGCAGGTGCGCGACACGGTGCCGGTCTGCTTCCTCGGCCTCAGCGTCGTGGGCGTGGTCGCGCTCGTGGGCGACCGGCACGACCGGAGCCGTGCCCGATGCCGGGTTGGTCGCGCTCCTCGTGCCGATGGTGGCCGCCGGGCCACGTCGCCGGCCGGCCGCTGTTCGCGCGCGCTCGTGCGCAGCGGGCAGTACGAGCGCGTGCTCACCGCGGTGCTTGTTGCGTCCGGTGGGGGCGGGCCTGGCGGCCGCGCTGCTCTGACGCTATACGGTGTGCCGGGGACCGACGAGGAGAGAGACCATGGCGCAGGCGCACGGCGATCGGCTCACGGCGGTGGACGCGTCGTTCCTGGCCCAGGAGAGCCAGAACGCCCACATGCACATCGGCGCCGTCACGGTCTTCGAGGGCCCGCCGCCGGCGTTCGACGACTTCGCCGACCACGTCCGCGGCCGGCTGCACCTCGTCCCGCGCTACCGCCAGAAGCTCGCCGTTCCCGCCGCTCGAGACCGGGCGGCCGCTGTGGGTCGACGACCCGAGCTTCAACCTCGAGTACCACCTGCGCCACACCGCGCTGCCGGCGCCCGGCTCAGAGGAGCAGCTGCGGCGCTCGCCGCGCGGATCCACTCCCAGCGGCTCGACCGCGACAAGCCGCTGTGGGAGCTGTGGCTCGTGCAGGGGCTCGAGGACGGCCGCTTCGCGCTGATCTCCAAGACGCACCACGCGCTCGTCGACGGCGTGGCGGGCGTCGACCTCGCCACGGTGCTGTTCGACCTCGAGCCCGTGCCGACGCCGATGCCACACGAGGGCGAGCCGTGGGTGCCGCAGCCCGAGCCGAGCGCGGCGTCGCTCGCCGCGCGCGGCGTCCGCGGGCTGGTGGAGCTGCCGTTCTCGCTCGCGGGCCGCGCGCTGCGGGCGCGCCGCCAAGCCCGGGACGTCGCTGCACGTGGCGCGCGAGGCGGTCGAGGGCGTCGGCGAGATCGCGTGGGCGGGCCTCAACCCGGCGCCCGACACGCCGCTGAACGTGCCGATCGGCCCGCACCGGCGGCTCGTGATGATCCGCAGCGAGCTGGCCGAGTTCAAGCTCGTCAAGTACGCCTTCGGCGGCACGGTCAACGACGTCGTGCTGACCGTCGTCGCCGGCGCCCTGCGGCGCTGGCTCCAGTCGCGCGGCGTCCGCACCGAGGGGCTCGAGCTGCGCGCGCTGGTCCCGGTGTCGATCCGCGGCGCCGACGAGCGCGGCCAGCTGGGCAACCGGCTCGCCGTCATGCGCGGGCCGCTGCCGGTCTACGTCGAGGACCCGGTTGCCCGGCTGCACTTCGTGCGCCAGGCGATGGACGGGCTCAAGGAGTCCAAGCAGGCGGTCGGCGCCGAGGTGCTCACGAGCGTCCAGAACCTCGCGCCGCCGACGGTGCTCGCGCAGGCCTCGCGGATCAACTTCTCCACGCGCCTGTTCAACCTGCTCGTCACCAACGTGCCCGGGCCCGCAGTTCCCGCTCTACGCGCTCGGCCGCAAGCTCGACGACCTGTTCCCCGTCGCCTTCCTGCCGCGCGACCACGCGCTCGCGATGGCGATCATGTCCTACAACGGCGGCATGGACTTCGGCCTGCTCGGCGACTACGACGCGATGCCCGACCTCGACGCGCTCGGCGAGATGTTCGAGGAGTCGCGCAACGAGCTGCTCGCGCGGCCCGCGCGTCAGAGCTCGAACGGGCGCGGGCCTAGTAGCCCAGCGCGAACTTCGCGTCCTCGGACATCTTCTCCGGCGTCCAAGGGGGCGTGACTGCCCGGTGGCCGGAAAAGCAGCTCGATCGCGTAGCTCGTGTCGGTCGAGCCCGGCACGAAGCGCTTTGGCTGGTGCTGCCTACCGGTCGACGGCGTGCGGGGCCGGGACCGAGGTGCAGCGGGCCCAGTATCCGTTGTCGTTGTTGAGGTGGAAGGAGTAGTCGGCGATGCCCGCCTGGGTGGCCGCGTAGGCCCGCTTGGTGTCGAGGTCGCGCCGGGTCAGGTTGAGGTCGCCGTTGGTGGCCGCCAGGCCCGCGCCCGCGAGCGTCGTCACCAGGGCGATGGCACCGACCACGGCGATCAGCGTGTAGCCGTGTTCTCGGTGCCGCCCTGCCCAGCAGGCGCTTGATCAGACGCATGGCAGGTTCACCTCCGAGCTGTCCTCGCTCGCCGGCTCCAGCCGCAGCGTCGCGGAGTCGGTCAGCGTGATCGGCATGTTGGCGTCGGCCACGGGGCCGCCGCCCGGCGAGACCGCCATCGCGATGTCCACCTGCACCGCGAGCGCGGCGTTGCCGGCGCTGAGCGGCGTCGGCAGCGGCGTCGTCGAGACCTGGCCGCCGTTGTAGGCGTAGTAGCGGAACAGCGGCACCGTGGTGCCGCCCACCTTGGCGGGCCCGACGCCTGTCAGCAGCTGGCGCGTGGAGCTGGGGACGCCGGAGAACGTCCAGGTCGGCGGCGCGCCGCCGGTGGGGGCGAAGCGCTGCTCGGTCAGCTGGGTGCCCGAGAGCGCGACCACGTACTTGCTCGGCGTCGGGCTGACCGCGGAGCCCGGCTGAGAGAGGAACTGGATCGTGCTGCTGCTGCCCCCCGCCAGGATCGGGGCGATCCCCGGCGCGACGCAGGCGGAGTGCAGGCGGTCCAGCAGGTTGACCAGCGCGGGCCGCGCCCGCTGGTTGGCGGCGGCGCTCGCTGCTCGATGGTCTCGCGGCGCATCCTCGACCTGTACCGCAGCGGCGCCCTCCGGCTCGAGGAGCTTGTGGCCGACCGTTTCGCGCTCGAGGAGATAAACCAGGCCTTCGACACTGCCCGCTCGGCGCGCGGTCTGCGCTCGGTCCTTCGGCTCGATGGCTGAAGCCGTCTCGCCGATCGCGGACGTGCGCGCCACGGTCCTGCGCAGCGGCTCCGACCCGGAGGACCTCGACAGCTCCTCCGAGACGCTTCTGCTCGAGGTCGAGGACGTCGAGGGACGGGTGGGCATCGGCGAGGCGGACACCGCGTCGCGGGCCGGCGCGGCGCTGGTCGACATGGAGGACGTGCACCGTTGGAACGGCTCCTTCCGTGGCGTGCTGCTCGGCGCCGACCCGTTCACGACCACGGAGCTCTGGGCTCGAATGGCCGAGCGCACCTCCTACGCCGGCCCGTCCGGGATCGCGCGCCACACCCTCGCCGGCCTGGACATCGCGCTCACGACCTGGCCGGGAAGCAGCTCGGTCGCCCGGCGTTCCAGCTGCTGGGAGGCGCGCGGCGGGAGTTCCTCTCCCCCTACGCGACCGTCTACGCCGGCGCCGCCCGCGACCGTCCGCTCAGCGAGCTGATGGAGCGCAGCCGTCAGCTGCTCGAGCGCGCGCTCACCGAGGGCTTCCGCGCGGTCAAGCTGGAGCTGATCTTCGAGGAAGCCGCCAGCGACCGCCAGCTCGTCGACTGCATCCGCGAGGCACGCCGCACCGTGGGCGAGGAGATCGAGCTGCTCGTCGACTTCGGCTATCGCTGGAGCCACTGGCGCGACGCCCTGGCCGTTCTGCGCGCCGTGGAGGACTGCCGGCTCTGGCTGGTCGAGGCGGCGCTGGCCCACGACGACCTGACGGGACACGCCCGGCTCGCCGCTCGGGCCGAGCCGCGCATCGGCGGCGCCGAGCTCGCCACGACGCTCGAGGAGTGCGTGGCCTGGCTCGAGGTCGGACGCGTCGACGTGCTGCAGCCCGATGTCGCGCGCGCGGGCGGCCTCACCGGGATGCGGCGCATCGCCGAGCTGGCCGCCGTGCGCGGCGCCGAGGTGGTGCCGCACTGCTGGAAGACCGGCATCAACGCCGCCGCCGCACGCCATTTCCAGGCGGCGAGCCCGAACGTCCCGCTGATCGAGATGCTGACCCCGGAGCTGTTCGACTCCCCGCTCCGCCGCGAGCTGGTGCGCGGCGAGCCCGCGCTGCGCGAAGGGCGGCTCCCGCTTCCCGACCGCCCCGGGCTGGGCATCGAGCTGGTGCCCGAGGCGGTCGAGGCCTACCGGGAGGCCGAAGTCAGAACGTCGACGTGAGACCGCCGTCGATCGTCACGGTCTGCGCGGTGACGTAGGTGTTCTCCGGGCCGGCCAGCCACAGGATGCACTCGGCGACCTCCTCGGCGGTGGCGCTACGGCGTATCGGCAGGCGGCCCTCCTCGACATAGGCGCGCCGGTGGGGGTCCGACTCGAGGACGTTCTTCATGTCGTCGCCCAGCGCCATCCGCGTGGAAACGAAGCCCGGCGCAACGGCGTTGACGAGCACACCGTCGGCCGCGAGCTCAATGCCGAGCGTCCGCGTGGCGCCCTCCAGTCCTGCCTTCGAGGCGTCGTAGGCGAGCGCCTCGCGGGCCGAATGGTGAGCGTGGACGGACGTCACGTTGACGATCCGGCCGTAGCCGCGCTCCCGCATCCCGCGGGCGGCCGCGGCGGCCAGCAGGATCGGAGCCTCGAGGTTGACCGCGAGCGTTCGCGCGAGCGCAGCAGCGGACAGATCCTCGACGAGCGCCGGCTCCCAGATGCCGGCGACGTTGACCAGGGCGTCGAGCGGCCCGAGCTCCGCCTCGGCCCGGCGTACGAGCTCCTCCAAGCGGTCGAGATCGGCAAGGTCGGCCTCGATCGCAAAGCCGCCCGGCGGCGCATCGGCCGGCTCACGATCGACGGCGCAAACCCGGGCGCCGGCGGCGGTCAGCCGTGCGGCCGTGGCGCGGCCGATGCCGTTGGCGGCACCGGTGACGAGCACGCCGCGACCCTCGCGCATCAACGGAATCCTGCCCGGTCTACGGCCGCCGCGGCGAGCAGCAGCGGGCCCTGCCCCCACGGGACCACGGCGCCCCGCGGGACGTGGTGGTAGTGCGAGGGCACGGTGCAGGCCCACACGTTGGCCGACACGCCCGCCAAGACACCGTCCTCGCCGACCAGCGCGGCCGTATGCGACCAGGCCCGCCGCGCCAAGTCGAGCCGATCGTTCCCGAGCACACCCGAGGCGACCGCCGCGCCCACCCCCGCGGCCACAAAGGCCGCGGTGGAGCTCTCGTCGCCAGACTCCGGCTCTCCGACCACCGCGTCCCAGCCGCCGTCGGCGCGCTGGCTCCCCCGGAGCGCACGCACGAGCCGCTCGAGCGCAGCCACGAGCGGCTCCCGCTCGACGTGCTCGCCCGGCAGCACCTCCAGCACGTCGACGAGGCCCAGGAGCGCCCAGCCCTGCCCGCGACCCCAGCCGAAGCCGTAGCGCTCGCCACTTCGCTCGAGGAAGAAGTGCCAGAAGAGTCCCGAGGCGTCCTGAAGCAACTCCGTAAGGGCCCGCGCCTGGCCGGCGCCGGCGTCCACCAGCTCGGGGGCGTCCGTCAGCACGCCCAGGCGTACCAGGAAGGGTGGGTCGAAGTGGAGCGTGTCGACGAACACGCCCGGCCCCGGGTCCTCGAGCAGGTCGCGGTCGCGCGCGCCGAGACCCTCGCCGCCAAACGGCTCGCGCAGCGGCGCGCGCTCGAACGGCAGCGCCACGCCGCGCAGGGTCCGGCGAGCCGTCAGATAGGCGGCGGCATCCAGCGCTGCCTCCAGCAGCAAGTCGTCCTCGTGGCGCGCGGCCAGCTCGCACAGCACCTTGCCGGGCAGCGTGTTGTCGAGCTCGGTGAAGGGACGCCGCCGCGCCGCCCAGCCGCGCAGCAGGCCGTGCACCCAAGCCTCGTAGCGCGGCTCCCCGAGCAGGTCCCCGGCTCGAAGGAGGCCCTCGAGGCCGGTCGACTCGCCGTAGTGCCAGACCCGGAAGGGATAGTCGATCAGCAGCTCGGCGGCGGCGCGCAACCGCTCGCGCGAGACCGTGACGGCCACCGGGCTCACCACGATGCCGGCCCCTCGCTTCGCCAGCGCCCGTCGCGACCCACGCCCGAGCGGCGCCGCTGGGCCTCGGAGAGGTACGCGTCGCTCAGCTCGAAGCCGTGTCCGGGACCGGCCGCGGGACGCGCGGCGCCGGCGGCGAGCGTTGGCACGCCCGTGCCGATCTCCGGGTAGATGTCGCGCGCGTACGCGCGCACGCACTCCTGAATCACCGCGTTGGGCAGGTGCAGGGCGGTGTGCACGGCGGCGGCCCAGCACACCGGCCCCGCGCAGTCGTGAAGGATCACTCCGAGCCCGCGCGCCTCCGCATACGCCGCGATGCGCACGGCCTCGGTGACGCCACCCACCCAGCCGAGATCCATCCGCACGAGCGAGACTCCGCCGCGCTCGATCATCTCGACGTAGCTCGGAAGCCCGCAGCGGTAGTCGTAGCCGGCGAGCGGCATCGTCAGCCCCTCGCGCAGCAGCCCGAGCGAGTCGAGCGCCGAGATACGCAGCGGATCCTCGAGCCACATCAGGTCGAAGCGCGAGAGGGCACGCGCAATCTGGAGCGCCGGCGCGAGCGTCCACATGCTCGCGAGGTCTACCGCCAGGTCGAGCCGGTCGCCGACCGCTTCACGCACGGCCTCGAAGGGCGCGAGGTTCTCGGCGAGCTGCGCCGGGCTGATCGAGAGCCCGCCGCGTGGCGTCGGCCAGCCGGACGAACGGGAACAGCTTGAGCGCCGTGAAGCCCTCGTCGACGAGCTCAAGGGCGAGCTCGCCGGGGCGCTCGAGCGATGCCGTCCAGTCGCGGAAGGCGCTCTGTCGTGAGCCACCCAGGCCCCAGTCGTCCGCGCCCGCCCGCTCGTGGGGCTGCGCCTCGCGCGGCGGCAGGTGGTCGGGATCGACGGCCGTCACGTAGACGCGAATCGCATCGCGCACGCGGCCTCCGAGGGCCTCGTGCAGCGGCAGCCCGAGGGCCCGCGCGCGCAGGTCCCACGAGGCCAGGTCCAGAGCGGAGCAGGCGCTCGAGTCCACCGAGATGCTGCCGCTGTGCGGGCGCCGTCCGTCGGCGAACGCCCCGATCCGCTGCCACAGCTCGCCCAGGTTGCCGGCCGGTGCGCCCGCCAGCCGCGGAGCGAGCTCGGTATGCACGTAAGCCTCGACCGCGGCGGCCTGATGGAAGGTCTCGCCGAGGCCGGCGAGGCCGTCCTCCCCATGGAGCAACACGTGGGTGAGGTGCGGGAAGCTCGGGTGGCGGACCGTCTCGACCGACTCGATGCGACCGAAGGGCTCCTCGCTCATCTCAGACCGGGCGCACGCTCATCGTCCAGGACAGCGTCTCACCGCGGGCGAGCCGGTGCGCCTGGCCCGCCTCGAGAGCCGCGGCGAGTCCGAGCAGGTGCGCGACCGAGCAGGGCTCGAGGCAGAGCAGCTCGGTCGCGTTGCGCCATACCCCTGCAGATCCGCGCGCCTCGTGCCACACGATCAGGTGCGGCAGCGCCTCGGCCGACCAGGTGACCTCGACCCCCTGGTCGCGCCCGGTGTTGCGGACGAGCGCCCGGCCGGCGCGGACATCGCGCACTACGAAGACGCGCGCCCTCGCATCGGCGAGCTCCCAGCGGTCGCCTCGCTCGGTCCCGCCTTCGACGAGCCCGATCGCGGGCCACTCCGGCGCATCGGCCGGAGGGTGGAGCGGGCCCAGCTCGTCGTCGAGCTCGGACGCACGGCCCGCCGGAAGCTCGAGCTCGACGCCCGGCTCGATCAGCTCGAGCCCCAGGGCGAGGTGCTCGAGCGCGATGACCGGCGCGCCGTCGGCGAGCGCGGTGACCACGCTCGTGACCGTGAGCGCACCGCCGGCGGCCTCGATCCTGCGCTCCGCCCGGAGCCCGTGGCCCTCCCAGCGCGCGAGGCAGCCGGCCCGATCGTCCTCGACGAGCGTCCACGGGTCGTTGGAGGCCCGGCCGTGGAAACCGTGAGAATCGCCGTCAACGGTGCAGGCGCTGCCCGCGTTGGGCAGGCAGCCCTGCCAGCCGCCCCGCCACGCCGCCGTCCACGGTCCTTCGTCGAGGTCTCCGGGCGCCGCCGGCTCGGCCCCGAACGGCGGGCGACCCAGCAGCTGCCGGCCGCTGCGCACGTCGACCAGGTCGAGCACCTCGGCGCCGTGACGCGGATCAACCCGCGCGAGTATCTCGTCTGACTGCAGGACGAGCACGGGTCAGATGGAGGCGCGGGCCGGGTCGCGAGCGGCCGCAGCGAGCGTTTCGCCGCTCGCCGGATCGAAGAAGTAGAGCCGCTCTGTCCGGACCGCGAGCTCGAGTTGCCCACCGGGCTCGATCGCCGGCCGCCCGGCCAGCCGCGCGGTGAACTGGGCGCGATCGTCCTCCGCGAGCAGCTGCTCGTCGTCGGCCGCCTGGGCCTCGGCGGCGGCGCGGGTGGCCTCGGTGTCCACCCTGGGGGCGTCGACCGGGAAGATCACGTTGCTCTCCGACCCGAGCCGCTCGACCACGAGCGCCTCGACGCGCAGCCGGGGGAGCGAGGGCTCCCTCGCCGCCAGCTCGAGGTCGCTGGGGCGCAGGCCTACGATCACGCGCCGCTCCTGGCCGGCCACGGGCGAACCGTTCGCCAGCGGCAGCGAGTGGCCGGCGAACTCCACCCGGTCGCCCGCGAGCCGGCCGGCCACGAGGTTCATCGCGGGCGACCCGATGAAGGCCGCCACGAACAGGTTGACGGGCCGGTCGTAGAGCTCCTCCGGGGCGGCGCACTGCTGAAGCACGCCGTCGCGCAGCACCGCCACCCGCTGGCCCAGCACCATGGCTTCGACCTGGTCGTGGGTCACGTAGATCGTGGTCACGCCCAGGCGCTCGTGGAGGCGCGCCAGCTCGGCCCGCATGGCCACGCGCAGCTTGGCGTCGAGGTTGGACAGCGGCTCGTCCATCAGGAATGCGGCGGGCTCGCGCACCATCGCCCGCCCCATGGCGACCCGCTGGCGCTGGCCTCCGGAGAGCGCGGCGGGCTTGCGATCCATGAGCGCGTCGAGGCCGAGGATGCGGGCCACCTCCTCCACGCGCCGCTCGCGCTCGGCGGCGGGCAAGCGCCGCAGGCGCAGCGCGAAGCCGAGGTTGCGACGCACGGTCATGTGCGGGTAGAGCGCGTAGTTCTGGAAGACCATCGCGATATCGCGGTCGCGCTCGAGCGTGTCGGTCACGTCCTGTCCGCCGAGCCGGATCGTTCCCTCGCTGACCTCCTCGAGCCCCGCGATCAGACGCAGGAGGGTCGACTTGCCGCAGCCGGAGGGACCGACGAGGACGACGAACTCGCCGTCCCCGATGTCGAGGTCGACCGAATCGACGGCGCGGACCTCGCCGTCGAAGATCTTCGTCACCCCTTGCAGCTGGACTCCGGCCATCAGCCTCCTGGTCGCAAGAGGATCTTGGCGGTTCCGTCGGGCGTGTCGGCGAGCCGGGAGAACGCGGCAAGCCCGTCCTCCAAGGGCATCACCTCGAGCCAGTCGGAGGCCAGGCGGTCCTCGGCCAAGAGCGCGAGCGCCTCGGCGAACTCGGCCCGCGTGTAGGCGAAGTGACCGCGCAGGCGCAGGCTGCGCCGAACGAGCTCCGCCACCGGCATGCCGCCGTCGCCCTGGGCGAGTCCGACCACCACGACCTCTCCCCCGGTCCGCGTACCGGCGATGGCGGCGCGCCAGGTTTCCTCCGCGCCGACCGCGTCGATCGAGACATCGGCGCCGATGCCGGCGGCTTCGGAGCCGTCCGCGAGCACACGCGCCGCGCCCAGGAGCGTCGCCCACTCACGGCGCGCCGGCACCGGCTCGACCGCCACGACCTCGGCGCCGCGCTGCGCGGCCAGATGCACGCTCAGGAGGCCGATCGGCCCGCACCCCAGGACCAGCACGCGCGCGCCCGGCCCGACGCCGGCGGGCGCGAGCACGGACACGCACACGGCCAGCGGCTCTACCAGGGCGGCGAGCGGGTCGCTCAGGCCGTCCGGCACCTCGAGGAGCGACTCACGCGGCACCGCAACGCGATCGGCGAACACGCCGGGGCGGTGCAGGCCGAGCAGCTGCCGCTCCGGGCACAGGTTCTCCCGACCTTGCCGGCATTCCTCGCACACTCCGCACACGATCAGCGGGAAGACCGAGAAGCGCCCGGGCAGTTCCTGCACCGTGCCGACCACCTCGTGTCCGAGGACGAGCGGTGGGCGCCGCGGCCCGTGGTGGCCCTTGAACGGATGCAGGTCGGATCCGCAGATGCCGGCGAGTCCGACGTCGAGCACCACCTCGTCGGCGCGCGGCTCCGGATCGGGCAGCTCCTCCACCGCCAGATTGCGGCCTCCGTGCCAGACGAGCGCTCTCATGGTCACCTCGGGATTGACGTGGCCCTGACGGGTGTGCGAGCATAGCACCGGTCCGATTGTCGAATCTGAGTTCCGATAATCGGAATGGCCCACAGGTCACTGGAGGAGTGAGAATGCGTCAGCTGCGGATCGTCGCCGCCCTGCTCGTCACCGTGCTCGCCCTGTTCGTCGCCGCCTGCGGAGACGACGACGACTCCGACTCCGGCTCGTCGGGCTCATCCGGCGAGACCGCCAAGGCCAAGCCCGGAACGCTCGACCTCTGGGTCGGCGGCAACTTCGCCGGCGCCACGCCCGGCACCCCCTACCGGGAGTGGCTCGACTCGCAGATCTCGCGCTTCAAGGCCGAGAACAAGGGCTCGGACGTGAAGATCACCCTGCTCTCGACCGACAACGAGCAGGTCGCGGCCAAGCTCCAGGCGGCGTTCCAGGCGAAGCGCGCGCCGGACATGATGCTGTTCTACTCGGGCGGCTACACGACGCCATACGAGAACCAGCTCCTCGCGCTCAACCCGTACTTCGACAAGACGCCCGGGTTCTTCGACTCCCTTTCCGGCATGGACCTCTCGTGCCAGGACCTCGACTGCGAAGGCGGCAAGAACACGATCATCGCCGTCCCGCAGGACTTCGGCACCTATGGCCTCTTCTACAACAAGGCGATGTTCAAGAAGGCCGGCGTTCAGGCACCGATCGAGGATTGGGACGGCCTGCTCGAGGCCTGCAACAAGCTGAAGGCGAGCGGCGTCACTCCCATCACCTTCGGCGACCGTGACGGCTACTCGACCGACAACTGGGTCACGCTGATGTACGGCTCGTACTTCGACGACGGCGACGTCGCCCGCGTCAACGACGGAGAGCTCCCCTACGCCGACCCCAAGCTCGTGCAGCCGCTCGACCAGCTCGTCCAGCTGCGCGAGCAGGGCTGCCTCAACAAGGACGCCTCCACGCGCGAGAACTTCGACGCCAACTCCGACTTCACGTCAGGGAAGAGCGCGATGGTCCTGATGTACCCGGCCGTGATCCCGGACTTCAAGAAGAAGCTCGGGAAGGACCTCGGCATCATGCCGATCCCGACCTCGAGTGACGGCCCCCTGGCCGGGCGCTCGGTCGGCAACGCGTTCTACAACTACGTGATCACGAAGCAGTCGGACAACCCCGGGCTCGCCTGGGAGTTCATCAAGGTCGCCAGCGACAAGACCGCGGCCGGCGAGCTGCTCACCACACTCGGCACGCCGCCCGCGCTGAAGGGCGTCGACGAGAGCCTCGTGGAGGACGAGTTCGTGCAGTTCTTCGTGGACGCGTCCCAGGACCCGGCGATGCCGGTCCTCGACAGCGTGATCCCGGTGCCCGTGGCGCTCACGTACTACAAGGAGCTCCAGCAGGCGCTGTCCGGCAAGAAGACGCCGGAGGAGGCGATGGCCTCGATGGACGAGCAGCTGCCGACGCTCGAGTAGCGGAGGCCCCATGGCCAACCGTGACCGGCTGTGGGGCGTCGTCTACGTCCTCCCGGCGTTGGCCCTCGTCCTTGCCTTCATCGCCTACCCGCTGGCCAGCGTCATCTACCACGCCTTCACGGAGTGGGACGGCATCAACCCGCCCGAGTGGGTCGGCGTCGACAACTTCACGGAGCTCGTCGACGATCCGGTCTTCCGGACCTCGCTCCGCAACAACGCGCTGTTTGCCCTCTCGGTGCCGATCCAGGTGACCGTGCCGCTGGTGCTGGCCTGGCTCATTCACGAGCGGATCCCTGGCTGGCGCTTCTTTCGCTCAACCTTCTTCCTGCCGGCGGTGATCTCAACCGTCGTCGTCGGCCTCGTGGCACAGGTGGTGTTCCGGCTGAACGGCCCGCTCAACTCGCTGCTCGGCTCGGTCGGCCTGTCCTCCTTGGAGCAGGACTGGCTCGGCAAGGCCGAGACCTCGATCCCGGCGGTCCTGCTCGTGCTCGTGTGGGCCAACTTCGGTTACAACACGCTGATCTACCTGGCGGGGATGAGCGCGCTCGACCCGTCGCTGACCGAGGCCGCGCGAATGGACGGGGCGCGGCCCACGCGCGTGCTCTTCTCGATCGTCGCCCCCAATCTCAAGCGGGTGATGGAGCTGGTGCTGGTGACGAGCACGGTCACGGCGTTCGCGTTCATGTTCGCGTACATCTACGTGATCACGAACGGCGCCCCGGGCTTCGACACATACGTGACGGAGTTCATGATCTACAAGGAGGCGTTCGCGCTTGGGAACAGCGGCTACGCCTGCGCGATCGGCGTCGTGCTGACGCTCATCGCGGCGTCGATCGGCGCCGTGCAGATCCGGATCCTCACCCGGAGCGGAGCGTGACTCGGCGCGAGGGCTGGAGGCGCGCGCCGGTGGTGGCCGGCATGGCGCTCATCTCCGCCTCCGCGCTGTTCCCGCTGTACTTCATGGCCTCCAACGCATTTCGTACCAACGCCGACTACGACGAGTCGAAGGTCGGGCTGCCCTCGGTCTTCTCGCTCGACACCCTGCAGCGGGCCTGGGAGGGCGCGAGCATCCCGACTTACATGCGCAACTCGCTGATCGTGGTCACGGGCACCGTGCTGCTGTCGATCGTGGTCGCCTCGATGGCGGGCTACTCGTTCTCGAAGCTGCGCTGGCGGCCCCGCTCGGCCGTCTACCTGTTCGTGCTCGCGTGGATCGCGGTGCCGCCGCTGATCCTCCTCGTGCCGCTCTACGTGGAGATGGTCGACCTCGGCCTCTTCGACACCCCGTGGTCGGTGATCCTCATCTACAGCGCCGTGAACCTGCCCTTCAACACCTATCTGATGACCGCGTACTTCCGCGGCGTGCCGGACGAGCTCGTCGATGCCGCGCGGCTGGACGGCGCGAGTGCGCACGGCGTCTTCGTGCGGGTGATGCTTCCGCTCGCGCGCCCCGCGCTTGCGACGCTCGTGATCTTCAACTTCCTCTGGGCGTGGAACGAGTTCATCTTCGCGCTCCTGCTGCTCCCGAGCGAGAGCACGAAGACGCTCACGGTCGGGGTGCTGCAGCTCCAGGGCCGCTTCAATCTCGACCCAACCGCGCTCATGGCCGGCCTGTTCATCTCGACGCTCCCGGTGATCGGCGTGTACCTGATCTTCCAGCGCCACCTCGTGCGGGCCGTCGCGGCCGGGATCGGGCGCTGAGCGATGGCCAAGGGGGACGGGACCGCGACGCTCACCGGGGCCGACCGGGTGCTGGCCACGCTCAAGCTCCTGGCCGGTCATTCGTCGGGCGTTTCGCTCGAGGCGCTCTCGCGTGAGATGGGCGCGCCGAAGTCGAGCACGCACCGGGCGCTCGCGGTGCTGCGCCGAGCCGGCTTCGCGGAGCAGGACGAGCGCGGCCGCTACCGGGTTGGTAGCGAGCTGGTTCGCATCGCCTTCGACTATCACGAGCGCCGGGACGAGGTCGACCTGGTGCGGCCCGTGCTGCAGACACTCTCCGACTGGCTCTCGGAGACCGCCCACTACGCGCACCTCGAGGGCGGGGAGGTCGTCTATCTGGCAAAGATCGAGCCCACCGGCCAGGCCATCACGATGAGCTCGCGAATCGGGGGGCGCAACCCGGCCCACGCGACCGGGGTCGGGAAGGCGATGCTCGCGCACGTGCTCGAGGACGACGAGGCGGTGCGCGAGTTCGTGACGCGCTACGGACCGCTCGAGAAGCGCACGCGCAACACCCTGGTGTCCGCCCGCGCGCTCAGCGAGGATCTGCGCCGCACACGCGAACGTGGCTACGCGCTCGACCGTGAGGAGAGTGAGCTCGGGGTCAACTGCATCGCGTTCGCGCTCTTCATGGGCTCCGGCCGGCTGCCGTCGGGCGCGATCAGCGTCTCCGCAGTGGCCATGCGCACCGACGTGGCCCGTCTCGAAGCGGTGGCGGGGCGAATCCGCTCGGCCCTCGAGAAGGCGCTCGGTCCGGTGACCCGGCCGGCGAGCGAGCAGCCGTGAGCGGCCGGCTGGCAGGGCGGCGCGTGGTCGTGACCGGGGCCGGTCGAGGCCTCGGGCGGGCGATCGCCCTCGCGGCCGCTCACGAGGGTGCCGCCGTCGGACTCGTCGGCCGGACCGCCCGGACGCTCGAGGAGACGGCTGCCGAGGCGAGCGCGCGGGACGTCCGGGCCGTCCCGGTCCCGGCCGACGTCTCCGATCCGGCGGCCGTGGAACGCGCCGTTGCCGCCGCGGCCGACGGGCTCGACGGCCTCGACGGCCTGGTCACGGCCGCGGCCGTCGACTGCGTACAGGCGCCGACCGGCGAGATGGAGCTGAGCGAATGGGACACGACCATCGCGATCAACCTCTCGGGGGCGTTCTACTGCTGCCGCTTCGCGCTCCCGCATCTCGTCGACGCGGGCGGCGGCGCGATCGTGAACATCACCTCCGTCGCCGGCGAGCGCGCGTGGCCCGAGGACGTGGCCTACAACGCCTCCAAGGCAGGCGTGGAGATGCTCACCCGCACGATCGCCGTCGAGTACGCGGCCCGCGGGGTGCGCGCGAACTGCCTCGCGCTCGGGGTGATCGACGCCGGCATGACAGACGAGGTGGCGAGCGCGGAGGAGCGCGAGCGGCTGCGCGCCCAGCATCCGCTGGGCCGCTTCGGGGACGCCGCCGAGGTGGCCGAGGCGGCGATCTGGCTGCTCTCCGATGCGGCCTCCTTCACGACCGGGGCCACGCTGCGCGTCGACGGCGGCTTCCTGGCGTAGCCCGTGGCACTGCTCAGCGGCGACGCCCCGTCGCCCTGGCCTCGTGCGCTCGAGCACTCGATCTCGTCGAGGGCCTGACCCGCGCCCTCCGCCACAGGTAAGGGGGGAATCCGCGAGGCGGGACGGCACGTTCGTCTCCT
This sequence comes from uncultured Thermoleophilaceae bacterium, assembly GCA_963757815.1. Taxonomy (GTDB): domain Bacteria; phylum Actinomycetota; class Thermoleophilia; order Solirubrobacterales; family Thermoleophilaceae; genus JACVRW01. The sequence continues at coordinate 83,062 of CAVWSN010000020.1, read as the reverse complement.
GCTCGACTCTCGCGGCCATCCCCGGCAGCTGCCCTCCGCAGTGCTCGGCGACCCTCGGCCCCAGCCGGCCGCGCGGGTGCCCAAGGGGGAGGAAGATCACCTTGTCACGCCCGGAAGCCTCCCTTAGGGTCGAATTGCTGGAGAGGACTCGCAACGTTCGTTGTCCGGCCCGCGTGGTCGGCTATCGGGGCTCGGGGACAAGGATGCAGGAGCCTCGATGGCCGACCATCGCGTGGCGGCCGCTGCGATCCCAACCGTCTCGGGAGGGGCGCTGGCCTCTCCGCATGGGGGAACGCGGTGGCGAGCGCGGAACCCCCGGTGCCCCGCGTTGCGCGGCGCGATCGGCATTCCGAATTCGCCCCGTCAGTCGGTCTACCCGAATGAGTCGGCCACGATCGACGACGGTCGCCGCCGAGAACCTGCCGGCTGGCGGGACGGTGGTCTTCCGCAGCGAAGGTGCTCACGGCGGGCAAACCGCGCTCCAGATTTGCCTGCCGCACGGCGATGCGCTGGGCACCGGCGGCCTCGGGGATTCGGCCAGTGCGGAGCGCGCTGACTCCGCGTCAATGGGAGGGGCCCGACCTGATGACCACCGGCGCGTCCACTCGGCAGATCTCTGACGAACTGGTGCTGTCGCTCGACCCTGTGCAGAGCCAGGTGAAACACATTCTCCACAAGCTCGGAGTCCATTCTCCGGCGGAGGCGGTTGCGGGGGGCCACGACCTTCGCCGCCACCGCCAGTCGACGGCGAATTGAGCTCACTCACCCATTCCGCGTCCCGACTCCGGAATGGGTGAGAAACGTGCCCTTGCGAGATCGGAACGCGCGCCCGTAGGGTCGCCTGGAACGGATTCGTCGATTCGCGGCAGCACCCCTCGCCCAACTGCTCCGCGAGCAAAGGAGGGACCCCATTCTTCGCCATCGAGGCGGGCATACGCGGCTGCGCAAACCATGCGACTGACAGAAAGGGATACACGAGCATGAAACACCGCATTCTCGGACTCGCAGGAGGCAAGCGGCGACGCCGACTCCTCTTCGCAACTTTGGCCTCGGCCGTTGCTTTGGGGGCCGTTCTAATCTCTAGCGCGCTGGCGGTCCACGATCTTGATTTCCAGCTCGACGGCGACGTCGTCTCAACGCCCGACGGCACTGTCGGTGGGACTACTCAGGAATTCGACTGGGCGGACTTCTTTAGCGCGGCGGGCGAAGTGGTGGACCCGTTGCCGGCGGGCTTCGACGCCGCGACATTTGATCGCGACTTCGCGCCGCTCAACGCCAACGGCAGCTACAACAAGTCAGACAGCAGCACGTGGGCGACGGGCAGCAAGGACGACCTGCCGATCACCCCGGGCTGGCAGTGCAAGCGCGACCAGAACCTGCTCGACAAGGACGACATCATGAATGCCTATGCGGCGTCGTACGCGCCGACAGGCGGGGATGAGGTCCTGTACTTCGGTCTGGAGCGCAACGGCAACAATGGATCCGCCAACGTGGGCTTCTGGTTCCTGCAGGATGACAGCGTCGAATGTGAGTCGCCGGGCGGGAACACACCGTTCACGGGCACCCACACCGACGGCGACATCTTGGTCGTCTCCGAGTTCACCAACGGCGGGGTTGTCAGCACGATCGTGGTCTACCGCTGGAACGATCCGGACGGAAACGGCATCGACCCCGACTTCGGCGACACCTCCGTGACCAGCGGCGCCGACTGCAGGCTCCCGGGCACGCCGCTCGACGATGACGCGTGTGCGACCGTGAACCTCCTCTCCATCGCCACGCCGTGGCTGACGGTGAACAAGACCAGTGTCGGCCATACCCTGATCGAGCGGGAGTTCTTCGAGGGCGGGCTCAACCTCTCGAACACCGGCCTCGGTGGCAGGTGCTTCAACACGTTCATCGCGACCACTCGCGCCTCGCAGGAGATCGGCGCGAACCTGCACGACTTCTCCCGCGGATCGCTCGGCGGGTGCGACTCGACGACCGTGACGACCCCGAGCATCGACTCCGAGGAGATCCCGGCGCACGGTACGCTCGGCGTGACGGACAGCGCGAATATCACGGTCACCGGGACCGACGACTGGGAAGGCGAGGTGGAGTTCTTCCTCTGCCGGTCGAGCGAGTTGGACGCCAACGGCGAGTGCTCCACAGGTGGAACGCAGATCGGGTCAGCGGTGCCCGTGACCGAGGAGACGGTGATGCCGGTGGTGTCGGCTACGGCGGGCCTGACGGCGGTGGATGACTACTGCTGGAGGGCCGAGTTCACGTCGGGGACCGATGGAGTGCCGGATTCGAGCGACCATTCGACAGGCGAGTGCTTCGAGGTGACGCCGCGGCAACCGCTGCTGACCACTGACGCCACGGACGGACCGGTCGACTTCGGCAACCCGATCAGCGACACGATTTCGCTGACGAACACGGCCGACACGCCAGGAACGAACGGCATCGGCCCGGGTGGGACGATCAATGCGACCAACCGCCAGCCCGCGAACGGCACCATCAGCGTGACCGCGTTCGGCCCTGACGACTGCACGACGGTCGCCCACACCGCGACGATCACCGTCAGCGGCGACAACACGGCCTACGGGGGCCCGGGCAGCGTGACGGAGTTCACGCCGGACGCGCCGGGCGTTTACACGTACGTGGCTTCCTACACCGGGGACTCGCCGAACACGCTCGGTGTCCCGACCACGGCCTGCCCCGATCCGACCGGCACCGAGGTGGTAACGGTCCGACAGATCCCGACCGACATCAGGACCCAGCAGAGCTGGTTCCCGAACGACACCGCTGAGGTCTCGGCCGACGTGGGCAACCTTGAGGCTGGCGGCAAGGTCCTGTTCGAGCTGTTCACCAGCGCCACGTGCGCGGGCACGTCCGTGTACTCCGAGGAGATCACGCTCGAGGGCGGCGCACCGACCGAGGACGTCGGGACGACCAACCCGAACTCGACGTCGAGCTACAGGATCACCACGGGCTACGGCGACGCGGCAAACAGCCTCGTCGGACAGCACTCGTGGAGGGTCACGTATACGCCGGCCGCAGGTGACACCGCTCACACGGGCAGCCGGAGCGTGTGTGACGCGGAGCACTTCAACATCACGTACACCAACGACCCCGGGCCGGGTATCGACCTCCCGTAATCGATAAGCGGAACCCTGTTTCACGGAGAGGCCCCGCCCTGTCGGGGCCTCTCCCCTTTCCGCTCAGGCGACTACGCCCAGCTTGAGGGAGCCCGCCTCGTCGAGCTGCCGACGCTGGGCTCGGCTATAGAACTCGTCGCGGGTACACTCGACCGGCTCGCCGCGGACCAGCACAGGTTGAGCAGGGACATACTCCCCAGCGTCGACCGGTTCCCCAGCGTCGACGAGTCCAGGTCTGGGTCTGAGCCGGCGTACTGGATCGGCGGCCTGTCGGCGCACAGACGGACCCGCTACATGCCTTGGCCCTTGATGACCGCTCGCCTCTCGCGCGAGCGGCCCCGCCGGTCCAGCGTGAGCCGCACGGAGCCTGGACGGCTCCGGCCGAATGGCCCTTGTGGCCGCCGGATCGAGGGCACCGTCGTTCGGGCCGCTCCTTCCAGGCCGATATGAAGGGAGGTGCGCGCGCAAGCGGGGGCCGCTCTGCGTGGTTGTGAGCTGGCTGCGGTCGGCCAATGCCTATTTCGGCGCTCGCGGTGCGGCGCAGGAGAGCGCCTCGACGAAGCCCCCCGGCGGCGAGGATCGCCATGAACCATCCGAACGTCCGCCAGAGCCCGGCGACGGCCGGTCGAGCCTCGGGCGGTGAACTTCGGCCGCGAGCGCCATCACACCCGGTAGCCGTGGCAGCCGAGCGTCGCGAGGTCGCGCTCGGAGACGAGACCTCGCGGTCGAGCCAGGCCATGTGCGCCTCGACCTCGTCGGCCGAGCGCCGCGGCCGCGTGGAGCGGACGAAGCGGAGGATCTCGTCGCGGGCGAGCCGAACAACTCGCCGCGGAAGTCGAGCATCAACTCTCGGAATCGTCGCCATCGCAGACTAGGAGGCGGATGAGGACATAGTCGCCGCGATCTGCGAGGCGCTGACCGGCGCCCGCCTCAATCGCTCAAGCCCCGCTGAACGCGCGCAAGGTCAGGGACACCCCGGGGAGGCACGACCCTCGACCTCCGGTGGCCGGTCCGCGAGCCCAATCACCCGCTCGAGGTCGCCCAGGTTGATGGCGAGCGCCGAGCTGAGCCGCCGGGTCCGGAAGGTCGTCGGCTACCCATCTCGCGGTCCGGCTCGCTCGCAGCCGCGGGGGAGGTGATCGCCTTATCTCGGTCTACGCGCTGCGCGCGGGAAGCTGGCGCTCCGGGAGCAGGCGGGCTGGAAGAGGTGTGGCGCCCGCCAGCCGCATCGCGTCCCGGACACAGCGGAAGCAACCTGGCTACCAGAGATGCTGGGCCCTGCGATGCGCCGGGGGCCATGAATGACCCCCGGCGCAGTCGCTAGCGCCGCTTCCGACTACTTCGGAGCTAGACGTTGAAGAACGTCCGCGAGAACGTGCCGGGGATCGTCACCGTCCCGACGCCCGGCGAGCTCACCGCCACATTCGTGTAGCTCACGCTCGCGAGCACGTCGCGCTGCCCGCCCGGGCAGTCGAGCGTCGACGCGGGCGGCATGAGCGTCAGGCTGTCGGTGACGCTCCCGTTCTTGCCCGAGGTGAAGTCACCGGAGGCGCTCACCGGACCCGAGACCTGCTGCTTCTTCGGGTCGCTTGGGAAGTTGCCGCCATTGTTCTGGCAGGCATACACGGCGGTCGCATCGGCGCTCGCGGTGACCGTGATCGTCTGGTTATCGCCGAGCCCGGCGATCTTGAAGTTCACGGCGAGGTTGCCAGCCGCGTCGGGGCCGGTCGCGCTCGCCCTGACGAAGTGCGCGTTCTGGGCGGTCGCCGCCCCGGGGAACGCGATGGCCGCGACAAGCACCGCCGCGATGGCTACCAACCGTAGTGGCTTTATCACTGTGGATCTCCTTCTCTTGCTTGGGGTTGGAGCGCGCCTCCGTTGCGTGACCGGGGGGCCCTGGTGTAGGTGCCCCCCGGTCGGTGCGCGGCGTCCCTAGAGCGGGAACGTTTGCTGGAGGACGACCACTCCCCCTTGCTGGACGGTGATGGTCGCCGACGTGAAGTCCATTTCGATGATCGCCGCCGACCAGTTGGCGCTCGGGCATCCCGCCTGCTCAAACGTCGGTTGCGCGGGCGGATCTGTCGTGACGTTGAAGGCCAGGTTGCCGTTCTTGATCTCGCTCGCGGGGAGCGACTGGCTGCCGGTAACGGTCACCTCGCCCGGGTTCTGGCCCGGCGCTTGGTTGCCGCCCTGGTTCGTGCAAGTCGTGGTCGGGTCGGCCGTCGCGGTGAGCGTAATCAGCACGTCCCCGTTACCGAGGCCGGCGAGGGACCCGCTCGCGTTCAACACGAGCCCCTGGTCCTCGAACTGCGGTGACCCCTTCTTGAAGTGCACGCTGACCGCGAGCGCGACGCTGGCAGTCAGGCCAAACGCGACGAGTGCCGCGACAACAATCGATGTCCGTCTCATCACGAACCTCCTATTCGTCTCTTGTGGTACATGCGAAAACGCGCCCCAACTGCAAGGTGCAGGGCGTGAACTGCTTACTCTTCCGGTATCAGTGTCAGCAGTTGGGCGGTAGACCACCCCCTCGGGGTTGCGACGAGTCCAGGCCCAGGCATTGGGCGGCATTTGCGAGCTTTCGGCGCCCAGAACCCGCAAAGTGCGGGAGTCAGCCTCCAACAGAGGCGCAGAGCTGTCAGTGCCGGACTGGTCTCGCTTCAGTCTCAGACCCCCGCGACCACCGACCGCGTGTTGGAGTTGGACTGCGCCAGCCATGGAGGCGACGGCAGGGCGGGCTCGCCAACTCCTCAGCTACCTACTCGCCGTAGAAATCTCCTCAACCGACAACGGGGCGATCACGCTGGCGCATCGTGGTGCCGGGGCTCCGCGAGGAGCTAGCGCCCGCCTGCCGAGCCCAGGTACGTGGCTACCCGCAAGACCGCCTTCTTCAGTCGCCGAAAGTAAGCTGCCCGGCTCAGATTGAGCTCCTTTGCAGCTAGCTCGTGGCTCGGGGCCGGGTCGAGGTAGCCGCGGACGAGCACGCGCCGCAACAGCCGCTCGTCCGCCGTCTCACCGAATGCGTGCTCCGTCGCGTCGGCGAGTCGGGCGCGGACCGACTCTGCGCGCTCCTCGAGCGCCTCGCCGCTGGCTAGCTCATTGGCGGCGAGGCGTGACGGCACGCCCAGGTCCCGCAGGGCCTGGCGCACCACTTCCAGGTCAATCGGTGCGGCGTGCGGCGGCCGAAAGCCGGTCTCGGCGTAGACAACGTCACGCTGGGCGCCAAGGAGACCGCCAGGCCCGTAGTCCAGCACGTGGCACTCGACCTGGACGCCCGCCAGCTGGAGATCGAGCTCCGGGACGTGCCGGGCGCCCAGCACCTTGGCGAATTCGAGCGCCTCCGGGAGACGCGGGTGGATCGGCAGGTAGGCCAGGCGGGGGTTGGCGAGTCCGGACTGCATCATGCCGGCGACGCCGAGCATCGCCTGCACGCCCGAGCAGCGCTCGGCGAGGTCGACCGCGTCGTGCCAGAGCACCGCGTTTCCGCTGGGCGAGCGAGAGCGGGCGTGGGCGAGCCAGGGGCCCAGCAGCGGGTCGGCAGCCGCGAACGAAGGGGCGTTGCGGGGCGTGACCGACACCAGGTATCCGGCGAGCCGGTCTTCCTGGTCACGGGCGATTCCGATTCGCGCCGGTGCCTCGTCGAAGAACCGCTCGAGCAGCGGCCACCAGCCGCCGTGGCCGCGGTCGGCGAGCACGTCCCTCACGGCCTCGGCATCTCCAGGCCGGACGGAGTCGATGCGGTAACTCACGCTGCCCTCCCACGAGTAACCCCAGCGGATGGCAGGGTTTTCGCTCAGGTGGGCAAGGTCGACGGAGAGTAGGAGGTTGCCGGCGACGGCGTGGGCGTGGAGGTAGTCGGCGATCCTCCGGCGGAGCTCCTGCTGACGGCTGGGATCGCGCCGACGGAGGTCCGCCCGCAGCGCCTTTCCGACCAGCTCGTGCAGCGTGACGCCGTCGCCGAGCGGCTCCGTGAAAGTGCGCGAGGCGAGCCACTGGTAGGCGTGCTGCGCGTCGGTCTCGGGCAGCACGTGCCGCAGCAGGTCGACGGTCGTCAGCCGAGCGATTGCTGCTACGCCTAGGACGGCGAACTGAGCCCCCTCGAGTTCGGACCCGGCGAGGCGCCGCACGAGCGCCCTTATGACCCCGGGGTCGGCGGGCCCTCCACCCTCGCTCGCCGGCCTCCAGCGGACCCCCGGCTCCGCGGTCAGCGCGAGCGCCAGCGGCGAGCCCCCAGACCACAGGACCGCCTCCCTCACGAGACCCTGGTCCTCCACACCGGCCAGCCGGAGCAGCTCCCTCGACTCCGCCTGTGAGAGACCGCCGAGTTCGACCTCCCGGACGACCGTCTCCCAGCCACCCGCGGACCAGCTCGGCTCCGGCAGCCCTCGCTTGGCCACAACGACGATCGCTCGCTCGGGCAGGCTCGGGAGCACGCTCCGCTGCAGGTAGCCGCCGAGCGCGGTCATGCGCTCGTAGCTATCGAAGACGATCAGCGGCCTTTCCTCCTGGCGGGCGCCCCTCAGCGCATCCTCAAGCACGTCGGGGAGGGGAAGGAGGTCGCGTCCCTCGATCCAGTGCGGCTGCCAGCCGCACTGCTCGCCGTGGCGCACCACCTCGCGCAGGAGGGTGCTCTTGCCGATCCCGGCCGGGCCGTGGACCACAACGACGTTCGCCGGCGGCTTATCGACGAACAACTGGTCGAATAGCTCCAGCTCCCGCCCGCGGCCCACGAAACGCGCCTGATCCCGGTCCACGAGACGCCGGCCCAGCGTGGCGCTCCTTGGGTACATCTAGCGTACCTAGGGCAGGCTGCCCAATTGCCAGTCGTTTCCAGCTCGCGACCGCTCTGCGGGGTTGCCATGCCCGGAAAACGCGAGCACCGCCGCGGCGACTACGCCCAATGGTGGATAGCGCATCATGCGGTCCTTCCTTCTATCCCAGATCTGTGCTCTCGCGGCCGTGGGCGTGAACAGCGGTGAGCTCGTGAACGAGCCGGTCGTCCGTGGAAGCTCTCGCGCCTTGCTCGAGGCGTGAGCTTCGGTGCTTACGAGGCTGCGAAACGTTTCTCACCTCCTTCTCCGGCACGGCAAAAACCTGCCACCGCTATGGCCGGTATCGAGGCGTCCCGAGTCATTGGCGCGAGCCCTTGTACAGCCCAGTCGGACTCTCGTGGGTTGCGAATCCGTGTGTGACCTTACGGGAGGGCAGCCTGCCCTTGCAAGGGGATTTTCGTCCCCTATCCCGCGGGTTGAACGCTCCCATCCTTCGGGCTCTGAAGCTGTTAGGGGGAAGTCGCATTCGTCTCTGCCGACTCCGCGTGCCGCTGGCGGCGGAGCTCGTGGGCTCGTGCGATCGCCTGGGCCCGCGTGTGGACCCCGAGCTTCTGCAGGATGTGTTTGATGTGGCTGCGGACCGTCTCGAGGGAGACCACAAGGTCCTTCGCGATCTCCTCCGTCGAGGCGCCAGTGACCATCAGATCGAGCACCTCCCACTCGCGCGCAGTCAAGGCACTCCTGACCGGCCGCATCCCCACATCGCTCCGCGCGAGCTCGATCAGGGCCATCACGAGCGACCGCGGGATCGCGGCCTCCCCTCGCATCACCGCCCGCACGGTCCACGGCAGCGCCTCTGGCGGGAGCTCCCGGCTCAGGTAGCCGGCGGCGCCTTCCAGCAACGCGAGCAGGCCGCGCTCCCGGTTATACCGGCCGGTGATGACCACGACAGCCGAGCCCGGAAGCTCGGCTGCCAGTGTCTGCAACCCTGGAACAGCTGGCAGTCCGGGCAGTTCGTCATCTAGCAGGACGATGTCGGGGCGATGCCGTCGCGCGAGCTCCAGTGCCGCTTCTCCGTCGGCCGCCGTTTCGGCGCTGATGTCGGCCGTCCGCAGCGCCTTCAGAAAAGCGGCGACGACGCCGGGATCATGGCAGGCGACGAGGACCTGCATCGTGGATCTCGCGTCGCCTTGCCCGCAAGGAACTCATGGACGTGATGGGAGCCCCCATCGGGTGAAAAAACCACGACGGCTCGATCAAAAATTCGCTATTTGCGAACTTTTACGCCGGCTTACGCTTCAGTCGGCCGCGTAAGTCCGGCTCACCGGTGCACGCTGTATGCGAACATCGATGCTCGACGCCCATGGGTCCTGAGGTGCTTGTCTTTTTAGCGCTAGGCACCTGGCGGCGGACGCCAAGGCCTCGCCCCTCAAGGGCGATTTCCGCCGCTTTCCTCGCGTTTTTCGCAGGCGTTCTGCTGATGTCCTCGCCAGCGAGAGGCGCGGAGGCCCCGGTCCCCGTTGGACCCGACACGCTGCGGTCTCCGCCGCCCAATTCCACTTCAGGCGCCGCTGGCCCGGCCATACCCAACCCCCCATCCGTGGCCGAGGAAGCACGGCAGCCTGCCGGCCCTCTGCATCCTCCAGGGGAATCCGCGTCGCAGTCACCTCCTGGCGCGTCGATCCCCCCAGCCCACGAGTCCGCGGGCCCCCCACCGCCCCCGGCGGCCGCACAGCAAAGCGCGCCGCAGCGCCCGACCGAAACGCCACCCGCCGCCGCGCAACACGGCCCGCCCAGCGGGCCGCCGCCCACCCCCGCACAGCAAAGCCCGCCACAGCGCCCGACCGAAACGCCACCCGCCGCCGCGCAACACGGCCCGCCCAGCGGGCCGCCCCCACCCCCGCACAGCAAAGCGCGCCGCAACTCCCCACCGAAACGCCACCAGCCGCCACACAACACGGCCCGCCCACCGGGCCGCCCCCTACCGCGCTCCAAGGCCCGCTGACTCCGCCGCAGGGCCCGAGCCAGGATGAGCTCCAGTCACCGTCGCTGGACCCACCATCACTCCCCGATGCGCCGGGTCGCGTCGAAAGCGGCCAGCACGACGACCTGACGATGGTCGCCCGCGAGCTCAGAGACGGGCCCGCGAGCGTGCCTTCAGGGGGGGCCGCGGTCAGCCCGCCTGACGAGCCCGCCCCTGCCCATGTCACGTGGGATTTCGGTCCGGGTGCGTCTCATGCGAGTGGCCAGTTTTATGACCCCGTCACCGCGGGGCCGGTATCAGCGAGCCACCACGACCGCGGCGCCTGGCCGCCGGCGGGCGTTCACCCGATCACTTCCTTCGCCGCCGGCGTATACCTGTTCGACCGGGTCAGAGCGCAACCAGGCTCGCCGGACGAGCATGCCGCGCCGGGATCTGCCAATGCGGTCACGGGCGGATCGAGTGGGGCGCTCCCAGCGACCTCGGGCGGGTCGGCCGGCTCAACCGCCTCAGCCGGCTCGGCCGGCTCAGCCGGGGGGATGGTGCTCGGCCTCCTCTGTGTGTTCCTCCTGATCGCCTCAGGGCGCTACCTCAAGCTCTTGATCGCTCCTAAGAGATGGCGATCGACCCTTCTGTTCGCGCTTCCTGAGCGACCCGGCTAGCCGCCGCGTCGGCACTGCCGCCTGTCGCCGGCGCATGCCTGCGCGCGGCGAGAGATCGCTCAAGGAGGAGACCATGCAGTTCAAAGGAAGTGGCTCCACACATGCGCTCACGCACCCCGGAGGGGGACCTGGACCGTCGGGCCCCACCGCGCGGGTGTCTGCGCTCGGATATGTGAGCGCACGAGGCGTGGTCCGGCTCGACGACCCCGAGCTGACTCACCAAGCCGAGACAATCGAGCGGCTCTGCGCCCGCAGAGACTGGGAACTGGAACTCGTACCCGAGGTCGAGCCAGCCGCCCGGCGGAGCAGCGGCCGGCCCTCGCTCACCCATGCAATCGAACGGCTGCGCCGTGGCGATGCGGACTACCTCGTGGTCGCCGAGCTGAGGCGGCTCTGCCGGTCGATCGCCGAACTCGGCGGGATTCTCGAAGAGCTGGAGCAAGCGGACGCTCGTCTCGTGTCACTCGATCCGCCGATTGATACCGGCACGCGGTTCGGCCGTGCCGCAATCGCGGTCCTCACGTCGGTCAGCGCCTGGGAACGAGATCGCCGCGTGCAGATGACGTCCGCCGCCCGCGCGAAGGTGGTCGCCCCGCTCACGATCGGACCGGAGCTCAAGCGGAGGATCGTACGGATGCGGAGTGCCGGCATGACGCTCCAGGCGATCGCGAACGAGCTCAACGAAGAAGAGGTGCCGACCGTGCGCGGGGGAACGAGATGGCGACCGTCGAGCGTCCAGGCCGCCCTCGGGTACAAGCGGCCCGGCTCGCACCATACGGCGGCCGTCATGTGACATCGACCCGCTGTGCCGGCGACATGACGGCGAGGGCGGAGCCCGGCCGGCCCGGGGGCCCTAGAGGCTCAGCGGCGACGCCCCGTCGCCCTGGCGCTCGTGCGCTCGAGCAGCTCGATCTCGTCGAGGGCGTGGCCCGCACCCTCCGCCACACAGGTGAGCGGGGAATCGGCGAGGCGGGACGGCACGTTCGTCTCCTGCTCGACCCTCTCGGCCAACCCGCGGAGCAGCGCTCCGCCTCCGGCCAGCAAGATTCCGCGCTGGGAAACGTCGGAGGCAAGCTCGGGCGGCGTCTCTTCGAGCGCCGCCCTGACCGCGGCGATGATCTGCGCAACTCGATCCTCCAGCGCCTCGCGCATCCCGTCGCTCGACATCAGGACCTGACGCGGAAGTCCGGTAATCGGGTCCCTGCCTTTGACCTCGGAGTGGGCATCGCTTCGGTCCGGCGCCACGCTGCCCACCTCCAGCTTGACCCGTTCGGCCGTGGTCTCCCCGATGGCGAGGCCATGCGTGCTCCGCAGCCATGCGGCGGCCGCGTCGTCGAGGTCGTAGCCCCCGACCCTCAACGACTGCGACACGACGATCCCTCCGAGCGACATCACCGCGACCTCGCTCGTGCCGCCGCCAACGTCCAGTACCACGTTGGCCCTTGGTTCCTCGATCGCGAGCCCGGCTCCAATGGCGGCCGCGATCGGCTCCTCGATCAGATGGACCGAACGCGCACCGGCGGCCAGACAGGCCTCCGTCAAGGCACGCTGCTCGACGTCGGTGATGCCCGATGGCGCGCACATCATCACCCGTGGGCGGGCATGGCGGCTGCTGTGCACGCGCGCCATGAAGTGGCGAAGCATCTCCTCCGTCACCTCGAAGTCGGCGATCACGCCGTGGCGCAGAGGCCGCACGGCGGTGATGCTCGCCGGCGTACGGCCGATCATCTGCTGGGCCTCCTCACCCACCGCGTGCACGGCTCCCGTGACGGTGTCGACGGCGACGACCGAGGGTTCCGACACGACGATGCCCTCGCCGCGCACGAAGACCAGCGTGTTCGCGGTCCCGAGATCAATGGCAATGTCTCGCCCGCCGATTCGGGGCAGGAGCCGGCGCCGCCTTACTGAAACCGGCGCCCTGCGCTGTGCGTGCAAGTCTGCCCCCTTCGGCTGGTCGCGCCGGGCGCCGCGTACTCGGGCTCGGAGCGGCCAAACGCTAGCGAAGCGGGCGGACCCCCGGCCGGCCCCGGGTCTGGGCCGGCCGGGTGGTCAGGCTAGATGTCGCCCCAGTAGAAGCCCTCCGACACCGCCGGGAAGCTCCGCTCGGGGTGCGCCCGGAAGAGCGGGTCGATGCCGAACAGCGTGATCCGCGCGGTACCCGCGGTGTTGGACCCGTGGACGATCACCGGCGAGCCGCCGGCCGACGGATCGGCGTTCGGCCAGTGGCCCGAGGCGAGGTAGTCGGACGCCGGCAGCCGGCCGTCGACCGTCACGTCGGCCGGCACGTCCGTGAACCACACCGGCATCCTCGACGAGCGCGGTGTCACGGGCCGGATACGCGCCCGTGATCGGGCTGCTCTCGCCGCCGCTCGTTGTCCCAGTACATGATCCCGCTGACGTCCGAGCTGGAACGCCGGCGTCACGCGGCCGAACGACTCGATCAGCTCATCGACCTCCTCGGTCGCCTTGCCCGCCTCCGAGCGCTTGCCCTGCCACTCGGCCTGCAGGCCGGCGAGCTGTGAGCCGTCCGCTGTCCAGGCCACGAAGTTGGCGCCGCTGATCCGCGCCCCGACGTAGCCGCCGCCGCGGGCGAAGAACGCCTCGTAGCGGGCGCGCAGCGTCGCGTTCTCGCGGCGTGTCGGCCGGATAGCTCTGGTTCGTGTTGTAGATGACGTCGTAGTTCGCCGAGCGGATCGGCCGGAGCCGAGTTGATGCTGTTGTTGGTGAACTGGTCGGCGGAGAACCCGAGCCGCGTCTCGAGCGCCCAGTTCTCGAGCGCGCGAGCACAGGCACGCGATCCGCGGCACCCGCTCGATCGCCTCGCGCTGCGGCAGCAGGCCGCTCACGGGCTCGAACCACAGGCCCGCCTCGCGGCCGGCCGCGCGGAGCTGGGCCCGCGCGCTCTCTGCGAACAGGATGCTGCCCGCGGGCATGTCGCCGTCGCGGTCTCGAACGGCTCCAGTCGCGAGCCGCGCCGCGACGCCGGCCCCGATCAGCTCGTTGGCCGTCGCGAACGGCGGTCCGCGAGTCGACCTCCAGCGCGAGCCAGTCGGACCGCCCGGGGCGGACGCCGCCCTCGACCTCGTCGGTCTCCTCGACCGCGCTGGTGTTCGGCGTGAAGCGCCGGTCGCGCCCGATCGTGACCACGTCGGCTCCCCAGAGGAAGCCGTTGCTCCACGCCCCGGGCGGCGCGTACAGCTGGGTCACGCGGTCTGAGATGTCGTCGCCGACGTCGAGCATCGTGTTGCCGAGCGCGCGCAGCGACTGGTCCATCCAGACCACGTACGAGCCCGCCTGGAAGGTCCGGTTGCCGAAGCGGTAGTCGCGCCGCAGCTGCCTGACCTCGATGTCGTTCCCGAGCAGGAAGTCGACGAGCCGCTTGGCCTCGGCGTCGCTGCGCTGGCCGTCCCCGACCGGGATCACGTGCGCGCGCGGGTATCGGTCATGTAGTCATGCTCTTCGGGCGTGCCCGGTGAAGGGCAGCGGGCCGGCCAGCTCGGGCGAGGCGCGTCCTCGGCGCCGCGCCGGTAGATCTCCTACTGGTCGTAGAGCATCTCGCGGCGGTTCTCGACGAGGAAGTCGACCGAGGAATTCACGACGAGCTCCTGCGCCCGTAGCGCGCCGAGGCGGCCGACGACCTGCGGCGCAGCCACGCCGTCGATCCCGCATGTGGCGTCGGTCTCGTTGCAGGTCTCGACGGTCATCGCGTCGAGGCCACGCAGCTGGCCGTACTGCCCGTGTAGAACGGGCCCCAGTCGTCCCAGCCCTGCGGCAGCGTCTCGCCCTCTGGGATCCACTCGCGGGCGGGATGTTGTCGATCGGCCGGGTGATGCCGAAGCCCTCGCGCTCGAGCCCGGCCTGGTTCGCGTCCATGCGGGGCTGGTTCCACTTCGTCCAGAGGTCGTACTCGATGCCCGGGTTGTGCGGCACGGTGGTGCCCTCGACGAGCGTCGGCTCGACGTACCCATGCAGGTCGTACGCCCCAGTCGGGAACCACTCGCGTATCACGCTGACAGATGCCTCCGTCTCGGGCTGCGACTGCGTGATGTAGTCGCGGTTCAGGTCGAACCCGTTGCCGTTCGCGCGCGTGCCGACGATACGGCCGTCCGGGTTCTGGATCACGTTGAAGACGAGCACGGCGTGGTCGAGCCACTTGTCGACCTGCTCGTCCGCTCCGTACGGCGTCGTGGCGACCCGCTCGATCGTGCGCATGACCGCGTCGGTGCCCTCGTACTCGTTGCCGTGGATGCTGCCCTGGATGAAGATCGGGACCTTCAGGTCGCGGCGCTCGATCAGCTCCTGGGCCCGGCGCGGATTGCGCTGGGCAAGCTCGATGACCCGCTGCAGGCGCGCGTCCGCGTTCTGCTGCGCCTGGGTGTCGAGCGCATTGATCGTCAACCTTGTACATATCGCGGCCGAGCGCGGACCGGCCGATGACCTCGACCTCCATGCGGCCGTTGCTCCGGCTCTCGATGTCCTCGAGCGTGCAGCCGATCGCGTAGTACGGGATGTGCGGGAAGCTCCCGAGCGGGTCAGGGCCAGTGCCGTCGGGCAGGTTCTCCGCGGCGTCCGGCATGTCCTCGGCGGATGCCGGGGTTCGCAGGCGTGACGCACCACGGCGGCTCGATCTGCGCGCTCGCGCTTGGAGCTCCGGCAAGCAGGCAGACGACCGCCACGAATGACACTCCAACCAGCACCGGATCCGTGGGCGCATGCGGACTTCCCCTCCCCAGGTAGACGTCGAACCGTTCCCGGCCTACCCGTTACCGGCTGAACGAAAACGCCGCGAGCGAGGCCTCCCCGGAGCTATTCGAAGTCGTTGAGCTGCACGGATATCCGGTCCGTGGAGGACGGAAGGTCCGGGATGTTGATCGCCCGCACCTGACCGCGGCCCCTCGACCGGAGCCGAACCGAGATCCTCCCGGCTGGCGGCCGCGAGGCCGGCACCACGAGATCCACGCCGCTGATGAAGGGCAGCGTGAAGAACGCCGGCAGCGGCGCGCTCACGTTGCTCTGTCCGTCCGCGCCGGCGTCGAAGGCGAACATCCCGATGGTGCGCTTCGACTGAGGGCTCGTGGCGGCGTTGATGACGTTGGTGCCGTTGATCGTCAGCACGTCGTTGGCGGCGCCCTGGTCTCCCCAGAGCTCCTTGTTCCGGGTCACGACGAGGACCGCATGGCGGTCGCTCTTCTCGGTCAGGGCGTCGAGTCCGGTGTTCGGCTCTGTGGTGAGCAGGCGGACAAGGTGGTTGTCGTGCTGGAAGGGCTCGTAGTAGAGGTGGTGGGTACCGGTGCTGCGCGAGATCGCGAACTCGTAGTGCGCTCCGCGCTCGAGCTTGAACGGCCCCCAGGAGCCGTTGCCGCTCAGCCGCTCCTTCGCAGCCGGCCGCCGGCCGACGCGCTTGCCGCTTGCGGACCGCACTGTCCAGACCCTCAGCGTCGCGTTCTGGGCCCCGGCGTTCTGTGGGAAGAGAACCGCCCGGCCGGCGATCCGCACGCGGTCGCCCTCCTCGCGGGCGATCGTGGTGGTCTCTGGACGGCGGCCGCGCAGGAACCTGTAGATCTGGGCGAACGACTCGGCCGAGGTGGCCACCTGCACGTGGGTCTGGTTCGGGATCGTGACGTTGGCGGCGCCCGCGATCGTCCTGCCCGGGGTTCCGACACCTGCCCAGAGCGCCAGCGTCGCAACGCCGCCCGGAGGCGCCGCCGCCGTGCGCCCGTCGATGTTCACGTAGTGCGCGACGCGCGCCGCGCGCTCCGGGGTGGCGAGGTACTCCTGCATGATCGAGGTGCCGAGGGAGTGGCCGAGCACGTCGACCTTCGGCCGGCCCGAGCGGCGCGTGGCGCGCGCGATGAGCGCGTCGAGCTTCCCGTACACCTGCTCCCTCGTGTTCAGGGCGAACGTCGAGTCGTATTCGAGGACGGAGATCAGTCGCTGCGGGTAGCCGTTGCTCGTGAAGCGCATCTGCTGGGACTCGAACTGTGCGCCCGAGCCCACGAAGCCGTGGACGAAGATGACCGGGTTGAGCTTGGCCGGCTTCTGCTCGGGAGCGCCCGCCGCGGCCGGACTCGCCGGCATCAGCGCCGCCACCACGAGCGCGAGAACTGCGCCTCCTGACCCCTTCATGGCCCCTCCCGACTTCATTGCCCCCCCGACACGAACGATTTCAGTGTTCGAATATCACGGGTCGAGCCGGCGCGCCACAAACAGCGTCCGCCCTGGCGGCTTCGGCTCGGTACTGAAGCCCAGCGCGCGGTAGAACTCGAGCGCCGCGGTGTTCTCCTCGTTCACGTCGAGCTCTACCCGGCGGCAGCCTCGGGCGCGCGCACTGTCGAGGGCGGCGGCCACCAGGGAGCGGCCGATGCCGCCCCGGCGGGCGTGCCCGGCGACGTATAGGTCCTCGAGCCAGCAGTCCTCCGTGCCCGTCCAGACGCTCAGCCGGTAGCGGAGTTGGCAGACCCCGCAGGCCGCCTCGCCGGCGGCGGGCGCGGCGAGCAGGTACTCGGTCATGGGATCGCCGAGCAGGGTCCGTACCGTCGCGCGGATGCTCTCGTCGGCGGGAACGTCCTTTCCCCACCAGTCGCGGAAGGCGGCGATCAGCGCGGTCACCTCGTCCAGGTCGCGCTCCTCGGCCAGCCAGATGTGATTCGCCATGGACGACGTTTCTAGTGGGTCGCCCGCGCGGCCCGCCGGCGGCGCGCCTGCCGGGCGCCCATCTCGCGCGTCGTGAGAGCCACCGCCCCCATCCGCAGAGCGAGCTCCCGGAACTCGTGCGGGAGGTCGTAGTGGTCGTGCCACGGGCGGTCGGGCTTCGACTGGAACCACGCCCGCCGCAGCCCGAGCCGCGCGGCGAACTCGTGCAGCTCCACGGTCGCATCGGCCGTCAGATGGCACCAGCGGCGCCCGCGCCACTCCCACATCGGCTCGTCGACGTAGACCGCCACGGCGCGGACGATATTCGGCTCAGGCTCTCAAGCCACCTGCAGCGCCCGCGGGACGGGCAGCGTGGCCGTGTCCGCCGGCAGCGGGGGTGGCGGCGCGGGCCGGTGGCCCTCGGTGCGCAGCAGCTCGGCGTGGAGCTGTCCCGCGGGCAGCCTTCCGCCCAGGAAAGCCGCGAGAGCTCGCTGCCCCTCGGGGCTCAGCCCGGCTGCAGACGTCGCGCTCATCACCCTGCTGTTCCAGTTCCACGCCTGGTCTCCTGCAAAACCTCGCGACGGGTAATACTCAGAGTCCTTGAGCACGGGGACCCACCACGTCATCGAACCCGACTACGCGCCCGCGCCCGGGTTCTTCGACGAGCTGTTCGAGGGGCCCGGCCGTCCGCGCGCCCCCGCCACCGGGCTGGTGGGTGCGCTCACGCGGCTCGGCCGCGACCGTCTGCGCTCCGCGGGTGAGCGGCGCGACGCGATCTTCGTCCAGCAGGGGATCACGTTCGACGCCTCGGGGCCCGAGGGGCCGAGCCGCGATCGCCCGTTCCCGCTCGACCTGGTTCCTCGCGTCCTGCCCGCAGACGAGTGGCGGACGATCAAGCGCGGCCTTGCCCAGCGCGTGCGCGCGCTCAACTACTTCGTCGAGGACGTCTACCACGGGCAGGAGATCATCCGCGAGGGCATCGTGCCCTGGCAGCTCGTCCTGACCCGTTCGAACTTCGAGCGCTCGGCGCACGGGATCCGGCCGCCCGGCGGTGTCTGGTGCCACGTGTCGGGTTGCGACCTCGTGCGCGACGCGGACGGGCGCTGGAAGGTGCTCGAGGACAACGTGCGCACCCCGTCCGGGATCTCGTACGTGCTCGAGAACCGGATCGCGATGAGCCGGCTGCTGCCGGAGCTCTTCACGGGCTACGACGTCCGTCCCGTCAGCCACTACCCGGCGCTGCTGCTCGACGCACTCCAGGCGGCGGCTCCCGGCGGCGGCGAGAACCCCGTGGTCGTCGTCTGGACCCCGGGCCCCGCCAACAGCGCCTACTTCGAGCACGCGTTCCTCGCGCGGCAGATGGGCGTGGAGCTGTTGGAGGCGTCCGACCTCCTGGTCCGCGACGGGCTCTGCTACATGCGCACGACGCGCGGCCTCGCCCAGGTCGACTCGATCTACCGGCGCATCGACGACGCCTTCATGGACCCGCTCGAGTTCCGCGCGGACTCGCTGCTCGGGGTGCCCGGGCTGATGGGCGTCTACCGCGCCGGCAACGTCGCGATCGCGAACGCCGTCGGCACCGGGGTGGCCGACGACAAGGCGATCTACCACTACGTGCCGGAGATGATCCGCTATTACGTCGGCGAGGAGCCGATCCTCGACAACCTGCCCACCTGGCTGCTCGCGGACCCCGAGCAGCGCGCGTACGCCCTCGAGCACCTCCACGAGCTGGTCGTGAAGCCCACCGGCGAGTCGGGCGGCAAGGGCGTGTTCATCGGACCTCACGCCAGCGACGATCAGCTGGCCGACCAGCGCGGGCTCGTCGAGCAGGCACCCGAGCGCTGGATCGCCCAGCAGACCGTCGCCCTCTCCACCGTTCCCACGGCGCTGGCCGACGGTTCGCTCGCTCCCCGGCACGTGGACCTGCGGCCGTTCGCCATCTACGGGGACGAGATCAAGATCATCCCCGGCGGGCTCACCCGGGTGGCGCTGCGCGAGGGCTCGATGATCGTGAACAGCTCCCAGGGCGGCGGCTCGAAGGACACCTGGGTGCTCTCGGACGGCGAGGGCGACACCGCCGGGCCCGGCCAGACGGGCCTCGCGCCGCCCGCGCTGCCGGGCATGCGCCAGGCGGGCTGGCGCGGCCAGGACCAGCAGCAGCAGCAGCAGCAGGCAGCGCGGCCGGCGCTGATGCTGGCGCGCATCGCGCACGACCTGTACTGGCTCGGCCGCCACCTCGTGCGCGCCGAGCACACGGCGCGCATGCTGGACGGCCTCTTCCACGCCGATCTCCAGGGCCGCCCCGACGACCCGGCGTCGGTCACGCTGTCCTGGGAGTCGCTGCTCGTGATCATGGGCGCGGGCGAGACAGAGCACCCGGCCCGCCGCGACGACGTGGTGCGCCTGCTCACCACGGACGTCGAGAACCCGGTGTCGATCCTGTCGTGCGTGACCGGGGCGCGCGAGGGAGCGCGCACGCTGCGCGACACGATCTCGGCGGAGATGTGGGAGTCCGTGAACACCTTCCAGCTCCTGCTGTCGAAGCGCGACCTGCACGCGGGACTGCGCGCCGGCCCCTACTCGATCTATTCGCTCGTCAAGGAGCGCAGCGCGCTGTTCTGGGGCCTGACCGGGCGCACGATGCAGAAGGACGACGCGCGCGCGTTCCTCCAGGCGGGCGGGCGCCTCGAGGCGGCCGACATGGTGCTGCGGATGCTGCGCGTGGCGCTCCCGCCGGGGCCCGAGGCCGACGGCGAGGAGGCGCCCGAGACGCCGCGCCGCGACGGCAACGCGCTGGCGCTGCTGCGCGCGGTCGGGGGCTTCCAGGCGTTCATGCGCTCGGCGGCCGCGCCGCCGAACGCCGCGCCCGTCGCGCGCTTCATGCTCTACGACCGCGAGTTCCCCGACTCGGTGGCGGCCTCGGTGGAGTCGCTCGACAGCGCGCTCGAGCGCGTGGAGGCCGAGGCGCAGGACTCGCCCCCCGTCCTGCGCGTGCGCCGCATGCTCGCCGATCTCGACTTCCGCGCGCGCGTCGCGCCCGGCCCCGAGGCGGTGACGCCGGCGCTGCGGCCGATCCAGCAGGAGCTCGAGCGGCTCGACGGCGAGATCCACGATCGCTACTTCAACCCCAGCACCGTCGTCGCCCAGACCGTCACCACATGAGGTTCGCGCTCCGCTACCACGCCGAGTACCGCTACTCGGCGCCGGTCTTCGACCAGCACAACGTGCTGCGGGTGACCCCGGCGACCACGCCGCTCCAGCGCGTACGAGGCTTTCGGGTCGTGGTCGACCCGGGCGCGCGGACGCGCACCTACCGCGACTACTTCGGGACGGAGGTCGTGGCCTTCAACGTGCCGGGCGAGCACGACCGGCTCGCGATCACCGCCGAGGGCGAGGTGGCGACCGAGGAGCCGGGCGCGCCACCCGCGCGGCGCCTGGGAGCTCACGCGCGCTGACGCGTACACGGCCCGCGGCGGCGAGTTCCTGCTGCACACGGACGACGAGCCCGCGAACGGCGAGCTCGAAGGGCTGCGCGCCGCGATCGCGGCCGACACGCCGCGGGCGACGCTGGAGGCGCTCTGCCGGGTGATACCGGACCGCTTCGAGTACCGGCCGGGAGCGACGTTCGTCGGCTCGACCGTGGACGACCTGCTCGAGGGCGGCGCCGGCGTCTGCCAGGACTTCGTCCACCTGGCGCTGATCCTGCTGCGCGACGCCGGGATCGCGGCGCGCTACGTGTCGGGCTACCTGTTCGCGGTGCCTGAGAGCGGCGGGGACGACTCCGTCGAGGTGGACACCCATGCCTGGGTCGAGGCGCTCCTGCCGGGCGCCGACGGCGAGGGCGCCAGCTGGGTCGGCGCCGACCCCACCAACCGCAAGCTCGCGGGCGACGAGCACGTGAAGATCGGCCACGGCCGCTTCTACGGCGACGTGGCGCCGATCCGTGGGGTCTATCGCGGCGCCGCCGGCGAGGCCCAGCACGAGGTGAGCGTGCGCATGACTCGCCTTACTTCATAAAGTAAAGTAAGAGGGCGTGCGAACGTTCTGGCGCCTGCTCGGATTCCTGCGCCCCTACCGCCGAGGGGTCACGGTTTCGTTCCTGCTGGCGGCGTTCGCGATGGGCACCGGCGTGCTCATCCCGTACCTGGTCGGCCGCACGGTCAACGAGATCGAGCAGGGCGGTGTGGACCTGTGGCCGTTGGCGCTCGCCGTGGCCGGGGCCGGGCTCTTCCGGCTCGGCTTCAGCGTGTCCCGCCGTCTCGTCGCGGGCCGTGTCTCGCTCGGCGTCGAGTACGACCTGCGCAACCGCATGTACGAGCACCTGCACTCGCTGGAGCTCGCGTTCTTCGACCGCCAGCAGACCGGCCAGCTCATGTCGCGCTCGACCGTCGACCTCCAGTCGGTGCGCTTCTTCCTCGGCTACGGGCTGATCTTCATCGTCCAGTCGGCGCTGACGATCCTGATCGCCGCCGGGGTGATGCTGGCGGTCGACCCCGTGCTGGCGGCCGTCGCGCTCGCGCCGATGCCGTTCGTGATCTGGGTGTCCTTCCGCTACGGGCGCCGCAACCGCCCGGCGACGCAGGAGGTCCAGCAGCGGATCGCCGAGCTGACCGCGGAGGCCGAGGAGAACATCTCCGGCGTGCGGGTCGTCAAGGCGTTCGCCCAGGAGGAGCGCCAGCTGCGCCGCTTCAGCCGCGCGGTCGCGCGCGTGTTCGACCAGTCGATGGTGTCCACGCGCCTGCGCGCCTTCTACGCGCCGTTCATCGGCTTCCTCCCCCAGCTCGGCCTCGCGGGTGTGCTGTTCGTCGGGGGCCGCCAGGCGATCAACGGCTCGCTCGCGGTCGGCGACTTCGTTGCGTTCTACGGCTACGTCCTGATGCTCACCTCGCCGATGCGGATGCTCGGCTTCGCGCTCGGCATGGCGCAGCGCGCGGTGGCGAGCGGCGCGCGCGTGTTCGAGCTGCTCGACCGCGCGCCGGAGCTGACCGCCCCCGAAGGTGCGCCGCCGCTCCCGGCCGGCGACGGACGCGTCGAGCTGCGCGGTGTGACCTTCGGCTACGACGGTGAGCCGGTGCTGCGCGATATCGACCTGACCGTGGAGCCGGGGCGCACGGTGGCGCTCGTGGGCCCGACCGGTTCCGGCAAGACGACGCTCGTGATGCTGATCCCGCGCCTCTACGACACCGACGAGGGCTCGGTGCTGGTCGACGGCGTGGACGTGCGCACCGTCGATCCGACCTCGCTCCGCCGAGAGGTGGCCGTGGTCTCCGACGACGCATTCCTGTTCTCGGCCACGCTCGGCGACAACATCGCCTACGCGCGCCCCGATGCCTCCGACGAGGAGATCCTCGCGGCCGCCCGCCGGGCCGGGCTCAGCGAGCTCGTCGACGATCTCCCCGACGGCCTCGACACGCTGGTCGGCGAGCGCGGGCTCACGCTCTCGGGCGGACAGCGCCAGCGCGTGGCGATCGCCCGGGCCCTGCTTGCCGAGCCGCGCATCCTCATCCTCGACGACGCCACCTCGAGTGTCGACGCGACCACCGAGAACCGCATCAAGGAGGCACTGCGCGAGGTCATGGAGGGCCGCACCACGTTCGTGATCGCCCACCGGCTCTCCACGATCGCGCTCGCCGACGAGGTGGTCGTGCTCGAGAACGGCCGCGTCGCCGCCCGCGGCAGCCACGCCCAGCTGGTCGACGACTCGCCGCTCTACCGCGAGATCGCGGAGAAGGGGCTGCCGGACCAGGTCTTCCTCACCCGCGACGACCCCGAGCGCGAGGTGGCGGGCCTGTGAGCGCGCGCCAGATGCTCCGGGCGGTGCGCGGCGAGCCACGCCGGCTCGGCAAGCTGCGCCATCTGCTCACGCTGCTGCGCCCCTACCGCGGCCGCGTGATCGTCATGCTCTTCGCCCTCCTCGTGGCCACTGCGGCGGCCCTCGTCCCGCCCTATCTCGCGGGCCTCGCGATCGACGCCGGCATCAAGGACGGCGACCTGAACGCGCTCACCCTCATCCTGATCGCGTTCGTCGCGGCGGCGCTCGTCAACTGGGGCGCAACCTACGTGCAGACGTACCTCATCAACTGGGTCGGCCAGCGCGCCCTACAGGATCTGCGCATCCAGCTGTTCGAGCACCTCCAGCGGCTGTCGATCGGCTTCTACTCGCGCAACAAGGCGGGCGTCCTGATCTCGCGCCTGACAAACGACGTGCAGGCACTCGACCAGCTCGTGACCGAGGGGATCCAGACGCTCTTCTCCTCGACGCTCACGCTGATCGGCACGGCCGTGATCCTGTTCGTGCTGGACCCGAGCCTTGCGCTCGTCACGTTCCTCACCTTCCCGGTGCTGCTCGTCGGCAGCGTGATCTTCCGGATCGCCTCGACCGGCGCCTACCGGCTCACGCGCGAGAAGATCGCCCAGGTCACCGCCTACCTGCAGGAGACGCTGTCCGGCGTGCGGGTGGTGCGCGCGTTCGGGCAGGAGCCGCGCCACCGGCGCCGCTTCGCGGAGCTCAACGACGAGCACCGCGACGCGAACATGAGGACGGTCCATCTGAACGCGGCCTACTTCCCGTCGGTCGAGCTGCTCTCGGCGGTCGCCACCGCGGCCATCCTCCTCTACGGCGGCAACCAGGTGCTCGACGAGGCGATCACGATCGGCGTGCTCGCCTCGTTCGTGTTCTACCTGCAGACCTTCTTCGACCCGATCCAGTCGCTCTCCCAGCTCTACACGACCTACCAGGCCGGGATGGCGGCGCTCGACAAGATCTTCGAGCTGCTGGACGAGGAGCCCGACCTCGGCGACCGGCCGGGCGCGCGCGCGCTGCCGCGCGTGCGCGGGGAGATCGAGTTCGACGATGTGAGCTTCTGGTACGGCGAGGAGGACGAGGCGGCCGCGCTGGATGACGTGTCGCTGCTGGTGCCGCCGGGGCAGACCGTCGCGCTCGTGGGCGCCACCGGCGCCGGCAAGTCCACCCTCGCCAAGCTGGTGGCGCGCTTCTACGACCCCCAGCGCGGGCGGGTGCTGATCGACGGGCACGACCTGCGCGACGTGACCGAACACTCGCTGCGTTCGCAGCTCGGCGTCGTGCCGCAGGAGAGCTTCCTGTTCTCCGGGACGATCAGGGACAACGTCGCCTTCGGGCGCCCGGACGCCACGGACGACGAGGTGGAGGAGGCGGCGCGGGCGGTCGGGGCGCACGAGTTCATCACGCGCCTGCCGGACGGCTATGACACCGAGGTCGGCGAGCGCGGCGTCCACCTGTCCGCGGGCCAGCGCCAGCTGGTCGCGTTCGCGCGCGCCGCGGCGGCCGACCCGCGCATCCTGATCCTCGACGAGGCGACCTCGAACGTCGACGTGCGCACGGAGTCCCAGATCGAGCGCGGCCTGCGGCGCCTGCTGGCCGGTCGCACGGCGATCGTGATCGCCCACCGCCTCTCGACGATCCGCGGCGCGGGCCGGATCGTGGTGCTCGACCACGGCCGGGTCGCCGAGCAGGGCACCCACGAGGAGCTGCTCGAGGCCGACGGCGCCTACGCGCGGCTCTACCGCGACTGGGCCGAGCAGGCGGCGGCGTAGCCGCGGCGTCCGCCCGCGGCGTGGCGCCTAGCGGCGGCGCCCGGCGGCCTCAAACCCGGCGGGCTCGCCGAGCTTCCTCTCGGGATAGCCGGCGTCGGGCACGGCTTCTCCCGCCCCACCGCGGCGCCCGGGGATCAGAGCCGCCGGCAGCACGCACGGCAGACCATCAGCGTGCGGCACCCGCCAGCGGAAGCATCCGGACTGCCGAAGCCTCCAGACGGACCGCCCCCGCGCGACGCAGTTCCGCTTCGATGCGTGTACGTGCAAGGGTCCGTGTTCGCTTGGGGTTTCGGCTGCCGAAGTTCGACGTCTGGCTATGGCAATTCGCACAGAGGAGCTGGAGGTTCTCGAGCCTGTTATCGTCGCCGTCTCCATTCACGTGATGAAGCGACATCGAGTTCGGCTTTCCCTGCCATTCCTCGATCCCGCAAACTTCGCAGCGATGCGACTTGAGACCGCTGTCCAGTAAACGCAGCTTGAGGTGATGACGGTTGACCTTGCGCCCGCTGACGAGGTAGGTGCCGATTGGCGCGGCCGCGGGTCTGGACGCGAGGAGCCCCGCCCGTACGGCGCGGTGCCACGTCTCGATGCAAAAGCCAAACTCTCGTGCGCATTCCCTTATGGAGTGCCCCTCGTCGTAGTAGACCTGGATCGAAAACCAGTCGTAGCGACGCGCAAACCTGGGGTCCGCAGGCTTGCCTAGTCGCCTGGCGTGGTAGCAGACCGTCGACTTGACCACACCCAGCTCAGACGCAATGTCAGCGATACTCATGCCGCACTCGAGCCTCGCTGCCACCAGCTCACGCATGACCCCGCGTGGGTGCTTCGGGCCGGTTCGTCGGTGGTCGGATGTCGGGGTCACGGGTATCCTGAAGGCGACGCTGCGGGGTCGTCTAACGGCAAGACGCCAGTCTCTGGAACTGGTTATCGGGGTTCGAGTCCCTGCCCCGCAGCCTTCCCCTGCCATCCGACATCATAGGTGGTAGCTCGGACAAGAAGCGCGGTATATGCAGGCTTTTTACGATTGTCGGCGGGTTGTTACATACCCCTGCCTAGGCCAATTTCGAGCGCTGCCGAACTCGTCCGGAACCGGTCGGCGCCCCGGATGTGACCGCCGAATCTCGAGTGAAACAAGCGCACGTCCTCAGGTCCGCGAGCGCTTCGGTCTCCCGTAGTCAGCGCGCGCCAGCACGACCACGACCTTCGTGGTGATGGCGCTGCGGCCAGCCGGTGTCGCGGCGATTCGCAGGTGATCGCGAGGCGCCAGCGGCGGTCCAGCGCGTGACGTGCCTCGCGGCCACCGGGCCGGCAGGCCGGCGACGTCCGCTACGCCGCCGCCCGCGCCGCCGGCACCAGCCGCAGGCGGTCGGGCAGGAAGGGCACGACCGCGCGCTTCACGTACTCGCCGCCCGCCCGTACCAGCGCCTTGCGCAGGAACGCCGGCGGGACCGGTGCGAAGCCGTACTCGTTTCGGATTCGGTCGGGCAGCAGGGCGATCGTGATGAAGTTGACGGTCTCGAGCAGTGGCTGCGCCATCCACGGGACGGGCGGGTCGAGCACGATCGCGCGAGCGCGCTCGCGCGCCCAGTCGGTCACGTAGAGGCTGTCGCCCTCGAGCATGGAACGGCGGTAGTCGTCGAGGTCGGCGAGCGTCCGCGGCATGTCCCGCACCCTCAGCCCGAACAGGCGCCCCACCACCCGGTAGTCCTCCCAGTAGGCCGCCTCCTCCTCGCGCGACAGCGACCCTACGTAGGTCCGGTACACCACCAGCCCCGAGTCGACCAGCGTGAACAGCACCCACATCAGCAGCTCTGGATCGTCGGCGCGGTAGCCGGTGCCAACCGGGTAGGGGCCGACCGGCTCCCGCAGCTTCCCGCTCACGCGCCGGTGCATCGCGCGCACCGTGCGGGAGACCCGATCCGCGTCGGCGCGCTCGCCGAATCCGATCGTGCCCATCACATCTGCGGTGCGCGCCAGGCGCTCGTACGGGTCGTCCACGGCGGTCGAGTGGGCGAGCAGCCCCGACACGGCCAGCGGGTGCGCCGCCTGCATCAGCAGGGCCCGCGGGCCCGCCAGCGCGAGGGCGCGCTCGCGGTGCACGCGCCGCAGCATCGAGGAGTCGTCGAAGTAGCCCGCCATCCGTACCACCAGGGTAGGTGCGGGCCCGGCGGGGCCTACAGCGAGGCCAGGTCCGTGCCCTCGTCCGCCAGGGCCGCCTGGTCGACGGCTGTGCGCTCGACGATGAGACGCCCGGCGTGCTCGAGATCGTCCGACCGCCCGACCGTCAGCGCGGCGGTCACGCGCCCGTCGTCGACGTAGAAGGCCGTGAAGTCGCCGTCCGCGAGCGAGCCGCGCACCACGGTCTCACCTGAGCCGGGGCCCACGTACTCCATCGAGGACCAGTCGGCGAGATCCGAGAAGAAATAGGGCACGACGTCGTGCTCGATTCCCTGGCCGAGCATGTTGAGCCCCGCCGTCTTGCCCTGGTTGAACGCCACATCCCAGTGCTCGATCCGCATCCGCCGGCGGTGCACCGGGCTGTCGTACTCGCAGATGTCGCCGGCCGTGAAGATGCCCGGCACGGAGCTCTCTAGCATCGCCGAGGAGAGCACCCCGCCCGCCTCGCCGAGCTCGAGCCCGGCCGCCTTGGCGAGCGAGACATCGGGGGTGACCCCGGCGCCGATGACGACGAGGTCGCAGTCGAGCTCGAGCCCGCCCTTTGTCACGACCTTCCGCACGCGGCCGTCGGAGCCCTCGAAGCGCTCGAGCTCGTCGCCCCCATGGATCTCCACCCCGTGCTCCTCCAGGACGCCCTGGAAGAAGCCGCCGACCTCCTTGCCGAACCAGCGCTCGAGCGTCACGTCCTCGAGCATCACGATCGTGCACTTGTCGCCGTATGCGGCGGTGAGCGAGGCCGCGACCTCGGTGCCGATGTAGCTGCCACCGATGATCACCACGCGCTCAGCCTGCTCGGCGTCGGCGCGCAGCGTTTCCGAGTTTCCGAAGGTCCGGATGTAGTGGATGCCGTCGAGCTCGCAGCCGTCGACCCGGAGCCGACGCACGTTGCTCCCCGTTGCGAGCAGCGCGTTTCCGAACTCGATCTCGTCCTTGTTCGAGAGCTGCGCCACCCGCTCGCCGGCGTCGAGCTTCATGACGCTCGTGCGCAGTTGCAGCTCGATCCCCTTCTCCTCCCACCAGTCGTCGGGCCGGAACAGCACCTCCTCGCGCGGCTCTACGCCCCGCAGAAAGCCCTTGGTCAGCGGCGGGCGGTTGTAGGGCGGGTCGGCCTCGCGGCCGACGAGCAGGATCGACCCCTCGCCACCACCCTCGCGTACCCAGCGCGCGCAATTGGCGGCGGCCAGACCGCCCCCGATCAGGAGATGGTCGACCTTGCGGCGGGCCACGGTGTCAGGCCGCCGAGCGGTTCGTGAAGCGTTCGGTCACGCGGGACTCGATACCCACGTCCAGCACGAGCAACACCTCGTCGCCCGCCTGAACGACCGACTCGCCGTGCGGCACGAAGCCGCCGCCGTCACGCAATATCGAGATCACGAGCGAGCCGTCCGGCAGCCCGAGGTCCTTGACCGTCTTGCCCGCGGCGGCGGAGCCGTCGGCCACCTCGAGCTCGATGATCTCGAGCCGCTCCTCGGGCAGGTCGAGCAGATGCACGAGCCCGTACTTCGGCACCTCGTGCTCGATCAGGCGCAGGATCAGGTCGGTGGCGGAGATCACCGGCTTGACGCCGAGCAGCTCGAAGTGCTGAAGGTTGCGCGGGTTGTTGCAGCGCGCCACCACGCGCGCCACGCCGTACTTCTCGCGCGCGACCTGGGAAATGAGGATGTTGTCCTCGTCGTCGCCGGTCACGGCCACCACGAGGTCGGCGCGCTCGATGCCGCCGCGCTCGAGCACCCAGAGCTCGGAGCCGTCGCCGTACTGCGCGCTGTGCTCGAGCTCCTGCTCCACGACCGCGTAGCGCGCCTGGTCCGACTCGATGACGGTCACCTCGTGGCGCTTGTTGATCAGCTCGCGCGCGAGGTTCCAGCCCACCTTGCCGGCGCCGACGATCAGAACGTACATGAGCTAGCCGGACACTCCCTCGAAGCGGATCTGGCCCCGCACCGCCGCCTCGAGGAGCTCGATGGCCGTCTGCGTGGGACAGACGGTCTGGAGACCCTGTTCCGCGTACCAGCGGGCCCGCGCCGGGTCGAGCACGCGCACCACCACCCGTTCCACGTTGAAGCGGCGCTGGGCGATCTGG
Organism: uncultured Thermoleophilaceae bacterium; assembly: GCA_963757815.1. Classification (GTDB taxonomy): domain Bacteria; phylum Actinomycetota; class Thermoleophilia; order Solirubrobacterales; family Thermoleophilaceae; genus JACVRW01. Next base: position 54,044 of record CAVWSN010000020.1, on the reverse strand, counting down.
GCGATCACGAGGTTCGTGTTGTCGCCGTCCGTGGACGCCACGAACGCGTCGGCCTGCTCGATGCCGGCCGCGAGCAGTGCGTCGATCTCGAGCGCTGTGCCCTCGGTGAAGCGGCCCCCGCGCTCCTCCCAGGAGGCGTCGGCGTCGCGATCGAGGAGCGCGATGGCCTCCGCGTCCTCGTCGACCACGGAGACCTCGTGCCCCTCGGCGAGCATCGAGTGAGCGATCGACGACCCCACCCGGCCGCATCCGACAATCAGGACGAACATACTGGCCTCACTCTACGGCAGGACACCTTCGCGGGTGCCCTCCTCGCCGGCCGGCGGGGCGGTCAGGATCACCCTGCAGGGAGACTTCTCGATCACGTAGCGCGTGGTGTCCCCCACGAACCGGTCGCGCACGCGGCCACGGCCTCCCATGATCGCGCCGCCGCGCACTCGCGTGGGCTCCTCGGCGGCGAGCACGATCGCCTCGACCCCTCGCCGCCGGGCCTCCGAGACGATGGCCTGGCCCGCCGTGCGGCCGCGCACCATCGCCGTCGCGACCTCCACCCCCTCGTACTCCTCGCCCACCTCCTTCGCGCGCGACAGCACCTCCTTGGCCTTCCTGACCCGCTCCTCCGGCACGCGCGCGTCGATCGGGAGCGACATCGGGATCTCGAACACGTAGAGCGCCTCCAGCACGGCCCCGCCGCCACCGTCCTCGTCCTGTTCGGCGGCGAGCCGGCCGGCCGTGCCGACGATCTCGTCGTCGAGCGCCTCGCCGAACACCGGCACCAGGATGCTTCCGTACTCGGCGGCCTCTCGTTCCTGGAGCGCCTCCGCGGGGATCGTGAAGCGCTGTGTGAGCGACTTGCCCTGGCCGCGCCGGTAGACGACATACAGCCCGACGCCCGCGACCATCCAGATTCCGCCGGCGATGCGTGCCCCCTCGTGAAGCGCCACCACGCTGAGCCAGACGGCCACGGCGAGCACGAACCCGAAGACGGCCGGAAGCGGCACCACCGCGCCGCGCCAGTTCACGCCGAGCGGCATGCGGTAGGCGCTGGGCCGGTCCGGCTCGCGGAAGCGCAGCACGATCACGGACAGGTGCGCGAGCGCGAACGCAACCATCGCGCCGAACGCGAACGTGCCCGCCAGGAACTCGACGTCGTGGGGGATCGAGAGCCCGATGGCGATCCCCGCAGCGATCGCGATCGCCACGTAGGGGGTGCCGCGGCGCACGCTCAGGCGCCCCACCGCGCTCGGGATCTGGCGGTTGGTGGCAAGCGAGTACGCGAGCCGGGCGAGGCCGAGCATCGTGCCGTTGATGGCCACGAACAGCATCGCCGCCGCGGTCGCGCCGATGACGTAGCGGCCCGCATCCACCAGCCACTCGCTGTCGTAGGCGTTGGGGATGCCGAGGACCGGCGCCTCCAGGAAGCGCCCGCCCAGGGGCGTCGCGCCGCCCTGGACCGGCTGGGCCATCAGCGCGGCCGCGCTCACGACCACGAACAGCACGAGCGCAACGCCGGTGGAAACGAGCACCACACGCCGGAGCCCGCGCCTGCCCACGCGCACCTCGCCCGCAAGGCCGGACGCCGCCTCGACTCCGATCAACGCGACGCAGGCGACGCCCAGGGCGAAGATGGCGTCCTCCCAAGCGGGCGCCTCGCCCAGCTCCACCGAGTCGACGATCGCCTGCACGTCGAAGAACTGGACGAAGGCGATCAGGCTCGCGACCGCCAGCACGAGGATGCTCACGAGCGAGACGCGCAGCACCGTCCGTAGGCGCTGGGCAGTGATGCCACGCACGTTGAGGGCAGCCACCAGCAGCAGGGCGAGGCCGGCCACGAGCACCTCGAAGACGCCGTCGTCGATGCCCGGCACGAAGACCGCCAGGTAGTCCGTGATCACCACCGCGCCGGCGGCCATCACTATCAGGTAGTCGAGCAGGATGGCCCAACCGGCAATGAAGCTCCAGAGCTCGTCGAACGCGTAGCGGGCGAGCGTCGAGGCGCCGCCGCGCTCGATGTGGAGCGAGGTGCCCTCGACATAGGTGGCCATCGTCACCGCGAAGAACAGGCCGGCCACCAGGTAGACGACCGGTGTGAGCCCGAGCGCGTCGCCGGCGACCACGCCGAGCCCGAAGAAGAGCGATGCGACGACCGCGCTCAGCGTGACGGCGAACAGCGCCGGCTCGCCGAGCCCGCGCGTGACCCGCAGGACAGCCAGTTCGGAGCCCCGGCGCAGGCCCGTGCGCGCCCGCACGGCGGCGGGCACCCGAGGTTCGGGTCCCGGCTCGCTCACCGGGCTCGGCCGCGGGCGCCCTCCGCGGTCTCTTCCCCGTCGGGCGCGCCTGCGTTGGGGCTCGGGCGTGCCAGGTAGAGCCGCCCGGCGCCCAGCAGCGCGAGCAGCGTGCCCAGCACCACCCCGAGGGCGAGCACGCCTCCGCCGCCCGCCAGCGCGACCACGACCATTGCCACTCCCACCAGGATCAGCATGGCGCTCAGCACGCGGGTCGAGGCCAGATACGCGCGTTCCACTCGGCCTATCGTAGTGCCGCGTCGGACTGGGCCCGCTGCCCGTCGACAGCTCTCGAGGAGTCGATGATCACGCGGCAGGGGCGCTCGGCGAGGACGGTCTCGAGCGACTTCCCGAACAGCGACTTTCCGGCCCGGCGCGGCGGCAGCTCCATCACGATCGCGCGCGCCTTGATGTCCTTCGCCTCCTCGACGATGCGCCGCCCGCCCTGCCCTGGGCGGACCTTCTCCCAGTGGCCCGTCACGCGGCGGCCGCCGCGCACGCGGGCCGAGTCGATCGTGGACGCGGCCCGCGCCTCCTGCTCGGGCAGCACGGCGTCGATCGGCGAGTTCGGCGGCACCGTGATCGTCACGAGCACATGGATCCCGCGACGCCTGCGGGCGGCGAGCCGGGCCGCGATCGCCACGGCGTCGGGCGAGTAGCTGCCGTCCTCGAATGCGACCAGCACCGACTCGTACTCCACCTCGTGCTCGACCACCGGCTTCGGCATCACGATCTTGTGCGTCTCGGTGAGCGAGAGCCCCTGGCGGTGCCGGTACATGACGTAGACCGCGATACCGAGCGCGAGCCACAGGAGCCCCGACACCAGCACGCGCGTGTCGAGCACCGCGGCGACGATGAGCGCGAGCCCGGTGCCGATGCCGCCGAGGACGGCCGTCACCGGCAGCTGCCCGCCGCGCAGCTTCAGGTTGAGCGGGACCTTGTAGGGCCGCGTGAGCTCCGGGTATTTGAAGCGCAGGACCGTGACCGACACGTGCGCGATCGTGAACGAGATCATTGCGCCGAACGCGTAGATGACGCCGAGGAAATCGGCCTGCCCGGGCACGATCGCAACGCAGGCGATCGTGCCGAAGAGGGCGATCGCGACATAGGGCGTGCGGAACCTCGGGTGAAGCGAGCGCAGCAGCTCGGGCAGCTGGCGGTGCTGGCCCATCGAGTAGGAGAGACGCGACACGCCGATGATGCCGGCGTTCGTAGCGATGAAGAGGATCGTGGCGGCGAGGATGCCGACGTACACCTCCGCCGGCCCCTGCAGAGCGCCGAGGTTCATGTTCTCGACCACGCCGAGGATCGGGTCGTCCGCGAAGCCGCCCTCCTCCTTCGGCAGGGCGAGGATGGTCTCACCGTCCCGCACCGGCATCGCCGACAGCGCGATTGCCGGGAGGAACACGTAGATCACGGCCACGGCGAAGACCACCAGGCCGATGCCGCGCGGGATGGTCCTCTGATAGTCCCGCGCCTCCTCGGCCATGTTCGACACGGTCTCGATGCCGGTGTACGCCACCATCGCCACGGGGATGGCGATCAGGAAGTCGCCCACGGTCGGTGTTGTCCCGAAGTCCACCTGGTTGACGAGCAGATCCGGGTCGAGCACCAGGAAGATCCCCACCACGACCAGCGCGACCTGCGTGAGGAAGTCCGCGACCGCGAACCCGACGTTCACGCCGGCGGACTCCCTGACGCCGACGATGTTGAGCGCGCCGAGGATGACCACCACGATGATCCCGGCGAAGATGTCCGCGGGCGACTCGCCGAGCGGCCCCCAGAAGACCCCGAGGTAATGCGGCACGAAGAACGCCGAGATGGCGATCGTGATGATGTACGTGAGCATCTGGGCCCAGGCGGCGAAGAAGGACCAGAACTCGTTGAAGGCGCGACGGGCGAAGCTCGAGGAGCCGCCGGCCTCGGGGTACATGGTCGTCGCCTCGGCGTAGGTCGCGGCGGTCGCGGCGAAGATCAACCCGGCGATCACGAACACGACCGGTGTCATGCCGGCCGCGTAGATCGCTACCAGCCCGAGCGCGTAGTAGATCGAGCTGCCGACGTTGCCGTAGGCGGTCGAGAAGAGCGCGCCGGTGCCGAGTACCCGCTCGAGCCCGCGATTCTTGGGTCGGTACTCGGCCATCGGACGCTAGCTTCTCAACTATCGAAGCCGACGCCCACGCGGTCGAGCGCGCGCAGCCACAGGCCGCGCTTTCCGCGGCGCTCGTCGGCGCGGATCAGCGCCCTCCGGGTGGCCTGCACCACCGCGTAGCGCAGCGGCTCGGGCGGGAACGGGAGCGGCCGGCTGCGCACCAGCTCGAGCCGCGTGAGCTCGGTGTCGCGGCCGTGGACGAGATCGAGCGCCACCCGGGCGCCGAAGCGGGTGGCGCCGAGCCCGAGGCCGGTGTAGCCGACGGCGTAGGCGACGCGGCCTCCGAGCGCCCTCCCGAAGGTCACGCAGAAGCGCGAGCAGGTGTCGATCGCCCCCGCCCAGCGGTGCGTGAAGCGGAGGCCCTCGAGCTGCGGGAAGGTCTCGGAGAAGTTGTGCGCCAGCAGGTTGAACACCGCGGCGCTCTCCTCGAGCTCGGGTCGCATGCCGTTGGCCCAGTGGTAGACGGCCTCGTAGCCGCCCCAGAGGATGCGGTCGTCGGCGGTGAGCCGGTAGTAGTGGAAGCGGTTGCCGGAGTCGGCAAGACCTTGGCGGCCCGGCCAGCCGATCGCGGCGCGCTGCCCCGCGTTCAGCGGCTCGGTCACGAGCACGTGGTCGTAGACCGGGATCACGTAGCGGGCGATCGAGCGCACCAGTGGCCGGAATGCGTTGGTGGCGAGCACCACGCGGGCGGCGCGCAGGCGGCCGGCGGGGGTCTCGAGCAGCACGCCGTCGCCGTCGCGTCGCATGCGCGTGACGCTCGTGCCCTCGAAGATGCGGACGCCGTCCTCGAGCGCGGCGCCGCGCAGCCCCCACGCGAGCCGCGCCGGGTCCACGAGCGCCCCGCCGCCGCGCGTGAGCAGCCCGGCGAGGTACGTGGGCGAGTCGACCTCCGCGCGCACCGCCTCCCGGTCCAGCAGCTCGACGTCCTCACCGTGACGGCGGGCGATCTCCGCGCGCTCCGCGAGCCCCTCCACCTCGTGTGCGCGGGTGGCCACGTCGATGAAGCCGTTCTCCTCCCAGGCGGCGTCGATGCCGCGCGACGAGAGCGTTTCGCGTATGGCGTCGAAGTTCTCCCGTCCGAGCTCGAGCAACCTGTCGATCTCGTCGGGCCAGCGCGCCAGCCCGTTCTCGAGCCCGTGCGTCAGCGAGACGTCGAGGAAGCCGCCGTTGCGCCCGCTGGCGGCCCACCCGCAGCGGTCGCCCTCCACCAGGACCACTTCCTCGTCGGGCGCGGCCAGCAGCGCTGCCCACAGCCCCGTGAACCCGCCGCCGATGACCGCGAGATCGCAGCGAAGATCGCCCGCGAGTGGCGGCAGCGGCTCGGGCGCCTCGGGGGAGTCGAGCCAGAAGACGCTCTGCTCGGAATCGGCGAGCGCCCCGGTCAGCCCCGCAGCCACTCGAGCACCTCGGCGGCGTGCGTGTCCGGTGGAAAGACCGGATAGAAGACGTGCTCGATGCGGCCGTCGCGGATCACGAGCGTGAGCCGCTTGACGAGCGTCCAGCCGGAGGTCTCGAACGTCGGCAGTCGAAGCGCCCCGACGAGCTCGAGCCGCTCGTCGCTCAGCACGGGGAACGGCAGGTGGAGACGCTCGGCCATCTCGCGCTGGTACTCGGGGTCCTGGGTCGACAGCGCGAGCACCCGGGCGCCGAGGTCGGCGAACTGCTGGTGGCGGTCACGGAACCCACAGGCCTCCGGGGTACATCCGCGCGCGCCCGGGATCGCGTCCCACCCGGGCGGCAGCTCCTGGTCCGGCCGCCCGGTGCGCGGGTAGCAGAACAGGACGGTAAGCCCGCTCAGCTCCGCGAGCACGACCTCGCCGCCCTCCGTGGACGGCAGGGCGACCGGCGGGATCTCCATCCCCGGCAGATGATCGGCGGCGCCGTCGTCCTCCGGCTCGGGTAGGTCGGCGGGCAGGCTGTGAATGTCGTGAGCGGTCAGGGCTCGCATTCAAGCACCGCCGCCCTGTCCGCCGGCCACCTTGCCGTCCTGCCCACCCATACGGTGGGCAGGACGGAGAGGTGGCTAGACGGTGGGCAGGATGGAGAGGTGGCTAGACCAGGAACGGGATCATCAGCAGGGCCACGATGTTCGCGACCTTGATCATCGGGTTGATCGCCGGGCCGGCCGTGTCCTTGTAGGGGTCGCCGACGGTGTCGCCGGTGACCGACGCGGCGTGGGCCTCCGAGCCCTTGCCGCCGTACTCGCCGTCCTCGATCAGCTTCTTGGCGTTGTCCCACGCGCCGCCGCCCGAGGTCATCGAGATCGCCGCGAAGAAGCCGACCACGATCACGCCGATCAGCAGGCCGCCGAGCGCCTGGTAGGAGAGCAGGCCGACGACCACGGTCACGACGATCGGGATCAGCGCCGGGATGATCATCTCGCGCTGCGCCGAGGCCGTGACGATGTCGACGGCGCGCCGGTAGTCCGGCTGCTCGGTGCGGTCCATGATGCCCGGCTTCTCCCTGAACTGGCGCCGGACCTCCTCGACGACGCCGCCGCCCGCGCGACCAACCGCCTCGATCGCGAGCGCGGCGAACAGGTAGACCATCATGCCGCCGATCAGCAGGCCGATCAGCACCTCCGGCGAGGAGATCTCGAAGCGGGAGAGCCGTTCGCCCGAAGCGGCCGCCTCCTCGCGCAGCTCCTCGATGAACGCCGCGAACAGCACCAGCGCGGCGAGCACGGCCGAGCCGATCGCGTACCCCTTGGTCACGGCCTTGGTGGTGTTCCCGACCGCGTCGAGCGGGTCGGTCACGTTGCGGACCTCCTCGGGAAGGTCGGCCATCTCCGCGATCCCGCCGGCGTTGTCGGTGATCGGGCCGAAGGCGTCGAGCGCCACGATCAACCCCGTCAACGACAGCTGCGCCATCACCGCCACGCCGATCCCGTAGATGCCGGCGAGCTCGTTCGCGACCAGGATGCCGAGCGCCAGCAGGATCGCCGGGGCCGCGGTGGACTGGAAGCCCTGCGCGAGGCCCTGGATGATGTTCGTGGCGTGCCCGGTCTGGGAGGCGCGCGCCGTGGTCCGCACCGGGCGGAAGCGGGTCGAGGTGTAGTAGTCGGTGATCACGAACAGGCCGGCGGTGATCCCGATTCCGACCAGCGTGCAGAAGTACAGGTCGATGCCCGACGGGGCCTCGGCGGAGCCGCCGCGCAGCAGCGATGAGACCTCGTCCTTGAAGGTGAGGTCGTCCATCATCCAGAGCGTGATCGGGAGGAAGGCGAGCGCGGCCAGCACGGCCGACACGATCAGGCCCTGGTAGAGCGCGCGCTCGACGTTTCCGCTCGCGCTCCGCACGGCGTAGGTGCCGATGATGGAGGCGATCAGCGACACGCCGCCGATGACCAGCGGGTAGACGGCCACGGTGCCGATCTGCTCGAAGGTGAGGACGCCGAGCAGCATCACGGCCACGGCGGTGACCGCGTAGGTCTCGAACAGGTCGGCCGCCATGCCGGCGCAGTCGCCGACGTTGTCGCCGACGTTGTCGGCGATCACCGCGGGGTTGCGCGGGTCATCCTCGGGGATGCCCGGCCTCGATCTTGCCGACCAGGTCGGCGCCGACGTCGGCCGCCTTGGTGAAGATCCCGCCGCCCAGACGGGCGAACACGGAGATCAGCGAGCCGCCGAAGCCCAGACCCACCAGGGCGTCGATCGCGTCCCGCTCGTCGACGTCGAACAGGATCAGGATCCCGTAGTAGCCGGCCACGCCGAGCAGCGCCAGCCCGGCCACGAGCATGCCGGTGACCGCCCCGCCCTTGAAGGCCACCTCGAGCGCCCGCGACACCCCGCTGCGGGCCGACTCTGCCACGCGGGTGTTGGCGCGCACCGACACGTTCATCCCGATGAAGCCCGCCGCGCCCGAGAAGGTGCCGCCGATCAGGAAGCCGATGGCGACCAGGATGCCCTCCGCGTCCTGTGCCTCGAGGGCGATCGCGAGCACGATCGCCATGCACGATCGCGACCCCGCCGATGATCGTGTACTGACGCTTCAGGTAGGCGCCTGCGCCCTCCTGAACGGCCGCCGAGATGCTCTGCATCTCCGCGTTTCCGGGCGAGAGCGACAGCAGCCAGCGCGAGGTGACAACGCCGTAGACCACGGCGGCCCCGGCGCACGCGAGCGCGATGACCACGCCCCAGTCAGTCAGGAATTCCAAGGGGTTTGTCCTCCGTCCAGGTTCAGTCGCCAGGCGGTCGAGCGCTAGGGCGCACGTGTATCGAGTACCGCCCGGAAAAGAGCGGCGGGCAGTCTATCGAGTTCGCCCGACATTGCCTCGACTTGAGTCCGGATCAGTGCACGATCGCGCTGTCGAGCGCTCCGGCGCACTCATCGGCCGGCTGGGGGCCGATCCGGGGCAGGGCGCGGATCAGCAGCGCCCGCAGCCGGTCCAGGTTCTCCTGGAAAACGGCGAAAGCGGACTCGGCCGACACGGGCGGCACGTCCGGCATGCCCTCGAGGCCGACGTCGTAGTCGGTCACGAGGGCGACGGTCGCGTAGCAGAGCTGGAGCTCGCGGGCGAGCCAGGCCTCGGGGTACTGGGTCATGTTGACCACGTCGAACCCGCTGGCGGCGTGCCAGCGCGACTCGGCGCGGGTCGAGAAGCGCGGGCCCTGGATCACGACCACGGTGCCGCCCTCGACCACCGGTATGCCCTCCTCGCGCGCGGCCTCGGCGAGGATCCCGCTCAAATCGGTGCAGTACGGGTCGGCTGCCGAGACGTGCGTGGTCTGGGGGCCGTCGTAGAAGGTGCTCTCGCGCGCCTGGGTGCGGTCCACGAACTGGTCGCAGATCACGAACGTGCCCGGCTCGAGATCCGGCCTGAGCGAACCGGCCGCGCAGGGCCCGAGGATCCGCTGCGCCCCGACCTCATTCATCGCCCAGATGTTCGCCCGGTAGTTGACGCGGTGCGGCGGCAGCGTGTGCTCGTCCCCGTGGCGGGGCATGAACGCCACCTCGACGCCCTCGAGGCGCCCGACCCGCACCGGTGCGGACGGTGGCCCGTATGGCGTGGCCAGCGGCATCTCCTCGACGTCGTCGAGGAAGCGGTAGAACCCGGAACCGCCGAAGATCCCGATCACGAGCCGGGAATCCAGATCTTCGAGCGCGCCGCGGCACGCTCGGCGCTCTCGCGATCCTCGGGCTCGGGCGGCTGCGCAGCGGTTCCCTGCTCCTTGACGTAGAGCATCTGGACCTGGGAGAGGGCATCCTTGATCTGGCCGGCCGCCTCCTCAGGGAGGAGCGGGAGCATCGCGCGGGCGGCGTCGATCGCCTTCTTCGCCTCCGCCGGATCCTTCGCCTCCGGGACGGTCAGCTTCTGGCCGGCCAGGTTGACCAGCGTCGCGACGGTCTGCAGCAGGACGTCGTCGACCTTCACCCGGCGCAGGGCGTCGAGCAGCTGCTCCTCGGTCGGCTCCTGTGGAACGCTCATGTCGTGACCTCCTCCTCGGCGTAGGTCAGCTGGGTCAGCTCGACCTCGGCCGCGTAGACCTCCTCCATGGAAGCACCCTGCTCGAGTGCCCGCTTCTGCCGCTGCGCCCCGTTCTCGGCCGGCAGGAGCGGCTCGATGCCGAGCGCGGAGCGCGCCGGCGCCGTCCACGCGAGCAGCCGCTCGAGGGCGGCGGCGGCCGGATACTCCTCGGCGCGCTCGAGGTCGATCAGCTTCCCGTCGAGCCCGAACCGGATCGCGCGCCAGAAGTTCTCCTCGAGCAGCCTCCCGGGCGGGTCGACGAACGGGACGCGGTCGTCCACGTCGAGCGCCGCCTGGGCGACGCACGCGGTGATCAGGCCTGCCAGCGCCGTCGAGTGGTCGCCGCTCGTCTGCGCGTCGCAGATCCGCATCTCGACCGTGCCGTAGCTGTGATGCGGGCGGACGCTCCACCAGACCTGGGTGAACTCGACGATCGAGTTCGTCCGGACGAGGAAGTCGATGTAGTCCGCGTAGGCCTGCCAGCCGCCGAACGCGTCGGGGATGCCGCAGCGCGGAAAGCTCTTGGTGAAGATCTGCGAGCGCGCCGAGTGGAGCCCCGAGTGCCGCCCGTCGAGAAACGGCGAGTTGGCGGAGATGGCGAGCAGCTCGGGCATGACCCTGCGCAGGCGGTCACACACCTGCACCGCCCGGTCGGGCCCGTTAACGCCCACGTGCACGTGGACGCTGAACGTGTTGTTCCGCCAGGCCACGTACTGGAGCGAGCTCTCGACCCGGTGATAGTGCTCGGTGTCGATGATCTGCTGCTCCTGCCAGGGGCTCCAGGGATGCGTGCCCGTGGCCGCCAGCATGAGCTCCTGCCGAGTGGCGAGCGCGAACAGCCGGGCGCGGGCCTCGCGCTGCTTTGCCACGGCGTCGGCGAAGTTCTCGCCCTTTCCGGAGCGGATCTCGATCTCCGAGCGAATCAATTCGCCGGCGACGGCGTCGGCGAGAACGGGATCGTCCATGGCGGCGTCGCGAAGCTCGTCGAAGCGCTGGTCGAGCGAGCGCGTGCGCGGGTCCAGGATCGCGAACTCCTCCTCGATCCCGACCGTGAAGTCCGTCGAGGCCTCGAAGACCTCCCTGACCCTCGGCATGTCGAGCATGGCGGGTGTCTACGTGAGGTAGAAGTAGAGCGCGTAGAGCAGGTCGACCGCGGGGCTCGAGGTGTGCACCGTCACCTCGGGCGGCACCTGCAGCAGGGCCTCTGAGTAGTTGAAGATGATCTTCACGCCGGCGTCCACGAGGTCGTCGGCCACCTGCTGGGCGGCGTCCGTCGGGACGGCAAGCACGCCCACGACCACGTCCTCGTCTCGAACGACCCGCTCGAGGTCCTCGTACGGGCGGACGGTCAGGTTTTCGTTGACGCTCGTCCCGACCTTGGACGGGTCCTTGTCGAAGAGCGCCACGACGCGGAATCCGTGGTCGGCGAAGATGTCCGAGCCCGCGATCGCCTGGCCGAGGTTCCCGGCGCCGAACAGGGCGATGTTGTGCTTGCCGGTGGTCCGCAGGATCTTGCGGATCTGCGAGACGAGCGAGTCGACGTTGTAGCCCACCCCGCGCTTGCCGAACTTGCCGAAGCCGGACAGGTCGCGGCGAATCTGGGTGGAGTTGACGTGCGTGTAGTCGGCCAGCTCCTGGGACGAGATCGTCTCCCGGCCCATCTTCTTGGCCTGGGTCAGCACCTGCAGGTAGCGCGACAGTCGGGCTGCGACGCCGAGCGAGAGCCGCTCCGACGCCCCCGGCTCGCCCTCGGGCCTCGCCGGCTGAAGCCCGACGCCGCCCGCATGGGGATCGTCGTACCTCACGAGGGGTTCACTCTATCGAGCCGCTCGCGCAGCGACGCCTCATCGACGAAGAACTCGAACAGCTCCTCGCCGTCCAGGGCCAGCACCGGGATTCGCTCGCCGTATTCCCGGTGGAGCGCCGGATCGAGGGAGACGTCGACCTCCTCGAGCTCGAAGCGGCGCTCGGCTGCGGAGCCGCTCCAGGGCGGCGCGGGCGTCCTCACACAGGTGACAGCCGGGCTTGCCGTACAGGGTGATCGTTGTCACCGATTGTCACTCTACGGCCGTGGAGCACCTCGAGCTCGTGATCTTCGGCCTGCTGGCGGGCATCGTCGCCTTCGCCTTCCTGGCCCACCTCCTCCATGTCCCTTACCCGATCACGCTCGTGCTCGGGGGCACCGCCATCGGCTTCATTCCGGGCATTCCGTCGGTCGAGCTCGATCCCGAGCTCGTGCTCCTGATCTTCCTGCCCCCGCTTCTCTACGGAGCGGCGTTCTTCACCTCGCTGCGCGACCTGCGCCGCAATGCGCGCCCCATCGCCCTCCTTGCGATCGGCCTGGTGCTAGGAACGATGGCCGCCGTCGCGCTGATCGCCCACTACGTGATCGGGCTCGAGTGGGACGTCGCGTTCGTGCTCGGAGCGATCGTCTCGCCGACCGACGCCGTGGCGCCGGCCGAGATCATGCGCCGGGTCGGGGCCCCACGACGGCTCGTCGCCGTCGTCGAGGGCGAGAACCTGACCAACGACTGGACGGCTCTGATCCTCTACCGCGTGGCCGTCGCGGCGGTGGTCAGCGGCTCCTTCTCGCTGCTGGACGCGAGCGTCGAGTTCGTGCTCAGCGGCGTCGGCGGGCTCGCTATCGGGCTCGTCGCCGGACGGGTGATCAGGGAGATCCGCAGGCGCCTCGACGACCCCCCGACCGAGATGACGATCTCGATCCTCAGCGGCTACGCCGCCTACCTGCCGGCCGAGGAGCTCGGATTCTCGGGTGTCATCGCCGCGGTGACCGTGGGGGTCTACATGGGCTGGTACACGCCCGAGTTGACGACGCCGCTCACGCGCCTCCAGGGCGTCTCGGTCTGGGAGATCCTCACCTTCCTGCTGAACGCCGTGCTCTTCCTGCTCGTCGGCATGCAGCTGCCGAACATCATCGACGACCTGAGTGGCGAGTCGGCCGGCCAGCTCATCCTCTGGGGAGCGCTCGTGAGCACAACCGTGATCGTCGTCCGGATGGCCTGGGGGTTCACCGTCACCTACCTGCTGCGGGCGATCGACCGGCGCGCCGCCCAGAGGGCGCGGCGCGTCGGGCCGCGCGAGCGGATCGTGGTCGGCTGGGCCGGCATGCGCGGTGCCGTCGCGCTCGCCGCGGCGCTCGCGGTCCCGCTCAGGACCGACAGCGGTGCTCCGTTCCCGGAACGGGACCTGATCATCTTCCTCGCCTTCTTCGTCATCCTCGTGACGCTCGTCGGCCAGGGGCTGACGCTCGGCCCCCTGATCAGGCGCCTCGGAGTGGTGGACGACGGCGAGGAGGAGCGTGAGGAGATCGCCGCCAGGGTGCGGGTGGCCGAGGCAGCGCTCGCGCGGCTGGAGGAGCTCGAGGGCGAGGACTGGCTGCGAGACGAGACGCTCGGCCGAGTGCGCGCGCTCTACGACTACCGCCGTCGCCGCTTCACCGCCCGCACCGACGGAGACGAGGACTTCGAGGACCGGTCGGACGCCTTCATACGGCTGATGCACGAGCTGTACGACGCCCAGCGCGAGGAGCTGGTCGCGATGCGCAACGCGCTCGACATCTCGGATGAGGTGCGCCGGAGGATCGAGCGGGACCTCGACCTCGAGGAGTCCCGGCTGGCCTGAGCTCAGGCGAGCCTTGCGCTCGCGTCCAGGCCGAGGTAGTCCGGATACGCGATCGGCTCCAGAAAGCGCGCCGCGCCGGCGATCATCGCGGCGTTGTCCGTGCAGAGCTCGACCGGCGGCACCCACACGGGCACGCCGAGCTCGCGCACGGCGGCCCGCAGCTCCGAGTTCGAGGCCACGCCGCCCCCGATCGCCAGGCGCTCGAGCCCCTCGCGGTCGAGCGCGTCGCGCGTGCGGGCCGTGAGCGCGTCGACGATTGCCCGCTGGTAGGAGGCGGCCAGGTCCGCGGCGCGGCTCTCGGCGCGCCCGCCGAGGTCGCGGATCCGGTACAGCAGCGCCGTCTTGAGGCCGCTGAAGCTGAAGTCGAGCTCACCTGGCGCGCTGCGGGGAAAGTCGAACGCCTCAGGGTCGCCCCCGCGCGCCAGGCGGTCGAGGGCCGGGCCGCCGGGGTATCCGAGCCCGAGCAGGCGCGCCCCCTTGTCGAACGCCTCGCCGGCGGCGTCGTCGAGCGTCTGGCCGAGCACCGTGTAGCCCGCCGGATCGTCCACGCGCGCGAGGAAGGTATGGCCGCCGCTCGCCACCAGGCACAGATACGGGGCCTCCACCGGCTCAGCCCCGAGCGTGCTCGCCACCACATGCCCGTGCAGGTGATCGACCGGGACGAGCGGCAGCCGGCGCACCGCCGCGAGTGCCTTGGCCGACGAGAGCCCCACGAGCAGCGCACCGATCAGGCCGGGACCGTGCGTGACCGCGACCGTCCCGATCCCGTCGAGCCGGACGCCCGCGCGCTCGAGCGCGTCCGCCGTCACGGCGTCCATCAGCTCGAGGTGGTGCCGCGAGGCGATTTCCGGCACGACGCCGCCGTAGCGGGCGTGCAGGAGCCCCTGCGACGCAACTACATTCGAGCGGATCTCGCCGTCCTCGCTCACGACGGCCGCGCACGTGTCGTCGCAGCTCGTCTCTATCGCGAGGATCACGCGGTGGCGCGTTCGGGCGCCGTCCTCCACATGATGAGCGCGTCCTCGCGGTTGTCGTGGTAGTAGGCGCGCCTGCGCCCGGCGGCCCGGAAGCCGAAGCGCTCGTAGAGACGGATGGCCTCGTCGTTCGAGGTCCGGACCTCGAGCGTGTACTGCTCGCTCGGCCTGTCGGCGAGCTCGAACAGCCGCTCGAGCAATGCGCTGCCGATCCCGCGGCGCTGGACGCTGGGGTCGACGGCGACGTTCATGAGGTGCCAGACCGTGTCGTAGCGCGAGCAGACCAGGTAGCCGACCATCCTCCCCTCGACGAGCGCGGCCAGGCAGATGCCGGACGGCTTGGACAGCTCGAGCACGAACATCGCCAGTGACCAGGGCGTCGGGAACGCCCGCCGCTCGATCGCGATGACCTGCGGGAGGTCGGCGTAGGTGAGTTGACGAATCTCGGGCTCGGTCACTGCGGCTTGGCGTCCGGTGCTCTCAGATAATCGGGAAGAACTGCCTCCGGCGGCTCGTCGCCCACCCCCTGCGCCAGCCGGCAGATGTGGAGGCCGCGAACCACGTGTGCGCCCGCGTCGTCCGGCGCCACGCGGATACCGGCCGATTCGAGCGCCCCTCGAAATCGTACCGAGCCGTCTCCCACGGCCAGCGGGTCGAAGCCGCCCGCCCTCACCTGTTCGGCGAGCGCCTCGGGCCGCAGCGCAGCGGGCGCGAAGAGCGCGCCCTCGGGGCCGTAGAGAGCCGCGAACACCTCGCCACGCTTGGCGTCGATCACGGCCAGCCTCAGCTCGTCGTCGATCCCGGCGGCGAGCGCCGCGAGCGAGGACACGGGGCGCAGCGGCAGCGCGTTCGCCGCGGCGAGGGCACGCGCAGTCGCGACTCCGATCCGTAGCCCGGTGAAGGCGCCCGGCCCCACCCCGACGGCGATCGCCCGCAGCTCGCCCCAGCCGAGGCCGGACGCGTCCATGACCTCCGCAACGGCCGGCATCAGCTCGCTCGCGTGCGCGGGACGCCCCGCCAGCCGCTCCGGCGGCGGCAGGACCTCGAACGCCTCGCCGTCGGCGCGCAGGACGCAGGCGCTCGACGCCGACGTCGAGGTGTCGAAGCCCAGCAGGCTCACTCGATCGTGATCCGGCGCCGGTCCTCCCCCAGGTGCTCGAGGCGCACGCGCGCGGCCACGCGGTCGAGTGCCGGCTCCGCGGCCTCGGGCCACTCGAGGAATGCCACGCGATCGGGGGTGAGGTAGTCGTCGAGCAGCGCAGGGTCCTCGCCCGCGAGCGAGCCGAGCCGGTAGAGGTCGAGGTGGGCCACATCGGGGCGGCCCTCGAGCACGTGTCCGATCGTGAACGTCGGGCTCGTCACCGGTCCCTCCACCCCGAGCGCCCGGGCCGCGCCGCGAACGAAGGTGGTCTTGCCGCTGCCGAGCTCGCCTTTCACGAGCACCACGTCACCCGGGGCGAGCCGCGCGGCCAGCTCCGCGCCCGCGGCCTCCGTCTCCTCCGCCGAGCGGGTCTCGCGCTCCAACCCGGTCCCCGCGAGCTCAGCCGAAGAGGTCCATCTGCGGCGGGTCCGGCTCCGCGACCGTTGCCAGCGCGGGCGGGGCAACCGCTCCGATCGGCACCGGAGGCGGCTCGTCGAGCAGCGCCGGGATGCGGGCGAACGCCTCCCGGAGGTCCTCGAGGGTCTTCGTCGAACGCAGCGCCGCGGCAGGATGGAAGAGCGGGTAGACGCGCATCGTCCGCCCTCCCAGCTCGTGCACCTCGGGCTTCCCGTGGACCGCGGTTATGCCGCGATTGGTTCGCGTGAGCACCTGCATCGCGAACTTGCCGAGGCTGCAGATCAGCCGCGGCTCGATCAGCTCTATCTGGCGGTCGGTGTAGGAGCGGCAGGCAGCGATCTCCTCCGGCTGCGGGTCGCGGTTGCCCGGTGGGCGGCAGCGCACGACGTTGGTCACCCACACCTCGCCGCGCGACAGCCCGATCTCCTCGAGCAGCTGGTCGAGCAGCTTTCCGGCGCGGCCCACGAAGGGCAGGCCCTGGATGTCCTCCTGCTGGCCCGGGCCCTCGCCTACGAACATCAGGTCGGCGTCCGCGTTCCCGTTCCCGAACACCACCCGGTTGCGGCCCTGGTGGAGCGGGCAGCGGACGCAGCCGGACGCCTCGCGGTAGAGGGCGACGAGATCCTCGCGCCGCTCCGCTGCGGGTCGAGAATGCATGGACCCCAAGCCTACGGACCGCCGTCGACGGAGAGCCTCACGGGTATCCTTGCGCTGCTGGCCGCTACCGACCTCAGGAGTGGACCTGGCAGGGGCAATGCACCCACAGATCGACAGTCAAGAACCGCTCGCCGGCGTGAGCAGGGCGGGCCGCATCGCCGTCATCGGAGCCGGCCGGCTCGGCACGGCGCTGGCGGCAGCGCTCTCCGAGGCGGGCGTCGAGGTCGAGGGACCGCTCGGCCGCGGCGAGGTGCCCGGCACCTCCCGGGCCGTGATCATCTGCGTCCCTGACGGCGAGATCGCGGCGGCGGCCGCGGTCGCGGCCGGCGCGGCGCCGCTCGTGGGCCACACGAGCGGGGCGACCCCGCTGTCCGCGCTGGCACCGGCCGCGGAGGCGGGCGCGGCGCTGTTCGGCTTCCACCCCCTGCAGACGTTCGCGGAGCGCGCGCCGGACGGACCGGCGCCGGGCGCCGCCTTCACCGGGGCAGGCTGCGCGGTCGCCGGCTCGACGAAGGCCGCGCTCCGGCTTCGCCGTCTCGCTCGCCCGTCGCCTCGGCATGACGCCGTTCGAGATCGACGACGAGGGCCGCGCCGCCTACCATGCCGCCGCCTCGGTCGCCTCGAACTTCATGGTCACGCTCCAGGCGGCCGCCGAGAGCATCGCCGCCGGGGCCGGCCTCGAGCCTCACGAGGCGCGGGCGTTGTTCATACCGCTGCTCCGGCGCACGGTGGAGAACCTCGCCGAGCACGGCCCCGAGGGGGCGCTGACGGGCCCGATCGCCCGCGGCGACCACGCCACCGTCGAGGCGCAGCGCGCCGCCGTCGAGGAGGTGGCCCCCCATCTCCTCGACCTGTTCGACGAGCTGGTTCGCCACACGCACTCGCTCGCCCGCCGCGAGGCACCCGCATGAGAACCGTGCGCGACGTGGCCGCGCTGCGCGAGGCGCTGGCTCCGGAGCGCCGCGCCGGACGCACGATCGGGCTCGTGCCGACGATGGGCTCCTTTCACGAGGGCCACCTCTCGCTCATGCGGCGTGCCCGCCGGGACTGCGACGTGGTGGTCGTCTCCCTGTTCGTCAACCCGACCCAGTTCGCGCCCAGCGAGGACTTCGCCACCTACCCGCGCGACGAGCGGCACGACGCCGAGCTGGCCGTCGCGGAGGGCGTCGACCTGCTGTTCGTGCCGGCGCTCGGCGACGTGTACCCCGACGGCTTCGCAACCACGGTCACCGTCGGCGGCCTCAGCGACGTCCTCGACGGCGACCCCCGCCGGCGCGGCCCCGGCCACTTCGCGGGCGTAGCCACGATCGTCACCAAGCTCCTCAACATGGTCGGGCCTGACGTCGCCTACTTCGGCCAGAAGGACGCGCAGCAGGCGCTCGTGATCCGCAAATTGGTGCGTGACCTCGACATACCGGTGCGGATCGATGTCTGCCCGACCGTACGCGACCCCGACGGGCTTGCGCTCAGCTCGCGCAACGCCTACCTCTCGAGCGTGGAGCGCGAGCGCGCGCTGGCGCTGAGCCGGGCACTGCGCGCCGCGGAGTCCGCCGTGGCGCTCGGCGAGCGCGACGCCGCCGCGGTGCTGCGCGCCGCGCGCGCCGAGCTCGACCGGGCGGGCGTCGAGCCGGACTACCTCGAGCTTCGTTCCATGACCGACCTGGCGCCCGTGGAGCGGGTGAACGGGTCGACGCTGCTGGCAGTGGCCGCGCGCATCGGAGCTGCGCGGCTGATAGACAACGTGATCCTCGGCGCCGCCGAGGGAGACAGGAGCAACCAGACATGAGCCATCGCCCGACAGCCAGTGCGCCGCCGGCCAAGCGGCCCACCGTGACCCTGTCCAAGCTCGCCGAGAAGAAGGCACTCGGGGAGCCGATCGCGATGGTCACGGCCTACGACTACCCGAGCGCCCAGGTGGCCGAGGAGGCCGCCGTGGACGTGGTGCTCGTGGGCGACTCCGGCGCGATGACGGTGCTCGGCTACCCCTCGACGGTGCCCGTGACGCTCGACGAGCTGCTCATGCTCGCGGCGGCGGTGCGGCGCGGCCTCTCGACGCCGCTGCTGGTGGGCGACATGCCGTTCGGCTCCTACGAGGCGTCGAACGAGGAGGCAATCCACAACGCCCAGCGCTTCGTCAAGGAGGCGGGCTGCGATGCGGTCAAGCTCGAGCGCGGCGGCAGCACCGTGGAGCGCGCCCGCGCCATTGTGAGCGCGGGAATCCCCGTGATGGGCCACGTCGGGCTCACCCCCCAGACCGCGACGGCGCTCGGCGGGTACCGCTCGCAGGGCCGCACGGCCGAGCGCGCGCTCGAGGTGCTGCACGACGCCGTGGCGCTGCAGGACGCCGGTTGCTTCTCGATCGTCTTCGAGGCGATCCCGAGCCCGCTCACCGAGGAGATCATGCCGCGCATGCGAGTGCCGGTGATCGGCATCGGCGCGGGGCCGGCCACCGACGGCCAGGTGCTCGTGTTCCACGACCTGCTCGGCATCTACGACGGGCACGCGGCGCGCTTCGTCAAGCGCTACGGGAACGTGCGCGAGGCGATGATCAAGGGCGTCGCCGAGTTCGCAGCGGAGGTGCGCGCGCGCCGCTACCCCGGCCCGGAGCACGGCTACACGATGGCGCCCGACGAGATCAAGCGCCTGCACGAGCTGGTCGACGAGCCCGCGGGCGAGCCGTTCACCGGCGGCTTCGCGCTCTGAGACCCGCGCCGTGGCGATCCGCGTAGTCGTCGCCGAGGACAGCCTGATCGTGCGCGAGGGGCTCGTGCAGCTGCTCGCGGCTTCGCCGAGCGTGGACGTGGTCGCCGCCTATGGCGACGTCGAGGCCGTACTCGCGGCGGTCGAACGCGATCGCCCCGACGTGGTCCTGACCGACATTCGGATGCCCCCCTCGAACACAGACGAGGGCATCCGCCTCGCGGAGCAGCTGCGAGAGCAGCGGCCGGCCACCGGCGTCGTCGTGCTCAGCCAGTACGCCGAGCCGCCATACGTCCTGGCGCTGCTCGAAGGCGGCTCCGACCGCCGCGGCTACCTGTTGAAGGAGCGGATACACGACCGTGGCCAGCTGGTGTCCGCGATCGACGCCGTGGCGCATGGCGGCTCGGTCGTCGACCCCAAGATCGTCGAGCTGCTCGTGGAGGGCAAGGCCCGAGCCGCGCGCTCGCCGTTGGCCGAGCTCACGCCCCGGGAGCGGGACGTGCTCGCCGAGATGGCGGCGGGGAAGAACAACAAGGCGATCGCGGAATCGCTCGTGCTGACCAAGCGCGCAGTCGAGAAGCACGTCAACTCAATCTTCACGAAGCTCGGGCTCGCCGAGTCCGAGGACGTGTCGAAGCGGGTGAAGGCGACGCTGATGTTCCTGGCCGACGGTTCACCCTGACCGGGTGAGATGGGCCGGCGGCAACTCGGTTAGAGTCCGCCACGCTCGCAGGCAGTACGGCCGACGAACGGAGGCATGGATGGAAGCTCAGAACGAGGAACTCGGCCCGGTCGACATCGTCGTAATCGCATATCCGGCCGACGCCCCGATGACCGGCGAAGCTGTTCCGATTGTCATGGACCTGGTCGAGCGCGGGATCATCCGGGTGCTCGACGTCCTGTTCGTGATGCAGAACGAGGACGGCACGTTCTCGGGATTCGAGGCGACAGACCTCGAGCCCGACAGAGTTGGAGACTTCAAGCTGTTCGAAGGCGCCTCCTCGGGGCTGCTCGGCGAGGACGACGTCGCGACCGCCGCCGAGGCAATCGAGCCCGGTAGCGCCGCTGTGATGATCGTCTACGAGAACCGCTGGGCGGCGCCCTTCGCCGCCGCGGTGCGCCGCAACGGCGGCATCGTGATCGACAACCAACGCATTCCCGTGCAGGACCTGATGGAGGCTCTCGACGCTGCCGATGCGGCGGCCTGAACGGAAAGGACCACCAAATGCCAGGATTGCTTCGGGGCATGGCACGCACCGCCGTCGTCGCCGGCACAGCGACCGCAGTTTCCAACCGCGTGAGCCGGCGCCAGGCCAACAAATGGGCCGAACAGGAGGCGCCGCCCCAGGACGCGCCGCCGCCGCAGGAGTACGCACCCCCGCCACAGGCTGCACCTGCGGGTGGCGGTGAGGACCGCGTGCAGCAGCTCAAGGATCTGGCCGACCTGAAGGATCAGGGGATCCTCACGGAGGAGGAGTTCGCCGCCGAGAAGGCCCGCATCCTGGGCTCGTAAGGCGAGGCCGCCAGGCTACACCGAGGCCTCCTCGCCCTCCGCGAGGAACAGCAGGGCCGCCTTGACGCGCCTGCTCACCTCCGCGGATCCCACCAGGCCCAGCTTCGTGAAGATCGAGTGGGTGTGCTTCTCGACCGCGCGCGTCGACAGCTGCAGCGACTCCGCGATGGCCACGTTGCTCTTGCCCTGGGCGATCTCGGCGAGCACGGCGCGCTCGCGTTCGGTGAGGCCGGCGAGGGGAGAATTGCCCGCCCGCGTCCGGGCCGCGACCAAGACATCGACGATCTTCGGGTCGATGACGGACCCGCCTGCGGCCACCGCCTCGATGGCGCCGGTCAGCTGCCGCAGGTCGCTCACCCGCTCCTTCAGGAGATAGGCGCGGCCGTCGGAGCCCGAGTCGAGGAGTGCGAGCACATAGCCGGCGTGCGAGTACTGGCTGAGCACGACCACGCCCACGTGCGGATGGGACTCGCGTAGACGGGCCGCGGCCTGAATGCCCTCGTCGGTGTTGGTCGGGGGCATTCGGATGTCGGTCATGACGACGTCGGGGTTCAGCTCGCCGACGGCCTCGAGCAGTTCGTCCAGGTCGCCGCAAGCGGCCACCACCTCCACCTCAGGGTGCGACGCGAGGAGCTCGCGCAGCCCTTCGCGGACGATGAAGCTGTCCTCTCCAAGGATCACCCGGATCATCGGGGCGAAGAATGCCGTACCGTTTCCGGGCGCCGCAACCTGCCGGCTCTGCACGGATGCACTTGGACTCCGAAGGCTCCCCTGCGGCGACCCAGCCGGGTCGCGTTAGCA
Source organism: uncultured Thermoleophilaceae bacterium (assembly GCA_963757815.1). Taxonomy (GTDB): domain Bacteria; phylum Actinomycetota; class Thermoleophilia; order Solirubrobacterales; family Thermoleophilaceae; genus JACVRW01. The sequence goes on along the minus strand of CAVWSN010000020.1, from coordinate 32,295 downwards.
CGCCCGCGCTGCTCGCGATAGCAGCTGCGGGTGCGCTCCTTGCCGGCCTGGCGGCCGTCGTCGCCCTGACCGGCGACATGCCTCACGAGGTCGCCCTTGCGGAACGCCAGGCGCTCATAGTCGCGACCCCGATCGCCGTCGGCCTGTACGCCTGGCGAGAGGGCACGCATGCGCGCTTCGGCCGGTTGCTCGTGCTGGCCGGCGGAGGCTGGTTTCTCGCGGCGCTGTCCAGCTCCGGCAACGACGTCCTCTACAGCATCGGCCGTGTTTCCGGCTGGCTCGTCGAGGCCGGCCTGCTCTACCTGATCCTCGCGTTTCCGTCGGGCCGCCTTACGACCCGCATCGACCGCAGGCTCGCGACCGCGGCGATCGCGCTGGTCGCGGTCCTGTTTGTGCCGACCGCGCTGATCGCGGAGTCGTTTCCGACGCCGTCGGAGTTCTCGACTTGCGAGGCCGAGTGCCCCGCGAACGCCTTCATGGTGGTGAACTCGGAGCCGGCGTTCCTGGACGACGTCGTCGTGCCGTTGCGCGAGCTGCTCGCGGTCGCGCTCCTCCTCGCCGTCGTCCTTCGCCTTGCCGATCGCATCCGCCGGGCCACTCGGTTGCTGCGCAGGACGCTGGTGCCCGTCCTCGCCTTCGCGATACTCAGGACGCTCGCAGTCGCGGTCGGAATCGCCCTGCGGGGAACGGGAGCAGACGATTCGGCCGTGGTCACCGTCACGGCGGTTGTCGCGCTCGGTTTGCCGGCGATCTGCATCGGGTTCCTGGTCGGCCTGTTCCGATGGCGCCTCCATATCGCGGACTGCCTCGTGGGGCTGGCCCGTGGCCTCCCCGGCCTCGAGGATCACGCACGGCGGCGCGAACTGATCGCAGCCACTCTGAGCGATCCAACGGTCGAATTGGCCTTCTGGCGGCCGCAGGCAGGCGACGGCTGGGTCGACGTCGATGGGAGGCCGGTCCCCTTGCCACCCCTTCGCTCCGACCGGCGCGCGACGCTGATCTTCGACGGCGACCAGCCGGTGGGGGCGGTCGTCCACGACGCCGGACTCAGCGAACAGAGCCCGTTCGTCGAGGCCGTGGGGGCGTACGCGTTCGTCTGGGACGACAACCGGCGCCTGGCCGCCCGGGTGGAGAGCTCGCTGACCGAGCTGCGCGAGTCGCGGGCCCGCATTCTGGCCGCAGCTGACGACGAACGGCGCCGCATTGAGCGCGATCTTCACGATGGCGGCCAGCAGCGCCTCGTGGCGCTGCGAATTCGGCTCGAGCTCGCGGAGGAGATGCTGAGCGAGGACCCGGCTCGGGCCCGGAGCATGGTCCACCGGCTGGGCGGAGAGATCGAGGCCGCCCTCGACGAGCTCAGGTCCCTCGCCGCGGGGGTCTATCCATCACTGCTGGCGGCGCGAGGGCTCTCCGACGCGCTCCGCACCGCCGCGCTCCAGTCGCCGCTCCCCACCACCGTGGACGTCGACGGCTCGGACCGATACGCGGATGAGATCGAGACGGCCGCCTATTTCTGCTGCATAGAGGCGCTTCAGAACGTGGCCAAGCACGCGCCCGATTCGAGCTCGGTTTCGATCGCGCTCAGCCGCAACGGCGATCTCCGCTTCGAGGTGCGCGACGACGGCCCCGGGTTCCTCGTGGAGGACGTCGAGCCGGGCGACGGCCTCATGAACATGCGCGACCGGATGGCGGCCGTCGACGGAAACCTCGACATTCGCTCCAGCCCCGGGGCCGGCACCGCTGTGATCGGGAACATCCCGGTCGCATCCTCCTAGGGCCTCCTATGCGTCTGCCACAACCGGCGCAGCATCGCCGGACCGAACTCCTGTTTGGGGACCAGAGCCGCAGCGCCGGACGCCTCGATCGCCGCGCTGATTACGGGACTCTCCTCGATCGATATCAGCACCACCACGACGTCCGGATGGCGGTCGGAGATCCGGCGAGCGGTCTCGATGCCGTCCATTCCGGGCATGCGGACGTCGAGGAGCACGAACTCCGGCTCGAGCTGATCGATTGCCGCGAGCGCCTCCTCGCCGGAGCTCGCGCCGCCCACCCAGCTGAAGCCCGGAGTGGCCGCCACCACTTCGCGGGCGACGTCGAGGAACACGACCTGGTCGTCGACTCCGAGCACTCCAACACTCGGCGAATCCCGCCTCCGCGTTTCAGACGTGGGCTGACCCACTCAGGAGACGCTAGGGGGCGCCTGCCGCCCCGGCGTCATCCGATCTGGGTGAAGCTCACATCGGCGCCGTGCCGCGGGTCTCGGAGCGGGTGCTGGGCTGACCCCCGTAGACGGCGAGCGCGTAGACCACCAGCACGCTGAGGAAGAACACGCAAAGCGACCAGAGGGGGAAACCCGGAATCGACAGCAGCGCGCTGATCGAGCCGAGTCCAGCCGTGATGATTCCGACCCAGCGCCCGTACGCACCGCCGGACCAGATCGAGAAGGCCGCGAACAGCTGCAGCACGCCGATGATCAGCACGATCCAGCCCCAGGTGCTGAGGTCGCTGATGATGAAGCGCTGGTCCTCGACGAAGAAACTGGCCGTACTTTCGATGGGAAGCCGACTACCCCTGCTCGCGCTCAGCGTCTTGACGGGGGAGTCAGCCGCACCCGCACATACCTGCGGGCGCCATTGCGGCGCGCGCGTGGCGCTGCGAGCCTCCGCGCCGTGGCCCAGGCCCTGGCGGTACCGGTCAGCGCCCCCGGCGCCGAGACCAACCCGCTCGAGCTCGCGAGCCGGCCTGCTCCGCTAAGCGCGGGGCTCGTGCCGCGTCAGCGTCTCGTCCGGAGGCTGATGGATGCCCGCGAGCTGCCGGTGGCCCTCGTTGTCGCGCCGGCCGGCTACGGAAAGACGACCGTCCTCTCCGAGTGGGAAGCCTGCGACGGGCGCGCCTTCACGTGGGTCAAGCTCGATGCCGAGGACAACGACCCTCGGACGCTGCTGTCGGCGATCGTGCTCGCGCTCGACTCCGTCGAGCCGGTCGGCTGGGATGTGCGCGAGGCGCTGGGGTCCGAGGGGCCCGCTGCGACGGCAGTGGCGCTCAGACGCCTCGTCCGCGGCCTGTGTCGCAGGGAGCGCCCGGCCGTACTGGTGCTGGACGACGTCCAGGTGATCCGGTCGCGCGAGTCTCGACAGGTCGTGACGACGATCTCGCGGGCGTGTGGCGCGGGCCTGCAGCTGGCGCTCGCCTCGCGCAGCGACGACGTCCTGCCGGTAGGACGGCTGCGCGCGCACGGCAACTCGGTCGAGCTCCGCACCGGGGAACTCGCCATGACCCGCTCGGAGGCCTCCGCTCTCCTGCAGCTGGCGGGTGTCGCGCTGCCACCCGAGCAGGTGCTCACGCTCGTGCGCCGCACCGAGGGCTGGCCGGCCGGCCTCCAGCTCGCGGCACTCTCCCTGCGCGAACAGGGCGCCGGCGCCGCCGACGTAGAGGCGTTTGCGGGCGACGACCGCCTGGTGACCGAGTACGCCCGAGAGGAGCTCCTCTCGGGTCTCCCGCGGGCGCAACTCGAGTTCGTCACGAGGACGTCCGTGCTCGACCCGCTGTCGGCGCCGGCGTGCAACGCGCTCCTGGGACGAAACGACTCGGCCGACATGCTCGCCCGCCTGGCGCGCGCGAACGTCATGCTCACACCGCTCGACCGGCGCGAGACGAGCTATCGCTACCACGAGCTGTTCGGCGCCGTGCTGCGAGCGGAGCTGCGCCGGCGCGAGCCCGAGCACGAGCCGGTACTGCACATGCGCGCGAGCGCCTGGTACGCCGCCAACGGGGACGCGGAGCGCGCGATCGGCCATGCCATCGACGGGGGTGACGTCCAGCGCGCGGGGACCCTCCTGTGGGACAGAGCGCTGCACCAGGTGGCCCGCGGGCAGCATCGCGAGATCTGGGCCTGGCTCGATCGCTTCACCGACGAGGAGCTGGCCAACACACCCCTCCTCGCGCTGGTGGCGGCCGCCACGTCGCTGGCCCAGGGTGACCTGTACGAGGCTGGGCGCTGGACGACGCTGGCGCGCAGCGTCCCGGATCGGAGCGATGTCGTGCGGGCGGGCGTGGCCGTGATGCAGGCCGTGATCGGCCGGCGCGGAGTCAGCGAGATGGGCGCGGACGCAGCCCGCGCCGACGAGCTGCTCGGTGGTGGCAGCCCCTGGCGTCCGCTCTGCCTGCTTCTCCACGGTGTCTCACGTCACCTCACGGGCCATGCGGACGAGGCACGGGACCTGCTCGAGGAAGGTGCCCACCTCGCCGCCGTGCCGGCCCCCCTGGTGCAGGCCCTCTGCCTCGCTCAGCTCGCGCTCCTCGCGGCAGGCGACGACGACCACGAGCGAGCGACCGTCCTCGCTGGGCGGGCCCGGGCGCAGATCGGCCGCTGCGGCCTGGAAGAGTGCCCGACGGCGGCAATGGTTCTGGCGGTGTCCGCGGAGCTGCGCGCGCAGCACGGGCAGGTCGCCGAGGCGGCCGCCGACCTGCGGCACGCACTTCGGCTGCTCGCGAGGATCACCGATCCGAGCCCGTGGTACGAGGTCGAGTTTTGCATCGTGGCCGCGCGCGCGACGCTTCGCCTGAGCGGGGCGGCGGCAGCCGCGGAGCTACTCGAACAGGCCACCCGGGCCTCTCGCCGGGTACCGGACGCGCCCGAGCTCCGGCTCTGGCTCGATCAGGCGATCGGGCGGGTCGACCTGGCCCTGGATTCGGGTGAGGGTGCGGACTGGGTCCTCACCGCAGCCGAGCTCCGGGTGCTCCATCACCTGCCGAGCCACCTCTCGTTCCGCGAGATAGCCGAGCGCCTGTACGTGTCGCCCAACACCGTCAAGACCCACGCACGAGGCATCTACCGCAAGCTCGGGGTCTCGTCTCGGGGCAAGGCCGTCGACCGCGCTCGCGCGGCCGGCCTTGTGGAGCCGGCAGGCGAATGACCGCAGACGCAAACGCCGAGCCGGTCGAGGCGACGGAGTCCGGGCGGGGCCGGCAACGCGTCGCGATCGGGCTGATCGTGATCGCGTCGATCCTGGCCTTCCTCGCGATCTTCGCGCTCTGGGCGAATCGCCAACTGCTCGACACGGACAACTGGGCCCAGACAAGCAGCGAACTGCTCGAGCGGGAAGCGATACGCACGCAGATAGCGAGCTTCCTGGTCGACGAGCTGTACGCGAACGTGGACGTGCAGAGCGAACTCGAACAGGTCTTCGAGGAGGTCCTGACACCCCAGCGCGCTGCCGTCCTGGCGGGTCCGGCCGCCGGGGGGCTGCGAAGCCTTGCGGAGGACGCGGCGAACCGCCTGCTCCAACGGCCGAGGCCGCAGAGCCTCTGGGAGGAAGCGAACCGGCGCGCACAGCTCCGGTTGGTTCAGGCGATCGAGGGCGGCGGCGACGCGCTGTCGACCTCGGGCGGGAACGTCACGCTCGACCTCAAGGCCCTTTTCAGCCAGACGCAGAGCAATCTCGGCGTCGGCGGACGGGTCGAGCAGCGATTGCCGGCCTCGGCCAGCCAGATCGTCCTCCTGCAGTCGGACCAGCTCGCGTTGGCCCAGGACGTCCTCTGGCTCCTCAAGGCGCTGCCGATCGTCCTGATTGTCCTGGCGCTCGCCCTGTTCGCGCTGGGGGTCTACCTGGCGCGCGGACGGCGGCGCGAGGCACTCCGCGCCTGCGGAATCGGCCTGCTGTTCGCCGGGGCCGGCGCTCTCGTGGCTGCCGCGCTGGCGGGGGACCAGGTCGTGAACGCGCTCGCCACCACAGAGTCCGTGCGGCCGGCGGCGGAGGATGCGTGGGATGTGGGCACCTCGTTCCTGGGACAGGCAGCCGAGGCGGCGATCGCCTACGGAGCGGTGATCGTGATCGCCGCCTGGCTCGCCGGGCCGACCGGATGGGCCGTGGGAATCCGCCGCCAGCTCGCGCCCTATCTGCGTGAGCCGCGCTGGGCCTGGGGCGTGTTCGGCGTGGTCGTGCTCGCACTGCTCGCGTGGGCACCCACCCCGGCGCTGCGGCAGGTCGTGCCGGCGCTCGCGCTGATCGGCCTGCTCGCCCTCGGCGTCGAGGCGCTGCGCCGCCAGACCGCCCGCGAGTTTCCCGACGCAAAGCGGAGCGACTCCTTCAAGGGCGTGCGCGCATGGGCGGCCAGGCTCGGCGCGCGCGTGCGCGGGCCGACCTAGAGCGCGGGCTGGGGAACGGGGCCTGCGCCCGCCGCCGGCGGCGCCTCGTCCTCGCCCGGCGGCTGGGTTTCCTCGCCGGCGGCCTCCTCGCGTGCTCGCGCAAGGTCCGCGGTGATCCGTGTCACGGCCGAGGTGAGCGGCGCAGCCAGGATCAGGCCCACCGCGCCGAAGAGGCAGCCGCCGGCGATCGTGACCACGAGGACGGCGAGGGGGTGGATGCCGAGCGCCGCGCCATAGGCGATCGGCTGGACCATCTGCTGCAAGAGCCCGTTTGCCAGCAACTGAATCACCGCCATCCCGATTGCCGCGTCGGTGCCGGCCCCTCCCAGCGCAACCAACACGGTGAAAGCGCCCGCGCTCCACGCGCCCAAATAGGGGATGTAGGCGGCCAGGAACGTGACGACCGCGATCGTTCCCACGAGCGGGACTCCCAGTATCAGCGCCCCGAGCGTGATCACCACTGCGTTGAAAGCGGCCACGATCGTGACCCCGAAGAAGTAGCCGCGCAGCGACTGGAGCACGCGCCCGCTGACCGTGTGGGCCACCGGCACCGGGACGCCCGCGTGGCGTTCCGCCCACTCGCGTATCACCGGTCCGTCCTTGAGTAGGAAGAAGAGGCTGAGCGCGGTCAGCGCGAGGAAGAAGGCGAGCCCCGAGAGCTCCTCGATGCCGGACACGACGCCGTTGAGCAGGGTGCTGACGCTCGTGCTGACCGACTGGCTGGCGTCGTCCTTCGCGTTCTTCGCCGTGTCGGAGTCGACCCCGAGGTCCTTGAGCCAGCCCTCGATCGTGTTCTTGGCGTCCGAGAGCTGCCCGTTGATATCACCGCTCTGGCTGGTGATGCCGCCGACGATGATTACGACGAGTGCAACACCCAGCAGGACCAGCGAGAGCATCAGCAGCGCCGCGGCGAGTCCGCGGGGAACGCCGTGGCGACGGAGCCAGGCAATGAGCGGGGACGCGACGGCCGCGACAACCGCGGCGGTGATCAGCGGCATCACGATCGTGTCGGTGAGCGCCAGGAGCCACACCACCCCCACCAGGAGCAGGGTCACGCCCACGAGCAGCCATGCGGTCAAGCCCAGGTCGCGGAGCCAGTGCGGCGTCGTGAACAGGCCGGTCAGCTCGGCCGGATCGACCTCGATGAACTCCTCCGCCTTCTCCTCTCGTCCTCCGTACTGCGGCCACGCAGACGCGCGCGGATCATCGTCTCAGCCCGTGGACCGTGAGCCCGTAGATGATCAGGCCGTCGACCGCGATCACGATCACCGACCATAGGGGATGTGCGCCGATTGCCATCACGTGCACGATTGCGTTCACGCCGGCGATGACGATCCCCAACATCGCGCCCCAGAAGTTGCCGGCGAACAGCAGCAGGGCGGTGATCACGCCGATCACCGCGAAGCCGATCGCCACCCAACCCCAGACCGAGACGGTGCCGTAGAGCAACTCCTCCTCGGCCAGGTAGTCGTCGTTGAAGATCGCGGCGAACCCGTAGACCGCGTTGAAGGCGGCGCCGATCAGCAGCATGACGCCGGCAAAGGCCATCCAGCCCCGGCCGCTGTCATGCGGCTCGGTGTGGACGGCAGGGACGTGCATCAGTCCAGGCGTTTCCCCGCCGGCTTGCCGTTCGCTCATTGCCCCTTCTCCGGCGCTCGGATGGCCCTCACGAGCCACCATATGAAGAGGACGGCGCCGAGCAGGATCGCGATCACGCCCACCACCGCGCCGACGAAGAAGAACGCGAGGAGCACCACCGCGAACCATGCGATCACCGAAACGATCAGCTCGATCCCTACGCGCTCCTCGTCCATGTCCTCACCTGGCTCCCTATCCGCGGTTGGTCGGAGCAATCGAACCTTGCCAGGAGAAGACCGTCGTCACCCCGATCGGGTGAACGTGGCGCCGGTACGGTGCGCTTCATGGGACAACTGAACGCGACTCAGGTGGCGCCGTGAGCGAGCTGTCGAGCTGGCGCGATGGTCCGGCGAAGCGGGCGATCGTCGACTTCGTCGCGCGCGTCTGCGGCGAGGACGGGTCGGAGCCGGTGCCGGTCGAGGACCGCCTGGCGGTGTTCGACAACGACGGCACGCTCTGGTGCGAGAAGCCGATGCCGATCCAGCTCGACTTCATCCTGCGCCGGCTCGTGGAGATGGCCGAGGCGGACCCGGCGTTGCGCGAGCGCCAGCCCTGGAAGGCCGCCCACGAGCGCGACTACGACTGGATGGGCGCGGTCATGACAGAGCACTACGCGGGCGACGAGACCAATGTGAAGATCCTGGCCGCCGGCGTCTTGGCGGCGCACGAGGGCATCAGCGTGGAGGACTTCGAGGCGCGAGCCGACGAATTCCTGCGCAGCGCCCAGCATCCGACGCTCGGCCGCGGGTATCTCGACTGCGCCTACGCGCCCATGGTCGAGCTGCTCGGCTTTCTGGCCGCCAACGGGTTCAGCAACTACATCGCATCGGGCGGCGGGCGCGACTTCATGCGGCCCATCAGCCAGGAGCTGTACGGCATTCCGCGCGAGCGCGTGATCGGCAGCAGCACGGCGCTCGCGTACACCAGCGACGAGCGCGGCGGCACGATCATGCGCAAGGCGGAGGCCGACTACCTCGACGACGGTCCGCAGAAGCCGATCCGCATCTGGAGCCGCACCGGCCGCCGGCCGCTGCTGGCGGCCGGCAACTCAAACGGTGACGTGCCGATGCTGCACTTCACCCAGCACCCCGACAAGCCGTCACTGCGCCTGCTCGTACTGCACGACGACGACGAGCGCGAATTCGCCTACACGACGGGAGCCGAGCAGGCGCTCGACCAAGCCGCCGGCGACGGCTGGACCGTGATCAGCGTCAAGAACGACTGGGCGACTGTCTTCTAGACAACGCGGCGGTCAGCGCGCCGGCGCCCGCTCGTCCTCGCCGTAGATGAAGAGTCCGTAGACGATCCACACGCACAGGACGAAGATGCCCAGCGACCACCACGGATAGGCGCCGCCGATCGACAGCAGGGCCGCGATCGCACCGAGGCTGCCGCCGATGATCCCGATGACCCGGCCGTATGTATTGCCGACCCACAGGGAAAAGCCTCCGGTGAGCTGAATCACCCCGAGGACGATCAGGACCCAGCCCATGGTGTTGAGGTTGGTGAAGATGTACCTCGTGTCGTTGGTGAAGATGTTCGCGCTGTCCAGCGCTCCGATGCCATAGATGATGTTGAGCGTGCCTGCGATCAACAGCAGCGTTGCCGCGAACAGGGCTCTACCGGCGCCTCGCATCTAGTACTCCCCTCTTTCGATCGTCTTTCACAGGAGCTTCGCCCAATCGACATGGGGGGCGCTTCACCCGATCGGGATGATTTGCCGGTCAGTATCCGGTGCTGGTCTTGACCCGTTTGCGCTCGGACTCGTGCACGCGTCCCTTCTTGTCGAGCGTCGCGCACGCCTGAGCGATGTCGTCGCCGAGCGTCGTGACCAGTGAGTGGCCGAGTGTCTCCTTCACGAGCGCCCGCATGATCTTGATGTGGTCCGCGTTCGGCGGCAGCGTGTAGGCGGGCAGCATCCAGCCCCGTTCCGCCGAGAGCTGGGCTGCGATGTCGAACTCGTCGTAGCTGCGCTCCTCGGCCAGCTGGAAGGCGACGAGCGGGAGCTGTTCCTCGTCCTCGCTGCCGATCAGCCGGAAGTGGCCGATCTCCTCGATCCGCTCGGCGAGCATGCGGGCGTTCCGCTGCATCGTCTCCATTACGTAGCGGTAGCCCCCGTGCCCGAGGCGGACGAAGTTGTAGTACTGCGCGAGCACCATCGCCGAGCCGGTCGAGAAGTTCAGCGTGAAGGTCGCGTCGGTCTTGCCCAGGTAGTTCTCGTAGAAGACAAGGTCCTCAGCCAGGTCACTCCGCTCCCTGAAGATGAGCCAGCCGATGCCGGGGTAGACGAGGCCGAACTTGTGCCCCGACACGTTGATCGAGCGCACCTGCTCGAGACGGAAGTCCCACTCGGAATGCGGGAACAGGAACGGCCAGACGAAGCCGCCGCTCGCCCCGTCCACGTGCAGCGGCACGTCGAGCCCGCGCTCCTCCTTGAGGCGCAGCAGCAGCTGGTTGATGCCCACGATGTCGTCGGCGTGACCGGTGAATGTCGTCCCGAGCACCGCGGCGACGCCGATCGTGTTCTCGTCCACGTGCGGCTCGACGTCCTCTGGCCCGATCGTGTACTTGTCCTTCTGTAGCGGGATGATGCGCGGCTCCACGTCGAAGTAGCGGCAGAACTTCTCCCAGACGACGTGCACGTCCCCGCCGAACACCAGGTTCGGCCGGGTGGTGTCCTTGCCGGCCTTCTCCTGGCGAGCGCGCCACTTCCACTTGAGCGACAGCGCGCCGAGCATGATCGCCTCCGACGACCCCTGGGTCCGGGCGCCAGTCGTCTCGCCCGGCGCGTGGAACAGGTCGGCGAGTATCCGGATGCAGCGCTGCTCGATCTCGGCGGTCTGCGGGTACTCCGCGTGGTCGATGAAGTTGCGGTGCAGGTTCTCCGCGATCACCCGCTGCGCCTCGGGCTCCATCCAGGTGGTGACGAAGGTGGCCAGGTTGCGCAGCGGAATCCCGTCGAGCACGAGCTCCTCGCCGATGAGCCGCATGGCATCGACGGAACGCATACCGTGCTCCGGCAGCTGGTTGTCCGGTGCGGGCTCGAGCAGGAAGCGGTTGCCGTACTCCTTTGCAAGGGCCTCGAGTTGCTCCGACAGGTCGGCTTGCGCCATTGTCATACCTCCTTGAGGGAAGTGTCGAGGGATGTTCTATCCGGCGCCGCGGCGTGCCGGGGTGGAAGCAAGAGCAGGGCGCCGACGAAGAAGCACAGCGCCCCGAGTCCTGTGGACCAGTTGGCCGCAGCCAGGTCGAGCACCGAACCGGTCGCTGGAACCACGTAGGACGCGATGGCAGATGCCATGAACAAGACGCAGCCCGCCAGGTTCACGGCGGCCATCGTCCACGACCTGTCCCGGTGCACGGGAAGCAGCCGCGGTCCCGTTGCGACCCGATATGCGAGCGCCCCGGAGACCAGAAAGCATGCCGAGCCGATGAGATCCGGGGCGAAGATCAGCCTGTTCTCCTGCTTATCCGACAGGCCGGTCTGCATGGCGTCGAACGTGTTCACGTTGAAGAGCAGCGTGCCGACGAACTGGATCGCCGCGCTCCACCACGAGGGGTCGGACGCCCAGCGGCCCAACCGCAGGGTCGCCTCGCGCAACTCGAGTCCGGCCGCCAGGGTGAAGAACACGGATCCCGCGAAGAAAACGGCGCCGTCGGCGCCGGCGCCGACGAGTTGGACGAAGCCCGGAAACGGACCGATGAAGAAGCACGCCGACCCCACGGCGAACCCGATGGCGATCCAGCGGTCCCACACCGCCCGTGCGGCCGGCGTGGGCGCGACCGTAAGCGCGTGGCCGATCACGCGCGCTCTCCCACGCAGAGGCGGAGCATCCAGCCACCACACTAAACGCCTGGTGGACGCGTGCATCATCTGATTCGGGTGATGCCGGCCACTGACCGCGGGACGTATGGTGGCCCCGTGAAAATCCTGGTTCTGCTCGCGGTCATGGCTCTCACCTTGGTCGCATGCGGGGACGATGACGACGAGAGCGCGAACGGAGCTGCCAACAGCGGCACGGCCGAGGCGGTCGCGCCGCCGCCCGAGAGCGCGTTCAACAACCTGACCACCGCGCTCGAGCCCGAAGGGCTGGTGGTCACGCGGCTGCGGGGGACCTCGCTCGACGGCGCGGAGGCCGGGGTCTCGATCAGCGGCGAGAGGAGCGGCTCGGCCCGGTCCTTCGCCACCAGTGCCGAGGCACAGGACTACGCCGACAAGGTCGCGATGGACGGTGACAAGACGACGATCGTCGGCACGGTCGTATTCCAGGCGCCCACTCAGGAGGACGCCGACTTCTTCGCTGACGCCTACGAGGATTGAGTGAGCGGGGCGCGCGATGAGCGTCGGCCGAGAGTGGTCGTTGCCTGCGCCCTGCCGACCGCGGGCCTCGACCTGCTGCGGCGCCGCTGCGTCGTCGAGACGGGTGGCAGCCGACCGGAGCGGAGCTGGCTGGAAGAACAAGTGCCGGGCGCCGTGGCGATCGTGAGCGACCCGAGCACCCGGATCGATGCGCAGCTCCTCGACGTCGCCGGCGGCTCCCTGAAGGTGGTTGCCAACTTCGGAGTCGGCTACGACAACATCGACGTCGAGGCGGTCCGCCAGCGCGGCGTCCGTGCCACCAATACGCCGGACGTCCTCACCAATGCCACCGCGGAGCTCGCGATCGCTCTGATGCTGGCCGCTGCACGGCGAATCGCAGAGGCCGATGCGCTGGTCCGGAACGGCGCGTGGTTGGAGGAGGACGAGCTCCTGGGACGCGAGCTCGCCGGCGCGACGGTCGGGCTCGTGGGTTTCGGGCGCATCGCCAGGCGGGTCGCGGAGCTGCTTCGCTGCTTCGAGGTACGGCTGCTGTTCAGCTCGCGCTCGGAGGGCAGCGAGCTCGGTGATCTCCTGGCGAGCTCGGACTTCGTCAGTCTTCACGTGCCGCTCACGACCGAGACGCGGCACCTGATCGACGCGACGCGCCTGGCCCAGATGAAGCGCGGGGCGATCCTCGTAAACACCAGCCGCGGCGCCGTGGTCGACACGGACGCATTGGTCGATGCGCTGAGCTCCGGCCAGTTGGGCGCGGCCGGCCTCGACGTCTACGAGGACGAGCCACACGTGCCGCGGGAGCTGCGCGAGCTGCCGAACACGGTTCTGCTGCCGCACCTGGGATCTGCGACGGGCGCGACCAGGGCGGCCATGGCCCGCCTGTGCGCCGAGAACGTGCTCGCCGTCATCGACGGGCGCGAGCCGCCGACACCGGTGGTGTAGCCGGCCCCGCCCTCTCGGAGACGTCCTCCGAGTGGTACTGCGCCAGCAGCTCGGCCTCCCTCTCCTTCCTCGGGAACAGGAAGAAGACCAGCGCGGCGCCGAGCAGGATCGCGACGATCCCGGCGAGATAGGCCCGCTCGTCACCGTCCAGGAACGACGACTTTGCGGCAGCGACGATCTGGCTCTCGTACTGGGGATAACGCTCGGCCGTCTCGACCGCGCTCGAGAACGACTTCGTCAGCTCGGTTTGGACCTGGTTGGTGATCTTGTCCTGGTTGGGCGCCCCGGCGATCGCCGCACTTATGGCCGCCGCATAGCCGGCGGTGAGAACGGCGCCGAGGATCGACTGCATGATCGCCCCGCCCAGGTCGCGCTGCAGATCGGCAGTCCCCGAGGCCATGCCGGCGCGCCGTACGGGCACGGAGCCGGTGAGCGAGTGCGAGGCCGGCGTTCCGGCGAACCCGACGCCGATGCCGACGAAGGCATAGCCAAGACCGACCTTCCAGTAGGCGATGTCCTCCTTCCACAGCAGGAGCATGGTGATGAAGCCCAGCAGGCAGAAGGCATAGCCGACGAGCAAGGTGAACCGCGCACCGTGCGCGTCCACGAGTTTCGCCGAGCGTGGCGCGACCAACGCCATGCCGACTACAGCCGGGAGGATCGCAAACCCGGCATCCAGCGTCGAGTATTCGAGCACGTTCTGCAGGAACTGCTGGCCCACGAACATCGCGCCCATGAGGGTGCCGAACACGATGATCCCCGCGCAGGCGGCCACCCAGAAGATGCGGCGCCCGGCTACCGCGAGGTCGTAGAGCGGCGCCTTCGCGCGACGCTGACGGAGTACGAAGGCGATCGTGGCGGCCAGGGCGATGGCCGCCAACCCCAGCGTCAGGGCTCCCTCGTTCGGCACGGGGGCGAAGTTGATGGCCAGCACGAGCGCAGCCACCAGCAGCACTGACAGGATGCCCCCGAGGTTGTCAACCGGGTCGGTGGCCTCGTTGACATGCGCGGGCACGAAGCGGACAGCCAGGTACAGGGCCACCACGGCAAGCGGCAACGTGATCACGAACACGGAGCCCCAGTCGAACTCCGTGAGCAGGGCGCCCGAGAGCAGCGGGCCCAGTGCAGCGATCGCGCCGCCGAGGCCAGACCACAGCGCGATCGACTTCGTACGTTCCGGCCCCGACCACAGCGCCGTGATCAGGGCGAGCGTAGTGGGGTAGGCCATCCCGGCGGCAAGCCCACCGAACACTCGTGCACCGAACAGAACCTCGATCGACGGGGCGAGGGCGGCGAGCAGTGAGGCCGGCACTGCCAGGGACGTGCCGAGGATCAGCATCAGCTTTCGCCCGTAGCGATCGCCGACGGCGCCGAGATAGAGCACCGAAGCGGCCAGTCCGAGCGAGTAGCCGACCGCAACGAGGTTGATCTCGGTCTGGCTCGCGTCGAAGGCCTTGCCGATGTCCGGCAGCGCGACGTTGGCCACGGCCAGGTTCAGGTTCGCGACCGCGGCGACGAGGATGAGAGAAATGAGGACGAGGCTCGCGCGCTCCGGCGCGGTCGAGCTCGGGCCGGCCGCGCTGGTCTCACGGATCGGACCGGGCGCTCATCACCCGTCGGTGAACGCGCACATCCGATCGATGGCTGAACACGTTCACGGCTCGGGCGATCACGAGGCCGAGAATCGCCAGTGAGATGAGCGACTGCACCGTCATCGCGATCTTGGCCCAGGGCGCAATCGGCATCGCGTCGGTGGGGCTGAGCGCGGTGGCATTCGTGAAGGCCAGATACAGGTAGTCGACGAACCGCGGCCTCCAGCCCTCCGGAGCGAGCTCGGGGTTCATCTGCTGCGGGAAGGCGAAGTCGACGGCGCTTCGCGAACGGTGCGCACGAGCGGCCGAGCCACCGCTGTCCAGCTCCCAATAGAGCAGGGCGAAGGCGATGATGTTGCCGGTCCAGACGATCGAGCCCGCCTCGAGCAGGTCGCTGGCGGAGTTGGTCTGCGGACCGCCCGTGATGAGGGTCTCGATCAGCCGCACCGTCGCCCACAGCGCGCTCAGCACGAGGATGGACACCAGAGCGATCGAGGTGGCACGCAACTCCCGCGAGCGGCGATCGATCGCCCCCGGATCACCCGCGATCAGTGCCACGAGCAGGACGCCCTCGATAAGCGGGACCACCCACCCGGGTAACGCCCGCTGTTCCTTCGGCAGCAGAATCGTCAGCACGATCGCGGCCACGACGGCCGCTGCCATCGGCCATCGTGACTCGCCGACGACTTGAGCGCTCTCGTCGGCCTCCCTCGCCTCGGGCGTGCCGGCCACGATGATCAGAAGATCGCGATCGGGTTGAGCGGCGATCCCGTCCCACGGACGATCCGGAGGGGGGCGGCGACGAACAGGAACTCCCAGCGGCCGGTCGCTTCGCAATGCGGTGCCACGTCCTCGAACTGGAGGTAGTCGAGCAGGTGTACGCCCATCGCGTTGATCGCGAGGACGTGCATCGGGAACGCCACCCCTTCCGTGGTGCTCGGGGCGGTGTCGTTGTTCCCGTCCGAGCCCAGCGCGGCGACTTGCCGCTCTGCCAGGAAGCTTGCCGTCGTTGGGTGCAGGCCCGACTTCGCCTTCACGGTGTCCCAGGGCTCTAGCTCGGCCAGGCGCCGCGCATGACCGGTGCGAACGAGAAGGATGTCGCCCGCCCCCACCCGCACGCCTTGTTCGCGCTCCGCTGCCTCGAGGTCCTCGCGGAAGATGTGTTCGCCCGGCTCGACCCACGGAACATCACGCACTCGCGGCACGTCGAGCAGAACGGCCCGGCCCACCAATCCGTCCTTGAGGACGTCGATTCCGCCCACGTGCGCGCCCTGCGGAGTGACCGATCGATCCGGCTTCCCGTCGAATAACGAGCCTTCGAAGGCAACGTGGGAGAAGGCATCGATGTGGCTGTGTCCGTCGTTGTGGTAGTCGACGCCGACGTAGTCCTTTGCGAAGCGGACGGACCCGGACCCGATGTCGACGTCGGTCAGCATCGTCATGTGGTGGTCGGCGGGCTCGGGCACGTCGAGTCGAGCCTCGGTCTTCAGAGGCTGGCTGAGCGTGACCGTCTTTCCGCTGCGAACGAGCCGCGCGGCCGCGGCGATCCGAGCGGGAGTCAGATGGTTCAGGGCGCCTCGCCGCCCGTCGTCGTCCCAGCGGCCCCAGTTCGAGACCGCGTCGAAGAGCTCGCGGAACTCTTGCGCTGTCATGTCCACGCTGGTCAACGTCGCGACCGCAGCGTATGGGCGCGGGACCTTGCCCGAATCATCCGAAAGGGGTGAGGCGGAGCCACCCTTGCGGCGGGACAATCGGTGGCCTTACCCGACGGAAGGGCCCTCATGAGCACGGCGGTTCAACCTCGCCAACGGACCGGCGGGGCTGAGGCAGGCACGGACGACACACGCCCCGCGGACGTGTTCGTCGTCTTCGGCATCACCGGGGACCTCGCCAAGGTCATGACCTTTCACTCGCTCTACCGGTTGGAACGCCGCGGCCTGCTGACCTGCCCGATCGTGGGGGTGGCGGGCGACGACTGGACGGTCGACCAGCTGCGGGAGCACGCGCGCAAGTGCATCGCGGATTGCGGTGAGACGATCGACGACGAGGTGTTCGACCGCTTCGCCGCGCGGCTGTCCTATGTGCCCGGCGACTTCGGCGATGACGACACCTACAAGCGCGTGGCCGGCGCCATCGGGGACGCGCGCAGCCCGGTGTTCTATCTCGAGATCCCGCCGTCCCTGTTCGGCATGGTGATCAAGGGGCTGGCCGGCGCGGGCCTGACCAAGTCGGCGCGCGTGGTGGTGGAGAAGCCCTTCGGGCACGACGTCGCTTCGGCGGCCGCGCTCAACGAGGAGGTCCACGAGCACCTGGACGAGTCCCAGCTCTACCGGATCGACCACTTCCTGGGCAAGATGGGGCTCGTCGAGATCCTCTACCTGCGGTTCGCGAACACGATGTTCGAGCCGGTCTGGAACCGCAACTACGTCTCGTCGGTGCAGATCACGATGGCCGAGAGCTTTGGGGTCGAGGACCGCGGCCACTTCTACGATCCCGTCGGCGCGCTCCGCGATGTGGTGGTCAACCATCTCATGCAGGTGGTGGCCGCCTGCGCGATGGAACCTCCGGCCAGCGGCGACGCAACAACGCTGAAGAACTCGATGGTGTCCGTCTTCCAGGCGATGCCGGAGGCCGATCCCGCTCATTACGTGCGCGGGCAGTACGACGGCTACCGCGACATCGACGGCGTCGCCGCGGACTCGACGACGGAGACCTACGCCGCGCTGCGCCTCGAGATCGACAACTGGCGCTGGTCCGGCGTGCCCGTTCTTCATCCGCACCGGAAAGGACTTGCCGATCACGCAGACCGAGCTGCGGCTCGTGTTCAAGCGTCCGCCCCGGCTCGGCTTCGGCTTGGGTGAAGCCGAGCGCCCGGAGCCTGACCAGCTGGTCGTCAAGCTGGACCCGACGACCGGCATCAGGCTGCTCGTCGCCGCCAAACGCGCAGACGGATCCATACCCGAGCAGATCAGCTTGGACATGGAGTTCGCGGCCGAGGGTGGCGAGGGCGCCACGCCCTACGAGGTGCTGCTGCACGCCGCGATGGTCGGCGACAGCAAGCGCTTCAAGCGCCAGGACAGCGTCGAGGAGACCTGGCGCATCATGCAGCCGCTGCTCGACGCGCCGCCGCCGGTCCACCCTTACGAGAAGGGGTCCTGGGGCCCGTCCGCGGCGGACGGTCTCGTTGCCGCGGACGGCGGATGGTACGGACCGTGGGTGGGGTCATGAGCACGGCCGAGACCGACAAGGGCAAGGCGAGCGGGGACGCAAGCCCGCGGAGGCCGCCGCGCCGCAGAGCGCCGCGGCGCCCTCACCGTTCCCGCCGATCGCCGACTACGCGTTCCTGTCCAACTGCCACACCGGCGCGCTGGTCGCGCCGGACGGCTCGATCGACTGGCTCTGCGTACCGCGCTTCGACTCGCCCAGCGTGTTCGGCACGCTCCTCGACCGTCAGGCCGGCGCCTTCCGGCTGGGGCCGTTCGGGGTCAACGTCCCGACGGCCCGCATCTACGAGCCGGGTACGAACACCCTTCTCACGACATGGAACACGCCGTCGGGCTGGATAGTGGTTCGCGACGCGCTGACCATGGGCCCGCGGGATCACGAGGACGAGATCACGCCGCACACCCGGCCACCCGCCGACGACGACGGCGACCACATGCTCGTGCGCACGGTCCTCTGCCTGGAGGGCAGTGTCGAGGTCGACCTGGTGTGCGAGCCGGTATTCGACTATGGGCGCACGCCGGCGGAGTGGTCGCTGGTCGACGGCAGCCGTCACGCGGCCGACGCGACCGGCGCCGGCCAGACGATCAGGCTCCAGACCGACATGGCGATCGGCGTCGAGGGCGAACGGGCCAGGGCCCGGCATGCCCTCGAGCAGGGCGAGCAGGCCTACTGCTCGCTCTCCTGGGCCGAGGGCCTCGCCTCGCCTCAGAACATCGACGAGGCCAACGCTCGGCTCGCCGCCACCACGGCTTTCTGGCGCGCCTGGCTGCACCGGGCTCGCCCCATCGACCACCGCTGGCGCGGGCCGATCGAGCGCTCGGCGCTGGCGATCAAGGGCCTCACCTACATGCCCACCGGCGCCACGGTCGCGGCGCTCACCACCTCGCTGCCCGAGACGCCAGGCGGAGAGCGCAACTGGGACTACCGCTTCACCTGGATCCGGGACTCGACCTTCACTCTGCAGGCGCTGCACTTCCTGAACCTGGACTGGGAGGCCGACGAGTTCATGCAGTTCGTCGCCGACCTCGAGACCAACGAGGACGGGGCGCTCCAGATCATGTACGGGATCGACGGGCGCCGCGATCTGACCGAGACCACGCGAGACGAGCTCTCCGGGTACGCCGGAGCCCACCCGGTGCGGATCGGCAACGGCGCCTTCGACCAGCGCCAGAACGACGTCTTCGGGGCGGCGCTCGACTCGATGCTGCTCCATACGCGGCGCAGCCAGCGCATGCCGCGGCGGCTGTGGCCGATCGTCCAGAGCCAGGCGGAATGCGCGACGCAGGTGTGGCGGAATCCCGACCAGGGCATCTGGGAGGCCCGCGGCGAGCCGCAGCACTACGTGTCGTCGAAGTTGATGTGCTGGGTCGCGCTCGACCGCGCCACGAAGCTGGCCGAGATCGCCGGTGACTCGCAGCTGCGGGAGACCTGGCGCGGCACCGCCGACGAGATCAAGGCGGACATCCTCGAGCACGGCGTTCGCGAAGGCGTGCTGCGCCAGCACTACGACACGGATGCGCTCGACGCGTCCACGCTATTGGCGGCGCTCTTCGGCTTCCTGCCGGGTGACGACGAGCGCCTGCGAAAGAGCGTCGAGGCGATCGCCAACGACCTGACCGAGGACGGCTTCGTCCTGCGCTACCGCACCGACGAGACCGACGACGGCCTCTCCGGCAAGGAGGGGAGCTTCCTGATCTGTTCGTTCTGGCTCGTGTCGGCGCTCGCAATAGTCGGCGACCGCCAGCGCGCCCGCGATCTGATGGAGCGCCTGCTCAGCGTCGCCTCGCCGCTGGGCCTCTTTGCCGAGGAGTTCGACACGAGCACGGGCAGGCACCTGGGCAACTTCCCGCAGGCGTTCTCCCACCTCGCGCTGATCGAGGCGGGCGCGCGAATCATCCTCACGGAGCGACTGGAGGAGTACACGACATGAGCTCCTACGACGTCATCGTCATCGGGAGCGGGGCCGGCGGCGGCACGCTCGTGCACCGCCTCGCCCCGTCCGGCAAGCGCATCCTGCTGCTGGAGCGCGGCGACTGGCTAACGCGCGAGCCGAATAACTGGAGCGCGGCGGATGTGTTCGTCGACAACCGCTACATCTCGCAGGACACCTGGTACGACGCCGATACCGCGAAGGCCTTTCAGCCCCAGGTGCACTACTTCGTCGGTGGCGCGACGAAGTTGTACGGCGCGGCGCTGTACCGGCTGCGCGAGCAGGACTTCGGCGAGCTTCGTCACCACGACGGCATCTCACCCGCCTGGCCCATCTCCTACGACGAGATGGAGCCCCACTACACGCAGGCCGAGCAGCTCTACCAGGTCCACGGCGCGCGCGGCGAGGACCCGACCGAGCCGCCGGCCAGCGCGCCCTATCCGTTCCCGGCGGTGTCCCACGAGCCGCGCATCCAGCAGCTCGCAGACGACCTCGCCGCCGCCGGTCACCACCCCTTCCACGCCCCCTGCGGGGTAATGCTGAACGAGGCCGACATGGCGTACGGCGCCTGTGTGCGCTGTTCCACCTGCGACGGCTTCCCCTGCCTCGTGCATGCGAAGTCCGACGCCGAGGTGCTGGCCGTGCGGCCGGCGCTCGAGCACCCGAACGTCACGCTGCTGAGGAACGCTGAGGCCGTGGCGCTCCACACAAACCCGAGCGGGAAGACCGTGACCGAGGTCGCGGTCGACCGCGAGGGCTCCCGCGAGACCTTCAGCGCGGACATCGTCGTCGTCTCCTGCGGGGCGGCCAACTCGGCCAGGCTGCTGCTCGCCTCGGCCACCGAGAAGCACCCGAACGGCCTCTCCAACCGCTCCGACCAGCTCGGGCGCAACTACACCTTCCATAACAGCCAGGCGGTGCTCGCGCTGTCGAAGGAGGAGAACCCGACGGTCTTTCAGAAGACCCTGGGTCTCAACGACTTCTACTTCGGCGCCGACGACTACGACTACCCGCTGGGGAACATCCAGATGGTCGGCAAGTCGCAGGCCGACATGTACCGCGGCGAGAAGCCGCTCGAGACCAAGCTGGCGCCGGAACGGACGCTCGAGAACATGGCCCGGCACGCGGTCGACTTCTGGCTCTCGACCGAGGACCTCCCAAGACCCGAGAACCGCGTGACCCTTGACCGGGACGGACAGGTGCGGCTGAGCTACAAGCAGACGAACAACGATCCCGCGAAGCGCCTCTACCACAAGCTCAAGGGGCTGCTGGCGCACTCCGGGATGCACCCCGATCACCTCATCCCGCGCCATGCCTACCTCAAGACCGCGATCCCGGTCGCGGGTTGTGCGCATCAGGCCGGCACCTGCCGCTTCGGCACCGACCCCGAAACGTCGGTGCTCAACACCGACTGCAGGGCGCACGAGCTCGACAACCTCTATGTCGTCGACACGAGCTTCTTCCCCAGCATCGGCGCGGTCAACCCGGCGCTCACCGCGATGGCCAACGCGCTGCGGGTCGGCGACCACCT
Organism: uncultured Thermoleophilaceae bacterium; assembly: GCA_963757815.1. Classification (GTDB taxonomy): domain Bacteria; phylum Actinomycetota; class Thermoleophilia; order Solirubrobacterales; family Thermoleophilaceae; genus JACVRW01. Next base: position 10,971 of record CAVWSN010000020.1, on the reverse strand, counting down.
GCTCGAGCGGATGGGCGCGAAGACAGCGGCGACGGAGCCTGCGCATGCCGGGTAACGGAGCCGCAGACAGCCGGCGACGCCGGGTCGTGATCGTCGGCGCCGGATTCGGCGGGCTGGCCGCCGCGCGCAAGCTGCGGCACGCCGACGCCGACGTGACGATCGTCGACCGCATGAACCACCACCTCTTCCAGCCGCTCCTGTACCAGGTCGCGGCGGGCGGGCTGTCGCCGAGCGATTGCGCCTCGCCGCTCCGTCCGGCACTCAAGCGCAGCTCCAATACCACCGTTGTCATGGCGGAGGTCACCGATGTCGACGCCCAGCAGCGCCAGGTCGTTCTCGATCGGGGCGACCGCCTCGGCTACGACAGCCTGATTGTCGCGTGCGGCTCGCAGACCTCTTACTTCGGACACGACGAGTGGAAGGAGGTCTCGTGCGGGCTCAAGACACTCGCGGACGCCGTCGACCTGCGTAAGCGCTTCTACGGCGCCTTCGAGGAGGCAGAGCGCACCGAGGACCCGGCAGAGCGCGCCGAGTGGCTGACATTCGTAGTCATCGGCGGCGGGCCCACGGGTGTGGAGGTCGCGGGGCAGCTGGCGATCATCGCCAACACGATGAAGCGGGAGTTCCGGCGAATCGACCCCACCGCCGCGCGGGTGATCCTGCTCGACGCCGGCGACCGCGTGGTGGCCGCGTTCAGTGAGAGGCTCTCCGGGAAGGTCGCTCAGCAACTCGCCGAGCTCGGAGTGACCGTTCGCGAGGGCGCACGTGCCACGGCGATCGACGCGCGCGGTGTGACGATCGATGTCGGAGGGGCCACCGAGCGGATCGACACCAGAACGGTCATCTGGGCTGCCGGCGTGCACGCCGTCCCGCTCACCGACGCCATCGCCCGCGCCACCGGGGCGAGCACCGACAGGGGCGGGCGCATCGAGGTCAACCCCGACCTCACGGTGCCCGGCCATCCCGAGATCTCGGTGATCGGCGACGTCGCCTCCCTGGCAGGGCCCGGCGGCAAGCCGCTTCCCGGGCTCGCGACGGTTGCCATCCAGCAGGCCCATCATGTCGCCAAAGGGATCGCCGAGGGCCGGGCCGGGGCCCCAACTCCGTTCAAGTATTTCGACAAGGGCGCGCTCGCCGTCGTCGGCAAAGGGAAGGCTGTGTGCGAGATCCGTGGGCGTGAGCTCTGGGGCCGGCCCGCCTTCTTCACCTACCTGGCTGTACACCTCTACTACCTCGGCGGCCAGACCGGCCGTCGCGTGGAGGTGCTCATCAAGTGGGTCGGGGCCCGCTTCGGCGAGCGCCAGAGCGCTCTCATAGAGGGCGAGCTCGCGAGCGTCGAACGTGCGTCACCCCCGGCGCAAGCCGTGCGATGACGTCCTCCCCCCGGGCACCGTCCGGGGACCAGATCGGGATTCGCCACGGGGACCAACGGGCCCTGGTCGTAGAGGTCGGTGGCGGACTCAGGACCTACTCCGCGGCCGGTCGCGAACTACTCGACGGATACCGGCCTGACGAGATGAGCACCTCGGGCCGGGGACAGGTGCTGCTCCCGTGGCCGAACAGGATCCAGGACGGCAGCTACGAGTTCGACGGCGAGCGCCACCAGCTCCCTATCAACGACCCCGCAGAGCAGGACGCGATCCACGGCCTGGTGCGCTGGGCCTCCTGGCGCGTGGGCGACCACGAGCCGCACCGGGTCGTGATGCAGCACCTGATCCACCCCCAGCCCGGCTATCCCTTCTCGCTGGCGGTCAGCATCGAGTACCTCCTCTCCGACGAGGGCCTCCGGGTGAGGACGACGGCCACGAACGTCGGAGACCGAGCATGTCCGTACGGGTGCGGTGCCCATCCGTACCTGAGGCCGGGGACGCCGGTGGTGGACCCGGTCACGCTCGAGGTTCCCGCACGATTGGTGGTCTTCTCCGACGAGCGAGGCATCCCGGTGCGGTCTGAGTCGGTCGAGGGCACGGAGTACGACTTCCGCCGGCCGCGGCCGATAGGCGCGACGCGACTCGACAACGCCTTCACCGATCTCCTGCGCGACGAGGATGGGGTTGCTCGCGTCTCGCTGAGTGACCCCGGTGGAGGCGCCAGCCTGACGCTCTGGGTCGACGAGTCCTATCCATACCTGATGCTGTTCACGGGCGACCCGCTTCCGGACGTCGACCGGCGTAGCCTCGCCGTCGAGCCCATGACCTGCCCACCGAATGCGTTCCGGACAGGGGAGGCGCTGATCCGATTGGAGCCCAGCCTGTCCTTCACGAGCACCTGGGGAATCGATGTTGCGCCCTGACCTCCTCCCGATTGCGGCGGACCTCTCCGCCGCGCGCAGCCAGATGGCGTTCACGCTCGGCTTCCACATCATCCTGGCGTGCATCGGTGTCGCCCTGCCGGCGATCATCCTTGTCGCCAACTACCTGGGGCTGAAGCGGGACGACCCGGTTGCTCTGGGGCTGGCGCGGCGCTGGTCGAAGGTCGCGGCGGTGACGTTCGTGGTCGGAGCGATCACCGGCACGGTGCTCTCGTTCGAGATGGGCCTGCTGTGGCCCGAGTTCATGCGCCGCTTCGGCGATGTCTTCGGGCTTCCGTTCGCGCTCGAGGGGATCTTCTTCTTCACCGAGGCGATCTTCATCGCGATCTACATCTACGGCTGGAACCACCTGTCCGGCTGGACGCACTTCTGGACCGGCGTGCCGGTGGTGCTCGCCGGGCTCGGCGGCGCCTGGTCGGTTGTGGCCGCGAACTCGTGGATGAACCAGCCGGACGGGTTCAAGCTGAACTCGGACGGGACCGTGACCGACGTGAGCCCGCTCGACGCGTTCTTCAACGGAGCGGTCGGCTACGAGGCTCCGCACATGATCCTTGCGGCGTACATCGTCACAGGCTTCCTGGTGGCCTCCGTCTACGCGGTCGGGATGCTGCGCGGCCGGCGCGATCGCCACCACCGGCTCGGTCTGCTGATCCCGTTCACGGTCGCCGCGATCGCCACGCCGATCCAGTTCGCGGTCGGCGACACCGCCGCCCGCTCGATCGCCAAGGACCAGCCGATCAAGTTCGCCGCGATGGAGTGCGTGCAGAAGACCGCCACGCACGTGACGGAGTACATCGGCGGACGCTGCACGTCGGAGGGCGTGAAGGGCGGGATCGGCATCCCCGGCTTCGACTCGTGGCTGGTCGGATTCAGCACCGACACCGAGGTAATCGGACTCGACTCGGTGCCGCCTGACGAGCGGCCGCCCGCGAACACGCTGCTCCACTGGGCATTCGACGCGATGGTGGGCATCTGCACTGCGCTGATCGCGCTGGGCGCATGGCTCGCTTTCTCGTGGTGGCGCAGGCGCGACATCCCGAAGACGCCTTGGTTCCTGCGCGCCACGGCAGTGTCGGGCGTCGCGGCGATCGTGGCGCTCGAGTGCGGGTGGATCGTGACCGAGGTGGGCCGCCAGCCGTGGATCGTCTACGAGCTGATGCGCACGGAGGATGCCGTCACGCAGGCCGACGGCGTGTGGGTCAGCCTGGCCGTCGTGGTGGTGCTCTACACGGCGCTCGGGATCGCCACCGTTCTCGTGCTGCGCGCGATGACGCGTCGTTGGCGTGAAGCCGAAGAGGTGGACGTCCCCTACGGACCTCGCCCCGCGGGCGAGGAGCTGCCGGAGGCACCGGCTTGAGCAGCGCCGACGCCGTCGCGGCCGTGCTCTGGGTCGGCCTGACGCTCTACGCCGTTTTCGGCGGTGCGGACTTCGGCTCGGGATTCTGGTCGCTGCTGGCGGGCGGCGGCGAGCGCGGCAGGCGCGCACGCGCCCTGATCGACTGGGCGATCGGCCCGGTCTGGGAGGCCAACCACGTCTGGCTGATCTTCATGCTCGTGACCCTGTGGACGGCGTTCCCGGAGGCCTTCGCGTCGGTCATGTCGACGCTCTTCATTCCGCTGTGCCTCGCCGCCCTGGGGATCGTCCTTCGGGGCGCGGGGTTCGCCTTTCACCGGGTTGCGGCAAGGAGCTCGGGGCGCCGCTTCGCCGAGGCCGCGTTCGCAATCTCCTCGGTTCTCACGCCATTCTTCATGGGGACCGTGGTCGGCGCCGTCGCCTCCGGGCGCGTGCCCGTCGGAAACGCGGAGGGGGATCCCGTCACGAGCTGGTTCAACCCGCTCTCACTGCTGATCGGGGCACTTTTCGTGGCGACCGGCGCATACCTCGCCGCGGTCTTCCTGGTGAGCGATGCCCGCCGCCTGTCCGATCCCGATCTCGTTGGTTACTTCGCGGCCCGGGCGCGCGCGGCGGCTGTGGTTGCGGGCGCGCTCGCGATCGCGGCGATTCCCGCGCTGCGCTCGGACGCGCGCTTCGTTTACGACGGCCTCACCTCCGAGGGCCTCCCGCTCGTGCTGCTCTCCGTCGCCTGCGGCCTCGCCGTCGTCGTGCTCCTCTGGCGCGGCGCGCAGAGGGGGGTCCGCCCGCTCGCCGTCGGCGCCGTTGTAGCGGTCATCTGGGGGTGGGGGGCCGCCCAGTATCCCTATCTGCTCCCAGAGACGCTCACGATCGAGGAGGGAGCCGGCGCGAGCGCGACGCTCACGGCGGTGCTCGTGGTCTTCGGCATCGCCGTCGTGGTCGTGCTGCCCTCACTCGCCCTCCTGTTCACGCTCGACCAGCGCAGCCTGCTCGAGGAAGAGGCCGAGCGCTGAGCGATCGGGCGCGGCTCGCCTGAGCAACTTTCGGGAAAGCGGCGGGTTGACGCCTACGCCCCAGCACCCAAGGAAAGGAAGGTGCGCATGTCTCGATGGGCCCGGCGGCTCGTGCCGTCGCCCGCCATGGTCGTTGCCCTCGTCGCGCTGTTCGTCGCGATGGGAGGCTCCGCTTACGCGCTTGTGATCACCGGCAAGAGCATCAAGAACGGCACCGTGACCAACAAGGACCTCAAGGACCGCTCGGTCACCGGCAACGACATGAACGAAAACTCGGTCGGCGGCGGCGCCATCAAGGAGTCCTCGCTCGCCACCGTCCCGGAGTCGCTCCTGGCCCATGGAAGCGCTCGTTTCGCCGTCGTCAATTCGGGTGGCCAGCTGGTTCGTGGCCGCAACGCCCAGGCCGCCCGCACCGGCGCCGGCCGCTACCAGGTCATCTTCAACGCCGACATCCGGGGCTGCGCGTACTTCGCGACGATCGGGGACGCCAGCGCGGCGGCTCCGCCCCAGAACAGCCAGATCAGCGTCTCGTCGCTCGGCTCGAATGTGAACGGCGTCGCGGTGCGGACCGAGAACGCGAACGGTGGCGAGGTGGACCGCCCGTTCCACGTTGTCGTCTTCTGCTGAACAGGTCCGGCGCCGGGGGCCGCTATGCCAACCCTGCGCGCCGCCGAGCCGGCTGTTCGGGCCCCGGCCCCAGGCGCTCCGGGTACTCGATCTGCCTGATGAGCTTGGCCGGGACCCCGGCCGCGATCGTGAATGGGGGGATGTCCCTTGTGACCACGCTGTTCGCCCCTATCACGGAGCGCTCGCCGACCGTCACGCCGCTCGTGATCACCACATTTGCCCCGCACCAGACGTTGTTCCCCACGCGGGTCGGCCCCTTGCTCGAGAACCCCTGCCACGGGACCGGGCGGATCGGGTCGTCGAAACGATGACTCCCGTCGGTGATGAAACAGCCGTTCGCGAACATGCAGTGGTCGCCGATCTGCACGTACTCGACGGACGCGACCATCACGGCGATGTTGAGGAAGGTCTGGGACCCGATCACGATGCGGGCGTCGCCGGGCGCGGTCAGCCACACGTGCGGCTCGAACAGCGTGTGCTCGCCGACCTCGAGCCTCCCCTCGCGCAGCGCCTCGAGGACGTTGCCGTGCAGCGGCCAGCGGGCGAAGGCGCGCCGGCGCGCCAGCTCCCGATGAATCAGCGCGCGGTTCCAGGGCAGCGAGTTGCGCTCGTACCAGCGCCATTTCCGCCACCAGAGCAGCGCGTCGCCCACGGCCGCAGCTTTTCAGAGCGGGCGGGCGGCGTGGACCGCCCGGCCGCGTCCGCAACAGGGCGGGACTGGCAGCAACTCCCGCGACGTGGTTGGGTTATCCCATTGTGAGCCGCCTTCGCCGACCCTCCCCCGCACTCGTCATCGCAGTGATCGCGCTGTTCGTCGCGCTCGGCGGCGGCGCCTACGCCGCGCTGCGCATCGGTTCCAAGCAAATCGTGAACAACTCGGTGCGCTCAAAGGACGTGCGCAACCGCGCCCTGACGGGCCGCGACCTCAAGTTCGATTCGCTCGGGGGCCGCCACATCGACGAGCCGAAGCTGGGTCGCGTGCCCAGGGCCGCCGACGCACAGTCCCTCGAGGGCCGCCGTCGCTTCAACGTGGCTCCGTTCACGCTCACGAACGGACAGGCGCGCGAGGTGATGCGCGAGGGACCCTTCGTGCTCAACGCGCGCTGCCGCATCGGGGCCGTGACCGTGGATGGCGACCGGGACATAGCCGAGGTCCTGATCGCGTCCAGCGCCGCCAACGCCGCCCTCGATGCAGCGGCCACCGGAGCGCTCGGCCCGGGAACCCCCGAAGAGGACAGGGTGTTCGTGAACGCGGTGGCCCTTCCCGGCGAGGTCGTCGTCGACTCGCTCCAGGACGCCTTGGCGCTCGCCCCCGACGGCACCGAGGAGATCGTCGACGCCAGCCTCTACGCGGCTGTGAACGCCCTCGGTCAGCCGGGCGTCTGCCGCTTCGGCGGCTACGTCGACCTGGGCTGACGGCGGGGGAAGCGGTACCGGTCGGCTAACGACGGAATGCGCGGCGGTAGGCGCTCGGGGACGTTGCGAGCGTCCTGCCGAAGTGCTGACGCAGCGCGGCGGCCGTTCCGAAGCCGGCGCGGGCCGCCACGTGCTCCACGGGCAGGTCGGTCCCTTCGAGCAGCCGTTGTGCCTCGGCCACGCGGCGGCCGATCAGCCACTGCAGCGGCGTTGTTCCGGTCTCGGCGCGGAAGCGGCGCGCGAACGAGCGTGGGCTGCAGGCGGCGTGGCGAGCCATCTCGCGCACGGTGAGCTGGCGGTCGAGCTGCTCCTCCATCCACGCGCGCGTGGCGCCGAGGCCCCCTCCCGCCTCAGGCAGCGGCCGCTCGACGAACTGCGCCTGGCCGCCGTCGCGATGGGCCGCCACCACGATCCGGCGGGCCACCGCGTTCGCGGCCGCGGCGCCGTAGTCGCTCCTCACCATGTGCAGGCACAGGTCGATCCCGGCGGCCATGCCGGCCGAGGTGAGGACGTCGCCGTCGTCGACATAGAGCACGTCCGGGTCGACATCCACCGACGGGAACTCGCTCGCGAGTAGCTCCGCATAGCCCCAGTGTGTGGCCGCGCGGCGCCCGTCCAGAAGCCCGGCCGCAGCCAGGACGAAGGCGCCGGTGCAGATCGAGGCCACCCGCGCGCCGCGCCGGGCCGCCGCGCGCAGGGCCTCGAGCGGCTCGGGCGGCAGCGGCCAGGCGCGGTCGCCGATGCCCGGCACGATCACGGTCTCCGCTGTCTCGAGCGCCTCGAGGCCGTGCGGGACGAGGACCTCGAAGCCCGTCTCCGCAGGAACCGGCCCGGGCTCCGGGGCGCACACCGCCCAGCTGTAGAGCGAGCGCTGCCGGCCGAACACCTGGGCGGGAATCGCGAGGTCGAAGGCCACGACCTCCCCGACGACCAGTGCCACGACCCGATGGCGGGAATCGGGGCCCGGCGCCCCACCCGGCGCCCTGCGCCGCCCCCCGACCCGAGCGCTTGATCCGCTCATGGCAGGAATCTACTGGATATTGGCATTCCTGCCACTCGACGGCGGCGGGCGGCGCTGGCACGCTGCGGTCCATGAACGCCGAGATCCTCCTCTTCGACGGTTTCGACGAGCTCGACGCGATGGGCCCCTGGGAGGTACTCGGGGGCCTCGCCCAGCTCCGCGACGACGTGACGGCGCGGCTGGTCACGCTCGAGGGCGCCCGCCAGGTGAGCGCCGACCACGGCGCGGTGATCACCGCGCACGGCGCCCTCTCCGAGCGCCCTGACGTGCTGATCGTGCCGGGCGGAGGCTGGTTCGACCGCTCACCCGAGGGTGTCTGGGGGCAGGCCGAGCGCGGCGAGATCCCCGCGGCGATCGCCGCCCGCCACGCGGCCGGCACTACGGTCGCCTCCGTCTGCACCGGCGCGCTGCTGCTCGCCCGCTCGGGCATCCTCGACGGACGCCGGGCCACGACCAACCCGGGCGCGCTCGACGACCTTCGCGCGTACGGCACGATCGAGGTGCTCGAGTCCCGGCTCGTCGACGACGGCGACATCCTCACCGCCGGCGCCCCCGTGTGCGGCATCGACCTGGCGCTGCGCCTGCTCGAGCGCTTCGAGGGCCCCGAGCTCGCAGCGGCCGCGGCGGCCGAGATCGGCTACGAGCGCCCGGCGGTAGCGGTGGCCTGACGGGCGGCCGGGGCCGGCACGGTGCCGCCTTGCTGTCGTGACGGACAACAAGTCGGCAAGGTGGGCGCTTGCGGCGCCCGCCGGCGGCCGCCGGACGGCAGCGCCGGTCGCTTCAGGGGTGAAACTTCATCCGGCGTTGGTCTCCGCCGGCCGGGCCAGGGCTGGGGAAGGGGTGTGGGACAGCGGCCGCTGGGTCTCTCTCGGCGAACAATCTTCGGTGATCCTGGGCGTTGCCGAATCTTCATCCGCACCCGGGCAGCCCTGACCCGGGATCCGGCGCCACCGTCCTGTCCTTCAGGTCCCCTGGACCACCAGGGCAGGACGACTCGCGTCTTTTCACCGCGACGGCCGAACGATCTTCGATCACGTCCGGTCCGCGGCGGCCCACGACCCTGCTCCCCTTCCCCAGCCCATACGCGAGACCGGCCCGGCGCCAACTCACCGAGCCTCGCCCGACACTCCCAACGAGGGATGGGTTGCGGCGTCAGCCGGTATGTCGCGCGGCCCGTGCGCCGGTGCGTGGCCCGCGGCATCCCCGCCGCTCGCGCGCGGCCGAGGCCGCGACTCAGGCCGCCGCTGCCACCTTTGCCGACGGGCGGCGCCGGCGGCCCGCGGGCGGCTTGACCATCCGCGTCAGGAAGCGGCCCGTGTGCGACCCGGCAACGCGCGCGACCTGCTCCGGAGTGCCCTGGGCCACCACGAGACCGCCCTCCTCCCCGCCCTCGGGACCGAGGTCGATGATGCGGTCCGCGGTCTTGATCACGTCGAGGTTGTGCTCGATCACCACGACCGTGTTGCCCTGGTCGACGAGCCGGTCGAGCATCTCCAGCAGGCGTTCGACGTCGGCGAAGTGCAGGCCGGTGGTGGGCTCGTCGAGGATGTACAGCGTGCTGCCCGTGGCGATCTTGCAGAACTCGGATGCGAGCTTCACCCGCTGCGCCTCGCCCCCCGACAGCGTGGTCGCGGGCTGGCCGAGCCGGATGTAGTCGAGCCCGACGTCGTGCAGCGCCTGCAAGCGGCGCTTGATCTTGGGGATGTGCTCGAAGAAGACCACGGCCTCCTCGACCGTCATGTCGAGCACGTCCGCGATCGACTTGCTCTTGAAGCGCACCTCGAGCGTCTCGCGGTTGTAGCGCTTGCCGTGGCACTGCTCGCACGGGACGTAGACGTCCGGCAGGAAGTGCATCTCGATCTTGATCTGGCCATCGCCGCGGCAGACCTCGCAGCGGCCGCCCTTGACGTTGAACGAGAAGCGCCCCGGCTTGTAGCCGCGCGCCCGCGCTTCCTGCGTCCGCGAGTACAGGTCGCGGATGTGATCGAACAGCCCGATGTAGGTGGCCGGGTTCGAGCGCGGCGTCCGGCCGATCGGCGACTGGTCGATGTTGATGATCTTGTCGATCTGGTCGAGGCCCTTGATGCGCCGGTGGGAGCCCGGGCGCTGCTTGGCACGGTGGAGCCGGTTGGCCACCGCCTTGAACAGCACCTCGTTGACGAGCGTCGACTTGCCCGAGCCGGACACGCCGGTGACCGTGCAGAAGACGCCGAGGGGCACCTTCACGTCGATGTCGCGCAGGTTGTGCTGCGACGCGCCCTCGATCTGGATGTACCCGCTGGGGCGACGCCGCTTCTTCGGGAGCGGTATCTCGCGCTCGCCCGCCAGGAACTGCCCGGTGAGCGAGGCCTCGGTTCTCATCACCCGCTCGGGTGTGCCCTCCGCCACCAGCTCGCCCCCGTGCTCGCCCGCCCCCGGCCCGAGGTCCACGATGTGGTCGGCCGCGCGCATCGTCCCCTCGTCGTGCTCGACGACGATCACGGTGTTGCCGAGGTCGCGCAGGCGCTCGAGTGTCGAGATCAGGCGCGCGTTGTCGCGCTGGTGGAGGCCGATCGAGGGCTCGTCGAGGATGTACAGCACGCCCACGAGCGAGGAGCCGATCTGGGTGGCCAGCCGGATCCGCTGCGCCTCACCGCCGGAGAGCGTGGCCGCCGCGCGCTCGAGTGACAGGTAGCCGACGCCCACGTTGTCGAGAAAGCGCAGCCTCTCGTCGATCTCGCGCAGGATCAGGCGCGCGATCTGGCGCTCGGTATCGGACAGCTCGAGGCCTTCGAGCCACTCGATCGAGCGCCGCGCGGACATGCGCGTGAACTCGTCGATGCCGAGCCCGCCGACCTTGACCGCCAGCGACTCGGGCCGCAGCCGCGCCCCGTGGCAGTCCGGGCAGGGCCGCAGCGTCATGTACTCCTCGATCTTCTCCCGCGACCAGTCCGAGTCGGTCTCGCGGTAGCGGCGCTCGAGGTTCGGGACGATGCCCTCGAAGGTCGTGGTGTAGGAGCGGCGGCGGCCGTAGCGGTTGCGGTAGGAGATGTAGACGCGCTCGCCGTCCGTGCCGTACAGGAAGCAGTCGCGGACGTCCTCGGGCAGGTCTCCCAGGGCAGGTCCCGGTCGACCTCCCACTTGGCCGCGATCGCCTGGGTCATCTGCTCGTAGTAGCTCGAGGCGCTCGTCGACCACGGCAGGATCGCGCCCTCGTTCAGGGAGAGGCTCGGGTCCGGCACGATCAGCT
>CAVWSN010000019.1:0-24478 GCA_963757815.1 uncultured Thermoleophilaceae bacterium | reverse complement strand
GACCGCGAGAGGTGGAGGTTTTCGCCCCCCGTCGGAGGCGCCGCGGCGGGCTCAGGCGTCCGGCAGGCCGTCCGGGTATTCCTCGCCGCGCACTTCGCGGTAGCGCCGGTCGAACAGCTCGAGGACGGCGGTCACGTCCGACGGCCCCTCCACGTTGTGGCTCACGACCTCGGGGTCGGGCGTCGAATCGGAAGGCGAGGCATCCCCATGCTCGACGAGCTCGTCGTGCTCGAGGCGCGCGAAGCGGAGCTCCGCCACGCCACGGTCGCGATCGAGGAGCCCTAGCTCGGAGTCCTGGTAGAGCGCGACGGCCGCACCGTCCGCACGGCGCTCGATACGCACGCCGGGCCAGGCGTCGAGCTCGTTGGCGATCTCATCGACGAGTGCGGCGGCGTGCGACACGATCCGATCGTACCCGCCGCCGACCCAGGTCGCCTCACTCGTCCACGACGTCGATCACCTCGTAGACGCCCTCGACCGGCGCGCTCTCCACGAACGCCGACAGGCGATCGACGCGGTGCGTCTCGTCGGCGTCTGCTTCGGCACGCCAGCGGCGATAGTCGTCCTCGGTCATGTCGAACAAGCCGAACGAGATGATCTCGTCCTCGTCGCGGATATTGCGTGCGTGGTAGGCGCGCTGGAACCCCGGTGGCTTGGCCTCGGCGGGATCCCAAGCGTGCCGGAACTGCTCCCACGCGCCGGGCTTCAGGCGGCGGGCGGAGAACATGACGATCATCGTGCGACCTCCCTCGTGTCATTTCGACACGGTCGACCTCGGCGGAATGAGAGCCGATCCTAGGCTGCCGGGCCTGGCGTAGGCTCCGCTCCGTGCGCGTCGTGGAGCTTCGGGACGAGCGGCAGGGACTGGAGGCGTTCATCGTCGTCGATCACGACCAGTTCCCGGTGTCGGCCGGGGGGACCCGGATGCTGCCCGATGTCGATGTCCACGAGGTGGCTCGACTCGCCCGTGCGATGACGTGGAAGTTCGCGGCCTGCCGGGCGCCCTACGCCGGCGCCAAGGCCGGCATACGCTTCGCCGGCGGCGACCGCGCCGCGGTGCTCGCCGCATACAAACGCGCACTCGAGCCGTACAGTGACGTCTTTCTGACCGGCCCCGACATGGGGACGTTTCCGGATGATTTTCTCGACGGCGGGGAAGATCCGGTCCCACTCTGGGCGCGGACCCACGACGGGCTCGGGATGGACGATCTCGCCACCGGGCACGGCGTGAAGGCGGCCGGAGAGGCGGGGCTGCGGCATGTGGGCCGCACGCTCGACGGCGCAGCCGTCGCGATCGAGGGCTTCGGGAAGGTGGGTGCGGGGACGGCACGCGCGTGCGTTCGGGCTGGTGCGCGGCTCGTCGGGGTGAGCACGGTCCACGGTCTGCTCGCACACGGGGACGGACTTGACATCGAGGCACTCTTCGCGCTGCGTGAGCGTCACGGCGATCGGCTCGTCGAGCACGGGCCGCGGTCCGCGCGCCCGCGCGAGGCGCTCTTCGAACTCGACTGCGACGTGCTCGTGCCCGGCGCTCGGCCCGACTCGATCACGCGTGACGTGGCCGAGCGTCTCAGGTGCGCGGTGCTCGCCCCCGGGGCGAACATCCCCTACGGCCCCGGCGCCGTCGACGTCCTGCACCGGCGGGGGATCATCGCCGTCCCGGATTTCATCTCCAATTCGGGCGGGGTCCACCTGTACGACTCCGTCGCCCAAGACGAGGAGCCCGACGCGGCGCTCGCCGCGATCGAGGCGCTGGTGAGCGAGCCCGTGGGCAGGACGCTCGCGACGGCGGACGAGCTCGGGGTCACGCCGTTCGAGGCGGCCCTGTGGGAGGCGCGGGGCTACCTTGCGGAAGCGACCGGGGCGCCCACCGTCGTGCTGGACGAGCTCTTCCCGATGACTCCGAAGCGCGCGGCCGGTCATAGCGGTAGTGGCCGGCTACGTGGAGCTTGACGAGGTACGCACCTGGTACGACGACTACGGCGCGGGCGAGCCGCTCGCGCTGCTGCACCCCGGAGGGGCCGATGCGCGGGCCTGGGCGCCCAACCTCGGCGCGCTGGCCGCGCACTTTCACGTCTTCAGGCCGGAGCGCCGTGGGCACGGCCGCACCCCGGATGTCGAGGGTCCGATCACCTACGGGGTGATGGCGAACGACACGATCGCGTTCCTCGAGCGGATCGTCGGGCGACCGGCGCGGCTCGTCGGCTGCAGCGCCGGCGCGAGCGTGGCGCTGCTCGTCGCGCTGCGCCGGCCCGACCTGGTCGAACGCCTGGTCCTCATCAGCGGCGTCTTCCACCGCGACGGCTGGGTACCCAGCGCGATCGATCCCGACGCGAGCCCCCACGAGGCACTCGCGCGCGGCTACGCGGAGCTGTCACCCGACGGGCCCGATCACTTCCCCGTCGTGAGTGCGAAGCTGGCGCGCCTCAACTGGGAGGAGCCGACGCTCTCTCCTTCCGACCTGGGCGGGGTGGCCAGCCGGACGCTGGTGATGGTCGGCGACGACGACGAGGTGACGCTTGAGCACGCGATCGTGATGTACCGGGCGATCCCCGACGCCGAACTGGCGGTGGTCCCAGGGACGTCGCACGGGCTCCTCCACGAGAAGCCCGGGCTCTGCAACGAGCTCATCGTCGACTTCCTGACCACCGATCCCGTGCCCACGCTCACCCCGGTCCGCCGCGCGAGCGGATGACACTGGGTTTGCGGCTCGCCGCGCGGAGCATTTGCGGGTGTGCCTCGCCTGACTTAGGGTGGCTCGAAGGACTCGTGCTGGCTCGAAGGACTCGTGCATGACTTGTAGGCGCTGCGGCCATGGCAACCGCGAGCGCGCCCGCTTCTGCGAGGCGTGTGGCTCGTCGCTGGGACGGCGGTGCGACGCCTGCGGCGCGGAGTTGGGTGAGGGTGCGCGCTTCTGCGATGCCTGTGGCACGGCGGTAGATGAGACGCCGGCGGCGGCGATTTCGGCCGCGCCGCCCGACCGTGCGGATCTGGGCCCGCCCGAGCATCTGGCCGAGAAGGTGCGGCGGGCCGGCGGCGCGCTCGAGGGTGAGCGCAAGCAGGTGACGGTGCTGTTCGCCGACGTGCAGGGGTCGATGAAGCTGGCGGAGGGAGTGGACGCGGAGCTGTGGCGGACGCTTATGGACCGTTTCTTCGCGCTCGTGTGCGAGGCGGTGCATCGCTACGAGGGAACGGTGAACAAGTTCACGGGCGATGGCGCCATGGCCTTCTTCGGCGCGCCGATCGCGCACGAGGACCACGCGCGCCGAGCCTGCTACGCGGCCCTGGCTCTGCGCGACGCCCTTGCGGAATACGGGCGCGAGCTGCGGCGCGACCACGGGCTGGGCTTCTCCGTCCGCGTGGGTCTCAACTCGGGCGAGGTCGTGGTAGGGGCGGTCGGCGAGGACCTGGAGATGGAGTACACGGCGATCGGGCACACGGTCGGCTTGGCGGCGCGCATGGAGGCGCTGGCCGAGCCCGGCACCCCCTACCTGACCGCACAGACGGCGGCGCTGGTGGACGGCTATTTCGAGCTGGAGGACCTAGGTGAGCTGCGCGTCAAGGGCACCCAGGAGCCGGTTCACGCCTATGGGTTGACCGGCGTGGGCGCGGCGCGCACGCGCCTGGACGCTGCCGCGGCGCGCGGGCTGTCGCCGTTCGTCGGCCGCGCGCCGGAGCTTGCCGCGCTCGAGGCGGCCCTGTCCCGGGCACACGAGAGTGGCCAGGTGGTGGGCGTCGTCGCCGAGGCGGGTCTGGGGAAGAGCCGCCTCTGCCGCGAGTTCGCCGAGCGCTGCAGCGAACGCGGCCTGCGGGTGACAGTGGGAGCCGGCGTGGCCCACGGCCGGCGCGTTCCGCTGCTGCCCGTGATCGACATGCTGCGTGCCTATTTCGGGATCACCGGCGACGACGACGCGGCCGCGGCGCGCGCGAAGGTCGCCGGGCGGCTGCTGCTGCTCGACGAAGCGTTTCGCGACGCGCTCCCCGTCGCCTTCGATTTCCTCGGCGTGCCCGACCCGCACCGCCCCGTGCCGACGCAAATGACGCCCGAGGCGCGCCAGCGCACCCTGTTCGCGGCCGTGCGGCGGCTCTTGCACGCCGCTGCCGGGGAGGGACCCGGCCTGGTCGTGGTCGAGGACCTGCACTGGCTCGACCCTGGCAGCGAGGCGTTCCTGGCCAACCTGGTCGACTCGCTGCCGGGCGCGCGCACGCTCTTGGTTGTCAACTTCCGGCCCGAGTACCGGGCCGGCTGGATGCAGCACTCCTACTACGAGCAGCTCCCGCTGGTCCCGCTCGGTCCCGAGGCGATCGCCGAGCTCGTGCGTGCTCTGGTCGGGCCCGACCCCTCGCTGGACGGGCTCTCCGAGCTGATCGCCGAGCGCACCGGCGGCAACCCGTTCTTCGTCGAGGAGGTTGTTCAGGGCCTGGTGGAGAGCGGCGGTCTGGTGGGGCACCGCGGCGCCTATCGCTTGGCGCATGCGATCGAGGAGATCGAGATCCCTGCCAGCGTGCAGGCGCTGCTGGCCGCCCGGATCGATCGGCTGCCGGAGCGGGGGAAAGGGGTACTCCAATGCGCCGCGGTGATCGGCAGGGAGTTCACCGAGCCCGTCCTGAGGCGCGTGACCGGCGTCTCGGAGCAGGAGTTGGCGGCGACACTCGAGGCGCTTGCCACCGCCGAACTCATCTACGAGCGGACGCTCTATCCGGAGGCGCAGTATGCGTTCAAGCATCCCCTTACCCAGGAGGTCGCCTACCGCTCGCAACTACGCGAGCGCCGTGCGCACACGCACGCCGCCACGGCCGATGCGCTCGAGGCGCTCCACCCAGACGGACAAGACGAGCTCGCCGCACTGCTCAGCAGCCACTGGGAGCAGGCGGCACAGCCGCTCCGCGCCGCCCAGTGGGGGGCGCGGGCAGCGGCCTGGACCGGTCAGCGCCACCTTGCCGAGGCGGTTCACCACTGGCGCCGGGTCCGAATGTTGATACGGGACCAGCCGGCCTCTCAGGACGCGGCTGGCATTGCGCTCGCCGCCTGCACCTGGATCCTTATGCTCGGCCCGCGGCTCGGGCTGGCGGAGGACGAGGCGGAGGAGATCTACCGCCAGGCGCGGGACCTTGCCGCGGCAACGGGCGACCTGTCTGCGATGGCAACGGTGCGCGCGGCGTACGGTCAGGCGCTGGCAATGGCCGGGCGGCTCGAGGACGCCATAGCGAGCGCGCGTGAGGCCCGAAGCCTGGCTGAGCAGGCCGGCAACCTCGAGTTGCAGCTGAGCCTCGGGCCCGCCACCTGGCTCGCCGTAGCGGGGCGCAACCGCGAGGCACTGGCCGAGTTCGACCGCGCCCTCGAGGCCGCCGGCGACGACTTCCGGCTCGGACGCCAGGTCGTCGGCTTCAGCGTCGTGATCTTCGCGACGTTCTACCGCGGCTTCGTGCTCGCTGAGCTGGGACGGCTGCCAGAGGCGCGCGCGGAACTCGAGAAAGCCGTGCGGCTCGCGCGCGAACACGACGACTTCGAGTGCCTAGGCTGGGCGCGCCAGGGGCTCGGGATACTCTCCTTCTCCACGGGCGAGCCCAGCGACGGACTCGGCCACGCCCGCGAGGCTCTCGAGATTGCCGAGCGCCTCGGTAGTTCGTTCTCGCGTGCCATGGCTCGCTCGAGCCTCAGCCTCGCTCACCTCGCGAGGGAGGAGCACGACGACGCGCTCGCCATGGCCGAGGAAGGGCTCGAGATCATGCGCGAGACCGGAACCGGCCTGCAGTACGAGGCCGTGCTGCTCCGCGAGCTCGCCGCGGCCCGTCTTGGCCTGGATGACCTCGAGGGCGCACGAGCGGCGGCGGCCCAGGGAGCGGCGACCGCGGCCGCGCAGGGGGCGCGGGTCCAAGAGGCCAGTTGCCGGATGTGTCTTGGTCGGGCCCTGCTGTCCGAGTGCCTCGACGATGCGCGGGCCGAGCTCGAACACGCGCTCGAGCTCGCCGGCGAGGACGGACCGGTGCACATCCCGCACGTGCTGCTCACGCTCGCCGAGCTCTCCGGCCTGGAGGGAGACCAACGGGAACGCCTACGCCAGCTCGAACAAGCCCGGCTGCTCTTCGAGCAGCAAGGCGCGACCGGCCACGCACGCCGAGTCGCCGCGGACATCGCCACAGCCGCGGCCTAGTGCGGGCCCACTAATTCAGAACGGCCGCTCATCGGATCGACCTGCAGCTCGTGAGGAGCAGGGCCTTCGACTCCGGCACGTCCTCCTCTACTACCGGCCCATGGTCGCTGGCCCGCTGCAAGATACCCCGATTGGTTCACCCGCGCCCGAATAGGTCTGATTTCCGCCCTCACGGGGTAAGACAGGTGCGGCAGCTTCGGGAGGGGAAGGCATGCAGGGTTTGCGCTGTTTCACCGGTTCGCAAGTGGCGAAGCTGGCGGTGTTCGTGGGGGTGGCGGCGCTAGTCAGTGCCGCCGCGAGCGCCTCGGCGGCGCCCCGGTTCCAGGGTGAGAACGGGGGGCGCGAGGACGTCGACTTCCGCAAGGGCACGCTCTCGCCAACCTCGACTCAGCGGACGCTCGCGACAGACCGCCAGGCGAAGGCGAGGTGGAACCGCTTCGGCACGCCACGCTCGCTGATGCGGGCGGACGGCTATCTCGCGCGCGGCCTTCCGGGCACCCCGGCCACAGCCGCACGCCGGTGGATCGCTCAGAACCGCGGGCTGCTCGGGCTGTCGGAGACCGAGACGACCGAGCTGGAGCTCGTCAGCGCAGCGCCGGTCGGCCCCGGGCGCGCGGTACTCATGCGCCAGCGCTTTGACGGTCTTGCCGCCGGGCACGACGGCCTGATCGCGGTCGGGGTGGTGGAGGGGAAAGTCGCGTATGTGTCGTCGTCGCTGGCGCGCGAGACGGCCCTCACCGGCGACCGACGGCTCTCGGCCGCGGAGGCGGTGCAGGCGGCCGCCGCCGAGGCGGGCATGGAGCCCGGCACCCTCTCGGGGGAGCGCGCGGTGGACGGCTGGACGGTCTACGACGCGAGCTCGCTGACGCACCCCGCCCGCGCGCGGCTGGTCGCAGTCCCGACGCCCACGAGTGGCGTGCGGCCGGCGTGGGAGACCTCGCTGATCGACAACGACGCTTCCCCGGCGGCCTTCGCCTCCTTCGTCGACGCGGAGACGGGCTCGGTGCTGATCCGCGAGAGCACGGTCGACCATCTCGCCGACAACCCGACGTGGAGGGTATTCCCGAACTCCCCGCCCATGGACTACTCGTCGACCGACACCCGGGACGTGTGGTGCTGGCTGCCGGGTGCGCCCGGGTGCGAGCTGGTGCTCCAGAACAGCGCGTCGCAGTTCCCATGGGATGTCAACGCCCGCACGGGCGCGATCACGACTACGACGATCGGCAACGCGGCTCGGAGCGTGGAGAACTGGGACAACAACGACCCCTTCTCGGTCGGGGTCACGCCGGCCACCCTGCGCCCCGAGCGTGACTACGCCTACGCGTGGACGAACCAGTGGCTCGTGCAGCGCTGCAACCCCGGGACGACCTTCACCTCGCCGCAGCGCAACGATCTCGACGCCGCGCTCGCAAACCTCTTCGCGATGCACAACCGCATGCACGACTGGTCCTACCACCTCGGCTTCACCGAGGCGACGTTCAACCTCCAGGACTTCAACTTCGGCCGCGGCGGCGCGGAGAACGATCCGGAGCGGGGGAACGCTCAGGCCGGCGGCAGATCCGGCGGCCCGCCCGGCTTCCTCGCTCGCGACAACGCCAACCAGATCACACCCGCCGACGGGATCCCTCCGATCACCAACATGTACCTGTGGCAGCCGATCGCCGCGGGCTTCTACGCGCCCTGCGTCGACGGCGACTTCGACATGAGCGTGATCGGGCACGAGTACACCCATGCGATCTCCAACCGCATGGTCGGCGGGCCATCCGCCAACCTGTCGGGCGCCCAGGCCGGCGCGATGGGCGAAAGCTGGTCCGATCTGATGGCGATCGAGTACCTGAGTGAGAACGGCCTCGCGCCGGTCGGCGGCGAGAACCCCTTCGCCGTCGGCCCGTACGTCACGGGAGACAAGCAGGCGGGAATCCGCAACTACGGCATGAACGCCAGCCCGCTCAACTACTCGGACGTGGGCTACGACTTCGTCTGTAACAACGCCCTCTGCCCGTTGCTGAGCCAGGTGCACGCGGACGGCGAGATCTGGAGCGCGACGAACTACGACATCCGCGTGGCGATGAATGCGCGTTACGGCAGCGGCAACCCCGCGTTGCAGGTGGCCTGCGCACGGGGTGAGCAGCCGGTCACGGCCTGCCCGGGCAACCGGCGCTGGGCGCAGCTCGTGTTCGACGCGTGGCTGTTGATGGCGCAGGGGACCGTCAGCATGATCGAGGCACGCAACGCCATGCTCGCCGCCGACCTCCTGCGCTTCGGCGGCGCCAACCAGGACATACTCCGGAACGAATTCGCCCGCCGTGGCTTCGGTGAGGGCGCGACCACAGGCGGGACGAACGACGCCGATCCCGTGCCCAACTTCGAGTCGCCCTACGCGAACGAGGCCACGGTCACGCTCACACCGACTGGGCAGGGCAGGGGGGAGCCCGTGGAGCTGTTCGTCGGGCGCTATGAGGCTCGCGTGACGCCGATCGCCGACACCGACCCAGCGACACCGCTCGGTCCCACGTTCCGGATCGTGCCGGGCTCGTACGAGTTCGTGGCCCGCGGGGACGGCTTCGGCGCGGCCCGGCTTACGGCTTCGTTCGGAGCGGGCCAGACGCGCAACCTGCGGGTCCAGATGGACCGCAACCTCGCCTCGAGCGCGAACGGCGCTACTGCGAGCGGCGACGGAATCAACCTGGCGATGCTGATCGATGACACGGAGGCCACGAACTGGGCTTCGCTTGGATCGCCGGCCGCCGGCAAGCAGGTGACGGTGAGGCTGGATCCGAGCCGGCAAAGGCACCAGATCCGCCGGATCGGGGTCAGCGCGATGCTGCGCACGCGGCTCCCGGCCGATCCCGGCGGAGACACCGCAACCCAGAGCCGCTACTCAGCGCTGCGTCAATTCGAGCTCCTCGCATGCGAGGCGCGCCAGGGGGTCGACTGCAGCCAGGACGCCCACTTCAGCCTGATCTTCACGAGCCCGGCCGACGCCTTCCCCGCCACCGTGCCGCGGCCGCGGGCGCCCGACCTGATCATGCGCGCGTTCAACGTCCCGCAGACGCCGGCGACGCACGTCCGGCTCCGCGTGCTGACGAACCAGTGCACGGGGACGCCGGGTTACCAGGGCGACCAGGACGACGATCCGCTCAACGTCACGGACTGCGACGAAGGGAGCACGCAGGACGACAACGTCCGCGCGGCGGAGCTGCAGGTGTTCTCGAACTAGGCGAGCGCCTGCCACACCCAGCGGGCGGCCGCGAGCAGCTCCGCGTCGTGGCCCGGCGGGGCCACCAGCTGCACGCCGATGGGAAGCCCGTCCGCGCCGAGCGGACCGGGTACCGAGATGGCCGGGGTTCCGAGCACCGTCCACGCGCGGCAGAAGACAGGGTCGCCGGTGGCGTCGAGGCCGCGTGGGGCCTGGCCGCGGGCCGCTGGGGTCAGGAGGATGTCGTGCGCTTCGAACACGGCCGGCAGCCCTTCCGCACCGCGCTCGGCGGTGGCCAGCGCGGCCTCGTAGTCGCCGCCATCCGTGGCACGGCCCTCCTCGATCAGCTCGCTGAGCTCGGCGCTCATGCGGTCACCGTCGCGGTCGTACTCGCCGGCGAGGTTGGCGGCCACCTCCACCGCCATGATCGTCTGCTGGGCGTCGACGAGCGCCTCGAGTTCGGCGGGCAGCTCGAGCTCGTCGACCCGCGCCCCGGCGTCCGCGAGTGCGACCGCCGCGGCCTCGAGCGCGGCCCGCGCGTCCGGCTCCACGAGCTGCCAGCGGGCGGTGCGGGCGAAGGCGATGCGCGGCGGTCCCGCCGCCGATCCGGGCGCCGCCCGGCGATGCGCGGTCAGCGTGTCCAGCAACAGCTCGATGTCGTCGATCGAGCGCGCAAACAGGCCGAGCGTGTCGAGCCGGGCGCTCAACCTCTTGACGCCGGTCAGGTCGATCAGGCCGTGGGTGGGCTTCAGCCCGAAGACGCCGCAGAAGGATGCGGGCCGGATCGTCGAGCCTGCGGTCTGGCTTCCCAGGGCCAGCGGAACCATCCCGTCGGCCACCGCCGCGGCGGATCCACTCGACGAGCCGCCTGGCGTGCGACCCGGGTCGAGTGGGTTGCGCGTCTCCGCCGGGTGGAAGTACGCAAACTCGGTCGTCATGGTCTTGCCGAGGATCACGGCGCCGGCATCTCGGAGCCGCGCCACGCAGGCGGCGTCAGCCGCAGGGCGCCGGCCCGCGTGGATCGGCGAGCCGAACTCGGTTGGCAGGTCGCGTGTGTCGATGATGTCCTTGACGCCCACCGGCACCCCGTGCAGCGGCGAGCGCCGATCGGAGGCGTCCGCCGCCCGCGCCTGGGCGAGTGCCGCCTCCGGATCGAGGTGCGCCCACGCGCGGACCGTTGCGTCCCGCTCGGCGATCCGTTCGAGGCAGGCTCGTACGACCTCCTCGGAGCTCGCCTCACCCCGCGCGATCAGGCGCGCGGTCTCGGTCGCGTCGGCTGTCCTCAGAGCCGGCACCAGCGGCGGGCGATCTCGAAGAAAGCATCGGCGGCGGCGTCCAGCAGCTTGGCGGAGCAGGACTCGTCGGTCTGGTGAGCCTGATCGGCGTCTCCGGGACCGCAGATGACGGTCGGCGGGGTGCCGTAGGCCGGGGTCAGGGCGGACGCATCGGTGAAGTAGGCGAGTCCGCGGGGCTCGGGAGGTTCGCCGATCACGGGCTCCATTACGTCGAAGACGTCTATCACCCAAGGATCGCTCGGGTCGGTCGCCACGGGCGGCAGGTCCAAGCGCCGTTCGAGCCGCACGTCCTCGTCGAGCAGCTCGCGGAGCCGCTCGATTACCTCGTCGCCGTCGAGGCCTGGGACTACCCGAACGTCGATCCCCGCAGCGGCGGCGTCGGGAACCGAGTTGATGTTCGCTCCGCCCGTGACGGTGCCGACGCTGAGCGTGGGGCTCCCCAACAGCTCGTGCTCGGGGCCGCCGAAGTCGAAGGCCTCGAGCCGGGCGATCGCGCGCGCGAGTTTGTGGATGGCGTTGTCGCCGAGGTGCGGCATCGAGCCGTGGGCGCTGCGTCCGCTGGTGGCGGCGTCGATCCACAGCACGCCCTTGTGGGCGATGCAGGGGTAGTTGGACGTCGGCTCGGCCACCAGCACGGCTCCGACCTCGCCCAGCACTCCGCTTCCGGCCAGACTCCGTGCGCCTTCGCAGCCCGTCTCCTCTCCGGCGCAGAGCACGAGCTCGAGCCCCGCCTCACCGCGACCCAGCTCCGCAAGGCGCTCCGCCGCGGTAACGATCGCGGCCAGCCCGCCCTTCATGTCGCTGGTCCCGCGCCCATAGACGCGGCCGTCGTCGACCTCTCCGCCGAGCGGCTCGTGGTCCCAGTCCGCGCGCCCCAGCGGCACGGTGTCTAGGTGGGCGGTGAGGCAGAGCGCCGGGCGCCGCCCCTTCCCCGGCCAGCGCGCCACGAGGCTGTCGCGGCCGGGAGCGAGGGGCTGTCGCCGCACGTCCAGCCCCGCGTCCTCCAGCCGGGCGCCGACGAGGTCCGCGGCCCGGCTCTCGTCCCCCGGCGGGTTGATCGTCTCTGTCCGGACGAGCTCCCTCGTCAGGTCCAAGACGGCGTTCATCACGCGTTCAGCGCGAGCCGACCAGTTCCCGCTCGCGCTCGGGCGCCTGCGGCTCGGGCTCGTCTTCCGGCTCGATTGCAGCCTCGGCTCCGTGGCCCGTTTCCGAGCGCACGTAGAGCTCGTCGAACTTCGCCTCGGCCTCCGGCTCGCGGCTCAGCATGGTGCCGAGCCAGCAGGCAATGAAGCCGACCGGCACGGAGAAGATCGCGGGCACGTCCAGCGCCAGGCTGCCGAGCGGCGAGCCCTCCGAGTCCGGGCCCGGCCACACGGGCACGCTCAGCAGAATCAGTCCGAGCGAGGCGATCAGCCCCGACAGCATCCCGACGATCGCGCCGGTGGTGTTGAAGCGACGCCAGAACAGGGCGAAGAGCAACGCGGGCAGCGTCACGCTCGAGGCAATCGTGAACGCGAGCGCCACCAAGACGGACACGTTGAACCCCGAGCCGCCTGCGATCGAGACGACGATCGCGAGCACGCCCATCACGGCAGCGGCGATCTTGGCGACGTAGACCTCCTCCTTCTCGGAGTCGCGCCCACGGCGGATCACGTTCGACCACAGGTCGTGGGCGACCGCGCCCGCGGCAGCGATCACCAGGCCGGCGACCACCGCGAGGATCGTGGCGAGCGCGACCGCGGAGACGATCGCCAGGAAGATGTCCCCGCCCGCGGAGCCGCTTCCGCCGCCGAGCGTCTCCGCCAGCAGCGGCACGGTCAGGTTGCCGGTCTCGCCGACGGCCGCCTCGCCGCTCTGGCCGAGGATTGCCCGTGCACCGATTCCGACGATCATGACGATGATGTAGAAGGTCCCGATCAGGGCGACCGCCCAGGCCACCGAGCCGCGCGCCGCCCTGGCGTCGGGCACCGTGAAGAAGCGCATCAGGATGTGCGGCAGGCCGGCGGTGCCGAGCAGGAAGGCGAGGCCGAAGGAGATCAGGCCGAGCTTCGAGTCGAACTGCAGCCCGCCCTCGAAGTACGCGGCGCCCTCGGAGTGCTCGCCCGCGGCGGTGTCGAACAGGTTCCCGACGTTGAAGCCGAACTCGGCCAGCACCCAGACCCCGAGCACGATCCCGGCGATCATCAGCAGCCCCGCCTTGATGATCTGAACCCAGGTCGTGGCGATCATCCCGCCGAAGATGACGTAGATCATCATGAAGGTCCCGACGAGGATCACGGCCGGGGTGAAGGTGAGGCCGGTGAGGGCCTCGATCAGCACGCCGGCGCCGACCATCTGGGCGATCAGGTACACGCTGACGACGGCGAGCGTGCCAACCGCCGCGACCATCCGCGTGGGCGTTCGCGCATCCGGTACGCCAGCACGTCGACGGCGGTGTACTTGCCGGAGTTGCGCATCCGCTCCCCGATGAAGAGCAGCAGGGGCAGGAAGGCGACGATGGCAGCCATCAGGCCGACCATCCCGTCGAAGCCGAACAGGAAGATCAGGCCGGCGAAGCCCAGGAACGACGATGCCGACATGTAGTCGCCGGCGATCGCGAAGCCATTCTGGATCCCGGTGATGCGGCGACCCGCGGCCCAGTAGTGCTTGGCGGTCGTGGTTCGCTTCGATGCCCAGTATGTGATGCCGAGGGTGCCGGCAAGCACCACCGCGAAGATCGACAGCGGCAACGCCTGCAGGTCGGCGGCAATCGGCGTGGTCATCGTGCTTCCCTCCCAGTGCGGGTCAGCTCGGTGGCCACCCGCGCGGCGCGCTGCTCCAGCGGCTCGAAGACGCGGTCAGCACGACGCAGGTACAGCCAGGTGACAATCCAGGTCATGAACACCTGCGCCGCCGAGATCACGAACCCGAGCGTGAAGCCGAGCGCGACCTCGTTCCCCATGATGTCCGGCGCCAGCGCTGCCAGCAGCAGGTAGGTCAGGAAGATCCCGAGCCACACCACGGTGACGGGGATCAGAAAGCGCTTACGGCGCCTTACGAGCTCACGAAATTCCGGTGAGCGTTCAACGGCTCGCCAATCGGCTTGCATCTCTCTGCCTCCTCGCGAACCGGGCTACCCGGGGACACCAGGGGGTAACCAGCCGACCTGAAAAGGCGCTAGGAGTCGCTCTCGCAGCTGGCGCCGCTGGGGTCGACGCCGGGAAGCCGATCGAGCAGCGCGATTAGCTGGGCCAGCTCGTCCTCGTCGTACGTCGCGCCCAGGAGCTCGCGAATCTGCCTGGTGTGAGACTTCGTGGCCTCACGGAGCTTGGCGCGCCCGGCCTTCGTCAGCACCGCGTAGCTGACGCGGCGATCGCTCGAGCACTCATCGCGGGCCACGAGGCCGTCGCGCTCGAGGCCGTCCAGCAGTCGTGTGACGCCGCCCGCGGTCAGCAGAAGGCTGTTTGCCAGATCGACACGCCGCATCCGCCTGTCGGGCGCCCTGGCAAGTTGAAGCAGCGCCTCGTAGGCGTTGATGTTCAGGCCGTGGTCGGCGCTCAGCAGGGCGCTCAGCCGGCGCGGCACGATCGCGCCTGCGCGGACCAGGCGCACAAACGCGTCGATTTCGGCCGAGGTCTTGGGTGTGGTGGTTGAAGGCGAGGCCATGGAACTTGCTTGCGTCCTCAAGGGTAGTGGGGGCTTAGGCGGCCACCCCCGCGTACTGGAGCTCGGCGAGCAGCACGCCCACCGAGTCGCTCAGGGCTTCCTGCTGGGTCGGATCGGCCGGGTGGCCGCCAGGGTCGAGGTGCTCGTGGGCGTGTCCCACGGCGAGCTCGACGTCGGTCACGCGGGCGCCGGTCGAGCCGAGGACCTTGCGCAGCTCGGCCTGGGCCCACACGGCGCCGAACATCCCGGTGCTGGCCCCGATCACGGCGACGGGCTTGTTGCGCAGGGGGCTCGCGGCCGGCGGCCGCGACGCCCAGTCGACGGCGTTCTTGAGCACGCCGGGGATCGACGAGTTGTATTCCGGGGTCGCGAACAGCAGGGCGTCGGCGTCGGCGATCGCGTGCCGGAGGCGGGCGACGGCCGGAGGGCCGTCGCCGAAATCGTCGTCCTCGTCGTAGGGCGGGATCGCCTTGAGCTCGTCAAAGAGCTCGAACTCGGCCCCCTGCTGCTCGACGAGCTCGCCGGCCGCGCGCAGCAACAACGTGTTGTGCGACTCGCGGCGCAGGCTGCCGCTGATGCCGAGCACCCGCACCTATGACTCCTTGGCCAGCTGCAGGTCGACGATGATCGTCACGTCGTTGGCCAGCGCCGGGTCTCCGCTCGGGAGCGGGTTGTTCCAGTTGAGGCCGAACCTCGTCCTGTCGACGGTCGTCTCGAGCTGGAGGCCGAAGCGCTCGCCGCCGTAGGGATCGGGCGCCGGGTCGTTCACGTGGCCCTTGATCTCGACCGCCTCGGTGTGACCCTTCAGCGTCAACTCGCCGGCGATCGTCACATCGTCGCCCGAGCGGCTGATCTCCCGCGCCTCGAAGCTGAGCCGCGGGAAGCGCTCAGCGTCGAAGAAGTCCGGGCTCTGCAGGTGGGTTTCCAGGTTGGGGTCCTTGACCTGGACGCTGGAGACTTCGGCCGTCCCGCGCAGAACGCCGTCGCTGAGGCGCGCATCGAAGTCGGAGAACGTGCCCTGGAAGGTCCCCGCCAGGTAGGGGACCGCGAACCCCACGGTCGAATGAATGGTGTCCGCGCTCCAAGTGCCGGTCGGCAGCGCCTGCTGGATGGTCGTGTCGCTCATCTGTGTCCTCTCTCGGATGGTGGGAAGAAGCTTGCGTCCTCAACCAATTTATCAGAGAAGCTTGCGATGTCAACTATCGACTCCTCAACTAACGAGCAAAACGCCCTCGCGAGGGCAGACCGCGGGGGAGACAAGTCGTCGAACGCCCGGGCTACGCCGGCGGGTGGATCTCCCGCTTCAGGATCTTGCCCGTGGGGCCCTTGGGCAGCTCCTCGACGAACCACACCTGACGTGGGTACTTGTACGCGGCGACGCGCTCCTTGACGAAGCTCTGGACGTCCCCGGGTGTCTCGCCGGCGTCGGGCGTCAGCACGACTGCGGCGCCGACCTCCTCGCCGAGGCTGTCGTGCGGGATGCCGACGACCGCGGCCTCCCGGATTGAGGGGTGCTCGTAGAGCACCTCCTCGATCTCGCGGGGATAGATGTTGAACCCGCCGCGGATGATCAGCTCCTTCTTGCGGTCGACGATGAAGTAGTAGCCGTCCTCATCGCGCCTCGCGAGGTCGCCGGTCTTGAGCCAACCGTCCTCGTCGAGGGCTGCGGCGGTCTCTTCGGGGCGATTCCAGTAGCCCTTCATCACCACGGGCCCGCGGATCAGGATCTCCCCGACTTCACCCTCCGGGACGTCCTTGCCCTCGGAGTCGGCCAAGCGCATCTCGACACCGTCAACCGGAACCCCGATCGACCCGGGCTTGCGTTCGAGATCCGGTCGGTTGAAGGACCCGATCGCGCACGTCTCCGACAGGCCGTAGCCCTCCAGGACCTTGCAGTCGAAGGTCTGCTCGAAGGACTTGAGGACCTCGACCGGCATCGCGGCGCCGCCGGAGACGCACAACTCCAGGCTCGACGTGTCGAACGACGACGCGTCCGGGTGGTGCACCATCGCCGCGTACATCGTCGGCACCCCGAGGAACGTGGTCACCCGGTCGCGCTGAATCATCTCCAGGGCCTTGGCCACGTCGAAGCGTGGTAGCAGCGTCAGCTCGGCGCCCACCCACGTGGAGGTGGTCAGACCGGTTGTCAGGCCGAAAACGTGGAACAGCGGAAGCGCGCCGAAGGTCACCCCGTCCGGCTCAGCGTTGACCAGGTCGGCGGCCATCCGTGTCGCCGAGAGCAGATTGCCGTGGGTCAACTGAGCGCCCTTCGGCGTGCCGGTCGTGCCGGAGGTGTACAGGATGATCGCGGTGTCGTCGTCCGCCCGGTCGACGACCTGATCCACGGCCTCCGCGGCGCCAAGCTGTCCCTCGAAATCGCCGGGCTCGACGAGGATGGGCTCGATGCCGGCACTCTCGCTGCCCTCGCGGGCGGCCTCGCCCATCTGGTGCCAGCCGAGCATGACCTTGGCGCCCGCATCCTCCATCTGAAACCCGACCTCGCGGCCCTTGAGGAGCGGGTTCATCGGGACCACCACGGCGCCGAGGCGCAGCGCCCCGAAGAAGACGAAGGGGAAGTAGGGGACGTTGGGCAGCATCACTCCGACGCGGTCGCCTGCCTCGACGCCCTTGGCCGCCAGCAGGCCCGCGGCGCGAGCGCTCGCCTGGTCGATCAGCGAGTAGCTGAGCTCGAGGTCATCGAGCTTGATCGCGATCCGCTCGCCGTGGTCGGCGACGGTCTTCGTGAGCATCTCCGCCAGGTTCGCCATCCGCCGATGATCCCACCCGGCGTCCCGCACGCGAAACCCGGCTTATGTGCTCACGCTCGCGGAGCGATCTTCACGTCGCCGTGCAGGACGTCTTGAGTCATAGGGCGGGCGGCGGAGGACCTGGTAAGACCTGCTGCCGACCTAGGCGTCCGAGTTCGCTTCCGCAGTGTTGCGGCTCTTCCATGCCTGACGGGCGGCGAACACGCCCGGAGCGAGGACCAGCCCCTTGTAGAGCAGGAGCAGCGCCCCCGTCACGCCGCTGTAGCGGGCCACCGGCTCCTCCCAGTTGAGCGTGTCGGTGGCCTCGATGATCGGCAGCGCGTTGAGCAGATGCCACAGGTACAGCTCGCCGGCCTGATAGAGGCGTCCCGGCTCGCTCATCTCCGGGGCGGAGGCGGCGAGGCTCGCGTTATCGGTCAGGCTCGTCACAAGCA
The DNA here is from genome assembly GCA_963757815.1 of uncultured Thermoleophilaceae bacterium. GTDB lineage: Bacteria > Actinomycetota > Thermoleophilia > Solirubrobacterales > Thermoleophilaceae > JACVRW01. The sequence goes on along the minus strand of CAVWSN010000019.1, from coordinate 6,982 downwards.
CGAACACCGTGCTCGCCACGAGCCACACGAGCAGCACGGTGAGGAGCGCGTCGACAACCGGGTGAACCCGGGTGTTGGCGGAGAGGACGATCCCCGTTCTCGTCAGGGTCCGCCCCTTCCAGGCGTTCACGTAGAAGCGCTGGCACAGGAGCCCAACCAGGACGACGACCCCGGCGCAGCCGGCCACGGCCAACGCCGGGTCAGCGGCCGGGATCAGCGACACCACTCGCCACAGAACAGCCCACGCGAACACGACTGCAAAGAGCGCCCACGCCGCCTGAAGGATCGGAGTGTCGGCGGCCCTCGACGCCCAGCGGCGGATCGGTTCTCCCAGCCGCTGATCGCTGTCGGGTACCGGGCGAGGAACGAGGATGCGCGTGTCCATGCAGGTGGAGACGGGCGGAGCGGATGACCCATTCCCGTGAGCCTGGTCACGCAGCGACGACGCTGGGTGCCGGGTGTTCGTCATCGCCGACGGCGCGCCCGCGACCCCGGACGGAGTGGAGTCGCTGGCCGACCCGGCCCTGCGCGCGCACGGTCGCCTCGGCGCCGTGTCGGACGCCGCGTACGTGGTCCGTCCCGACGGCTACCTCGCATTCCGCTGCGAGCCGCCGGACGTCGCCTGGCTCGCGGATCGGCTCAGCTCGATCGGCGTGCGTGCCCCTGCAGGGGAGGTGGGAGGATAGGAACGCCATGTCTGAGTACGTCCTCGATCATCACCGGGAAGGAGAGCGCGACCGGCTGGATCTGATGTCGCGGCTGCTCGATCCGATGCACCGCCGCCACATCGAGCAGCTGGGCATCGGACCTGGGGCTCGGACGCTTGAGGTCGGGTGTGGCAACGGCTCCATCTCTGCCTGGCTCGCGGAGCGCGTCGCCCCTGATGGCCGAGCCGTGGCGGTGGATCTCGATCTCTCGCTCGTCGACGTGGACATGCCGAGCCTCGAGCTTCGCCAGGCGGACATCGTCGCCGGACCAGTCGAGCCGAGGGATTTTGATTTGGTCACGGCGCGCGCCGTGCTTCACCACGTTGCGAGCTCGCAGGCTGCCGTCGCGAACCTCGTCGCCAGCGTGCGACCGGGCGGAGCAATTCTGCTGATCGAGCCGGATTTCCTGCCGGTGAGCATCGCTGAGCCGAGTGACGTCCGGGCGTTCTGGGAGGGGTGGCTCGCGTGGTCGCGCCGGGAGGGAATCGACTACCTGATCGGTCGCCGGCTCCCCGCGGCGCTGGCAACGCTGGGCATGGAGAGCATCGAGGCAACCGCCGAGACCGCGCTCTACAACGGTGGCTCTCTGTGGGCCGAGTATTGGAGGCGGACGGTCATCGAGTTGCGGGGCCGGCTGGTCGCATCCGGGGAGCTCGACGACCGATCAATTGACGCGTTCCTCGGCCACTGCGCCGATCCGGCATGGTGGACGCAGACGATTGCGTTCACCGCTCTCCAGGCCCGCTTAGCCTCCTAGCCAGTTGACGGTGATCGGGTGGTGGCTCGAGCGGGCGAGTAGACGACGTTGGCCGCCCGGCCATTGGGTGAGATGTAGCTCGATTCGCGCTGGGTCGGTCTTCGCGCCCTCGAAGGACAGCAGCGCCAAGGGCGCCTGGGCCGTGGCGCGCTGTCCGGCGGCCGCGATCGCGGCGTCTGCGGCTTCGCGGACCGTGTCGGGCAGGTAGGGCCAGACGATGGTGTGGTAGACGACCGTGGCCAATCCGGGCCGGGGCGCCGCCAACCGGTCGGCGACCCAGCGCGCGAGGTCGGCGCGCTCCACCACCGCGGGCGTCTCGCGGGCGACAGCGATCGCTCGCTCGAGCAGGTCAAACCGCTCATGCTCGTCGGGCATGATGCAGGCCAAGAGGGTGAGTCTGCCGGCGTCGCTAGTGGCGTCGATTGGGTTCAGGTCGCAGCCGGCCCGCTCGCCGACTTGGAACCCCGTCGCGAGCGGCGGGCGCCCCCCGGTCAGGAAGTTCACGAACCGCACCGGTGAGTTCTCGGGGCCGAAGCCCACCCCATCCTGTTCGTAGCGGAACCGGTCGAGCCGCAGGTTGAGACCCGCGCTCGCGCCGAGCTCGAGCAGCCGCAGCGGTAGCGCGGTCTGCTCGGCGACCAGGCAGAGGCCCCCGACGAGCACCTTCGCCCGCGTCGGCGCGTTGGTCTGCAGCGGGTGGGCAAGAGCGTCCACCAGCTCCGGGCGGCCGCTGGCGATCAGCTCGCGCACCGCCGGCCAGGCGGCCTCGGCGTCGCCATCGCCACCGGTCGACGGATAGTGCTTCGCCAGCTCCGGGGCATGCCCGGTGAGCACAATCCGGTGCACACCGGCCAGCAGGCGGAATGCGTCCCACTCATCTACCCGATCACGCTCGCGGCCGCGCAACGCCGCGCGAGTGGGGCCGCCGACCCTGACGTCGTCGCGCATCCGCTCGAGCAGCACCGAATAGAACGGCGAGCCCACCCGCCGTGCGACCTCGACATGACCGTCGAGTTGGGCGATCAACGGATCGGAGTTGCCCATCGCGTGCGGCGCTCATTTTGCGCCACTCCCGGTCTAGGCGTCCACGTGGCCCTGGTCGAGCGCCCAGCGCACCAGCTCGGCACGGCCGGAGACGCCGAGCCGGCGCTGGATCCGCGCCCGGTGCTTCTCCACCGTTCGAACGCTGAGCGTGAGCAGCTCGGCGATCTCGGCGTTGGTGTGGCCGAGGGCGAGGAGACGCACGAGGTCGCGCTCGCGCAGCGTGAGGCCGTCGTCCCCACGCCGCCGCTCGAAGTCACGGGCCGCCAGGCGCACCGCGCGCACGAGCCGCGGCCCCGGCTCGCCCGCCGGGGGCAGCACGATCGCGGTGCCGGGAGAGGCCCGTCGCAACGCGGGCACCGAGCAGAGCCCTTCGTGCTGGCAGAGCTCGGCGTCAAGTACGAGCACGGCCGGGCGCGTGGCCCTGAGCACGCCCGCGGCCTCGCGGAGCGAGTGCACGTGCCCTACCACCTCGACCTCGCCGTTCGCTCCACGCAGCTGGCGCAGCGCCCCCGCTCCGCCCGCGATCACCACCTTCGTGCGCACGCGTGGGACCGTAAATCCGCCCCGCGCGGGCGGCATCGGGGGCGATCCTCGGTTCGCGTGCGGAGAACTACGTAATTGAGCATCGAGCGCTTCGTCGCGTCCGGAGCCGGACCTATATTGCGCGCGCCGCACAACGGACACAGAGGGGTGGCGCGTGGCCGGAGAACGAAGGGCTCTGCTCGTTTCCAAGGGCTGGGTGCAGGGCGTCGTGCTGGTCGTGCTGTTCGGCTTCTTCGTCCTCGGCCTGCTCGCCTACCGGACCTACCAAGCCAAGCCGCCGATTCCGGAGCGGGTGGTGGACCCGGCCGGGGAGGTGCTCTACACCGAGCGTGACGTCGAGCGCGGGCAGGAGGTGTTCCTCAACAACGGCCTGATGGAGTACGGCTCGGTCTTCGGCCACGGGGCGTACCTCGGCCCGGACTACACGGCCGACTACCTGCGGCGGTCTGCCAACCACGTGAGGCGGACCTATGGAGGCGCCGGCTCCGACCGCGCCGTGCAGCAGACGGTCGAGGACTTCCGCACGAACCGCTACGACGAGAGCTCGGGCGTGCTCGAGCTGACCGAGGCGCAGGCGGAGGCCCACCGTGCGCTCGTTCGCCACTACTCGGACTTCTTCTCAGAGCCCACGACGAAGAACGGCCTGCGGGCGGAAGCGATCACGGACCGGGACGACCTCGCAGCGCTCACGGCCTTCTTCGGCTGGACCGCCTGGGCGGGTGCCGCGGAGCGGCCCGGGCACAACTACTCGTATACGAACAACTGGCCGCCCGAGCCGCGCGTCGAGAACGAGCCCACGGCCAACGTCATCGTCTGGTCGGTGCTCTCCCTGATCGCGCTGCTCGGCGGGATCGGGCTGCTCTTCGCGGTGTTCGGGCGCTGGAACATCCTCGGCTGGCACGGCCGCGAGCAGGCCACGCTCAGCTTCCGCACGCCCGGCGATATCGCACTCACCCCGGCCCAGCGCGCCTGCGCCTGGTTCTTCTTCGTGATGGCGGCGCTGTTCGTGCTCCAGGTGCTGGTGGGCGCGGCCTCCCAGCACTACCGCGCCGAGCTCTCGAGCTTCTTCGGCATCAACCTCGCGGAGCTCCTGCCCTTCAACCTGATGCGCACCTGGCACGTCCAGCTCGCGATCTTCTGGGTCGCGACCTCGTTCGTCGCCGCCGGCATCTTCCTCGCCCCGATGATCGCCCGGCGCGAGCCCAAGGGGCAGGGCACGCTCGCCTTCCTGCTCCTGGGGGCGCTCGCGGTGGTGGTGTTCGGCACCCTGATCGGCTCGTTCCTCGGCATCCACGGCTGGCTCGGAGACGCGGCCACCAACTGGTTCGGCCTGCAGGGCTTCGAGTACCTCGACCTCGCGCGCGTATGGCAGGTGCTCCTGTCGATCGGCCTGTTCGTCTGGGTGTTCATGCTCTGGCGCGTCCTGCGCACGCGCCTGCGTAGCGAGCACCAGGCGAACATGCCGTGGCTCTTCTTCATGGCCGCGCTCGCCATCCCGGCGTTCTACGCGGTGGGCCTGATCGCCCAGACCGGCCAGCACTTCACGGTCAACGAGTTCTGGCGCTTCTGGGTCGTCCACCTCTGGGTCGAGGACTTCCTCGAGCTGTTCACGACCGTGATGGTCGCCTACATGTTCGTGCTGCTCGGCGTGGTGCGCGAGCGGGTGGCGCTGCTCGTGATCTTCCTCGACATCATCCTCTACTCGATGGGTGGCGTCATCGGGACGATGCACCACCTGTACTTCTCGGGCGAGCCCGCCGAGCACATGGCGCTCGGCGCCTTCTTCAGCGCCGCAGAGGTGATCCCGCTCACCTTCCTCACGGTCGAGGCGTGGTCGTTCCTGCAGCTCGGCGCCGCGCAGCAGTCGAAGTCGCGGACCCCGTTCCCGCACCGCTGGGCGGTGATGTTCCTGGTGGCGGTGGGCTTCTGGAACTTCCTCGGCGCGGGCATCTTCGGGTTCCTGATCAACCTGCCGGTGGTCTCCTACTACGAGATCGGCACGGCGCTCACGGCGAACCACGGGCACGCGGCGATGATGGGCGTCTACGGGATGCTCGCCATCGGCCTGGCGATGTTCTGCCTGCGCTATCTGATTCCAGCCGAGCGCTGGCCCGAGAAATGGGCGCGCATCTCGTTCTGGTCGACCAACCTCGGGCTCGCCTGGATGTGTTTCGCCACGCTGCTGCCGCTCGGGATCGCCCAGCTCTACAAATCGGTGAACGACGGCTACTGGGAGGCGCGCGACCTGCGCTTCCTGACCGAGGACACGAACGCGCTCCTCGAGTGGCTGCGACTTCCGGGGGACATCGTGTTCATCGTCGGAGGCGCGCTGCCCGTGCTCTACATCTGCTTCATCGGGATCCGCCACACCGTCAAGCGGGTCACGCTCGAGGAGCCCGAGGACATCCTCTTCACCGAGGTCGACCAGGCCGAGGGCGTGGGCGCCGCCACCAGCGACGAGGCGGCGGCGGCCAAGATCACATGAGCGCCGAGGCCCTGCTCGCCGCCGGCTACGCCACGGCCCTGCTCGCCGCCGCGCTCGTGCTCGAATGGCTCTCGGCGCACACCCACCGGCGCTCGCTGCGCTACCGCACTGCGGGCTTCGAGTACCGCCAGGAGCACGACGTCTGGATCTGCCCCGAGGGAGAGCACCTGTGGCCGCACGAGTTCGACCACGATCGCCGGCTCGTGCGCTACCGGGCCCGCGCGCACGTGTGCAACGGCTGCCCGCTCAAGGAACAATGCACGGATTCCGACCGCGGCCGCGAGATCGTGCGGCCGCTCGATCCATGGCCGCACTCGGAGGCCGGGCGCTTCCATCGCGTGATCGCGCTGATGCTGGTGGCCCTCGCGGGCCTGGTGCTGATCGTCGGACTGGCCCGCAACCACGAGCCGTCCGAGCTCGCGGCCCTCGGCGGACTGCTCGTGGTGAGCGCGCTCGTGACGCGGCTGCTTGCCCGCGACCTGCGCACCCACCCGGCCAACTTCCCCGAGCCGACGCCCTCGCACGGCCTTCGGATGCGGCAGCCGTGACGGTCGCCACGATCATCGCCGGGCTTGTGCTCCTCCTGGCGCTCGCGTTCGCCGTGAGGATCCTGCGCGAGTACGAGCGCGGCGTCGTGTTCCGGCTCGGCCGCCTGCTGCCGCTGAGGGGGCCAGGGCCGGTGCTGCTGATTCCTTTCGTGGACCGCATGATCCGCGTCGACCTGCGGACGGTCACGCTCACGATCCCGCCGCAGGAGGTGATCACGCGCGACAACGTGCCGGCCCGCGTGGCTGCGGTCTGCTACTTCCGCGTGACCGACCCGGCGCGCGCGATCACGGGGATCGAGGCCTTCGAGCCGGCCACATCGCAGATCGCCCAGACGACGCTTCGCTCCGTGCTCGGCCGCGCCGAGCTCGACCATCTGCTCGCCGAGCGCGAGCGCCTCAACGAGGACCTCAAGCGCATCATCGACGAGCAGACCGAGCCTTGGGGCATCGAGGTCACGGCCGTCGAGATCAAGGACGTCGAGATCCCGGAGGCGATGCAGCGCGCGATGGCCCGCCAAGCCGAGGCCGAGCGCGAGCGGCGCGCGAAGGTGATCGGGGCTGAGGGCGAGTACCAGGCGGCGGAGAAGCTGGCGGCGGCCGGGAAGCATCATCGGCGAGAGCCCGCCGCGCTCCAGCTGCGCTACCTGCAGAGCCTCGCCGAGGTGGGCGGGGAGGGCCGCTCGACGATTGTGTTCCCCGTGCCCGTCGACATGATGAAGTCCTTCCTCGGCCGCGACCGGGCCCGTGACGGGGACGAGCACGAGCAGCTGTGGAGCTCTGGGAGCTAATCCGCTACCTGCACGTGCTGGGGCTGGCCCTGTTCATCGGCGGCCAGATCATGCTCGTGTCACTCGTCGCGTCTCGCTCCTCGTGGCGTGGCTGGGGGTCGCGCTGACGC
>CAVWSN010000018.1:0-608354 GCA_963757815.1 uncultured Thermoleophilaceae bacterium | reverse complement strand
TTCGTCACCCGCAAGGTCACCCACGGCGCCGCCGCCATCAAGCTCGGCCTGCAGGACGAGCTTGCCCTCGGCAACCTCGACGCCGAGCGGGACTGGGGCTACGCCAAGGACTACGTCGAGGCGATGTGGCTCATGCTCCAGCAGGACGAGCCGGACGACTACGTGATCGCGACGGGCGAGTCGCACAGCGTTCGCAAGCTCGTCGAGGTCGCGTTCGCGCATGCCGGCCTCGATCCCGACAAGCACGTGCGGATCGACCCGCGCTTCCTGCGTCCCGCCGAGGTCGAGCACCTGATCGGCGATGCCTCCAAGGCGCGCGAGAAGCTCGGCTGGGAGCCGCGTACGAGTTTCGAGGAGATGGTGCGTTTGATGGTGGATGCCGATCTCGAGCTGCTCGCCAGAGGGGTGCCCCAGAAGCAGGCCGGCTGAGGTGGCGGGCGCGCCCGCCGAGCGGGACTTCGTCGTCGTCGGCGGCGGGATCCTCGGGCTGGCGGTCGCCCGGGAGCTCAGCATCCGCTGGCCCGACCGCGGGCTGGCGGTGCTGGAGCGCGAGTCAAAGGTAGGCACCGGCCAGACCGGCGCCAACAGCGGCGTCATCCACGCCGGCATCTACTACAAGCCGGGCTCGCTCAAGGCGCGTCTGTGCGTGACGGGCGCGAGGGAGCTCTACGCCTATTGCGAGCAGCACTCGGTTCCCCACGAGCGCTGCGGGAAGCTGATCATCGCCCGCCACCCGGGTGAGGTCGCCAGGCTCGACGAGCTCGAGCGGCGCGGGCGCGAGAACGGGGTCACCGGGTTGCGGCGGCTCGACGCGGACGAGCTCAAGCACGTCGAGCCTCACGCCCGCGGCGTGGCCGCGCTCGACTCGCCGTTCACGGGGATCGTGGACTTCGCCGCGGTCGCCCGCTCGATGGCGGGTGGGCTGCATGACCGGGGTGCCGAGGTGGTGACCTCGTGCGGGATCGAGGACGTGCGCGTCGAGGGCCAGCGGGTCGTGCTCCGGCACTCCCAGGGAGAGACGCGCGCCGGCTTCGCGGTGTTCTGCGCGGGAGCCGCGGCCGATCGCCTGGCGGTGAAAGCGGGCGCCTCGCCCGATCCGCGCATCGTTCCGTTCAAGGGCAGCTACCTCTACCTGCGCCCGGAACGCGCGGATCTCGTCAAGTCGCTCATCTATCCCGTGCCCGACCCGGAGCTCCCGTTCCTCGGCGTGCATCTGAGCCGCCACATCGACGGGCACGTCTCGCTCGGCCCCAGCGCCCTGCTGTGGCCGCGCGACGTCGGCGACGTCCTCTGGCCGGGCACGCTCCGGATGGCGCGGCGATGGTGGCGCACCGGCCGTGCGGAGCTGCGCCACGCGCTCCGAAAGGAGACCTTCGCCGCCGCGGCGGCGCACTACGTCCCCGAGCTTCGGCCGGAGGACTTCGAGGGCGGCTTCTCGGGTGTCAGAGCGCAGGCGGTCGGGCGGGACGGCCGCCTGGTGGATGATTTCGTCGTGTCCGAGACGCCACGCGCCCTTCACGTGCGGAACGCGCCCTCACCGGCGGCCACGTCGGCGTTGGCGCTCGCTCGGCTGATCTGCGACCGAGTCGAGGCGGAGGTCAGATGAAGCGCCTCGCCACCCGCCTCGAGGGTCCCGTCCTCCTCGAGCCGACCGTCCACGGCGACGCCCGCGGCTTCTTCCTCGAGACCTTCCGGGCCACCACCCTGGCCGAGCTCGGCCTGCACGACGAGTGGGTTCAGGACAACCACTCGCGCTCGGCGCGCGGGGTCCTGCGGGGCATGCACTTCCAGCCGGGCATGGCCAAGCTGGTGCGCTGCGCGCGCGGCGCCATCCTCGACGTGCTCGTGGACATCCGGCCCGGGTCGGCATCGTTCGGGCGCTGGGAGGGGTTCGAGCTCGACGACGAGAACCACCGCCAGCTCTACGCGCCGGACGGCTTCGCTCACGGCTTCTGCGTGGTGTCGGAGACCGCCGACGTGATCTACAAGTGCTCCGCCTACTACGACCCGGCGGCCGAGTCGGGCTTCCGCTTCGACGACCCCGAGGTGGGCATCAAGTGGCCCGACGGGATCGAGCTTCAGACCTCGGAGCGCGACCGCGAAGCGCCGCTCCTGTCAGAGCTCACACTGGAGGGGTGAGTGGCGGTCGCTCACCAAGATCCTCCTCCAAGCCTTCGCAGTCGCGTAGACGCCCTTCTCCAGGCGCTGCACCTCGAGGGTCCGCTGGGTGCCCTCTACGACGCGGCGCCATCTACGCGTGAGCTGGCTGACCTGCGCGAGTACCGCCGGGCGGCCGGTCTCTGGCGCCACCTGCAGGCGGGCGGCTACACGATGATCGGCAGCCGACGGGCGCGGGCGCTGCGGCGCATGGCCCGCGCGTGCGACCAAGACAACGTGCCGGGTGCGTTCGTCGACTGCGGCTGCTTCAACGGCGGCTCCTCGGTGATGATGTCCTCCGGCGCTCCCGAGTCGCGAGGTCTGGGCCTTCGACTCGTTCCAGGGTCTCCCCGAGGCAGGCCCCCGCGACCCGGACCGCGCTCACGACTTGGTCGGCGAACTCGTCGCGTCCGAGGGAAAGGTGCGCGAGGCGTTCGCGCGATTTGCCTTCCCGGAGCGTCTTCACGTGGTCAAGGGATGGTTCGCAGAGACCTTCCCCGAGGCCGCTCCGGCGATCGAGCGGGTTGCGATCCTCCATGCCGACGGCGATTGGTACGAGTCGGTGAGGCTCACTCTGGAGACTTTCGAGCCGAAGGTGAGCCCGGGCGGATTCGTGGTGATCGATGACTACGGGTTTTGGGAAGGTGCGAAGGAGGCCACGCACGAGTACCGCGCCTCGAGGGGCATCGACGCCTCGCTTGTCGAGGTCGATCAGACGGCTGTCTTTTGGCGTAAGCCTTGAACTCAAGCTCTGACCAAGCTGCGCACGAACGCCCGCTCGTTCGTGGTCAGAACGAGCCCGTAGAACGCCACCCAGTAGGCCAACACCCCGCCGACGGCGGTGCCGAGCACGGCCGGCAGCGTCGAGGGCTCCAGCCCCAGCCGGATGGCCACGAGCACCGCGGCAAGCGCCGCACCGAGCGTGTACGCCGGCAGCCAGGTCCAGCGCGCGACCTCGCCGAGCGACGCCCCAGACGCCGCCAGCCCCACCCGCAGCAGCAGCGGAAAGGCCAGGAAGAACGGGATCGCCGTTCCGAGCGCCGGCCCCTCGATCCCGAGCTCGGGCGTCAGCAGCAGCGACAGCGCCAGGTTCAACACGGCAGCCCCGACCATGACCAGGCCGACGTCGCGCGCCCGCCCGGCGCCGACCAGGAAGCCCGGCGTCACGACCAGCCCGCCGTACAAGAGCCAGTACGACACGAGGATCGCGAGCGCGGCGGCGCCCTCGCCGTAGCGGTCGCCCAGCCACACGTCGAGGATCGGCTCGGCCAGCACCATCAGCGTCACGCAGAGCGGCACGAACAGCGCGAGCGTGTAACGGGTGCCGCGCAGGACGAGCTCCCGCAGCCGCCGCGAGTCCCCCGCAGCCACGTAGCGCGAGGCCGTGGGCACCACCGGCACCGCCAGCGCCCCGCCGAGCGCGTACAGGAGGTTGTGCGCCCGCACCGGGCCCTCGAACTGTCCGACGGCCGCGGGCGAGCGGTAGGCGCCGAGGATGATCCGGCTGAAGGCGTACATCGCCAGGTTCGAGAGCTCGACCACCAGCAGCCAGCCGGCGGTCGGCACGATCTCCATCGTCCGCTCGCGGGTGACGGCGGAAGCCTCGAAGCGCACCGGCAGGCCGGACCGCCTCGCCACCACGGCGCACAACACCCCGCTGAACAGCGGGATCGCGCCGCTGAACGCGATCACCCACGCCAGATCCGCTCCCCCGAAGATCAACCCCAGCATCAGCGCCAGGTGCAGGCACACGGCCACGATCTCCGTCAGCGCGCTCCGCACGAACAGGCGCTCCGCGCGCAACGCGTCCAAATTCACAGTCGAAGCGATCCCGAGCCCGGTCACGAGGCCCAGCCCCGCCCCGCCGGCCTGCGCCTGGCGGCCCAGCTCGCCGGAGAGGATCAGCGCGCCGATCGCCAGCGCGGCGGCCGCGATCAAGACACCCGTGACAAGCCCGACCAGCGCGTACAACGCCGCAGCGGCGCTGAACATCCGCCCTCGCTCGTCGCGGTCGAGCGCGCCCGCCATCGCCCGCACCGCCGAGCTGGCCACGCTGTTGCGCAGCACGAGCAGGTAGCCGGCCAAGGAAGCGACGAGCCCGTACGCGCCCAGCTCCGCCACCGACAGCCGGCGCGCCAGCACGGTCACGATCACGAGCAGGACGAGGAGGCCGCTCGCCTGGGCGATTTGTTGCACGAGCGCTCCGGAGGCGAGCAGACGGGCCTCGCCGGGTCCCGACCCACCCGCCGCCGACGGCGCAACCCCGGCCGAACGCACGGGTTGAATGTACGCTCCCTGGTCGTCGGCATGACCCAGCCTCAGTCACAACCTCGCCCGACGGGGGACTCGCCGAGCCCCGTGCCCCTGCCTCGCAGTCGCGAGGTGCTCGGCGTGCCCGTTTCCGTGATCGACTACGACGGCGCCATCGAGGTCATGGACGCGCTCGTCGAAAGCCGCGGACGCGGCTACGTCTGCGCCGCGCCGGTGCACGCGCTGATGGTCGCCCAGGAGGACCCCGAGATGCGCGCGGCGCTGCGCGACTCGACGCTGGTGGTCCCGGACGGGATGCCGATCGTCTGGGCCTCGAACCTGCTCGGCGAGAGGCTCACCGACCGCGTCTACGGGCCCGAGCTGATGCTCCGCTACAGCGACCGCTGCGTCGAGCGCGGCCACCGCGTCTGGCTCTACGGCGGCCGCGACCAGGGCTCGCTCGTCCAGCTCGCCCTCTCGATGCGCCGCCGCCACCCGGGCATCAAGATCGTCGGCGGCTACTCGCCCCCGTTCCGGCCGCTCACGCCCGAGGAGGAGGACGCGCTCGTCGAGCAGATCAACGACGCCCAGCCGGACGTGCTCTGGGTGGGGATCGGGGTGCCGAAGCAGGAGAAGTGGATGGCGCGCATGCGCGACCGCCTCGACGTGCCCGTGATGTGCGGCGTCGGCGCCGCCTTCGACTTCCACGCCGGGCCGCATCTCGATGGCGCCGGCCTGGATGCAGGACCGCGGGCTCGAGTGGATCTACCGGATCGCGCAGGAGCCGCGCCGGCTGCTGCCGCGCTACCTGTACACGAACCCCCGCTTCGTGCTCGCCTTCGCCCGCCAGTACCTCGCCCAGAAGCGCTCAGAGCGCGCGTAGACTGCGGCGTCATGGCTTCGCCAAGCGTCGCGGTCGTCGGCCTCGGCCGGGTGGGCCTGCCGCTCGCCCTCTCGTTCGCCGATCGGGGCCTGGAGGTGATCGGGGTCGAGCGCCAGGACCCGGTGCTCGATCAGGTCGCCGCCGGTCACATGCCCTTCCACGAGACGGGCACCCAGCAGCTGCTCGAGCGCGTGCTCGCCGAGGGCCGGTTCGAGCGCACCAAGGTCGTCCAGGAGGCCGCGCGCGCCGACCACATCGTGCTCACGCTGCGCACGCCCTCCCACGTGCACATCGAGATCGACATCTCGCAGATCCGCGGGGTGATCGACGACCTGCTGCCGGTGCTGCGCGCGGGCCACTCGCTGATCCTGCGCTCGACCGTCGCGCCCGGGACCACCGAGTGGGTGGCGGGCTATGTCGAGCAGCGGCGGGGCTTCAGGGTCGGGGAGGACCTGTTCGTCTCGCACGTGCCGGAGCGGATCGCCGAGAACCACTTCCTCGAGGAGATCGCCACGCTGCCGTGCATCGTGGGCGGGGTCGGCGAGGGCTCGGGTGCGCGCGCGGCCGAGCTGTTCGAGGTCTTCGGCACCGAGATCGTGCAGACGACGCCCGTGCAGGCCGAGCTGGCCAAGATCTGGACGAACATCCTGCGCTACACGCAGTTCGCCCTCCCCAACCTGCTGATGATGGAGTGCGAGCAGTACGGGGCGAACGTCTTCGACGTCATCGACCTGATCAACCACGACTACCCCCGCGGCGGGATCGCTTCGCCGGGGTTGACCGCGGGCGCCTGCCTGCGCAAGGACTTCACCTTCTCCGAGGAGCGCTCGAACGCGCCGGGCATGCTGCTGGCGGTGTCGCGCGTGCACGAGACGGTGCCGGTGTTCCTCGTCAAGGGCCTGAAGTCGCGCCTCGGCGGCTCGCTGCGCGACCTCAAGGTCGCCGTGCTCGGCCTGACCTTCAAGCGCGACTCGGACGACGTTCGCGACTCGCTCTCCTACAAGGTCGTGCGCCTGCTCGAGCGCGAGCTGGCCCACGTGGCTCGCCACGACCCGCACGTGCCCGAGGACTCCGAGCCGCTCGAGTCCGTGCTCGAGGGCGCCGACGCCGTGGTCGTGGCCACGAACCACTCGGATTTCGAGGGTCTCCTCGAGCGGCTGCCCGAGGGGGCGCTGCTGGTGGATCCCTGGAACGCCACCGGCGCGGGGCGCGTCTTCGGCGTGGTGCGCGAGCGGGCCATCGTCGAATGAGCCGGGTGCTGGTGACGGGCGGGGCCGGGACGATCGGCGCCGCGGTCGTGCGGCGCCTGCTCGGCGACCCGCGCTTCGAGGTGCGCGTGTCCGACCAGCGCGAGGCGCCCGCCTGGATGCGCGACGCGTGCGAGGTCCACACCGGCAATCTGCTGATGCCCTCCGAGGCGGGCGCCGCGGTCGCGCGCTGCTCGCACGTGATCCACCTGGCCGCGATCGTGGGCGGGATCGCGAACTTCCACAAGCTGCCGCACACGCTGCTCGAGGTGAACAACGGGCTCTACAACGCCGTGTTCCGGGCCGCGCTCGAGGCGCGCGTGGAGCGGCTCGTCTACGTCTCGTCCTCGATGGTGTTCGAGCGCGCGACCGAGTTCCCGACGACCGAGGAGCACCTGCGCGACTGCCCCGCGCCGCGCTCGGCGTATGGCTTCTCGAAGCTCGCCGGCGAGGTCTACTGCCGCGCCCTCCACGACGAGCACGGTCTGCCGTTCACGATCTGCCGTCCGTTCAACGCCTACGGGCCGGGCGAGCTCCCCGACGAGGAGCCCGGGATCGCGCACATGGTCCCGGACCTGATCCGCAAGGTGCTGGCGGGCGAGCGCCCCCTGCCGATCTTCGGCTCCGGCGAGCAGACGCGCACGCTCACGCACGTCGACGACATCGCCGACGGGATCGTCACGGCGATGGCCTCGCCGGCGGGCGAGAACGAGGACTTCAACGTGTCCGCGTCCGAGGAGCGGACGGTGGCCGAGATCGCGCGGCTGATCTGGGAGGCGTGCGGCGAGGACCCTGCCGAGTTCGAGCTCGAGCACCTGCCGAGCTTCGAGGTCGACGTGCAGCGGCGCTGGCCCTCGGTCGAGAAGGCGCGCCGGCTGCTCGGCTGGGAGGCGCGCGTCGACCTGCGCGAAGGGCTGGCCGGAACGGTCGAGTGGCTGCGCGAGCAGGAGCTCGCGGCGCGCCGCGGGTGACCGATTTCGTCACCGGCGGAGCCGGGTTCGCCGGGCACCACCTGCTCCAGCTGCTCGGCCAGGAGGCCGTTGCTCCCGACCGCGAGCGTCTCGACCTCCTCGACGCGGACGCCGTGCGCAAAGCGGTGGCGGACACACGCCCCGGGCGGGTCTTCCACCTGGCCGCCCTGGCCTCGGTCACCCACTCCTGGCGGGCGCCGCGCGAGGTGCTCTCCGACAACCTCGAGATGACCGTCAACCTGCTCGAGGCCGTGCGCCTCGAGGCCCCGGCCGCGGCGGTGGTGCTGGCCGGCTCCGGCGAGGTCTACGGACCGCCCGAGCGGCTGCCGGTGGACGAGTCGGCCCCGCTGCGGCCCCAGAACCCGTACGCGGTCTCCAAGGCCGCCTGCGACCTGCTCGGCGGCCAGTACGCCGACACCCACGGCCTGCGCGTGGTGCGCCTCCGCGCCTTCAACCACGCGGGCCCGGGCCAGTCGGACGAGTACGTGGTGGGGACGCTCACGCGCCAGGTGGCGGAGGCGGAGGCGGCCGGCGCCGCCGAGGCGCTGCTGCGAACGGGCAATCCCGACTCGGCGCGCGACTTCACCGACGTGCGCGACGTAGTGCGCGCGTACGTGGCCGCCGCGGAGCTCGAGCCGGGCGCGTACAACGTCTGCAGCGGGTCCACGGCGACCGTCAGGGACCTGATCGAGCTGGTGCGGGCCGCCGCGACCATCCCGGTGCGGCACGAGGTCGATCCGGAGCGAGTCCGCGCCCACGACGTGCCCGAGGTGCGCGGCTCCGCCGAGCGCCTTCGCTCAGCCACGGGCTGGAAGCCGGAGATACCGCTCGAACAGACCGTCGCTGACGCGCTTGACGCCTGGCGCGAACAGCTGGCGCGTTAGCGAGTCGCCGCCGCCGCGTCCAGGCTCCGCTGCAGCTCCTCGAGCACCCGCACCACGCGCACGCCCGACTCGCCGTCCGAGCGCGGCGGCCGGCCGTCCAGCACGCGGTCGATGAAGTGGCGGCACTCGATTCGCAGCGGCTCCTCGTTCGAGACCTGCGGCGAGTACACGTCACCGGAGCGGGCGATGTACTCGCCGTAGTCCTGGTAGGGCTGGTCGAAGCCCTTGTCGTAGACGGTCAGCTTCTGCTCGAGCGCCATGTCGTCGAAGGTGGCCATCTTCTTCGAGCCGACAACCGTGAAGCGGCGCTCCTTGTGCGGGTCGAGCCACGAAAGGTGCAGGTGGGCGGCGAGGCCGGAGGGGAAGCGCATGTAGCAGAAGACCACGTCCTCCACCCCGTCCTGCATGTAGCACTCGCCGTGCGCGTGGCACTCGACCGGCTCCTCGCCGGCGAGCCGCAGGACCACCGACACGTCGTGCGCCCCGAGCGACCAGAGCGCGTTCTCCTCCGGGCGCAGCTTGCCGAGGTTGAGGCGGTTGCCGTAGATGTAGTGGACCTGGCCGAGCTCGCCGCCGTCGACGAGCGCCTTCAATGCCTCGAGCCCGGGGTGGTACTCGAGCAGGTGCCCGACCATCAGCGTGCGGCCGGCGGCGCGGGCGGCCTCGACCACCGCCTCGGCGTCGGTGGCCGATTGCGCGAGCGGCTTCTCGACGAAGCAGTGCTTGCCCGCCTCGAGCACGCGCAGGGCGAGCTCCGCGTGCGCCGGCACCGGGGTGGCGAGCGCCACCGCGTCGAGCGAGGGATCGCCAAGCAGGTCCTCGAACGAGGTCGTGGCCCGGGCCGACGGGAAGCGCCGGGCCTGGCGCTCGAGCTGCTCCTCGGAGCTGTCGCAGAGCCAGACGAGCTCGGCGTCCGGCAGCGCGTCGAAGTTGCGAGCGAGGTTCGGGCCCCAGTAGCCGAGCCCGACGACGCCGATCCGCACGGGCGGGCTCACGCGCGCGCCCGCTCGGCGCAGGCAGCCACCACGGCCTCGACCTGCTCGCCGCGAAGCTCCGGCCCCATCGGCAGCGCCAGGATGGTGGCCGCGAGCTCGTCCGTGACCGGCAGCTCGGCGCTCGCGTAGCGCTCCATCGCGGGCTGGCGGTGCACCGGTGTGCGGTAGTAGGCGCGCGCTCCGATCCCCTGCGCCGTGAGCCGTGCCGCCAGGTCGTCGGCGTCCGGGGAGAGAGCGACGTAGAGGTGGTACGCGTGCTCCGCGCCCTCGGTCGCCGCCGGCAGCGTCACGTGCTCGCCGAGCCCCGCGCGCTCGTAGTGGGCGGCCGCCTCGCGGCGCGCGGCGTTCCAGCCGTCGAGCTCGGGCAGGAGAACTCGGAGCGCCGCCGCCTGGAGCGAGTCGAGGCGCGAGTTGTAGCCGACCTCGGTGTGGTGGCGCTTGTCCTTGGAACCGTGGAAGCGCAGGACGCGTGCGCGCTCGGCCACCTCGGGGTCGTCGGTGGCGATCGCGCCGCCGTCGCCGAGGCAGGGCAGGTTCTTCGAGGGGAAGAAGCTGAAGGTGGCGGCGTCTCCGAGGGCGCCGGCCATCGCTCCGCCCAGCGAGGCGCCTGCGGCCTGGGCAGCGTCCTCGAGCACGGGGACGCCGAGCTCGCGCAGCTCGGGCACGGGCGCCACGTTGCCGAACAGGTGCACCGGCACGAGCGCCGCGGTGCGCTCGCCCATCGCCGCGCGAGCCGTGTCCGCCGTCATGCACCAGGTATCGGGATCGACGTCGCAGAAGACGGGCGTCGCGCCGGCGTTCACGATCGCCTCGGCCGTGGCGTAGAAGGTGAGCGAGGGGCAGACCACCTCGTCGCCCGGGCGCACGCCGAGCGCACGCAGCGCGATCGTGAGCGCATCGGTGCCGTTGCCGACGCCGACCACGTGCGCGACCCCTAGATATGCGGCGAACTCGCGCTCGAACGCCTCCAGCTCGGGGCCGAGGATGTACTGGCCCGAGGCGGCGACCTCCGCGAGGCGCGCCGCGAGCCGGTCCTGGTAGGGCTCGAGCGAGGTTGCGAAGAGCGGTACTTGCATGCGGCGGAACAGCCTAGTGGGAGCTCACCGGGGCCAGGACCCCCCGGTAGAGCTCGAGCAGCGAGCGGATGTACGCCTCCTCGCCGTGGCCGTCGCTCGCACGGGCCAGCACCGCGTCGCCCTCGTGGCCGCGCAGGTCGGGGTCCTCCCAGAGCGCTGTCATGCGCTCGGCAAGCGCGTCGGGATCGTTTGGCGGCACGCTGCGCTCCGACCCCGCGAGCTCGGGCGGAGCGCCGAGCGTGCTCACGATCACGGGTACGCCGGCGGCCATCGCCTCGAGCGCCGCATAGCCCGCGAACTCGTGGTAGCGGGAGGGGAGGAGGAGCATCGCCGCGCCGGCGAGCTCGCGCGCCAGCGCCGGCCGGTCGAGGCGGCCGAGGAACTTGACCGGTGCCCCGAGTCGCCGCGCGAGCTCCTCCAGCTCCGCCGCCTGCGGCCCCGCGCCCGCCACCCGGAGTGGGACGGCCGACCGGGCCGACGCCTCGATCGCGGTGTCGATGCCCTTCTCGACCGACAACCGCGCGGCGACCAGCGCGTACAGACCCTCGTCAGCCCGCGAGTGGTGGGCGAAGGCCTCGCTGGGCAGGTAGTGCGGCACCAGCTCGACCCGCTCGGCGGGCAGCCCCAGCGACGCCACCTGACCCGCGGCGTAGCGGCTCGGCACCACGAACCGGTCGGCCGCGCGGACCACCGCGGGCTGGTGGCGCGCGAGCGCGGCGGCGTAGACGGCCGCCTCCGGCAGCGAGCCGCGGCAGTTGAGCGCGAGCCCGGGGAGCGTGAAGCGGTGGTGGCAGCGAAAGCACGGCCCGCCGTCGCGCGCCGCCACGCCGATCGCGCAGAAGAGGCGCAGGTTGTGGAGCTGCAGCACGGTCGTCGCGCCGGCCTCGCGGGCGGCCGCCAGCGAGCGCGGGCCGAAGAGCGGAAGCATGTTGTGGACGTGGACGACGTCCGCCTCGAGCTCGCGCACGGCGGCGGCCACGTCCTCCTCGTCGCGGCCGCCGCGCCAGAGCGCGCGGGCGGCGCCGGGGCGCGACACCTCCTCCGAGCTGCGCTCGAGGAGGGCGTGAACGATGCCTGCCCTGCGGAGCGCCGCCAGCTGGAGCTCCACGGCGCGCTCCTCGCCGCCCTCGAGGCGATAGCGGTTGTGCACGACGAGCACGCGCATCGGCGCGACTACGCTATCCGGCGATGGACCAGCCGGCGGTCACGGTCGTGGTCCCCACGCGCGGCCGCGCGGCGTACCTCGAAGTCACGCTCGATTCGCTCTGCCGCCAGCGCACGCGGGCCCCTCACGAGCTGCTCGTCGTGGACGACGGGGCCGACGACGGCACCCGCGACGTCGCCGAGCGCCTCGGCGTGCGCTGCGTGAGCCACGGCGAGCGCCGCAGCCTGAACGCCGCCCGCAACACCGGACTGCGCGAGGCGCGCGCCGAGCTGATCGCGTTCGTCGACGACGACGTGGTGGCCCCCGAGGGCTGGCTCGAGGCGCTCGTCGAGGGCGCGGCGCGACATCCGGATGCCGAGGCCTTCGGCGGGCCGATCCGGGCGCGCTTCGAGGGCCGTACACCGCGTGGCTGCGGACGCGAGGATCCGCCGATCACGACGCTCGACCTCGGCCCCGAGGACCGCGACGCCGAGATGGTCTGGGGCGCGAACTTCGCCGTGCGGCGCTCGGCGATCGAGCGCATCGGCGAGTTCGACGAGTCGATCGTCCGCCCGCACGGCGACGAGGAGGAGTGGCTCGAGCGGCTGCGCGCCGCCGGCGGGCGGATCGCCTACATCGCGGACGCCGGCCTCGATCACCGCCGCACCGAGGAGGACGCGCGCCTCGGCCGGCTCGCCCGCGCCGCCTACGCCCGCGGCCGCGGGGCGCGGGCGAGCGACACACGGCGCGGGAAGGCTCCGGGCCTCGCCCGCGAGCTGCGCGTGCTCGCCGGCTGCGGCTGGCACACGGTCCGGCGCGCCTGCCCGCAGGGGCTCGTGATGGGCGCGCACTCGGCGGGCCGGGTGGTGGAGGCGCTCCGCCCCCGATGAACGCCGACCCGGGCACGTTCATGTCGGGCGATGCGGGCGACGTGACCGATCCCTGGCGGCGAGCCAAGCGGCAGGCCGGCGAGCTCGCCTACAGCGCGCTCGACCTCGCGAGCGGCACGCGCGCCCGGACGGCGCGCCTGGCCGCGCGCGCCCCGGCCTTGGAGGTGCTCGTGCTCGGCGTTTACCGGCCCGGCTCGCTCCTGCCGGCCGCGCTGCCTCGGCTCCGCTCGTCCGTCCATCGGGTCACCTTCGCCCTCGGCGCCACCGCCGCCACGGCGGATCCCGCGCTCGCCGAGACCACCGTCGCCACCGGCCTCGGCGGCGGCAAGTTCGAGAACCTGAACCGCCTGCTGGCCGAGGCGCCCGCGGGAAACACCGCCGACTGGACGCTCGTCGTCGACGACGACGTCGCGCTGCCGCCTGCCTTCCTCGACCGCTTCCTGGGCGTCAGCGAGGCCTTCGCGCTCGATCTAGCCCAGCCCGCGCAGACGCTCCTGAGCCACTCGGCGTGGAAGGTCACTCGGCGGCGCCCGGCGGCGCTGGCGCGCGAGACGCGCTTCGTCGAGATCGGGCCGGTCACGGCCTTCGGGCGCCGGCCGGCGGACGAGTTGCTCCCGTTCCCGTCGCTGCGCTTCGGCTGGGGGCTCGATCTCCACTGGGCGGCGCTGGCGGCCGAGCGCGGCTGGCGACTCGGCGTGGTCGACGCGGTCCCTGTGCGGCACGAGGCGCGGACCGTGGCCGCCGGCTATCCGCGCCGCGAGGCGGAGGAGGAGGCGGCGCGCTTCCTCTCCGACCGTCCCTACCTGCCGAGCGCACGCGCCGGCGACACGCTCGCGGTCCACCGCAGGGCGCCGGGGTAGCCGTGCGGCTCCTGTTCGTATGCCCCGACATGCGCACCGGCGGCGCCGAGCGCCACTGGGCGACCCTCGTCCCGGAGCTGCACGACCGCGGTGTCGAGGTGGCCGTGGTCTGCCTCTCGGCCGAGGGGCCGTTCTTCGGGCAGCTCAAGGCGCGCGGCGTGTCAACCGTCAGCATCCGAATGCGCGGCCGCGGTGACATCCGCGGCATGCGCCGGGCGCTCGCCGCCGCCGGTGTCCGACCCGACGCCGTTGTCACGCGCGGCGTGAGCGCGCAGATCGTGGGCGCCCGGATCGCTCGCCGCGCCGGTGCGCCGCTCGTGCTGAACGAGCACACACCGGTCACGCCGGACGGCGGGCTCATCGCGCCCCGGCCACACCAGCGCGCCCTCACACGGGTGGCCACCCGCCGCGTCGACGCGGTGATCGCCGTCAGCACCAGCCAGGTCGAGCCGCTCGAGGCGCTCGGCTACCGGCGGGTCACGGTCGTACCGAACGGCGTGTTCGCGGGCTCGCTGGCGGACGTGGAGCCCTCGCCCGAGCTCGAGGGCCTCGGCTTCGCCGCGCTGTCCGTGTCGGGCCTGCGCCCGGAGAAGCGCGTTGACGTCTTCATCGAGGCGGTCAGGACGGCGCGCCAGTCGAACCCGGAGATCCGCGGCTACGTGGCCGGCGAGGGCCGGGAGGAGGAGCGCCTAGCCCCGCTCGCCCGCGACGCCGGCGTCGAGCTGCTCGGCGTGCGTCCGGACGCGCTCGACCTGATGCGGGGCGCGAGCGTCGTGTGCCTCACCAGCGAGGCCGAGGCGCTCCCGATGAGCGTGCTGGAGGCGATGGCGCTCGAGCGGCCGGTCGTGGCGACGGACGTGGGCGGCACGGGCGAGGCCGTGCTGGACGGCGAGACAGGCTTCCTGGTAGCGCCCGGCGACAGCGCGGCCGTCGCCGAGGCGCTCACGGCGCTGGCGGGACGATCCCGACGCGCGCCCGCGCGATGGGCGCCGCCGGCAGGCGCCGCCAGCGCGAGCGCTTCAGCGGCGAGGCGATGGTGGACGGCTACCTGGCCGCGTTCGAGGAGATCGCCGGGCGTCCGGCATGACGCCGACGGACGTCCTGCTCGTCTCGCTCGGGACCACGCTCGGCTGGCGCCACACCGACCGGCTGTTCGTCGAGCAGCTGCGCCGAGCGGGCGTGGAGGCCGAGGCCGTGACGGTCCGCTTCGGGCTCGCCGGCCGGCTGCGGCGCGGCTACCCGCTGAACGATCTCGTCGAGATGCACGCCGTGCGGCGCGCGCTGGGGACGGCGCTCGCGGAGCACGAGCCGCGGGCGCTCGTGGTCTCCACGACCACGGCGGCGATGGCGCTGCCCGAGCTCTCCGTCCCCTACGCGGTGCGGCTCGATGCGCCGGCGCGCATGAACCGGCCCGGTGCGCGCAACCGGCTCCTGCACGTCCTGGAGCGGCGCGGGCTCTCGCGGGCGCGGCTCACGCTGCCGCTGAGCCGGTCGGCGATCGCCGAGCTCCCGCCCGGGTCGGCGCCGGCGGTGGTGGTCTCGCCGCCGGTCGAGCCCTCGGGTCCCGCCGCGGAGGAGCGCGAGCGGGTGGCGGTGGCCTATGTCCCCGATCCGAAGGCCAAGGGCCTCGACGTGCTGGTGGCGGGCTGGGCGGCCGCGGCCGTGCCCGATGCGCGGCTGGAGGTCTACGGGCTGGATCCCGACTGGGCGCGCTCGCACCTGCGCCGCAGCGGGGTGGCCGAGCCCGCGGGGCTCGAGCTGCGGGGGACAGTGCCCGCCGCCGAGTTCCGCGCTCGGATCCGCAGGGCACGCCTCTACGCAGGCGGGGCCCGCTGGGAGGACTTCGGCCAGGCGCCGCTCGAGGCGCTCGCCGACGGCGCGCTGCTCGCGACCGTCCCGTCGGGCGGGCCGTTCGAGGCGCTGCGACTGGCGCGGGAGCTGGGCGAGCCCTCCCTGATCGCCTCGGAGGTCGGCGGCGAAGCTCTCGGCGCGGCGATCAGGGCGGCCTTCGAGCTGCCGGAAGAACGCGTGCGGGCCTACCGGGCAGCCGCGCTCGAGGCGCTGCGCCCGTTCCGGGCAGAGGCGGTGCAGAAGACAGTCGAGCAAGAGGTGCTGCCGCGGCTTCTCGGGCCCCCGGGCGCCGTGGCGCCCGACCTCTGAAGCCGGCTGCCTCGGGTTTGTCGGCGCTATGCCTACAAACCCGAGGCACCGCCCGCGATCGCCGCCAGCACGGCCCGCTCCCAGGCCTCGGCGTCGGCCTCCGGCGGATGTCGCGCCGTCACTGCCCGGCTGCCCGCCGCCAGCCGCTCGCGCAGCTCCGGCTCGCGGACGAGGCGGCGCAGCGCCGCGGCCACCTCGTCGCGGCTCGAGGGATCCACCAGCACGGCGTTCTCACCCTCGACCGCCACGTCGCCGGCCGCCCCGGCCCGCCGGCTGCAGATGAGCGGCAGGCCGGCGGCCGCGCCCTCGCGCATCGTCACGCCGAAGGGCTCGTAGGTGCTCACCAGGGCGAGCACGTCGGCCTCCGCGTAGGCCGCGGGCAGCGCGGCGGGCGCCAGCGGCCCGCCAAACAAAGCCGGCACGCCGAGCCGCGCCGCCTGCGCCCTCAGCGAGGCCTCGAGCGGTCCGGTGCCGTGCAGCACGAGCTCGGCGTCGCCGTCGAGCCCGGCCGCGGCGAATGCGTCGAGCAACAGCCCCAGGTTCTTGTCCGGCACGAGCCGTCCCACGACGAGCACGCGCACCGGGCCGTCGCGGCCGCCGGCCCTGGGCGGCAGCGCGAGCAGCGGCGCGAGATCCGCGCTCTGGAGGGCCACCTCAATCCTGCCGCGATCCACGCCGAGCCGCGCCAGCCGCTCGGCGCCCTGCGAGCTCGCGACGATGAAGCCCGCCGCGCGCGGCGCGAGCAGCCGGTGGACCCGCAGCTGAAGCGACGACAGCGCCGCATCGCTCCACGGCGTCAGCTCGCTGAAGATGACGAGCGGCCGGCCGTGCCTGCGGCACCAGCCAAGCGCGCGCCAGGTGGCTGGGCCGTATTCCCAGCTGACGACGCAGCCGGGGTCGGCCCGGCCGAGCGCCGCGCCGAGCCCGCGCGCGACCGTGACCGGGCTGCGCCCGCGGCGCGCCCGCTGCCAGCCCGCCAGGACCTCGCTCGGGTAGCCCTCCCGTCCCGCGAACCAGTCCGGGGGCTGGTCCCAGCCGGCCTGGCTCGCGGCGAGATAGACGACGCGCGGCTCGATCACTCCCCGCTCCGAGAGCGAGCGGAAGAGCGGCTCGCGATAGGGCACGGGGACCGGCGGCACGATGGCGACCTGGGGCGGCACGCCGCAACTTTCCCCCACAGAGCGGGTCGCAAGCGTTTAGCCATGCGCAAACCCGGGGCAAGTACCTCGACTGACCGGCGTTTTGGCGATCGCTCCTGGGCTGTTGGTAGGTTTGCCCGCTCGCCCCGCGGTCCCAGCTGGTCGCCCCCCGAAGAACCTTGGTTCCGAGGAGAAGGACTCAGACAGTGACCCGAGTAGTACGACACCTGCTTCTGCTCGCCGCCGTTGCGGTGCTCGTCGCCCCTGCCGCGGCATACGCCACCCCGCGGCAGGTCATCAGGGACTGCGGAAACGACGGCACGCTCAACCGCAACTACTCGAATTCCGACCTGCGCAAGGCGAGGGACAACCTCCCCACCGACCTCGCCGAGTACAGCGACTGCCGTGACGTGATCTCGGCCGCCATCACCGGCGGCTCGGACAAGGGCGGCGGCCGCGGCAGCCCCGGGCAGGGCGTCGGCGGCGCAGGTGCGGCCGATCCCGGCGAGCAGGGCGCGCGCGCGACGGACGCGGCGGAGCTGCAGGCGCTCACCTCCGAGGCTGCCTCGGGCTCCAAGGACCCCGAGCCGCCCCGGGTGGAGGTAGGCGACGAGCCGGTCGAGCCCGGCAGCAACGGACTGTTCGATCTCGCAAGCGCATCCAACGAGCTGCCCGTGCCGCTCCTGATCGCGCTCATCTGCGTGGGCCTGCTGGCGCTGGCCGGCGGGTGGGTGGCACTGCGGGAGCGGGTGCCCGCCCTCGGGCGCATCCCGGTGCTGAACAAGATCCCGACGCCGCGTGTTCCCTTCACGAAGCGCAAATAGCCTGATCGCGGTGGTACTCGGCGGCGCCCTGGCGGGCGTCGCCTTCGGGGCCGCGGGCGGCACCGAGCTCACGCGCACGTCGATCGTCGAGCTGCTGATGGTCCTCGGCGGCGTCGCGGTGATCGCCGCCGCCATCCTGTGGGGCCGGCGCGGCCCGCTGTACGGCGGGACGAGCCTGCTGCTGTTCGCCGCACTGGCCGTGCTGACCTCGCTTTCGGTGCTCTGGTCGGTCGTGCCGGAGCTGAGCTACATCGAGGCCGGCCGCACGCTCGCCTACCTCGTCGTGTTCGCCGCGGCGATCGCGGGCGCCCGGCTTGCGCCGAGGGCGGCCCCGGGCGTGCTCGGCGGGATCCTGATCGGGGCGATGCTGCCGGTGGCGTACGCGCTCGCTTCGCGGATCTGGCCCAGCGCGCTGGCCGAGGACGAGCTCTCGAACCGGATCGGTGCGCCGTTCCAGTACTGGAACGCGGTGGGCACGGTCGCGGCGCTCGCGATTCCCGCCGCGCTCTGGCTCGGCTCGCGGCGGACCGGAAGCATGGTCGCGCGGGCGCTCGCCTACCCCGCGGTCGGGCTGAGCGTGCTCGCCATCCTCCTCACGCAGTCGCGTGGCGCGCTGGCGGCGGCGATCGTGGCGGCGGTCCTGTGGCTGGCGATCGTTCCGCTGCGCCTGCGCAGCCTCCCGGTGCTGCTCCTGCCCGCGCTCGCGGCTTCCGCCGTCGGCGCCTGGGCGCTGTCCAAGGACGCGTTCTCGAAGAGCCTCCAGCCGCTCGGGGTAAAGGAGGCCGTGGCCGGCGAGTTCGGCCTGCTGGTGCTGCTGATGTCCGTGCTGCTGCTGGCCGTGGGCTTCGCCGTCAGCATGGGGCTGTCACGCGGGCTGGTGTCGATGCGGACGCGGCGGCGCGCGGGGTTGGTGGCGGTCGGCGTGGCGTGCCTGGTGCCGCTGGTGGCGTTCACCTCGGTGGCATTCAGCGACCGCGGGCTCTCCGGCACCATCGACGATCGCGTGAGCCAGCTCACGAGCGAGACGGACATCGCGCCCGAGGAGGGCGGCGACCGCGTGTTCGCCTCCTCCTCGACCCGCGGCAAGTACTGGCGCGAGGCCGACCGCGTGTTCGACGACCGCCCCGCCGTAGGGGTGGGCGCCGGTGCTTTCGCGGTCGCTCGCCTGCGCCACCGCACCGACGGCGCCGTCACGCGCCACGCGCACGGGTTCGTGCCGCAGACGCTCGCCGACCTCGGGATCGTCGGCGTCGTGGTCAGCACCCTGCTGCTCCTGGCCTGGCTGGCGGCCGCGCTGCGTACAACGGCGCTCCTGCCGCGCCGGCTGCCGTTCGCCGACCGCCTCCCGTTCGCCCGCTCGGGCGACGAGCCACCCCCGCGCCGCGACTGGGACGGCGACCGCATCGCGCTCGTTGCCCTGCCGCTCGTCGCGCTCGCCTTCGGCCTCCAGTCGATCGTCGACTGGACGTGGTTCATCCCGGCACCGATGGCGATGGCGCTGGTGGCGGCCGGGTTCGTGGCGGGGAGGGGACCGCAGGCGGCGCTCGCGGGCGCGCCGGCCACGCTTGCGGCCGAGCCGGCGCCGCGCTTCAGCCGGCCGGACACCACCCGGATCGTCGCCGCGGTCGGCGTTGTGCTGGCCGGCCTCGTGCTCGCCTGGGCGATCTGGCAGCCGGAGGCATCAGACCGAGCCACCGGCAACGCACTGCACCTGTCCGACCAGGGTCGCTTCGACGAGGCGCTCGCCGAGACGGACAGCGCCGCGGACGCCAACCCGCTCACCCCGGAGCCGCTGCTGGTCAGGGCCTCGGTCCAGACCGCGGCGGGAGACGACGCCGCCGCGCGCGAGACGCTCGAGCAGGCCGTGCTCAGCTTCCCCGGCGACCCCCACACCTGGTACCGGTTGGCCGCGTTCCAGCTCGGGACACTCGACCGCCCCGACGAGGCCCTCGAGACGCTCCGCGGAGTGCTCTATCTCGATCCCTTCTCGAAGCCCGCGCAGGCGCTCTTCCTGGAGGCGCGCGCCCGTCAGCGCGAGCTCCAGACGCTGGAGGCGCGGCGGCAGCAGCAGCAGCAACCCCCGCCTTAGCGCGCCGCCGTCGCTTCCTGTTGGGCATTCTGCACCGGGTCGGTCTCCGCCGGCCGGGCCAGGGCTGGGGAAGGGTGTGTGGGACAGCGGCCGGTGTGACTCTCTTCGGCGAACTATCTTCGGCCGATCCCGGGCGTTGCCGAATCTGCATCGGCACCGCGGCAGCCCGAGCGCCGGGATGCGGTGCCATCCTGCCTGTCCTGGCGCGTCTCCTGGCCGCACTAAGGCAGGAAATTCGCCTCTTCCCCGAGCACAGCCGCCGAACGATCTTCGATCACGTCCGGCCAGCCGCGGCCGACGAGCAACACCCTCTTCCCCAGCCCAATACGCGAGACCGACCCGGCGCCACCGACAGGGGGCGCGCCCTAGCGTCGCGCGAGCGCCAGCAGCGTCCCGGACCGGCGCCGCAGCGACTCCAGCTCGAAGCCGAGCTCCTCGAGCAGCCGGCGCAACGACCGCCGCGTCAGCATGCGCAGGTGCGGTGAGAGCGGATCCGGCGGGCGGACGAGCGGCGGCGCCGCCGGCGTCGTGAGCGCGAGCGTGCCGCCGGGGCGCAGCACGCGCCGGATCTCCGAGAGCAGCAGCTGGACATCCCGCACGTGCTCGATGGTCTCCGCGCAGAGCACGAGGTCGAACGCCGAGTCCCCGAGCGGGAACGGGCTGTCGGGATCGAGCTCCACGACCTCGGCTTCCGGCAGCCTGGCGCGCGCCCGCTCGAGCGCGACGCGAGACACGTCGGCGACGGTCAGCTCGCTTGCGTCCAGCGCCGCGCTGAGCCGACCGTCGCCGCAGCCCACGTCCAGCGCGCGCTCCACGTGCCCGAGCCCCTCGACGAACTCCGCGAGCACGCGCGGCGGCGGGCCCGGATCGTCGGGCACCAGCTCCCAGAGCTCGTCGTCGTAGCGGCTCGCCATCCGCTCAGGCGCGCGCGATCAGTAGCAGCGTGTGCCCGAAGGGCGCCGCCCGCGGCCGCGAGCCGAGCGGGTCGAAGCGGTGCAGCGTCCGCTGCGCGGAGACGGGCAGCCGCCGCCAGCCGTACGTGAGCGCGTGCAGCTCGGCGGAGAGCCCGGCGGCGCGCGCACCGGCCACCAGGGCGCGCGGGGATAGCGGGATGTCGTCGGGTGTGCCATGGGCCAGCACCCCGAGGCCCGCCCTGTTGGCGAGCGCGAGGCCGGCCCCGACGGGATGCCACGAGCCCGGCTCGACCGCCACGAGCGCTCCCCCCGGCCGCAGCAGGCGCGCCGCCTCCTCGAACACCGGCTGAAGCGAGCCCTGGTAGGCGATGTGGTGGAGCACGAGCCGGTAGAGCACCACGTCGAACGAGCCCGGCGGATAGGGCAGCTCGCCCGCTCGGCCGACCCGCCCGGCGTCGAGCTCGCCGTTCGCGAGCAGCGTCGCGATCATGCCCTCGTCGAGGTCCACGCCCGTCATCCGGAAGGCGGGCTTGGGGAACAGGTGGCGGCCGGGGTGCCAGCCGCAGCCCACCGACAGCACGTCGCCGCCGGTCAGGGCGAGGCTGCGGTCGAGGATCTCGCGCTCGCGGCGCATCTCCTGGTCGTAGTGGACCTGGAGCGTGTCCGCGGCCGTGAGGCGGTCGAGAAGGTTTTCGGCCCGGTAGGGCTCGCTCACCACGCCCCCCGCGCCCGGATGACCGCGGGGATCGTCTTGACCAGGATGGTCAGGTCGAGGAAGACCGACCAGCGCTCTAGGTAGAGGAAGTCGAGCCGGACCAGCTCGTCGAAGTCGAGCTCCGAGCGCCCCGACACCTGCCACAGCCCGGTCATCCCGGGCAGCACGAGGTAGCGCTTGCGGTGCCAGGGCTCGAGCCGGTCGAAGTCGCGCTTCGGGAGCGGCCGCGGGCCGACCAGCGACATCTCGCCGCGCAGCACGTTGAAGAGCTGAGGCAGCTCGTCGAGGGACCAGCGCCGAAGGAATCGCCCGACCCCCGTGACCCGCGGGTCGGCGCGGATCTTGAAGATGGCTCCGCTGTGCTCGTTCTGGGACTCGAGGTCGTCCTGCAGCCGCTCCGCCCCGCTCACCATCGTGCGGAACTTGAGGCACGCAAAGGCCTTGCCGCCGATTCCCGGCCGCATCGAGCGGTAAAGCACCGGCCCGCGCGAGGTCAGCTTGATCGCGAGCGCCGCAAGGCCCATCACCGGCGCCAGCACGAAGAGCAGCAGCACGGCGCCGACCAGGTCGAAGCTGCGCTTGACGGCGAAGTCGACGCCCTCGAACACGGGTGGCTTGAGCTCGAAGAGGGGCAGCGCCTGCCCCGGCACGAACTCGACGCGATCCATGAGGATCTCCATCGTCGACGGCGCCACCCGCACGCGCACGCCGTAGTCGTGGCAGCGGTCGACGAGCTCCACGGCCTCCTCCTGAGGGAAGTCCGGGTCGGCGATCAGCACCTCGTCGATCGAGTCGAAGTGCCGCTCGAGCTGCTCGAGTGAGCGGAAGTCGCGCAGTCCGTCCATCAATGACACGGGGCTCCGGGCGACGAAGCCGTAGGGCTCGATCTCACGGCTGTCGCGGAGCGCGTGCGATACGGCTTGGATGTTCGAGCCCGAGCCCACCAGCACCGCGCGGCGCCGGTAGCCGGCGGCGCGCAGCACGGCGCCGCTCGCCTTCTCGAACAGCCAGCGCAGCGATGAGACGTAGATCACCGCGAAGAACAGCGAGGCGTAGAAGATGTAGTACGACTGGAAGTTCTCGCCCTCGATCGTCGCGTAGACGAGCACGACCAGGGTGACCTGGAAGAGCGAGGCGATCACCTTGGCCGACCCGGGCCGCTGGGCGCGCTCGCGGTAGAGCCCGGAGCGGGCGAAGAGCAGGAGCATCACCAGCCCGCCGAGCGGGAAGTAGTCCTTGGCCTGGCCCCACATCTGCCCGACCTGGTCCGGGCTCGTGATGGCGGCCTTTACGAGGAGCGCCGTGTAGATCGCGAGGAGAAGGCCGCCCAGGTCGAGCGCGCTGAGCGTGAGAATGCGGGCGAGCGCGCGCAGCGTGTCGAAGCGAAGGATGCCGCTGAGGAGCGGCCTG
The DNA here is from genome assembly GCA_963757815.1 of uncultured Thermoleophilaceae bacterium. GTDB lineage: Bacteria > Actinomycetota > Thermoleophilia > Solirubrobacterales > Thermoleophilaceae > JACVRW01. Next base: position 585,746 of record CAVWSN010000018.1, on the reverse strand, counting down.
CCCGCGCGCACGTCCCGTTCCGGCAGGCCGGCGGGCTCGACCTCACGCAGCTCTTTGATCAGTGGGCCATTCGCCATTCAGCTCGTCCCGGTCCGCAGGAAGTAAACAGACCAGCGGCGCCAATGTAGCGGCCGAGGCCGCGGAAGACGACCGAAGGCCGCCCGCTTGCGCGGACGGCCTTCGGGGGTTCGCTCCGGCGGAGAGGTTCCCGCCGGCCCTGCCTGGACCCGACTAGCGCTTCAGCTTGAGCCGCGTGTCCGTACGCCAGCCGTTCTTCGCGGCGTCCTTGGCGTCGATCCGGAGCTGGACCTTGAGGCCCTTCTTCGGGGCCTTCGCCAGCAGACGGAGACCGCGCTTGTTGAGCTTGAGACGCACCGTCTGCGTCTTCTTCTTGCCCATCTTGAACTTCGCGCCGGCGATCTTCTTGCCGTCGTGCCGCAGCACCGCGAGGCCGCTGCAGCCCTTGGTCGCCACGCAACGGATGGTCAGCGCCGCGACGCCGCCCGCCACGTTCACCGACTTGGCGGCCACCTTGACCTTGAGCGCGCCGCCGAGGACGATCTCGACGGCGCGCACGGTGTCGCGCTTGTCGACGAACGCGATGTCGAAGCCGCTGTCGCCTTCCACCTGGTCGGCCGCCCTGTCGCGGGAGCGGATCAGGTCGAAGCCCTTGCCGCCCGACAGCAGGTCCTCGCCGTCGGTGCCCTTGATCCGGTCCTTGCCGTCGTCGCCGTTGAACGTGCTGTCGATCAGTCCGGCCAGGCCCTTCGGAGCCCTTGATCTCGTCGTTGCCGTCGCCGGCGTTGAGCACGAGGTTCTCGCTCGTGCCGATGTCGATGTTGAACGGCCCCGGCGGGGTCGGCCCGGTGCGCGTCGAACGAGCACGCGCCCGGGGGTCGACGACGGCTGGACCTCGAAGTCCTCGCCGCCGCCGCCGTTGACCACGACGGTGTCGTTGTCGGCGCCGCCCTCGTTGATGTCGTCGTCGTCACCGGGGTTCCAGGTCATGGTGTCGTTGCCGGGGCCGCCGCGCGACGTCGTCCTGGGTGCCCAGCGGGTTGTCGTCGGCCGCGATCTGGTCGTCGCCGGCCGCGCCGTCGATCAGGTCGGCGCCGTCGCCGCCGTCGATGACGTCGTTGCCGTCGCCGCCCTCGATGTCGAGCGTCGAACGCGAGCGCCTGGAGGTTCCCGGCGTTGACGATGTCGTCGCCGCCGCCGGCGTTGAGGTCGAGCCGCTCGGTGTCATCCGAGATGTCGACGTTGAACGGCGCGCCGAACGTCGGGTCGCCGTTCGGCTGCACGCGGTCGAACGACACGCGCCCGGGCTCGAGTCGGGAGGGCGTTGACCTTGAACTGCTCCTTGCGCGCCGCCGTTGACCTCGGAGGTGTCGTGTGCCGGCGCCACCCTCGTTGATGTCGTCGTCGTCGCCGCCGTTCCAGACCATCATGTCGTCGCCGCCGTCGCCGCGCGATGTCGTCCTGGACGTGCCCAGCGGGTTGTCGTCGCCCATGATGACGGTCGTTGCCCTCGCCGCCCGTCAGCAGGTCGGCGGCGTCGCCGCCGTCCAGGTTGTCATTGCCCTCGCCGCCCTCGACATCGAGCTTCAACTGGAGCTGCGTCCAGCCCGGGTCGGCGGTTGACGGTGTCGTCGCCGCCGTCGGCGTTCAGGTCGAGCCGCTCGGTGTCGTCCGCTGATCTCGATCTTGAACGATCGCCAGGGCGGCGTCGCGTCCGGCTGCTCGCGCTCGAACACGCACCCCGCCGGGCACGGACCTGGGTGGGCTCGACCTTGAACTGCTCGCCCGCGGCCGCCCCGTTGACCTCCGTCGTGTCGTTGTCGGCGCCACCCTCGTTGATGTCGTCGTCGTCGCCGCCGTTCCACACCATCGTGTCGTCGCCGGCCTCGCCGCGCATGTCGTCCTGCGTGCCAGCGGGTTGTCGTCGCCGATGATGCGGTCGTTGCCGTCGCCGCCCTTGAGCACGTCGGCCAGCTTGCTGCCGGTGATGGTGTCGTTGCCGCCGCCGCCGTCGACGGTGACGCTCGTCTGCACGCCGAAGGCCGGGTCGCTCACGCCGCTCAGGTCGATGTTGTTGTCGCCGCCGTCACCGGTCACCTGGATCGAGGTGATGCTGGCGGCGGTGGCCGCCCCGCTGCCTGGATTCTGGCCGTTGATCTTGAGAGCACCGTTGCGTCGCTCCGTGATCGCGACCGCGTCGCCCGCATCGGTCGTCACGGTCAGGGCGCCCGCGGCGTTGACCGTGGACGTCACGTTGGCGCTTGCGACGCCGGGAAATGCCAGGAGCGCCGCCACCGCGGCGCCCGCAAAGAGGCCCATACGGCCTCTCGAATTTCGCTTTCGTCGTGCCACTTCCACTCCTTGGTTGATCGGGGTCCTGAGGCCAAGGACGACGCGGCGGCGGCTGTATTCCTGCTCTGTGACCTACCTCACAGGAAGGAGCCGGGGGGCTCGAGTTAGCTAGGGCGGCGGGAATGAACTACTTCGATACGTTGATCGCGGTCGCCGACGATTGCCCCGTCTCATCGGGGGTGAAGCCGGGGGCGGGGGGCGAGAGGGTCGCGCGAGTGCAGTACGAGCTGCTCGCGGGCCGGCCACATGAGCTCACCCAGGAGGACGTGCTGTTCGAGTCCTGGCTTGCCCGCCAGGACCTGCCCGACGAGCTGTCCGAGGACGAGCGCGAGTGCCTGCGCCAGGACTTCCTCTCAAAGCCCCAGGCCTCGCTGCGCTCCTCCCCCTTGCCGAGGCGCTACGGCTGGGGCCTTCTGTTCGACGCCGACGGCAAGGTCGCCCTGTGCCCGATGGAGTCCGAGGAGTACCGGCACCTGTCCGGCGACGCGAACGGCGACGTGGAGGTGCTCAGGGCGCTGGGATCGAGCCGGGGCTGAGAAGCTGGCGGGATGGCGCGCGCCATCCGCAAGACAACAGAGGGCTTCTCGATCGGCTTCGCGCGGCTGGGACGCCGCGGCGAGGGGCGCGGGAGCCCCGGGCAGCAGATCTACGACGGCGACACGGCCAACGTCGAGGCCGATGGCAACCTGGGCGTGCGGCTGCTCGGCGTGGACGCACCCGAGCTCGCGTTCACGCTTCCGGAGGCGGCCGCCGAGGCGGTCGACCGCCGGCCGGGCGAGCGCTTCGTCTCCCTGAGCGACGAGCGCTGGGAGCGTTTCCTCTCGGACCCCTTCCGCGACGGCTCTCCGCCGCGCCTGCGCCGCGAGCTGCGCGAGCACCTGGAGCCGAAGCTCGGACCGGGCTGCGCGGCCAACCACCTGGGCTTCGCGCAAGCGGCCAAGCGCTCTCTGCGCGCGGAGGTCGAGGGGGACCTCGCCGAGCTGGGCCAGACGCGCGACGAGTTCCGCTTCTTCATGGCCTTCGCGAGTGAGGTGATCGACGGCTACGGGCGGCTGCTGTGCTACCTCAACCGCGAACAGCCGCGCCCGCCGCGACCACCCTCGTACAACGAGCGGCTGCTCGTGGCGGGTGCCGTCCTGCCCTACTTCATCTGGCCGAACGTGGACCCGTTCCGCACCCAGGCCTCGCTCGTGGCGGCGGTGCCGCGCCCCGGCGCCGCGCCGCCGCTGCGCTCGGAGCGGGCGGCGGTCGCCGACGCCCGCGAGCGGCGCCTCGGGGTCTGGGGCGGGGACGAGCCGCTCCGGCTGCTCCCCTTCGAGCTGCGCTACCTCGCCCGCCTCGGCCCACCCGACCGCTGGGTGCTCGACCTGGCGGCCCGCGACGACCGCCTGCTCGCCCCTCAGCTCTACCCCCGCATCGAGCGGCCCGAGGACAGGCTGTTCGTGGGCGAGGCGTTCGTGCCGCTGTTCCTCTCGCGCGGCTGGCGCGCGGTGCGCTCCTAGCGCGCTGACGAAAAGTCCGCAACGTGCGGCAAGGGCGCTCGCGGGCGGGGGCGAGCCGTAGCAGGATCCGGCCTCACGCCGTGCAAATGCTGAAACGAGGCAGCCGGCCCGGGCGGGGCGCGATCGACGAGGCGGCACTCGGCCTGGCCATCCGGCACGGCGCGCAGATCCTCGCCACGGCCCGGCGCTACGCAGCCACCCCGGAGGACGCCGAGGACGCCTACCAGCGCGGACTCGAGATCCTGCTGACCAAGGCGCCGACCACGCGCGAGGAGGAGCTCGTCCCGTGGCTGAAGACGGTCGTCATCCGCACTATTGAGGTAACCGCTACACCGCCGGCCGCTCGGGGCCCACTCGACCGCGTCGAATGCCTGGTCGGTCGAGCTAGATAGCCCGGATGCCGCAACGACGGGACCGACCGACAGAGCCCGAGGAGTTGGCATACGAACCAATATCGGGCGATGAGCCCTTCGCGCGTATCGCGCTGTCACCACGGATGACCGCACGTCCCCGGAGTACCTGGAGACTTTAATGTCGAGCAGCGAGCACGGCATCGAGCCACCGCGCGGATCGCCGGAGGAGCGATACCTCGCCATCACTCGGGCATCTGCGTTCGAAACCTGCCGGCGTGCCGCGCGGGTCGCGCGGAAAGGGGCAAGGGCGAGCACATCGCGGAGTGGACTGCCGCCAGAGCGGGGTTCAGCACGCACGTGGGGAAGCAAGGGCCATATCACAATCTGCGGAGAGCCGGAAGCCTTCGCTAAGCCGTGGTCGCTACCTTCCGAGTAGAGCACGAGAGGCAGCATGGATGACAGATCAGGAACCGCCGGGAACGCAGTAGAGGCATCACCCAGGAGTCCCAGGCGAGAGCGCTCTGTCCACATGGCCCGCGAGGACCGGACGCCGCCGCAAGGTGCCGTGCTCGCTTTTGACGAGGAGGGGATGGCCCGTCGGTGAGCCCATCACCGTGGCGGACCTCCTCCCGGAGCTCGCGGCCGACGTCTCCGTCGAGCGCGACGCTGGCGGGTCCGGACGGCGCTGAACACAAACATCGGCAAGGCGCCTGCGTTGCGTGGAGGACCCAGCGCGAAGGCACCAAGCTCGTCAGCGCTAGCTAACTCGCCGCCGCGCGAGTCGAGAGGTCAAGCGCCAACCTCACCGACTCGCCGTCGATGGAGCCGCCACTGTAGCGCCACCCGCGGGAACGCCGCGTCCCACGTGAAAGCAGCGGACCGTCAACGCGCTCCACGCTTGAGCCGATGGGCGACCAACCTCAAACTCGCCACCACCTGATCGCTCGTCGCTGTCTGGGAGACTGTACAGGTGGCCGTCTGGTCGATCAGTCGAGCTCCAGGTGCTCTCTTTTGTCCGATCCCAGACCTCCACAACATCGCGATACCGAACGCGTCGGTCGGGTCCGTGATCGCCAGCCGCCGCCTATCACTGGCTGCCATCTGAACCTGCGCGTAGCCGCGAGCAGTGCGTCACCCTCAAGGCGAGCATCCCAACATCGACGCGCCCGTGGCAGCGCTCCGTGCCGATAGCCTCTCTCTAGAGTCTCACCACCTGCCTCACCTCCCTCCCTCCCTGCTCCACGCGTCGGCACGCGCCCTTCGCGCCTCTTCGCACACCGCTTCACGCAGTGGGCTCTACACTTCACTGCCAACTGCGGCGCCACACGCGCCTTGAACGCCGCGCACCAACGCCGCGCGCACTGCACCTACGCCACGCACACACACCACCCACCCTCACGCCGTGCACACTCTCTGCTCCACTCTTTCACCCCCTCCCCCCCGCCGCCCACGCTCTCGCGCCACGCCCTTCTCCCTCCCACTCCCACCGCCCCCGCCCCCACCACCCCGCACGCGCGCACACTCGCCCGCCTCCTCCCGCCCGCCCTGTTCCCTTACCCATGCGAGCACGGGAGATGCGAGCCCCACTTCCCGATCGGAGGTGAGCATGACTCGCATCCTGTGCGCCCTGCGGTCATCTGCCTGGGAGTCTTCGCGACGGGTTTCACCGGCGCTCGGGCGTTCCCGGGCGACAACGGCAAGATCGCGTTCGACAGCTTCCGCGACGGCGGCACTCCGATATCTGGACGATGAGCCCGACGGGGCACCAGTCACCTCACCGCCAACTCCGAGCTGACGCGTTTCGGCGAGCTGGCGGGCCGACAGGCAGAAGATCGCGTTCATGAGCGATCGCGAGCACCGAGCAATCCCCGCCTCCCGGCTTCCCCGCCCGACTTCGAGATCTTCGTGTGGACGCGGACGGTCGAACCAGACGCAGATCACCGTTCAACGATTCGACGACGAGGTCCCCGCCTGGTCGCCGGACGGCAAGAGGATCTTCTTCCGAGGACTTCGACCCCGTCGTCGGCAGTTCGACTACGACATCTTCACGATGCGCGCCAACGGCGCCCGTGAGCGCCACCTCACGAACTCGCCCGGCGTCGAGACTCGATCCCGAGTGGTCCCCCGACGGTCGCAGATCGCCTTCACCAGCGATCGCGACGCGACGCCGAGATCTACACGATGAGGCCGAACGGCTCGGGCGTGCGGCAGCTCACGTTCAATGATGGGCCGCGTTCGACGGTCATCCGAACTGGTCGCCTGACGGCCGAAAGATCGCCTTCACCAGCGAGCGGATGCCGTCCCGGAGACGCCCTTCCAGTCGAGATCTACACGATGCGCGCCGACGGCGCTACCAGACCAGGCTCACCTTCGACGATCTGTCCGACTTCCTTCCCGCCTGGTCGCCGATGGCCGCCAGATCGCCTTCACCAGCTTCCGCGATCTCACCTACCGAGGTCAACGCGGAGATCTACACGATGCGCGCCGACGGCCGCGACCAGGTGAGACGGACCAACAACACAGCGTTCGACATCGCCCCCGACTGGCAGCCGCTCGACGACGACCATGCCCACGACGATGAGGAGGACGACGGACACGACTGAGCGTCCGCTCGCCGCCGATGGCGCTCCCGGCGTAAGGTGGCACCGACACCCCCAGATGGAGCGTGACCTACTCGGCTCGCGCCGCAGCGCTGACGAAAAGTCCGCAACTTGCGGCAAGGCGCTCGCGGGCGGGGGCGAGCCGTAGCAGGATCCGGCCTCACGCCGTGCAAATGCTGAAACGAGGCAGCCGGCCCGCGCGGGGCGCGATCGACGAGGCGGCACTCGGCCTGGCCATCCGTCACGGCGCGCAGATCCTCGCCACGGCCCGGCGCTACGCAGCCACGCCCGAGGACGCCGAGGACGCCTACCAGCGCGGACTCGAGATCCTGCTGACCAAGGCGCCGACCACGCGCGAGGAGGAGCTCGTCCCGTGGCTGAAGACGGTCGTCAAGCACGAGGCGTTCGCGCTCCGCCGCCAGCGCGAACGCCACTCGCCGGTCACGAACGACGGCCGCCTCGGCGACCGCGCCACGCCGCCCGCGATCACCCACGACCAGGCCGAGCGGCTCGAGACGCTGAGCCAGGGCGCGGAGGCGCTCGGCAAGCTCAAGCCGCACGAGATCCGCGCGCTGCTGCTCAAGGCGGAGGGCTACACGTACCGCGAGATCTGCGAGCTGACCGGCTGGTCGTACACGAAGGTGAACCGCCTCTTGACCGAGGGCCGGCAGGCGTTCCTGCGCCGCGTGGCCGCGATCCAGGGCGGCGGTGAGTGCGAGCGCCTCGCGCCGGCGCTCTCCGCGCTGGCCGACGGCGAGGCGAACGCCGAGGAGCTCGCTCTGCTGCGTCCGCACATGAGGAGCTGCCTGAGCTGCCGCGCCAAGCTGAAGGCGTTCCGCGAGGTGCCCGCCAAGGTCGCGGCGCTCGTGCCGCCCGCGGCGCTGCTCGGGGCGGACCCGGGCGCAGGGCCGCTGCGGAGCCTGGTCGAGTCGGTGCTCGGCACCGCGCAGCACAAGGCGGCCGCGTGGGGCGAGCGGGCGCACGCCGCCGCGGAGCTCGCGACCGGACAGAAGCTGGCCGCCGTGGCGGCGTCGGCCGCCGCGCTGGCGGGCGGCGGTACGGCCGTGGACCACCTCGCAAACCACCAGGGGCCGCCCCAGCCGCCGCCGGATCAGCAGGAGCAGCAGCGCGTCGACGTCACGCCGGTCAAGGAGGAGACGGCGGTGGAGACGCCGCGCGGTGCCGGTTGCAGACAGCGAGCCCGCTGCGCCCGACCCGGCGCCTGAACCGGCGGCGCCCGCCCCGGATCCCGAACCGGCCGCAGCGCCGGCACCGGCGCCGGCAGCGGCGCCCAGCCCGGCGACGGAGTTCGCGCCTGGCCCCGCCCCGCCCGCGGCTGCTGCGCCCTCGCCCGCGCCGCCGGCCAGCTCGGCGGCCGGCGGCTTCACACCGGCAGCGAGCGGAGGCAGCGGCGGTGGACCGAGCGGCGGCGGAGCGGGCGGCGGCGGAGCGAGCCGCGAGTTCGCGCCGTGACCATAGGTATGCTGGCATACCATATGCGCCGTACCACGGTAAAACTCCCTGACGAGCTCGACGCTCGGCTGAGACACGAAGCGCAGCGCCGAGGTGTGACAATCGCCGACGTCACTCGAGCGGCCCTCGAAGAGCACCTCGACGTCGGTCGCCGCCGCCGGCTCGGCGCCAAGGCCGCCGGGCGCAGCGGACGCAGCGACATTTCCGAGCGCATAGAGGAGATCATCCGCGCGGAGACCAACAGATCGCGCTGATCGTCGACGCCGGGCCCCTGTACGCCTACGTCGACGCCGACGATGCACATCACGCTGCCTGCGCAGAGCTCCTGGAGACCGACCCCGGGCCGCTCGTCGTACCCACCCTCGTCGTGGCCGAGGTCACCTATCTGATCGGTACGCGACTCAGCTGGCAGGCCGAGGTCCGGTTCCTCGGCGACCTCGCCGGCGGAAGCCTCGTCCTGGAGCCGCTACACCCGGCCGACACCGTCCGGATCGCCGAGCTCGTGGCGCGCTATCACGACCTCCCGCTCGGCACGGTCGATGCCTCCGTGGTGGCCGCCGCCGAACGCTTGACCGTCAACCGCATAGCCACCACCGACCGCCGTCACTTCAGCATCGTGCGGCCGGCCCATACGGACACGCTCGAGTTGCTGCCCTGAGCCAGGCCTCAGGCCATGAGCCGGCGGTCGAAACCGGCCGGCGCGTGGATGTTGAGCATCCGCACCGGGCGCTCGGTGCGGTTGGCGAACGTGTGCCTAACTCCGGGCGGCACCAGCACGAAGGTGCCGGCCGGGGCCGGCAGCTCCTCCTCGCCCAGCAGGAAGGTCATCTCGTCGTCCAGCACCAGGAAGGCGTCGTCCTCGTCCTCGTGTGTGTGCGGCTCCGGTCCGGTCCGTCCCGGCGCCATCGTGATGATCGAGAGGTTGAAGCGCGGTGTGTGGTCGCTCAGCGCCAGGAACTCCACGTTGCCCACCCGTTCGCCGGCGCCGGACGGGACGACGAAAGCGCCTGCCACCGACCTGGCCATTTCCGGCAGCGTAGCGGCGGCCCGAAATACACTGCCCCGCTGATGCAGATCGCGGACGGCGTCTACAGCCTCGGCCAGAAGCAGGGTGGACACGTCCACGCCTACCTGTTCGAGAACGGCGGCGAGCTGACGCTCGTCGACACCCTCTTCGACAAGGACGCCCACCGCATCCTCGAGCTCATCCGCCAACTCGGACGCCGGCCGCAGGACCTGAAGCACATCGTCCTCACGCACGCCCACCGCTCCCACCTCGGCGGCGTGGCCAAGCTGAGAGAGCTGAGCGGGGCGCTCGTGTACGCGCACGAATGGGAGGCCGACATCATCGCCGGCGAGCGCCCCCAGCAGCCGGTCACGCTCGTGCCCCACCGCCCGCTCAAGACCTACTACCTGCGGGTCGGCCTGGCGCTCGGCCGGCCCAAGCACCCGCCCTGCCCGGTCGACCGCCCGCTCTCCGAGGGCGACGCGGTAGGGCCGCTGCAGGTGATCCACATTCCCGGGCACACGCCCGGCCACATGGCCTTCCACGACGAGCGGCGCGGGGTTCTCGCGGTCGGGGACGCGGTCGCGAGCTGGCCGCGCCTCGATGCGGGCTGGCCGGCGTTCAACCTGAACGAGCGCCTCTACCGCCTCTCCTTCCGGCGCCTGCCGGAGTTCGAGGCGCGTGTCGTGGCCGTCGGGCACGGCGAGCCGATCACGGAGGGCGCGGCGGACCGCGTCCACGAGCTGGCCGAGCGGCTGCGCGCCTAACGCGGAACGACGAGGGCCCCGCCGAAGCGAGGCCCCTGGTCGGCAAGCTTGTGCGCAGTACAAGCCGGCCAATGGGTGACGCCACCGCATGCTCACGCTCGCCGTGCGGCCCAACCACGTAGTCGCACACGAAGTTGTGCGCAATCCTTCCCCTCCCGTGGTGCCCGTCCAGGCGCCGCGCCGGCGCCGCGCCACGCTGCCGCGTGGCGCCTAACGCAGCCGCGCCCAGGGGGCGAACGCGTTCTCGACGCCGCGCAGCGCCGGGTACAGCTCCGGATAGTGCCGCAGCAGCACCGAGATCATCGTGTTGTCGTTCACCCACGCCATCCCCTCGGGCGTGTACATCTCCGGGGTGTAGTCGTGCGTGAAGAAGCGGTCGCTCTTCAAGCGCCGCGACGCCATCAGGATGAAGACCCGGAAGGCGGTGTCGCTGAAGCCGAACCCCTTGGGCTTGGGCTCCGCGTAGAGACCGACCATGAGGTCGACGCGCTCGATCTCGCCGTCATAGACCTGCCGGATGTGCTCCGCCACCTCGGGGTCGCCGGCGAGTTCCTGGAACGAGCGGGCCGGCTTCAGGCGGAACAGCCGCCGGAACTCGTTGTAGCGCGGAACGCCGCGCTCACGAGTGCGCAGGATGTCGACCGCCGCGAGATCGAGCCTGTCGCCGTTCGGACGTTCGAGCCTCTGTAGCGAGCGCGGATAGTTGTAGAGGGAGATCTCACCCGGATGCGCGACGCCGAACGAGTAGAGCGCGTTCGGCATGCCGATCTCGGTGAGCTGCTCGCGCACGTATCGCGCGCTCAGTTCGGCGAACCCCAGGTCTCGCGGGGCATCGCCGCCGTCGAGCGAATAGAAGCGGTAGTCGTCCGGAAGCAACGGGTGCATCCGGTAGACCGCGACGAACTCCTCGGTCAGCGAGTAGGGCACGCCGTGGTGGTCGGTCTTCGAGCCTGGGATCCCGCTCAGGAAGTCGGGGCCGAGATGGCCGATGCGCCTGCCCAGCCGCTCGCCCACGATGCCGGACCAAGTGGCCCGGAGGGCGTAGCGCGAGGTCGGGTGGGCGATGATCGCCGGGGTCCACTCGGTGGTGTGGATCTTCGCCATCAGTGCGGCGTTGATCAGGCGCGCCTTGGCGAAGAGACAGTCGTCACTCCAATCGGGATGCTCGCGGCGCAGGCGATCGCAGATCGCGTTGTGCTCGAGCATGAAGAGCGTGTGGAGGAGGCCGAGTCCCACCCAGAAGTTGCCGCCCACGCCCTCGGGGTCGATGAACTGGTCGAGGTCCGCAGGAGGAAGACCGTCGGAGTCCAGCCGCAGCTTGCCGGCGTCGCCGGAGCGGATCGCCCGGGCGAAGTCCTCCTTGGACCCGTAAATCTGGGAGCCGTCCCACCAGTGGCTGTCTTCCGTGTCGAAGGTCGGTGGCGTGTACGGGTCGTCGTCGGACGTTGGGTCCCTGCGAGCGCTGCGAATCTTCATCGGCCGTTCGGGCCAGTCGTCGTCGTCAGCAAGGTCGAGCTCCCAACGCTTCTCCGGGTCGTCCTTGCCGTGGCTGAACCAGTCGTGGACCTCGAACTGGATCCAGGCGGCGGCGAGCACGTTGAGCGTCGTCGCGGGCAGGAAGCGCTTGCGCGTCATCAACTCGCGGCTGACCGTGCGCGGATTGGGCGCGACGAGCTCTGCGTCGGGCTCGGGGAAGGTCTTGCGAAGCGGCACGTTGCGGCCGAAACGCGTGTAGACGCCGCCCATGCGCGGCTGTTCCAGATCATTCACCGTGCCGTCCGTCAGGCGGCGGGAGGTGTACGCGGGATCGCCGACGCGGCGCATCAGCTCCTCGTCGGCCGCGCGCAGCCCTGTGTCCTCGAGGTTGCGCTCGCGCATGCGGTTGCGCACCCCCATGAGAATCGGGATCGCGACGAGCCGCGGGCGGCGATCCCACCGGCGGCGTCGATCGAGCCGTTCGGCGCCCGCGTAGAGCCCGCTGGCAAGCCGTTTCACCGGCCCTCCCTTTCTAGGCGCCGCCGCCCACTCCGCTCTCCGCGCCGGCAGCCTCCCTGGCGGCCTCCCAGCTGTCGTACGCGGTCACGCGCCGGATGCGATCGTCCTCGAAATCGAAGAGATGGCCCCACTGGTGATGGACCTCGATCCCGTCGCGCCCCTCCACGTGCTGGTCGAGCAGGACGAGCACGCGGTCGCCCACGGGCTCGCAGCCCTTGATCTCGACCTCGAAGTCGTCCCAGAGACCGCGTGCCGCCTGCCAGTACTCAGCGGCACCCCCGTGCCCGCGATAGGCGGGCTTGAAGTCGGGATAGGCCCCGGACGTCAGGAGCTCGACCTCGGGATGCATCAGGTCGATGAAGGTCTGTAGATGGTTGTCGTTAACGGCGCGATAGACGCTTATGACCAGTGCGACGTTCCGCTCGGACAAGTCCAGTCACCTTTCCGTGTTGGAAGGAACTCAGCCGCACGACTCCAAACCCTCAACCGCATACCGTAACGGTCGCTGCGAGCTGAGGGGGTGGTGCTACGAGGAGAGGTCCCTCGCGCCGCGCTCCGGCAGTGGCCTGCGCCGGCCGCCGCTCTCACCGGAGAGCTCCTGGATGTACCTGGCGACCACCGCCGCCGCGCCTCGCTCGCTGCGCCGCCCACGGGGCCGGTCCGACGCCGGTGCCGTTCGGTTCTCCTTCATGCTCTTCCCTTCGAGGTGAGGCTTAGTACGATGAGCATCGAACCGTATCAAAGTTCGATGATCGTCGTACTAACGTAGTGAGCAACTCATGACCGTCGAGACTCCGGAGAAGATCGCTCACCCGAAGCGCGCCGAGCTCGACCTCGGCGCCGTGCTGCACGCTCTCAGCGACCCGGTCCGGCTGAGGATCGTCACCGCCATCGCGCACGAGGGCGGAGAGCTCACCTGCGGCGCCTTCGCGCTGCCGGTCACGAAGTCGACCGGCACCCACCACTTCCGGGTCCTTCGCGAGGCCGGCGTGATCCACCAGCGCGCCGAGGGCACCTCGCGTCTCAACACGCTTCGGCGCGAGGATCTCGACGCCCGCTTCCCGGGCCTGCTCGACTCGATCCTCGACGCGGCGTCACCCGGCCCGCAGTAGGGCCCGCCCGCCCTTCGATGTGATCGAATTGCCGTGATGCACACGGCGACGATCGAGCTGGTCGGCGACCGGGTCGAGCCCGACGACGTCGTCGCCGTCGCCCGCCACGGTGTGCCGGCGCGGCTGTCGGAGGAGGCGCGCGCGGTAATGGAGGAGAGCGCCTCGGTCGTCAGGCGGCTGGCCGCCTCCGACCACCCGGTCTACGGCGTGTCGACCGGCTTCGGCTCGCTCGCCGGCACCTGGATCCCGCCGGAGCGGCGCGAGGAGCTCCAGCGCGCTCTGATCCGCTCGCACGCGGCCGGGATGGGGCCGCCGGTCGAGCGCGAGGTGGTGCGCGCGATGGTGTTCCTGCGCGCACGCTCGCTGGCGATGGGCCGCTCGGGAGCGCGCCCGGTGGTGGCGGAGACGATGCTCGCGCTGCTGGCCGCAGGTCTCGACCCGGTCGTCCCCGAGCACGGGTCGCTCGGCGCGAGCGGCGACCTCGCCCCGCTCGCCCACTGCGGCCTGGCGCTGATGGGCGAGGGCGAGGTGTTCGACGCGGCCGGCGAGCGCGTGCCCGCCGCCGATGCGCTCGCGAGCGCGTCGATCGAGCCGCTCACGCTCACGGCCAAGGAGGGCCTCGCGCTCATCAACGGCACGGACGGGATGCTCGGCATGCTGCTGCTCGCGCTGCACGACGTGGAGCGGCTGCTCAAGGTGGCCGACGTCACGGCTGCGATGTCGACCGAGGCGCTGCTCGGCACGGACCGTGCCTTCGCGGCCGACCTCGTCGCGATGCGCCCGCTCCCGGGCCAGGCCCGGAGCGCCGCCAATCTCACCCGCCTGCTCGCCGGTTCGGCGATCGTCGCGAGCCACCGCTACGACGATCCGCGCGTGCAGGACGCCTATTCCGTTCGCTGCGCGCCGCAGGTGAACGGCGCCGCGCGCGACGCCCGCACCCACGCCGAGGGAGTGGCCGCCGCGGAGCTCCGCTCGGCGATCGACAACCCCGTGGTGCTTCCCGACGGCCGCGTCGAGTCGTGCGGCAACTTCCACGGCGCCCCGCTCTCGCTCGCCTGCGACTTCCTGGCGATCGCCGCCGCCGAGGTGGGCGCGATCGCGGAGCGGCGCACCGACAGGCTGCTCGATCCCGCCCGCTCCTACGGCCTGCCCCCGTTCCTGACCGAGGACGCCGGGGTCAACTCCGGGCTGATGCTCGCCCACTACACGCAGGCGGCGATGGTTGCCGAGAACCGCCGCCTGTCCGTCCCGGCGGGCACGGACTCGCTGCCGACGAGCGCGATGCAGGAGGACCACGTGTCGATGGGTTGGGGCGCCGCCCGCAAGCTGCGCAGCGTGGTCACGAACGTGGGCCGCATACTCGCGGTCGAGCTGGCCTGCGCGGCGCGCGCGCTCGACCTTCGCGCCCCGCTCGAGCCCGGACCCGGCACCGCTGCGGCCAGGGCGGCCGTGCGCGGGACGATCCCCGGCCCGGGTCCGGACCGCTGGCTGTCGCCGGAGCTGGCCGAGGCCGAGGAGCTTGTGGCGTCGGATGCGCTGCTCAAAGCCGTCGAGCAGGCGATCGGAGCGCTCGAGTGAGCGCCCGGCCCGTGAGCGCCCCGCGCGGCGCCGAGCTGTCCTGCCAGGGCTGGCCGCAGGAGGCCGCGCTCAGGATGCTCATGAACAACCTCGACCCGGAGGTGGCGGAGCGCCCGGACGAGCTGGTCGTCTACGGCGGCACCGGCCGGGCGGCCCGCTCGTGGGAGGCCTTCGACGCCCTGGTGCGCACGCTGCGCACGCTCGCCGCCGACGAGACGCTGCTCGTCCAGTCCGGCAAGCCCGTGGGCGTGTTCCGCACGCACGAGTGGGCTCCGCGGGTGCTGATCGCGAACTCGAACCTCGTGGGCGAGTGGGCAACCTGGGACGAGTTCCGGCGACTCGAGGCGCTCGGGCTGACGATGTACGGCCAGATGACGGCGGGCTCGTGGATCTACATCGGCAGCCAGGGCATCGTCCAGGGCACCTACGAATGCTTCGCCGAGATCGCGCGCCGGCGCTTCGGCGGCTCGCTCGCCGGGACGATCACGGTCACGGCCGGGCTCGGCGGCATGGGCGGGGCGCAGCCGCTCGCGGTGACGATGAACGAGGGCGTGGCGCTCTGCGTCGAGGTCGACCCCGATCGCATCCGGCGCCGGCTCGAGACCCGCTACCTCGACGAGGAGGCGGACGACCTGGCCGACGCCGTCGAGCGCTGCCTGCTGGCGAAGCGGGAGCGCCGCGCGCTGAGCGTCGGCCTCTGCGGCAACGCCGCCGAGGTCCTTCCCGAGCTGCTCCGCCAGGGCTTCGAGGCCGACATCGTGACCGACCAGACGAGTGCCCACGACCCGCTGGCGGGCTACGTGCCGGGCGGCCTCACGCTCGACGAGGCCGACCGGCTGCGGAGCAGCGACCCCGACGAGTACGTCCGCCGCGCGCGGCTATCCGCGGCGGCCCACTGCTTCGCCATGGTCGGCTTCATGGACGCCGGCGCCGAGGTCTTCGACTACGGCAACAGCCTCCGCGCGGAGGCCAAGCTGGGCGGCTTCGAGCGCGCCTTCGACTACCCGGGCTTCGTGCCCGCCTACATCCGGCCGCTGTTCTGCGCCGGCAAGGGACCGTTCCGCTGGGTCGCGCTCTCGGGCGACCCCGAGGACATCGCCGCCACCGACAGGGCGGTCCTCGAGGAGTTCCCGGACGACGAGAGCCTCGCTCGCTGGATCCGCATGGCGGGCGAGCGGATCGCCTTCCAGGGCCTGCCGGCGCGCATCTGCTGGCTCGGCTACGGCGAGCGCCGGCGGCTCGGGCTGCGCTTCAACGAGATGGTGCGGAGCGGTGAGCTGCGCGCTCCGATCGTGATCGGGCGCGACCACCTCGACTCCGGCTCGGTCGCATCCCCCTACCGCGAGACCGAGTCGATGCTCGACGGCTCGGACGCGATCGCGGACTGGCCGCTCCTGAACGCGCTCGTCAACACCGCCGCCGGGGCGGCCTGGGTCAGCATCCACCACGGCGGCGGCGTGGGGATCGGGCGCTCGATCCATGCCGGCATGGTGTGCGTGGCGGACGGCAGCGAGCTCGCGGCCGAGAAGCTCGACCGCGTGCTCACCACCGACCCCGGCACCGGCGTGCTGCGCCACGCCGACGCCGGATACGACGAGGCCCGCGAGGTGGCCGCCGAGCGCGGGGTGCGGATCCCGATGCTCGAGGACTGATGACCGTCCGCGCGATCGTCGAGATCGGGCATCCGGTGCTGCGCGAGCGCGCGCGGGAGCTCGACGCCGCGGAGCTGGGCTCGGCCGAGGTCCAGCGGCTGATCGACGACATGATCGAGACGATGCGGGCAGCGGGCGGCGCGGGACTGGCAGCGAACCAGGTCGGCGAGACCGTGCGCGTGGCGGTCGCCGAGGTCGATCACAACCCGCGCTATCCGTACAAGCCGCCGATCCCGCTGACGGTGATCGTCAACCCGGTGATCGAGCCGCTCGAGGACGAGCTCATGCCCGTGAACGAGGGCTGTCTGTCCGTGCCCGGCCTGCGCGGCGAGGTCGAGCGTCACGCGAGCATCCGGCTGCGCTATCTCGACCGGTCGGGTGCCGAGCACGAGCAGGTCGTGCGGGGCCTGAGCGCGGGGACGTTCCAGCACGAGCTCGACCATCTCGACGGAACGCTGTTCGTCGACCGCGTGACCGACCCGCGCACGCTCACCACCTGGGAGCAGTTCGAGCGCTTTCATCGCGACGAGTGGCTCGCGCGCGTCGCACGCGCTGGCGATGAGCTCGTACTGGTGCGAGCTCGCCTGGCTTGGCGGGGAGCGGGCGGAGGCGGGCGTCGTGGTGGAGGTCGAGGACGGGCGGATCACGGCGGTCCGCGCGGGCGCCCCCGCGCCACCGGCCGGCTCGACCCGGCTCGACGGCCTGACGATCCCGGGGCTCGCCAACGCCCACTCGCACGCTTTCCAGCGCGCGCTGCGCGGTCGCACGCACGGCGGCAGCGGTTCGTTCTGGACCTGGCGCGAGCAGATGTACGGGCTGGCGGACCGGCTCGATCCGGACTCCTACCGGAGCCTCGCCCGAGCGACCTTCGCTGAGATGGCGCTCGCCGGCGTCACGTCCGTCGGGGAGTTCCACTACCTCCACCACGGTCCCGGCGGCGCCAGGTACGAGGATCCGAACGAGATGGGGCGGGCGGTGATCGAAGCGGCCGCCGGCGCCGGGATCCGGATGACGCTGCTCGACGCCTGCTACCTGCACGGCGGGATCGGAGAGCCGCCGAGCCCGAGCCAGCTGCGCTTCTCCGACGGCGATGCGGACGCGTGGGCCGAGCGGGTGGACGCGCTCGAGGACGGCGAGCTCGTGCGGGTCGGTGCGGCGATCCACAGCGTGCGCGCCGTCGACCCCGAGTCGGCCGCGATCGTGGCGGCGTGGGCCCGTGAGCGCGGGCGGCCGCTGCATGCCCACGTCTCCGAACAGCCGGCCGAGAACGACGCGTGTCTCGAGGCCTACGGGCGAACGCCCACGGGCGTGCTCCACGACGCCGGCGCCCTCGACGCGGAGTTCACCGCCGTGCACGTGACGCACCCGCACGACGACGACCTCTCGCTGCTCGCCGGCTCGAGCGTCTGTGCCTGCCCGACCACCGAGCGGGACCTCGCGGACGGCATCGGGCCGATGCGCAGGATGAGCGCCCGCCTGGTGCTCGGCACGGATTCCCACGCGATGATCGACCTGTTCGAGGAAGCCCGGGCGGTCGAGCTCGACGAGCGCCTCGCGACCGGCGAGCGCGGACTGCACTCCGCGGCCGCGCTGCTTCGAGCGGCGACCGAGGACGGGCACGCGTGCCTCGGCTGGCCGGACGCCGGACGGATCGCACCCGGCGCCCGGGCCGACCTCGTTACCGTCGGCCTCGACGGCGTGCGCATGGCGGGCACGAGCCCGGAGCACGCGCTCGAGGCGCTCGTGTTCGCGGCGACCGCGGCCGATGTCCGCCACGTGATCGTCGATGGCCACCAGCTCGTCAGCCATGGACGGCACAGGGTCGTCGATGTGGCGCGCGAGCTGCACCTGGCGGTTGCGGGGGCTGCGGGGTGAGCGCGCTCGTCGTCGACGACATCGGGCTGCTCGTCACGTGCGAGCCCACGCTCGGCGAGGGGCCGCTGGGGCTTGTCCGCGACGCCGCGCTCATCATCGAGGACGGGCTGGTCGCGAGCATCGAGCCGGCGGGCGCTGCCGGTGACGAGCGGCTCGACGCCGGCGGCCGTTGCGTCATCCCCGGGTTCGTGGACAGCCACACCCACCTGGTTTTCGCCGGCGACCGCGCGGAGGAGTTCGCGGCGCGGATGGCCGGCCGGCCCTACGCGGCGTCCGGGATAAGGGTCACGACTGCCGCGACCCGCGCCGCGAGCGAGGACGAGCTGCGCAGGCTCGCACGCGCCCGCCGGGACGAGGCGCTGCGGGCCGGCATCACCCACCTCGAGATCAAGTCGGGCTACGGCCTCGAGCCCGAGGCCGAGCGCCGCTCGTGCGCGGTGGCGGCCGAGCTCACGGACGACGTGACGTTCCTGGGAGCGCACGCGGTGCCGCCCGAGTACGACGGGCGCGCGGACGACTACGTCGAGCTCGTCTGCGGTGAGATGCTCGCCGCCTGCCGGCCCTACGCGCGCTGGATCGACGTCTTTTGCGAGGAGGGCGCCTTCGACGCCGACCAGTCGAGAGCCGTGCTCGAGGCCGGCCGCGCGGCGGGCCTCGGGCTGCGCGTGCACGGCAACCAGCTCGGCTACGGACCCGGCGTCCGGCTGGCCGTCGAGCTGGAGGCGGCCTCGGTGGACCACTGCACGTACCTCACGGACGACGACATCGAGGCGCTGGCGGCGAGCGACACCGTGGCCACGTTCCTGCCCGCCACCGACTTTTCGACCCGCCAGCCCTACCCGGACGCGCGCCGCGCGATCGACGCCGGCGTGGAGGTCGCGATCGCCACCAACTGCAACCCGGGATCGAGCTACACGACCTCGATGGCGTTCTGCATCGCGCTGGCGGTACGCGACCTGCGCATGACCCCGGAGGAGGCGCTCCTGGCCGCCACCCGCGGCGGCGCCCGCGCGCTGAGGCGCGACGACGTCGGCCGCCTGGCTCCCGGCGCCCGGGCCGACGCGGCGATCCTCGACGCCCCCTCGTACGCCCACCTCGTCTACCGCCCGGGCGTCCCGCTGGTGGCGACGACGCTGGTGGGCGGCCGGGTGAGCTAGCGGCGCCCGCCCCGTCGCTTCCGGGTAGGACACCGGGGTTGGTCTCCGCCGGCCGGGTCAGGGCTGGGAAAGAGGCCGTGGACAGCGGCGACTGCGATCCTCCCCCACGAACAATCTTCGGCTGGTCCCGAGGTTTCCGAATCTTCATCGGCAGCCGGGCCGCCCCAGTTCGGAACCCGGCACCACCGTCCTGCCTTGTGGGTCCCCTGGACCACCAATCCAGGACAGGTCGGGCTCTCCCGACCACAGCGGCCGAACGATCTTCGGTCAGGCCCGGGCCCAACCCCCTCCCCAGCCCATACGCGAGACCGACCCGCGCCACCCCCACCGAGCAACCCCAAGCCAAAGGCGAGGGGTGTGAACCCCAGTCAGGAAGGCGGCGTGATTTTCGGGCCGGCGCCGTCGCCCTCCGCGGGCGGCGGCCGCCAGGGCTCTCCGAAGCTGCGGCGCCCCTCGGGCCAACCCGAGGCGGTCATGCCCAGGGCGTGCATCGCGCGCTCCTTCACGTGCCACGGCACCCGCCGGTAGAGCGGCACGAACACGAAGCGCCAGAAGAGGCCGCCCCTCGGCAGCGCCGGGCGCGTGGTGGCGCCCGGGATGGCGGCGGCGCTGGTCCTCCATCGCCGCCAGCCGCAGGTAGTACTCCGAGCGCTCTCGGAGCTGCTGCTGCCGCTTGGCGGCCGCGCTCACGTGGCCACCTTCTCCCGCTCGCGCTGCTCGGCGACCCCGTTCTGGGCCGCGATCTGGATCGGCTCGAACAGCGCCCCGATCGGCGGCGAGTAGATGTTCTCCATCCAGGCCAGGTCGTGCAGCGTGGCGCCCCGCTTGCCGACGAAGGCGAGGAAGTCGCAGCGCTCCTTGATCCCCTCGCCGCCGTGCAGCTGCGCGCCGATCAGCCGCAGCGAGCCGGGCTCGGCGAGCAGCTTGACGTGCGTCTTGGCGGCACCGGGGAAGTAGCGGGCCCGCGAGACGCCGACGCCCCTCGCCACCACGTACGGGATCCCCATCGCGTCCGCCAGGGTCTCGCCGATCGAGAAGCCGCCGATCGTGTAGTCGCCCGACATGAACCCCCAGGGGATCCAGACCGGGTCATAGGAGCGGTCGTCGCCCGCGGCGTTGGCGCCCGCCACGCGGCCCTGCGAATAGGCGTGCGAGCCCGTCAGCCCGCGGATCGGGAGCATCGAGAGCCCGTGCGGGACCTCGATCACGTCGCCGGCCGCCCAGACGCCGTCGGCGGATGTGCGCATGTGGTCGTCGACCACGATCCCACCCGTGGTGCCGAGCTTGATCCCGGCCGCCTCGGCGAGCGCGGTGTTCGGAAGCTTGTGGAGGCAGATCACGGCCACGTCGCAGGGCAGCTCTCCCTCGGACGTGGACACGGCGCGCACGCGCCCGTCGGCCTCCTCGAAGCCCTCGAGCCTCGTGCCCATTCGCACCCGCACGCCCAGCTTCTCGAGCGCCTCCTGGGCGGCCTCCGCCACGTCGGGATCGGCCAGCTCGCTTAGGAGCCACGGCCCCTCGTCGATGAAGTCCACCTCGATGCCGCGGCGCGCGAAGCCGCCCGACATCTCCACCCCGAGCCACATGCCGCCGATCACGACCGCCTTCTTGACCGAGTCGAGCTCCTTGTCGAACTCCATGGCCCGGCGGATGTTCTTGACGTAGTGGAGCCCCTCGAGGTTGGCCCCCGGCACGTCGGGCTGCTCCCAGACGAAGCCCGTGCAGAGGATCAGCTTGTCGAAGCCCTCGTGCATGTTGCGGGCGGTGACCGTGCGCCTGTCGAGGTCGATGTCGGTGATCACCGTCTCCATGCGCATGTCGAGGCCCTCCTCGACGTAGCGCTCGACGGTCGACAGGAACAGGTCCTCGAACTGCGGGATCTCGCGGCCGTGCACGTAGGGGATGCCGCAGGGCGAGTAGGCGATGTCCTCGAACTCCGTGAAGACCGTGACCTGAAGGTCCGGGTTCACCCGCTTCGCGATCGTGGACGCGGCGGTGCCGGCCCCTCCTCCGCCGATGACGAGAACTCGTTCGGTCATGCGTCGCTCCTTGTACGGTCGTCCCGTCGAATGATCGCTGCCAGGCGCCCGGCGCGCTCTGTGCCCCGGCCGTCGAGCAGCTCCGCCACCGGCTCGCGCCAGCGCCCGCCCGCTGCCTCCGCGACCGCGCCGGGCAGCACCTCCCGCAGGTGCGCCATCGCCCAGCTGTCGGGGCGCGAGAGGTTGAGCCGGATCGTCGTGGCGGCCGCCTCGTCGCCCATCCCGTCACCGGGGTAGACCGCCACCCGGCGCGCGAAGAGCGCCACCATCAGCTCCTGCGCCGTTGCGCCGGTGCCGGACACGTCGACGGCGCAGGCGAGCCCGCGCCGCGGGCGCACCGCGAGCCGCATGCCGTCCACCCCGGCCAGCGTCTCCTCGAGCTGCTCCAGGTTGCGCCGGACGACTGCCGGCGGCCCGCGGCAGATAGTCGCGGTCGCGCAGCGCGGCGAGCGCGCCCTGCTGGGAGATGAGGTTCGTGTTGAGCCGCGTCAGCGCCGCCTTGAGCCGCAGGCAGCCGCGCACGAACGCGGGTGGCCCGCCGAGGAAGCCGATCCGCGCGCCCGCCATCCCGTAGCAGTGCGAGACGGACAGCACCGCCACGGCGTTCTCGGTCAGCCCGAGCGAGGGAAGCGGCCGGAACGGCGAGTCCGGGTCGAGCGCGAGCGGCCCGTGGGTCACGTCGTGCAGCAGCAGCAGACCGTGGCGCTCGGCCAGCCGAGCGAACGCCTCGAGCTCGTCGAGCGTCTGCGTCGTCCCGTACGGATTGACCGGGTCGACGAGGCAGATCGCGCGCGTGCGCTCGCCGACCGCCGCCTCGACCGCGTCCGGATCGAGCCGGTAGCCGCTCTCCGCGCGGATCGGCACGGACACCGGCACGCCGCCGGCGGCGATCACCGCCGAGGGCAGGTGGAAGTAGCCGGGGTCGCCGAGGATCACCTCGTCGCCCGGGTCGATCGACGCCAGCAGCGCCAGCGCCAGCCCGGCCTGCGCGCCCTCGGTGCCGACCACCTCGAACGAGTCGCCGCGCTCGCAGCCCATCAGCTCGGCCGCGGCGTCGCGAAGCGGCTCGACGAGATCGGGCGTGTACTGGTTGAGCGCCTCCGCGCTGACCGCCTCGCGCATGGCCTCGACCGCTGCCGGCGGCGGCCCGCAGAAGCAGGTGAGCCAGCCGAGGTCGGCCCAGGTGGCGGGATCGAGCCTCGTGGTCCCGCCCGGATACAGCTCGTCCGGGTCGAGGCCGAGCAGCCCGATCGCGTCCCGGTAGGTGAGGTAGTTCCACATGCCGTGGTGGCTCTCGTTCAACCGCCGCATGCGCTCCGAGCCGAGCGCGCTCGCGCGCTCCTGCGCCTGGGTCCAGGTGAGCACGCTCGTCATGCGCGCTCCAGACGGGCCACGCGGTAGATCCCCTCGCTGTCCGCGGCCACCGTCCGGGGGGCGTAGCCCGCGGCCGCTGCCCAGCCGAGCAGCCTTTCGGCGGACCGAAGGCGCCAGACACAGCGCTCGCCGCGATGGTCGCGCCAGACCCGGGCGATGTACTCGATCTCGGGGTTCTGCGTCTGGACGTTGAGCACGATCTGCTGCGGGGCGACGAGCTCGGCGAGATCCTGGAAGTGGCGCTCGATGAGGGCGTCGTCGTGGTAGATCCCGTACAGCCCGAGCTCGATCACCACGTCCGGGCCGCGGCTCGAGGGCACGAAGCGCGTCGCGGTCGAAGGCGTCGGCGCGCAGCGTACGGACCCGGTCCTGCACGCCCAGCCGTCGTGCGGCGGCCTCCGCCTGGGCGAGGGCCGCCGGGTCGATGTCGCACACGACGGCGGTTGCCCCCGGACGACTTGCGATCGCCTCGAGCAGGTAGGGCGCCGGGCCGGCGGCGAGGTCCGCGATCACCGGCGCCTCGCCGCTGTGCTCGTCTATCGCGTCGAGCACGGCCTGCCGAGCCAGCTCGCGGATCTCGCGGAAGGCGACGCAGGTGCGCCGCGACAGCAGCCGGCCGTCCACCCAGCGGCCGAGCGCGGTGCGCCCGGCGGGCCGGTTCGCGTAGACATGCGCCATGAACGGGCCCGAGTCGAAGCCGTGCGCGTAGCCGACCCTCAGTCCGTCGCTCACGAGCGCGCCCGCCCGCGATGCGAGCGCGAGCGCGCCGAAGCGCCACGCGCGCGGGGACTTCAGAGGGAGGTCGCGCTGAAGCTCGGCGAAGGTCGGGAGGACGGCCTCAGCCTGGATCCGCCGGGACTGGCGAGCGTTTGCGCGCCGGAGGCCGAGCCAGGCGCCGCCGGCGAACGGAGCGAGGGTGAACCCTCGCGAGTAAGCCGGTGGTGCTTGGCGAAGGTATTCCGGCGCGGAAACGTCGTCAGGATCGGTGGATCCAGGCTCAGCCGGCATGCGCGTACAGCGGCGTCTCGACCAGCTCGCGGCGCCGGTAGCGCTCGTGGGCCTCGCCCGCGAGGGGCGAGCTCTCGCGCTCGATGAGCGGCCGCAGCAGCGCGATCGTCAGGTCCGTCTCGGCGCGAACCGTCCCGATCACGTCGGCGTCGTTCCCGTCGGCGCCGGCGGCGTAGGCGGCGAGCAGCTCCGCGAAGTGCTCGAGCGAGCCAAGCGCGTAGGCGAGCGACTGCTCGAGATCGAGCTCCGCGAGCCGCTCGTAGATCAGCTCACCCTCGGGCGGGCAGCTGTAGGCGTCGGGATCCACACCGTGCGCGAGCGCCCGGTCGCGAAAGAGGACCGCGTGCCGCGCATTGTCCGCCACCACCCGCGCGACGAGCTCCTTGAGCCGGGGGTCGCGGATCGCGGGAATCCGTGCGGCGAACAGGTCGACCCAGCGGCCCATCCCATACGCATGGCGCGCGAGCGCACGGCCGAGTCCCATGGGCCGCCGCAGCACTTCCTCGAGCTCAGCTCGGTTCTCGAGCATCCTCTCCCGGCCGTTTACTCTGGTGAACGAGCGTTCACGGGAGTGTAACCGTATTCCAGCTCGAGCTCACCCGCGAGCGTGTTCGAGACCCAGCACACGCGGCGCGCCGGCTCGATCAGCGCGGCGAGCCGCTCGTCGGGCACGTCGGCCCGGGCCTCGACCGCGAGCCTGCGGTAGCGCAGCTCGGTGCCCGCGCGCTCCGCCCGCACGGTCACCTCCAGCCCCGGAAGCTCCAGCGAGCGCTTGGTCGCCACCCACCCGAGCGCGAGGCAATAGCAGCTCGCCACCGACGCGAGGAAGACCTCGGTGGGCATCATCCCCAGGTTCCCGCCGCCGGCGGACTCCGGCTCGTCGACCGTGAACTCGTGTCCGCGGGCGTCGACCAGCGTCCGGAAGCCACCCTGCCAGGTCGCGCTGACCTCGAGGAACTCGGCCACGCGCTACGCCTCCGCCGGCTGGCGCGCCCGGGCGGCGAGGAAGGCGCGGTACGCGCCCTCGTGGGCCGCCGCGGACGCGTCCCACGTGTGGGCGGCGACCACCCGCCGCGCCGAGCCGAGCAGTCTTTCGCGCGTCTCGGGCTCACGCGCCAGCCGGGCGAGCGCGGCGGCCAGCTTCTCGCTGTCGCCCACGGGCGCGAGCAGCGCGGTGCGGTCATGAATGAGGAAGGAGCGAAAGACCTCGAGGTCGGAGGCCACGACGGGCAAGCCGGACGCGAGCGCCTCGAGAGCCGCGAGGCCGAAGCCCTCCTTGTGCGACGGGAAGGCGAACAGGTCGGCCGCCCGGTAGAGCCGCTCGAGCTCGGGATCGGACAGGTTGCCGACCCGCCGCACCTCCGCCCCCACGCCGAGCTCCGCGGCGCGCGCCTCGAAGCGCGCGAGCTCGTCGCGGTAGTCGAACAGCGTGGCGCCGCCGGCCACGATGAGCAGCGGGTCGAGATCCGGCGCCAGCGCGCGCAGGCGCGCGAAGGCCTCGAGCAGTGTGAGCGACCCCTTGCGCGGCTCGATGCCGCCGACCGTCAGCACCGCGAGCCGCCCGTCGATGCCGAGCGCCCGGCGCTCGCGGCGCCGCTCGGCGGCGTCCGCGGGGCGGCCGGAAGCGCCGCGCGTCGACCCCGTTCGTGACCCGGCCCGCCCGCACGCCGAACTCCTCCTCGAGCCGCGCGATCCAGGGGTCGGACACGCACAGCACGGCGTCCGGGCCGGCGATCGAGCGCTCCTGACACTCGACGAGCGAGGGCGAGCTGAAGTCGTCGACGTGGTGGACGGTCCGGATCACGTGCGGCACGACGCCGAGCTCGCGTAGCTCGAGCGCCGCGTTCGCGGACAGGCAGTCCTGGGCGTGGATCACGTCGAAGCCTCCGTCCGGCCAGCGGGCCCGCGAGACCGTCGCGGTAGGCGGCGAGCATGGCCCAGACGCGCTCGTCGAAGGGCGCGTCGAGTGGCTCGTGGCGGACCACGTGCGCGGGCACGGCGGGCTCCCGGAAGAAGCGCTCTCCGTGACGCCCTAGCGCGAACAGCTCGACGCGGTGACCGCGCCGGGAGAGCGCCTCCGACACTTCGAGCGCATGCACCACGCCCCCGCGCGGGCGGAGCGAGTAGGTGAGCATCGCGACGTTCAGTCCGCTCACTGCACCGCCCTCGCCGCGAGCCGGGCCGCGGAGGCGTTCGACGGGGCCACGAGCGCGCCCGCCTCTTCGAGCGTCGCCTGCTGGCGGCGCGAGTCCTGCGGGTCGTCCGGAGTGCCGCAGACGCGGACGATCACGAGACCGTCGGCCGCCGCTCGCTCGACGGCCGGCGCCAGCCCGGCGGCCGGATCCGGATGGGCGCCGTAACCGAGCACCACGTCCATCAGCACGCAGCCGATCGCCGGGTCCGCCGCAGCGGCGTCGAGATGCTCGATCCGAACGTCAAGGTCGAGCATCGGGTGCGGGCGCCCGCGCGTGTACTCGCCCGCGCCGAGGTCGAACAGCGCGTGGCCGTCGGCGCCGTCCGCCGCCGCTCCCCACGTTCCCGCGGAGCGGCCCGAGCTCGGGCTCGAGGATGGTCGCCGCCTCGTGCGCGAGCGAGCCTCCGGAGTAGAGGCCGATGAGAGCGCGGCCGGCGCTGCGCGAGCGGCGGTGATCGACGGCGGCCTCGAGCTCCGCCTCGGACCCCGGCGCCGCGCCGCCGTGCGCCGCCCGCGCGCCTGCCTCGAGCGTCGGGTGCACCTCGAAGGGCGCCTCGCCGCCGTCCCAGCCCACGAATGCCGCAACCACCCGTACGTCCTCCGGCACGGCCTCCCCCAGTGCGGCGACCACCTCGGGAGCGGGCGGCTTCGAGACCAGCAGCAGCGTCTCGGTCCCGTCGTCCGAGGCGAGCAGCCGCATCCCCTCGCGCAGCATCAGGCCGCCCACCTCCGCCGACAGGTCGCGGCCTCCCACGCCGACGATCTGCGACACGCCGCCGCCGGCGGCGTCGAGCAGGCAGGCCGTCTCCTGCGCGCCGGTGCCCGCCGCGGCGACGATCCCGACCGGGCCCGGCCGGACCACGTTCGCGAAGCCGAGGCCGATGCCGGCGAGCATCGCGGTGCCGCACTCCGGGCCCATCACGAGCAGGCCGAGCTCCGCGCCGCGGCGCTTGAGCTCGAGCTCGCGCTCGAGCGGCACATGGTCGGAGAAGAGGAACACGTGCATGCCCTCGGTCAGCGCACGGTGGGCCTCGAGCACGGCGTAGTCACCGGGCACCGAGACCAGCGCCACGTTCGCCTCGGCGAGCTCCCGCGCCGCCGCCGGGAGCGACCGCATCCGGACGGGGGCGGGCCCCGCGCCGTCCACGGCGTGGCCTGCCGACGCGAGCGCCCGCTCTGCCTCCGCCAGCGCCTCGGCGCCCCTCCCCTCGTCGGCCTCGACGGCGATCACGAGGTCGCCCGGGGCGGCCTCGGCCGACACGCCCAGCCGCTCGAGCGCCTCGAGGTTCGCCGCCGTCCCCATCGCGAGCTCGCAGGCTTGCACCCCGTCCCGGTCGCGCAGCGCGCGGGCGACTCCCATCAGCCGCACGCTGTCGGCGTACCGGTTCGGGATCACGCGCACGGCTCCAGCTCACGCCGGAACCGCCGCAGCCGCCGGGGCAGCGCCCGCTGAAGGGCCCTCCGCGTCCGGAACGATCCGCGTGCCGCCTCCGCCCTCGACCGCGTCGACGAGCCGCTCGGCGCTCGTGATCAGAGCCGTGCGCCCGCCTTCGGTCACGAAGCGCACGGCCGATTCGATCTTCGGCCCCATGCTCCCGGGCGGGAACTCCCCCTCGTCGAGCAGCCGCGCCGCATCCGAGACCGTCAGCCGCGCCATGTCCCGCTGCCAGCGCGTCCCGAAGTCGATCGCCACGCGCTCCACGCCGGTCAGGAGCGCGAGCACGTCGGCCCGGGTGGCCAGGGCCAGCGCCGCCGAGGCGCGGTCCTTGTCGATCACCGCCTCGACGCCGGCAAGCCCACCGGAGCTGTCGGTGACCGGGATGCCCCCGCCCCCCGCGGCGATCACGAGCGCGCCGCGCTCGACGAGCGCCAGCACGCTCCCGAACTCGGCTATCCCCTGCGGAGTCGGGCTCGCCACCACGCAGCGCCAACCCCGTCCCGCATCGGAGGCGACCTGGAAGCCGCGCTCGCGCTCGAGGCGCCGGGCCTCGTCCTCGGAGTAGAACTGCCCGATCGGCTTGGTGGGGTTGCCGAACGAGGGATCGGCGGAATCGACCTGGACACGGGTGAGCACGGTCACCGTCTCCACCGCGGGGTCGATCTCCCCGATCACGGTCTGGAGCAGATATCCGAGCTGCCCCTGGGTCATCGCGACGAGCACGTCGAGCGGCAGCGGCGGGACCTGCGCGGCCGCGACGTCGTGCTGCAGGTGCAGCGCGCCCACCTGAGGCCCGTTCCCGTGGGTGAGCACGACCTCGTGACCGAGCCGCTTGAGGCGAACCACCTCGCTCGCAACGACGCGGGCGTTCGCGAGCTGCTCGTCCCAGCTGCCGCGCTGCCCCTCCTGGGTGATGGCGTTGCCTCCGATCGCGACGACGACGCGCATTAGAAGCTCAGGAGCCGCGAATCGCGAGCCAGACGGCGCGCGCGGGGCGGCGCGTGGGGTTCGCCCAGGAGTGGGGGCGCACGGTGCGGAAGTGGATCGAGTCACCCACTCCCAGGTCGTAGCGGACGTCGTCGATCGTGAAGCTCATGCGGCCCTGCGTGACGAGCACGAGCTCCTCGCCGGGGTGGCTCATCGGCTCGGGGCCGCTGTCGGCGCCCGGCTCCACGAGCGCCTCCGCCCCGGCGACCCAGAAGGGCCCGTAGCGGCCGGAGATGTTCTCCAGCACGAGCCCCTGCTTCGAGGTGTAGAGCGGCGTGCGCTCGCCCTGCCGGATCACGGTCACCGGACGCACCGGGTCGGCCTCATCGACGAAGTAACCGACGCTCTTGCCGAGCGCCGAAGCGATCTTCATCAGGCTCGCGATCGTCGGCGTCATGCCGCTCTTCTCGACCTTGTGGACGGCCGCCGGCGACAGCCCCGCACGCTCCGCCAGCTGTGCCAGCGACCAGCCGCGCTCGGCGCGCGCCTTGGCCACCTTGGCGCCGATCTCCGAGACGGTGCGCTCGATCTCGGGCAGCGCCTTGGGCGCGGACACGGAGAGCGTCGGGGGTTCCGTCGGGCTGGATTGCGGCACTCGCGACCTCCCTCTTTCCCGGAGAATCTTCACCATAGTACACGCGCCGCCAACCGCATTCGGGCGCTTCGCAGGCCAAATTGAGCCGTCAGCTTGACTCGCGAGCGGCCGACCGGCGACAATGCCGTTCACGATCCGACACGCGACCGCGGGGGCCGCTCACGGTGGAGGGACGGCCGCGCGGTGTGCATCCCGAAGGAGGGAGCTGTGGCGAAGAACAGCCATCTGGCGGAGGCCAAGGAGCCGGGGACCGAGCTCTTCGAGGGCGACAAGGTCTTCGAGGACATCCAAGCCGAACCGGGGGAGACGGCCTTCACCTTCATGCACACCGTCCCGTACGAGGGATCGGTGGGCCTCGTCAACCTGCTCACCACCACGAGGGTGCTGCGCAAGGGCTTCGACACCTCCCTGGTGCTCTACGGGCCGGGGATCCTGATGGCCTCCGGCACGCGGGGCTTCCCGAAGGTCGGCGACGAGGCGTTCCCGGGCCACCTGGCGATCAACAACCAGGTCAAGACCCTCGTCGACGAGGGCGCGAAGGTCTATGCCTGCCGGTTCGCGTCCGGGGCGCTGTACGGCTTCCCGGAGGACATGCTCATGGATGGCGTCCGCCCCTTCCACCCGCTCGACGTGCTCGACTCCGCCCTGACCGCATGGCGGCAGAAGGCGTTCCAGCTCAACACCTGGACCCTCTGAACGGCGAGCGGGCCGCCGAGCGTGATGCCGCGATCGCGGCGTGGCGGCGTGCCGAGGCGCAGGTGTACCCGTCCGTGATGGTCAACGCGACCCTGTACCAGCAGTACATCGGGATAGTGCGCGCGGTGGCCGACGACCTCGGCGAGGTGCGCAGCGAGGACGATCTCGTACGCGTCTGGCGAGAGCAGCCGCAGCTCGGTGCGGAGGCGATCCGGCGCCTGTCACCTTCGATGGGGTCGATGATGGATCCGGCGGCCGTGCGCGACGCCGCGTTCTGCCAGCGCCACCGCGAGATCACCCGCGAACACGGCAAGGAGATCGCGCGTGAGCGCCTGGAGCGTGCGCGCCGGGAGAGAGCGGCCTGGGTCACGCTGTTCGAGGACGTGACCCCGTTCGGGTCGCACAGGCTCGAGATGCACGTGTCGAGCGGCCGCGCGCTCCACGCGTCCTCGCAATCGGAGCCGGACGCCAGCAGCGCCACCTATGAGCTCGAGGTGGTTCAGCTCGACCCGAGCGACGGGACCTGGCTGCTCGACAAGCCGCCGCTGATGCCGGCCAAGCGCTTCACCAGGCACGACGAGTGGGAGGCACGCATCGCGCAGGCGCGTGACCTCTTCGGGAAGGAAGGGACGTGACTACGCACCCCCAGAAGATCATCGACTCGCACTGCCACATCGGGGAGATCCCGCCCTGGAAGTACTACGACCTCGAGCACCCGGTCAAGCCGACGGTCTACGACTACAGGACCACCGGCGAGTTCGTGAAGAACCACCTCGACGAGTTCAAGATCGAGCGCGCGCTCACGATGTCGAACTACGGGGTCCCGGACCACGAGATCTCGTTCGACCTCAACGACGTGGTGATGGACGCCGCCACCACCAACGACCGGGTCCTGGCGGCGATCTGGGTGTCGTTCCTGCCTCGCAACGCCGAGCTCACGCGCAAGGCGCTCGCGCTCGTCGGCGAGTCGCGGGTGGTCGCGCTGAAGACGACGTTCCTGCTGGGCGGCAACCCTGACCCCGGGAGCTGGGACGAGGAGACGCTCGCGCTCGCCGACGAGTGCTTCGACGCCTGCGAGAAGAACGACCTGTTCTTCCACTTCCACACGAGCCCGGGAGGGAGCTCGGACATCAACAACTTCATCCCGCTCGTGGAGCGCTACGGCAAGCGCTGCAAGATCTACCTCGTCCACTTCGGCGGCGGCGTCTCCGGCCACATCAAGCTCGTGCCGAAGTTCCTGCAGTGGGTCGAGGACGGCTACAAGGTCTATACGGATACGTCCTGGGCCGTGGGGTTCGGCGCCCGCTGGCTGCTCACCGAGGTCGAGCGGACCGGGGTCGGCGGCGACCGCGTGTTCTTCGGCTCCGACGAGCCCTGGTCCGACTTCGACAGCGAGTACTGGAAGATCAACGGGATCCGGGGCATCTCCCAGGAGCTCAAGGACCGCGTGTTCTGGCAGAACTACGAGGAGGCCTTCGCCGGACGTGGCTGAGAGCACCCTCCCGCGCCTCGACCTGGACGAGCGGCAGCTGCTCGTGGAGCTGCAGTCGCTCGGCGTGCGGGTGGAGGACGAGCGCGACGACGCGCTGCCGGGGCGGCGCGGGGGCGCCGGCCCCTCCGATGCGCTCTTCCTCTGGGTGCGCGGCCTGCCGCTCACGGTGCCCCAGCACGCCGCTTACGTGGCCGCGTCGCCGTACACGCTCCACCTGAACGGCGCCGGGGCCACGCTCTACCGGGGCGACGAGCTGGTCGGGCCGGTCAAGCTGCCGCGGCGGCCGCGCATCTACGACATGGAGACCGCCGACGGGATCCCGTACTGGAAGATCGCGCTGCTGCACCTGGACTCGATCGCCTCGACCGTCGTCCAGAAGTGCATCTACTGGGGCACGCACGAGCAGTGCGCGTTCTGCGGGATCGAGCTCACGCGCGGCGAGCAAACGATCCCGGTCAAGACGCCCGCCCAGCTCGCGGAGGTGTGCACCGCGGCCCGCGACTACGACGGCGCCGTCGACGTGACGCTCACCACCGGCTCGATCAACCGCCGCGACCGCGGGGCGCTCTACATCAGCCGCTGCGCCGCGGCCATCAAGGAGGCGTCAGGCCTGCCGATCCAGGTGCAGTTCGAGCCGCCCGACGACCCGGCGGTGCTCGAGCAGGTGCGCGACGCCGGCGTGGATGCGGTCGGCATCCACATCGAGACCTTCGACCCCGAGGTGCTCGCGCGCGTGGCCGCAGGCAAGGCGGCCTGCGGGATCGAGGGCTACTTCCGCTGCTGGGAGCGGGCGGTCGAGGTGTTCGGCCGCGGCCGGGTGAGCACCTACGTGATCCTGGGAATGGGCGAACGCCCGGAGCTGATCGAGGAGGGCTGCCGGCGGGCGATCGAGATGGGCGTCTACCCGTTCGTGGTGCCGCTGCGGCCGGTGCCGGGAACGCTGCTGGAGGACACCCCGCCGCCGGAGCCGGGCTACGTCGCCTCGATCTACCGCTCCGTGTCCGCGATGCTCGCGGACGGAGGGCTCGACCACGTCGAGGCCCAGGCCGGCTGCGCCCGCTGCCAGGCCTGCTCGGGCCTGTCCGCCTGGGAGCGGCTCTTCCGCCGAGAGGAGGCTCGTGCCAACGGCGAGCTCCCCATCGTCCACCACTGAGCCGGCCGTCCTCGGCTGCCGCACGGCGGAGGCAGCCGACGAGCTGGCGTGGCACTTCGACCTGCGCCGGCGGGTGTTCGTGTTCGAGCAGGGCATCTTCGAACTCGACGACCGCGACGCGCACGACGACGACGAGCGCACCTTGCACGTCCTCGGCTTCGTGGACGGGGGCGTGGGGGGCGCGGTGCGGCTCTACCCGCTCGACCCATCCGGCGAGCTCTGGAAAGGCGACCGGCTCGCCGTCCTGCCGGAGCATCGCGCCTGTCACCTCGGGGCCCGGCTCGTGCGCTTCGCGGTGGCGACCGCGGGCGAGCTCGGCGGGCGGCGCATGATTGCCCAGATCCAGCTGCCGAACGTGCGCTTCTTCGAGCACCTCGGCTGGAGCCGGAGCGGTGACCCGTCGCCCTTCCACGGCATCGAGCACCAGCTCATGGATATCGGGCTGGAGCCTGGATCCAGGCTCAGTCCGCCCAGGCCGGTGAACGGCTCGCGGCCGAGATCCCACACCTGTGCCTCACGCCCGCCCGCGGCGAGCCGCAGGACGCCTGAGTCGTCGAGGCGCCCGCACTCGGCGCAGGCGAGACCGCGGCGCGCGAAGGGCTCCGCGGCGTCGCCGGCGCGCTCCGGGGGGACGGCGAGCAGGAAGCCGAAGCTCGGGAACGTGACGAGCCAGCGTTCGAGCGGCACTCCCGACGGGCGCGGCAGCCGGTCCAGGTCGAGGGTGGCGCCGCAGCCGCACGCCTCGAGGAGTTGCAGGAGCGAGCCCGCCACGCCCGGCATCGACACGTCACGCGCCGCCCTGGCGAGGCCGGCCGCGGCGATCTCGACGAGCGCCTCGCCGTCGTCGCGAAGCCGCTCGGGCGGCCGGTCGCGCAGCGCGCTGAAGAAGTTCGTCTCCCCTCGGTACCGGCCCTCGAGCGCGAAGGCGGCGAGCAGCGCGTCCCCGGCTTGGGCGTCGCGCGAGCGCAGCGGCCGCTCGGCGAAGCCCGTGCACGAAGCGGACAGGGCGGGCTCGTGGCCGATCGTCAGGTGGCCGCCCACCGGCTCGACGCCGAGCAGGCCCGCAGCCCAGGACAGGCCGTCCAGCACCTTCTCGGCGTGCTCGCGGTCCGGACTCACGAGCATGTCCACGAGCGCGAGCGGGCGGCCGCCCATGGCGCGCACGTCGGCGGCGTTGGTGACCACCGCCGCGGCGCCGGCGGCGTACGGGTCGGAGCGCACGAAACCGGGATGGAGCGCCTCGCCGCACACCACGAGAAAGCCCTCGCCGTGCGGCACGAGCGCCGCGTCGTCTCCGTCAGGGATTGCCGGCAGGCGCCGCACCACGGCGAGCTCGCGCTTGGCCTCGAACGCCGGCGCCGCGCGCACGGCCGCGGCGAGCTGCTCTAGCTCATGCATCGGCGGCGGACTGGAATAGCACAGGAGCGGGCGTGGACGTGCTGAGGCGGATCGAGGCGGTCAATGTGGGGCTGCCGCTGTTCGCGGACGCGCTGCGGGCCCAGGGCGCCACGGTCGCCGACGTCGACTGGCGGCCTCCGGCAGCCGGCGCCCCGGAGCTGCTGGTCGCGCTCGAGCGCCTCTGGGGTGCCCACGGCGAGCTCGTGGTGAGCGCGAACCGCGAGGTGGTGGAGCGCATCGAGAACGCGTCCCCTCGAGCCGTGGGCGTGGCCCGCGCCGGTGACGTGCTGCCCGGGCTCGACGGCCGCGCACTGCTGCATGCCGGGCCGCCGATCGAGTTCGAGCGCGTCTGCGACCCGCAGCGCCGCGCCCTGCTGGCGGCGTGCCTCTTCGAGGGCTGGGCGAACGACCGCGGCGAGGCCGCGCAGCTGCTCGCGAGCCGCGAGGTCCTGCTGCAGCCCGGAAACGACGCCGGCCATGTGGGCGCGATGACCGGCGTGTGCTCGCCGTCGATGCCGGTGTGGGTGGTGGAGGACGAGTCCTCGGGCACGCGCGCCTACTCGACGTTCAACGAGGGGCCCGGCAACACGCTCTGGTTCGGGGTCGGGGACGGCGAGTCGATCGAGCGCCTGCGCTTCTTCCACGACGAGCTCGCGCCGCTGCTCGCCCGCCTGCTCGAGCGCGAGGGGCCGGTCGACGTGTTCGGGCTCGCCGCCCAGGGCCTGCAGATGGGCGACGAGCTCCACATGCGCAGCCAGGCGACCGGCAACCTGCTCGCGCGTCAGCTGCTGCCCGGTTTCGCCGCGCTCGGCGGCGAGCGCACGGCGCGCTTCATAGCGGGCAACCACCACTTCTTCCTCAGCCTGACGATGGCGGCGGCGAAGTGCGCGTCGCTGGCCGCCTCGGGCGTGGCGGGCTCGAGTGTCGTCAACGTCATCGCGCGCAACGGGGTCGAGATGGGGCTCCAGCTCGCCGGGCTGCCGGGACGCTGGTTCACCGCCCCCGCCGCCATGGTGGAGGAGTCGCTCCTGCGCGAGGGCTTCGGCGAGGAGGACGCGGCGCCCGACATAGGGGACTCGGCGGTGATCGAGTGCGTCGGGCTCGGCGGCATGGCGGTGGCGGCGGCCCCGGCCGTGGCCGGCTTCCTCCCCGGCGGTGCGAGCGACGCCGCGGAGCGGACCCGGCAGATGCGCGACATCACGCTCGCCGACTCGCGCCGGTTCGCGATCCCCGCGCTCGACTCGGCGGGCTCCCCGGTCGGAATCGATGTGCGGCTGGTCGCCGAGCTAGAGATCACGCCGCAGATAACCACCGGGGTTCTGCACGTCTCGAGCGGCGCGGGCCAGATCGGCGCCGGCGTGGCCCGGCAGCCGATCGAGCCGTTCCGAGCAGGCGGTGCTCGCGCTGGCGGCCGAGCTGGACGAGGCCTGAGGGTGGCGGCGCGCGCCCTGTTCGCCGCCCCGGGAGCGCTGCGGGCGCTCCGCAGCGGCCGCGGGGGCGGGACCGTCGAGCTCGTGCTGAGCGGCGGGGCCTACCTGCGCCTGGAGGAGGACTGGCTGCTCGTGACCGAACCGGGTGCGGTTTTTGGCCCGCTGTCGATCTCGGTGGCGGGACTGGAGCGAGGGGCGCTCCACCCGGGGCAGCGCGTGAGTGTGCGGGGGGAGCGACTGGAAATCGGCAACCAGGGGGTGTCGCTCGAGCGGGTGCGGGAGTTGCGGCCGGCTAGGCCGGCCCCAGCCGGGCCGGCCGGCGCCCCTGCCGGGCGCGGTCTCGACGGCGGCGCCGACGGGCGCCCGCTGGCGGGCGGCCCGTTCCCGGCCCCCATCGGGGCGCCGCCCGTCGGCGTGGCCGCCGGGCTCCGAGCGCTCGCGCGCGGGCAGCGTCGAGGACGCCGTTCGGCTGCTCGCCGGCCGC
The DNA here is from genome assembly GCA_963757815.1 of uncultured Thermoleophilaceae bacterium. Taxonomy (GTDB): domain Bacteria; phylum Actinomycetota; class Thermoleophilia; order Solirubrobacterales; family Thermoleophilaceae; genus JACVRW01. The sequence continues at coordinate 550,018 of CAVWSN010000018.1, read as the reverse complement.
GGCGAGGGGCTCACGCCCGCCGGGGACGACGCCTTGGCCGGATACGCCGCCTGGCGTCACGCCGCGGGCCGACCGGTCGCGATCAGCGGGCTCGCCGCGGGACGCAGCTCGCCGCTCGGGCTCGCCTACCTTCGCTGCGCCGAGCGCGGTGAGCTGCCCGGCGCCGGGGTTGCGCTCCTGGCGGCGCTGCGCTCGGGCGACCGCGCCGCCGCCTCCAGCGCGGCCGTCACCCTGCGCGGCTGGGGCGCCAGCTCGGGCACCGCGATGCTCTGGGGGATCGCGGCCGGCGCCAACCTCGAGGGAGTCGTCCTGGATTGATGGTCCAGGAGACCACCAGGGCAGGACGACTCTCGGGGTCGCCGCGGGCGGGGCCCTGTTCCGAGCCCCGCCCGCGGCTGAACCGAGGACTTCGGATCAGCGGGTCAGCCGGCGGCTGCTCCGGTGATGCCGACCGCGGCCGGCGCGCTCGTGATCTCCTCGAGCGAGCCATCGGCGCGGACGCGGTAGCCGGTCACGCGGCCGCCGGTCGTCGCGTCGCCGGGGCTCACGGCGTACAGGAACCTGCCGTTGCGCGAGAAGTCGAGATCACGCGGACTGGGGTCGACCACGGCCGTGAGGCCGTCCGCATCGAGCGCGGATGAGTGAGCCACCGCGATCGACCGCGAAACCGCTGATGCTGCCGGCGGCGTTGCCCGTGTAGGCGAAGCGCCCGTCGGGCGACACCGCGACCCAGCACGCAGCGCCCTGGCCCACCGGAAGCGATGCCGTGATCGCCGCGAGCCCGCCACCAAAGCCGATCCGGTAGGACGACACGGTGCTGGCGCCCGCCTCGGAGACGATCACGTCCCCGCGGCGGCTGATTGCGAAGCCGAAGGGCGTACTGCCGCTGGACGGGGTCACGACCGGCCGACCGGGGCGACCGCGGCGGTCGAGCGCCAGCGTCTCGAGCCGGTTCGAGACGCGCTCGCTCACGACCAGTCGGCTGCCGTCCGGAGTCACGGACACCTGCGCCGCCCCGTCCGCCCCCGGAAGGTCACGGCTGCCGCCGGGAATCGGTGTCAGCGCACCGCGCCTCCCGACGTTGAATCCGGTCACGTTCGGCAACGCGCCGGAGTTGAGGACGTAGACCCTGCCGCGGTGCTCGTCGACGCTCACAGGCGCCACGCCTCCCGAGTCGACCGTCCCGACGACTTCCAGGCCGGGCTTGGAGCCCTTGCGCCGGTCGTCATCGTCGCGTTCACCGTCGCGCACCCGGAATGCCGTGACGGTGTTCGAGCCCGCGTTTATCGCGTACACGGTGTCTTCGTCTTCGCTGAGCTCAACGGCTCCCTGCCCGCCGCCGAGACTGGCGAGACCGAGCCCTCCGGTCAGGAATGTGCCGGCAGGGGTGAGACTGCCGTCCCTGGTGCGCTCGAACTTCTGCACGGCGTTTCCGGCCGGGTCGTTGGTCTGTGTGAACAGCGCGCCTCCGTCGGCCATCGCATTGGCGGCGGCGGGACCGGCGAGCAAGGCAAGAGCCGCAACCGCGGCCCCCGCCAGGCGACGGATCGACCGCGGTGGAGCGGCAAGCACGTGGATCTTCCCGCGTTGGAACATGGCCCTCCTTTGGGTTGGGAGTGTGTGGACTGCCCAGTTAGTCCAGCGTTGCTGCCCCGTCTTACCCCGCCCTTACGGAGCCGCTTGGGTCCTACGGACCCGGATGGGCCACGCCGCGTCGAGGCAGCTCATGCCTCAAGCTCGCGTGCCTTCTCTGCGCGAGGCGAGGGAGGCGTCCCAAAGCCGGCACCCTCCGCCGCATCGAGTGCCTCCTCGGGCGCCGCCCTGGTCAGAGGGAGCTCAGCCGGCGCCGCGTCCGAGGCGCGAGCAGGGAGCCTCGCCCCGAGGATGCCGTCGTCGCCCGTCAGCATGGCGCTGCGGATCGGGCCTTCGCGAAGACATCATCTCTCCAGCGTCTCCTGGATGTATCCAGGACCGGCTCGCCCGGGCCGCGGCGTTGGCAGCGGCTGCTCCGCCGCGCCGGTGCTCGGCGCCGCGGTTCGATCCGGGGTCGATGAGTCGTCGCTCGCGAGCGCGATGGCCATGATGCTCAGCCAGGCGGCGAGCACGCCGGTGCCCAGCGCGAGCGCGACAGGTGGGCGCAGATGAAAGGTCGTGTTCATTTCGTTCGGGATTCCGTTGGCGTCCTTGCGCCGGATTGGGCGGTCTCGACGGCGTCAGCGCCCGTGACCGCCGAGCGCTGCCCGTCGACAGGCTCGCTCGTGGCCAGTGCGAGGCCGAGCGCGCCGAGCCAGGAGGCGAGAACCGCGAGACCTATCGCGACTCCCGCACGCGGGTGACGTGCACGCTGCCAGTACATGAGGGCCTCATGCTTCGCCGCGCCGCACGACCAGCAGCGGGTCGGGTGCGCGGCGCGGGTGCCGGAAGCGCACGGCCGCACCGTGCCCTCCCTGGCGAATCAGCTGGTAGCGACGCACCGTCAGCATTCGCACGGCGTAGGCGCTCGGCGTGAACGGGTCGGCGATCACCCTGCCGCCCTCGAGCGAGGCGGCGGCAATCGCGGCGCCGTCGATCTCGGCAATGAGGACGTCGCCGGTGAGGGGAGCCGCGCTGTCGAGCTCGGCCAGCCGCCGCAGCGCGCCGGCGTCCTCGGGCGCAGCCATCCGAATCGTCAAGGGCCGATCGCTCGTCGGGAGCTTTCCAAAGGAGTTCAGGCGTTCAGCTTTCACGTGACCGACGGTAAGGCGGCTCGGCGCCTCTGCCATCGGCAGTGCTGCCTAATCGAGTTACCTAGTTCGTCAGCCGGTCTATGAGCTCGTCCACGGCGCGGGGGTCCTAGCGCGGCCGCGTTCCCTCCACCCAGCGGCCGCCGCCGGCCTCGATCTCCTTCTTCCAGATCGGCGCCTCGGCCTTGACGCGGTCGATGATCTCGCGCGCGCCCGCGAACGCCTCGCCGCGATGCGGTGCCGAGGCCGCCACGATCACGCTCGGCTCGGTCAGGGGCACCTCGCCGATCCTGTGCTCGACCGCCGCCGCGCACAGCCCGTGGCGCTCGACCGCCTCGGCCACGATCGCCGCCATTCGCTCCTCGGCCATCTCCGCGTAGGCCTCGTACTCGAGCCGCTCGACCTCGCGCGTGACCCCGGAGAAGGTCACGACGGCGCCCGCGCGCGGATCGCGCACGCGGCTCGCGAGCGAGTCGAGCGAGAGCGGCTCGGAGCTCACGCGCGCCCAGGTCGCCGCCACCTCACCCCCGCTGACCGGCGGGATCAGCGCCAGCTCGTCGCCCGGGTCGAGCACCCGCTCCGCGTCCGCGTACTCGCGGTTGACCGCCATCACGAGCGGGATTCCCTCGGCGAGACCCTCGAGCGAATCGAGCGCGTCGCGCACGCGGGCGCCGTCCGGCAGGTCGAGCGTCACCTCGGGAGCGCCGGCGCGCTCACGCAGCATCGCGAACAGGCGGACCGTGACCTCCACGCAGCAGATGCTACGTCCCGCCGGATCCCCGCTCCCGCTCCGCGCGCTCCCGGCGCTCGGCCTCGAGCGCTGGCTCAGCTTAGAACCCCCCGGACGCTGGGTCTTGTGCAGCGGTCCGCGAGCACCAACCTGGCTTGGGACAGCGCCCGCGCCCGTCAATCGTCCTCGCCGGTTACGCCCGACCGCGGCAATCGGTCATGATCGCCCGCGGCATCGGTCATGATCGCAACATGCCGCGCGGCGACAGCGGGGAGCTGATCACCCGCCTCGACAGCGTGCTCAGCGAGTCCGGCCACGCCGTCTGGGGCCTCGCCCCCCGCCCCCAGACCGCACCGGCCGGATGAGCTGGCTCGAGCGGCTCCCCCGCGCGCGGATGCGCTCGCTGGCGCGATGAGCGGACTCGACCGGCTTCCCCGCACCCGCATGCCGCTCGCCGGCCGGGGCCGAGCTCGACGTGATCCTCGCGGAGGGGCTGCGCTCGCGCATGGTTGGGCTGCTCGGCGCTCGCGGACTCCCCGAACGGACCGCTCTGCTGATCCCGCGCTGCCACTCGGTCCACACGGTCGGAATGCGCTTCGCGCTCGACGTGGTCTTCGCCCGCCGGGCGGACCCCGCCGGGCCGCTCGAGATCGTGGCGGTCCACCCGGAGGTTCGGCCGGGCCGCTTCGCCCGCATCCGCCGCCGCGGCACCGGGCTGCGCCGCCGCGAGCTCTGCGCGCTCGAGCTGGCTTCCGGCCAAGCCGCGGCGCTTGGTCTCGCTCCCGGGACGGTGCTCGACCCGTCCGAGCGCCCAACGGTGTCAACCTGATGTCGTCTGACGACACGAAGTCGGGTTTCTAGGTGTCGCGGGCAGGGTGGGCGGCGCTGATCAGGCGGCGCGCTTCGCGAACACGCGCGCCGCCACCACGCCCCCCACCGCCCCGAAGAAGTGGCCCTGCCACGACACGCCCTCCTGCGGCACGAGCCCGCCGAGCAGGGCGGTGCCCCAGACGGCCGCCACTCCCACCCCCACGAGGATCTCCAGGGCGTTGCGGTTGAAGACGCCGCGCGCCAGCAGATAGGTCGCGTAGCCGAACACCACGCCGCTCGCGCCGATGTGGATCGAGTGCTCCGGCGCGACGAGCCAGGTGCCGAGCCCGCTGATCAGCACCACGATCACCGTGACCCCGAGCACCCGCGCCACGCCCTGCAGCGCGATGATGATCCCGAGCACCAGGAACGGGATCGTGTTCGCGAGCAGGTGCCCGAAGTCCGCGTGGAGGAACGGGGCCGCGACCACGCCGACCAGGCCGTCGGCGTCGCGCGGCTCGATTCCGTACTGGTCGAGGCGGTGGTCGAGCGCCAGATCGAGCAACTCGAGCACCCACATCGCGGCGAGCAGTCCGAGCACCACTCGGATGCCGTCGAGGCGGCCCTCGCGCGTCTCGGATGGCATCCGGGTCACCTTCCGAACCGTATCCTTCGCCCGAGCATGGCCACGACTCCGGACCACAAGCCGAGCATCGCACCCATTGTGGGGCCGGACGACCCGCGCCGCTTCACCGACTCGGGCATCGAGATCAAGCACGAGTACGGCTCCGAGGACGTCGGAGCCGGGCTCGAGGAGCGGCTCGGCCACGCCGGCGAGTACCCGTTCACCCGCGGCATCCACCCGGACATGTACCGCGGGCGCAAGTGGACGATGCGCCAGTACGCCGGCTACGCGAGCGCGAAGGAGACGAACGAGCGCTTCCATTACCTGATCGAGCACGGCTCCACGGGGCTGTCGATGGCGTTCGACCTCCCCACCCAGCTCGGCCGCGACTCGGACGACCCCCTGTGCATGGGCGAGGTCGGCCGCACCGGCGTGGCCATCGACACGATCGACGACATGCGGCGGGTGTTCGACGGCATCCCGCTCGACCAGGTCTCGACCTCGATGACGATCAACGCGCCCGCGGCCGCGCTGCTGCTCCTCTACGAGCTGGTGGGCGAGGAGCAGGGCGTGCCCGCCGAGCAGCTGCGCGGCACCACCCAGAACGACATCCTCAAGGAGTACATCGCTCGCGGGAACTTCATCTACCCGCCGGGGCCCGCGATGCGCCTCACGACCGACCTCTTCGCCTACTGCCGGGAGCGAATTCCGAAGTGGAACACGATCTCGATCTCCGGCTACCACATGCGCGAGAAGGGCTGCTCGGCGGTGCAGGAGGTGGGCTTCACGCTCGCCAACGCGATCGCCTACGTCCAGGCCGCCATCGACGCGGGGCTCGCGGTGGACGAGTTCGGGCCGCGGCTCGCCTTCTTCTTCAACGGCCACAACAACGTCTTCCAGGAGGTGGCCAAGTTCCGCGCCGCCCGGCGGATGTGGGCGCGCATCATGCGCGAGCGCTTCGGCGCGAAGGACGAGCGCTCGCTCAAGATCCGCTTCCACACGCAGACGGGCGGTGTCACGCTCGCCGCCCAGCAGCCACACAACAACATCGTGCGCGTGGCGTTGCAGGGATTCGCGGCGGTCTGCGGCGGCACCCAGTCGCTGCACACGAACGGCTTCGACGAGGCGCTCGCCCTCCCGAGCGAGACGGCGGCGCGCATCGCGCTGCGGACGCAGCAGATCCTGGCCCACGAGTCGGGTGCGGCGGATACCGTCGACCCGTTCGCCGGCTCCTATTTCGTGGAGGCGCTCACCGACGAGATCGAAGAGTCGGCGCAGGCGCTGATCGACCGGATCGACGAGATGGGCGGCTCGGTCGAGTGCATCCCGTTCATCCGCGCCGAGGTCGAGGAGTCAGCCTGGGGCTACGAGGAGCGCTACCGGCGCAAGCAGGACATCGTCGTCGGCGTGAACGAGTACGTGACGGAACAGATGGACGAGGTGGAGATCCTGCGGGTCGACCCGGAGACCGAGCGTCAGCAGCTCGACCGGCTGAAGGCGTTCAAGGAGGACCGCGACCAGGACGCGGTGTCGAGGCGCCTCGAGGAGCTGCGCGCCGCCTGCGCCGGATCGGACAACCTGCTCGAGCCGATGCGAGCCTCGCTGAAGGACCGCTGCTCGCTGGGCGAGGTGTGCGGCGTGATGCGCGAGGAGTTCGGGGAGTACTCGGAAGCGTGAGCGGGCACAGCGAGCCCGCTCACGCAACGGCCGAGGCCTAGATGGCTGATTCCACGACCTAGTGCTCGGCGACGACCTCGGCGAGCTGCTCGGCGCGCGCATCCCGGGCGACCACAGCCGCCAGACCATCGCCGACACGTACGCCCGCCCCGCCGAGCGCGTGCTGGATCTGGGCTGCGGGGCCGGCGACTCGGTCGACCTGTTCCGCTCGTTCAACCCGAACGTCCGCTGGGTGGGGGCGGACATCGCCGAGTCTCCGGAGGTCGCCGAGCGCACGCGCAGCGACGCCGAGTTCGTGACCTTCGACGGCGTAACGCTGCCGTTCGACGACGCCGGCTTCGACCTCGTGTACTGCAAGCAGGTGCTCGAGCACGTGCGCCGGCCCGAGCCTCTGCTGGGCGAAGTCGCTCGGGTGCTGCGGCCGGGCGGCTCGTTCGTCGGCTCGACCTCGCATCTCGAGGCCTTCCACTCGCTCAGCATCTGGAACTACACGCCCTACGGGTTCTGTGTGCTGGCGGAGGATGCGGGCCTCGAGGTCGTCGAGCTGCGGCCGGGGATCGATGGCATGACGCTCGTGGCCTGGCGGGCGCTCGGCATGCCGCGCTTCTTCGCGCGCTGGTGGGCCCGCGAATCGCCCGGCAACCGTTTGATCGAGCTGGCCGGGAGGGCGGCCCGGCTCGATGCGCGGACCCGCAACCAGGTCAAGCTCACGCTCTGCGGGCAGTTCGCGTTCCTCGCTCGCCGTCCGGCAACGACCGCTGCGGCGTGAAGGAGACCTCGGCCGGCGGGCGAACCGGGTCCCTGATGCCGGATCTGACCGCGAAAAGAACCCTCGTCAAGTCACCGCCGGAGCTGTGGGAGGAGCTGAGTGAGGTCGAGCGCCTCGCGAAGCATCTCGACGCCTTCGGCGAGATCAGGATCACCAAGCTGGAGCCAGAGCACACGGTCGCCTGGGAGGGCGAGCACGCGAGCGGCACCGTCTCGATCGAGCCCTCCGGCTGGGGAACGAAGGTCACGCTGACGGCGGCGCTGCCGGAGGAGGAGGAGCCGGAGGTCGAACGGCCCGTGGCTGAGGATGCGGCTGGCGAGGAGCCGGTGGGTGAGGCGCCCGCGACCGAGGGGCCGGTCGTCGAGGCGCCCGGGGCCGGGGGGACCGGCGCCGAGGAGTCCGCGATCGGGTACTGGGCGGTCAAGGAACCCGTGGTCGAGGATCGGCGCCGAGGAGTCCGCGGCCGAGGGCCACGGCGGTCAGAGGAGCATGTGGTCGAGGAGCCCGGGTTCGGGGCGACCAGCGCCCGAGGAGTCCGCGGTCGAGAACCCGGCGGTCAAGGAGCCGGTGGTCGAGGAGCCCGTGGTCGAGGAGCCCGTGGTCGAGGAGCCCGTGGTCGAGGAGCCCGTGGTCGAGGAGCCCGTGGTCGAGGAGCCCGTGGCCGAGGAGCCCGTGGTCGAGGAGCCCGTGGTCGAGGAGCCCGTGGTCGGGGAGCCCGTCGCTGAGCAGGGCGTCATCGAAGCGCCGGCCGAGCGGCCGGCGGTCGTTGCGGCCCCGCCCCGGCCCAGGCGCCGCGGCTTCTGGGCCTGGCTGTTTCGTGAGCGGCGCGACACGGCGGCCCCGTGCGCCCGCGCCGGCCGTGACCGCGCCGCGCAAGCCCGTCGCCACTCGCGCCGCCGGTCCCCGAGCCGGTCCCGCGAGCGCTTAGAAACCCGTTCTGGTGTCGCTGGGCGACATCAAGTCGGGTCCGTAACGGATTCCTGGTCCGAAACGGATTCGACCGGGTGGGCGCCCGCCCCCGAGTCGCCCCCCGCCGCCGTCGCTGAGCCGTCGGAGCCCGAGCCGGCCGAGCCCGAGACCCTCGCGCCCGAGCCCGAAACCCTCGCCGCCGAGCCCGAGACCCTCGCCGCCGAGCCCGAAACCCTCGCCGCCGAGCCCGAGACCCTCGCCGCCGAGCCCGAGACCCTGGCCGCCGAGCCGCGCAGGACCCTCGGCCGGGCCCGAGCCGAGGTCCGTGGAGCCCCGGGCGGCCGGGCCAGACCCGCTGGAGCCCCAGGCGGCGGAGCCGAGACCGGTGGAGCCCCAGGCGGCCGAGCCGCACCCGGTGGAGCCCCCGGCCGCCGAGCCCGAGCCCCAGCCGGCCGAGCCCGAGCCCCCGCCCCACCCCTCCGGGCTCGCCTCCGATGAGGCCCGGGCCGCTCTCGACTCGATGCTCGATTCGCTGGGCTCCGCGCACCATCGCCCCTACTCGCGGGGCTGACGCCTGACCCGGGTGCCGCCGGACGGCACCCGGGTGGAGTGGACTCCGGTCCGCCGGGCGCGGAGAATCGAGTCATGGCGGCCACGCGACGCGAGTTCCTGGAGGCGAGCGCGTCGGCCGCACTGGCCGCGACGCTCGCCGACACGAGCGCGTGGGGGAAGGCGCGCCGGCCCAACTTCGTCGTCGTGATCGTCGACACCCTGCGTGCCGACTACGTGAGCGCCTACGGCGGCTACGCGTTCACACCCAACATCGACGACCTCGCCCGCCGGGGCCTCCGCTTCACGCACTTCTACCCCGAGGCGATGGCCACCGTGCCGGCGCGGCGCTCGATCATGACCGGCCGGCGCGTCTGGCCGTTCCGCCACTGGCAACGCCACCCCGGCCTCCTGAACACCCCGGGCTGGGCGCCGATCAGCGACCCGGACGACACCTTCACCAGCGTGCTTCACAGGGCCGGCTACTGGACGGGCTACGTGACGGACAATCCCTTCCTCGGCTTTGCCCGCGAATACGCGCCCTTCCGGGGGAGCTTCGATCGCTTCGACCGGATCGGCGGCCAGCTCGGCAACTCGGCACACATCGGAAGGGTCTCCCGGCGGGCGCTCGACCAGTGGGTCATCCCCGAGCTGCGTGAGCCTCATATCGAGGAACGGATCCGCCGCTTCCTCGGCACCGGCGGCTACTGGCGCGACGAGTCGACCTCCTGGGCGGCCAGGGTGTTCAGTGACGCCGCCGCGTTGCTCGACGGGGCGAGCACGCGGCAGCCCTTCGCGCTTGTCGTCGACACCTACGAGCCGCACGAGCCCTGGACCCCACCGCGTGCCTACATCGACCTCTACGGCAGCCCGGGGTACGGCGGCCCCGAACCCTCGATGAGCCGCTACATGCGCGTGCGCGACTGGCTCTCCCCCAAGCGCGCCGGTCCCGTCCTCGCCCGCATGCGCGACCTCTACGCCGCCGAGGTCACGATGACCGACCGCTGGCTCGGAGTGTTGATCGCGCGCCTCCGGGCGCTCGGCCTCGAGAGCGACACCGTGATCTTCCTGGTCAGCGACCACGGGTACCTGCTCGGCGAGCACGGCTGGACCGGGAAGATCGCCTCGATGCTCCACCCGGCGCTCGTCCACGTGCCGCTGATCGTGGTCGACCCGCGGCGCGCCGCGCGCCCCCGCACGAGCGGCTACCTCGCCCAGACGCACGACGTCGGCCCCACGGTGCTGTCGCTCGCCGGCGTTCGCCGGCCGGACGGGATGGATGGGGTCGACCTCTCGCCGTTGCTCCGCGGCCGCCCGCCCGGCGACGCGCGCAAGTTCGCCTACGGCGGCTACGCCAACTGGCACTACGCGCGCACGCAGGAGTGGGCCTACGTCGCCATGAACCGCGGCATCGGCCGCAGGCTCTACAACCTCGAGAGGGACCCCGCCGAGCGGCGCAACATCGCGCACCGGCACCCCAAGCGGATCGACGAGCTCCACCGGCGCGATCGTCCGCCGCGCCGGCAGGCGCCTGCCCGTCTACCGCTGAGCGCTGGTCAGCCACGGGACAATCCTGCGCGTGTCCCCGACGCGCCGGGAGATCCTGACGGCGGGAGCCGCCGCCGGGGCGGCGCTGGCCGTCCCGCTGCTGCGCGGGAGCGCACGGGCTGCCGAGCGCCCGAACGTGCTCGTCATCATCGTTCGACACGCTGCGCGCCGACCACGCCTTCGGCGACCAGGCGCGAACCCCGAACATCGATGCCCTGGCCGCGGCGGGCCTCTCGTTCACGCGGGTGGTCCCCGAGGGCCTGCCCACCGTGCCCGTTCGGAACGCGATCCTGAGCGGCCGGCGCACCTTCCCGTTCCGCGGCTGGCACGACCAGCGCGGGCTGATGAACTCGCCGGGCTGGTCGGCGCTCCGCGACCCAAGCACCACCTGGACCAGCGCCCTGCAGCGCGCCGGTTACTGGACCGCGTACGTGACCGACAACCCCTTCGTCGGCTTCTCGCAGCCCTACGAGCCGCTGCGGCGCAGCTTCAATCTGTTCGTCCGTCGCGGCGGACAGATCGGCGGAAGCGCGCGCGGCCTCCCCTCCGGCGTGCTCGGACGCTGGCTGCACCCCTCCATCCGCGACCCCAAGGCCGTCGACCGGCTGCGCCGCTACCTCGCCAACGGCGGCCACGCGCCGGACGAGTCGGAGTCGTTCGCCGCGCGTGTGTTTCGCTCGGGGGTCACGGCGCTCGAGCAGGGGGCTGCCCGGCGGCCGTTCGCTCTCGTCGTGGACACCTTTGCGCCACACGAGCCGTGGACCCCGCCGCGCCGCTACCTGGAGCTCTACGGCGACCCCGGCTGGCGCGGGCCCGAGCCGGCGACGCTGCGCTACGGCCGCGTGCGCAACTGGCTCGGAGAGGACGAGGCGGGCCCGGTCCTCGAGCGGCTGCGCGCGCTCTACGCCGCGGAGGTCACGATGACCGATCGCTGGCTCGGTGTCCTGCTCGAGCGCCTTCACGACCTGGGGCTCGAGCGCGAGACGGTGATCGTGCTCGTGGCCGACCACGGGATCTTCCTGGGCGAGCGCGGCTGGACCGGCAAGATCTCGATCGCCCTCCACCCCGAGCTGACCCGCGTGCCGCTGGTGGTGGTCGATCCCGGGCGCCGCCGCGCCGGGGGCCGGACGCCCTACCGCGCCTCGACCCACGACATCGGCCGCACCGTGCTTTCGATGACCGGCGTCACGCCGCCCCGCGACATGGAGGGCGCGGACCTCTCGGCCCTCTTCCAAGGCCGGCAGCCGCCCGCGCGCGCCTTCGCCTATGGCGGCTACGCCAACAGCCACTACCTGCGTGGGGACCGCTGGACCTTTTTCGCTGACAACCGCCTGCAGCGGCCGCAGTTGTTCGACCGGCGGTCGGACGCCGCCGAGACGCGCAACGTGGCGGACCGCCATCCAGGCGTGGTGCGCGAGCTCCACCGCAAGGTGGTCGAGCGGGCGGGCGGGCGGCTGCCCTACTACCCCAAGTAGGATCGGCGCCGCCATGAGACAGCAGTCGCCCGAGACCTACGAGGAGAAGCTCGCCCGGCTTCAGGAGCTGCGCGAGCAGGCAATTCACACGAACCCCCAGGCGGAGGAGAAGCAGCACGCCAAGGGCAAGCTGACCGCCCGGGAGCGGATCGACAAGCTGCTGGACCCGGGCTCGTTCCAGGAGCTCGACACGTTCGTTCGGCACCGAACCGCCGACTTCGACATGCTCAACAACCGCCCCTGGGGCGACGCGGTCGTCACCGGCCACGGCAAGATCGACGGGCGCCCGGTGGCGGTCTTCTCGCAGGACTTCACCGTGTTCGGCGGATCGCTCGGCGAGGTCATGGGCGAGAAGATGTGCAAGGTGATGGACCTGGCCGCCCGCATCGGCTGCCCGGTCATCGGCATCAACGACTCCGGCGGGGCGCGCATCCAGGAGGGCGTCGTGTCGCTGGGTGCCTACGGCGATGTGTTCGTGCGCAACGTCCAGTGCTCGGGCGTGATCCCGCAGATCTCGCTGGTGATGGGCCCGTGCGCGGGCGGCGCCGTCTACTCCCCGGCCATGACCGACTTCATCTTCATGGTCAAGGAGACCTCGCACATGTTCATCACCGGGCCTGACGTGATCAAGACGGTCACGGGCGAGGAGGTGGAGTTCGAGGAGCTCGGCGGCGCGATGACCCACAACACGAAGTCGGGCGTGGCCCACTTCGCCGCCGACGACGAGGACAGCTGCCTCGAGGACGCGCGCTACCTGATGTCGTTCCTCCCCCAGAACAACCTCGAGCTGCCGCCGCGCATGGATACCGGGGACGACCCCGACCGCATGGACGCCGAGCTCGACTCGATCGTCCCCGACAACCCGAACAAGCCCTACGACATGCGCGACGTCGTGCACCTGATCGTCGACAACGGCGAGTTCTTCGAGGTGCAGGAGCACTTCGCGCGCAACATCGTCGTCGGGTTCTCGCGGCTGAACGGCCGGCCGATCGGGGTCGTCGGGAACCAGCCGAGCCAGCTGGCCGGCGTGCTCGACATCAGCGCGTCCGAGAAGGCTGCGCGCTTTGTGCGCTTCTGCGACGCGTTCAACATCCCCCTGCTCACCTTCATGGACGTGCCCGGCTTCCTGCCCGGCACCTCACAGGAGTGGGGCGGAATCATCCGCCACGGCGCGAAGCTGCTCTACGCGTTCACGGAGGCGACCGTGCCGAAGCTGACCGTGATCACGCGCAAGGCCTACGGCGGCGCCTACGACGTCATGAACTCCAAGCACATGCTGGCCGACTTCGTCTTCGCCTGGCCGACCGCCGAGGTCGCCGTGATGGGCCCCGAGGGCGCCGTCAACATCATCCACCGCCGCGACATCTCCTCCTCGCCCACCCCCGAGGAGCGCCGCCAGAAGCTGATCGGGGACTACAAGGCGCGCTTCGCCAATCCCTACTCGGCGGCCGAGCGCGGCTACATCGACGACGTGATCATCCCCCACGAGACGCGCCCGAGGCTGATCAGCGCCCTCGAGACGCTGCAGACGAAGCGCGTCGACACGCCGAAGCGCAAGCACGGCAACATCCCGCTCTAGCGTCTTACTGGGGCCAGGCGCGCATCGTCAGCTCGATGACGCGTTCGAGGTCTTTCCGTGTTGCACCCGATGCCGCCAGGACCGCCATGCCGCACACAACTGTCCCGATGTAGTGGGTCAGCGCCATGGGATCGGAGTCGGCCGGGAGATCACCCTCGTCCCGTGCTCGCTCGAAACGCTCTCGGATCGAGGCGTGACCGGCGAGGCGGGACGCGATGAGGATCTGGCCGGCGGGCGAGGAGTCTTCAGCGCAGTAGGTGGTGCCGAGGGTCGCGAGACACCCGGCCGGGGTACGCGGATCGGTCTGCACGTCGGCGGCTCCACTTAACAGGCCCTGGGCGACTTCGCGCGCAGTTGGCCGCGCGAGTGCCTCACGCTCATAGGACGAAGGGCCCTCGCCGTAGCGTTCGAGGACCTTGCGGAACAGTTCCTCCTTGTTGCCGTAGGCGGCGTAGAGGCTGGGACGGTTGATGCCCATCGCTTCCGTGAGATCCGAGAGCGACGCCCCGTCGTAGCCCTTGCTCCAGAACACGGTCATCGCTCTGTCGAGGGCTTCGTCGGTGTCGAATGCTCTTGCGCGTCCCATGTGGCTCAGGTACTGTACCGATCGGTACTGTACCGATCGGTATGGACAAGCGACCTGTCAAAGGAGCGCGCGATGTCTGGCCTGACGAGCGAACATTCCGTCCAGCTGCTCGGGGAGGTGTTCTCGGGGCCTGTGCTTGCTCCGGGTGACCGTGGTTACGACGAGGCCCGCCGCGTTCACAATGGGCTGATCGACAGGCGGCCCGCGCTGATCGCTCGCTGTCTGCACACGGCGGACGTGACCGACGCGGTCAGGCTCGGCAGAAGCGAAGGACTGGAGGTCTCGGTTCGCGGCGGCGGTCACAGCGTCGCCGGCAGGGCGGTCACCGAGGGCGGGCTGATGGTCGACCTCTCGCTGATGAAGGGCATCCACGTCGATCCGATCCGATCCGTGGTCCGGGCGCAGGCCGGCGTGACGGTCGGTGAGCTCGACCGTGCGACTGCCGCCTTTGGGCTTGCGACACCGAGCGGGGTCGTCTCGAGTACCGGGATCGCAGGTCTCACGCTCGGCGGCGGGATCGCCTGGTTGATGGGAAAGCACGGGATGGCCGTCGACAACCTGCTGTCGGCCGAGGTGGTGCTCGCGTCCGGCGAGGTCGTCACCGCTGGCGAGGACACCGATCCCGATCTGTACTGGGCGCTCCGCGGCGGCGGGGGCAATTTCGGTGTCGTGACCTCGTTCGAGTTCCGCGCGCATCCGCTCGCAAGCGTCCTCGGTGGTCCGGTGCTGCATCCGCTCGAGGCGGCGCCTGAGCTCTTCTCGTTCTACCGCGAGTTCGCCGCCGATCTCCCGGACGAACTCTCCACGCAGGCGGTCTTCCTGCACGCGCCGGACGGATCGGGGGCGAAGCTCTGCGGAGTCGCGGTCTGCCACGCGGGCGACGACGCCGACCAAGCCGAGGCCGACGTCCGCCCGTTGCGCCGGTTCGGCACACCGGCCGCGGACATGATTCAGCGCATGCCGTATCCCGACGTGAACACCGGAGTGGACTGGCTGGCCCCGCCTGGCTCGCTCAGGTATTGGAAGTCGGGGTTCTTCTCCGAGCTGTCGGATCCGGCCGTCGAGGTGATGGCCGAGGCGTTCGAGCGCGCGCCCAGCGAGCTCTGCGCACTCGTGGTCGAGGACTTCCACGGTGCGGTCACGCGCGTGCCTTCGACGGCGACGGCCTACCCGCACAGGGAGCGGGGCTTCAACCTCTTCCTGATCTCGCAGTGGACCGACCCGGCCCAGACGGACGCAGGCATCACGTGGGCGCGCGAGACCTTCGATGCGCTGTCGCCCTACATGGCCGACCGCTGCTACACCAACTACCTGTCGGCGGACGACTACGACCGCGTCCGCCACGCCTACGGCCCCAACTATGAGCGGCTCGTCGAGCTCAAGCGGCGCTACGACCCCGACAACCTCTTCCGGCTCAACCACAACATCGATCCCAAGGGCCCGGCGCCGGCCCCGGCCTGGAGCTGATCTCGACGCCGCCCCGGCGCGGATTGGGCATCACCGCCGGCCTGGAAGCGCGGCTCGTCAGGGATCTGGCCGCCCGCTGTGAGCAGCTCGGGTACCACTCGCTGTGGTCGAACGACGAGCCGACAGCCTCCGGCCTGGAAACACTCGCCCAGTTCGCGGCCGCGGCCCCAGGCATCGAGCTCGGCGTCGGCGTCCTTCCCCTCGACCGGTATCAGCCGGCTCAGATCGGGCGCGAGGTCGAACGGCTGGCGATCGACCCCACGAAGCTCTGGATCGGGATCGGCTTCGGCCAGCTCCGCCCCAAGGTCGACGTGCTGCAACGCGCCGTCGCCGAGCTGCGCGACGTCCTCCCGCGAGGGACGCGCATCGTGGTGGCAGCCATGCGACCCCGGTTGTGCCGGCTCGGCGGAGCGCTGGCCGACGGCGTCCTCCTCAACTGGATGCTTCCGGAGCAGCTTGCAGATGCCCGCCGCTGGGTGCAGGAGGGAGCCGATGAGGCGGGGCGCGCCGCACCGGTCGTCGCCTCATACGTCCGAGTCGCCGTGGCCTCCGGCTCGCTGCAGCGGCTCCGCGCCGAGGAAGGCCGCTACCGCACCATCAACGAGGGTCATCGCAGGCATTTCGCCGCCATGAACGCTCCGCTCGGAAGCGTCGGGGTGGCCGCATCGACGCGACAGGAGGTGCGCGAAGGGCTGGCGGCGTACCAGTCGACGCTCGACCTCCCGATCGTGCGGGTACTGGCAGCTTCCGATTCGACTTCCCTGACTGCTGTGGCCGACGCCGCGGCGCCGTGAACGCCGACGGGCTCACAGCTGGGGTCATCCTCGCGGAGTAGGCGCGCGCGGGCCGGGTCGCCCTTTGGGACTACTGAAGATCACCCGCGAGACGACGGCAGGATCATCACGCCGGGCGAGGCGCGGAACGGCCTGCGCACCGAACATTTCCGCATCAACTTCGACTGACGAAACTGTGCGGAGCCGGAAATGGCTGCGGGAGCATACGCAGGACAGATTCTCGACAACCCGGTTTCAGGCGAGCGCATCACCTTCAGGAAGACCGCGGCCGACACCGGCGGCGAGCTGCTGGAGATCGACCTCGAGCTGGCACCCGACGGCCACGTGCCCGGCAAGCACGTGCACCCGGCTCAGGAGGAGCGCTTCGAGGTGCTCAGCGGCACGATGAAGTTCAAGATGGGCCGCAAGACCGTCATCGCCGAGGCGGGCGACGTGGTCACGGTGCCGGCCGGCGTGGCCCACAAGTTCGCGAACGGCGGCGACGAGACGGCCCACGTGCGGGTGCAGGTCCGTCCCGCGCTCAAGATGGAGGAGCTGTTCGAGACCACCGTGGCGCTCGCCGACGAGGGCCGGACGACCTCGAAGGGCATGCCCAAGCCGCTCGACCTGGCCCTGTTCGTGCAGGAGTACGCGGACGAGGTCCAGGGAGCCTTCCCGCCAGTCTGGGTCCAGCGCGCCACCATGGCGCCGCTCGCCTGGGTCGCGCGCAAGCGCGGCCGCGGAGAGCGGTACGCCCCGGCGCGCCCGGCCTACGCGGCCTGATCGGTCAACCGTCCGCGCGGACCCGCCGGGGGCTCCCTCGGCGGGTCGCGTGGGCGTCGGCGGGCCCAAACCCCGAACAATCCCCATCTGGGGAGCAAAGATCACTCGTTGGTGCGATGCGGGGTCCCCTGAACCGGCCGTAGTCTCGGATCGGAGGTTTCCGACCCATGCGGCAGCGGACAGCGAAGGCGACGGCGACCTGGATTGCCCTGACGACGATGGGCCTGCTCGCTCTCGTTCCCGCCGGCGCGCTCGCCTCGACGGTGAACACGCGCATACAGCGCGTCTGGTACACGGCCGCCTTGGGCGAGGTGAACAACCTCAGCATCTCGCTCACGGGAGCGGACTTCACTCTTTCCGACCCCGGCGCCACGATCACGGCGATGCCGGCCTGCACCGCGTTCGGCAGCACGGCCACCTGTCCGGGGGCGGGGATCAGAGGGATCACCGTGAGCGGGGGCGACGGTGCCGACAGCATCGTCAACACGACCGCGACCCGCTCGACGCTCTCCGGCGGCGACGCCAACGACTCGCTCGAGGGCGGACCCGGCGACGACACCCTGCGCGGCAACAACGGCGTCGATACGCACACCGGCGGCCTCGGCAACGACCTCATCGACTCGCGCGGGGACAGAGGCGACATCGTCAGCTGCGGCGACGGGCTGGACACCGTTCGCGCGGACGTGGCCGACTCGGTTGCCCCGGACTGCGAGACGGTCGACCGCGGCATTCCGCTTCCTCTTCCGCCGGCTCCCGGGCCCCCGCCGCCCTCTCCCGCCGCCGAGGCTCTGATCGGGCCGACCGAGGCGCGCACGCTCGATCCGGGCTCCTGCTCGCAGGACAAGCTCGGCACTGCGAGCAGCGACCGGCTCACCGGCTCCGGCTTCGGCGACAACCTCTTCGGCCTCCAGGGCAACGATCTCCTCAGAGGCGGGCCCGGCGATGACTGCCTCTTCGGGGGGACGGGACACGATCGCCTGGCCGGAGCGGGCGGGGACGACCGCCTGCTCGGAGACGACAGCGGCAAGGGAGTCGGCGGAAACGACCGGCTCTCCGGCAACGCCGGCAACGACATGCTGGCCGGCGGGCCCGGCAACGATCGCCTGAAGGCCGGCGCGGGTCGCGACCGGCTGCGGGGCGGGCTGGGCAACGATCGCCTCGATGCACGGGGCGGCGGCGTCGACCGTCTCATCTGCGGCGGCGGGAACGACGTCGCGCGCGCCGACCGCGCCGACCGCCTCGTGGGCTGCGAGCGCGTTCGCCGGGGCGGCTGAATCGTCCTAACCCCGATGTGTGGCGACGGGTGGGGCTCGCCTGGCATCGGGGTCGGGGTCGGGCGGTGGAGCATTTGGCGTCGTTCAGCCTGGGGTCGGCCGATCGAGCCCGTCGATCGCGAGTGCGAGGTCGAGGCGGCTGCCGTCCCAGTGGCGGCTTGTGGTGTCGGACGTGAGGTCCAACCGGTGCCGGTGGTTGTCGGCGTATAGCCGCGCTGGGCTGCTCGCGGTGGGGGTCGGAGCTGCGGCTATCGGGCGGCCGTCGGGATGCCTGAAGATCAGCGTTTGGTCGCGGTCTCGGGTCAGGCCGTAGCCCCCTTCGTGGATCAGCCGGTGGTGATAGGCGCAGAGCTGCACGAGGTTGGCGAGCTCGGTTTGTCCACCGCGGGCCCAGTGCTCGATGTGGTGGGCGTGGAGGAAGCGGGTCTGCCCGCAACCGGGGAAAGCGCTCGGACGGAACGGTGCCGGCTGGATCGGGCGCCGCCGCTCCCGCGGAAACACCTCCGAGTACAGCTCGAGGGTCCGTTTCCTTGAACGGCGCCGCAGTGAGGCGCGCCGGGGAGCCGCTCCCGGAAACCGGCCTCGAGTTCGGCAGGTCCGCGGGTCTTAGCCCTCCAGTGCGTCTCAGCCCTGCCGTGCGCCGTACCGGGCAATCGCCCGGCGGTCGACGGCGAACGCCGGTCGTTCGTGTAGGGCGGGGTCGGAAGCTCTACCGAGCAGGAGGGTCAGCGCACGATCCTGAAGCAGCTCGTTCCGAGGAGCTCCCGTAGCGGCGCTTGAGGCGGTTGCCGAAGCCCGGCCACACGCGCCAGCAATACCTGCCGGAGCGAAGCCGGCGGGCACGGCCGGCAAATCGCCAGGTCTGTCGCAACTGCAGCCTTGCCACGCCCGGCCAGCGGCTCAGGACCTTGCGTCCGTTGCGGATGAGCTGGACGTTGTAGTAGCGCGCGCGGCGGACCGGCTTCCACACGAGCAACGGCGCCGCGCGCAGGCGAGCGCCGCGGATCGGGCTGAGTAGCGGCGAGCCGGTGGGGACCCCGCTCGCCTGGTCCGCCGCCTGGTTGCCGGCCTGGTCGATCAGCGTGACGAGATAGCGGTAGCGTCGGCCGTTGCGGAGCTTGAGGTCGGTGAACTCGCCGCCCAATCCGTAGAAGACGAGCGTCCGGCGGCCGGAGGGGTCGATGCGCGCGACCTGGGCGAGCGTGTTCGGCTGGGCCGGCCAGCTCAGGATGACGCGATTGTTGCGGGGGACGGCCGTGACCTCGGGCGTAACGGGTGGCGTTGCGTCGTAGTTGATCGGGAAGGAGCCGAGCCCGGTGTTCCCCGCCACGTCGCGGCAGGTCCCGCCAATCGGGATGCCCGCGCCGTCGGGTCCCCCGTAGCTCGTGCTGCTGCACGAGGCCACGCCGGAGGTCGCGTCAGCGGCCTGGAAATTCAGCCCGACCGGTCGGTTGTACCAGCCGTTGTAGTCCGGAGGCCGGTCCGGCACGAGCCCCACGACTTGGGGCGGTGTGCGGTCGATTCCGATCCAGACGTGCTTGGTGATGGTCGTGTGCCGTCCATCAGACCAGTCGACCCTGCAAGATCGCTCGAACCGCCCTTCGAGAGAAAACGTGCCGTTCTGGCATCCCGATGATGGGGGTCCGCAGCGGAGCCCAGTCCCATTTGAGTGAGACGCTTCCGAGCGGTGTACCAGTGGTTGCAACCGTCGCGCTCGCGGGCGTGTCGCATCGCATTCGTCACGAGTTCTGCGCCTCGGCGATGGCCGCGAACGCAGGAGCGGCGAGACAAAGGAGCGGTGAGCACGACCAACCGCCTCACGACAGCTTCCCCCCCTTCATCGTCCGCGTCGCCACCGAGAGCAAAGAGCCACTGACCATCACAAGGGCGAGCAGAATACCTGCGGCGAGCAGGAGCTCGGTGTGCGAGTCGTCCGCGGGCTGGGCGCTGGGCAGCAGCGAATCGACGCGGACCACCGAGCTCGGTGGGGCGCCCCTCGCGGACACGGCCGCCAACTCGCGTGCCGCCGCCTCGGCCGCCGCGGCCTTCCGTGCCGCAGCCTTGCGCGCCCTCGCCCTGCGCGCCGCCACGCGCCGCTCCTGCCGCTCGCGCCGCGCGCTGAGCCTGCGCCGCCGATACCTGCCCGCCGCCGTCAGCGCCCGCGCCCGCGGGCGACCCCGGGGCGGGGGCCGGCGCTGTCGCGGCCGGTGCAGGAGGCGGCGACGTATCACCACTCGGAGGAGCCGGTTGGACCGGTACGGGCGCCGGCGGAGCGGCAGGCGCTGCGCCGGGAGCCGGGTCGGGAGCCACCGCCGCAGGGGGCGTCCCCCCTGGGGCGGGATCGGGGTCCGGACCCTGTGCCGCACCGGACGGCGCGGCCGTCAGGAGCGCGACCACGGCCAAGGGCACGACCACCAGCCGGGCCGGGGTGCGAGTCCGCGAGCTCAAAAGAAACCTCGCGACATATGTCCGGAGGGAAAGCGCAGCCAGTGACTCAAGAGTGCGCGCAACGTAGTCGGCTCCTCTATGCCGTGTCAATGCGGCCCCTAACCGCCCCGGGCCCGCACGATCGTGAATGTGACGCTCTCGCGCCCGGAGCGGTTGCCTGCGGCATCCCTCGCCACGAAGCCGGCCTTGAACTTCCCGGGGTTCAGCCGCCTCTTGCCCAGCCGGCCGCCGAACCACCTCGTGTTGGCTCCTGCCGCAGCACCCTGCAGCAAGAAGCTGCCCACCTTGCGGAAGCCGAAGCAGCGCGGCGCGCCGCGACGCAGGCCGGGGACGCGCCGGCACTTGCCGCTCACACGGCGGCCGCGGAAGCGCCGGCTGATGCTGACCCGCACGGTCGCCGCCTCGGACAGCACATAGCTGAACGTCGTCCCGCCCTTCCGCGGCGCGGAGCGCTTCGACGCGACGCTGAAGCGCCGTGGCGAGATCGTCAGGTTCGAGATCGCGAGCGCGCGGAAGCGCCGTGGCGAGACCGTCAGGTTCGAGATCGCCGGCGCGCTCGTGTCGGGCGGGGGCGGCGGCGGGGGAGGAGGCGGCGGCGGCGTACTACCCGGGCCGTGACAGGCCGTGCTGCCGAAATCGGTGTAGGTCCCCCCGGCCTCCGGCACGAAGCTCCACTCGTAGCTCGTTGGGCGCAGCGTGAGGAACAGGACCCCGAAGGTGGTGTTCTGAGCCGCCTCGCTGTGGGGGATCAGCGAGTCGAGGCCGCCGGTGAAGAACGCGCCACCGGTGCCGACGACGAACTGGCGGATGCCGTTGGCCGGGTCGAGGTCACCGCTTGCGGCTCAGCGGCGCCACGCGCTCGTAGTTGTGGCTGTGACCGGACACGAGCAGCTCGGCGCCGGCGTCGTCGAGCGCCTCCCAGAGCGCCTGCATCGACGTGTTGTTGCCGTCGTGACCCGAGCTGTATCGGGCGTGGTGCGAGTAGGCGAGCGTGCAGCCGGCGGGATGGGCGGCGAGGTCGGCGCGCAGCCATGTCTCCTGCTCGGAGCCCGCCGAGCAGGACACGCTGCGAGCAGTTCGAGTTGAGCGCCACGAGGTGCCAGCCGCCGACGTCGAAGCTGTAGTAGCCCTTGCCCCTCGGGCCGGCCGGGCCGTCCGCGACTCCCGGTCCGTTGAAGTAGTCGAAGTAGCCGGTCCCGCTGCTCTCGTGATTGCCGAGAACCGGCCTGCTGATCGCCTTCACGCGCCCCCAGGTGTCGTTGTAGGCGCCGGCGCCCATGATGTTCGCCAGCGACGCGCTGTTGTACTGGATGTCACCGAGGGGAAGCACCGCGGCGAGCGGGGCGCCGACGAGCAGATTCGAGGTCGCTCCGTGGTGGCACGTCGTGGCTGTGATCGGGTCGCCCGGCGCGCAGGCGATGTCCCCCGCGGCGGCGATCACCGGGTCCTGAGCGGCCGCCGGCGAGGCACACAGGCAGACCGCCGCCATGGCAGGGACGACGAAAAGGGTCTTGCGCATTGCTACAGCACCGCCTTTCGCTGGCCGCGCCGCAAGAGCAACAGGAAGCTCGCGGCGAGGAAGAGCGCGACGCCGCCCAGAAGCGGGACGCCGTAGCTCACCCCCGTGGCGGCCGGCTCGCTCGAATCGAAGTCGTGGACATCGGCTGGGGTCGCGCCGCGCACGTCGGCGACCACGTCGAGATAGCGCGACCCGTACCGCTCACTCGGCTCGACGTGGGTGTTCTCGCTGAACTCGTTCCAACTGATCAGCCCGATCGCGTCCGGCGCGGATCGCGTCGCCGCGTCGAGCTGGGTACGCAGGGTCGCCCCGTTTCTGCGCCTGACGACACTCGTCCCGCCCACCAGCCGGGCGTCGAAGCCGGGAGCCGCCGGGGCGATCCATAGGCCACCGCGCGCATGAACCGCGGCGCCCATGGCGGCAAGCTTCTCCGGGTAGCCCGGATAGGTGGATGGATTGACGGCACCCCAGTAGTAGGCGTTGCCGTCCACCAGATCATCGAGCCGCCCATAGCCCTCCACGTTGCGCTCGGATGCGAGCACCAGCAGGGAGCGGCGGGACCGGCTCGTGACGCTCGCGATCTCGGGCCGCGAGAACCGCCAGGTGCCCGACCAGATGACGAGCGGCTTCTCGAAGACGTCGAAGGCGCGCGCGTTGGCGTAGCGCTTGACGAACACGTCGAGGTCGTGGCGCACGCGGGTCGCCGGCAACGGCTCGCGCTCGAAGTCGAGCCCCTGGTAGATCACGAGCAGCTTGAAGCGCTCGGCCTCGGCGACCTCGGCGAGCCGCTCGAGGCGGCGGTTGAGCACCGGCGTGCTCTTCCAGCTGACGATGAAGCCGTCGATCCCCGACCGCTTCGCCCACTGGACGTGCTTGCGCATGACGTCACGGTCGTCGCTCGAGTAGCGGCCCAGTACCGGGTAGTCCGTCTTCGCGCGGTTCCAGGAGCCGGCGTTGAACCAGATGTAGTAGTAGGAGAAGAGCCGGTCGGGCGGACCCGCCGCATGGGCAGCCGGGGCGCCGGCGATCACGACCATGGCCGCGATCACGAGGCCGGCCACCAGACGTTCGGGCCTCCGGCTGACGCGTGAAGGACGCCGGATGAAGAGCAGCGCGAGCGCAACGGAGGCGAGGCCGAGCAACACCACCGTGACGTCGAGCCAGCTGATCACCTGGAGGTCGAGCTCCTGATCGCGGGACAGGGCGACCGGGCGCGAGGAGGACAGGCCGAGCGCATCGACGCTCACGCGGTAGTCCCCCCTCGGGACCGAGGTGAGGGTGAGCTCGGCGCGCGGCCCGAGCTCCTCGCGGCGCACCTCGCCGTTCGGGTAGCGAAGCCGGATCGCGGTCCCGATGGGGAAGCCGAGCAGGGCGTCGCGGACGGTCACGCGCACCTGGAAGAGGAGAAGGCGGAGCTCGATCGTGCGGCTCTCGGCGGGGAAGAAGCGCTGCTGGCCCCGGTTCACCACGTTCGAGCCCGCCACGAGCACCCGCTCGGCGGCGTAGTGGATGGCGGTGGACGTCGTGCCGCCAGACTCGGGAACGACCCGGTTGCCCTGGAGCCAGACCTGGCGCCCGCCGGTGAGCACGTGGCGGCCGCCGTCGCTGCCCCGGAGCGTCACCGAGCTCACCAGTCCCGGATCGATCGCGGCGCCACTCGGGTCGACAAAGCTCGCCTTGACCCGGTGGTACAGGCTGATCGCGGCGATCCGGCGGCCGCGGTACCAGCGGTCGAAGCGCGCGCGGACGCCTGGAGCGATCTCAGTATCGAGCGCGCGCAGCTGCGCGCGGCGGACGCCGCGGGGGAGACTGGCGCGCCCGGCGGAATCGGCCTCGAAGCGCACGCCTGCGGCCTCGAAGCGCATGCCCGGCACGGCGGGCACGGTGCGGATCTCGGCCGCTGCCGCGGCCCGAGCCTGGGCCGCGGCCGGCTCCACCTCGAGGGCACCGGCGAGCATCAGCGCCACGAGCACAGGCGCCACGACGGATGCCGGCCGACGCCGGACCGCGCGGCCTATCAGGGCGAAGGCGAAGAGGAGCGCCGCGCCGTAGCCCACGTAGATGACCCAGCGGCGCACCGGCGCGGGCCCGGCGCGGTCGCGCTCGGCGGCCACGATGCTCGGCTCTCGCGGCGGCTGCGAGAAGTCGAACGCGCCGACCAGGCTCCCGGCTCCGGTCGGATCGCGGCACGAGCGGCGCGAGCTGCCAGTTGGCCTCGATGAAGCGGAGAATCGCCGTCGTGTCGAGCGGTGTGCTGTCCACGTGCCCGCGGCGCGCGTACGGGCTGACGAGCAGCGCCGGCACGCGCAGGCCAAGCCGCCGTCCGGCGATCGTCGGGGGGCGCACGTGGTCGAACCACCCGCCGGGCTCGTCGTAGGTCCACATGAATGCCGAGCGCGGCCAGGCGCTGCTCATCGAGAGCGCGGTCACGAGCTGCTTCACGAGCGTCTCGCCGGTGGCGATCCGGCTCGGGGGATGCTCGCTCGAGCCGGCCGGCGCTATGTACGCCACCTGTGGCAGGCGGCCGGCGCGCAGGTCCTCGTAGTACTCCTCGAGGTCGACGATCCGCTCGAAGCGCTCCGGATCGCTGACGAAGCGCGGATAGCGGAGCAGCGGCACGCGCGTGGTCTGCGTGGGCGCGCTCGGGTCGTAGTCCTCGACGTAGAACTTCCAGGAGACGCCGCGCTCGTCGAGCCTGTCGAAGATGGTGGGCTCGTAACCGGTGCGGTCGGGTGTCTCGGGTGACCCGCTGACCCAGGCCATGTGGCTCCCCACGCTCGTGCGAGCCCGCACTGCGAAGAAGCGGTCGAAGAGGACGTAGTCGTCCGCGAGGTTCCAGTAGAAGGGCAGGTCGCGGTCGTCGTAGTAGCCCATGACGGAGGGTTCGACGGTCTGGCGGTCGGCCGACGCGGCGCGCACGAAGCCGTCCATCCGACCGCCGGCGTACTGGAGCCGGTCGATGCGGGGGTTGTGACTGAGGTTCGGCACCGGCCTGCCGCCGAGGTGGAACGGGCGCACACAAGGCCGGGCGGCCCGCCCCACCGGCATGCAGGTGTCGCTCGGAATGCCGTCGGCACCCGGGTAGGTGCCGAAGTAATTGTCGAAGGAGTGGTTCTCCTGCATGAGGACGACGAAGTGCTCGATCGGCGTGGCCGGCCGCGCCTCCGCCGCCGCGGGGATCCCCAGCGCGCAGACGACCGCCGACGCCAATACCGGCACCCGCCTCACGGCCGCACCTCGAACACCACGATCGCCGGCCTGTCCACGCTCTCGCCCTGCCGTGTACTGGCGGGCAGTACCTCCGTGTGGACCACGCGGCCGTCATAGCGGTCGGCATAGGCGAGCAGCCTGTCCGAGAAGCGCCCCGACCTGCCGGCCGAGAACGCGTCCCAGATCAGGTACTGCAGCTCGCTGTCGCGGATCGCCCGGTCGGGGTTGACAAGTGGCTCGTAGGACGGGTTCCGGTTGAGCGGATTGGGGCTGACCGACAGCCCGTATGCGCTGCGCCGGCCGTAGTACTGCACGAGGTTCGCCATCGACGGGCCGATCGTCATGAACGCGGCGCCGGCCGGAGCATGCTCGTCTATCCACTCACCCGTTTCGCGGCCGCCCGGGAGACCTCCCGACCCGGCCAGGAAGCTGTCGGGCCGCGCGCCGTCCACCCGATCCCACGCCGGGATCAGCAGGCTGACCGCCACGATCGCGACAGCGAGCGCCTGGAAGCCGCGCCGGCCGGGCGCCGGCAGCCGGCTGAGCGCACGTCCGGCGAGGACGGCGACCGCGGGCGCGACGGGCAGCAGGTACTGAAAGCCCTTCACCGGCCAGAGCTGGAAGAACACGACCGGCACGGCGATCCAGGACAGGAGCAGCGTCTCCCTCCAGGACGCCTCGCGGCGCAGGAGCCAGAGGCCGATCGCCGCCGCGAGCAGCACGAGCGGCCCGATGGCCTCCGGCACCGTGTCCGGATAGAAGAGCCAGTCATGGTTGGGCCTGCGAAAGAGCTGCCAGGTCAGGTAGCTCTCGCCCGTCCCCGTCCGCCCCGCGAGCATCATGCTGAGCGGGAAGGGCGCGATCACGAGTGCCATCACGCCAACCGAGATGGCGAGCTCCCGCAGCCTCACCGCCAGCGCCGGCGTGAGGGCCAGGAACGCGTAGATCGCGCCGAGCAGCACGAGGCTCGTCTCCTTCGCGAGGAAGGTCAGCCCCATCGCGGCGCCGGTCGCGTACAGCCAGACCGGACGGCCGCTGATGACGAACCTCACCAGCAGAACCAGCGTGAGAGTGGCGAAGAACGTCATCGGCCCGTCGAGCAGGACCTGTCGCGTGACCACGACGTGGTAGGGCATGAGGGCCATCAGGAGGGCGGCGACGAGGCCGGCCTGGCGTCCGTACAGGAGCCGTCCGAGCTCGTAGACGAGGAGAACGGTGGCCACGCCCATGGCGGCGACCGTGATGCGCTCGAAGCCGGCGCCCAGGTCGAGCCGGAAGCCGAGCGACAGGATCGTCTGAAGCAGCAGAGGGTGAGCGCGGAAAACGGGGAAGAACTCGGTGAGCTCGGAATCGTTCGCGATCGCCGCCGCCTGTCCGGTGTAAACGGCCTCGTCGCTGTTGAAGCCGGTCTCGTTGACCTGCCAGACCCTCAGCACGGCGGCGAGGACGAGCACGGGCGCCAGGTAGAGGACGGCTGAGGCCTCCGCCAGCCGCTCTGAAGCCGGCAGCTCGCTCGGCCGGAGCCGGTGACCGGCCCGGCGGAGGGAGTCCGCCGACGCGGCGGAGCTAACCGTCTCGAGCGGGGTCACTCGCGCCTCGGCCGTTCCGGCTCGTGAGGACGCGCGGTGATCGGGGCACGGCATCGTGCGTGTACGCCATCGGCGCCCAGCGGCCGACGACGTCAGGCACACGCTGCCACCAGTCCATCGTCTCGCTGCGCATCACGGCAGCCGGCAGGCCGTTGAGCGCGCTTGCGACGATCGCACGCTCCGTCTCCTTCAGATCGGTGCCGTTGCGGCGGCGCAGCGATCCCTCGATCGCGGGGTAGGGCGGGAAGCCGTAGGCGTCCTCGCAGTTGCGCATCAGCGTCTCGAGCGCAGCGCCACCGTCGAGGACCGCCGTGCCCTCCCCTCCCCGCTCGATCACCACCATCCCGGCGAGCTGCGCCTCGGGGGCGACCTCGACGTTCGGCACGAGCCGCTCCACGTGGTACTTCGGCGGGGGCACCAGCATCTGGACGACCGCGTTGATCGTCGCCGCCGGCAGATGCGTGCGCGCCAGCAGGAGGGCGAACCGCCGGCCGGAACGGGAGTGGAGGCGGCTCTGCACGATCAGGCCGAGGCGCTCGCGGCGGCTGAGCAGCGGAGTCCTAACCGCCCTGAGGGTGTGTCTGCTGATCGTCAGCGGCTTCGGGTAGGTGAGAGCCCGCCCGTCGGGGGTCACGAGCGTCAGGTCGTCCGAGAGGAACGAGTAGGGGTGCTCCTCGAGCATCCGGAGGCTGGTGGTCGTCTTGCCGGTGTCGGTCCTCGCCGTGACGAGGAAGGCGTGCTCGCCGGCGGCGACGCAGGCCGCATGCACGAGCGCGTAACCACGCGCCGCGAATGTCCAGCGGAGTATCGGCTCCACGACATTCGTGTAGAGGACGTGCGGCGACCTTCGAAGGAGCGGTGAGGCCGTAGCCTCGATTTGGTCGCCGATGGCGAGCGTGACCGCGAAGCCCAGGCGGCCCGGCCCCTCGCGGTAGTGGATCGCCTCGCCGCCGCCGGTGCGGCCGTCGCCCACGCGGACGCGGATGTCGGGCTCGCCGATCAGCTCGCCCACCCGGAAGCGCTCGAGCTCGGGCAAGCGCACGTCCGATTCGAGGGTGACGATCCCGTGGACGTCGTAGCCGTGTGGGCTCGAGTCGACCTCGCCCGGCGGCCGCTTCGCCCAGATCCAGGTGTCGGCGATAGCGAAGCGCACCAGCGTGAGGACGAGCAGCGAGAGGATGTTCGAGACGACGTAGTGAATGCCGAGCCCCGACGTGAGCAGCACGAGCAGTGGGCCGCGCACCGCCAGGGCGGCGTTGTTCATCAGGAAGAACAGGCCCATGCGCGAGCCGAGACCGCGCCGGTGGTCGCGGTCGGAGAACACCCACCGCTCGGTGAGGCAGAAGTTCCATAGCGTGGACCCCTGCGTCGCGATTACGGCCGACACGACGTAGAAGAGGCCGACGACGTCGGTGAAGAAAGCGAGCAGCACCGTGTTCACGACGAGTCCCGTCGCGCCGACCAGCCCGAAGCGCGCGAAGCGCAGGCGGGCGAGCAGCGACAGGTAGCGGACCCCCTCGCGGATGTTCGCCTTGCTCCGGCCGGCGCGCCGTTCGCCGAAGGTGAACGACACCTCCCCGGTGCGGAGATCGGGATTGCGGATCAGGAGGTCGAGCAGCACCTTGAATCCGCGCGGCCGGAGCGCGTCGGGTTCGACCGCGTCACGGCGGACGAGGAAGAACCCGCTCATCGGGTCGCTCACGCCGTGCAGGCGGTGCGGGAAGAGCATGCGCGCGGCCGAGGTCGTCGAACGGGAGGCCATCGCCCGCGCCCAGCCGAGGCCCGCGCCGCCGTTCTGGCTGCAGTAACGGCTCGCCACGACCAGGTCGAGCTCGTGCGTCTCGGCCTCCTCGAGAAGCTCGGCGATGAGCTCCGGCGGGTGTT
Source organism: uncultured Thermoleophilaceae bacterium (assembly GCA_963757815.1). Taxonomy (GTDB): domain Bacteria; phylum Actinomycetota; class Thermoleophilia; order Solirubrobacterales; family Thermoleophilaceae; genus JACVRW01. The sequence continues at coordinate 521,091 of CAVWSN010000018.1, read as the reverse complement.
GGAGGTCGGCGTCCATGACGCAGACCCACGAGCCGCGCGCCGCGCGCAGTCCCTGGACGACGGCGGCGCCAAGACCGCTGCGGCGGCGCTCGGGCCGCTGACGCAGGACCAAGATGTCGCGTTCGGAGACGCGGGCGCGCTCCTCGATCAACGCAGCGGTGCCGTCCTTGCTGGCATCCACGAAGACGATCTCCATGGCGACGGTGGGCAGCACCGTCTCGAGGCGCTCGATCAGCGCGGCGACGTTTCCAAGCTCGTTCTTGGTCGGTACGACGATCGAGAGGAGCGGCCGAGCCGGAGCGGAAGCGACGCTCGCCCGACGCGGATCCCGGTGTTCCGACATGAGCATGCCTCGGCTCCGCTATCCGACTCCACTCGCGGACGCCTCCAGGTCGGCCGAAGTCCGCGTGCGGAAGTACCGCGACACGGCCTGTGAGCGATTGCGGACACCGAGCTTGCGCAGGATGTGCTTCACGTGCGTCTTCACCGTGTCCTCGGAGACGACGAGCCGCTGGGCGATGCGGGCGTTCGTCTCCCCCTCGGCGAGCATCGTGAGGACCTCCTGCTCGCGCGGGGTGAGCATCGCGAGTCGCTCCCTGCCCGGCACGCTGCCGGCCCCCTGTGCCGCGCTGTGCCCGGGCAGATCCGCCAGCCCATCCAAGCCGACGTCGAGCAACTGCTCGACGTTCGCCTCGGTGGAGCGGGCGAGGGCCAGCACGCGCGCCGAGTGCCTGCGCACGCGCTCCTCGAGCGCGCCGCATTCGAGCGCGTAGCCGAAGCCCACGGCGAAGGCCGACAGCGCCGCGAGGTCGAATGGCGTCACGGCGCGTCCGGTCGGACCGTGGTCGGCATGAATCAGAACGACGGCCTGGTCCTGACAGGTCACCGGGGCGAGCACGTACGAGCTCGCGCCCGGCAGGGTCGCGAGCGCGTGCGAGTCGGCCGCGGCGTCGTCGACGAGCAGCGGCGTCCGTCGTCTGAGCACCTCCGACTCGTGCAGCCAGGGCCCGAGCCGAAGGGGCTTCCCCCCCAGCCGGCCTCCGAGGAGCTCCACGCACTCGAGCTCATCGCCGGCATGGACGCCTCGAAGATCGAGCGCGTGATCGCGGAAGCTGAACACCGCCGCCCGCGCGAAGCCCGCCTCCTCGCAGAGCGCGCGCGCCGCCTCCTCGAAGAGGGCCGGAAGCGAGACCGCCCGGCAGAGGCGTCGCAGTGCCCGGCCGACGCCGGCGAGCGCTGCCGCGCCGTCGGGCCCGGTGGTCACGGGTCCCGTCCCGTCGGGGACTGACCCGTTCAAGGTTGTCCCAGCCGTTCCGCTGACAGCGCCGCCCGAGGTTCGTCACCCGATGCGCGCCCGTCCTCCGAGGCATTCGTCGCGAACAGGGCGCCCACCGCGGCCCCGACGGCGAAGACCGCGAGCATCGCCGCGAAGACCAACCCAAGGGAGGGTCGCCTGTCGGTGGAGGGGGGTGGCGGCGCGACGTTCCCGTCGCGCCGCCTGCCGCCGCGCCGGCGGCTCGCCTGCAGGCTGAAGGCGCCGAGGGCCAGTCCGGCTCCGAGCGCGCCGAGCGCGGCAGCAATCCATGGAGAGACCCCGGACGTCGTGGCCGGCCCGGGACGCAAGTCCGGGTCGGGTGCCGGGGTCGGCGGCACGACCGGGGCGACGGGGGCGTCCGGCGGGGCGACCGCGGCGCGGTCGGGCTCGGGCGGTGCCGGCTTCGCCGCGGCCGGCCGGCTCGCGTCCCTTCGGTCGCGTCTTGCCGCCGCCGGCTGGGCGAGCAGAGGCTTCCTCGTCTGCGGCCCGACGATGCCGTCGACCTTGAGGTCATGCCTCGCCTGGAACCTGCGGACCGACGCCTGCGTCAGCGGGCCGAACAGGCCGTCGATCGGACCGGGCCTGAAGCCACCTGTTCGCAGGCGAATCTGGAGCGCTCGCACCGCCCGCGATCCGTTCGCCAGGCCGTAGCCCTCGCCCCTGACCAGCATGCCCCCTGAGCGCAGGACCTTCGCGTAGGCGGCGGCTTCGTTGCCGCTGTCGTCCTTCGCGAAGCTGGCTCCGGGTGCGCAAATGAGCGTCCCAACTGCCACCACAGCAGCGAACAGGCAGTTCCGCAACGTGCGTGAAGTGCGAGTCGAGGCTGCTGTGAGCTGGGGGCCAGTTCTCACTTTCTTAACAAGTACCCCCCTTAGGCGGAGCCGTCCGGCCGACGGGAGGCCCTGATACCGCGCAGCGGGGTAGTGGTATCAGCGCCGGCGACGCAGGGGGACACGTCGCGAGTCCAGCACCAGAGCGGAAGCGGTTCGTAACCCTGAGACTGCCATGAGACTCCCCTGAGACTCCCCTGAGACGGAAAAACCCTGCATGCGGCCGGTATCAGCCGCTGTGCGCCGTGTGTACGGCATCCGCGTCCAGGAGCCGCCTGACCTCCGGGCGCCCCTCGCGGCCCAGCAACACGCAGGTGCCCGGCCAGTGCTCGCTCTGATCGGCGGCCGGCCCCAGATAGGCGGGTTCGTAGACCCAGCTGCCGCTGTTGACGAGCCGCACACCCCGTGGGGTGATCCAGTGCGCCCCGTCCGTTCCCGTCGGGCCGGCGCGGTGAAGGTGGCCGAAGACGACGTAGGCAGCCTCTATGCCCAGCCCGTCGACGACCTGCGCCATGGCGCCGAGCCCGGTGCGGCGCCGGGGACCGCGGTAGCCCGCCACCGTCTCCCACCTCCTCACGAGCGCCTTTGCGCTTCGCGCCGCGGCACGGGCCCGCCGCGACTGCGCCACCCGGTAGATCGCGCGATACACGGGCCCCAGCACGGCCTCGTAGTCGTCCGGCCGCCGATAGCCGTCCCGAGGCTCGCGAGTGAGGATCTCCGACACCCGCCGCGCGACGCACTCGAAGGTGAGGACGTGGTTGTGGCAGTCGAGGTAGTGGCCGTGGGTCGCGTACACATCCGGCCGCAGCCACGCACCCGGGTAGGCGAGCACCAGCTCGGCTCTCCCCATGCGGCGCGCGAGCCGCCCGAGCGGGTCCTGCCGCGCGGGCGTCGACAGCTCCTCCAGGCCGAGCGCAGCCGCACCGGCCTGTCGCCGCCGGGCGAGCCAAGGCGAGGCGAGCTGATAGTCGTGATTACCGGCTACGACGGTCACGCGGCGACCGGCCATGACCTCGCCCAGTTGCTCGAAGAACGGGGTCGCGACCTCGAGCGCCTCGGCGGGAGGTCCGTCGCGGAGCTCGATCGAGTCGCCCAGCAGGACGACGTGGTCGACGTTCTCAAGGGCTTCGAGCAGCCGCTCACGTACCTCGGGCCTGCGCAGGAGGTCGGCTTGCGAGCGACTTCCCAGATGGAGGTCCGAGACCACGGCCGTGACCACGGCGAGATCCTTCCACGGAGCTCTTAACCGGGCGATAGCAAGACCGGCGGGGGCCTCGTCTAGCATGCCCGGCGGGAACCCGCCGACGCCGATGATGCCCTTTACGACGATCACGGTCGAGCCGGTGGCGCCGCCCGCAGGGGGGTCGAGCGAATACTCCTTCCGGCGCGACGCGGCCGCCGTGCAGCTGCTCGCCCTCCCGGCGCAGGACCGGACCGAGGCGCCTGACCTGATCGAGCCGATCGTCGGCTTCCGAAGCTGGAGGATCTATCGGACCGGCCCGGCGGGCAACGAGCTCTGCTCTCCGTACTTCCCCGTCCCCTGGCGCGAGCGCGTCGTGCGTGCCGAATGCCGCCGCTGGCGCACGCCAGAGGAGCTGCTCGAAGCGGGACATGAAGCGCCCGACGCAGCCTGTGGATGCGGGATCCGCGCCTACCACGTACCGCTCGACGACTTCCCGAAGGTCGACTACCAGGCCGTCTCCGGGATCGTGACCGTCTGGGGCCGGATCGAGATCGGACCGGACGAGATGAGGGCGGAACGCGCCCGGGTGGAGGCGCTCGCCGTCTATCACCGCTGGACCCGGCGACAGGCCGACGCCGTACGCGCGACGGCAGCCGACCTCGGTGTCGATCTCGTGGACCTGCGTGAGCTCGGCCCCGCCGCCGCCGGGTACGGGGCGCCGCCGCCCGCGGAACTGCTCGAATCACGCGGCTGACCCGGACGGGCGAAATCGCCGGTTCGGGGTTACGCTGGTCCCACTCCGTCCGTTCCCCCTCCAGCGGCGTGAAGCGAAGCGCAGAACAAGGCGACCAAGGCGGCGCACCCGTCCGCGAGCGGCAGCGCGCAGGGCCGGCCGCGGGGCACAAGGCGCGGACACAGTGGCCGGCTGATGCTCCGCATGCCGGAGTCGCTTCACGCGGAGCTCGCGCGCGCGGCCGAAGCACGAGGAGATCAGCCTCAACCGGTACATCACCAATGCGCTTTCGTCGGCGATGGGACGGCATTCGGATGAGGTTCGCGCGCAGCCCGTCCCACGCTGGCTGCCCGGGGCGATTCTCGCTCGGCATCGTGGTGACGGTGGCGGCGGCGATCCTCGCGATCGTCCTGCTGGTGCTGGCCTGGCAGAGCGGCTGGTAGCCCGGCTACCCCCGCCAGGCTCCCATGCGGCGCGCGGCCACCGTCAGGAAGCCGCCGCTCGTAAGCGCGAGCGCCAGCAGCGCGAGGGCGACCATCGCCATCGGCGGGGCAGCGTCGGCCGCACGGACGCGCAGCCCTTCGACGAGCGCGCCCACACCCGGCGGCGCCGGGAGAGGCTTGGCGCGCTCGGCCTGACCCGGCCGATCGGCCCGCTTGCGCGCTCCGTTCCTTGCCTTCCGCGACGGCCGCTCGGGCCTGTCCGCTGACCTCACCGACGCCGCTTGGACGACCGGCTCGGCGCTGGCGGGCGGCGCGGAGGGTTCCGGCGCCGGCGCCGGCTCGGCAGGCGGCGACGGGCTGGATGACGGTGGCGGCGCCTGGAGCGGCGCGGCGGGAGCCTCCTGCGCCGGCGCCTGCTCGGTGGGCGCTGAGGCGGCTGGGCCCGGCTGCGGGACCGGGTCAGGCGCCGGCTGCGCCGGCGAGGGCGCAGGGTCAGGCGTGGGCGCCGGGGCGCCTTGATAGGCGGCCGCTGGGGCCGCCCAAAACGCCGCAACCGACGCGGTGATCACCAACAGTTTCAAAGCCTTCCCCGTGGGGGCTCGGGGGTTGCCATTTGGGCCAAGGTCCAACGTAGGCCTACTTTCCGGAGAAGTCAACGAGGCGGGCCGCCGGCCCGCTGCGGGCCGGCGGCCACCTCGTCTCATCTCACCTCAGCGGGTCAACCGGGATCAGGGCTTCTCAGCCTCCCTGCGCCTGGTCGAGATCCTGCTCGAGGTCGTTCTCGTTCTCGGCCTCGGACTCCGCCTCGGAGTTGTTCGCCTGGCTCAGCTCTCCGCCGTCGCCCCAGCTGAAGAACCGGAAGGACAGTGCCTTGTTCTCCGGCTCGATCTGCTTCGACTCGGCGTCGGCATCGGCATCCTGCCAGTTGAACGCCGCCTGGGCGGCTGCCTGGATCAGCACCCCGCCCTTGCAGCCGCAGTCACCGGACTCCTGTGACTGCTCGATCGACTGGTCGGTGTCGTTGTCGTTCTCAGCGTCGGCGTCGGCGTAGGAGTTGTTCTCCTGCGACACGTCACCGTCATCGCCGTAGCTCTTGAAACGCACTGAGGCGTTCTTGTTGCTCGGCTTGATCTGGAGCGACTCGGCGTCTGCCTCGGCGTTCTGCTTGTTGATCGCCTTCTGGCCGGCTGCCTGGATCGCTATCCCCTTGCAGCCGCAGTCGTCTTCCTCGTACTTCGGGTACTCGTCCTTGGACTTGCCTTCCTCGTACTTCGGGTACTCGTCCTCCTTTGACTTGTCGTAAGAAGGCTCGGCCTTCTTCTCCTCACAGCACTCGCCGCCGGACTGCTCCTGGTCGATGTCCTGCTCGAGCTCGTTCTCGTTCTCGGCCTCGGACTTCGCCTCGGAGTTGTTCGACTGGTCGACCGAGCCGCCGTCGCCCTCGCTCTCGAACCGAACGCTCTCGTTCTTGTTCTCGGGCTCGACCTGAATCGACTCGGCGTCGGCCTCTGCGTTCTGCAGGCTGAAGGCCTCCTGGCCCGCCGCCTGCAGGGCAACGCCACCGGAGCCGGACTGGCTCTGCTCGACCGACTGGTCGGTGTCGTTGTCGTTGTCGGCCTCGGCCTCGGCGTAGGAGTTGTTCTCCTGCGACACGTCGCCGTCGTCACCCTCGCTCTTCACGCGCACCGAAGTGTTCGTGTTGCTGGGCTTGATCTGCTTCGACTCGGCGTCCGCCTCGGCGTTCTGGAGGTTGACCGCCTCCTGACTCGCTTCCTGGATTCCGACTCCCTTGCAGCGGCAGTCGTCTTCCTTGTACTTCGGGTACTCGTCCTCCTTTGACTTGTCGTAAGAAGGCTCGGCCTTCTTCTCCTCACAGCACTTGCCGCCGGACTGCTCCTGGTCGATGTCCTGCTCGAGCTCGTTCTCGTTCTCGGCCTCGGACTTCGCCTCGGAGTTGTTCTCCTGCGACACGTCGCCGTTGTCGCCTTCGCTCAGAACCCGAACGTTGATGTTCTTGTTCTCGGGCTCGATCTGCTTCGACTCGGCATCCGCCTCGGCGTTCTGCAGGCTGAATGCTTCCTGCTCCGCCTGCTGCACGGCAACTCCACCCGAGCCGGACTGGCTCTGCTCGACCGACTGGTCGGTGTCGTTGTCGTTGTCGGCCTCGGCCTCGGCGTAGGAGTTGTTCTCCTGCGACACGTCGCCGTCGTCACCCTCGCTCAACACGCGCACCGAGATGTTCGTGTTGCTCGGCTTGATCTGGGTTGACTTGGCGTCTGCCTCGGCGTTCTGCTTGTTGACTGCGTCTTGGTCGGCCTTCTGGATCCCGGTACCGCCGCAGCACGAGTCGCCTTTCTCGTACTTCGGGTACTTGTCGTCCGCAGGCGCGGCCTTCTTGGGCTCACAGCACTTGCCGCCGGACTGCTCCTGGTCGATGTCCTGCTCGAGCTCGTTCTCGTTCTCGGCCTCGGACTTCGCCGCGGAGTTGTTCTCCTGGCTGACGGAGCCGTTGTTGCCATCGCTCAGGACCCGAACGTTGATGTTCTTGTTCTCGGGCTTGACCTGAAGCGACTCGGCCTTGGCCTCCGCGTTCTGCAGGTTCACGGCTTCCTGCGCCGCCTGCTGCAGGGCAACTCCACCGGAGCCAGACTGGCTCTGATCGACCGACTGGTCGGTGTCGTTGTCGTTCGTGGCGTCGGCCTCGGCGTAGGAGTTGTTCTCCTGCGACACGTCGCCGTCGTCACCTTCGCTCAACACGCGCACCGAAATGTTCGTGTTGCTTGGGTTGTATTGCGTCGAGTTCGCGTTGGATTCAGCGTTCTGCAGGCTGCCCGCGGATTGCTCCGCCACCTGGCCCGAGACAGGGTCTTGGGCCATGGCGGGACCTGCCCCTAGGGCTAGCGCCACGCAGCTGATCGCCAACGCGAGGAAACGGTTTTTCATCGTTCCTCCAGTTGGTGTTCACGCCGGAGAAGGCGAACCCCGGCGAGATCGTTGGGGATCGCGCCGGCGCTAGCCGGGCCGCTCGAGCCTTGATGAACTGAGCAAAGAGGTAAGTGTTCGGCCGAGGGCGTGAACCCGTTCCGCCGGCGGCGGAGGTAGGAGCGCGAGTCCTCCTACGAGCGACGCGAGTAGGAGGACGAAGAACGCGCCGCCACCACCCCCGCCGCCGGTTCCGGGGGCCAGCCCTGCCGCGGGGGCAGCGGACCCCGGCGGCTCGCTCACAGGGTCGCGGATCGGCCCGGGGCCGGACGCGCCGCCTGCTGTCGAGTCAGCGGAGATCGGGGAGCGGGCATCGCCGGCCGAAGCAAGGCTGAGCTCGGAGGGGCCGCCGCCCGGCGCCGCAAGCGCCGAGCCGGCCCCGAGGTCGTTCGCAGCGTCCGCGGCCGCCCGCGAGCGGCGCCCTTCGGAGCGATGCCTGGGCGGATCGGCGCCTGCGAGCTCGAGGCCGCCGGCGGCCTCCCCGAGGCTCATGCCCTCCGGTAGGAGTGCCTCGAGAAGGCCGCCGAGACGGTCCTCAATCGGACGGTCGCCGCCGAGCCAGTCGCCGCGGAGGTTCTGCGGGAGGCGGGCGCCGTCCAAAGTCCAGTTCGGGTCCAAGCCGGCTGCGCATGCGCCGCCGCAGCCTGAGCTCGAGTTCAAAGTCCAGTCGAAGCCTTCGTCGAGCTGGGACACGTCGACCTTCATCGACGCCACCGCGGCTCCCAGATCCGACAGTTGTGCCCCCGCCTCGTCGCGCATGAGCGCGAGCGCCTCGGTGGCCGCCTCCTCCACCTTCGTGACCCGCTCGGGAGGCGTGGCCGCGAGGTCCTCCGCCGAGTCCCCGGCGCCGAGCAAAGCCGGTCGCTCGGCCGCGGGCGCGGGAGGCGCCTCGGCGGCGGGCGCCAGGGCGGCCTCGGGGGGCGGCTCCGCCGGCTTCGGCACCGCCGGGTCCCGCACAGCCACGGGCACCTCGGGCACGGCCACGTCGGGCACGGCCACGTCGGGGACGGCCACCTCGGGAGCGGTCACCTCCGGCGCCTCCACCCCTCCCGCGGCGAGCACCGCCGCCGCGTCCTGGAGCTCCTCCGCGCCGAAGGACTCCGCGTATGCCGGCTCGGCCAGCGCGAGCGCCAGAAGCAGCGTCGCCAGAAGCCTGAGCACGGTGCGGCGGGAACGCCGCGGGCGGTGGAGCGATTCGGGGGGCATTGGCGGGCGAGGCGGGGCGGGCGAGTCTTAGGTGAGCCTTACATCCAAGTACCCCGGGCCGGTCGACGCCGGTCGCCTGATAAACAGCTCGGTAACCGCTATCACCTGCGTGTGACGGGTGATACCGGGTAAGGTCGGCCTGATATCAGCCTGAGATCAGCCTGAGATGGCCCATCGGGAGGTGAGACCGGCGAGCCAGCGCCACCGTGACGGACGAGAGACGGCTACCGGCCGCCTGCTGATCGCCTACCGGAGCGAGGGCGACACCCGTGCCAGGGACAGGCTCGTGCAGCTCTACCTGCCGCTGGTCGAGGCCCTCGCGCGGCGGTATCGGGGCCAGCACGCGGAGTACGACGACCTGCTCCAAGCGGGCTCGATCGGATTGTTGAACGCGATCGAGCGCTGCGACCCCGACCGCAGCGACGAGTTCGCGGCGTACGCCGTTCCGACGGTGACCGGGGAGATCAAGCGCTACATCCGCGACCGCGGCGGCACCGTCCGCCTGCCGCGGCCGCTGCACGAGGCCGCCGGCCGCATCCCCAAGACGCGCGAGCAGTTGACGCGGCGGCTCGGACGGACTCCCACGGACGCCGAGCTCGCGGAGGCGGTTGGGGTGACCCCCGCGGAGCTGGCCGACCTCGAGGCTGCCCTACGTGCCCCCGCGGACCTCGGCACGGACTCGGTGCCCGACCCCCGGGCGAACGCCTCCGATGAGCGGCTAGTGCTCGCAGGCGCGTTCGAGGCACTCGACGAGCAGGAACGCGAGATCGTCTTCCTTCGCTTCATCGAGGACCTCGACCGCAAGGAGGTGGCCGGGCGGCTGGGGATGTCCGAGAGCCAGCTCGGCAGGCGCACGCGAACCGCGCTCGAGAAACTGCGTCACGAGCTCGAGGGGGACGGCATGCGGCGCGCCGGGGACGGGAGGCAGCCCGGCGGGGACGCGGAGAGCGTGCAGCCACCGCCGCCGGCTCCAATCGCCCGGCCCGAGCCCCTGCCGCCGAGGGAGAAGGCCGCGAAGCGGAGCGCAAGCCACAGCGGCCGGCTCCTCCTGCGCATGCCGAGGGCACTGCACGATGAGCTGGCCGTGGCCGCCGAGCGCGAGGACCTGAGCTTGAACCGCTTCATCACCGGCATCCTCACGGCGTCTGTCCGAGGGGACGATGACGAGCTACCGGAGTCGTCGAAGCTCGAGGCGCGCGAGGTGCCTCGCTGGCTGCCGGCCGCGATCGTCGCGAACATCGTCGTGGTGGTGGTGGCCGCCCTTGTGGCGATCGTGCTGCTCGTGATCGCCTGGCAGAACGGCTGGTAAATCAGACCGCCTCGACCGCCGCCGCCCGCCGCTCGCGGACGAGTCCCACGAGCGCGGCGCCCACCACGAGCAGGACACCGAGCACGGTCAGCGGCATCTCGAAGCTTCCCGTGGAGTCCTCGGCGATGCCCGTGAACGCCGGGCCCGCGAAGCCGCCGAGGTTGCCTATCGCGGCGACGAGGCCGATCCCGGCCGCCGCCGCCGTGCCGCTGAAGAGGCCCGTGGGGAACGCCCAGAAGACCGGGATCGCCGACAGCAGGCCGACCGCGGAGAGCGTGATCGCGACGGTGAGCGTGAGCGGCGATTGCGCGTAGGCCGTGAGCACGCAGCCGAGCGCGCCCACCAGCACCGCGGCGATCACGTACGGCCGGCGGCTCCGTGCACGGTCGGCGCGGGCGGCCACCACGAGCATCGCGGCGGTCGCCACGCCGTAGGGAATCGCGGCGAGGACGCCCACCTCGAAGTCGCTGTAGCCGGTGCGGTCCTGGACGAGGTCGGGCACGAAGAAGGTGAGCCCGAACGCCGCGGCCACGACCAGGAAGTAGATGAGTGAGAGCAGCCAGAGCTGGCCGCTCGCCAGGGCGTCGCGGAGGCCACGCCCGCCGGCCGCCTCCCTGAGCTCACGCTCGCGCGCGACCTCCTCCGCGAGGAACTCGCGCTCCTCGGGCTCGAGCCACTCGGCACCGTCGGGGCTGTCGTCGAGGAAGCGCAGCGTGACCCAGCCGAGCGCGACCGCCGGCAGGCCCTCGACGAGGAACAGCCACTGCCAGCCGTCGAGGCCGAGGAAGCCGTCGAGCTCGAGCAGCCCGCCCGACAGCGGGCCGCCCGCCACGTACGCCACCGAGATCGCGGTGAGGAAGAGCGCCAGCACACGGGTCCGCTCGCGCTCCGGGAACCACCAGGTGAGGAACAGGATGATCCCCGGGAAGAAGCCGGCCTCGGCGGCGCCGAGCAGGAAGCGCAGGACATAGAACGATGCCGGGCTCTCGATGAACATCATCGAGGCGGAGATCACGCCCCAGACGATCATGATCGCGGCGAGCCAGCGCCGCGCGCCGAAGCGCTCGAGCGCGAGGTTGCTCGGCACTCCGAAGATCACGTACCCAACCGAGAAGATGCCGGCTCCGATGCCGAAGATCGAGTCGCTGAAGTCGAGGTCTTCCTCGAGCTGCAACTGGGCGAACGAGACGTTCACACGGTCGAGGAAGGCGACCACGTAGATCAGGAAGAGGAACGGGATCAGGCGCCGGGTGGCCTTGCGAAAGGCGCGCTCCTCGAGGTTCACCGGCCGACTCTAACCCGGCCGATCCGGGCGGCAGCCCTACTTGACCAGGATCTTGACGGCCGAGCGCAGCTCGTCGTCGTCGCCCGCGGTCCCGGCAACGAGCGCCTTCAGCGGCTCGAGATACGGCCGCGCCTCACGCCAGCCGGGATCGGTGCCGGCCTCGGTGGAGTCCACCAGCTCGAGGATCGGCGCCACCGCCACGTACGTGGAAATCGCGTAGCCGTCGAGCGACCTGGCCGCCTCGGAGTACTCGGCCGAATCGGCCAGTGTCTCGGCGGGATCGAGCGCGTCGCGCGCGGCAGCGTCGCCGAAGGCGGCCACGACCCTGTCATCGCGCTGGAAGATGTGAATCGGCGCGGCGATCTCGTCGTCGCGGAGCGTGAAGCCCTCACCGCCGCCTGGCGCCGACAGCGGGCCCACCCTGGTGCCCGACGACTGCTCGGAGGCCTCGATGAGGACCTCGAGGCGCGCCAGCAGGCGGCCGGAGGCCTCCGGGTCCTTGGTCTCGATCACGATCGCGCCGTTGAGCTCGTTGACGCTCGCGCCGCGCACGAAGACGGCGAAGTCCCCCATCCAGCCGAGTACGTCGCGCTCGAGGTCGAGGCCGGTCATCGTGCGGAGCTGGCTCTCGAGCGCGTCACGGCCACCGACCGAGGCGCCGAAGGCCTCGGCGTAGTAGTCGAGCACCTTGCCGAGGTCCGGCTGCGCGAGCGCGAGCCAGGAGTCCGCCGGCAGCTCGTTCATCAGCTCGCTGCCCTCGCCGAAGAACGGCAGCAGCTTCGCGAGCGACTCGGGCGCGTCGGCCTCGAACGAGAGGCTGTCCCCGTCGACGTCGAGCGTCGCGACGTACGGGTCCTCGAAGAAGTCCTCGAATGAGCGCAATGCCTCGGCCCCGTCGCTGCCCTGCATGGCCTCGAGCAGCTCGGGCGAGTTGAGGTAGAAGAGCCCGAGCCGGTCGTCCGCCGCATCCGCGACGGCATCCGTGTAGGCGTCGTCGTCCGACAGCGGCGAGCCGCCTTGCGCGGTGTCGATCGCCGCCTTCAGCCCACCCTCGGTGCCGATCACCGCGAAGCCGTCGACCACACCGGCGGCGGTGTCGTCCTCGCCCACCAGGTACTCGACGCCCTCGTAGCGCTGTTTGAGCTGCTTGCCCTCGATCGCCTTGGCGAGCGCGTCGCGGGCGGCCTCCTCGTCGTTGGCCGCGATCAGCGCAGCGCCGCTCTGAGGACCGTCGTGGCGGACGGCGCCTGTCACGAAGAAGGCCGCGGTCTCGCCGAGCCAGGGCTTGACGTCCCTCTCGAAGCTGATCGGAGCATTCGACTCTGCGAGGCCCTTCTCGATCAGGGTCTGGAGGCGCTCGCCGGCGCTCCCCTCACCCGGGAACTTGGCGGCGAGCTCCTCGATCGCGCGCCTCTGGTCGCCGGACGGGTCGAGGTTTATCTCCCCGTACATGAGCGAGCCGGCGGGGGCGAGCGCGGTGGCGCTCGAGGCGGTCTCGTTCTGGCCGCAGCCGAGGGCGGCGAACACGGGCAGGGACACGGCGGCGAGCAGCAGTGCGAGTGGGCGCATCAAGACGGGTATCGGAGCATCGGGGAGCGGACTAGAGCCGGACAGTAGCTGGAGCCACCAGGCCCGCTGTGTGAGATTCGAGCAATGCCACACAGAGAGCGAGGTCCTGGATCGCGAGCCCGGTGGAGTCGAACAGCGTCACGGCATCAGGTCCGGAGCGGCCCGGCGCGGCGCCGGTCAGCACAGCGCCGAGCTCGGTCACACGCTCGCGCGTGACGAGGCCGGCCGCGACCGCGCGCGGTCAGCTCGCCGCCGTGGCTCGCCTGCGTCCACTCGTCGCAGAAGAGCTCGGCGCGGGCCACCGCCTCGGGCTCGGCCTCCGCCTTGCCCGGGCCGTCGGCACCCAGCATGTTCAAGTGCAGTCCGGCGCGCAGGTCGCCGGCGCGGACGACCGGCTCGGTTCCGGGCGTGACGCAGGTGACGACATCGCAGGCGAGCGCGTCTTCGCGGCTGCCGGCCTCCCAGCCGAGCTCACCGGCGAGCGTCCCCGCCGCCTCGGGATCGGGGTCGAAGCAGATTCCGGGCCCGTACTCGGCGTCGGCGAGGCAGCGCGCGGCCCAGCTCCCGTGCAGCCCGCAGCCGATGACTCCCACGCTCGTCGCGTCCTCGCGGGCGAGCTCCTGGGCGGCCACGGCCGCGACGGCGCCCGTCCGCAGCGCGGTGATCGAGCGGACGTCCACGAGCGCGAGCGGCTCCCCGTCGACCGCCGACGAGACGCAGATCACCCCCATCACCACGGGCCGCCCCGACTCCGGGTTGCGCGGAAACGAGGTGACCCACTTGAGGATCGCGAGTCCCGCCCCCTTGGCCGGCATCGCGCGGAAGTCGCCGTGCGGGGAGGCGTCGAGGTACGTCTTGGGCGGCATCTGCCAGCTCCCGCTCGCGTACTCGACGAAGCCCTCGCGCACCCTGTCGATCGCCTCCAAGGGCGAGATCGCGCCGAGCACGGCCTCCTGGGGGAAGACGGGTATCTCGGGCACGGGCATCTACGCTATCCGGCCCGTGACGAGGAACGGCAAGCACCGCCCCGCGCGCCCCCGGATCGAGGTCCGCCAGTCGGCGTCGCCCGAGGAGGCCGCGGCGATCGCCGCCGCGATCGAGCAGTTCCTGCGCGATACCGCGCCACCGCCGGCAGCCGCGGGCCCGGCGATCAGCCCGTGGGCACGCGCCGGGCTGTTCGAGGGCACCAGCCGCGACCCCGCGGGCCCGTCGCCCTGGGGCGATCAGGTGCCCTGGGGCGCTCCCTAGAGTGCTGGGCATGCCCGACGTAGCCATCGAAGCTCACGATCTGAGGAAGTCATTCAAGGACGTGCACGCCCTCGACGGGATCGACCTCGAGGTACCACGGGGCACCGTGCTGGGCCTGCTCGGCCCGAACGGGGCCGGCAAGACCACCGCCGTGCGCATCCTCACCACGCTGCTCAAGCCGGACGCCGGCTCCGCGCGCGTTGCCGGGCTCGACGTGGTCCGGGACGCTTCCGCGCTCCGATCCCAGATCGGCCTCGCCGGCCAGTACGCGGCGGTCGACGAGAACCTGACCGGGCACGAGAACCTCGAGATGGTGGGCCGGCTCTACCACATGGGCCGCAGGGCGGCAGACGAGCGCGCCAGCGAGCTGCTCGAGCGCTTCTCCCTGACCGACGCCGCGGACCGGCTCGCGAAGACCTACTCGGGCGGCATGCGCCGCCGGCTCGACCTGGCGGCGGCGCTCGTGGTCCGCCCGCCGGTGATCTTCCTCGATGAGCCCACCACCGGGCTCGACCCGCGCAGCCGGCTCCAGCTCTGGGAGACGATCGAGGCGCGCGTGGCGGCCGGAACGACCGTGCTCCTCACCACGCAGTACCTGGACGAGGCGGACCGCCTGGCCGACTCGATCGCCGTGATCGACCAGGGTCAGGTGATCGCCGAGGGCACCTCGGACCAGCTCAAGGACCGCGTCGGCGGCGAGCGGCTCGAGGTGACGCTCTGCGACGGCGCGTCGACCGAAGCCGCCATCGAGGCGCTCGTGCCGCTCGCCGAGGATCGCCCGAAGTGCGAGGCCGGCGTGCTCGCGCTGCCGCTGAGCCGCGGCCGCGGCGGCATCGCCGAGGCAGTTCGTCGTCTCGACGACGCCGGCGTGGGGATCGACGACATCGCGGTGCACCGGCCCACGCTCGACGACGTCTTCATCACGCTCACCGGCCACGCCGCTGAGCCAGACGAGGAGGAACCGGAGGCCGGCGAGGCCGAGCTCGAGGAGCGTGCGGCATGAGCGCCCTCGCCTACGCGGTCGCCGACACGGCGGTCATCGCCAAGCGCAACCTGCTGCGGATCCCGCGCCAGCCGGACCTGTGGGTCTCGTTCACGATCCAGCCGGTCATGTTCGTGCTGCTGTTCGTCTACGTGTTCGGCGGCGCGATCCAGACGCCGGGCTACGACTACGTCGACTTCCTGATGCCGGGCATCGTGATCCAGACGATGGCGTTCGGCGGCTTCGTCACCGCCATCGGCCTCTCAGACGACCTCCGCAAGGGCCTGATCGACCGCTTCCGCTCGCTGCCGATGGCGCGTTCGGCGGTGCTCGGCGGGCGCACGCTCGCCGACGTCGCCACCAACGCGATCTCGATCGCGGTGATGGTCGGCGTGGGGCTGATCGTCGGCTTCTCGTTCTCCTCGAGCCCGATCGAGGTGATCGCGGGCTTCGCCCTCTGCATCCTGTTCGGCTACGCCTTCTCGTGGATCTTCGCCTTCGTCGCGCTGAGCACGAGCTCGGCCGAGGGCGCGCAGGCGCTCGGCTTCATGCTGATCTTCCCGCTCACGTTCGCCTCGTCGGCGTTCGTGCCGCCGGAGTCGATGCCCTCCTGGCTCGAGGCGTTCGCCGAGGCGAACCCGTTCTCGACCGTGGTCGACGCCCTGCGCGCGCTCTGGGTGGACGCGCCGCACAACAACGACGTCTGGGCGGCCGTGGCCTGGTGCATCGGCCTGATCGTCGTGTTCGCCGGGCTGGCGGTGTACCGCTACCGGCGGGCTGTGAGCGCTTAGGGAGCGTCCCGGGTCGCTCTCCGCCGGCCGGGTTAGGCTGGGGAATGGGTGCGGGACAACGGCCCCGGTGAATCCTGGATCGGGCGTGCCGTCCTGCTTTGGGCGGGCTCCTGGACCACCAATCCAGGATGGCTCGAGCACTCCGAGCCCCACCCCTTCCCCAGCCCATACGCGAGACCAACCCGGCGCCACCCCGCCGAGCGCCACCGACCCCTGCAAACACGTCCGCGACCGATAATGCTGAAAACCCGACCGGGTTTTGGTACTTTGGACCGCTCAGGCAGACGGCGCCCCGGCTACAGCGAGGAATCGAACCCATGGAACCCGTCTCGATCGAGCCCAAGGAACAGAAGGGCAAAGGCAGGAAGGGCTCGCTCGAAAACCCCGAGGTCTACGACAACGTCCCGGGCCACGTGATCCCCATCCTGGAGCGCGAGTTCGACGACTTCGACAACGAGGCCGAGAAGTTCCTCGAGGGCGACACCGCCGAGGACGAGTTCATCGGCTTCCGGCTCAAGCAGGGGGTGTACGGCCAGCGCCAGGCGGACGTCCAGATGATCCGCGTGAAGCTGCCGATGGGCGGCGTCACGCCTGCGCAGCTGGAGACGTTCGCGGACGTGATCGAGGAGTACGCCCCGCTCAACAAGGGCCACATCACCACCCGCCAGAACATCCAGATCCATCACGTCCCGCTGCGCGACGCCGCCGAGCTGATCCGCCGCATATCCGACTCCGGCCTCTCCTCGCGCGAGGGCTGCGGCAACACCGTCCGCAACGTGACCGGCGACCCCTGGGCCGGCATCACCGAGGGTGAGCTGTTCGACATCACCCCATACGCGGGCGCGTACGTGCGCTACTTCGTGCGCCACCCGACGACGCAGCTGATGCCGCGCAAGGTCAAGACCGCCTTCACGGCGACCGACGAGGACCGCGCTATCACCGGTATCCACGACATCGCGTTCATCCCGCGCGAGCGCGACGGCGTCCGCGGCGTGGAGATCCGCGTGGGCGGCGGCACCTCGATCATGCCGCGTGTCGCGCCGACGCTCTACGAGTTCGTCGAGCTCGACAACGGCGACTACCTCAAGGTCTCGGAGGCGGTCTTCCGCATCTTCGACCGCCAGGAGTGGCTGCGCGTGAATCGCGCCAGGGCGCGCATCAAGGTCCTGATCGACAAGATCGGAATCGACGCCTTCCGCGAGCAGGTCGAGGAGGAGCTCCAGGGCGACTGGGTCGCCGAGCGCGACTTCGACCCCGCGCCGCTGCTCTTCGAGCACGACGAGGAGGGGAACGCCCCGCTGCCGCTCGCCCACTACGCCCAGCCAAACGGCGACGGCGCCCCCTTCGAGCGCTTCCGCGCCTCGAACATCGAGCCGCAGCGGCAGGACGGGTTCTCGAGCGTCCAGGTGCGGGTGATCCGAGGCGACCTGACGCCGGAGCAGCTCCGTGGCCTCGCCGCCATCATGCGCAACTACTCGGGCGGCTACGCGCGCACGACCGTCGAGCAGAACCTGCTGCTGCGCTGGGTCCGCAACGAGTCGCTCTACGAGGTGTGGAACGCGCTCAGCGACCTCGGCCTCGGCGAGGCCGGCGCCAGCCAGATCGTGGACACGGTCTCGTGCCCCGGCACCGACTCCTGCAAGCTCGGCATCACCAGCTCGATGGGTCTCAACCGCGCCGTGATGGAGCGGATCGAGGAGATGGGCATCGACGACCCGCTCACGAAGCGGATCCACATCAAGATGTCCGGCTGCCCCAACGGCTGCAGCCAGCACCACATCGCCAACATCGGCTTCTACGGCGCGTCGATCAAGGTGGGCGAGCACACGATTCCCGCCTACGTGGCCCACATCGGCGGCCGCTACGAGGGCGGGGAGGTGCTGTACGGCACCAGGCTCAAGGTCCGACTCGCCGCCAAGCGCGTGCCCGAGGCGGTGGAGCGCTGGATCCGCATGTACGAGGCCGAACGCGAGGACGGCGAGGAGTTCAACGCCTACGCGGAGCGCGCCGGCACGAAGCGCTTCGAGGACGAGGTGCGCGAGCTCGCCCTCCCGATCGAGTTCAGCCTCGAGAACATGAGCCACTTCATCGACTGGCAGCGCAAGGAGCCCTTCCAGGTCATCCGGGGTGAGGGCGAATGCGCGGTGTAGAGAATCGCGGCGCCGCCGGCCGAGCCGGCGGCTTGCGCCCGGCCACAGCCGAGGACACCCTCCAGCTCGCGATCGAGCGCCACCACCCGCGGCTCGTGATGGCCTGCTCCTTCCAGAAGGAGGAGACGGTCCTGATCGACCTGCTGATGCGCATCGAGCCGTCGGCCCGCGTGTTCACGATCGATACCGGCGTGCTGTTCCCCGAGACATACGAGGTCTGGCGCAAGGTCGAGGACCGCTACGGCCTCAGGGTCGAGGTGATGGACGCCACGCCGCCGAACGGCACGCCCTGGAGCGCCGGCAATTGCTGCGGCTCGCGGAAGGTCGAGGCGCTTGGGCAGGCTCTTGCAGGCGTCGACGCCTGGATCACCGGCATTCGCCGCGAGCAATCGCCCACCCGAGCGGACGCGGAGAGCGTGGAATGGGACGAGGCGCGGGGGGTATGGAAGTTCAATCCCCTCGCCGACTGGAGCGACCGGGACGTGTGGAATTACGTGAACGAGCACGATCTGCCCTACCATCCGCTGCACGACAGGGGGTACGAGTCGATCGGGTGTGCCCCCTGCACCCTGCCGGGCAACGGTCGCGAGGGCCGTTGGGCCGGGCAGGAGAAGACCGAGTGCGGCCTGCACGTCTAGCACCGCCCATCAAGCCAGCGCCATGAGTACCGTCGAGATCCCGCGTATTGTGCCGCCCGAAGAGCGGATGAACTACGAGATCTCCCATCTTCGGGCGCTGGAGTCCGAGGCCATCCACGTGATCCGCGAGGTGGCGGCCGAGCTCGAGCGCGGTGTCTTGCTGTTCTCGGGCGGCAAGGACTCCGCCGTGCTGCTGCACCTCGCGCGCAAGGCCTTCTGGCCGGGGGCGCTGCCGTTCCCGGTGATGCACGTGGACACGGGCCACAACTTCCCCGAGGTGATCGAGTACCGCGACCAGATGGTCGACGCGATGGGCGCCCGGCTCGTCGTGGCCTCGGTGCAGGACTCGATCGACAATGGCCGCGTCGTCGAGGAGCTCGGGCCGCGCGCGTCACGCAACCGGCTCCAGTCGGTCACGCTGCTCGATGCCATCGAGGAGCACGGCTTCAAGGCGGCGTTCGGCGGCGCCCGCCGCGACGAGGAGCGGGCGCGCGCGAAGGAGCGCATCCTGTCGTTCCGGGACGACTTCGGCCAGTGGGACCCCAAGGTCCAGCGCCCCGAGCTCTGGAACCTCTACAACGGCTTCGTCAAGCCGGGCGAGCACGTGCGCGTGTTCCCGCTCTCGAACTGGACCGAGCTCGACGTCTGGGAGTACATCCGCGCCGAGGGCATCGATCTGCCCTCGATCTACTTCGCCCACATGCGCGAGGTCTTCAAGCGCGACGGAATGCTCTACGCGATCTCGAACTTCGTCGAGCTGCTGCCCGGCGAGGCGCCCTTCGAGGAGTCGGTGCGCTTCCGCACGGTCGGGGACATGAGCTGCACGGGCGCGGTTCGCTCGAGCGCCGTGAGCCTCGAGGAGGTGGTGCGCGAGATCGCCGCCACCCGCATCACCGAGCGCGGCGAGACGCGCGCCGACGACCGCATCTCGGAGGCCGCGATGGAGGACCGCAAGAAGGAGGGCTACTTCTGAGCGCCGTCTCCTCCAACGGGGCGCCTCCGGTAGCGGAGCGCGCGGCGGAGCTGGTGCGCTTCGCCACCGCCGGATCGGTGGACGACGGCAAGTCGACGCTGATCGGGCGGCTCCTCTACGACACGAAGTCGATCTTCGAGGACCAGCTCGAGCACGTCGAAGAGACCTCCCGTAGGCGCGGCGACGGTTACGTGAACCTCGCCCTGCTCACCGACGGCCTGCGCGCCGAGCGCGAGCAGGGCATCACGATCGACGTGGCCTACCGCTACTTCCACACGCCGCGGCGCAAGTTCATCATCGCCGACACGCCCGGCCACGAGCAGTACACGCGCAACATGGTCACGGGCGCCTCCACGGCCGACCTCGCGCTGATCCTCATCGACGCGCGCAACGGCGTTGTTGAGCAGTCGCGCCGGCACGCGTTCATCGCCTCGCTGCTGCGCATCCCGCACATGGTCGTGTGCGTGAACAAGATGGACCTGGTCGACTTCGACCAGGAGGTCTTCGAGCGGATCACGGGGGAGTTCTCGGGCTGGGCGGCAAAGCTGGACGTGCACGACCTGACCTTCATCCCGATCTCTGCGCTTCACGGCGACAACGTGGTCGAGCGGTCCGAGCGCATGCCCTGGTACGAGGGGCCGTCGCTGCTCTATCACCTCGAGCACGTCTTCGTGGCCTCGGATCGCAACCTGCAGGACGCGCGCTTCCCCGTGCAGTGGGTGGTCCGGCCGATGACCGACGAGCACCACGACTACCGCGGCTACGCCGGCGAGGTGGCCTCGGGAGTCTTCCGCGCGGGCGACGAGGTGGTGGTGCTCCCGTCCGGGCGCGAGAGCCGCATCGTGGGGATCGACAGCTACGACGGCGAGATGGAGGAGGCCTACCCGCCGCTGTCGGTCACTATCCACCTCGAGGACGACGTCGACGTGTCGCGCGGGGACATGATCTGCCGCGACCACAACCGCCCGATCGAGGCGCGCGAGATCGACGCCATGGTCTGCTGGATGTCAGAGCGCCCGCTGTCGCCGTCCGGCCGCTACCGGATCAAGCACACGACCCGCACGGCGCTCGCAAAGGTCGACGAGGTGCGCTACCGCATCGACGTCAACACGCTGCACCGCGACGAGCAGGCCAACGGTCTCGAGCTCAACGAGATCGGCCGCCTCAAGATCCGTCTCTCGTCTCCGCTGTTCGTGGACCAGTACCGGCGCAACCGCGCGACCGGCAGCTTCATCCTCATCGACGAGTCGACGAACGACACCGTCGGTGCAGGGATGGTCCTGTAGGCGCCCGCTGTCTAGGCTCCCCGGCGCATGGACCTAGCCCTCATCGGCTTCGGCCTCGGGGTCGGCATCCTGGTGGGAATGACCGGCATCGGCGGGGGGTCGCTGATGACCCCGATTGCTGATCCTCGTCTTCGGGGTAGCACCCGTGACCGCCGTCGGCACCGACCTCGCCTACGCCGCCGTCACCAAGACCGTCGGCGGCTACAAGCACTGGCGTCAGCGCACGGTCGACTTCGAGCTGTCGAAGTGGATGGCGTTCGGCTCGGTCCCGGCGGCCGTGGGCGGCGTCTACGTGCTCACGTTGCTCGAGGAGTGGGCGGGCCGGGACTTCGACGACCTGCTGCTCACGATCCTCGCTGTGGCGCTGCTCCTGACCGGCATCGCGACGCTCATCCGCGCCTTTCTGAAGAGCATGCACGCGCGCGAGCGCGAGTCGATCCCGATGGAGCGCCGCCACAAGATCGCGGCGGTCGTGCTCGGCGTGTGCGTCGGCTTCGTGCTCGGCGTGACCTCGGCCGGCAGCGGCGCGCTGATCGCGGTCGGGCTGATCCTGCTGTTCCGGCTCGTGCCGACGCGCGTGGTCGGAACCGACGTCTTCCACGCGGCGATCCTGCTGTGGGCGGCGGGGCTGGCTCACATCGTGGCCGGGAACGTCGACTTCGGGCTCGCCGGGAACATCCTCATCGGATCGGTGCCCGGCGTCTGGCTCGGCAGCCACTGGTCCGTGCGTGTCGAGCCGGCCGTGCTGCGCACGACGCTCGCGACGGTCCTGATCGGCGCCGGCGTCGCGCTCCTCATCAAGGCCGGGCTCGGGATCCCGACCTGGGTGCTGGTGCCGTTCCCGCTCGGCGTCGTCGTGCTCCTGATCGTGACGATCGTGCGCGAGCACCGGGACCGAGAGAGGCGGCGCATGCAGCAGGAGGCGGGCGCTCCTGCCTCCCGGCCGGAGCCGAGCGTCCTGAACCCGTGATGGTCGTGATGACACCCGACGCGACGCCCGCCCAGATCGAGGCGGTCGTCGAGCGGCTCGAGGCCGCGGGGGTGCACGCCAAGGTGATGCCGGGGGAGCTCACCACCGCGATCGGGGCGATCGGCGATCCCGAGGGAGTCCGCGAGATGGGCCTCGAGGGGCTGCCGGGCGTGGACCAGGTGATCCCCATCTCACGCCCGTACAAGCTCGCCTCGAGCGAGCTCTCGCATCACGAGCCGACCGTCTTCGACGTCGACGGCCGCCGTGTGGGCGGCGGGGAGACGTTCTGCCTGATCGCCGGTCCGTGCACGGTGGAGACGCCCGACCAGACGCGCGTCGTGGCGCGGGCGGTGGCCGACGCCGGCGCCTCGATGCTGCGCGGCGGCGCCTTCAAGCCCCGGACCTCGCCGTTCTCGTTCCAGGGGCTCGGCTTCGAGGCGCTCTCCATCCTCGGCGAGGTCCGCGCGGAGACCGGCCTGCCGGTCGTGAGCGAGATGACGGCGGTGGAGCTGGCCGACCGCTTCGCCGACGTGGTCGACGTGATCCAGGTCGGCGCCCGCAACATGCAGAACTACGGGCTGCTCGAGGTGGTGGGGAAGCTCGGCAAGCCGGTGCTCCTCAAGCGCGGCCTCTCCTCCACCCTCGACGAGCTCCTCCAGGCGGCCGACTACGTGCTCAAGGAGGGAAACGAGCGCGTGATCCTGTGCGAGCGCGGCATCAGGACCTTCGACACCGCCATGCGCTTCACGCTCGACCTCGGCGCCGTGCCCTGGCTCAAGCTGCACACGCACCTGCCGGTGATCGTCGATCCAAGTCACGCCTCCGGCGACCGGCGGCTCGTCGGGCCGCTGTCACGGGCGGCGGCGGCGGTGGGCGCGGACGGGATCATCGTCGAGGTGGCTGAGGATCCGGAGCTCGCGCTCTGCGACGGCCCCCAGCAGCTGTACGCGCGCGACTTCGAGCGCTTCGCGCGCGAGGTGGAGGCGCACGCGGGGCTGGTGGGGCGCGCGCTGGCATAGGGGTCCCGTACGGTTTGGGTAGTGAACCCAAGCCTTCCGCCCGGCCCGACCACCCCTCGCGCACTCCAGACGCTCCGCTGGCTCGTCCGCCCGTCCGCCTACATGGAGGAGTGCAGGCGCCGCTACGGCGACGGCTTCACCCTCAGGATCACCCACGAGGGCACCTGGGTCTTCCTCAGCGACCCCGATGCCGTCAAGCAGGTGTTCACGGGCGACCCGCGGCTGCTCCACGCCGGCGAGGCCAACATCGTGCTGCTGCCGGTGCTCGGCAGCAACTCCGTGCTGCTGCTCGACGACGCCGCCCACATGAGCCAGCGCAAGCTGATGCTGCCTCCTTTCCACGGCGAGCGGCTCAAGGGATACGCCGCCACGATCGCCGAGGTCGCCCGAGCCGAGCTTGACCGCTGGCCGCTCGGGCGCCCGCTGAAAGCCCTGCCCAGCATGCAGGCGCTCACCCTCGAGGTGATCATGCGGACGGTCTTCGGCGTCCAGGACGGGGAGCGCAAGGAGCGCCTCGGAGGATCGCTGTCGGATGCCCTCCGCTTCGGCGGCGACCCTCGCCGCATGGGGCTGCTGGCTGCGCTCGGGCCCAAGCGGGTGGCGCGCATGAAGCTGTTCCGGCGCGTGCTCGACCCGGCCGACTCGCTCGTGTACGAGGAGATCCGCGCACGCCGCAACGCCGGCGACCTCGAGCAGCGCGAGGACATCATGTCGCTCCTGCTCCAGGCCCGGCACGAGGACGGCAGCCCGATGTCGGACCAGGAGCTGCGCGACGAGCTCGTGACGCTGCTGGTGGCCGGCCACGAGACCACGGCGACCTCGCTGACCTGGGCGCTCGAGCGGCTCGTCCGGCACCCGGAGATACTCGAGCGCCTCCGCGACGGCGACGACGACTACGCTGACGCCGTCGTCAAGGAGACGCTCCGGCTGCGGCCGACCGTCTCGATCGTGCTGCGGCGGCTGAAGGAGCCGATGGAGATCGGCGGCCGGCTGCTGCCGGCGGGAGTGAACGTGGCGCCCTGCATCTACCTCATGCACCGGCGGGCGGACGTGTATCCGGACCCGCTCGCCTTCCGGCCCGAGCGCTTCCTCGAGGGGCAGGGAGGGACCTACACCTGGATCCCGTTCGGCGGCGGCGTGCGGCGCTGCATCGGCGCGAGCTTCGCGCAGCTCGAGATGCGGATCGTGCTGCAGACGCTCGCCCGCCGGCTCGAGCTCCGCCCGGCGGACGCGCGGCCCGAGCGCCCGAACCGCCGCGCGATCTTCCTCACGCCCGCGCGCGGTGGCGAGATCGTGGCGCAGGCGCGGGCGAGCGAGCCTGAGCGCGACGCGGTGCTGGCGGCCTGACGGGAACGCGAGGCGCTCAACGCTCGCCGCGGGCCGGCCGCGCTGCCGTGGCCCGGACCCTGGCGGCCTGCGGGGTCGGGTCGAGCCGGGCGCTCACGCGGCGGCCGCCGAGCGTCCCGCGAACGCGCGTGCCGCGGATCGTGACCACGCCGCCCGGCACGCCCCGTCCTCCGAGCACGCGGATGCTGCCGCGCCGGCGCCGCGAGCGGAAGAAGCTCTCCACACGGCCGGTCAGCCGCACGCCGGGCACGAACGCCAGCCGGCGCAGCTGGAGAGCCAAGGCCAGGTCCACGCGGTAGCTGCCGCCCCGGAGGCCTCCCCCGCGGGCGAGGTCGGGATCCTCGGGATCGACGATCGGGGCGGTGAGCGCATCATCGCCGACGTCACGCAGGGTCAGCTCGATGGCGGCCAGGACGCGACCGCGCGCACCGGGCACGCCGGCGACCGGCCGCACCCGGCCGAGGCGCCCCGGCGGGGGCGGCGTCGCAGGGAAGAGCCGCGGCTCGCGCGGGCAGCTCGTCCTGAACCGTTTGCCCTGCATGAACCTCGCGAAGGCCGCATTCGCGCAGCCGCTGGGATCGGCGCCGAGGGCACCGTGGCCCGTCTCCGGCGCCACGAGCAGGCGCGAGCGCGGGAACTGATCCGCCACGCGCCGGGCATTCTCCACCGGCGTGCGAAGGTCGTCCTGGCCCTCCATGAGCAGCACCGGCACGTCGGGGACCGGGCCGGGGGCGAAATCCGGCGCGGCGGCGGCGGCCGGCCAGCGCCCGCACAGCTCGATCAGGTCGTTGTCGACCGCGGTGGCGCGGTCGAAGGGGTCGAACGCGTCGTCCGGCAGGATCGCCGCCGTGGCCTCTGCCTGCGCCCGCCGGAGCGTCTCTTCCGGCGGGGTGGCGCGCGGCCACGGGAAGCGCGTCTCCTCGCAGGTCGTGGCGGTGTAGAGCATCGAGCTCAGCACCCCCGGCGGGGGCGGGGTGCCGTCGACCGCGAACGCCCGCGACCGCAGGCGGAGCAGCGGGGCGGCGTCGCCCGCAAGCGCCGCGCGGACGGCGCCCGGAAAGCCTGCCCTCAGGACGGGGTTGAGATCCCCTCCGAGGAGGACCGCGAGCAGGTCTCCGCGATCCATCGACCGGCGCAGGACGCGCCCGCGGGGACCCACGACCCGACCGCGCAGCCGCCGCCGGGCCAGCTGCCTGACCAGCTTCCGCACGTCGGCCACCGGGTCGTCGGTGAACTCCCCGCAGCCCGAACGGCACAGCGCTCGCAGGACGCGCGGCACGGCTTCGAGGGTGTCGAGGTAGAGCCCGTTCGGGCCCTCGGCCTCGACCACCGAGTCGAGCACGAGACGCTCGACGTTCCCCGGGTGCGCGAGCGCGTAGCCGAGCGCGACCTTCGTCCCGTACGAGGTTCCGAACAGCGCGATGCGCTCATAGCCGAGCGCGAGCCGGACCGCCTCGATGTCCTCGACCGAGTCACGGCTCGTGTAGAACGCCCGTCGCGGCCCGAGCACGGCCGCGCAGCGGCCCGCCGCCGCGCCGGCCTTGAGCAGGTTGGCGCGCTCGAGCGGCCGGCAGCGCAGGACGCCCGACCTACCCGTCCCGCGCTGGTCGAGGATGATGAGGTCACGCCGCCGGTAGGTGGGGTGCAGGACGGACAGGGCGTCGCCGCCGAAGGACGCCGTCGCCGACTGCCCCGGTCCGCCGGCCAGGACGAACAGGGCCCCGCGAGCGGGCCGCACGCGCGCACGGACGCGCTTGACGAACAGTGAGACCCGGCCCGGAACGGCGCCGGCCCGATCGAGCGGGACGGTCAGGCGCGCGCACTGGAATCCGAAAAGACCGCAGCGCTCGAACTGCAAGCCGGCCTCGGCGGGCGCCGCGAGCGCGAGCGCAGCCGCCGCGGCGGCAACCGGAGCGGCGGCCTTCTTCACTCACCCCATTATGGAGAGCGTCGAATAACCTCCCGGCCCCCCATGTTCGAGAAGGTGCTCGTCGCGAACCGCGGCGAAATAGCGATTCGCGTCATGCGCACGCTCGAGGAGCTTGGTGTGGCGAGCGTGGCCGTGTACTCCGAGCCGGATCGCGATGCGCCGCATGTGCGCCGCGCGGGCGAGGCCTACCTGCTCGGGCCGGGGCCGGCGAACGAGAGCTACCTGGTGGTCGAGAAGATCCTCGACGTCGCCCGCCGGTCGGGCGCCGAGGCAATCCATCCCGGCTATGGGTTCCTGGCTGAGAACGCGGCCTTCGCGCGCGCCTGCGAGGAGGCGGGAGTGGTGTTCATCGGGCCGCCGGCGGAGGCGATCGAGGCGATGGGCTCGAAGACGAGGGCGCGCGAGCTCATGCGCGACGCCGGGGTGCCGATCGTGCCGGGCACGACCGACCCGGTCGAGACGGTCGACGACGCGCGCCGGGTGATCGACGAGTCGGTCGGCTACCCGGTCGCGATCAAGGCGGCGGGCGGCGGTGGCGGCAAGGGCTTCCGCGTGGCCGAGTCCGAGGACGAGCTCGAGAAGGCCTTCGAGGGCGCGGCGCGCGAGGGCGAGAAGTTCTTCTCGGACGCGACGGTCTACGTGGAGCGCTACCTGCCCGATCCGCGCCACGTCGAGGTGCAGGTGCTGGCCGACGCGCACGGCAACGTGATCCATCTGTTCGAGCGCGACTGCTCGGTGCAGCGCCGCCATCAGAAGCTGATCGAAGAGTCGCCGGCGCCGGCCGTCGATCCCGAGCTGCGCGAGCGGATCGGGAAAATCGGCACCGACGCCTCGCGCGCGGTCGGCTACCGGAGCGCCGGCACGATCGAGGGCCTGCTCCAGGACGGCGACTACTACTTCCTCGAGATGAACACGCGCGTGCAGGTGGAGCACTGCGTGACCGAGATGGTCACCGGCATCGACATCGTGCGCGAGCAGATCAAGATCGCCGCCGGCGAGCCGCTCGCATACGCCCAGGAGGACGTGGTCCTCCGCGGGCACGCGATCGAGTGCCGCATCAACGCCGAGGACGCCTCGAAGAAGTTCGCTCCCGCCCCCGGGCGGATCGGCTCCTACCGCGAGCCCTCCGGGCCGTTCGTGCGCGTGGACTCGGGCGCCGAGGAGGGCTACGAGGTGCTCCCACTCTACGACCCGATGATCGCCAAGCTGATCGTCTGGGACGTCGACCGGAGCGCCTCCACCCGGCGCATGCTGCGGGCGCTCGGGGAGTACGAGATCGAGGGACTTCAGACGCTCGTCCCCTTCCACCGGGCGCTCCTCGCGTCCGAGCAGTGGGCCGCGGGCGAGACCTGCCGCGACCTGGTCGAGGATCAGGACTGGCTGGCACAGCTCGCCTTCCCCAGGCGCGGCCGGCGACGGCGAGCCCGAGGACGAGAAGGTAGAGCGCGACTACGCGGTCGAGGTATCGGGGCGCCGCTTCGACGTCAAGGTGATCGGAGACGCGCTGACGCCCAACGGCGCCGCTCCGGCCGGCGGCGGCATGCGCAAGGCGCCCCGCCGTGAGCGCAAGAGCGACGGCGGAGGGGGCACGCCCGGAGCCCTCATCTCCCCGATCCAGGGCACCGTCCTGAGGGTCGCGGTCGAGAAGGGCGCGCAGGTCGACGAG
Source organism: uncultured Thermoleophilaceae bacterium (assembly GCA_963757815.1). Classification (GTDB taxonomy): domain Bacteria; phylum Actinomycetota; class Thermoleophilia; order Solirubrobacterales; family Thermoleophilaceae; genus JACVRW01. The sequence continues at coordinate 493,236 of CAVWSN010000018.1, read as the reverse complement.
GGCGCGCTCGTCTGCGTGATCGAGGCGATGAAGATGGAGAACGAGATCACCGCGCCGACCGCGGGAACGGTCGAGGAGCTGAGCGTCTCCGAGGGCGGCTCGGTCGCCACCGGCGACACCATCGCCGTCATTCATTAGATGGCTGATCCCACGACCCCGCGCGCGCCCCACCGCCGCGGAATCAACCATCTAGCCCGTGCCGTCGGCGCTCGTCGTCGGGGCCGGGATCTTCGGTTCGGCGCTGGCCGACCGCCTCGTGCGCGACGGCTGGGAGGTCACGCTCGTCGACCGGTACGAGCCTGGGGACCCGCGCTCGGAGTCGGGCGGCGAGACGCGCATGCTCCGCTACTCGCACGGCGCGGACCAGCTTTACACAGAACTTGCGTACAGGGGGCGATCGCTGTGGCGCGAACTGGACCGGGGTGTGCTGATCGAGGCGGGCGTCGTGTGGTTCGTCCACCGTGACGGCGGCTGGGAGGCGGAGAGCGAGAATGCGATGAGCGCCGCGGGGATCCCCGTCGAGCGGCTGGAACCGGCCGAGGCCGCGCGCTTGTTCCCGAGCCTGCGCGTCGACGATCTGGACTTCGCGCTGTTTGAGCCGGAGGCCGGAGTGCTGCGCGCCGGGGACGGCGTGCGGGCGCTCGTCGCCCGGGCGCGCGAGGGCGGGCTGCGCGAGGAGCGGGCGCTTGCCACGCCCGCCGGCGAGGCGGTGTCGCTGGCCGATGGCCGGGTGCTCGAGGCCGACCACGTGATCTGGGCCTGCGGCGCCTGGCTCGCGCGACTCTTTCCGGCGCTCGTGCCGCTCAGGGTCACGCGCCAAGACGTATGCCTGTTCGACACGCCGCCCGAGTGGGCCACCCCGTCCGTGCCGGGCTGGCTCGACTTCGACAGCTCCTTCTACGGCCACGGGCTCGTGGAGCCGCACGGGATGAAGGTGTCGAACGACGCCGAGGGCCCGGAAATCGACCCGGACGAGCGGCCTGAGCGCGCCACAGACGAGCGGATCCGGCGCTCGTGCGACTACCTGGGCCACCGCTTCCCCGCGCTCGCGGGCGCGAGCGTGCGCTCGGCGCCCGTCTGCCACTACTCGCTCACGCCGGACGCGAACTTCCTGTTCGCCCGCCACCCGGAGCACGAGCGGGTATGGCTGCTCGGTGGCGGCTCCGGCCACGGCTACAAGCACGGCCCTGCTCTCGCCGAGCAGGTGGCGGCCGTCCTGCGAGGAGAGGCCGAGCCAGAGCCGCGCTTCGGGCTTGCGGTGCGGGAGCCGTCGCGAGCGCTGCGCACGGCCGGCTCGTGAGCGCTCGCGGCCGGGCGCTCCTGCCGCTCGTGCTGGCGACGGTCGCGACCCAGTCCGCGATCGTCGTCCTCGCCCCGATCATCGTCGAGATCGGGCGCGACCTGGACGCGAGCCTCAGCGAGGTCGGCCTCGCCCGCTCGGTGCTCGCCGCCACGGCGGTCGCGGTCTCGCTCGCGATCGGGCCGCTGATCGACCGGACGGGCGTGCGGCCGCTGCTCCTGACCGGGGCGCTGTTCGCGCTCGCGGGCGCCGGGCTCACCGCCGCCTCTCCCTCGCTGCTCCCTTTCTACGCCGCCCATGTGGTCACAGGTGTCGGGGTTGCGTGCCTGCTCTCCGCGGGCTTCGCCGGCGTGCCCGCCTACTTCGGGGCGGAGCAGGCGGCCTGGGCGGTCGGCTGGGTGGTGGGGGCGCAGTCGGTCGCCTGGATCGTGGGCAACCCGGTGATCGGGCTCCTCGCCGAAGGCGGCTCGTGGCGGCTCGCCTACCTGGTGCCCGCCGCGATAGCGGGCATGGCGCTCGCGGCGGCCCTGCTCGCGCCGCGGGGCCGGCGGAGCGCCGACGCCGGCGGTGCCGGGGACGGGCTCGCGGCGGTATTCCGTGACCCCTCGGCACGCCGCTGGAGCGGCGCCGAGCTCGTGGCCTACTCCGCCTGGACCGCGGAGCTCACGTACGCGGGCGCGTTCTACATCGAGAACTACGGCGTTGACGAGTCCGAGGTCGGGTTCCTGCTGTCGGTCGGCTCGATCGTGTTCCTCGTCGTCTCGACGAACACGGCCCGGGTCACCGAACGCATCCCGCGCAAGGCGCTGATCGTCGTGTCGGCGCTGCTGATGGGAGCGATCCTGGTTCCGGTGCTCAACCTGACGCCCTCGGTGTGGTTCACGCTCGGCCTCTTCTGCGCGATGGCAATGTTCGCCGCGCTGCGCTCGACCGCGGCGAGCGCGCTGGGCCTCGCCCAGCTCCCAGGACGACCGGGAGCGATGATGGGCGCCCGCACGGCGAGCTCGCAGCTCGGCTACATGATCGGCGCGGCGGCGGGCGGCGGCGTGCTGGCCCTGGCGGATTTCGGGGCGCTCGGCTTCGTGCTGTTCGCGGGCATGGCGATCTCGGCGCTGCTGATCGCGCGCGTGCACGACCCGCTGGCCGAACCCGTGCTGCGGGTGCCGGAGCCGGTGCCGGATTAGGTCCGCGGAAACCATCCCGAGCCGCGGGCTGCCCGCCGGCCGCCGACGACGATCGGCGAGCGCATAGACGCCTCCGAAGATCGCCCGATCGACCGCGCGCGCTACGTTGACGACAACTATTGCCGTTAACGTAGCGCGGACGATCTGACTCGGCGGATCGGGGTCCCTTCACCGCTGCCGTTCTATGCGACTCCCGGCGCGCGGCGGGCTTGGGCCGAGGTCTCGAGGCCACCCGACCGATGAGTTGATGGCGCCTTCCGAGTCACATCCCGTATGACCGACACAACCGAGTCCGTCGCTGCGCGCAAGCCGCAGATCGAGGATCGTGCCGCGCAGCCCTACGTTGGCATCTGGTGCCACGTGACCAGCGGGGTGCCGGCCGCCGTCGATCCGGCGTTCCCCGAGCTGTTCGGGTGGCTGGGCAAGCACGGGGTCACGCCCGCCGGGCCGCCGATCATCCGGACCCACGAGGTCGACGCCGGCGGCGAGCCGCTCGAGCTCGAGGTGGCCGTGCCCGTGGCCGGCGAGGTGCCCGCGGACGAGCGCGTTCGGCATGACGCCCTGCCGGCGGGCCGCTACCTCACGATGCTGCACGTCGGGCCATACCGCAGCGAGACCGAGCGGGACCTGGGCGACGCGCGGGCGGCGCTGATCGAATGGGCCGAGCGGCACGGGATCGTGTACAGCCACGAGAGCAAGCGTGGCCGCGCGCTCCCGTGCGGGGTAGAGCATCTGCGGGTGAGCCCGGGCACCGAGCCCGACTACTCCAAGTGGGAGACGGAGCTCGCCTTCCTGATCGTTGACGGCTGACCAGAACGGAGGAGCACCAATGACAAAGGTCAAGATCGATATCACGATGTCCCTGGACGGCTACGTTGCCGGACCGAACCCGAGCGTCGAGCTCCCGCTCGGCGAGGATGGTGAGCGGCTCCACGAGTGGATCTTCGGGCTGGCGAGCTGGAAAGAGAGCCACGGAGGGTCCGGTGGGTCGACCGGCCAGGACGACGAGCTGGTCAAGGAGGACGTCCGCTCGACGGGCGCATACGTCATGGGCAGGGGAATGTTCGGCGGTGGTGAGGGCCCATGGGGCGCCGAGCCCTGGCAGGGGTGGTGGGGAGACGACCCTCCCTTCCACGTGCCGGTGTTCGTACTCACGCACCACGCACGCGAGCCGCTCACGCTCTCAGACACAACGTTCACGTTCGTGACCGACGGCATCGAGTCCGCGCTCGAGCAGGCCCGCGAGGCGGCCGGCGACAGGGACGTCAAGGTGGCCGGAGGCGCGAGCATCGATCAGCAGTACCTGAAGGCCGGGCTCGTCGACGAGCTGCAGATTCACGTGGCGCCGCTGCTCCTGGGCGGCGGCACGAGACTCTTCGGCGAGCTGGATGACGGCGCGCTGGGGCTCCAGCAGGCACAGGTGATCGGGTCGCCGGGCGTGACCCACATCCGCTACAGCGTGGCCAGCTGAGCGCGGCCGTGCCCCGGGCTCGCTCCGGGGAGGCGGGGACTTGCGAGAGGATCCCGCGGCATGAGGCAGCTGACGATCACGGATGACCGCAGCATCGAGTGGCAGGAGACACCCGATCCGCTCCTGCGCGAGGCGAACGACGCGATGGTGCGCCCACTCGCCGTCGCGCTCTGCGACCTCGACATCAGCATCGTTAGGGGCGCGGCCCCGATGCCGGCTCCGATCGCGCTCGGGCACGAGTTCGTGGCGGAGGTCGTGCAGGTTGGGGACATGACCGAGATCGAGGTTGGAACGCGGGCGGTCGTGCCGTTTCAGATCTCCTGCGGCGAGTGCGAGCGCTGCCTGCGCGGCCAGACCGGAGATTGCCTGACGGTCCCGGAGAACTCGATGTTCGGCTTCGGCGCCTTCGGCGGCGATTGGGGCGGCGCGCTCTCGGACCTCGTGCGGGTCCCGTTCGCCGACCACATGCTCGTGCCGATCCCCGATGACCTCTCGGCCGCCACGGTCGCGAGCGCGAGCGACAACATCCCGGACGGCTGGCGTACCGTGGCGCACCCGCTCGAGCACCGCCCGGGCGCGGACGTGCTGATCGTCGGAGGCGGCGCGCCCAGCATCGGCCTCTACGCGGTCGACGCCGCGCACGCACTCGGCGCGAGCCGGGTGACGTACCTGGACGACGACCCCGAGCGGCTGCGAGTGGCGGAGGAGCTCGGCGCTCATGTGCACGAGGGCCCGCCGCCGCGGAAGCTTGGCTCCTACGCGATCACCGTCGACGCGGGCGCCACCCGCGAGAGCCTCGCCTGTGCGCTGCGCTCGACCGAGCCGGGCGGCGACTGCACGAGTGTCGGGATCCTCTTCGAGCCCGAGACCCCGATGCCGTTGCTCGAGATGTACACGCGCGGCGTGAACTTCCACATCGGGCGCGCGCAGGCCCGCCCCACGATCCCGGCGATCCTCGAGCTGGTGCTCGAGGGGAGGCTCCGTCCCGAGCTGGTCACGAGCCGCGTGGTCGACTGGGAGGAGGCGCCGGAGGCGGTCCGGGAGCCCGAGCGCAAGCTGGTGATCGAGCGCAGCTAGGAGACGCGCCCGAGGTTCTCCGCGTGGATCTTGCGCTGGGCCTTCGTGTCGCGGCCGGCGGGCAGCACCCCGCGCTCGTCCCCGCGCTCGAGCGCGTCGAGGTAGTCGACGTCCTCGTCGAGCAGCCGCAGCGCCTCGGCGCGGGTGTGCGGCGCGCCGTGGCCCGGCACGACCGTCGAGGCCCGCTCCAGCAGCGGGGCAAGCCGGGCCAGCGTGGCTCGGTAGTCCGCGAGCGAGCCACCGTCCGATATCCACGGGATCTCCACGTCGGAGAGGTAGTCGCCCACAACCAGCAGGCCGAGCGGCTCGGCGAGCAGCGCCATCCCGTCGGAGGTGTGGCCCTCGGCCGGGTGCAGCTCGAGCTCGATGGCGCCTTCGCCCGTGCCGAGGTCGACGCGGCCCGGCACCGGCAGCCCCTGGACCTGCCCGAGCGCCAGCGGCCCGGGCCGGGACACGTAGAACTGGGCGTCGTAGTCCCGCAGCTCGCGCTGGGCCTGCCCCGGCTCGCGGCGCAGCCGCTCGACCGAGGACTCCCCGAGCCCCAGGGTCAGGCCGGGAAAGGCGAGCCGGCCGAGCAGATGGTCGAAGTCCGCGTGCGTCGCGAGCAGGCCGTCGGGCTCGAAGCCCGCGCCGGCGAGCAGCCCGGGGAGGGCGTCGAGCTCGTCCGGGAGGTAGGGAGAGTCGATCAGCACGGCCTCCCCGCCCGCGCGCAGCGCCACCGCGTTCGTCTGCCAGAACGCGCTCGTCACGACGAGCGCGTCCGGACTGACGGAAACTGCTCTCAAGCGGCCTTCAGCAGCTTGCCGGCGTCGCGAAAGGTCCGGACGTCGGCGTCGGGCTTCTTGCCCTCCGGCTCCTCGCCGTGCCTGTTGACCCAGATCACGGGCGTCTTCATCTGAATGCACGGCGCCACGTCGGTGGGGTATCCGGAGGCGATGTGCACCCAGTTCCTCCTGGTCGAGCCGATCCGGCGGGCGCACTCCTTGAAGTGCGCCGGGTCAGGCTTGTAGGAGCGCACCTGCTGGGCGGTCACCACCAGGTCGAAGTCAACGCGCAGGTGGCGGCGCGTGGCCCCGAGCAGCTTGTCGTCGATGTTCGAGAGGATGCCGACCTCGTACTTCTTGGCGAAGCGCTCGAGCTGCGCGTTCGTCTCGCGAAAGGGTGGCCAGGCCGGCACGCTGTTGGGGAGGAAGTTCGAGCGCGAGGGCTCGAGCTCCCAGCCGAGCTCGCCCGCGACGCGCACGGCGGTCCGGCGCAGCACCTCTGCGTAGAGCTCGTAGGAGCCGCGCTGGATCTCGCGCTGAACCTCGATGAAGCGAGGAATCAGCGCGTCGCGGTCGATGGTGAATCCGTCCCGGTCGGCCTCCTTCTGGAACGCGTCGAAGACGCCTGTCTCCCAGTCGATGAGCGTTCCGTAGCAGTCGAACGTGACGAACTTGACGTCTTTCGGTAGAGCCATCTGATCTTTCGATAGGGTCGAGCGCCCCCGCCTTGCGCAAGCACCCGGCTCGGCCGGGTGCGAGCGAGAGCTTCTGGCGGCGAGCACTCTATCTATCCGGAATGGACCTTCTCGAATACCAGGGCAAGCAGCTCTTCAAGAAGCATGAGGTACCCGTGCCGGACGGCGCGCACGCCGCTACGGTCCGCGAGGCCGTCGACGCGGCCGAGCAGCTCGGCTTCCCCGTGGTGATCAAGGCGCAGGTCCAGATCGGCGGGCGCGGCAAGGCGGGCGGCATCAAGCTCGCGAACGACCGCGACGAGGCCGAGGAGCACGCGAGCGCGATCCTCGGCATGGACATCCGCGGTTTCACGGTCCACGAGCTCTACGTGGAGCGCGCCAGCGAGATCGACGAGGAGTACTACGCGGCGATCGTCTTCGACCGGGCGGCCAAGAAGCCGATGGCGATGCTGTCTCGTATGGGCGGCATGGACGTGGAGGCGGTCGTCGAGACGGACCCGGAGGCGATGCGGATGCTCCACGTGGACCCGCTGGTCGGCTTCCAGGACTTCCACGGGCGCCGGCTCGCCTTCGAGTCGGGTATCGCCGAGGACGTGATACGCCCCGTCGGCGCGATGCTCGCCAGGCTCTACGACGTGTTCGTGCGCGAGGACGCCACGCTCGTCGAGGTCAACCCGCTGCTGATCACCAAGAAGCGCGAGGTCGTGGCGCTCGACGCCAAGGTCACGATCGACGCGAACGCGCTCTTCCGCCATCCGGACATCGCCGAGCTGCGCGACGTCTCGGCAGAGGACCCGCAGGAGCGCATGGCCAAGGAGCGCGGCCTCACCTACGTCAAGCTCGACGGCAACGTCGGGATACTCGGCAACGGCGCCGGGCTCGTGATGTCGACGCTCGACGTGGTCGCCCAGGCGGGCGGGCGCCCGGCCAACTTCCTCGACGCGGGCGGCGGCTCCAAGGCCGAGGCGATCACGGACGCGGTCGAGGTGATCCTCTCGGACGAGAAGGTGAGCGCGGTGCTGTTCAACATCTTCGGCGGCATCACGCGCTGCGACGAGGTCGCGCGCGGACTGATCGAGGCGTTCAGGCAGATCGAGCCGGACGTGCCGTTCGTGGTCCGCCTCGACGGCACGAACGACAAGGAGGGCCGAGCGCTGCTGGCGGAGGCGAATCTGCCGAACGTGCACACCGAGGCCACGATGCTGGGAGCGGCCGAGAAGGTCGTGGAGCTGGCGGGCGCCGCCCCGGCCGAGGCGCGCGCGTGAGCATCCTCGTCGACAGTGGCACGAAGCTCTGCGTGTCCGGGATAACAGGCCGCGAGGGCACCTTCCACTCGCTTCGCAACCGCGACTACGGCACGCAGGTCGTGGCCGGCGTGACGCCCGGCAAGGGCGGCCAGGACGTCGACGGCATACCCGTCTTCAACACGTTCCACGACGCCGTGGCAGAGACCGGTGCCAACACCGCGATGGTCTTCGTGCCGCCGCGCTTCGCGGCCGACTCGATCCTCGAGGCGGACGACGCCGGCATCGAGCTCGTCATAGCGATCACCGAGGGCATTCCGGCCCACGACGAGCTCAAGGTCTACAACCACCTGAGACGAGGCAGGACCAGCCTCATCGGCCCCAACTGTCCCGGCGTCCTGTCTCCCGGCAAGGCCAACGTCGGGATCATCCCGGCGCAGTTCTTCAAGGAGGGCAACGTCGGGCTCGTCTCGCGCTCCGGCACGCTCACCTACCAGATCGGCAACGAGCTGGCCCAGCGCGGCTTCGGCAACTCGTCGATCGTGGGTATCGGCGGCGATCCGGTCCCCGGTTCGAGCTTCATCGACATCATCGAGCTGTTCGAGGCGGATCCCGAGACCGAGCTGATCGTGATGTGCGGCGAGATCGGCGGCTCGGCCGAGGAGGAGGCCGCCGACTACATCGCGGCGAAGGTCTCGAAGCAGGTGCTCGCCTACATCGCCGGCTTCACCGCGCCGCCCGGCAAGACGATGGGCCACGCCGGAGCGATCGTCTCCGGATCGAAGGGGACCGCCGCGGCCAAGGCGGAGGCACTGGAGGCCAAGGGCGTGCGCGTGGGCCGCAACCCCACCCAGGTGGCCGAGCTGGCGGTCGAGGTCCTGGGCGCGCGGGTCTCAGGGAACCACCGTCTCCCGCCCAGTCACCTCCACCTCCACGCCCATCAGGGCGAGGTCGGCGAACGCCGCGGCGCGCTCGACGTCGCCGGGGCCGTAGCCGCGGCCGTCGCGGCGGTCGAGCACCTGCAGCACGCCCAGCGTGCGCTGCCCGCGCCGGAGCGGCACCGTGAGCATGGTGCTCGGCAGATAGCCGGTGCGGGCGGCCCAGTCGGTTGCGAAGCGCTCGTCCGAGCGACAGTCCGGCACGGCCACGCCTTCGCCGGTGGCGGCCACCACACCCGCCACCCCCATCCCAGGTGGCAATCGCATACCCAGGACCTCGCCGGCCGCGCCCCAGGACGCTTCGTAGACGAGCTCTCCGGTCGCACCGTCGAGCAGTGCGAGTGAGGCGGCGGCTGCGTCGAACACGCCCACGGCGGCTCGCAGGATCGCCTCGAGCAGGGTGCGCGGCACCCCGGGTTCATCGAGGCTGTTGGCGAGCGAGACACCCTGCGCGGGTGTAAGGCGTGTGCCGATCGCAGCCGCAAACGCCTCGGCCGAGCCGGTGCGCCGGTTCGGGTCGAGCTCGAGGCCGGCGCGCAGCGCTGCCGCGAGGTGGGGCTCCACGGGCAGCATGGCGTCCTCCCCGTAGCGGGGCGGCTCGCCGGCGATCAGCGTCCACAACGTGGCGGCCACGCCGAAGACGTCGCAGCGAGGAGACACCACCCCACCGAGCACCTCGGGCGCCATGAAGCCGGGCGTGCCGATCACCGCGGTCCCCTCGGTCCCGCTCTCGTATTCGCGCGCGACGCCGAAGTCGACCAGGACCACGCCGTCGGAGCCCACTATCGCGTTGTCAGGCTTGACGTCGCGGTGCACTACGTACTGCGCGTGCACGTAGGCGAGTGCCTCGCACACCTGGCGCGCGTACTCGACGGCCTCGTCCACCGGCAGGCCCGGATCACCGCGCTCGCCGAGCAGGTCGTAGAGGCTCGGCCCGTCGATGAGCTCCATCACCAGCCAGAGGTCGCCGCCGTGCTCGAAGTGCTCCCTCACGCCCACGACGCGCGGGTGCTCGAGCGACGACAGCAGGCGCGCCTCGATCTCGAAGCGCCGCACGTTGCGCTCCTCGAGGAGCCGCTTGAGCGCGACCTCCTCCCGAGTGTCGAGGCGCGCGGCACGGTACACGGCGCCCATCGCGCCGGTCGCGATGGGCTCCAGGATCTCGTAGTCGCCCGCGCGCACGGGCATAGTATGCGGTGCCTGCCCCCGACGCCGGGCCGCGGCGCGACTGCCCGCGGCCCGGTCGTCACCGAGACCGTGTTTCTAGTCCCTGTCCCTGTCTCGGTCCTTGCCCTTCTTGCCCTTCTTGTCGTCGTCCTTCTTGCCCTTCTTGCACGAGTCGATGCGCAGCTTGTAGACGCTCGTCACGGGCTCCTCTTCGGCTCGCTCGTCTGGCGGTATGTCGCCTCACCGCAGGCGCAGCGGAACTTGCCGGTGCCTCCGGTGATCGCCACCTTGAACGGCCCTGGGTCATCCATGCCCTGGACCTCGATCAGCCCTTGCGTGGTGATCTGCCCCTTCCCGAACAGCTTGAGCGTTCCTACGCAGTGGAAAATCGCAACGGTGTAAGGCGGGACTGACTGCTTGACCGTGCAGTCCACGGCGCTCACGCCGACTTCCCGACCACGCTTGAACAGGGTCTCCGAGAAGACCAGCTCGTCACCGAGCGAGGGGATTGGTCCGGGGGTCCCGAGATCCAGGAACTCCGACTGGACCTGCTCGCCGGTGAGGATGAGGGTCTTCTTACCGCCGCCCTTGGCGTTAGCGACTGCCGGGCCAGCGACCAGAACCCCGAGCGCGATGATCGCGAGCAGGACGACCTTGAGGGTGAATCTGGTGCGCACGTCGTTGCCTCCTTCCGAATCCCAACAAGGCTGAGAACACCTCCTGGGTGCGGGTGGAGACCGGCTCCGGGGTCGGGATGGTCCCGTCATATGGCACGCGCCTAGGGCGGCGCGAGGAGTATTGGCGGCTCGTGGCCGAGATCGGGGGAGGTGCGGATAGCGCCGAGCTTGGCCTTGCGCCCTGAAGCGCCCTCGACGCCGGGGGTACGCTACAGCCGGATGCCCAAACGGTCAACCGTCTTCACATTTGGGGTATCTCGTCACAGGATGGGCTCCGCGATTCTGACGCTGCTCCTTGCCGTGCTCGTCGCGGCCGGGCCCGCCGGTGCGAGCTACCGCGTCGGCATCGGCGAGCACAGTGCCGCGATGTTCAGCACTCCGGCCTGGCACAGCCTCGGGCTGAAGCGGGTCCGGTACGTCGTCGCCTGGGACTGGGCCAGGACCGGGGCGCTGGCAGAGGTGGACGCGTTCATGAGCGCCGCCCGCGCCCAGGGGCAGGACGTGCTCGTGACGTTCGGCGCGCACTCGGGCTGCTTCGACGGCCTCCGCTACTCGCGCCGCAGGGTCTGCCGCCCGCCGAGCGCGAGGGCGTACCGCGCGGCGGTCCGCAAGTTCGACAACCGCTACCCGTGGGTCCGCACCTACTCGGCCTGGAACGAGGTCAACCACATCTCACAGCCGACCTTCACGCGTCCACGCCTCGCGGTCCGCTATTACCGGGTGCTGCTCCGCGAGAGCCGCCGCCGGCGCTTCCGCGTGTTGGCGGCCGACGTGCTGGACACCGCGAACATGCACCGGTACCTGCGCGAGTTCCTGCGCCACGCACCCGGCCGGCCGCGCCTCTGGGGGCTGCACAACTACCAGGATGTGAACAACGGCACGTCACTTGATACCCGCGTGATGCTCGAGACCGTGCCGGGCGAGGTCTGGATGACCGAGACGAACGGGATCGTGGCGTTCGAGGGCAGCGGACAATGGCCCTACTCGGAGTCCCGCGCGGCGCAGCGCACGCGCTGGATGTTCCGGCTGGCAGAGCGCTACGACTCCAGGCGCCGTGGCATGCGCTCCAGGATCACCGGGGTGTTCGTCTACAACTGGTTCGGCGCGCCGCCCGGCGCCCGCTTCGACTCCGGGCTAGTCGACCCCGACGGCACGCCGCGCGCGGCGTACTTCGTCGTGCGCGCGTACGCTCGCTCGAACCGCTGAGCCGGCGCGCGCCAACCCGCGCGCTTCAGGAGCTTCCCTCGTACGCCTCGCTCATCCCCGCGGCAACCGCGCCGACCTCCTCGCGCAGCGCGCGCACGTCACCGGCCAGGCGCTGTTGGTTCGCGGCCTCCGTGGAAGCAGACACCGAGACGAGGTTGCCGCGCACCGTGTCGAGCTCGACGAGCACGCGTTCCATCTCGTCGTAGAAGCGCTGGAGCTGGCCCTCCATGCGCCTCAGCACCACGAGCTGATTCTCGAGCGCCGCCGTGAGCTCCGCCTTCGACGGGTCGCCGTGGACCTCCGCCAGCCGCCGCTCGACCGCGGCGGGCGGGCTCTCGGCGAGGGCCTCGTAGAGGAGCTGCGCGCGCCGTGCGCCGTCCTCCATCGCGCGGATGAAGCGGTCGACCTCCTGCGACACCTCCTCGTAGGGCAGCTCGGCACGGTCGATGGCGTCCCGGATCCGCGCCTCTCGCCGGCGTCCCTCGCCGAGGAGCTCCGCGATCGGGTCCGCGAGGACACCGGGGTCGAGCCGCCCGGCCTCGAGCCGCTCGCGGCGCTGCTCGCGCTCGCGCTCGAGCACCTTGTTCGCCTCGTCCTCGTCGAAGTAGGTGCGGGCAACGGCGATCCCGTACACCACGAGCCCGACCACCAGCAGCGGGAGGAGCTGGTTGAGGAGCAGGCCGGCGATCACGATCCCGGCCAGCAGGACGACATTGAACGGCTGGGTCAGGGCGTTGACGACGAGTGCCCTGTTGAACTCGGACCGGCTGTACGGGCGCATCTCCCCGGGCATCAGAAGAAGCTCGAGATGCTCCGGTAGACGGACTCGATGTCCTCCGTATCGCCCTCGTAGGCCTGGCCGCCGGAGGCCTCGGCGATCGCCTGCAGCGCCTCGGCGGCACCGGCGGCGCCGGCGCTGTAGGCAATTGTGAACACGCGCACCTGGTTGTCCGAGTCGCCCTGGGCGCGGACCGCCGCGACAGCGTCCTCGGCACTGGCGGCCGAGTCCGTATCCTCGCCGTCGGTCAACACCACCACGGCGTTGATCCGCTCGGGCGTGGCACCCTTGCGAACCGAGCGGAAGCCCTCGATGGTCGCGTCGTACACCGCGGTGCCGCCATCGGCGATCAGGTTGTCGACGGTCTCACGGAGCTCTCGCCTGTTCTGGCTGAAGGGCGCGATCGGCAGCAGCGATTGAAGCTGGTCGGAGAAGATGTTGAGGCCAACGCTGTCCTGCTTGCCGACCTCCCGGAAGAAGGCGTTGAGGCCCTGCTTGGCCCGCTCGAGCCGGTTCTCCTCGTTCATCGAGCCCGACGTGTCGACCACGAGCAGCACGTTGGCCGGCTTGCGGTCCTCGCGCCAGGCCCGCCTGATGCGGTCGAGCGTGCGCGGCTCCGGCAGTCCGAGGACCCGCTCGGGTTGCGCCGGGTCCACCCCGTTCTCCTTGGAGACGGGCGGGACCGGCTCCGCCTCCAGGTCCGCGGGCCGGAAACCTGAGCGCGCGGCGAGCTCGGGCGTGATCTCCTCGGCGAGGAACTCGCGGAAGCGCTCGGCACCCTGACGCTGGGCCGGCCGCACCCACTCGCCATCGAGCACGATGAAGGGGTTATCCGAGTAGAAGGTGCCTTCCGGCGGATAGAGCGCGACGAGCTTGGGCTGGCCGCCGCGGTTCTTGTTGAAGTCGAGCAGCGTCACCTCCTCCATCGCGACAGCCGACGCGTAGCCCGGCCCTTCCTTGCGCATCTGGTCGGCGATGAAGAGCGTCGTGTCGCCGTAGTGGACGATCGACCGCTCGATGTCGCGCACGATCTGACGCGCCTCCGACGCCTCGATGTCCTCCTCGGTGAGGCCCTCCTTCTTGCCGGTGGCGGCGTAGTACTCGGCGACCACGGCCTCGAGTCCCGACGTCGAGAAGTCGGGGTTCGTATGAACGAGCTTGAAGCTCCCGAATTCCGGGTGCCCGAACTCGGCGAAGCCCTGGTTCGAGCGCGCCAACCGGATCACGTCCGCGAAGCCGATCTGCCGCTCGGGCCACCCGAGCGCCTCGGCGAACGGCTCCCACATCGCGATCACGAGCGGCGTGCGGACGATCGAAGGGTTCTCCTCGGGAGCCAGCTGCCGGTCGGCGTCGAAGTTGAGCAGTCGCCCCCACAGTGAGGAGGCGGGCGACCAGACCACGGACTTGCGCTCGCCGGTTGCGATTTCCGACTCCGCCTCGCCGCTGGACACCACCTCGCCCTCGACGAAGACCGGCCTGCCGTTGACCCGCACACGCTCCGAGTTGAAGCGCCTGATGAGCGGGACGAGCAGTTTCTCCTTCTCGGGGGAGTACGCGAACGAAACGGCCACGGAGCCCTCCGGGGCGGCCGGTCCCGACTCGCCGCCGGCGTCGTCGTCACCGCCGTCCCCGCCGCCGGCCGACACAAGCGCAACGCCCGCCACCGCGAGCGCCGCGAGGATCAGGATCAGGAGCTGGCTGCGCTTCATCTCGAGGCCACCCTACTTTCGACTCCCTCGGTATCGTGGCGGATCGCGTGGCGGAGCTGACCAACATCTCGCTGGCGCGCGGCGCGCCCTCGCTCGACATCGTCGCCGTCGATGACCTCCGGGCGGCCGCGGACCGCGCCTTTGAGCGCGATCCCGGCGGGATGACCGCCTACGGCACCTCCCCTGGTTACACGCGACTGCTGGAGTGGCTCGCGAAGAAGCACGAGGTGGCGCCCGACCGCATCATCGCCACCAACGGCTCGATGCAGGCGGACGCATTCCTGTTCTCCCAGCTGGTCGCGCCGGGCGATCTGGTGGTGGTGGAGGCCCCGACCTACGACCGCACCCTGCTGGCGCTGCGCAAGCTGGGCGCGGAGATCCTCGCGATCCCGCTCGAGGCGGACGGGATCGACGTCGAGGCCCTGGCCGGTGAGCTGGACGGCGGCGCCCGTCCGCGGCTCGCACACATCATCCCCAACTTCCAGAACCCGGCGGGCTGCACGCTGTCGCTCGACAAGCGCCGGCGACTGCTCGAGCTCTCGCGCGAGTACGGCTTCACGATCTTCGAGGACGACCCGTATGTCGAGCTGCGCTTCGAGGGCGAGCAGCACCCGACGATGCTGGAGCTCGGCGGCGCCGACGGGAACGTCGTCTACGCGTCCTCGTTCTCGAAGACGATCTGCCCCGGCATCCGGGTCGGCTATCTCGTCGGGCCCAAGGATGCGATCGCCGGGATCCGCAAGGAGGCCACCGAGACCTACATCTCGCCGAACATGGTGGCGCAGGCGATCGTGGCCGAGTTCTGCGACTCGGGCGCCATCGACCGTTCGATCGCGACGGTCAAGGAGGCGCTGCGCGAGCGCCGCGACGCCACCTGCCAGGCGCTCTCACGCCACCTGCCCGACGCTCGCTTCGTGATCCCGGAGGGCGGCTACTTCCTCTGGGTCGACCTGCCCGAGGGCACGGACGGAAACGCCCTGTTCGAGGGCGCCCGCGAGCGCGGGGTCACCTTCGTCAAGGGCACCGACTTCCTGCTCGAGGGCGGCGAGAGCTCCTTCCGGCTCGCCTACTCGGCCGTGCCACCCGACCAGATCGAGGAGGGCATCGCACGCGTGGCCGATGCCTACCGAGAGCTGGCCGGGGCGGCTGCGTGACGCGGCTGACGCTCGCGCAGCCGCGCGACATCACGGCCCTGTTCCGCGACTCGCTCCGGGTCTACGGCCGCCATGCCGGCGTCTTCATCCTGCTCTCGGCCGCCGTGGTGGTGCCGGTGCACGTGGTCGTGGAGGGGATCGGCCTCGAGCGGCTCAGCGGCCCGTACGACGGCACGCCCACGATCGCCGAGGCCGCCGTCCCGACCGTGGTCGGCTTCCTGGTGGTGATGCCGATCATCACCGCCATCTGCATCCATGCGCTGCGCTCGATCGCGGCCGGCGGGCGGCCCGGCGCGGGCGAGGCGTTCGTCTCCGGATTCGAGGCGTTCACGCCGCTGTTCTTCGCGGTGCTGATCGCTGCGGTCGGTATCGCAGCGGGCCTCCTCCTCTTGATCCTCCCGGGCGTCTATCTCGCGGTGCGCTGGTTCTTCGTGCCGCAGGCGGTGGTGATCGACGGAGCGCGCGGAGTCGACGCCCTCCGTGAGTCCGGCAACGTCGTGAGCGGCTTCTGGTGGCGCACATTCGGGCTCGTCGTGATGATCAACCTGGCCGCGGCGCTGCCCGCGCTCCTGATCAGCGCGCCGTTCACGGGGATCGCGGCGAACACGGACGACGCGATCTGGTCGCTCGTCGGCACGATCTGCGCGGAGTCGGTGACGGCGCCGTTCGTGGGGCTCTTCTCGACTCTCCTCTACTACGACCTGCGCGCCCGCCGGGCTCCGGCGGCGTACTGAGACCGCGAGACTCTGGGGGGTGCCGGCGGGTCGGTCTCGCGAAGGGGCTGGGGAAGGGGATGTTCCTGATCGGTCGCGGCTGGCCGGGTGTGATCGAAGATCGTTCGGCCGTGGCTCGCGGGAAATCCGAACCGTCCTGCCCTAGTGGGCCAGGAGACCACCAGGGCAGGACGATGGCGCCGGATCTCGGGCTACGGCAGCGGCGGCTATCCCACACACCCTTCCCCAGCCCTGGCCCGGCCGGCGGAGACCAACCCCGCACGAAGCCCACCCGACGGGTCAGCGGCCGTAGCGCTCCTTGCCGAGGACGAGCTGGTCGGGCAGGGCGGTGCGGGCCGGCGGCGAGGGGTCGGCCACCACCGAGACCGTCTCGGCCACACTGCGGGTGACCGAGTGGGTGCCGGCGGGCCCCTCGAGTACGACCTCGTCGTCGCCGGCGCGTGAGAGCGTTCCCTGGAGCCCCGGATGCAGGCCGGTGTCCTTCAGGTAGTGGAGCAGGTCCTCGGCCTCGTTCTCGAAGCGCAGCACGCGCACCTGCGCTCCCTCCTCAACGTCTGCGAGCGGCACGCCGGCCTCGCGCTCGCCCTCGAAGATCGGGTGCCCGTGCGGGCAGGTCTTGGCGTCGCCGATCGCCTTGAGCATGCGCTCCTCGACCACCGGCGACATCCAGTGCTCGAGCCGCTCGGCCTCCTCGTGGACCTGGTCCCAGGGAATGTCGAACACGTCGGTCAGGAAGCGCTCGATCAAGCGGTGGCGGCGGACGATCTGAGTGGCCTGCTCGTGGCCGGAGTCGGTGAAGTCGAGTGACTTGTCGGCGGCGCGGGTCACGTAGCCGTCCGCCTCCAGGCGGCCGATCATCTCGTGGACCGTCGGCGCCGACACCTGCATGGCGCGGGCGATGTTCGCGCCGGTGATCGGCAGCCCCGCCTCCTGGAGCCAGTAGATGATCTGGAGGTACTCCTCCTCGGCGACGGTCACCTGCTCGTGGGACATTGAGGCCATCCTACCCGGCCCGATCGCGCCCCCTTCGGGATGCTGCGCGCTCCCATGCAGGTCGACCGGGAACCGCGGCTGCTGCGGATCGCGAACGGGATCTCGCCGCGCCTCGGCGACTTCATGCTGAGGCGGATCCTCGGACCGGCGGCCGCCCCGCGCCGCGGCTGAGCACGTCGAGCGCGCGCTCGACATCGCTCTCGTCGTTGTAGAGGTGCCACGAGGTGCGCAGGAGGCCGGCTCGCGCGGCGGCCATGACGCCTGACCCGCGCAGGAGCTCCTCGACGCCCGGGACCTCCGTCGCGACGATCGGCGAGTCGCCGGGCTCCAACCCGAGGCCATCGCGGAAGAGGTTGGCGAGCCGCAGGTTGTGCGCGTTGATCTGCTCCACGCCGATATCGACGAGCAGCTCGAGCGCGGGCGCCGCTCCCACCCAGGAGAACCACGCCGGGCTCACGTCGAATCGGCGCGCCTCGCTCGACAGGCGCAGCGGTGGTCCGTAGTAGGAGGCGTGCGGGTCGTCCCCCGCGTACCAGCCCGCCCCGTGGGGTGTGAGCCGCTCGTTCACCTCGGGCCGCACCGTCATGAAGGCGGTGCCGCGCGGCCCGAGCAGCCACTTGTAACCGGAGCAGACGAGCACGTCGAACCGGCGGGCATCGATCGGGAGCCAGCTGCACGCCTGGGTCGCGTCGACCACGGTGAGCGCGCCGTGATGCGCCGCCGCAGCGGCCACGCCCTCCAGATCGGCGAGCTCGCCGTTCGAGGACTGGACCGCGCTGAACGCGACGGCGTCCGTGCGCGCGTCGATCGCCTCGGCCAGCCGGCCGACCGGCACGCAGTCGGTCTCGATGCCGCGTCCCTGGGCCAGGAACGGCCACAGCGCGGAGGTGAACTCCGCTTCCGTCGAGAGCACTCGCGAGCCGTCTGGAAGGGCGGCCGCCACGAGCCCCACCATCGTGGACGCGTTCGCTCCGATCGCCACCCACCCGACCGGGACCGAGCACATGCGCGCGAACCAGCCCCGCGCGGCTTCCGTCGAATCCCCCCAGTGCTCCCAGCTCGTGCGCCCCGCGCGCCAGTCGCCGAGCGCGGCCTGCAGGGCGTCCCAGGCCGGCCGGGGTGGTAGCCCATAGCTCGCCGTATTCAGGTAGACGGTCTCCGGCTCCCATAGCCCGCGCGCGTCTTCGACCCTCACCCCCGTCACGCTAACGTGCCCGTGCGTGAAGCTTCCGCTAGCCCCTCCCGTCCAGCCCCAGCTCGCGAAGTCCGCCCGCGACCTGCCGGACGGAGAGGGCTGGCGCTACGAGCCGAAGTGGGACGGCTTTCGCACGATCGTGTTCCGCGACGGTGACGACGTGCACCTCCAGAGCCGCAACGGCCGGCCGATGAATCGCTACTTCCCGGACGTCGTCGAGCAGGTGCTCGCGCTGCCCGGCAAGCGGCTCGTGCTCGACGGCGAGATGGTCGTGACGGTGGACGGGATCCAGGAGTTCGACCTGCTCTCCCAGCGCATACACCCGGCGGCCTCGCGCGTGGAGCGGCTCGCGAAGGAGACGCCGGCACAGCTGGTGGCGTTCGACCTGCTGGCGGAGGATGACGAGACGCTGCTCGAGCTCCCCTACGACGAACGCCGCGAGCGGCTCGCCGCGGTCATTGCCGATCCGGTCGAGCTCACGGAGTCGACCGCGGAGCTCGAGGCGGCGGGCAAGTGGCTCGCCGGCACGGGCGAGGGCGTGATCGCCAAGGAGGGCGCGGCGCCCTACCGCCCGGGCGAGCGCGTCGGGATGCTCAAGATCAAGCGCGTCCGCACCGCGGATGCCGTGGTGGTGGCCTTCCGCTTCGGCAAGGAGGAGGGGACGGTCGGCTCGCTCATCCTCGGCATGTACGACGACGCCGGCGAGCTGCACGTGGTCGGTCACACCTCGAGCTTCCGGGCCAAGCAGAAGCGCGAGTTCCTGGAAAAGCTCGAGCCCTACCGCACGGGCGAGCGCGGCCACGGAGAGCCGAGTCGCTGGAAGTCCGAGGAGGAGCTCATCTGGGAGGGCCTCCGCCCCGAGCTCGTGGTCGAGGTGGCCTTCGACCACATCACGGGCAACCGGATCCGCCACGGCGCGAAGCTGCAACGCTGGCGCGAGGACAAGGAGCCGAGGGAGTGCCTCGTCTCGCAGCTGCGCGAGTAATCGTGTTGCTGGCCGCCGTCGCCGGTGTGGCGGCGCCTACGGCCTCAGCCCAAGCTCCGTACCAGATACCTCCGGACAACCCGTTCGTCAATACCCCGGGGGCGCGGGCCGAGGTGTACGTCTACGGGCTGCGCAATCCGTATCGCTGGTCGTTCGACCGGCTGACGGGGGACATGTACATCGGGGACGTGGGCGGGAGCGTCGCGGAGGAGATCACGTTCCTGCCGCGCGCGCAGAGCGCGGGCGCGAACTTGGGCTGGAACTGTCACGAGGGAAACGCTGCCGGGCCCGGCGGCTGCACTGCACCGGGACACAGGCCGCCCCAGCATACCTACCCGGAGACGGGCGAGCCGGTGATCGGGCGGCTATGTCGTCCGACACCCCATCGCCTGGGGCGCCTTCCAGGGCCGCTACCTCTTCGGCCGCTACAGCCGGAGTGATCCGGTGGCTGGGGCGGGCGCGACGGGGACTCCGATGGACACGGGCTGTCCGTTCCGCAGCTCACATCGTTCGGAGAGGACGGCGTCGGCCGGCTCTACGTGACCTCGCAGGCGGGCCCGGTCTCGCTCCTGACGGCGAGCGGCAACACCCTCATGGCGCAGCCTGTGGGCAACTTCGCCGAGCCGGCCGCCCTCGCCGCTCCGCCCGGAGATCCCGACAGGCTCTTCATCGCCGAGCTCGGCGGCCACGTGAGGCTGCGTATCGGCAGCCAGGTGCACGACTTCCTCGATATCGACGCCTTGGTCGCAACCGGCGGCGAGCAGGGCCTGCTCGCAGTCGCGGTCGCGCCCGACTACGCCACCTCGGGGCGAGTCTTCGTCTTCTACACGGCCAACGACGGCGATCTCACGCTGGACGAGGTGCGCCGGTCAGCCACCGATCCGAACCGCGCCGATCCGGCCACACGGCGAAACCTGCTCACCATCGAGCACTCGGCCGCCGGCAACCACAACGGCGGCCAGCTGCAGTTCGGCCCGGACGGCTACCTCTATCTGTCGACCGGCGACGGGGGCGGGCAGGGCGATCCCGAGGGCGACGCGCAGAGCGTGGGCTCGCTGCTGGGGAAGGTCCTGCGGATCAACCCGACCCCGGTGATCGGGCCGCCGGCGCCGCTCGCGCCGGCCGACACACGGGCTCCCAGGCTGAGGACGCGCGTCCCCCGCCGCCAGCGGGTACTCAGGCTGCGCGGCGCCGTCGCCTACGCGGGCTGTAACGAGGCGTGCACCATTTCGGCGGCCGGGGTTCTGAGGGTGCGCAACCGGCGGCTTCGCCTGGCCGGTGCTCGGCGGGTCGCGCGAGCGTCACAGGTGGGGCGTCGCCTGCGGCTGAAGGTGGGGCTCAAGCGCCGGCAGGCGCGCATCCTGCGACGCGCCCTCCGCCGCGGCCGCCGCCCCACGGTGCGCCTGAGCCTCCGCGCGACCGATCCGGCCGGCAACCGCTCACCCGTCACGCGCCGCACCGTACGGGTCCGGCGCCGCTGAGGGCGCGCCGCCCCGCGTCGCGCGCCTCCCGCGCCGCCCCGCAGTCACGCACCCCCCGCCCCGCCCGCGACCGGTAGAGGGACGACTCGATGTCGTGAGACGACACCAAGTCGGCACAGTGCGCCGTTTTCGAGGCCGGTGGCCCGCCCGGACCCATTCGAACCCGCTCCCCCTCACTGCTGTCGTTGTCCCTCGACGAGGCTCCACCTCACCCAGCCGCCGCTCCAGAAACGCACGCTCCACCGGATTCGACGCCAGCTCGACGGCGCGCCGGTAGGCGCGCGCCGCCTCGGCCGGACGCCCCAGCCGCCTCAGCATGTCCGCTCGCGCGGCGTGCAGATGGTGGTAGGCGTCGAGCTCGCCGCCGGCCTCGAGCTCGTCGATCAGCTCGAGACCGGCCTCCGGCCCGTCCGCCATCGCCACCGCCACCGCGCGGTTCAGCTCGACCACCGGTCCGGGCGCCAGCCGGCAGAGCTGCCCGTACAGAGAGGCGATCCGGCCCCAGTCGGTGCTGCCCGGGCTCAGCGCCCTCCCGTGCTCGGCGGCGATCGCCGCCTGCAGGCCATACGCCCCGGTCCTGCCGGCGCGGGCGGCGAGCCGCAGCCCTTCCTCGATCTCGCCGAGGTGCCAGCGCGAGCGGTCCTGGTCCTCGAGCAGCACGAGTCCGCCGTCGGGCCCCACGCGCGCGTCACGGCGGGAGTGATGCAGCAGCATCAGCGCGAGCAGGCCGGTGACCTCCTGCTCGTCGGGCATCAGCGCACCCAACACCCGAGCGAGGCGGATCGCCTCGTCGCAGAGCTCGCGTCGCACGAGCGTGTCCGCGCTCGTGGCCAGGTAGCCCTCGTTGAAGATCAGATACAGGGCCGCCAGCACCGAGCGCAGCCGGTCCGGGAGCTCGTGGTCCTCCGGCACCTCGTAGGGAATCCCGGCGTCGCGGATCTTGCGCTTGGCGCGGACGATCCGCTGCTGCATCGCCGTCTCGCGCGCCAGGAAGGCGCGCGCCACCTCGGGCGTCGACAGGCCGCCCAGCAGGCGCAGCGTGAGCGCCACCCGCGCCTCGGGCGCCAGCGCCGGATGGCAGCAGGTGAAGAAGAGCTGCAGCCGGTCGTCGGAAATCGAGCCCATGTCGTCCTCGGAGGCGTCGTCCCCGGAGCCCGGCCTGCCGAGTGCCTCGAGCTCGCGCAGCTTCCCGAGATAGCGGCGCTCGCGACGAAGCCGGTCGATCGCCCCGTTGCGCGCGGTGCGGACGATCCAGGCGCCCGGGTTGTCGGGCAGGCCGTCACGCGGCCAGCGCTCGAGCGCGACCGCGAACGCGTCCTGGACGGCCTCCTCGGCGAGGTCGATGTCGCCGAGGATCCGGATCAGGGTCGCGACCGCCCTCCCGGACTCGTGCCGGAACAGGCGGTCGACGACCGCGTCCGTCCCAGCTACGCCGACCGCGCGGCCTCCTCCGCCGGGTTCGGGAACCCGGCGGCCTCGTAGTCCATGACCTGGCGCACCTCGACCGAGCCGGTGCTCGCGGCGGGCACTTTGGCCGCCCACTCGAGCGCCTCGTCGATGCTGTCGCACTCGAGCAGATAGAACCCGCCGAGCTGCTCCTTGGTCTCAGCGAAAGGGCCGTCCGTCACGGTCCGCTCGCCGTCTCGGATCCGGAGCGTCTTGGCCGCCTCCGTCGGATACAGCCCGGCGCTCTCCACGAAGGCGCCCTTCTCGGTGGCCTCGTTGTCGAGCGCCCAGTAGGCGTCAATCTCCGCCTTCGCCGTTCCTTGGTCGCGCGTGGCCAGGCGGCGCTCGTCGCCGTAGATGACGAGCAGGAACCTCATCGCGACACCTCCTCCTCCGAGCTCCTGCGGCGTCTCCGTAACCCGTCGCCTCGTAGTCCATCACCGGGCGAACCTCGATCGAGCCGTTCCTCGCCGCCGGGCACCTCTCCGCCCAGTCGAGTGCGTCGTTGAGGTCCTTGCAGTCGAGCACGTAGAACCCGCCGAGCTGCTCCTTGGTCTCGGCGAACGGGCCGTCGGTCAGCACCCGCTCGCCGCCGACGATCCGCATCGTCGTGGCCGTGCCGGTGGGCTGGAGCCCCTCGCCCGCGACCATCACGCCCGCTTCCAGGGCCTGGCGGCTGTAGTCCTCGTACGCAGCCATCGCGGCCTTCGCCTCTTCCTCGCTCATGGTTCTCCCAGGCGCTCTCGTCGCCGAACAGCAGCAGCAGGTACTTCATCGCCAACTCCCCTCGTCCGGCGCGGCCCCGGCGGCCGCGTTCATCCTGTTGACGAACGGGCGATGCCGATATCGACAGGTTGATCACGATTGCTTCGGGCAGGATACGAGTCATGGCGAAGCTCGAAGTCCTGCAGGCGGACGTGACCAAGCTCGAGGTCGATGCGATCGCCAACGCCGCAAACACGCGGCTCATGCACGGCGGCGGCGTGGCGGGCGCGATCTCCCGGGCCGGCGGACCCGAGGTTCAGCGCGAGTCCGACGAACGCGCACCGATCGCGCTGGGCGAGGCCGTGGAGACGACCGCCGGCGAGATGCCCGCGCGCTGGGTGATCCACGCGGCGACGATGGAGCTCGGCGGGCCGACGTCGGCCGAGATCATCGAGCGCGCGACCCGCTCCACGCTCGCCAGGGCGGAGGAGCTCGGCTGCGGCTCGCTCGCGCTCGTGGCGTTCGGCACCGGCGTCGGCGGCTTCCCGGTCGAGGAGGCCGCCCGGATCATGGTCGGTGCCGCGCGCGAGCACGAGGGCGGGCTCGAGCGAATCGTGTTCGCGGTCCACGGCGACGCGGCCGAGCGGGCGTTCCGCGAAGCGCTGTGACGCTGCCGGTCCTCGTCGCGCCCGATTCCTTCAAGGGCACCTTCTCGGCGGCGGAGGTGGCCGCCGCGATCGCCGCCGGACTGCGCTCGGCCGACCGTGAGGCCGTCGAGCTGCCGGTCGCCGACGGCGGCGAGGGCACGATGGGCGTGCTCGTGGGCGCGCTCGGCGGCGATCTACGCACCGCCACGGTCTCCGACCCGCTCGGCCGGCCGGTCGAGGCTCGGTTCGCGATCCTGCCCGACGGCTCGGCGGTGGTCGAGACCGCGCAGGCGAGCGGGCTCGGGCTGGTGGCCGAGGACGAGCGCGACGCCTGGGCCGCCTCCACGCGCGGCACCGGCGAGCTGATCGCGCTGGCGGTCGAGGCGGGCGCGGAGCACGTGCTCGTGACCGTGGGCGGCTCGGCGACGAGCGACGGCGGGGCGGGAGCCCTCGAGGCGCTCTGGAAGAGGCGGGCGTGCGCCCGGATCTCGAGGTGCTCTGCGACGTGCGCACCGTCTACGAGAAGGCGCCGAGCGTATTCGGGCCGCAGAAGGGGGCCGATCCGGCGCTCGTCAAGCGCCTCGAGCGCCGCCTCGACGAGCTCGCGGAGAAGCTGCCGCGTGACCCGCGCGGCGTTCCGATGACGGGCGCGCGCCGGTGGGCTGTCCGGCGGCCTCTGGGGCGGGCTCGGCGCGCGTCTCGTACCCGGGGCGGCGTACGTGCTCGACGCGATCGGCTTCGACCCCGCGATGAAGGGATCTGCGTTCGTCGTGACGGGAGAGGGCTGCCTCGACTCGCAGACGCTCGAGGGCAAGATCGTGGGCGAGGTCGCCACTCGCTGCCGCCAGGGCGGGGTGGCCTGCCACGCGATCGTCGGCCGCGACGACCTCGATCCGTTCGAGGAGCGCATCATCGACCTCGCCTCCGTCAGCGAGGCGACCGGCCTGGCGGAGATGGAGTCGGCGGGCCGGCGGCTGGTCTGAGCCCTCGAATAGCGACGGGCGCCCCGGTGGGGGCGCCCGTGCTGCCTCACCCGTGCGGCAGCCTCGCGGCCGCCGCGGTGCTGGGAAGTCAGCGCATCGTGAGCCCGGTCCGGAGACCGACGTGCTCGCGGTTGCGCTCCCAGGGGTCACCTGACTCGAGGTCGAGCATCCGCTTGGTCGACCAAGAGCCGTCCAACTGGAAACTCTTCGACACGATGCTCTGATTGTAACGTCCGTTACGAACTCGCGCCAGCATTCGTGCCGAGCGCATTCGGCGCTCAGCGGGCCTCGGCGAACGCCCGGATCACGGCCTCGTAGAAGCCCTCGCTCATCGCGGCCTCGGTGCGCTCGACGTTGGGGTAGGCCGAGCTGTCGCCCGCAACCGCGTTGGCGACCAGGAAGAGGCGGCCGACGACCTCGGCGACCTCGAGATCCTCGCGCGAGTCGCCGACTCCAATGCACTCCTCGCGCGCGTAGCCGCGCGCGCGCATGTGCGCCGCGACCGCGGCCGCCTTCGAGCATCCGGCCGGAATCAGGTGGAAGCCGTGGGTCGCGGGCGCGATCTCCCCGTTGTCGACAAGGCGCAGCCCACCGTGGCCCTCCGCGGCGAGGAGCTGGTTGGCCTCGCGCGCGTCGAGCTGCCCGCGGAAGAGGTGCGAGACCTCGCGATCGACGGCCCACGGCGTGTGCGGTTCGAGCCGGCCCTCGAAGTTGCGGAGGAGGAGGTCGGGCGCACCCGACTCGGCGATCTGGTCGTGAATGGTCCGGCCGTCCCGAGGCTGGAGCTCGCCGGTGAGGAAGGTCAGCTCGCCGTCGATCACCATTCCCGTCCCCACCTCGAAGATGTACGAGCTCTGACCGAGCAGGCGCGCGTCCTCCATGACCTGGGCCCGCCGCCGCCCCGACTTGATCACCACCTCGGCGCCGGCCCGGTGGCAGGCCTCGAGCGCCCGCGCGGGCAGCAGCGTGAACTCACCCTCGGCGGTGCGAAAGAGGGACGCTCCCTTACCGAGGAGCGTCCCGTCCAGATCGGTGTAGACGCATCTGATCGCCACCGCCGCGCAGGGTGGCATACGGCGGCCGCTCGACGAGCTCCACCTGAACGAGACGGCCGTCGGCGGTTTGGAGCGGAGGGGCGTGATCGTCGAGCAACCGCCCATCCGCGCGGAGCTGTTCGAGGATCACGCGCAGCACCGCGTAAGACATGGGGCCGAGCTGGTGGAGCGGCTGGTGGCGGTTCTGGCGGACGTCGAGGTCCACCTGCGCCATGCCGCCCGTGCCCCCCAGCGCGTCGCGGGCGTGCAGCAGCATTGCCGTCTCGACCGCGTAGCCGCAGGCGAACGGCAGGCGGTCGAAGAAGGCGCGCCTGGCGGCGACCTCCCCGGCGAGCGGCTGCACCAGGGCGGCCAGCTCGGGGTAGAAGGCCGACAGCAGCGGGCGGGCCGTCAGCTCCGTCACCCGGCCCCCATCCGCGTGGCTCACGCCGCCGTCGGTCGCGGTGAACGGGCGGCGGTAGAAGCCCTTGACGAACTCCACTCCCTCCTCACACAGGAGCGGTCCGAGCATGCCTGTCGCGAAATGGCGCGAGAAGTGGCGGGTGTCGGAGTCGAGGTAGACCATGAGATCGCCCCGCGCCACCGCGAGCGCGCGCCACATCGCGTCGCCCTTGCCGAGCGCCTGGCCGAAGCGGGGCAGCAGCTCGGACTCCTGATGGACCTCGGCACCCAGCCGCGCGGCCAGCTCGGCGGTGCCGTCCTCGGAGGCCGCGTCCACGACCAGGATCTGGTCGATGAGCCCGTCGAGCGACTGCAGCCGCTCGATGATCTCTCCGACCGTGTCGGCCACCTCGCGTGTGGGCAGCACGACCGTGACCGTGCCGCGCTTCCGCTCCCGCAGCAACTCGAGCGGGAACCGCGAGTGGTGGAAGGAGCGGATCACCTCGGTCGTACCATGGCTAGCCGTGGCCCGTGTTCAGGCGTCGTACCCGTGGGAGGCAGTCCTCGAAACGGGTCGCGAGGAGGAGCTCGTCGCAACCTCCCGGGAGCGCCCGCAGGCGGGGCTCGCCGAACCGATTCCCGACGACCTCCACCCGGCCCTGAGGGAGGGCCTGGCCGCGGCTGGCATCGAGGCGCTCTGGGCCCACCAGACAGACGCGCTCGCCGCCGCCCGCCGCGGCCACGCGATCGTCACCACGGGCACCGCGAGCGGCAAGTCGCTGGCCTTCAACCTGCCCGTGCTCGACACGCTCGCGACCGATCTGGCGGCACGCGCCTTCTACCTCTATCCCACCAAGGCGCTCGCCCAGGACCAGGCGCGCGGGCTCGCCCGGATCGGAGGGCGCTACCTGCGCCACGCGATCTACGACGGGGACACGCCGCGCGAGGAGCGACGACAGATCCGCCAGCGCTCGAACCTCATCCTCACGAACCCGGACATGCTGCACGTTGGCGTCCTCCCGAACCACCGCTCCTGGGGCGACGTGCTCGCCAACCTCGCCTGGGTGGTGGTCGACGAGGCCCATGTTTATCGCGGCGTGTTCGGCTCACATGTAGCCAACGTGTTAAGGCGGCTGCGCCGGCTCGCGCGGGCCTACGGCTCAGAGCCGCGGTTCATGCTCACGAGCGCCACGATCGCGAACCCCGACGAGCTCGGGGAGCGCCTGACGGGCCTCGAGCTCGAGCTCGTCGATCGCGACGGCGCGCCGCGCGCCGAGCGTCAGATCGCGATGTGGAATCCGCCGCTCGTGGACGAGCAGCTCGGGCGGCGGGCATCCACCCTCTCGGAGGCGGCCGGCCTGCTGGCGCAGCTGGTCGAGCGCGAGGTGCGGACCATCTGCTTCCTGAAGTCGCGTCGCGGGGTCGAGCTGATCCAGCGCTTCGCGCGCGCTCGCCTCGAGCAGGCCGGGCGGGACGATCTCGCCGAGCGGATCGCGCCCTACCGCGCCGGCTACACGCCCGCGCAGCGCCGCGAGATCGAGCAGAGGCTGAGCGAGGGAGACCTGCTCGCGGTGGTGGCAACCAACGCGCTCGAGCTCGGCATCGACGTCGGGGATCTCGATGCGGCGCTATGCGTGACCTTCCCCGGCACGGTCGCGAGCCTGCGCCAGATGTGGGGACGGGCCGGGCGGCGCGCCACCGGGCTCGCCATGTACGTGGCCGGTGAAGACGCGCTCGACCAGTTCTTCTGCCGCCACCCGGACGAGTTCCTCGAACGACCGGTCGAGCGCGCGATCCTCGATCACGAATCGGAGGAGATCCACCTCGCCCACCTCGAGGCCGCCGCCTACGAGCTGCCGCTGACCGGCGAGGACGCGGACGTGTTCGGGTCACGCTGGGAGGAGCACGCCGCGCGGCTCGTGAAGCTGGGGCGGTTGCGGGAGCGCGGCGGGCGCTACCTGCCCCGTGGCGAGGGCTACCCCGCGGGCCGAATCGCGCTGCGCTCCGCGTCGCCGGATTCGGTGGCGATCGTCGAGGCGGACGGCGGCGAGGTGATCGGCAACGTCGAGACATCGCGCGCCCCCTCCAGCGTCCACGCCGGCGCCGTGTATCTCCACATGGGCGCCGCCTACGAGGTGGAGGACCTCGACCTGCCGAAGCGGCGGGCGCTCGTGCGGAGCTTCCAGGGCAACTGGTACACGCAGCCGAAGAAGGAGTCCGAGACATACATCGAGCAGGTCCGCGAGCGGCGCGACACCTGCGGCGTCGAGCTCTCCTTCGGGATCGTGTCGGTGACCGAGCAGGTGGTGGCCTACCAGAAGAAGAGCGTGGCGGACCAGTCAGTGCTCGACCTGCTGGCCCTCGACCTGCCCGAGCAGGAGTTCGTGACCCAGGCGCTCTGGTACGAGCTGCCGGACGCGCTCCTAGGCGACGACTTCCCGCTCGACGTGCTGCAGGGCTCGCTGCACGCCGCCGAGCACGGCCAGATCGCGGTGCTGCCGCTGATCGCAATGTGCGACCGCTGGGACATCGGGGGCCTCTCGACCGCGTTCCACCATCAGACCGGCCGGTCGACGATCTTCATCTACGACGGCCACCCGGGCGGCGTCGGCATCACGCGCGCCGGGTTCGAGCGCTTCGAGGCGCTGGTCGGCGACGCGCTGCGGCTCATCTCGGAGTGCCCGTGCCAGTCGGGCTGCCCGTCGTGCGTGCAGTCGCCGAAGTGCGGGAACCTGAACGAGCCGCTCAACAAGCGCGGGGCGGTCGAGTTGCTCTCGCGGATGGCGGCCGGCTGACGCACGATCCGTTGCAGCGGGGAGGAATTTCTTCCCACACCGCAAGTCCACCCCCAAGATGGCGTGGCGATGGGTACGGTGCGCCTTCGCCTCACCCTCTTTGTCTGCGTGGCCGCGCTGTGCGTGGCCGCCCCGGCTGGCCCCGCCTCCGCGACCGGACACGGCGGCGCGACCGCACCTGAGGCCCGCAGCGTCGCGAGCCCGAGCGGCGGCACGGTGGCAGGGCAGCATACGAGCAGCGGCACGAGGACGGCGGCGGAGCGGCGGAGGCGGGCCAGGCGCCGGGCCGCGCGCCGGCGCGCGCGCAGGAAGGCCGCGCCCCGCCCCGGTCGTGCCGGTTGCGCCGGGGCCGGAGACCGGTCACCACTTCCCGGTTGCGGGTCCCTACGACCTCGGCGGCGAGGGTGCCCGCTTCGGGGCGCCGCGCGGCGGCCATCTCCATCAGGGCCAGGACATCCTGGCCGCTGAGGGCACGCCGGTGGTCGCGCCGTACGCCGGCACGGTCGAGTTCGTGCGCTTCCAGGCCAGCGGGGCGGGCTGGTACATCGTGCTCGACAGCGACATCGAGGACCGCGACTACGTGTTCATGCACCTGCGCGCGGGCTCGCTGCTCGTGGCCGCGGGACAGGCGGTGAGCGCGGGACAGCCGCTCGCGCACGTCGGCAACACCGGCAGCTCGTCCGCCCCCCACCTCCACTTCGAGATCTGGGTGGGCGGCTGGTACGCGGGCGGCGCGCCGATCGACCCCCTGCCCCTGCTGCAGGTATGGGCCGGGATCCCCGCGGCGGCTACTCGATCGCTGAGCGTGATCCGTCCGCGCAGGCCGTCCGTGCTCGCGGACATCGAGCCGGTGAGGTCCTCGAGCGGTCCGGTGAACAGCTGCGCGCCGAACGCCTCGAACCCGGTCACGCCGAAGCGCTCGCCGAACTCGCCGACCACCGCATTCGCGAGCTCCTCGGCGTCCGAGCTCAGCGCGACCGCGCCCTCGGCGCCGTCGACCGGCTCGGGCTGCTCGGAGGCGAGCTCGCGTGCCCGCTCGAGGCTGTCGGCCACGACCAGCACGCCGTCGAGGACGCCGAAGACGACCGCGTCGCCATCGGCCTGGCGCAGCGCGTAGAGGCCTTCATCGGACTCGGGCTTCTCGATCGTGACGGCGCCGAGGCCCGCCCCCTCGGCAAAGCTCGGCAGCACCACGGCGATCTTGGCGAGCGTCCGCTCGAACGCCGCCGGGTCCTTGAGCTCGGCGCGGACGCCAAAGCCGCCGTCGAGCGCGAGGCTCGCGGAAAGATCCCCGGTGAGCTGGCCGATCAGGTCGTCGTCGATGCTGATGTCGAGCCGCGCGTCGAGCGTCTGCTTTGCCCGTGCGTAGTCGGCGAAGCCGCGCGGGTCGATCGCCTGGCCGGCCGCCTCGGCGAACCTGACGATCTGGGCGAGGTCGCGGATCCCGAAGCCGATTTCGCCGTCTCGACTGATCACCGGCGGCGACTCGTCCCCGGTCGCGATCGGGAGATCCGCGTCGGTAAGGCCCTCGGGGTCCGTGCGCACGTTGAACTCGACCTCGATCCCGTCGTCGCGAGCGGTCGCGGTCAGCCCGAATGTGCGCAGGGCGCCGATCCACTCGACCCGGCGCGCACGCTCGCCACCGGGCTGGGAGGCGAGCAGGGCTTCGAGATCGGCGTAGACGCGGGCCAGCGCGCTGCCCGGCAGCCCGTCGAGTCCCGCCTCGAAGGTGTCCGTGTCGAGGTGGTCGTCCCCGTCCGCGCGCTCGAGCGCCTGGTCGAGCTCCTCCTCGGAGGGCGCGATCACGACGAGGTCATCCTCGACCGCGAAGTTCGTGCCCGAGTCCTTGTACTTGGTCGCGCCGGCCACTTCGCCCGTTTCCTCGGGGCGGGTCTTCTCGATCAGGTCGTCGAGCGCCCCCTTGTCCTTCGCCTGCAGCGCAATCACGAGGTCCTCGGCCTCGGAGCTCCCGGTGAGCGACGCGACATCGGTCGCGCCGATGACGAGCGGGTTGCCGAGGAGCGGCTCGATGTCGCTCTCGAAGTCGACGTTCGACCCGCCGGCGCCGATCTGATCGCGCAGAAGCTCCCTGACCGAGCTCGCCTCGAGCGGGAACTTGCCGAGGATCGAGTCGAGGGCCTTGTACTGATCGCCCTCGAGGTCGGTGTCTATCGCGACCGCGAGCGGCGCTTCCTTCGGAAGGTGCGCCAAGCCGGCGTCGAGCGGGCTCGAGCTCTTCTCGTCGCCGCCGCATGCGGCCAGTGCCGTCGGCGCAAGGCAGGCGAGCAGAGCGAGCTTCGGGAGGAGGCGCCGCATCGGGCGCGGACTGTAGCTAGCGGTTTTCGGGCGGAGGGCAGGCTCGCATGCCCTCGAGCGTGAACTCGAGCATGCGCCGCCAGTCGTAGCTCATGACCCCGAGTGCGTCCGCGGCCATGACGCTCCCGAGGCCGCACATGAGCGTGCGGATGTCGTCGACGACGAGATCCTCGCGGACCGCTCCGGCCTGCTTGGCGCGGTCGATGAACGCCTGTGTCACGGCCGTCAGCTCGGCGATGGTCGGGGCTGCCTTCTCGAGCGCCTCGGGCGTCATCGCGAAGATCATGCGCTGTTGAGAGGCGTCTCTGCTGGCGATCTCGTTCTGCTCGCGCAGGAGGTCGGCGAACGACTCCCAGGGCCGGTCGTCCTCCTCGAACTTGGCCCGGGCCCGAGTAGCGAAGTCACTGAGCTTGATCTCGATGAGCTCGCCGACCAGCTCGTCCTTGGTCGGGAAGTGGCGGTACAGGGTGCCAACGCCGACGCCGGCCCGGCGCGCGATCTCGTCCATCTGGGCTTCCATGCCGTACTTGCTGAACACCTCACGCGCGGCGGCCAGGATGCTTTCGCGGTTCCGGCGCGCGTCCGAGCGCATGCGTGCAGCACCGATCGGGCTGACGGTCTCCCTCGTGGCCATAACGAGATCCTAACTCTTGGGGTTGACAAACGGAACCATCATTCCGTATTCTACACGGAACCGGAGTTCCTCTTCCGCTTACATTCAGCCCCCGTAGAGGAGAAGCCTTGAGTCCCGCAGATACACCCCGCGCCAAGAATCTCGCTCTCGCCCTGCTGGCCGCGGCCCAATTCGTCGTCGTGCTCGACGCCGCGATCGTCAACGTGGCGCTGCCCTCGATCGGCCGCGACCTCGACTTCGCCCAGAACGACCTCTCCTGGGTCGTCAACTCCTACACCCTCTTCTTCGGCGGCTTCCTGCTGCTCGGCGGCCGCCTCGCCGACCTGCTCGGCCGGCGGCGCATGTTCATCTACGGCATGTGGCTGTTCGCCGTCGCTTCGCTGGCCGGCGGCCTCGCCCAGAGCGACATCATGCTGATCGTCGCGCGCTCCGTGCAGGGCCTCGGCGCCGCGCTGATCTCGCCGGCCGCGCTCGCGATCGTCACCACGACCTTCGCCGAGGGCGCGGAGCGCAACAAGGCGCTCGGCGTCTGGGGCGCCGTCGCCGGTTCCGGCGGCGCCGCCGGGGTGCTGCTCGGCGGCATCCTCACCGACACGCTCGGCTGGGAGTGGGTGCTGTTCGTGAACGTGCCGATCGGGATCGCGGCGGCCCTCATCGCCCCGCGCCTGCTGGGCGAGAGCCGCGACCGCTCGCGGTCGTCCTTCGACATCGCGGGCGCCGTGTCGGTCACGGCCGGCCTCGCGCTGCTCGTCTACACGCTGGTCGACGCCAACGACGCCGGCTGGGGCTCGACGCAGACGCTCCTGCTCGGTGCCGTGTCGCTCGTGCTGCTGGCGGCGTTCGTCGCCATCGAGCTGCGCACGAAGCATCCGCTCGTGCCGTTCTCGATCTTCAGGCTGCGGACGCTGCGCGGCGCGAACGTCGTGGGGCTGCTGCTCGGCATGTCGCTGTTCTCGATGTTCTTCTTCATCTCGCTGTACATGCAGCAGGTGCTCGACTACGAGCCGCTCACGGCGGGCCTCGCATACCTGCCGCTGGCGCTCACGATCATCGTGTCCGCCGGGGCGGCGTCCGCGCTCGTCACGCGCATCGGCTTCAAGCCGACGTTGATCGCCGGCATGCTGCTGATCGCGGCCGGGCTCGTCTGGTTCGCTCAGGTGAGCGCGCCGGGCGGGACCTACCTCGGGGACATCCTGTTCCCGTCCCTGCTCGCCGCAGTCGGTCTCGGGCTCGCGTTCGTCCCCACGACGATCGCGGCGGTCACCGGCATCAGGCCCGACGAGGCCGGTCTCGCTTCGGGGCTGATCAACACCTCGCAGCAGGTCGGCGGAGCGCTGGGCCTCGCGGTCCTCGCCGCGGTCGCGACCAGCCGCACCGACGACGTGTTCGCCTCGGGCGAGCGCAACCCGGCGGTGGCACTGACCCAGGGCTTCCAGGACGCCTTCATGGTCGGCGCCGGCCTGGCGCTGCTGGGCGCGCTCCTGGCGGCCACGCTGATCTCCTCGCGGGACAGCCGCGAGCACGCGGAGGCCGCCCAGCGCGGCGAAGCCGCCCCGGCGGGCGCACCCGCCTGACCCTCGAACGGGGAGCGCCGGGTAGCCCCCGGCCCGGCGCTCCCCGGCGACGGCACGCCCCGAAGCGGCCGCTACCATCGTCGGGCTGCATCATCGGCGAGGTAGCTCAGTCGGTAGAGCACACGACTGAAAATCGTGGTGTCGCCAGTTCGATTCTGGCCCTCGCCATCTCCCGGAACCCCGCACCACGAGCGGGGTTCCGTGCTTCGGGGAAGGGGCGCCCGGGCGCCGCGGGGCCGGGCGGGCAACGGATATGGCAACGCCCCGCCAACGCCGGGCAACGTCGAGCCGCAAGCGGCACCCCGCGCCCCGTCCGGCGCTCGCGCCCGCCTCCCGGCGTGGAGCCGACCGGCCGAGCACCTGCGCGAGCTGCGTCGCCGCCGAGCGCGCCCGCGGCCAGCCGTTCGCGCCCGCCTGGCGCCGCACGCTATGCCCTGGTGCCTTGGACGAGCTGCTAGTGCGCTTCGTCCAACTCGATACGCGGGAAGGCTAAACCGCGTTCGCGGGGTTGCCGCCGGGCCCTACGCGCGGGCCGGTGTCAGCCCGAGCACCGCGAAGTAGCCCCCGCTTACCCGACGGTACTTCCGCATGCAGGCGTTGTGGAGCCGCGACGCTCGCCCGGCGCTCCGCCCCCGGAGCCTGTTCGCCCGAGCGGACCGTGCCTCACAGCGACGCCCGATCCGCACCAGCCTGCGTTCCAGCGCCAAACTGCGAGACGCCCCTCGCACGGTGCGAACATCGCCGGCGCCGGGGATTGCATGACGCTTGCCGGGTTCGTGGAGTGGCCGTACCCGAGGGCATGGCCTGCCTCGTGCACGACGACGGCGCACGCCCCAGCCCACGAGACGGAGTCGAAGTACCCGGTGTCGAGCCAGATCCGGCAGCCGGCGCCGCGACCGATGGCGTGACCGCCGGGCACGTCGGGTCCGTCGAGGCCACGGGGCACGACCCAGGCCACCGTGATCCCGGCGACGCAGTGATCACCGAAGTAGGTGGTGGCGACGTCGATCATCGCGCCGACCTCCGCGCGGTCCGCCGCCCGGGCGCTGCCGGTCCCCATGGTCAGGGCAGCGAGGGCGACCGCGAGGGTGATCGCTGCGGCCCTCACCGCCCCGTCCCGCCCCCGAAAGCCGAGGCCACGGCGGGGACTGCCAGCCGTCACAGCGACAGCGGTGATGACGAACTTCATCAGGGTGTTTCCTTCTTGCAGATTGTTTGATTTAGCCGGTCGGCTGGCGGCCACGCACCCGCGAACGTGCGGACCGTCAGACTCAGGCTGCCCGACGTGCGATCCGCGTCGAAGCGATCACTTAGCAGCTGCGCGTCAGCCAGCGCCCTTTGTTGACGGTATGCTAACAGTTTCTTGACGGATCGCCAACAATCTTTTGGCTCGTTTTATGAGCACGACGCCGAAGTACAGCCGCCTCGCTCCCGGGCAGCGCAGCGAACAGATCCTCCAGCCGCCAACGCGCTGTTCTCCGAGCGCGGCTACGACGAGGTCTCGATCGAGGACATCGCCAACGCGGCCGGCGTCACGCGCGGGCTCGTGCACCACTACTTCGGCGGCCGCAAGGACGTCTACATCGCGCTGCTCGAGCGACTCGGCGCCTTGCGCGAGGAACAACTGCCGCCGCCCGTCGCCCGCAGCGCCCGCGCCCGCGTCGCCGACAGCGTGTCGCGCTGGCTCGACTGGACCGACCACAACCGCACGATCTGGCTCGCTACGCTCGGACGCGGCGAAGACATCGCCGACCCCGACATCAGACAAGTCGTCACCGAACTCGTGAGCCGCGCGGTCGCGCTACTCGCCACCCAGCACACCGACCTCGCCGACGACTCGCCGCGGCTGCGCTACGCGCTCGAGTGCTGGACCGCGCTCAACCGCTCCGCAACACGCCGCTGGCTACAAGGCGAAGCCACCCGCGAACTGATCGCCTCCACGCTCGAACACGTCCTACGCACCTTCGGCGCCCCGCCCAAGCCAAACCGGCGCACAATCCCCCGCTGACAGGACAACTGTCGAGTCCCAACGCCAGGCGGCGGCAACGCCGCCAGTGCCGCGCTTAGCCACTATCGCTTCCGCCGGGCGGCTCGCCGCCGCAGCGTGGACGAGCATCCTGTGGCTCCACCGCGTAATGCAGCCGACGCTGATCCTCGCCGGCGATGACGACCCGGTGATCCCGCTGGCCAACGCCCGCTTCATGGCGCGGCGAATGCCGTTGGCGCGGCTGCGAGTCGTCGAGCGCGGCGGCCACCTCTTCCTGCCTCGACCAACCGGAGACCGTGGTCGACGACATCGCCGGCGTTCCTGGATGTCTGACGCGTGTCCTAGCCGTCGGCTGCGGGGGACGTTGGGCGCCCGCACCCAGGGAGTGACAACGCCCCAGTTTGACGTAGGTTGCCCCGAATGCGCCCCTTCGCCCGCCACGTCCGGGTGATGTTTGGTCTCGCCACCGTCGTCGCTGTGCTCGCGGCGTGGCCGAGCGCCGCGTCCGCCGCGCCCGCAGTGTGACCAGCCAATCATCGACGGTGGGCTCGACGCAGCACCAGCGAGCCCGCCGGGGGGCGTGCTGAAGCGCAGAGGTCACGGTCACGCAGACCGACGACGATGACGACTGGCGCGAGCACTCGAGGTTCGGATCGGCTCGGACACCAGGTGCGTCGACGACGGACAATCGACGGCAGACGAGCACGGACACCGACAGCTTCAACGTGACGGCCCCGGGCACGCCCGGCGACTACGACGCCGACGTTCACCGCCTACGCGAACGACAGCTGCGGAGGCACCGAGCGGCGAGAAGGTGCTGGAGAAGGCCCTCAGCGTCACGACGCCCGCGTACGAACCCCAACCTCCCGCCGAAGTGCGGGATCAACGTCATGCTGGTTCTCGACGAGTCGGGCTCGATCGAAACTCGGGTGCCACCGAGCGGTCCGTGAGGCGGCCCGGGCGTTCCTCAACGCGCTCAAGGGGACCGGCTCGCAGTGTCGATCGTCGACTTCAGCACGAGGGCGCAACGGCCGGTGGACTACACGCACGGTCACGGACGCGTACGATGGCCGACACGTTCGAACCCCTACCTCGAAGACGGATACGACCCGGGCGGCTGGACCAACTGGGAGGACGCCTTCTACGAGGTGAAGGTCGCGAACACAGCTCCCTGTTGCTGACCGCGTGGTTGCCGACCTCGT
The DNA here is from genome assembly GCA_963757815.1 of uncultured Thermoleophilaceae bacterium. Classification (GTDB taxonomy): domain Bacteria; phylum Actinomycetota; class Thermoleophilia; order Solirubrobacterales; family Thermoleophilaceae; genus JACVRW01. The sequence goes on along the minus strand of CAVWSN010000018.1, from coordinate 456,759 downwards.
TGTGTTCGTCACCGACGGCGACCCGACGGCGATGAACACACGATGCCGCCGGCGAGTCGACGGATCTCGCTGAGGGCGACGCCGAGGCGCTGCGGCGCGCGGCCAGGCAGGCCGACCTCGTCAAGGGCCAGGGCTCCCACGTCTTCGCCTTGGGCGTGGGCGCGGCGGTGACGAAGCCCACCAGCGCGCGGCGGCTGACGGCTGTCTCGGGCTTCGACCAGTTCCCCGGAACGCCCTTCGAGGAAGCCGACTACACCCTGGTCGAGGATTTCGACGACTTGGCGGAAGCGCTCCGGCAGATCGCCATCGCGCTCTGCAAGGCCTCGGTCACCATCACAAAGCTGGTGGACGAGACGCCGGGCGACGACACTGGCCAATTACATGCCCCAGCCGGCTGGAAGTTCACCGCGACGTCACGATGAGTGCCAGGCGGATATCACCTGGGTCCAGCCGACCGCCGCAGGATCGGGACGACGAGCCCGGTCCGACACCACGGCGCGGACGGCATGGCCACGTTCCAGTGGGAGCCCGACGACCCGGACGCGCGAGCACCGTCTCGTGACCGAGACTCCGCAGCCCGGCTACGAGTTCGTGGAATTCACGTGCGAGACGAATGCGCCGGGCAGGACCAGGAGCGGACTCGTAGCGCGCTCACGGCCGGGCGGTCGCCCGGTCAGATCGGCCCGAACGAGTACGCCAAGTGCAAGGTGCGAAACAGGCGTCTCCCCCCGAGCCGCGCCACGATCACGATCATCAAGGACGCGGTGCCGGACGATCCGCAGGTCTTCAAGTTCACCGGCGACCTTGGCGACGTTCACGCTCTCGGACGACAACGTGCCGGAGCCCCCCACTTGCCTGGACTTCACCGTGCCGCCCGGCACCTACGTCGTGAGGGAGACCCGCAGGACAGCCGCCTCCGCTTGCCCCGGCCGCGACGTGGAACTTCGTGGGGATCAGTTGCAGCAGGCCAGCTTCCCCGTGGCCGGCCCCCAGGTCTCGATCACCGTCGCAGCGGGCGAAGGGTGAGCTGCACGTTCCAGAACAAGCGGGGCGACGAGCCAGACCCGCCGGACCCGCCGGACCCGCCGCTACCGCCGCCGGACCCGCCGCCCCGCCGCTGCCGTCGCCGCCGGATCCGCCGGGGCCGCCGCCGCCGCCCACGCCTCCGCCGTCCACCCAGCTCCGAGTCGTGAAGACGATGCCGCGTGTCGCGCGCGTCGGCCGACGGGTCCGCTTCAAGCTGACCGTTACGAACGTCGGTTCCGTCGCAGCGAGGAGCGTGCAGATGGCCGACATCCCGCCGGGGGCCATCGACCTGGCCGCGCTCAGGGCCAGCACCCGGGCACGCGTGCTCCGCGGGGCGCCATCTGGGGCCTCGGAAATCTTGCGCCGGGAGCGAACCGCACGGTCCGCGGAAGCGTCCGGATCACAGGCGGGACCCCGGCCTGAAGCGCAATCTGGTTGTGGCGACGGCCGTCAACGCCCAGCTGGTGGGCGATCGGGCCGACACGCGGCTCCGCGCCCGGCGGCAGGCCCCGCCGGTCACCGGGTAGGCGCCGAGTCAAGCCGCGACCGCCGGCCGACCCGGGAACGCGGCCGATCTCAGCGGACCCGCACGGGAATGCCCGGCAGGCCGCCGGCGCCCACGCGGCGCACGATCGACTCGATCGCTCCATTCGGAAGTCGGATGCAGCCGTGGCTTGCCATTGATCCGAGCGGAGCCAGGAGGCTGGCGCCCCCGCGTCCGTGGATTCCTACGCGGCCGTCGCCGCCTCCGAACTCCTGGAGCACGGGGCTATGCGCGGTGAGCGGCAGGATGTAGGAGCCGAGGAAGTCGGCGGGGTTCCAGCGCCACACGCCGACGATTGAGAAGAGCCCCTGCGGGGTGGGAGTGATCGGCGCCCCGATCACGACGCTCGTGCGAAGCACCGGCCGCTTGCCGCGGCGCAGGACGAGCCTTCGCTCAGCGAGGTTGACGCGGATCCGCCAGCGGGTCGGTCGCAGGTTCACGTGCTGGGCGCGCACCCACGCCCCGGCTTCATTCGGGCGCCACGGGCAGCCGCACGCGGACCCAGCAGCGGCCCTTCCGGTCGTTCTTGGCGCGCAGGACGAGGAGCCAGGGAGCGTCACCGGGACCGACCGCCCTGCCGGCGGTTCTCGCTCGCCGCGTCTTCTTCCTACCCGGAACGCGCGCGTGGGTCGGGACGCGGCTGGACAGCGCCGCACGCCACGCCACGACCGGTCCGGGCTTGCCCACGACGTCCACCGAGCCATGTCCCGCGCGGCACTCGGTGCTGGCGGCGCTCGGAGCGGCCAGGACGAGCACGGCGGCACCGGAGGCCATGAGGGCGACCAGCAGTCGTCGCGTGATGTCTCGCTGTGGGCACACAGGCGGCTTCACGTGGGCCCATCATAAGAGCGGCGAGGGGTGATCAGGTAGATGCGGTGCCGAGAGCGGCTCTCGGCTGCTCTCCCGCAAGCCCCGCCAGCACGGCGACGGCATCGTCGACGGGCGCCAGCGCGGCGATCTCATCCCGAACGCGGGCGGCCCCCGCCCGGTAGGACGGATTGTCCAGGAGCCCACTCACCGCATTCGTCAGGCCTGAGACCGCCTCGGGCCCGCCGTCCAGCGCGACGCCCGCGCCGGCCTCGGCCACAAGCCGCGCGTTGGTGTCCTGGTCGGCGAACAGCGGCACCAGCGCCATGGGCACTGCCCAGTTGAGCGCCGTCAGCGTCGAGCCGGAGCCACCGTGGCCCACCATCGCGGCGGCGTGCGGCATCACCGCGGCCTGCGGGACCCACTGCTCCACGTGCACCGACGGCGGCAAGGGGCCCAGCTCGGCGGGGTCGCGCGAGTTGCCGATGGTCACGAGGATGCGGGCGGGCAACTCGGCAAGGGCGGCGATCGCTTCGAGGTACACGCCGGGGAAGAAGTCCAGCGTGGGTGCCTCGGTGCCGAACGAGAGGTACACGAGAGGGGCCTCGGACCCGTCCCACCAGACCGGAAGCGGACCGACTTCGCCGTTGCGCGGCTCGCGGAAGCGCAGGGCCCCGGCCGCGGTCGGTGAGGTCGGATCGTCAAGCGAGCGCGGCGCCTGTGTCAGCAGCGGCGCCCGCCGAAGAGCCCAAGCGCCGGGGTCGGGCCCGAGGCCGACGCCGACCCGCAGCTCGTCGAGGACCGGTGCCGCGATATCCGCGACCAGATCGTCGTTGCGTGCCCAGAGGAACACGCCGATCGCGGCATGTGGGACTCCCAGGCGCTCCGCCGCGATCGCGCCTGAGAATTCGCAGCTTTCGCGAACGACGACGTCCGGGCCCCACGTCCTCGATGGTCGCGAGCGTGCCCAGCAGCGCCGCACGTGCGTGGCAGGCCGCGAAGATCTCGCGGATGACGTAATCGTCCCGCTGTTCGGGCGGCAGCGAGAACACCCGCTCCCATACGGCCGTCGAGCTCGTCCTCGGGCGGCTCCGGCAGCGCCCGGAACGGGAGCCCTGCCCCGTCCGCCAGCGACGCCACCGGCGGGGCGGCTGCAACGAGCACCTCGTGGCCCGCCCCGAACGCACGCACGGGCGAACGGCACGAGCGGACCGAAGTGTCCCGTGCCGCGGGTGGTGGTGAAGAGGATTCGCATTTCTCGTGTAGACGCTCAGAGGCGCCAGGTATTCCATGGGACGGCTTGGCTGCGAATACAGCGGGTACTTCATGGGCATCACGTAAGTGCCGAAGCGGCCGATAACTTGGTCATGGGCATGCAGAACGCGCGCATCGACATCTCGCAGAACCTCGAGGGAGAGGCCGTGGTGTTCGCGTGCTTCGACCTTCGCCAGGAGGAGGTTGCCGCGTCCGCCCACGCGATCGCCGCCACGAGCAGTGAGCGCTATCGCCTGGCGGCCATGTCGGGTGACGACGTCCTCGAATTCCGGGAGCTGACCGCGCTCGGAGACGAGCTCGCCGAGCCCGGCGAGGGCATGCGCACGATCGTGCTCTCGCCTGCGCGCATATGTGCCCTGCGGGACGCCGTGGGGCTCTTCGTCGAAACTCGGCTCGACGGCGACTGGATCAGGGACGAGGACCGCGAGCCGCTCGACCTGCTCCGCGCGCTGCTGGGCCCGCTCGGCGAGCTCTGCGAGGAGGCGACGCGCGCGGCGCTGTCGCCGGAGCAGTACCGCCACTGACGCCGGCCCGCCGGTCAGCGGCCCCTGGTACCTGCCGCAGTTCATGCGCGAGCAGAGCCGGACGATTGTGGAATAGATGTCACTTTTGCGCGTCTTTATTCGTCGTACATGTGATGGGACCCGATCAGGACGCGTAGGTGATGGACCAGCTCGAATTGACAGCGGTGCGAAGCGGGGCCAACTTGGCCCACCTGAGCAAGATGGCGTATTGGGTGCTCGGCTCGCAGAGCGAGGCGGATGACGCTCTCGACGAGGCCTGCAGACGGCTCAGCCGCTCTGGAGGGAGCGGCATCGAGAAACCTCGGTGAGGAGCTGACGACGCTCCTCGCGCGGGTCTGCCTGGACCGGCTGCGCGTGCGTGCGGCTCAATCCGTGGGGGTCAGCGCCGACGCCAGGCCGGCGAACGCCTCAACGTAGCGGTCGATCTCGCCGCACCCTCCGCGTGGCGGCTCGCGACCGCGTCGCTGATCGCGGGGTGCGCGTGGCCCTGGACCATCGAGCCGAACCCATTGTGGAAGTCCAGGTACTCGTTCCCGTCGACGTCCTGGAGATGCGACCCCTCGCCCCGGGTGATGTGGACGGGCCACGGATCGTGCAGCTGGTAGGACGAAGAGACGCCGCCGGTCAGCACCCGCCGGGCCCGCCGGAACAGCGCTTCCGACTTGCGCGTGCGCTCGCGCAGCATGGCGAACTCTCGTTCGCGGAGCTCCCCGCGGCGCCGGCGATCGAGCGCGGGGACCACGGCCATTCGGCGGGATCGTACTCGCGTGCCGTCCGGGTCGAGGCCGGCACGTCACGTGCAATACCCCCTAGGGGTATGCTAGGCTGCCCGCCGATGGAAGCCGCCCAGCATCACAGCCATGTAATGCCCACCTCGGGCCGTGCGCTCGACACCATGGCCGCGAGCGCCACGCTTCACTGCCTTACCGGCTGCGCGATCGGGGAGGTCGTGGGCGTCATCATCGGCACGGCGCTCGGTTGGTCCGACTTCGCGACGATCGCCCTCGCGATCGGGCTCGCGTTCGTCTTCGGCTACTCGCTCACGAGCCTCCCTCTGCTGCGCGCCGGCCTGGCGTTCGCCGCGGTCGTTCCGATCGCGCTCGCGTCCGACACGCTCTCGATCGCGGTCATGGAGATCGTCGACAACGCGATCATCCTTGTGATCCCCGGGGCGATGGAGGCCGGGGTGGGCGACGTGCTCTTCTGGGGCAGCCTCGCGTTCGCGCTCGCGGTGGCGGGCCTGTTTGCGTTCCCGGTGAACCGGTGGTTGCTCAAGCGCGGCAAGGGCCACGCCGTCGTCCATGAGACGGGGATTCACGGCGGTCCGCCGATCCCCGTCGTGGCGGTGATCTTCGGGGCGGCGGCGCTGTTCGGCTGCGCGGTGCTGTTGGCGGAGCTGCTGTAGTCGGGCGTCAGCCCGGTGCGAGCAGGGCGTGTAGTTCGGTGAGCATTTGGGCGGGTTCTTGGGTGACGTCGTGGTGGGTGTAGCGGCGGTGGTGGTCGCCGCGGGCGTGGGCTTCGCGTTCGCGTTTGCGGTCTTGTTCCCAGGCGTGGCGGCTGTTGTGGTAGCTGTAGCTGTCGAGCTCGACCGTCAGGTGGTGGTCGGGCCAGCGGCAGTCGACGCGGTGGGTGCCGGCCTTCGTGTTGGTGGCCGGCAGCGGCAGTTGTTGCGCGCGCAGCAGCTTCAGGAAGCGGCGCTCGAGTTCGCTCAGCGTCACCGTGGACGTCGCCGCGCAGGACGCGGCGCAGGTTGGCGGCGCCCTTGGCGTTCGGCATCCTGTTTAGCGCCTGCTCGACCTGGGCCGGCGTTGTGCGGTGGCGCACGCCGGCTTCGTGGGCTGCGCGGGCCAGCTCGTCTAACGACAGCAATGAGGACAGCTCGACGAGTGTGCGCGGCACGGTCGTGACCGCGATCCCGCGCCAGACCGTGGTGTCGCCTGGGTCCAAGCGCCGCTGCGTGTCTTGACGCCCTTGACGCTGCGCTCGGTCGGCGCCGTCACCTCCGGTTCGGGCGCCCGGCCCTTTGACGAGCCCGAACAGGTAGGCGGCCGCCAGCCCACTCAGCACCGCCCCTTTACCGCAAGCCTTGACGGCCGCCATGTAGCGCGCCTCCACGCTCGGCGCCCGGTGGCCGGCGCGGTAGACGCCCGGAAACTCGACGAGCAGCACCCCGGTTTGGACGCGGTAGTCGACCTGCCGCTCACTCAAGCCAGCCCCGAGCAGCTCCTTCCGCGAGACCACACCGTGCGCCCGAGTGGCCATCGAGGCGATCACGCGGGCAGCGATCCTGGATTGCCTACACATGTTGTAGGCAAGTCAGGAAAGCTCCGAGATTCGCCCCCCGAGCGGCCGGCCGGGCGGCGCGGCCGGGCCGGCGGGCCGGGCGGCTCAGGCGGCGCGCGCCGCCCCGGCTACGCCAGTCCCTCCAGCTTGTACTCGCGCAGGAAGCCCTCGAAGAGGCGGCGGTGGCCCTCCTCGTCGTGGAGGATCGTGATCACCATGTCCTGGGTCACGGGGTCCTTGCCCTCGCAGAACTCGATGATGCCGTTGTAGTGCTCGATCGCGCCCAGCTCGGCCTCGATCACTCCCTTGATCACGTGCACGATGTCGGTCTGCTCCTCGGGCGGCTGCAGATACGACTGCTCGGCGTTGAAGTCGAGCGAGCCCGGCACCACGCCGTAGAGCTCCTTGATCCGCTCGCCGAACTGGCGCGCGTGGCCGAGCTCCTCCTGGATGTCCTTCTCGAGCGACTCGATGATCTCCTGCGCCCGCACGCCGTCGGGGTTGATCGAGTTCGCGATGTAGCTCATCACCGTCTCGATCTCCATCCAGTAGGCCTTGGTGAGCATCCCGATCAACTCCTCGCGCTCGGAGCTCAGGTCGTCGCTCAGGATGCCGTGATGAGGTGCGGTCCGCGTAGCCATTCTGTCTCCTACCTTTCTCGGATGACTCGAAACTTGTACCCGATACGCCTCGCCGGTAGCCGATGACCGACACCGCCGTCGTGGGCGACGAGCACATTGAGCCCATCGGCCGCCCGCCGGAGAAGCTCTGGAACCGCATCCTGGCCGAGCCCGACCGGGCGCCCGAGTACATCGCCCTCGTGGCGGCCGAGCGCTTCGCCCCCCAGGCCGAGGAGTGGGTTCGGATCGCCGGGCCGGGCCACACGCCCGCACGGCTCGCGAAGGTCGCCTACCGCAAGCACGTGCGGCTCGCGCGGCTCGAGGGTGGAGCGCTCGGGCTCGGCGGCGTGTTCACGGCGGCGCCCGACGTGGTCGCTCTGCTCTGGATCCAGAGCCGGATGATCTTCTACATCGCCGCCGCGTACGGGTACGACCCGCGCCACCCGATGCGCCCGGCAGAGCTGCTCGCCCTGCAGGGGCTCTACGAGACCCCGGCCGAGGCGCGAGCCGCGCTCGACGGGGTGGGCAAGCGCTTGGCGCAGGCGATGGTCGAGCGGGCGATCTCCCACCGAAGCATGGACAGCATCCACAGGCGCCTCCTCAAGTACGTGACCAAGCGGTTGGCGCGCCGCTACGCCGGCCGCTACATCCCGTTCGTCGGCGCCCCGCTTGGGGCGCTGCAGAACGCCGGCGTCACGAAGGCCATCGGCAAGCGGGCGCTGGCGTACTACGGCGTAGAGCGCTAGCGGGGACTCTCAGGCGCGCCCGTAGACCGGGACGGCCGCGCCGCTCATGGGCGCCGACTCGTCCGAGACGAGGAAGCGGATCACCTTCGCGATCGCCGCGGGGGCCACCCACTTCGAGTAATCCGCATCCGGTTGATCGGCCCGGTTGGCCGGCGTGTCGATCACGCTGGGCACGATCGCGTTGCAGCGAATCCCCTGGTTCTTGTAGTCGGCGTCGAGCGCCTGGATGAACGCGAGCAGCGCCGCCTTGCCGACGATGTAGCCGGCGGCGCCGCGGAAAGGGCCGGAGCGCGGAACGGGACGACACTCCCACGAACGCGCCGCCGCCGCGCTCGATCATTCGCGGCATCGCCGCGCGCGCGAGGTTGACGGCGGGCGTCAGGTTCAGCTCGATCATGCGCTCGAAGTCCGCGGGCTCGGTCTCGTGCACCACGCCGCCAGGCCCGAATGCCGCCCACCAGGTCGACCACCGCCTCCAAGTCGTCGACGGCGGCCACCGCGTCCGCGGCCCCGCCGCCGGGATCGATCAGGTCCGCGTACACGAGCGTCGCACGATCGCCGAAGTCCTCCTCGGCCCGCCGGCGCTCGTCCTCGACCACCCATGTGACCGTGCATCCGTAGCCCGAGTCGAGCAGCTCGCGCACGACCGCCTGGCCGAGGGCGCCGGTCCCGCCGGCCACCAGGACGCCCATGTCAGGAACCGGGGACGGGGGGCGACTCCATGTCTGTGCAGGCTATCCCGTCCGAGTCCCGCTCTACCTTGGCAAACCCGATGGAGCAACCAACGCTGATCCCGGCCAAGTGCTTCGTTCGCGACCTCGCGAACGGCCAGGACGTCGACTCGATCTTCGTGGTGCGCTCCCACTCCGAGCGCCAGAAGCGCAACGGCGAGTCGTTCCTGAAGCTCCAGCTCGGCGACGTCACGGGCAGCGTCGAGGCCGTCGTCTGGGACGAGGTCCGCGAGCTCGCCCCGCTCTGCCCGAGCGGGGCCGTCATCCGCGTGCTCGGCCGCTTCACGGTCGACGAGCGCTACGGCGCGACGCTGACGGTCAAGCGCCTGCGGGCAGCCGTCGAGGGCGAGTACGAGCTCGCCGACCTCACCGAGGCCCCGCCCGTTCCCTACGAGCAGATGGCGTCCGATCTCGCCGACCTGGTCGGCACGATCCAGCGCCCGCACCTGCGCGAGCTGCTGCGGCGGCTGCTCCACCGCTCGACCGAGACCGGCGAGATCTACCACGAGGCGCCGGCGGCCAAGTACTACCACCAGGCCTATCGCCACGGGCTGCTCGAGCATTGCCTCTCGGTCGCCCAGGGCGTAAGCGCCCTGGCAGCGACGTTCCCGGGGATCGACCGCGACGTGGCCGTGACCGGCGCGCTGCTCCACGACATCGGCAAGGTCGGGGCCTACGCGTCCGTGAACGGTGCCATCGAGCTCACCGACGCCGGCAAGCTGCTCGGCGAGATCCCGCTCGGCTACTACATGGTGCGCCGCGCGATCGAGGAGATCGACGGGTTCCCCGAGGAGGACGCCGACGCTCTCCTCCACATCATCCTCAGCCACCACGGCAAGCTCGAGCACGGCAGCCCGGTGGTGCCCTGCACGCGCGAGGCCACGCTCGTCCACTTCATCGACAACCTGGGTGGCAACCTCGGTAGCTTCGACCGGATCGAGAAGTCGCTTGCCGAGGGCGCCCGCTGGTCCGACTTCGACCGCGGCATCTCGACGTCGGCGTACTTCAGGCAGCGGCCGGACGACCGCGAAGCGGCCTAGCGCGGCCGGCCATCCGCGCGACCCCTACGATCTCCCCATGGTCGGCATCGTCCTCGGCGCGGGGGCCTCGAAACGGCTCGGGCGCCCGAAGCAGACCCTGCCTTTCGGGGACACGACGCTGCTGGGCCACGTGCTCAGGGACGTCGAGGACTCATCGCTCGAGCGGGTGGTGCTCGTGGTCGGTGGGGCGGCCGAGGAGGCGCTCGCGCCCATCACCCCGCGGCGCGCCGAGGCGGTCCGAAACGACTCGTACGGGACCGGCTGCGCCTCCTCCCTGCTCGCCGGCCTCGATGCCGCGGGCGACGTGGAGGCCGTGATGCTGCTGCTCGGGGACATGCCGGGCGTCGAGCCGGGCGTGATCGACCGGGTGGCGAGCGCATGGGACGAGCGGCGCCCCTGGGCGGCGGTCACGAGCTACCGGGACGAGCTCGGGCACCCGTTCGTGTTCTCCGCCGCGGCGTTCCCGGAGCTGCGCGAGCTTCACGGCGACAAGGCGGTCTGGAAGCTGATCGAGCGCCACCCCGAGCGAGTTAGGCGCATCCACGTCGACCGCGAGCTTCCGCGCGATGTCGACACCTGGGACGACTACGAGGCGGCGCTCAGCGTGGTGCGCGCCGTCGGCTGAGCTCCACCGGCGCCTCCGCGGAGACGTTGATCGTCCGGCAGCGCCCGCAGCGGATGCGGACGCGTTTGGTCATGTGCTCGGGATCCATCCCGACGGCCAGCACGTTCCCACACTCGACGCAGACGTAGTCGTTCTCGCCGTTTCCGCGGAAGACGGGGCGGTCGACGTCCTCCTGGACCGCCGTTCCGCCGTCGTAGGGAACCTCGCCCTCGACGATTCTTCTCATGGGCTTGCGAGGCATCTCGTCAGAGTGTGCCGAGCTTCTGGGCGAAGTCCTTGATCATCGCGTCCAGGACGGCAACGACAACGCCCTCGCCCATCGACGCCGCCTTACCGGTGATCTGGGCTGCCGTGTGGATCGTCCCACCGCCATCCGAGAGCGCGAAGACGACGTCGGCATTGGCGTGACCCTGGCCGCCGGCTTCCCTCGACTTGACCTGGAGCACGGCACGGTGGGCGTCGGGGTCCTTCTCGATCACCTCGACGGTGCCCGTGAACGTCATCGACATCGCACCCATCTTCACCAGGATCTCGGCCCTGACAGCGTCGGGGCTCGTTCTCTCGATGACCTTGCCCCCCTCGACGCACGGCACCAGACGCTCGGGATCGATGACGGCTTCCCAGGTCTCGTCAATTGCTTTGCCGGTCGAGAACGGATGGTCGAGCTCGATCAAGTCGATTTCTCCTTGTAATCGTTTGCGTCTAGGGTGTGCCACATGGCGATTGCGCCCGGAACCCACAGGCTGGGGCCGGAGAACGCCACCCTCACCGTGGAGACGAGGCGGAGGGGGGCGGCGTCCAAGGCCGGCCACGACCTGGTCATAGAGGTCACCTCGTGGGCGGCCGAGCTCGACATCGCCAAGGATCCGGCCGATCACGCTCACGGCGGATGGCGGCTCGCTCCGGGTGCGGGACGGGACCGGAGGCGTCATGGAGCTCGGCGACGACGACAAGGCGGGAATCGAGCAGACGATCGACGAGGAGGTGCTGAAGCGCACCGCGATCGAGTTCCGTTCGAGCGCGCTCGAATTGGGTCCCGATGGCACGGGCGCGAGCGTCCACGGAGAGCTCGAGCTGGCCGGGACGCGCCACCCGATCTCCTTCGAGCTGCGAAGCGAGGACGGGCGCCTGACCGCGCATGCGACCGTCAAGCAGAGCGACTGGGGGATCAAGCCGTACAGCGCGCTGTTCGGAACGCTCAAGGTCGCCGATGAGGTCGAGGTCGGCATCGAGGCCAGTCTCGCCGGAGCGCTAGTCCCTGTAGACGGTCTGGGCGTCGAGCCCGCCCTCGACACCGGGCGGGAGGGCGCCTGAGCCGTGCGCATACAGGGCGAGGTCGGCGATCGTCTGGGACTGAGGGGAATCCCCTGACGTCGCGAAGGCGCCGTTCGCCCACCTGAGGCTCTCGGGCGGAGTCCCGAGGGCGGCTCCCGCGAGCAGCTGAGCCTTGTCGCGAATCTTGCCGCTGGCGCTCGCGACCGCGGCCGAGGTCCCCGCCGAGGGGCTTGTGTTGAAGCCGTGGCCCTCGCCGAAGCGATTCGTGTCCGCCGGCACGACCTTGACGTCGAGCGCCGGCACGCCGAGCTCGTCCGCGACCAGCTGCGCGTACTGTCCCTCGTTGCCGTCGGGCTCGGTGGTCAGGCTGAGCACCATCTTCCCGGTCGGGTGCACGCGCAGGAACACGGCTCGATACGCCTCGTTGGCCACAGCTCAACCTCCTTCTGAGGGGTCGCGATTCGACGACTTGGCAGACTCTCGCTCGAGTCGCTGACGCTCCTGATGAGCCGTGAGCGCGTTGTGCTCCTCGAGGTCGCAAAAGCTCGGCTGCGGTCCGCCGAGGGGATGCGGGGGCACCGCGGGCCGGTCGCAACCCGGGTAGATGCAGGTCTTCGCCGGGCGGTCAGCCACCGGTCCCCCAACCCGGCGTCGTGTTGCCCCTGCTCGGCCCGTACCCGCTGGGCATTGCGACGGAGCTGCCCTGGATAGGAGTGGCGCTGGCCCAGGTCTCCTCCTCTTCGGGCACCGGCTCGAGCGTGGCCGGCTCGCCGCGGTCGGCGCCGATCGCGGCCGCGACTTCTTCGAGGGCCTCGAGGCTGTGGCCGCTGACGAGCGCGTCGCAATGGGGCAGGGCTGCCGCCATCCCCCCGGCGCGCGGCAGGAAGCCGCTGGCCCCGGCCCGCGGATTCACCCAAACGATCCGGTAGGCCAGGCGCGCGAGGCGCTCCATCTCCCGCCCCACGAGCGCCGGCTCGCCCCGCTCCCAGCCGTCCGACAGGATCACGATCACCGCGCCACGGGCCATCCCCCGCCTGCCATGGCGGTCGTTGAAGGCCTTCAGGGCGTCGCCGATCCGAGTGCCGCTCGACCAGTCCGGGCGCCGTTTCCGCCGCGCGCTGGATCGCCCGCTCGGGGTTCCGGGAGCCGAGCGCGCGCGTCAGGCGCGTCAGGCGAGTCGCGAACACGAACGCCTCCGCGTTCGGCCCGCTGCCGGTCGCACAGGTCAAGAACTGCAGGTAGGCCCGGGCGTAGGGCTCCATCGACCCCGAGATGTCGCACAGCATCACCGTTCGGCGGCGGACGACTCGCCGCCGGCGGCGTGCGAGCCGGATCGGATCGCCGGCGGTGCGCATGCTTCCGCGGAGCGTGCGCCGCATGTCCAGGCGCGCGCCGCGGCGGTCTCGCTCCGAGCGACGGGTGCGGCGCCTCGGGGTCGCGACCCGGAGGCGCGTCATCAGCCGGTATAGCTGCGCGAGCTCCCCGGGCTCGAGGGCGTCGAATCGCTTTTCGCGCAGCACCTCCTCGTCGCTGGCGGCCATCGGCAGCGCGACCTCTCGCAGGTCATCCTCGTGCTCCGAGCTGGACGGGGCGGTCGACACGCCCTCCCCACCCACGCTCGTCTCGCCGCGGCGCTCCTGGGTGCTGCTCCGCTCCGCCGCCGGGGCCCCCGCAACTTCCTCGGGTTCGGGCTCCGAGGGCAGCGGACGCCCGCCGAACACGGACGAGAAGACGGAGTCGAAGGCCTTCAGCTGTGCCGAGTCCGAGACCAGGGCGGCCCGGGCCGTCCAGTACAGCCGCCGCCGCGAAACGGGCTTGACCAGTGTCAGCGCGTGCGCGAACCGGGCCGCCCGCTCGGCGGTGATGGGCACGCCGGCGTCGCGCAGCCGCCGGCTGAAGGCGCCGGCGAGCGCGGGAAGGTCCAGGTGGATCGTCTGCACCTTGAAAGCGGGATCGGTCATCGCGCCACGAGCTGCTCCAGCCCGCTCGCGCGTACGACCTCCTGGTCCTCGTTGTACTTCAGGACCGTGCCGAGCGTACGGTCGACCGCTGCCGCGTCGAGTTGCTCCACGCCGAGCAGGTCGAGCGCAGCCAGCCAGTCGATCGCCTCAGCGATCCCGGGTGGCTTCTGGATGTCGCTCTCGCGTATGCGCGCGACGGCGTCCGCGACCTGCACGGCGAGTGCCTCCGCCGCGCCCTTCACACGCCGGCGCACGATCTCCACCTCGCGCTCCGGGGTCGGGTAGTCGATCCAGTGGTAGAGACAGCGTCGCTTGACCGCATCGTGGAGGTCGCGCGTCCGGTTGGACGTGAGGACGATTGCCGGCGGGTGCGTCGCGCGGATGGTGCCGAGCTCCGGGATCGTGACTGCCGCCTCCGCGAGCAGTTCGAGGAGGAAGGCCTCGAAATCGTCGTCGGCGCGGTCGATCTCGTCGATCAGGAGCACCGCGGGCCGCGGGCCCGGATGCTCGAGCGCGCGCAGCAGGGGACGGCGGATGAGGTAGTCGGGGCCGAACAGATCCTCCTCGGTGAGCTGACGGCTGCTTGCGTCGGCGAGCCGGATGCTGAGCAGCTGGCGCGGGTAGTTCCACTCGTAGAGCGCCTCGGCCGGGTCGATCCCGTCGTAACACTGAAGGCGTACCAGCGGCGTATCGAGGATTGCCGCGAGCGACTTCCCGGCCTCGGTCTTGCCGACGCCGGCCTCGCCCTCGAGCAGGAGCGGCTGGGGGAGGCGGAGGCTCAGGTACATCGACGTCGCGAGACCCTCGTCGACGAGATAGTCGACGGCGGCGAGCCGCCTGGCGAGGGTCTCTACGTCGGGTACGAGATGACGGATCTCGCCCGCCGCGTCACCCGTCACTTCGCGCGGGCTCACGCCGCTCCTCGAACTTTCGCCTGCAGTCCGCGCCGCAGAAGTAGACGGTCTCGCCGTGGTGCTCGAGCGAGGGCGTGTCGTCGGCGACGACCACCGTCATTCCGCAGATCGGATCCGCCGCAGTGGTCGCTCTGGCGACCCGAGCGTCGGACCCGCCGCGACGCACCTCGACGATCCTCGCGATGATCGCCAGCGCGGTCTCGGCGGGAGTGCGCGCGCCGATTCGAATCCCGGCGGGCGTCTCAATAGCGCCGAGGAGCTCCTCGGCGACGCCCTCGCTGCGCAGCTCCTCGATCACCGCTGCGCCGCGTTTGCGGCTGGCGACGAGGCCGACGTAGCGGACGCCCGCCTCGAGTCCCGCGCGGAGGGTCGCGATCTCGTCGTCGCCGTGGGCGGCCACGACGAGCGCAAGATCTCCCGAGGCCGGCGCGAGGATCGCGTCCTTGATGTCCTGAGCAGCAACGACCTCGAGTCCGACCTCCGGCCCGAGAGTCCGCAGGGCCGCGACGATCGGGGAGTTACCGGCCACGAGAACGCGCGGTACAGGCAGCACGGGCTCGAGGAAGATCTCGATCGCGCCCCCTGACAGGCAGGGGTTCCGAATCGTGACCGCGCCCTCCTCGCGCGAGAGCTCCTCAACCGCATTTGGATCGTCGCACCCCGCGTCGCCATCGGCGCCAGGCAGAATCCGAAGGAGCAGCGGGGCGCCGCTCTCCAGCGCGGTCAGGGAGTAGAGGCGGACGCTGTGCTGCGCGCAGACGCCGCCGATAAACCCCTCGATCGTGCCGTCGCCGTGCACGAGACCGACGCTTGCGGGCGCGACGCTCGCCGGACGCTGCACGCGCACGACGGTCGCGATCACGAACGGCGACCGCTGCGCGGCGAGCTGCTGCGCCCGCTCGCTGAGGGCGCCAGTGATCACTGCGGCGGCTCCGGACGTCCCTGCATCGCCGCCCAGACGCGCGCGGGGCTGCAGGGCATGTCGATGTGGGTCACGCCGTGCGACTCGTGTAGCGCATCGATCACGGCATTGACAATGGCAGGCGGAGACCCGACGTTGGGCGACTCGCCAACGCCCTTCGCGCCAAGCGGATGGTGCGGGCAGGGTGTGACGGTCTCGCCGAGCTCGAAGTCCGGGCATTCGAGCGCCGTCGGGATCAGGTAGTCCATGAACGACCCGTTCAGACAGTTGCCCTCCTCGTCGAACGAGATCACTTCCATCAGCGCGATGCCGATGCCCTCGGCCAGCCCGCCATGGATCTGTCCGTCGACGATCATCGGGTTGATGCGGACGCCGCAATCGTCGACAGCGATGAAGCGACGCACCTTGACCTCTGCGGTCTCAGGGTCGATGTCCACCACGGCGATGTACGCGCCGTAGGGGTAGGTGAGGTTGGGCGGGTCGTAGATCACCTGCGCGTCGAGACCGCCCTCCATGCCCTCGGGCAGCGTCTCGCCGCTGTAGGCGCGCACGGCGATGTCCTCGATCAGCGCACCCTTCTCGGGATCGCCCTTGACGTACCAGCGGCCCTTCTCCCAGGCGAGGTCCTCGGGCCTCGTCTCGAGCATGGTCGCGGCGATCAGGCGCGCCTTGTCGCGGACCTTGCGTGAAACCACCGCGACCGCGGCGCCCGAGACCGGCGTCGAGCGGCTGCCGTAGGTGCCGAGCCCGTACGGGGACTTGTCGGTGTCGCCATGGCGCACCTGGACGTCCTCGGGCGGGATCCCGAGCTCCTCGGCGACGATCTGCGCGAACGTCGTCTCGTGGCCCTGGCCCTGCGTCTGTGCGCTGAGGCTCACCACCGCCTTGCCTGACGGGTGGACCCGCAGGTCGGCCCCATCGTTCATCGACAGACCGAGGATGTCCATGTGCTTGCGCGGCCCGGCGCCGACGCCCTCGGTGAAGAACGAGACGCCGATCCCCATCAGCTCGCCGCGGGCACGCTTCTCGGCCTGCTCGCGACGAAGATCGTCGTAGCCCGCGATGTCCATCGCGACCTTCATCGTCTCGGCGTAGTTGCCGGAGTCGTAGGTCCAGCCCGTCGTCGTCTCGTATGGGAACTGCTCCGGCCCGATGAAGCTCCGCATCCGCAGCTCGATCGGATCGACGCTCCATCTCGAGCGCGAGCGCGTCGACCATTCGCTCGACGAGGTACACGGCCTCCGTGATCCGGAAGGAGCAGCGATAGGCCACCCCGCCCGGGGCCTTGTTCGTGTACACCGCCTTGACCTTCACGTGCGACGCCTCGAGGTCGTACGAGCCGCAGCAGATGTGGAAGAAGCCCGCCGGGAACTTCGTGGGCTGGGCCGTGCTGTCGAACGCGCCGTGGTCTGCGATCACGTCAACCCGCAGGCCCGTGACCTTGCCGTCCTTCGAGCACATCTCGGCGTGCATGACGTAGTCGCGCGCAAACCCGGTCGACATGAGGTTCTCCGAGCGGTCCTCGATCCACTTGACCGGAACGCCGGCGACGATCGAGCCGGCGATGGCGCACACGTAGCCCGGATAGACGGGCACCTTGTTGCCGAAGCCGCCGCCGATGTCGTTGCACTGGATCCGGATCATGTGCTCGGCGAGCCCGGCGACCTGTGCGTACACGGTCCGGTGCGCGTGCGGCGCCTGATTGCCGTTGTAGATGTCCAGCTGGCCGGTGTCCGGGTTGAAGTCGGCGATCATCCCGCACGTCTCGAGCGGCGCCGGATGGCAGCGCGGGTAGATGATGTCCCGCGTAACGATGGTGTCGGCCTCCGCGAAGGCGCGGTTCGTCGCCTCCTCGTCGCCCGCCTCCCAGGTCGGGCTCGCAAGGTTGTCTGTCTGGCCCTCCTTGTCGTCGCGGATCAGCGGCGCGTCGGGGTCGAGCGCCTTGCGCGCGTTCACGATCGCCGGCAGCGGCTCGTACTCGACCTCAATCAGCTGCAGCGCGTCGCGCGCCGAGTACTCGTCGGTCGCGATCACGAACGCGACCTCCTGGCCCTGGAAGCGGACCTTGTCACCCGCGAGCACCGCCTGGGTGTCGTACGAGATCGTCGGCATCCAAGCCAGCCCGAGCGTCTCCAGGTCTTTGGCGGTTACGACCGCGGCAACGTTGGGGTGGGCCAGCGCCTTCGAGGTGTCGATCGAGACGATGCGCGCGTGCGCGTAGGGGCTCCGCAGGACCGCTCCGTGAACCATCCCAGGCAGGCTGATGTCTTCGAGGTAGGTGCCCTTGCCGCGGATGAAGCGCGCGTCCTCCTTGCGCTTGAGGCGCCCGAAGCCGATCGGCCGTTCGGCCGTGGCGCTCGGGAGGTTCTCGACTGTGGCCATGCTCACGCCTCCTGTCTCGCGGCAGCTTCCTGCTCGGCAGCCCACTGGATCGCCGCGACGATGTTCTTGTATCCGGTGCAGCGACAGATCGCGCCCGAGATCGCAGTCCGGATCTCGAGCTCGGTGGGGTTCGGGTTCTCATCCAGGAGGGCGCGCGCCGTCATCAGCATTCCCGGCGTGCAGAACCCGCAGTGCAGCGCGTGCTTCTCGTGGAAGCCCTGCTGGACCGGGTCCAGCACGCCGTCGACTTCGAGCGACTCGACGGTCCGGATCTCGTGGCCCTCGCACATCGCCGCCAGCGTCGTGCATGACTTGACCGGCTCGCCGTCCATCAGCACGACGCAGGCGCCGCAGTTGGAGGTGTCGCAACCCCAGTGCGTGCCGGTCAGCCCCGGCGTGTCCCGGATGAAGTGGACGAGCAGCTGGCGCGGCTCGACGTCACGGGAGACCGCCTCGCCGTTGATCGTGATCGTCACCTGCATGGGTCAGGCCTCCTGGTGGAGCGCACGGGCCGTCGCACGGCGTAGGGCGCGTTTGCTGAGCACGCCGGCGAGATGGCGCTTGTAGTCGACCGGCCCGCGCCCGTCCGCGAACGGAGAGCAGTCCTCGGAGGCGATCTCGCCCGCCTCCGCAAACAGCTCCTCCGACGGTGTCCTGCCGCGCAGCAGCTCCTCGGCACGGGAGACGTGCACGGTGGTTGGCCCGACCGCGCTCAGCGCCAGGCCGGCGTCCGTGATCGTGTCGCCGTCCATCCAGACCGCCGCGGACGCCGCCGCGACCGCCCAGTCTCCCGCGCGCCGCTCGACCTTCTCGTGAGCGCTGCCGGCGCCAGGGCGCAACGGCAGCCGCACCTCGGTGAGCATCTCGCCCTCGCCGACGGCGGTCATGTACGGACCGATGTGGAACTCGTCGAGGCCGACGACGCGCTCGCCCTCGGCGCCGCGGATCACGGCCTTCGCCTTGAGGGCCGAGCAGACCGCGGACAGGTCCTCCGCGGCGTCGGCCTGGCAGAGGGAGCCGCCGATCGTGCCGCGATTGCGTACGACCGGGTCGGCGATCACCTGCTCGGCGTCGCGAAAGACCGGAAAGCGCTCCCCGAGCAGGTCGGACTTCAGCAGCTCCACGTGGCGCGTCAGCGCGCCGATGCGTAGCTCGTCACCCTCCTCGCGGATGAAGGAGAGCTCCTGGAGATCGTTGATGTCGATCAGGTACTCGGGGTTGGCGAGCCGCAGCTTCATCATCGGCAGGAGACTGTGGCCGCCGGCGATGACTCGCGCTCCGGCGCCTTGGCGCTGCAGGGAGGCGATGGCGCCCTCGACGCTGCTGGCGCGCTCGTACTCGAAGGGGGCGGGAGTCTGCATCACTCAGGCTCCTCGACCGCGGTGGACCCGGGCGGCCGCCTGCGCACGCCGGGCTCCTCGCTCGGCTCGTACTGGACGGGAGCATCGGTGCCGATCACCGGCGACTTCGGCAGCCGCGCGGGCCGGCTCTGACGGATCTCCGGGTACAGGGAGCGCGCGTCGAGGCTGCCGCCCTCCACGTTCCGCAGCACCGGCCCGCTGGGGCTGGCGGCCGCGATCGGCGCCTCCCGGCCGAGCCGGGCGAGCGTCAAAGTGCCCTTCGTGTACACCTCCGAGATCCGCGGCGCCGTGATCTCCGTGCTGTCCGGGAAGTTCCGCAGCCCGGCCTCGGCGGCGCCCGGGTAAAGGCCATCGACCAGGCCGACCGCGTCGACCAGCCCGGCCTTCTTCACGAGCAGCCCTTCGAGCAGGTCGACGCCTGCGTCGAGGTTCTTGTTGATGTCCGTGACGATCTCGTTGACGGGGGCGCTCTTCTCGATGATCTCCCCGACCCCCGCGATCGCCTCATCGAGCCCCCTCGTGATCTGCCGGAGCGCGACGATCGTCGAGACCAGGTAATAGACGAGCGCGAGCACGATCAGGACGACCGCGATGATCAGGACTACGCCTGCCGCCGGCATCGCTACTCCTCCTCCGCGTCGTCGACGATCACGTCGAGGGAGCCGCCGTAGCCCGCGACCACCTCGACCGTCTGCCTCACCTGGTCCTGCGTCGTCAACAGCAGCGGTGCGGCGTCGAGGTCCTTCGACCCGGCGTTCGCGGCAGCCGCGATCCGGTTGACGCTCGGCACGATGCTGCGTGCAGCGTCGAGCACGCCTCGAAGCAGGTACACGACGACCGGCAGGATCACCAGCAGGAGCAGCGCGTTGCCGATCCACCAGAGGATCATCGAGGCCTCCTCTCGGCGACGATCGCCGCCTTGGCGGCGATCCCCGGCATCGCACCGGTGATCACGTCGAACTGGGCATTGATCGCCTTGACCGCCGGCTCCAGCGGGCGCAGGTGCTCGGACTCGACGGTCTCGAGGGCAGCCGCGAGCGTGGCGAGACCCTCGGAGGCCGACTGGAGGCTGCTGCGGATTAGGATCAGGGCCGTGGCGAGCACGGCCACGACGACGACGGCGAGCAGGACGCTGAGCAGGATGAGCACGTCGGTGTCGCTCATTTGCCACCGTACCCGTCGGTCAGCGCGTTCATATAGCGGTCCTGGATCACGGCTTCCTCCACGATCAGGCCCAGCACCGGCGCCGTCGCCTCGAGCTGGGGAATGTTGGCCGTGTTGCCGGCGACCTTGCCCGCCACGTCCAAGAGGCCGCCGACGGACCTGTCGATGTCGTCGACGGTCCTGACCAGGATGAACAGCAGGAACGCGACCACCAGAGCTGCGACGAGGCCGATTCCGAGCGAGACGGCCCAGAGGGCGTTGCCCGAGACTGCGAGGCTCATTTTCCGACCGCCACCTTTCGCAGCGCGCGTGCCGAGTGCAGGATCCGCACCCCGGAGTCGTTGATCCTCGGAATCCCCTCGAGCTCGGTGGTCTGCGCGCGCACGACCTCGACGCCCTCCACGGCGCCACGTGCCTGGCCCGCGATCCGCCGCGCCAGGGAGACGATCACGATCACGATCACCGCAGCCACCGCTATCACGACGATGCCGAGCACGAGCCCCACCCACCAACCCGTGGACGCAGCGATCACAGTGGGCATCTCACACCTCCCCGGTTGTTGAAGCGCCCTCGCTCCAAAGCCGCAACTTGAGCCGAGCCTATGACGAGTTTCCCCCCGTTTCAAGGCCGCAAATAGCGGCGTAACGCCGAGATGGGGGGACCTTGCCCAGGTTTCCCGCTTATGCTCGTAGCGCGCCACGCGCGCACGTCACCATGGCCAAGGACACCGAGAAGCTCATCCGGCAGCTCAGCCTGATCTCGTTCCTCATGGCGGAGCGCCGGCCCGTCTCGGCCCTCGAGATCAAGCAGGACGTCGAGGGCTACTCGCAGATGAACGACGAGGCGTTCGCGCGGCGCTTCTATGCCGACCGCGCGGAACTCGACTCGCTCGGCATCCACCTGAAGGTCGACAAGCCGGCCGAGGGCTACTACGAGGCCGAGAACTACTCGCTTCCGCCCGAGAACTTCTATCTGCCGGCCATCGAGTTCACCGACAAGGAGCTCGGTGCGCTGCGCATGTCGCTGTCGCTGCTGGACGGCGAGTTCGCCTACGCCGAGCCGCTGCGGCTCGCGCTGCAGCAGCTGTCCTGGGGCAAGCCGTCGCCGCTCGACGCGCCCGAGCAGCTCAGCGTCGCGCTCGCGGTGACCGCGGGAGCAGGCGGGC
Organism: uncultured Thermoleophilaceae bacterium; assembly: GCA_963757815.1. Taxonomy (GTDB): domain Bacteria; phylum Actinomycetota; class Thermoleophilia; order Solirubrobacterales; family Thermoleophilaceae; genus JACVRW01. Next base: position 435,394 of record CAVWSN010000018.1, on the reverse strand, counting down.
GCGAGCTCTCGCAGCGGCTCTCGAAGGTCGAGACGGCGATCTTCCGCCGCAAGACGATCCTGTTCGAGTACTACACGATCGGCCGCGACGCCGAGGAGAAGCGCAAGGTCGACCCCTACCACCTGCTCTACCGCGGCGGGCAGTTCTACCTGATCGGGTACTCACACGAGCGCGAGGACGTGCGCGTCTTCCGCGTGTCGCGCATCCGGGGCAAGGTCGGCTACTCCTCGAAGGCCGAGCACGACTTCAACCGCCCCGAGGACTTCGACCCCCGGATATATGCGGTCCGCACCGACTGGCAGCTGGGAGACACGGTCGGGCGGGCGCGCATCCGGCTGTCGGACCGCATCGACTGGCTGGCGCTCCGTCACTTCGGCCACGCGGGCGAGGTCACCGAGGTGGACGACGGAGTGATCTTCGAGACGGACTACGCGGACTCCCGCCAGATGGTGTCCTGGGTGCTCGGCCTCGGTGACCAGGCGAGCATCGAGGGCCCGGACGAGCTGGGCGCGGAGGCGCGCGAGCGTCTAGAGCTCGTGATCGAGCGTCACGCGCAGCCCCTCGAACCTGCGAAGCCGGTCCCGCCGCGCCGCGAGCAGCCTGTCGAGGAGGAGGACGAGGGTCACGAGTCGCCGATCCGGCCCGAGCGCTTCGCCCGTCTCATCACGCTTGCCGGGATCCTGATCGACGCCGCCCGCCAGGCCCACAAGCTCGACGTGCGCGAGCTCTGCGACAGGCTCCAGGTGTCGGAGCAGGAGCTGCGCCAGGACATCGACGTGCTCAACGTCGTGAACTTCGGCGGTGGCTCGTACGTGCTCTATGCGGAGGTCCAAGGCGACCAGATCGAGGTCGACCCGGAGCCCTACGGCGACAACTTCGCCCGCCCGGCAAGGCTGCTCCCGCTGGAGGCCAAGGCGCTCGTGGCCGCCATCGATCTGATCGGCGAGCACCTGCCCGAGGGCTCGCTCGCCTCCCCCCGCCAGAAGATCGTCGACGCGCTCGGGCAGGACCCGGCCGACGAGGGGCTCCAGATCACGACCGCCAAGGGTGACGACTCCGAGGTGGCGCGTGTGGTGTCGCGCGCCATCGCCGCGCGTCGCCTGCTGAGGATCGATTACTACAAGGAGAACGAGGACGAGTTCATCGAGCGGACGATCGAGCCCTACAAGCTCGCCAACGGGCAGGAGGGCTGGTACGTCCACTCGTACGACCTCGAGAAGGAGAAGCCGCGCTCCTACCGGCTCGATCGCATCCGCGGGGCGACAGTGCTCGACGAGCGCTTCGAGCCGCGCCCCGGAGTGGAGCCCGACGTCCACGGTTGGCTCGCCACCGGCGAGGTGCCCTCGTCGCGGACCGCACGCATCTGGGTCTCTCCCGAGCGCGCGCGCTGGGCGCGCGAGGACCGGCGCGTGGTGGAGGAGCTGGCGGACGGAGCCGTCGTGGTCGAGCGCACCTACGCCTCACACGACTGGCTCGCGCGCGAGATCCTGAAGGAGGGCGGCGACGCCGTCGTGCTCGAGCCCGACGAGGCCCGCCAGGCGGTCCTCGAAGCCGCCGAGACGCTGGCCGGAGCGGTCAGGCGCTAGGTCGCTCTCGAGCAGGCCTGCACTGCGCCCATATACCGCGGGAGTCCTCGCGTGCCGAGGCCTCGGCCGCCTGGAAGGTGGCAAGCCGCTTGAAGGGCTTCCCAGACACGTAGACGCTTGCCCACCCGGCGCGAAGCTGCGCCTTTGCGAAGCCGCCCCGAGCGGAGGCAACGTAGGCCAGCAGGCGTCCGAACCGGTCGCGCAGGCCCTGGCTGGGATCGGTCGTCACCCGCACGCGGCGGCCCTTGCCGCCCCTGCGGTCGTACAGTCCGTCGCCGCTGCTGTCACGCGGGCGCGTGAAGCCAAGGCGGAACATCCGCGATGTGGCCTCCCGGCGGCCGCACTCGACCGAGGTCCCCGGCTTCCTCGTCTCCGGTGTTTCGATCCCGATGAGCCGGACCGTGTAGCGACGAAGACCGCGCCGCACCCTGATCGTGTCGCCGTCGATCACCCCGGTCACGTAGGCACGGAACCTCAGACGCGGTGGGCTGGTATCCGCGTCGCTGCCTGGCGGCAGCAGTGGCGGAGGGAGCGGTACCAGAGGGGTGGGCGTGGTCGTGCCGGGCGCCGGCGGGTCGATCGTGGCACTCGGGGGACTGTTGCCCGCGGTGACCGTCACCGCAGCGGTGCTGGACGCATCGTGGCTGTCGGTCACGCGCAGGCTCGCCGTATGGACGCCCTGGCTCGCGTAGGTGTGGCTCGGGGCCACCGCCGTGGAGTCGTCGTACTGGCCGTCGCCGTCTAGGTCCCACGCGTAGCTCAGGCTGTCCCCCGCGTCCGGGTCGCTCGAGCCCGAGCCGTCGAACTGAACCGTCAGCGGCGCGGGGCCGGTGTCGGGCGTGGCGGTCGCGACCGCAGCCGGTTGCCGGTTCGGCGGGGTGTAGGTGGCGGTGTAGGTCGTGGAGCTGTCGGCGGTTACGTCGTGTGTCTGCGCGCCGCCGTCGGACCACGCCTTGAACTGCCAGGTCGTTTGCGGCGTGGGCGCAGAGAGCGAGTGCCGTGATCCCCGGATGACCGTTCTGGTGAACGGCGTGACGGCCTGCGAGCCGTTCAGCACCAGGGCCAACCCGCCCGGGCTCGAGTTGAGCGTCAGGTTCACCGTCTGCGGGTCCAGCTGTACGGACCGGGTGTCGGTCAGGCCCCCGGAGTCCCTCGCCGTGAGCCGCAGTTCGAGGTGCGAGGGGTACTCGTGGTCGGGGGTCGTGAACGAGCCGCCCGCCACTCCGTCGAACGATTGCAGGGGATGGCTGTGGCAGTTGGACGGGCAGTGGTGGAGGATCAGGCTCCAGGACAGCGCCGAGGCCGGCAGCGGACCATCCTGAGCATCGGTCGCGCCTCCCGCGAACTCGACCAGGTCGCCGACCTTCCAGGTCGTGCCGGGGGCAGGCGAGTTGATCGTCGCACTCGGGGCGCTGTTCCCCGCGCTGATCGTCACGGCGGCGGTGCCGGACTCGTCGTGGCTGTCGGTCACACGCAGGCTCGCCGTATGGACGCCCTGGCTCGTGTAGGTGTAGCTCGGGGCCACCGCCGTCGAGTCGTCGTACTGGCCGTCCCCATCGAGGTCCCAGGCGTAGCTCACGCTGTCACCCGCGTCCGGGTCGCTCGAGCCGGAGCCGTCGAACTGCACGGTCAACGGCGCGGGGCCGGTGTTGGGCGTGGCGGTCGCGACGGCTGTCGGCGGCCGGTTCGCCGGGGTGAAGCTGACCTGGCGGATCGTGCCGCCGTCGAAGTCCGCAAAGAACAGGTCGCCGCCGGGCCCGATCTGGAGATGCACCGGATTCGCCGCACCCGCCGCGAACGTGCGGATGCTCGACGGATCGGGCACCCCTCCGGCGCCGGGCAGCATCGCCCAGATGCAGTCGCGCGAGTAGTCGGCGAAGAAGAGCGCCCCCCGATACTCGGTCGGGTAGCTGCCGTCCGCCGGCGCGAAGGCGATTCCGGCGGCGGACGAACTTCCAGTCGGACAGCCTTCGCCGGGCACAACCTTCGAGCCGTGGTTCCACGCGAACAGCGGCGCACGGACCGCCCCCGCGCCCGCGGTGTAGAGGTTCTCGCAGACCGAGAGGTCGGCCGAGTCGTAGCCGCCCTGGCGGCCCGAGCCCTCGTAGCAGGGCCAGCCGAAGTTGGTCACCGCGGCCGTCGGCGCCTGCAGCCGATCGATCTCCTCCCACGTGCCCCAGCCCACGTCCCCGATCCAGACCTCCCCGGTTCCCGGACGCATGCCGAACCTGAACGGGTTGCGCAATCCGTAGGCGACGATCCGGCGCGCGTTGGCGTTGCTCGAGCCGGCGTTGGGGTTGTCCGGCAGCCCCGCGCCAGTGGCAGGATCCACGCGCAGCAAAGCGCCGTCCAGGCTGGTGGGGTCGGCCGGAGTGCGGAGATCCTGGCTGCGGAGCGCGCCGCCCTCGGCACTCGGCGGGGTAAGCGTTGCGCCGACGCCTCCGGGCGGGTCGCCGCACGGGTTGAGCGGACTGCCGTCCTGGCCGTAGTCCACGAAGTTGAAGCTCGCCCCGTCGCCGCCGGACACGTAGAGCGCGCCGTCGGCTCCGAAGTCGAGCGAGCCGGTCGAGTGGCTCGGGTACTGCTGGCACCAGTCCTCGATCAGCACCTGCTCGCTGCCGACCATCGAGTTCCCGGACGCTGTGAGACGCGACAGGCGGCCGCTCACCACGCACCCGTCACCCGTCGCGCCAGGCGGCGTCGGACATCCATCCGATGACGCGCCCGCGGCCCCCCAACGCGGCGCCGTACCGCCGATCGCCGCGTCGTGGGTGTACAGCACGTACACGTACGGTGTGCCCGGAAAGCCCGGGTCCAGCGCGAGGCCCAAGAGGCCACGGTCCCAGAAGTTGTGCACCTGCGTCCTCAGGTCGGCGAACACGTCCGGCTGTGGATCCGACAGCGAGTCGAAAACCTTGATCAGGCCGCTCTTCTCCGCTACGAACACACGTCCGTCAGAGGCGAACCGGATCGCGCTCGGATTGGTCAAGCCCGAAAACACAGTCCGCTCCGAGAACCCCACCGGGTAGGTCGCAGCCTGCGCCACCCCCGGCGCGGCAAGCACAAGGACCACCGTCGCAGCGATCGGTACGAGGAACGCGCGCCCCTTCAGCAGAAGCCGACTCACCTGCAACCAACGAGCCGCCGGCCGCGAGACTTGCCCTCACGCCTCGGGGCGCGATCCCACCAGGTCGCGGCCAGAACATGCGCGGGGTACCCTGCGCGTCCGGATGGCCTCCCGCAGGGACCAGATCGAGATGACCAGCGACGAGCTGCGCGAGTTCGTCGCGGAGCAGATGGTGATGGAGTGCGCGACCATGGGCCCGAACGGCCTGCCCCATCTCGTGCCGCTCTGGTTCGTGCCGTCGGACGGCGAGCTGCGCGGCTGGACCTACGCGAAGTCTCAGAAGGCGAAGAACCTGGAGCGCGACCCGCGCGCGACGATCGGGATCCACGCCGGCGTGCAGTACCACGAGCTGCGCGGCGTGATGTTCGAGTGCGACGTACGCGTCGAGCGCGATCCCGCCGAGGTCGAGCGCTACGGGCTCGCGCTGTTCGAGCGTTACGCCGGGGACCTGGGGCCGGAGATCCGCGAGATGGTGGCGAAGCAGGCGCAGAAGCGCCTCGGGCTTACCTTTGTTCCGTTTCGCGAGGTGACCTGGGACCACCGAAAACTGGGCGGCGTGTACTAAATGAAGGGCCTGATTCTCTCCGGCGGCACGGGCACGCGCCTGCGCCCGCTCACCCACACGAGCGCCAAGCAGCTCGTGCCGGTGGCCAACAAGCCCGTGCTCTTCTACGGAATCGAGGCGATGGCCGCCGCGGGCATCACCGAGGTCGGGATCATCATCGCGCCCGAGACCGGACGCGAGATCCGCGCCGCGGCCGGGGACGGGTCCCGCTTCGGCGTCTCGATCGAGTACATCGAGCAGGACGCGCCGCTCGGGCTCGCGCACGCCGTGCTCACCGCCGAGCCCTACCTCGGCGACTCCCCGTTCGTCATGTACCTGGGCGACAACCTGCTGCGCGACGGGATCGTGCAGCTGGTCAACACCTTTCAGGCGGAGCAGCCGGACGCGCTGATCCTCCTCACGCCGGTGCCCGACCCGGAGCACTACGGCGTGGCCGAGCTCAACGGCGACGGCCGCGTCGCGCGGCTCGTCGAGAAGCCACCCGAGCCCAAGACCGACCTCGCACTCGTGGGCGTCTACATGTTCACGCGCGCGATCTTCGACGCGGCGCGCTCGATCGAGCCGTCCGGACGCGGCGAGCTCGAGATCACGGACGCGATCCAGGCGCTCGTCGACAAGGGCCTGCGCATCGACCCGCACATCGTCCACGGCTGGTGGAAGGACACCGGCCAGGTGCAGGACATGCTCGAGGCCAACCGCCTGATTCTCGACGACCTCGACGAGCGCATCGACGGCGAGCTCGTGGACAGCCGCGTCGAGGGGCGCGTGGTGATCGAGGAGGGCGCCCGGCTCGAGCGTGCGACCGTGCGCGGACCGGCCATCGTCGGCCGGGGTTCGCGGATCACGGACGCCTACATCGGCCCGTACACGGCCGTCGGTGAGGACGTCAGGATCGAACGGGCCGAGCTCGAACACTCCATCGTTCTCGGCGGCTCGGAGATCAGCGATCTCGAGTACCGGATCGAGGCAAGCCTGATCGGCAAGCACGTGACGATCCGGCGCGGGCCGCCGCTGCCGAAGGCATACCGCTTCGTCGTCGGCGACAACGCCGACGTCCAGATCCTGTGAGGCTGGTCGTGACAGGGGCCGGGGGGATGCTCGGCCAGGACGTGGTGCGGGTGGCGGGCGGCGCGGCAGTGGGGCTCACGCGGGCGGAGCTCGACGTGACCGACCGCGACGCCGTGCGCGCCGCCCTCGGGCCGGACGACGTGGTGATCAACTGCGCCGCCTGGACGGACGTCGACGGCGCGGAGGAGCATCCCGAAGCGGCGCTGCGCGTCAACCGCGACGGCGCCCGCAACGTGGCCGAGGCCGCCGGGACGGTGATCTATGTCTCGAGCGACTACGTCTTCGACGGCACCAAGGAGACGCCCTACCTGGAGTCCGACCCGGTGCATCCGATCTCGGAATACGGGCGCTCCAAGGCGGAGGGTGAGGGCGCAACTCTCGACGTCAACCCGCGTAGCCACGTCGTGCGCACCTCGTGGCTGTTCGGTGCGGGTGGGGGCAACTTCGTGGACACGATGTTGCGCATCGGCGCCGAACGGGACACGGTGCGGGTGGTGGATGACCAGGTGGGGCAGCCCACCTACACCGGCCACCTCGCCCACGCCCTCCTCGAGCTGGCCGAGAGCGAGGACTTCGGGCTCCACCACGTGAGCGGACAGGGCCGCTGCTCCTGGTACGAGCTCGCGCGCTTCGTATTCGAGAAGGCGGGGGTCGACTGCGAGGTCGAGCCCTGCACGACCGCCGAGTTCCCTCGCCCCGCGCCGCGGCCGGCCTATTCGGTGCTGGCCAGCGAGCGCACGGGGCGGCAGCCCACCCTGCCGCACTGGGAGCGCGGCGTCGAGGAGTACCTCACCGCCCGGGAGGTGCGCGCGTGAAGCTGCTCGTGACCGGCGCGGCGGGCTTCATCGGCTCGACCTATCTGCGGCTCGTCAAGGACGAGCACGAGGTGGTGGTGCTGGACAAGCTGACCTACGCCGGCCGGCGCGAGAACCTGCCCGATGGCATCGAGCTGGTGGTGGGCGCGATCGAGGACCGCGGCCTGGTGATGGAGCTGACCGAGGGCATGGACGCGATCGTCAACTTCGCCGCCGAGTCGCATGTCGACCGCTCGATAGCCGACCAGGACGCCTTCGCGCGCACGCACGTGATTGGCACCGGCGCGTTGCTCGACGCGGCGCGCGAGCGCGGGGTCGGCCGCTTCCTTCAGGTCTCGACCGACGAGGTCTACGGCTCGATACCCGAAGGCTCGTTCACCGAGCGCTCACCGCTCGATCCCTCCTCGCCCTACTCGGCGACCAAGGCGGGCGGCGACCTGCTCGTCGCCGCGCACGCGCACACCTTCGGGATCGAGGCGGTGATCTGCCGTGGCTCGAACAACTACGGGCCGCGCCAGTACCCCGAGAAGCTGATCCCGCTCTGCATCCTGAACGCGCTCCACGGCGACCCGCTGCCCGTCTACGGCGACGGGCTGCAGATCCGCAACTGGCTCTACGTCGAGGACTTCGCGCGCGGTATCCAGACCGTGCTCGAGCGCGGCCGCCCGGGCGAGGCCTACAACGTCGGCGGCCCCGACGAATGCGAGAACATCGAGGTCGTCACGGCGCATCCTCGAGCTGACCGGCCGCGACGACTCGCTGATCGAGTATGTCCGCGACCGCCCCGGCCACGACCGCCGTTACTCGCTCAGCTCCGACAAGCTGCGCGACGAGCTCGGCTGGCAGGCACGGGTGCACTTCGACGAGGGCCTCGCGCGCACCGTCGACTGGTACCGCGACAACGAGGCCTGGTGGGCGCCGATCCGCTCAGGCGAGTACCGCGAGTACTACGAGCGCCACTACGGCCGCGCGCTCGGCTGACCCAGTCGACCCGGCGCTCCGAGAACGCACACGCCGAAGGCCCGTGACGCAACCGCCGCGCCGGCCGGCACGCCCCGCGGGCTTCTCCGTGTCCGGCGCCCGACCGCGTCGCGGTCGACCCAACGGTCGGTGAGCGGCAGCTGGTCCCCGGGCGCCCGCGCGTAGAAGATCAGCTCGAGCGGCGCGCCAATTCGGGCGCGTCGCTCGACCCTGGCGACCACCGTCCTCACGGCCACCGACCTCAGGCGCGGAATGCGGAGGAGGACGCGCCGGCTCCCGCGCTCGAACCGTGCGCCGCGCGGCAGCCGCAGCGGCCGGACGCCGGCCGGCAGCTGAAGCTCGAAGCGCACGTTGCGGGCGGCCCGCCCGCTCATGCGGCCCGCCCCGACACGGATACGCAGCCGCTGGCCGCGCCGGGCGACGTCCACCCCGTCGTCGACCACCCCGAAGACCTCGAGTTCGCCGCGTGTCCGGCCACGGCTGCCCGGCCGCCGCACCGGGGCAAGCGCGGCGCGATCGAGCTCGATCACGTCGATCCCCTTCGCGTGATCGACCACGTACACGACCTCGCCGGCCGGGTCCGCGGGCGCGTACATCGCGCCCCAGACCATCGCCGGGTCGGCCTTGTAATAGCCGACCTGGGTGATGCGGCCCGGGTTGTCCACACGCAGGAACCTCACGCCCTGCTCGAAGAAGCCGGCGGCCACGAGGCCGTCCCGGTGATCGAAGTAGTGAGCGGAGCAGACGATCCGCGCGCCGCGCTCCCGCTCGACGCCGAAGCGGTCGAGCGGCCGCGCCACGCCGTCCCGGCCGATCGCCCAGGTCTGGAAGGTGCCGGCCCGCCGGCAGCCGGGCCGCAGGTCCTCCTCCGTGACGAGCAAGGTGCGGTCGGAGATCCGCAGCGAGTTGTGGTGGATGACGTCGTTCCAGGGGCCGAACCCGCCGCGGCGGCTCGTGTGGACGCGCAGCCGCGGGTGGACGGGGTCGGTGACGTCGTAGGCGGCCGTCCCGCTCGAGCCCGCGACCCATGCGAGCCCCTGGGCATCGACCTGCACGTCGTGCGTTCCGAAGCCGCCGCCCGCGTGCCGGGCACGCACCTTGCCGGCGAAGCGCGGCCGCGCCGGGTTGCGCAGGTCCACGACCTCGATTCCCTCGGGCGACCCGGCCAGCCAGGCCCAGCGGCAGCCCTGGATGCAGGTGGCGGTGTGGCCGATCCCGCCGCGGCGTTTCGGACCCGCGAGCAGGCCGTCGAGCAGGCCCGGCGCCCAGGTCGAGTAGCGCGAAAGCACGCGCGGGTTGCGCGGATCGCGGACGTCCACGACGTGCAGGACGCCGCGGCCTGCGTACGGATCGTCCGAGATCAGCATGATCCCGTTGCCGACGTCGACGTCCTCGTTCTGCGCGTTCGGGAGCTCGAGCCGCCCGATGCGCGCCGGCCTGCGCGGGTCGGAGACGTCGTAGATCGAGACACCCGTGAGCGCCGACACGTAGAGCAGGTTCCCTACGGCGCGCGCCGAGATGATCCCGGGCTCGGGGACCGTGCGCAGATGGCTCACGCCCGGCGAGACCTCGAGAGCCTGCGCGGGCGCGGCCGACACGAGTCCGGCGAGCAGCGCTAGGGCCGGCAGGCGCAGGCGAGCCACGCCTCCAACGGTACCCGCCTGGGCTCGCCAGTGGGTGGCCGCTCCCCTCGCATGAAGGGGAGCGGCCGTCCGCCGGGCGGCCTCCTAGGAGGCCGGCTTGATGTTGTTGTTGAGGTCGAAGACGTTGCCGGGGTCGTAGATCCGCTTGATCTCCGCGAGCCGGCTCAGGTTGCGCCCGAAGGCGCTGTCCACACCCGCGCTCGGCGCCTCATCGGCGAGGCCGGTGAAGTTGAGATACACGCCCCCGGTTCCGAACTCGGAGATCTCGTCCCAAGTCGAGCGGATCCAGGCCACCCGCTCGGCATCGTCGGCGGCATCCGTCCAGATCCCGTCGAGCGACACCATGTACTCCGGCTTGCGCTCCGAGAAGGCCGTGGCCTCCTCGTCGACGTCGGCGATCGCGCCGCCCATCCGGAACGTGTTGACCATCGTGAGCGGTGCGGGACGCGTCTTCGCCCGCTGGGCGAGCACGTCGATCGCTTCGTCGCTGAGCTCGTTCAAGTACTGCGACTTCCAGTACGCGCGCTGCTCGCCGCGCGGGAACAGCGGGTCGAACCCGGTCTGCACACCCACGAACGGCGTCGGGCCCGACATGTCGAAGAGCACCGTTCCGAGCTCGCGCAGCGGCTGCAGCTCGGCGAGGCCCTCTTCGACGCCGCCGGCATGCACGCCGCCGACGATGATCACGGGGCGGTCATGGATCGCCTCGGGGAGCTCGGGGTTCGCGGGGAAGGTGATCGTCACGCACACGGTCGTGACCTCGTTCGGCGCGCGATCGGCGTAGTCGCGCCAGCGCCGCATCACCTCGCCGGTCTCCTCGACCGGATAGAAGGTCGCCGCGAACGCCACCTCCGGCCCGACCGGATGGAGCCGGAACGTGAACGACGTGACGACGCCGAAGTTTCCGCCGCCGCCTCGGATCGCCCAGTACAGATCCTGGTTCTCATCCGCAGATGCGGTGCGGACCTCGCCGTCGGCACACACGACCTCCGCCTCGACCACGTTGTCGCAGGAGAGCCCGTACATGCGTCGCAGCCAGCCGTAGCCGCCGCCGAGGGTGAGGCCGGCGACACCGGTGTCGGAGACGACGCCGCCGGGGGTGGCGAGCCCGACCGCCTGGGTTGCCTGATCCACGTCCGCCCAGAGCGCTCCGCCCTGAACGCGCGCGAGGCGCTGGTCCGCGTCGACCTCGACACCGGTCATCTGCAGACAGGTCGATCAGGACGCCGCCGTCCATCGCCGACAATCCGGCGATCGAGTGCCCGCCGCCGCGCACGCCTATGCGGGCGCCATGCTCGCGGGCGAAACTGATCGCCTCGCTCACATCCGCGCTGTCGACGCAGCTGACGATCAGGTCCGGCCTGCCGCCGTGCATCGCGTTGTAGGGCTGCCGTACCTCGGCGTAGGCCGGATCGTCAGGGAGCAGTGCCCGGCCTTGAAGCCGGCCTGCGAGCTGCTCGACGTCCGCCTTCGCGATCGGCCGAGCGGTCACATCCTGTGTGGCCATCGAGTCCTCCGTCTTCGGGAGCATGCGAGCGTCGCACCGGGTGGGCCGACCCAATGTGACGGTCCGCACAGTGTAAGGCGAGCCGTTAGGCCTCCGCTAGCCTCGAACGAGTGTTCCGAGAGGCCCCGCCCGCGCTCGAGCTGCGCGGACTGACGAAGCGATACGACGACGGGCTGCTCGCGCTGGAGAACTTCGATCTCCAGATCCCGGCGGGCTCGTTCTTTGGCCTGCTCGGGCCGAACGGGGCGGGTAAGACCACGCTCATCAGCGCCGTCTGCAACCTGCTCCGGATCACGGCCGGCGAGATCCGCGTGTTCGGCGAGCCGCACCACTCGATGAAGGCGCGCTCCTGGGTCGGGCTGGCCGAGCAGGACATCAACCTCGACCGCTTCCTCACGGTGCGCGAGACGCTCGTCTACCACGCCGGCTACTTCGGGATGAGCGATCCCGAGGAGCGGGCCGACGAGCTGATCGCGGCCTTCGGCCTCGAGGCCAAGACCGACACGCGGGCTCCCAGGCTCTCCGGCGGCCAGCGCCGCCGCCTGCTGCTGGCGCGCGCGCTGATGCACCGCCCGCGCCTCGTGATCCTGGACGAGCCCACGGCCAGCGTCGACTTCGAGCTACGCCAGGAGCTCTGGCGCTACATCCGCCGCCTGCACGCCGAGGGGACGACGATCCTGCTCACCACTCACTACCTCGAGGAGGCCGAGGAGCTCTGCGACGAGATCGCCCTGATCCGCGACGGCCAGCTGGTGGCGCGCGACAGCTCCCACGGCCTGCGCGAGCACTTCGGCGTCGACCGCCTCCAGGACGTCTACGTGAAGGCGATGGCTTTGTGATGACCGGGCTGGTCTGGCTCTGCAGACGCGAGACCCTCCGCGTATCGAAGCTATGGACCCAGACCGTGCTCGCGCCGGTCATCTCCTCGATCCTCTTCATCCTCGTGTTCGGCCTTTCGCTCGGCGGCCGGATCGACCAGGTCAGCGGCGTCGACTACGAGGTCTTCATCGTCCCCGGGCTGATCACGATGGGGATGGTCCAGGCCGCCTACGCGAACAACGCCTCCTCGATCTTCCAGGCGCGCTTCGACCGCTACATCAACGACGTGCTTTCGGCCCCCATGCCGACCTGGCAGATGAACGTCGGCTACGTGATCGGCGGCGTGTTCCGCGCGCTCTTGATCGGCGGCTCTCTGCTCGTGCTGGCGGCGCTGCTCGTGAACGTTCCGGTCGAGCGCCCGTTCGCGCTGGTCGCGGCGATCGGGCTGGGGCTGCTGCTGTTCGCGTCGCTGGGAGTCGTGGTCGGGATCTACGCCGACAGCTGGGACTTCACGACGTTCATCAACAACATCGTGATCCTGCCGCTGGTGTTCGTCGGAGGGGTCTTCTACTCGGTGGAGGTGCTCCCCTCGCCGTGGGAGGAGCTCTCCCATTTCAACCCGGTCTTCTACCTCGTCAACGCGGTGCGCTTCGGCTTCCTCGGCGAGAGCGACGTGTCGATCTGGCTCTCACTCGGCGTAACCGCGGCGCTCGCGATCCCGGTCTTCCTGTGGGCACAGCACCTGTTCGCAAGCGGCAGGCGCTTGAAGCCATAGAGGCGCGGGTCGTCGAGTGCCGCCGCTGCCCTCGGCTCGTCGAGTGGCGGGAGCGGGTGGCGCGCGAGAAGCGGGCGGCATTCGCGGACGAGGACTACTGGGGCCGGCCGCTTCCGGGATTCGGCGATCCGGCGGGACGTGTGTACGTGCTCGGGCTGGCTCCCGCAGCGCACGGCGGAAACCGCACCGGTCGCATCTTCACGGGCGACCGCTCGGGCGACTGGCTGTTCGCGTCGATGCACAGGACCGGCTTCGCAAATCAGGCGGAGTCCTGGGCGCGCGATGACGGGCTGCGCCTCTCGGGCGCCTTCGTGGCGGCCGCCGTGCGCTGCGCGCCGCCCGCCAACCGGCCCCTGCCGGCCGAGCGCGACGAGTGCCTGCCCTACGCGGCAGAGGAGCTCGAGCTGCTTCGGCCGCGCGTGATCGTCTGCCTCGGAGGGTTCGCGTGGGACGCTGCCTGCCGCTTGCTCGGAGTGCGCCCGCGGCCACCCTTCGGGCACGCCGCCGAGTTCGAGGTCGAGGACGGTCCGGTGCTGCTCGGCTGCTACCACCCGAGCCAGCAGAACACCTTCACCGGCAAGCTGACCGAGCCGATGCTGGACGGCGTCTTCGCCCGCGCACGCGAGTTGGCGGAGCGGCGCATCGAATCTCGAACTAGTGGGTAATGAGGGTCTGTTCGGTGAGGCTGCTAGGGTGCCTCGCCGCAATAGGAGCCATAGCCGAATCCCCGGCCGTCAGGCGACCGGGGAACGGGGGAACCAGGTAGTCCGGGGCGAGTCGTAGCGATTTGCCGCGTAGCGCCGCTCTTCTGGCGCGAGCCCGACAGCTAACCCCGTAGGCGCTTAGAGAAGAGAAGGAGCACCTACGCAAATGCGAAGGACGCTGCCGGTACTCGCCGCAACGGCATTGTCCCTGACGATCACCGCCGAATCTGTCGCGGCCGGCTATGCGACCCGTACCCTGAAGGCGGGGTCGAGCGGGTCGGATGTGCGGGTTTTGCAGCGCTATCTCGACACGGCGGGCTTCGACACGGACGTCGACGGCCAGTTCGGGCCCGGCACGCGCCGCAGCGTCATGTCCTTCGAAACCGCCGAGAGCCGGCGGGCAAACGGCAAGGCCTCCACCAGCGAGCAGCGCCTCGTGCAGGCGCGCGCGGAGGCCACCGAGGCCGCCGAGCCGCCCGTACGCCGAGACGCCGGCCCCGACAGCTCCGGTCGAGAAGGCCTACCTCGGCGCCGACGGCCTGGCCGTCGCGCCCGCCTCCGCGCCCCCCGAGGTCCAGGCGATCATCGCGGCCGGCAACGCGATCGCCACCGCCCCCTACAAGTACGGCGGCGGTCACGGGCGCTGGGTCGACAGCGGCTATGACTGCTCGGGCTCGGTCAGCTACGTGCTCCACGCGGCTGGGCTGCTCGACACCGCGCTCGACTCGAGCGGCTTCATGGACTGGGGCGAGCCGGGACGTGGCACCTGGGTCACGATCCGCTCGAACCCGGGCCACGCCTACCTGATCGTGGCGGGCCTCCGCTTCGATACCTCCGCGCGCCGAGCGACGGGGAACCGCTGGAGCGCTCAGATGCGCTCAGCGCGCGGCTACACCGCCCGCCACCCGGAGGGCCTCTGAGAAAGGAGCCACGATCGCGCTGATAGCGCTCCTGGCCCTCCTCATCGCTTCGTTCGCCGGCCTCCTCGCGGGGCGCTGGCGCACGCTGCTGCCGATCGTGGTGGCGATCCCGGCCTGCGCGATCCTGGCCGGTCCCGTCGCGGCCACGCTGGCGACGCTGGCCGCGTGGGCGCGGGAGTTGGCGTGCACCTGCACCACGTGGTGGCCGAGGGCTAGGTCGCTAGGGCAGCTGCTCCTCTAGCTCCCTCTCCAGTTCCTCCGCCTCCTTCCGGAGCTCCTCTCCCTCCGTTCGCGCCCGCTCTTCGAACTCGTCGACCTTGTTCCGGAGCTCCTCGGTGTCGGCGCCTTCCTCGATCTCCTGGCGGAGGTCCTCGGCCTCCTTCCGGAGCTCCTCGACCGATGACTCCGCCTCGGTCTGGAGCTCCTCCAACGATGTCTCCGCCTCGGTCTGGAGCTCCTCAGCCGACGATTCCGCCTGCTCGCGAAGCTCGTCGACATCGTCGTCCCCGCACGCGGCGAAGGCTCACAGCGATGGCGCCGGCTGCGAGCGCGGCTACGAGTCGGTTTCTGAGCGCGTCCATCCGCGGCAGAGTAGTGGGAACGTCCGGGTCCGGCAGGCCCTCGCGGTACGCTCGTGGGTTGCATGGCTTCCGATCCGCTCGCAACCTTCACCCCGCAGGTACGTGAGTGGTTCGCACGCTCGTTCGAGCGCGCCGACTGCGGCCCAGGAGCAGGCCTGGCCCGTGATCGCAGCGGGCGAGAACGTGCTCGTGTCCGCTCCCACGGGCTCCGGCAAGACGCTCGCCGCCTTCCTGTGGGGCCTCGACCGGCTCGTTGCGGAGCCCGCTCCCGACGGCGAGCGGCGGACCCGGCTCGTGTACGTCTCGCCGCTGAAGGCGCTCTCCTACGACGTCGAGAAGAACCTGCGCGCCCCGCTCAAGGGGATCGGCGGCGACGTCAGCGTCGCGATCCGCACCGGCGACACTCCCCAGAGGGAACGTCAGGCGATGCTGCGGACGCCGCCGGACGTCCTCATCACCACGCCCGAGTCGCTCTACCTGATGCTGACCTCGCGGGCGCGCGAGTTCCTGGTCGACACCGAGTGGGTGATCGTGGACGAGATCCACGCCGTGGCCCGCACCAAGCGCGGGTCTCACCTTGCGCTCACGCTCGAGCGCCTCGAGGCACAAGCGCAGCAGCCGCTGCAGCGGATCGGCCTGTCGGCGACGCAGCGACCGCTCGAGGAGGTCGGGCGCTTCCTGGCCGGCGCGGGCCGTGAGTGCCGGATCGTGGACGCCGGCGTGCGCAAGCCGCTCGACCTGAAGATCCACGTGCCCGTCGAGAGGATGAGCGAGCCGGACGCGCACGACGTGACCGATCCCGCGGTCGGCGGCATGGGCACCGCCGCCGGCGGCGGCGACCTCGTGGGCACCGGGCTGGGCTCCGCGGAGCCCGCCGCCACCTCGCGCTCAATCTGGCCGGTGATCTACCCCGAGCTGCTCGCGCTCGTCAAGGAGCACCGCTCGACGATCATCTTCGTGAATGCGCGCCGCGGGGCCGAGCGGCTCGCCGTGCGCCTCAACGAGCTGGCGGCCGAGGACCCCGAGTGGCAGGAGCGGCTCGGCGGAGGCGACTCGGTCTACGTGGCGCGCGCCCATCACGGCTCGCTCGCGCGTGAGGAGCGGCTGGTGGTCGAGGACCTGCTCAAGTCGGGCGAGCTGCCCTGCCTCGTGGCCACCTCCTCGCTCGAGCTCGGCATCGACATGGGCGCGGTCGACCTCGTGATCCAGGTCGAGTCGCCCAAGTCCGTCACCGCCGGGTTGCAGCGGATCGGCCGCGCGGGGCACGGGGTCGGCGAGGTCTCGCGCGGGCGTATCTTCCCGAAGTTCCGGGCCGACCTCCTCGAGTGCGCGGTGGTGGCCAAGGGGATGCGCGACGGGGACATCGAGCCGACCGTCGTCCCGCGCAATCCGCTCGACGTGCTGGCCCAGCAGATCGTCGCGATGACCGCGACCGGCGACGAGCTCAAGGTCCCGGAGCTCCACGACACGATCCGGCGCGCGTACCCGTTCTCGGAGCTGTCGCGGGAGCTGCTCGACAGCGTGCTCGACATGCTCGACGGGCGCTACCCGTCGGAGGAGTTCGCCGAGCTGCGGCCGCGGATCGTCTGGGATCGTGTGGAGGACACGATCCGCGCCCGCCGCGGCGCGCTCCAGCTCGCCGTCACGAACGCCGGCACGATCCCGGATCGCGGCCTCTACGGCGTCCACCTGCCGGACGGACGGCGGGTGGGTGAGCTCGACGAGGAGATGGTCTACGAGGCGCGCCCCGGCCAGACGTTCCTGCTCGGCGCCTCGACCTGGCGCATCGAGGAGATCACCCGCGACCGCGTGATCGTGACGCCGGCGCCCGGCGCCCCCGGCGCCGTTCCGTTCTGGCGCGGCGACGGCGTCGGCCGGCCGAAGGAGCTCGGCGAGGCCATCGGCGCGTTCGCCCGAGAGGCCGTCGAGCGCGACGTCCGGGAGCTGGCCGCGGACTACGACCTCGACGAGCGCGCCGCCAGCAACCTGTCCGCCTACCTGCGCGAACAGCGCGACGCCACGCGCGTGGTCCCGAGCGACCGCACCGTTGTGGTCGAGCGCTTCCGCGACGAGATCGGGGACTGGCGCCTCTGCGTGCTCTCGCCGTTCGGCGGCCGCGTCCACTCGGCCTGGGCGCTCGCCCTCTCCGCCCGCATCCGCGACGACTTCGGCCTCGAGTCGGACGCCATCTGGTCGGACGACGGCATCGTCATCCATCTGCCCGACTCCGACGACCCGCCGTCCGCCGAGCTCGTGATGGTCGAGCCCGACGCGCTCGAGGAGCTCGTGGTGCGCGAGCTCTCGGGTTCGGCGCTCTTCGGCGCCCGCTTCCGCGAGAACGCGGCCCGGGCGCTGCTCCTGCCGCGGGCCCGCCCGGGCAAGCGCACCCCGCTCTGGCAGCAGCGGCTCAAGGCCCAGTCACTGCTCGAGGTGGCCAAGCGCTACGGCCAGTTCCCCGTAGTGCTCGAGACCTACCGCGAGTGCCTGCGCGACGTGCTCGATCTGCCGGGCCTCGAGCAGCTCCTGCGCGGCCTGCACACGCGCGAGCTGTCGCTCGTCGAGGTCGAGACCCAGCGCGCATCGCCGTTCGCCTCCTCGCTCCTGTTCGACTACGTCGCCACCTACATGTACGAGGGCGACACGCCCAGCGCCGAGCGGCGCGCGGCTGCGCTCTCGCTCGACCGCGAACTGCTGCGCGAGCTGCTCGGGCAGGAGGAGCTGCGCGAGCTGATCGATCCCGATGCGCTCGCGGAGGTCGAGGCCGACCTCCAGCGGACGAGCGAGCGCACGCGCGCCGCCAACGCGGACGGGCTCCACGACGTGCTGCGCGCGGTCGGGGACCTGACGATCGACGACGCCCAGGCGCGCTGCTTCGAGGCGGTGGCCGCGCGGCGCATCCTGGGTGAGCTCGAGAGGAGCCGTCGCGCGGTAACGATGCGAATCGGCGGCGAGGAGCGCTGGATCGCGGCCGAGGACGCCGGCCTCTACCGGGATGCGCTCGGGGCGGTCCCGCCGGGAGGCCTGCCGGCCGCCTTCCTCGAGGAGGTCGAGGAGCCGCTTGCCCGGCTCGCGCGCCGCTACGCGCGGACGCATGGCCCGTTCACGACCCGCGAGATCTCGAGCCGCTACGCCATCGACCTCGGCCCGGTTCTGCGCGAGCTCGAGCGCGCCGGCCGATTGATCCGCGGCGAGTTGCGCCCGGGCGGTGCCGAGCGCGAGTGGTGCGACACCGGAGGTGCTGCGGCGGCTGCGGCGCGCCTCGCTGGCGACCCTGCGCAAGGAGGTCGAGCCCGCCGAGCAGCGAGCGCTGGCCCGGCTGCTCCCGGCATGGCAGGGCGTCGACGTCGCCCCGCCCGGCGGAGCGGGTGTCGACCGGCTGCGCGAGATGCTCGTGCCGCTCCAGGGCGTGGCGCTCGCGCCCGAGGTCTGGGAGCGCGACGTGCTGCCGCGCCGCGTCGGCGCCTACTCGCCCGCCTGGATGGACCAGCTCTGCGCGAGCGGTGAGCTCGTCTGGGTGGGAGCGGGAGCGCTCGGACGCCGCTCCGGCCGCGTGGTGCTCTACTTCCGCGAGGACGCGCGCTGGCTCGGGCCGCCTCCGTTCAAGGGCGAGCGGCCCGGGGAGCCCCTGCACGAGCAGATCCGCGAGCGGCTGGAGAGCGGCGCGGCGTTCTGGGCCGACCTGCTCGCCGACCTCGCGGATACCGAGCCGCTCCAGTTGCAGGAAGCGCTCTGGGACCTGGTCTGGGCGGGCGAGGTCACGAACGACGCCTTCGCTCCGCTGCGCGCCCCGCGGCTGACGGTGGCGAAGCGCGAGCGCGAGGCGGGGCGTCGCTTTGCCCGCCGCCGGCGGCCGGGGGCGCCCCAGGTCCAGGGGCGCTGGTCGCTGACCGGCGCGCTGTTCGCCGACGCCCCCTCACACGGGCCGCGTCTGCGCGCGCTCTCCGAGCTGCTGCTCGAGCGCTACGGGATCGTCACGCGTGAGGCCGTGCTCGCCGAGGGCGTCACCGGCGGCTTCGCCGCTCTCTATCCGGAGCTCTCGAACTTGGAGACGCTCGGGACCGCCCGGCGCGGTTACTTCGTCGAGGGCTTGGGGGGCGCCCAGTTCGCGCTCCCGGCCGCGATCGAGCGGCTGCGCACGATGCGCACCGACGAACCCGCCGGGCCGCTCGTGCTCGCCACCACCGACCCGGCCAACCCGTACGGGGCGACGCTGCCCTGGCCGAAGCGCGATCAGGAGATTGGATCGCTCCGCGCCCGGCCGAGCCGGGCGCTCGCGCCAAGCGGCCGCCGTCCAGCGCGGGTCCCCGGCGCCTACGTCGTCAGCCTCGACGCCGAGCCGGTGCTCTACGTCGAGCGTGGCGGCAAGGGGCTGCTGGCGCTGCGCGAGCCCGCTGAGGACTGGCTGCGGCCCGCACTCGAAGCGCTCGCCGACGCCGTGAAGCGCGGCCGCGTGCCGCGCCTCGGCCTCGAGCGCTTCGACGGCGAGCCGGTGGTCGGCTCGGAGGTCGGCGCGCTCCTGATCGAGCTCGGCTTCCGCCAGAGCCCGCGCAGGCTCACGCTGAGCGCCTGAACAGCTTGTCGAGCGCGAGCCCGAAGCTGGGCAACAGCGGCGACTCGAGTGTGTCGTCCCTGCCGAGTTCGAGCGCGACGTCGAAGGTCGGCGCGTCCGGGCGCGTGCGGCGATACACGAGGACGCTCTGCGAACGGTCGTCCACGAGCCACAGCTCCGGCAGCCCGCCGGCCTCGTAGACGCGTTTCTTCGCGCCGACCTCGTAGCGCCAGGTACCAGGCGAGCGGATCTCTACGACCAGGTCCGGCACGTGCTCCGGGTAGGCATGCATATCCGCGGGGATCCGCTCCTGCCGGAACCAGAGCACGTCCGGCCCGTACACGTTGAAGTCGTCCATGCGCACATCGGTGGGCATGAGTACGAGGCCGCGGCCTTCGCCCGCCCGAATCCAGCTCTCGATAGCAAAGGCCAGCTGCACCTGCAGATGCGCCATGGATGGGCCTCGGATCGTTCACGACGATGCGCCCGTCCACGAGCTGCTTTCGATCGCCCTCGACCGTGAGCTCGTAGTAGCGCTCCGCCGTGATCCGGCTGGCCGTCGCTTCCATAGCCACACCCACGATAAGGCACCCGAGCTGGCCCCTCGCCCCTACGATCTCCGAGATGACCAGCGACGTGAATCGGGCCTGGTGGGACGAGCGGGTGCCCATCCATACCGCGAGCGAGCTCTACGACGTGGAGGCGTTCAAGGCGGGAGAACAGACGCTCGAGCCGTTCGAGATCGAGGAGCTCGGCGACGTGGGCGGGCAGACCCTGGTTCACCTTCAGTGCCACTTCGGCCTCGACACGCTCTCGTGGGGGCGGCGCGGCGCGCGTGTGACGGGACTGGACTTCTCGGCGCCGGCCGTGGAGGCCGCGCAAGGGCTCGCCACGGAGATCGGGCTTGATGCGGACTTCGTCGTGGCCGACGTGTACGACGCGGTCGACGCCCTGGGCGGCCGTCGCTTCGACATCGTCTACACGGGCCAGGGTGCGCTCAACTGGCTTCCCGACCTGCCGCGCTGGGCGCAGGTGGTCCACGACCTGATCGAGTCCGGCGGGGTTCTCTACCTGAGCGAGTTCCATCCCTTCCAGTGGGTCTTCGGCGACGACGATCTCACGGTCGAGCACGACTACTTCCACCGCCGCCTCGACTTCGACGATCCCGGCACCTACGCGGACCTGTCCGCCGAGACGGAGCACAACCGCACCGAGGAATGGAGCCACGCGCTCGCGGATGTGATCAGCGCTGTGATCGATGCCGGCCTGGTGCTGGAGCTGCTCCATGAACACGAGCAGACGAGGTTCGAGCGCTGGCCGTTCCTCGAGAAGAGCGGCCGGCGGGCCTGGCGGATGCCCGAGGGTCGCCCGCGGCTGCCTCTGATGTACTCGCTGCGCGCACGGCGCCCCTAGTCTGGACCTGGTGCCCGAGGGCGACACGATCCACTCCGCCGCAAGGCGCATCCGTGAGGCGCTCGTGGGGAGTGAGATCGAGGAGATCGAGACTCCCCAGCCGCGTCACGGCCGCGACCGCTGGCCCGAGCGGCTCGGCGGCCGCGGTGTCAGGGCCGTGGATACGCAGGGCAAGCACCTGTTCATCCGCTTCGACGGCGGCCTGACGCTCCACTCGCACCTGCGCCTGCGCGGGAGTTGGCGCGTCTACCGGCGCGGCGAGCGCTGGCGCCGGCCTCCGCACCGCGCCTGGCTCGTGCTGCGCACCCCCGACCACGAGGTCGTTCAGTTCGACGGCCCCGAACTGGAGCTGATGACCGACTCGCGCACGCGCTTCGACCGCCGCATCGCGGGGCTCGGCCCGGACGTGCTCGGCGCCGAGTTCGACAGCGAGCGCTTCCTGCGTCGCCTGCGCGAGGACGAGCCGACGCGCGGGATCGCCGACGCCCTGCTCGACCAGCGCAACCTGGCGGGGATCGGCAACGTCTGGAAGTCCGAGGGCTGCTTCCTGGCGGGCATCGACCCCTGGCGCCCGCTGGCGCGCCTGAGCGACGACGAGGCACTCGCGATCGTGCACGTGCTGCGGCCGCTGATGCAGATCTCGGCGGAGCGCGGCGAGAAGGCGCTCTGGGTGTACGGGCGCAGCGGCCGGCCGTGCCGGCGCTGCGGGACGAGGATCCGCTCGCGTGGGCAGGGCGACGACAACCGCACGACCTACTGGTGCCCGGCGTGCCAGGCGTGAACCGCATGCTCCGCGTCGGGCACAAGGGCGCGGACCACGTGGCCCCCGGGAACACCGTCGAGAGCTTCGAGGCGGCGCTCGCGCACGGGGTGGACATGATCGAGTTCGACATCCTGCGCACCCGCGACGGCCGCCTGGTGCTCGCGCACGACTACGAGGACGCGGAGGGGCGTGAGTGCCTGACGCTCGAGCAGGGCCTCGACCACTTCGCCGGCGAGGCCTACAACGGGATCGAGCTCGACGCGGATATGAAGCTCCCCGGCTACGAGCTTGCAGTTGTCGAGGGCCTCCGCGACCGCGGCCTCGCCGAGCGTTCGCTCGTCTCGACCATGTACACCGAGAGCCTCGATCGCCTCGGTGAGCTCGCGCCGGGGCTCCGGCGGGGCTGGTCGGTGCCGCGAGTGCGGCGCGACTACCTGCACTCGCCGCTGGCGCTCCCCGCGTACGCGATCGTCCGCGTGATGCGCGCCCGCCTACCGGGCCAGGCCGCCCGGCGCGTCCGGGCGGGCGGCTGCGAGGCGATCATGGCGAACCAGGTGCTCGTGAGCGGCCGCCTGGTCAAGGCCGTGCACGGCGCTGGCGGCCAACTCTACGTCTGGACCGTCGACAGCGCGCCGCGCATCCGGGCGCTCGAAGCGCTCGGTGTGGACGGCGTGATCACAAACGATCCGCGGCTGTTCAGCCGCTGACGTTGCAGGGACCGGTCACGTGCGTTGCACTGCGGCCAGACCCGGCCCACTGCATCTCGGCCACCACGCGCAGCTGATAGCTCTTGCCGGCGGGCACGCTGAGGCTGTAGGTCCAGCCGGCTTGCCCCCAGGTGTACTCGGCCGACCCGGCGGACTGCCACGGCGAGGTGGCGGCACCGTTCAGCGGCAGCCATCCGTTCGGGCTGAGCCACTGGGCCGTGAAGCGAACCTGCATGTCGGCGCTCGAGCCGTCGCCGGCGAGTTGGGCGCGGGCTCCGAGCTGCGTATTGCTGCAGGCGTTCACGCTCGCCCAGGTCGAGCTGAGCTGGTCCTGGGCGCCCGCCACGGACCCGGGAGCGGCCAAGATGGCGAGCACGACCGCGCTCAGGGCGAATGACGTCAGTTTGCGTGACAAATTGAGAGCTCCGTCCGGATCCTGGACGCCTCCGTGCGCAGAGTAGTGGACCGGAAGCCGTGCCGCCACCGGCGCAACCTAGGCCTTACCAGATGAGGCACATCGCCTTGGACGTACCCGCGGGCTCCCCGCCCCGAACACCCGTCTTGCCGGTTTCGGTGAGGAGAACGCGGCGCTGCACGACCGCCCAGCGAGCGCGCTTGCCACGGCGGCTTGCACTGACCTCGTCGCGCCAGCTCAGCTCGACGATCCCGCGGGTCACGTAGGCCGTGCCCGCAGGGGGCTGCGACAAGTGAAAGCTCCAGCCGCCCTGAGTCGAGGACCAGTCCTGCGAGCCGACGTAGACCCAATCGCTCGTGCCCGCGCCCCCCACGGTGAGCCACGCCTGCTTCGCGCCGCTCCACCACTGGGCGGTGTAGCGGGCGTAGACCCTGCGCCCGCTGCCGTTCCCCGGCACGCTCGTGCGGACCCCGAGCGCGTTCGGCGAGGTCGCCGTGTCGCAGATGTTGACGGTCGCCCAGAGCGGGGGTTCGCCTTCCTGGAGGCCGGATTCCTGCCTCGCCACGCTCATCGACGCCGTCGCGCTGAGGTGCCGGCTGCCCGCCTTCGAGACGGGCGGCACGTCGGCCGGCACGACGCCGGGCGGCAGCTGCGGCGGGGCACCAGCAGCCGCGGGCAGCTGCAGCTTGGCAGCGGCGCCCGGCGCCATCACGAGGATGGCGGTGAGGGCAAGGAGAGAGGTTGGGACAGCGATTAGTCGCACTAACTCCCGGTTATCGGCCCCGTGAGGGCCTCTCTTTAGGCGGAGCGCCGCTTTTTCGTGATGAGTTCGACCCTCATGCGTAGTAGGTATGTGAGCGAGGCCCTTGTGGAACCCCTGACGCTGATGGCGGGCTCGCGGACCGAGGGATTCGCGGATCTCTACGCGCGCACGTTCCCGCGTGTGTATGCGTACGTCGCCTCGCTCCTGCGTGATCGCGCGGCCGCCGAAGACGTGACCGCCCAGGCCTTCGAGCGCGCTTACCGCAAGCGGCGCAGCTACCGCGCGGGCCGCGGGACGATGGAGGCGTGGCTGTTCGGGATCGCCCGCAACGCCGCGCTCGATGAGCTGCGCAGGCGCAAGCGGCGCGCCGGCCTCGAGGGAGATCCCGAGGACCTCACACGCCCGATGCCAGATGACCAGGCGGAGCTGGCGCTGCGGCGGGAGGTCGTCCGTGCGGCGCTTGCCTCGCTCGACGGCCGCGAGCGCGACCTGATCGCGCTCAAGTTCGCGGGTGGGCTTTCGAACTCCGAGATCGGCCGCATCCTCGGAATGTCCGAGTCCGCGGTCGGCACCCGACTGCACCGAACCATCACGAAGCTGCGAGAGGCATGTCATGAGTGAGCGCGACCCCAGCACGGCAACGATCGAGCGCGACCTGACCGCAATCGACGACGCGCTGCGCGCCGGCACCGCGGCTCACGACGATCCGCTCGCGCGCGAGCTTCAGGAGCTCGCGCTGGCGCTGCAGGCGGACTCGCCCGAAGCCGATCCCGCGTTCGCCGAGAAGCTGGGCGCCCAGGTCGATGCCGGCTTCCCGGCCGAAGCCGGCTCGGTACGCGCGCGAGCGCGGTCGGCGGGCGCCGGGATCGGCGAACGGTTCCGCGTTGCTCCGGGCGGCTTCCGGCGGATGTTTCCCGCCGCGGCTGTGATCGGCGGGGTGCTGGTGGCGGTTGTCCTCGCTGCCACGCTGGTGGGGCCGCCGAACGGCAGCGATGAGGGTGGAGGCGCGGGTGGTGGAGGCGGTGCGGTGGCGGTTCCGGAGGACGCCGGGTCCGGCGCGGGCCGCGAGGCGACGCCCGATCTCCAGGCCGGCTCCGGCCGCGAGGCGGCGCCTGACCTTCAGGCCGTGCCCGGCGCGGGCTCCACGCAGGCGATAGCGCCGGCGCCACCCGGGGGCGGCTTCGCGCCCGGTGAGCGCGCCCGCAAGATCGAGCGCTCGATCGGGCTCGAGCTCGAGGCGCCCGCCGACGAGCTGGCCAGGCTGGCCGATCAGGTGACGGCCGTGACGAACCGCCACGGCGGTTTCGTCCTCAGCTCCTCGTTGTCGACCGGCAACGACGGGGCCGGCGGCGACTTCGAGCTGCGGATCCCCTCGAACCGCCTGCGCCCGGCGCTCCGCGACCTCTCCGGGCTCGCGACCGTCCGCTCGCAGACCCAGTCCGGCCGCGACGTCACCCGCGAGCACGTGACCGCCAAGGACAGGCTCCAGTCCGCCCGCGCCGAACGCCGCAGCCTGCTGCGCCGACTCGAGCAGGCCGACACCGACGAAGAGGCCGAGTCAATCCGCAGGCGACTCGACCTGGTGGCCGGCGAGATCAACGGCCTGCGCGCCCAGCTCCGCGACCTGCGCCTGCGGACCGACTACGCGGTCGTGACCGTGGCGCTGCTGGCGAGCGAAAACGGGTCGAGCGAGGAAGGGGGCGCCGGCGGGACGTTCGACGACGCCCTCGGAGACGCCGGCGACCTGCTGCTCGGCACCGCCGGCATCCTCATCCGCATCCTGGCCCTGCTCCTGCCGCTCGCGCTGATCGGACTCCTGCTCTGGCTCGCCGCCGGCCCGCTCCGCCGGCGCCGCCGCGAATCGGCGCTCGCCTGACGCAACTTTCCGACTTTTACGCCCAGGAGCGGCCAAAGTCAGGAAAGTTGAGTGCGAAACCGGGCGGGCGCCGGTCAAGCGCGACCGCCCGGGCGGCCAGGGCGCAGCCCGCTTCGAGGGCCTCCTCCGGGCCGGCGCCGCGCACTCGGGCGGCCAGGAGACCCGCGGCGAAGGCGTCGCCGGCGCCGGTGGTGTCGACCACGTCGACGGCCGGGGCCGCCACACGCACGAGCTCGGAGCCGTCGGTCCACACAGCGCCGTCCTCCCCGAGCGTGACCACCACCTCGGCGAACGACTCAGAAAGGGCACGTGCGGCAGCCGAGGGATCCGACACCCCGGTGAGCGCCCGCGCCTCGAGCTCGTTGGGCACGAGCAGGTCCACCCCCTTCCCCAGCTGTCGGAAGCCGTCCGACAACAGCGCCGCCGAGGAGGGATCCACCGACACGGTCATCCCGGCCGCCTCGGCACGCTCGCACAGCCGCGAGCGCGGCTGGCTGCGAGAGCCGTCGCGCAACAGCGCGTACCCAGCAACATGCAGGTGGTCGCCTCGGACAAAGAGGTCCGGACCCAAGTCCGCCACCGCCAGCCCCCCATTCGCCCCCGCGTCCGGGAACATCGTCCGCTCCCCGTCGGGCGCCACCAGCACGACGCACGTCCCGGTGGAGCGCTCGGAATCCACCGCCAGCCGCGTCTCGACTCCCAGTGCGCCAAGCTCGTCCACCGCGTCGCGCCCCGCAGCATCCGCCCCGACCCGACCGACGAGAGCCACCCGAGCGCCGGCCACCGCCAGCCACGCCGCCGTGTTGGCCGCCTGCCCGCCGCCCTGGAACGCCACGCGCGCCGGCGAGTCGCTGCCGGGCGCCACCGGGCCGCTCAGGCGGGCCACGACGTCGACCATGACGTCGCCCAGCACCACAACGCGCGTCATGCCGAGGAGACCGCCACCGCGATGCGCGCCGCCAGCTCGGCGTTCCGGACCACGAGCCGCACGTTGGCGTCGAGGCTCGCCCCGCCTGTCTCGCGGTGGAACCACTCGAGCAGGAACGGGGTCACGTCCTTGCCCGTTACGCCCTCCCGCTCCGCGGTCGACAGCCCCGCGGCGAGCACCTGGTCGTGCTGCCCGGGGTCGAGCTGCTGATCCGGCGCGAGCGGATTCGCCACCACGACCGCGCGGTCGCCGACGCCGAGCTCCTCGCGGGCGCGGACGACCGCGGCGACCTCCTCCGGGGACTCGACCCGCCACGGCACCGGATAGCCGGAATCGGTCAGATAGAAGCCCGGGAAGCTGTCCGTCGCATAGCCGAGCACGGTCACGTTCAACGTCTCCAGCCGCTCGAGCGTCGCCCCGACGTCGAGGATCGACTTGACCCCGGAGCAGACCACGACGATCCCAGTGCGTGCGAGGGTCTCTAGGTCGGCGGACACGTCCCAGCTCTCGCGCGCGTCCCGGTGGACGCCACCGAGCCCTCCGGTGGCGAACAGGCGGATTCCCGCGCGCATCGCGAGGTGCGCGGTGGCCGCCACCGTGGTCGCCCCGTGGCCACGCCGCGCGGCGAGCGGCGCGAGGTCGCGCACGCCGCACTTGACCACGCCGTCACCGGCGGCCACCAGCTCGAGCGCCGCCTCGTCCAGCCCGATACGGGCCTCGCCGGCCACGACCGCGATCGTCGCCGGTAGCGCACCCGCGTCGCGCACCGCCGACTCGACCTCGCGCGCCACGTCCAGGTTCCTCGGCCGCGGCAGCCCATGGCTGATCAGCGTGCTCTCGAGCGCTACCACCGGCCGGCCGCCGGCGAGCGCCTCCGCGACCTCCGGGGCGATCCTCATGGGCACTCGAAGGTCTAAGCCTCGGTCTCCACCTTGATGGAGAAGCCCTCCGCGCGAGCCGACTCGAGCAGCTCCATGTTCATGTCGGGCCCGCCTGTCTGAAGCACCAGCTTGATCGCGGTCTCGCGCACGTGCAGGTCGAGTCCGTCGCGGAGGTGCTCAACGTCGACGACGTTCGCCCCGCACTCCGCAACCACGCGCAGCAGCCCGGCCAGCGCACCCGGGCGGTCGGGCACCACCGTCGAGAGGACCATTCGCCGGCCGGCGGCCGTCTCGCCCAGGCGGATGCACTCCGACAGGAGCGAGGCATCGACGTTGCCGCCGGAGAGCACCGCGCAGACTTCCCCGTCGGCCGGCGCCGCCACGCGCCCCTGCATCAGGGCGGCCACGGCCACCGCGCCCGCCCCCTCCACGACCAGCTTCGAGCGCTCGAGCAGCAGCACCATCGCCTCGGCCACCTCGTCGTCCGACACCGTCACGACCTCGTCTACGTAGCGCTCCACGAGCGGCAGGGTGAAGTCGCCCGGGCGCTTGACCGCAATGCCGTCGCAGATCGTGTTCGCGGAGCGGGCGCCTACCGGCCTGCGCGCGGCGAGCGAATCGATGTAGGGCGCGCACGCCTCCGCCTGGACCCCGACCACGCGAGCGTCCGGGAGCGCGGCTGCGGCGGCGAGCCCGATCCCGCTCGCGAGGCCGCCGCCTCCGAGCGGTACGACGATCAGGCGCACGCTGGGGCCCTGGCGCGCGATCTCGAGGCCGACCGTCCCCTGGCCGGCGACGACCAAGGGCTGGTCGAATGCATGCACCAGCGTCATCCCCTGCTCCTCGGCCAGCCGCCGGGCCTCCGCTCCCGCCTCGTCGTAGCCGCCTTCCACGAGCCGCACCTCGCCGCCGTACTGGCGCACCGCCGCCACCTTCGCAAGCGGCGCCTGCTCGGGCATGACCAGGACGGCGCGGGCGCCCGCATCGCGCGCAGCGAATGCGACCGCCTGCGCGTGATTGCCGGCGCTGGCCGCCACGACGCCCGCCGCCAGCGCGTCTTCCGAGAGTCGCCGAATCGTGTTCGTGGCGCCGCGTGCCTTGAACGAGCCGGTCAGTTGGAGGTTCTCGGCCTTGAGCAGAACCCGCGCGCCGATCCGCCTGCCGAGCTCCCCGGCGGCCAGCAGCGGGGTCTCGCGTACGCGCCCGGCGATCAGCCGCGCCGCGTCCTCGACATCGGCACTTGTGACGGTTTCGGGGGCTACTGACATCCCTATCCGGCATTATCCGCCCATGGCCAATGGGGGCGAGACCGCCCGTCTGCTTGCGCGCACCGAAGTCTTCGGCGATCTCGAGGAGCGCGAGCTCATCGAGGTGGCCCAGGTGGCGGTGCCGCGGCACTGGGATCGCGGTGAGGTGATCTTCCGCGAGGGCGACCAGGGCGACACCTGTTACCTGCTCCGCACCGGCGCCGTCGTGCTCACCCGCGAGCACCAGGACGGGCGCATGGTGGCCCTCGCCGAGCTGCGCGCCGGCGCGCTGTTCGGAGAGCTCGCGATGTTCCGCGGCGAGACTCGCTCGGCGACCGCCGAGGCGATCGAGCCGACCACCGCGGTCGCGCTGCTGGCCTCCGACATGCAGCGCATCATCCGCCGAAGCCCGGACCTCGCGCTGAAGTTCCTGGGGACGCTGGCCGAGCGCGTCTCCAAGACGAACGAGCGGCTGCTGCAGCAGTCCTTCCAGACCGTGGCCGGACGGGTGGCGAGCGCGCTGCTCGCCCAGGTCATCGCCCGGCAGGCGGAGGGGGCGCCCCAGGAGGACGTGCTCATCCGCTCGACGCAGGCCGAGATCGCGAACCTGGCAGGCACCTCGCGTGAGAGCGCCAGCCGCTTTCTCGCGACACTCGAGCGCGCCGGCGTGGTCACCCTGGGCAGGGGGAAGGTCACCGTCCATGACCCGGGACGACTCAGAAACTACATCCACTGAGCGCGCCCGGATGGTGGAGCGTCAGCTCCGCCGGCGGGGGATCACGGACGAGCGGGTGTTGGAGGCGATGGGGACGGTGCCCCGCGAGCTCTTCCTGCCGGAGCACCAGCGCCGGCGCGCGTACCGCGACGGAGCGGTGCGCATCGGGGAGGGCCAGACCATGTCGCAGCCCTGGATCGTCGCGTGCATGGCACAGCTGCTCGAGCTCGAGGGCTCGGAGACGGTGCTGGAGGTGGGCACCGGCTCGGGCTACGCGGCGGCCGTCCTGTCGCTGCTCTGCCGCGAGCTCGTGACGATCGAGCGCTTCGAGAGCCTCGCCGAGCAGTCCGCGGCCACGCTGGCCGAGCTCGGCTACGACAACGTCGAGGTGAGGGTCGGCGACGGGACGCTCGGAGCCCCCGACCGAGCGCCCTTCGGTGGGATCTCGGTGACGGCCACGGCCCGGGACGAGCCGCCGCCCGCTCTGTTCGAGCAACTGGTGCCCGGAGCCGCGCTCGTCTGCCCGGTTGAGCGCGGGAGGCACGAGCTGCTCGTGCGCTACCGCGACGGCGAGGAGGAGGCCGTGGCACCGGTTCGCTTCGTGCCGCTTCTCGAAGGCTGGGAGGCCGCCGGAGAGCCCCGGCACGAATGACTCGAGGGAGCTTGTCCAAGCTGGTGCAAGGCCGCTAGGCTGCCCCGGTCGTGTTAGTCCTCAACTTCTACTCGCCCGTGTTCATCGACCAGCTCAAGCGCGGGCGCAAGACCGCCACGATCCGGCTCGGGGACAAGGGCAAGAAGTACCGCAAGGGCGAGGTCGTGCTCGTCACGGTCGGGTTCCAGCACTCCCCGCGCGAGAAGATCTTCGAGGCCGTGATCGACTCGGTCGAGGTCAAGCAGGTGCGGGATCTCTCGCGCCGCGACATCGAGCACGACAATCCGGAGTTCCGGCGCGTCGACGAGATGGTCCACTTCCTCGAGCAGATCTACGGCCGCAAGGTCGAGCTCGACGACATGGTCACCGTCGTGCGCTTCTCGCAGATCTCGGACCGGCCCTCGGAGATCCGCGAGCGGATGCGGCCGGACGCCCCCGCGCAGAACTGAACCTGTAATCCCGCGCCGGTGCCGGACACTTCCTTTGAAGGAGGCACGTGAGCGCCACGCGACGCGATCGATTCGAGCAGGTCTACCGCGACCATCACCCTGCGGTGCGCGCCTACCTGCTCCGCCGCGCCGAGCCTGAGCTGGCCCAAGACGCGCTGTCCGAGACCTTCCTCGCCGCATGGCGCCGCCTCGATGAGCTGCCCGAGGATCGGCTGCCCTGGCTGCTCGCCACGGCCCGGCGCACACTCGCAAACCAGCGCCGCTCCGCCCGCCGGCTCGGCGGCCTGCGCGAACGGATCGCCACTGGCGAAGCCCACGCGGACGCCGACTTCGCCGAGCAGGTCGCTGACGCCGAGGTCGTGCGCCGCGCCCTCGAGGAGCTGTCCGAGACCGACCGCGAAGCGCTGATGCTCGTGGCCTGGGAGGGACTCGACCCGGCCCGCGCCGCACAGGTCGCGGGCTGCTCGCGGGCGACCTTTGCGGTCCGGTTGCACCGCGCCCGAAAGCGACTCGAGCGCGCCCTGCTCGCGCTCGAGTTCCCATCGCCCGCGCCTACCAACGACGCCATGGAGATCCGATGACCGACCTCATGGACCGGCTCGCCCGAGCCAACCCCACCCCGACCGGCGAGCCGCTGACGTATGAGGAGCAGCGCGATGCGGATGCCCTGCTCGAGCGCATCCTCGCCGACAGCCTGACGGTCAAAGCGCCCAAGCGCGCCCCCGCGCTCCGCCGGGTCGCGCCCGCGGCCGGACTCCTCGCCGTGCTGGCGGTCGCCGCCGTGATGGTGATCGACCTGGTGGACTCGGAGGAGCGGAACAGCGGGATCGTCGAGCGCGCCGTCGCCGCGGTCTCCCAGGAGAACGTGATCTACGCGATTACGGAACGTGCGGCGATCACCTCTAAGGCGCTCGAGACAGGCGTCGACAACGACGCCCGGCGAGCGCCGTCTTCAGTCGCTCCTGGTATTGGGCTGAGGGCGAGCGCAGTCACTCCCTGACCTATCGCGTGCTTCCGTCCGGGGCACCCGGCCGGCTGCGCGGCGAGTGGGTCTCCACACCCGAACGGATCGTCTGGTTCGACGCCAAGGGGAACAGGGAGCTCGCGGCCAACTGGGATGAGCTGGGATGAGGACCCGCGGGAGGGACCCCCTACCGACAGCGACTATCCGGGCTTCGACCCCTCCTCGAACCCGGGGGCGCAGCTGCGGGAGCATGTCGAGCAGGACAGGCTGCGGGTTGCTGGCCAGACGACCGTTCGGGGGCGAACCGCGTACAGGCTCGTCTCGTCACGGATCCCGGACCCCGATTCGCCATCAGATCACACGACGGTCACCTATCTGGTGGACGCCCGGACCTACCTGCCGCTGGAGGTTCGCCAGCGAAGCGTGGTCCGACAACAGCGACGTTCCGGGCGGCGGACGCGAGCTACTCCGCGCCCGGATCGAGTACCTCCGCTACGAGGCCCTGCCCGTCACCGACGAGAACAAGCGACTGCTCCAGAAGGGCGCCGGCCGCCTGCCGTGACAAAGCGGTGAACGCCCCTTGAGGCTTTGGCACTCTCCTTGCTAGAGTGCCAGCGGTCGGCACTCTACCCCTGAGAGTGCCAGGAGTGGCAAGTTTTCTACGGAGGTATGCCAATGAATCTCAAGCCTCTTGGAGATCGCCTCATCGTGCAGGCGATCGAGGAGGAGGAAACCACCGCGAGCGGCATCGTCCTGCCCGACACCGCGAAGGAGAAGCCGCAGCGCGGCAAGGTCCTGGCGGTCGGTGAGGGCAAGTGGGACGAGGATGGCGAGAAGCGCATCCCGCTCGACGTCGCCGAAGGCGACGAGGTCCTGTACTCGAAGTACGGCGGCACCGAGGTGCAGGTCGACGGAGATGATCTCCTCGTCCTGCGTGAGTCGGACGTGCTCGCCAAGGTCGCGGGCTAGCTAGGAGGAACAGCAAACCGATGGCTCACAAGGAACTGAAGTACGACGTGGAGGCGCGTCGCGCGCTCGAGGACGGCGTGAACGCCGTCGCGAACGCGGTCAAGGTCACGCTCGGCCCCAAGGGCCGTTACGTCGTGATCGACAAGAAGTTCGGCGCCCCCACCATCACCAACGACGGCGTTTCGATCGCTCGTGAGATAGAGCTCGAGGAGCCGTTCTCAAACCAGGGCGCCCAGCTCGTGCGCGAGGTGGCCACCGCCACCAACGACGTGGCGGGCGACGGCACCACCACCGCCACCGTGCTGGCCCAGCGGATCGTGCGCGACGGCCTCAAGAACGTGGCCGCCGGCGCGAACCCGCTTGCTCTCAAGCGCGGCATCGAGAAGGCCGTCGATCAGGTCGTGGACAACATAAAGGACGCCTCGACCGAGATCTCCGGCAAGGAGCAGATCGCCCGGGTGGCGGCAATCTCCGCGGCTGATGACGAGATCGGCGACGTGATCGCCGACGCCATCGACAAGGTCGGCAAGGACGGCGTGGTCAACGTCGAGGAGGGTCAGACCTTCGGCATGGACCTCGAGTTCACGGAGGGCATGCAGTTCGACAAGGGCTACATCTCGCCCTACATGGTCACCGACCAGGACCGCATGGAGGCGACCCTCGAGGATCCGTACATCCTCATCGCCAACCAGAAGATCGGCTCCGTGCGGGACATCCTGCCGGTGCTCGAGCAGGTGATCCAGTCGGGCAAGCCGATCCTGGTGATCGCCGAGGACGTCGAGGGCGAGTCGCTCGCGACGTTCGTGGTGAACAAGCTCCGCGGCACCTTCACCGGCGTCGCGGTCAAGGCCCCCGGCTTCGGCGACCGCCGCAAGCGCATGCTCGAGGACATCGCGATCCTCACCGGCGGCGAGGTGATCACCGAGGAGATGGGCCTCAAGCTGGAGAACACCCAGCTGTCGCAGCTCGGCCGCGCCCGCCGCGTGGTCGTCGCCAAGGACACGACCACGATCGTGGACGGCTCCGGCGAGAGCGACGCGATCAAGGGCCGCATCAACCAGATCAAGACCGAGATCGAGAACACCGACTCGGACTTCGACCGCGAGAAGCTGCAGGAGCGGCTGGCGAAGCTGGCCGGCGGCGTCGCGGTGGTCAAGGTCGGAGCGGCCACCGAGACCGAGATGAAGGAGAAGAAGCACCGCGTCGAGGACGCGCTGCAGGCCACCCGCGCAGCCCTCGAGGAGGGCATCGTCGCGGGCGGCGGCGTCTCCCTGCTCCGTGCCCAGGATGCGATCAAGATCGACGCGTTCGACGGCGACGAGCAGACCGGCGCCAACATCGTGCGCCGCGCGCTCGAGGAGCCGCTGCGCCAGATCGCGGACAACTCCGGGCTCGAGGGCTCGGTCGTGGTCAACGACGTTCGCAAGGCCAAGGGCAAGAACGACGGCCTCAACGCCGAGACCGGTGAGATCGTCGACCTCGTCAAGGCCGGGGTCATCGACCCCGCCATGGTCACCCGGTCCGCGCTCCAGAACGCGGCCTCGATCGCGAAGAACATCCTCACGACCGAGGCCATCGTCGCCGAGATGCCGGAGAAGGAAGGCGTCGGCATGCCGGGCGGCGGCATGGGCGGCATGGACGGAATGATGTAGCGAGCGTCGCTCGCCAGACGTACCCAGAGGGCCCCGCTTCGGCGGGGCCCTCGTCGTTTCAGTGCGCCTCAGCGCACTCTGACGGTTACGACCTTGCTGACCAGCGGCGGAGTCCGCGGCGCCTTCAGCAGCGCGCGGAGGCGATGCCGTCCACGGCCGCGGCGCACGGTGAAGCCGACCGGCGGCCGGTATAGGCGGGGCCGCTCGGCCTACCGTCGCGCGTGAGCTGCTGCCGGCCAGAGCCGTCCGGTCGCACCTTCCACAGGTTGGCCCCGCAGCGATAGACCAAGTCGTCGGCCGCGATGGCGCCGGCCGCGCCTGGGCCTAAGGTGACGCCGGCCATCACGGAGGCGATCAGGACCAGGCGCATCGGCATGGTGCGTTTTCTACCCGCTTCCGGAGCGGTTA
The DNA here is from genome assembly GCA_963757815.1 of uncultured Thermoleophilaceae bacterium. Lineage (GTDB taxonomy): Bacteria > Actinomycetota > Thermoleophilia > Solirubrobacterales > Thermoleophilaceae > JACVRW01. The sequence goes on along the minus strand of CAVWSN010000018.1, from coordinate 400,952 downwards.
GGCTCGCGCCGTCATGGCCGCTGGCGAGCCCAGCGAGATCTCGTCCCGCGCCGCCGCGCTGACGCTCGCCGCCGCGACGCTCGCGAGCAGCATGATCCTGGTCGACCAGACGGCCGTGCCGCTCGCCACCCCCGACGTGCTCGCCGATCTGAACGGCGCGCTCGCGGAAGGGCAGTGGATTCTCACCGCAAACATCCTGCCGCTGGCCGCGCTGATGGTCTTCGGCGGGCGACTCGGCGACCTGCTCGGGCTGCGGCGCGTGTTCCTCGTGGGCACCGTGATCTTCACGGCCGCCACGGCCGCCGCCGGGGCCGCGCAGGACATGCCGATGCTGATCGCCGCTCGAGTCGTCCAGGGCACTGGCGCGGCGCTGATGATGCCGATGGCGGTGGCGATTACAAGCGCCGTCTATCCCCCCGACCGGCGAGGCTGGGCGCTCGGGATCCTGGCGGGGGCCTCAGCCTTCTTCGCCGCACTCGGACCGGTCCTCGGCGGCCTCCTCACCTCAATCGACTGGCGACTCGTCTTCTGGATCAACGTTCCGCTCGCGGTCGTGACGTTCCTGCTGACGCTGTCCGCAACGCCGGACTTCCGGCCCGGCGAAGGGAGCAGGCCGAAGATCGACTATCCCGGGACGGTCACCTTTGGGCTCGGCATCGCGGCGCTCGTGCTCGGCTTGAGCCAGGGGCAGGACGACGGCTGGACGTCCTTCGCCACGCTGGTGCCGCTGGTGGCCTCTGTCCTCCTCCTTGTCGCGTTCGTGATCATCGAGCTACGAGTCGAGCAACCGTTGCTGGAGTTTCGGCTGTTCCGTCACCTCAACTTCCTCGCCTCCAATCTGAGCCAGTTCCTCGCCGGCATGATCGAGCTCGGCCTCGGCTTCCTGATGCCCTTCTACCTCCTGCTTGTGGTGGGAGTGAGCCCCGAGGCTGCCGGGATCGCTTTGATTCCGGCCACGATCCCGATCATCTTGGCGGGGCCCCTCTCCGGGCGCGCCTTCGACCGGGTGGGCGGTCGCGTCCCACTCGTGGCCGGGTTCCTCGTCCTGTCGGCGTCTGGCGTGGCGCTGGCAGCCGCTGCGGGCGAGCAGAGCGTGGGAGCGCTCATTCCCGGCCTCCTGCTTCAAGGTCTCGGGCTCGGCGTGGTGCTGACCGTCAACGATCCGACCGGGCTGGGCGCTGTCCCGGAGAACGATCGCGGGCAGGCTGCCGGCACGATCAACACCACCGAGCAGCTGGGAGGCGCCATAGGGATCGCTGCGCTGACCGCGGTCGAGATCGGAGCGGCCGAGCGCATCTCCTACGAGCGGCTCGCCGACCGGGGCATCCAGCCGACGGCGGCCCAGGTCGAACGGTTCAAGGAGTTCCTGCTCGAGGCAGAGCAGGTGGGCAGGGCAAACGTCCCGATCGACTCGGAGGTGATCCGCTTCGCGGTCCGCGACAGCGTGCTCGCTCACGTCGACTCCTTTCGGATCACCTTCCTCACCTCGGCTGGGATCGCCCTGCTGGGCGCGCTCACCTGCTTCATCCTCGTGCGCCGGGAGGACCGGCTTTACGAGGCACCGGTGTTCAGCCGCCGCTCGCGCTGGTTCTGGGCCACGGCCGGCCTCGGGCCGGGCATCACCCGGCACCCGCCGCCCGAGGACGACCGTTAGTCGCCCCCAGGACGCGGGCCATCGCCACCGGCTGGACGCCGAGAGCCTCGGCGTCGCTGGTGCCCCGGCGCGTCGTCATCGGCTCCTCCATCAGCTCCGCCTCCTCCCAGGTTGCGAAGACGTGGGGCCCGCCGAGCACCCGCAGCAGCCGCAGTGACGCGCGGACGAGCGGCAGCGGCAGGTGCAGCAGCCGGCGGCGGCGCCCGGTGGCGCGCAGCACCGTCCGGACGATGTCGTCGTAGGAGAGCGTCTCGGGACCGGCCAGCTCGACGCCCTGAGGGCGTTCGCCGTTCGCGTCGAGCGCGGCCCTCACGCAGTCGGCCACGTCCTCCGCCCAGATCGGCTGGAAGAGCGCACGGCCGGAGCCGGAGACCGGGATCGCGGGGAGGTACGAGAAGCGCTCGAGCAGTGTCACCCAGGGATCGCCGGGGGCGTAGATGATCGACGGCGAGAAGACCGTGGTGTCGAGGCTCGACCGCTCGACCGCTTCGTGCGCCAGCGCCTTGGCACGGAAGAAGCGCGTGCGCGAGTGGTGGGTCGCCCCCATCGCCGAGAAGAACATGAATCGACTCGCCCCGGCACGCTCGGCCGCCCGCACCAGGCGCAGGGTGGCCATCGCGTTCAGCTCCTCGATCGAGGCGCGCGGCTGATCCCGGATCGAGGCGGCGAGATGGACGACCGTGTCGACGCCGCGCAGCGCGTTGCGGAACGAGGCCGGGTCGGCGAGGTCGCCGAGAGCGATCTGGACGTGCACGCGCTGGTCGCCGAGGCGGCGGGGATCGCGAACCAGACAGCGCACGGGCCGCGGCTCGGCCGTCAGCCTCCGCAGCAGCGCCGAGCCGACCGTCCCGGTTGCGCCCGTGAGCAGGATCATCGCCGCCCCACCAGCACGACGCGCCAGGGCGAGCGCTCGTTGCGGTGAACCTGCACGTCAGTGAAGCCGGCCTCCTCCATCCACGCCCGGATCTCCGAGGGCTTGAAGTTGCGGCTGTGGCTCCAGGCGTAGAAGAGGAGGCTCGAGACGGCGCCGTGCTCGGAGACGGGCTCGCCCGGCTCGGGCCGGGCCGAGTCCCCGATCACGAGGCAACCGCCTGGCCGCAGCGCGGCGTGCGCCATGCGGCAGAGCTCGCGGTCGCGCTCCTCGGGCAGATGGTGGACGAGGTTGAAGATCGAGACGACGTCGAGCTCCTCGCCCAAGCCGAGCTCGAAGACGTCGCCCTCGCGGAACGTCACGCGCTCGCTGAAGCCCTGCTCGGCGACGATCTCGCGGCCCACGGCCGCGCTCGGCGGTAGGTCGAGCACGGTCGCCTGGAGTCCCGGGTGGCGGCGGCACATCGCCATCGCGAAGCCGCCGTGCCCGCCGGCCACGTCGACGAGCCGGCGCGGCGCCGAGACGGGCACGACCGCCGCGTTCGCGTCCTGCTCGACGCGCGAGATCTCGAACAGCCCGCGGATGTACGCCTCCCAGCGCTCGCTCTCGTCCCGGCGCTCCTCGTGCATCGCGTAGGGCCGCCCCGTCCGCACGGCGTCCGGGAGCAGCTCGAGAACCTGCCAGTGGAGGTCGCCCTGCTCGCCGGCGAAGGTGGCGATCGACTCGGGCGAGGAACGGACGAGCTGCGCCTCGGTCACCTCCGTGTTGGAGAAGCGCCCGTCGTCGAGCGTCACGTAGCCGAGCGTCAGGAGCGCGGTGAGCAGGGTCTCGGCGCCGAGCGGGTCGAGCTCGAGGCGCGCGGCGAGGTCCTCCGCCGTCTCGGGGGCCTCGTGCAGCGCGTCGAACACGCCCAGGATCACCGCGGTGGTCACCGCGCGGGCCGCGACCAGGCCGGTGAATGTGTCGAGAAAGGGGTCTGGCTCCCGGCGCTCGAGCACGAGGCCGCAGAGTAGCCGCCGGTACAATCCGCGCTCCTCGCGCCCAGGCGCCACTTGGACACGAGAAGGAGAACATTGGCCTACGTCATCGCCGAGCCGTGCATCGACACCAAGGACAACTCCTGCGTGGAGGTCTGTCCCGTCGACTGCATCCACCCGACGCCCGACGAGCCCGACTACGACGCGGTCGTCCAGCTCTACATCGACCCCGAGGAGTGCATCGACTGCGACGCCTGCGTCGAAGCCTGCCCGGTCGACGCCTGCTTCGCCGAGGACCAGCTGCCCGACGAGTGGCAGAACTACATCCAGATCAACGCGGACTACTACAAGCAGGCCGGCTAGCCGGTCTGCCTACGGCGCCATCGGCAGCGCCGTCCCCGTGACCTGCGGCACGGGCGGGCCGGACGGTGGCTGGAATACCGCCAGTTCCTGTGGCGTCGCCGCGAGGATGCCGCGGGCCGTGTGGTAGAGCGCCTGGGAGGCCGGGGCGTCGGGCTCCTCGATTACGAGCGGTAGGCCGTTGTCGGCGCTCACGCGCAGCTCTTCCTGCAGAGGAATCTTGCCCAGCAGGGGCACGTCGAGGTCGTCGGCGAGCTGCTGGCCGCCGCCTTCGCCGAAGATCGTGAAGCGCTGGCCGTCGGGGGTCGTGAAGCCCGACATGTTCTCGATCACGCCGAGCAGCTCGAGGTCGAAGCGGCGGGCGGTGTCCGCCGCGCGGGCGGCGACCTTCTGGGCTGCCGGCTGCGGCGTCGTCACCACCACGAAGCGGGCCTGTGGCAGCAGCTGGGCGAGCGTCATCGCCACGTCGCCGGTTCCGGGCGGAAGGTCGATCAGCAGGTAGTCGAGATCGCCCCAGTCGACGTCCTCGAGGAACTGGCGGATCGCCTTGTGGAGCATCGGGCCGCGCCAGGTGATCGCCTGGTCGCGCTCGTTCAGGAAGTGCTCGATCGAGATCGCCCGCACGCCCGAGGGACTGTCGAGCGGGATGATCTTGCGCTCCGCGGACACCTTGGGGCGCCCGTGGACGCCGAGCATGCGCGGGATCGAGTAGCCCCAGACGTCGGCGTCGAGCGCGGCCGCCGCGTGGCCGTCGGCCTGGAGGGCGGCGGCCAGGTTCGCGGTGACGGTCGACTTGCCGACCCCGCCCTTGCCGGACCCGACGCAGATCACGTTCTTGACCATCGCGAGCGCGCCCTCAGGCAGTCCGCCGCCCCTACCGAGCCGCTGCGAGAGCGACTGCTTCTCCTGGTCGGACAGCACGTCGAAGGCGACGTTCACGTGGTGGACTCCCAGGCTCGAGACCTTCTCGGCCACCGCCTTCTCGAAGTGCGCCCGGATCGGGCAACCGGGGGTGGTGAGCGAGACGACCACGTCGACACGCCCCTCCTCGGGCTGCTCGATGGAGCGGACCATGCCGAGGGTGACGATGTCCTTGCGCAGCTCGGGGTCGATGACCTCGCGCAGGACGTCCTGGATCTGTTCGCGGGTAGGCATCCGCATCCATTCAAGCAAAAGCAGGGTTCGCCGCCACAAACACAAACGGGGGCCCGCTGAGGGCCCCCGTTCGTTTACTGAGGGAGGAGAGATACTGCACTGCCGGCAGATATGTGACCGGCAGTTCTGTCCCGGGTCCGCTCTCTCCGGCGCGGTCGGGGAGAAGGTGTTGCTCTAGGCGAGCGAGCTGACGCGGGAGACGAGGCCCTCGGCCTGGCCCTGCACCTCGCGGCGCGTGGCGCTGACCTGGCGCTCGAACTCGCGACGGGTCGAGCGAACCTGCTTCTCCGCCTCGCGGCGGTTCTGCTTCACGGTCCGGACGGCCTTGTTGCGACGCTGCCGGAGCTCGCGCTCCACGCGGGTGCGGGTCTTCTTGACCTGGCGCACCGCGCGGTTGCGGGCGGTGTTGCCGCGGCGCTCGAACTTCTTCAGGTCGCTCGACACGCGCTTGCCGACCTTCTCGAGCTCCTTCTCGGCGCTCTCACGACCGGCGGTGTACGGCTTGACGACGTCCACAACGGCATCGCGCGCGACGAGGGCGGCGCCGACGGGGATGAGGACGCTGCGCTCGGCCTGAGTCTGCAGGACCTCGAGCGGGTTGCGCTCGGCCTGGGCGCGGGTGGCGGCGGCCTGCTTGGCGGCCTGGCTGCGCTTGGTGGCGTTGCGACGGCGCGTGGCAGCGGCCTTGCGAGCGGTGGCCTTGCGCTGAGTCTCGGTCTGGGTAGCCATTCGATTGCTCTCCTTCTGGGGGGTTCCTGCCCGTCCCTCTGGACGTAAGCTTATTACATCTAAGTTCGATAGAACTATATCACCGAACACACGTACGTAAACCCCCGAGGCTCGGAGGGTTACACCCTTGCCGCGGGGGCGAGCAGGGGAAGCGGCGCCCGATCGCCCGGGTTCCGCCGCGGCGCCGTGCCGCCCCTCAGGCCGCCGCCAGACCCCCGGAGCCGGTGCGCTCGAGCCAATCGTCCGGATGCTCGAGCTCATCGAGCGTGGGCAGGGCGGCGGGGTCCGCCCACACCCTGTTCAGCCCCTCGATGCCGGCCTTCCCCACCACAGCGTCGCTGAAGCCCTTGCCGAGCTCGTACTGGCGCAGCTTCACGTCGAAGCCGAGCAGCCGCTCGACGATCCGCTCCGGCGCCGAGCGGCCGCGGCGGCGCGCGTCCATCGCCTCGCGGAGGCCCTCGTGACCGGGGATGGCGCGCTCGGCGATGACGTCCATCACGTGCTCGGAATAGCCCTCGATCACCGCCATCGCCGCCTGGATGCGGTTCATCACTGCACGCTGCTCGTCGCTCTGGACGAGCGCCGCCAGCCCGCCTTCGCGGAACGCCTCTATCAACTTCGCCGGATCGGGAATCGAGGGCATGCCGCCGGCGCTGCCGCGCTCGATCCGCACCTCGACGGTCTCCAGGTAGCTCCGCAGCAGGCCGCTCATGTGCTCGCGCAGCCAGGGCACGCCCCCGAACTGGTAGACGTGGGTCAGCTCGTGGGCGCAGACCCAGCGGCCGAACGCACCGGCATCCACGTCGAGCTCGCGCACGGCCTTGCCGAGGTTCGGCCCCACGAACAGCAGCCGCGGCGGCGCGTCGCCGCCCAGGAGCGACACGTCGTACTGCCCGAGCACGCGGTGCGACAGGTAGCCCGTGACGAGGCCCACCTCGGCCGCCAGCGTCGCCGACGCACCCAGACGCAGTGCGCCCGCGAGCGGCCCGGCGAACTCGAGCCGCGCTTCGAGGCGCTCGGCCACCGGATCGAGCATCTTTGCGAGCGAGTCCAGGTTGACCTGAGTCCAGTCGGCCCTCGTCAGCGCCTCGGCGGCCGGCCTCGGCACGGACAGCGCGAGCCGCGTGTAGTCCTGGACGTAGGGCTCCATCTCGGCGCACAGCGCCGCGACATCCAGGCCGGAGTCGCCCGCGCCGTCGCCGCCGGCTGCGAGCCGCGCGAGCGTGCGGGCGATCGACCAGTCGACCATGTCGTGACGAAAGCTACTCGTCGTCAGAGCTCGGGAAGCCGCTGCTCCTGCTCCGCGACCGGCCCGAACAGGTCGCCGTGCTCCTCGACGCGCTCGAGCACGTCGCCGGCCTCGAACACGAGCTCCTCCGGATCCACGAGCTCGACCTCCTCCCAGGCGAGCGGCGTGGACACGGTGGGCCGCTCTCTGGCGCGCAGCGAGTAGACGCAGACGGTCGTCTTGTGCTCGTCGTTCTGGCTCCAGTCGATGAGCACCTTGCCGGCCCGCAGGTCCTTCCTCTGGCTGGCCACGATCAGCTTCGGATGCTGGGTCTCGAGATGGCGCGCGAGGGCGTTCGAGATCAGCTTCGTGCCGCCGCGGTAGTCGACGTCGGTGGTGTTGAGCGGGACGTAGACCTGGATGCCCTTCGAACCGGAGGTCTTGGCGTAGCAGTCGAGCCCGAGCTGGGCGAGCGCTTCGCGCAGGATGACCGCCACCTCGCAGCACTCGGCGAGCCCCGCCCCGTCCCCGGGGTCAAGGTCGAACGCCATCAGGGTCGGGCGCGACATGTCGTCCGCCTTCGACAGCGAGGGATGCAGCTCGAGATCCGCCAGATTGGCCGCCCACACGAGCGTCGGCAGGTCGTCGCAGATGCAATAGCTGATCCCGCCGACCCGCTCCTTGCGCACCCAGTCGGGCGCATGCGAGGGGCAGTTCTTCTCGTAGAAGTACTCACCCTCGACCCCGTCCGGGTAGCGCTTGAGCGTGAGCGGGCGCCCACGCAGGTGCGGCAGCAGGGCCGGCGAGACGCGCGTGTAGTAGTCGATCACCTCACCCTTGGTGAAGCCGACCTGCGGATACATGACCTTGTCCAGGTTGGAGAGCGAGAGCCGGCGGCCCTCGACCTCTACCTCGACCCGGGTCTGGGCCACCTACTTCTTCGTGGCCGTCTTCTTGCGCGAGCTCTTGGCGCCGTTCGCGCCGTCGCGCGAGCGCTTCTTCTTGGAGCCGCTCTCGCTCGGCCCCTTGGCGGCGGCGATCGAGGCCTCCAGCGCCGCCATCAGGTCGGGCACCTCCCGCGGCTCCTCCTCGGGAGTCTCGATCGTGATCGTCTCACCGGCGGCCTTGCGCTCGATCAGCTCGAGGACGCGGTCGCGGTACTCGTCGCGGTACTGGTCGGGCTCGAAGTCCGCGGAGAGCGACTCGATCAGCGACTTGGCCATCTCGAGCTCGCGCTCGCTCGTCTTGCCGCCGTCGACGGTGAGCTCGTCGAGCGAGTCGGGGGGAATCACCTCGTCCGCGAACAGCATCGTCTCCATCGCCAGGGCGCCGTCGCGTGGTCGCAGCGCCACGAGGCTCTCCTTCGAGCGGATCACGACGCGGGCGATGGCGACCTTGCCGGCGTCCTCCATCGCGTCGACGAGGAGCTTGTAGGCCTTCTCGGCGCCCTTGTCGGGAGCGAGGTAGTACGGGTGGTCGTAGAAGATGGGGTCGATCTGGTCGAGGTCGACGAAGGCCTCGATGTCGATGGTCCGCGTCTTCTGCGGCTCGAGCGACTCGAGCTCGCCGGGCTCGATCGTCACGTAGCGGTCGGGGCTGATCTCGTAGCCCTTGACGATGTCCTCGTACTTGACCTCCTCGCCATCCGGCCCCACCCGCTGCTGGCGGATCCGCTGCCCGGACTTCGAGTCGATCTGGTGAAAGCGGACGGTCTTGCGTGAAACGGCGCTGAACAGCTTCACCGGGATGTTGACCAGTCCGAAACTGATCGCTCCGCTCCAGATCGCACGTGCCATGACCTGAAGATACCTGCCGCGTCCCGATTTACCCTGCTTCGCGGGTGGTTTCTTGCGCGTCCTTGTCGGGCCGCAGGCCCTTGAAGGATGGTGCGCGCAGGGTGCCGCTGCGCGTCCACTCGCGGAACTCGACCTCCGCGACCAGCTCGGGCTCGACGAACACGGTGCCCTTCGGCGGCTGCCGTCCTGCGAACGGGCTCGTGTCGCGCCTGCGCGGCTCGAGCTCGCGCATGAGAACGCCGAGCATCTCCTGGGTGAAGCCCGTTCCCACCTTGCCCGCGTAGACGAGCTTGCCGTCCTCCATCACCCCCACCGCTAGGGCACCGAGCCTCCCGCTGCGCCCACCCTCGCCGGGAGTCCAGCCGCCGATCACGACGTCCTGGATGTTCACGTTCTTGACCTTGATCCAGCCCGACGCGCGGCGGCCCGGTTCGTATGTGCTGTCGAGCCGCTTGGCGATCACGCCCTCGATGCCGAGGTTCCTGGTCGCCTCGAGCAGGGCGGTCCCGTCGCCGCGGTGATAGGTCGGCGTGCGCCAAGCGGGTCCCTCCAGCCCGAGCTCCTCGAGGATTGTGCGGCGGTCCTCGTAGGCCAGCGGGAGCGTGAGCCGGCCGTCGAGGTAGAGCAGGTCGAAGATCACGTAGGTGACGGGGGTGTCGCGCATGCGTCGCCTCACGGCCGAGTCCGAGGCGAGGTGCATGCGCGACTGGAGACGCTCGAAGCTGGGCCGGCCGTCGTCGTCGAAGGCGACGATCTCGCCGTCGAGGATCAGCCGCCGGGCGCCCAGCTCGCGCGACAGCTCGCGCACCTCGGGGTAGCGCTGCGTGAAGTCGGTGAAGTTGCGGCCCTGAAGGTTGATGTGGCCGTGGTCGCTGAAGACGACCGTGCGGATCCCGTCCCACTTGACCTCGAAGCCGTAGTCCGCCTCGTTGCGCGGCAGCTTGCCGCTGCGCGCGAGCATCGGCGGGAGGCGGTCGGGCATCGGCTCGTAGCCGGGGTCCTCGGGCGGGTCCATGCGGTGGATGAGCCAGTCCTGCTCGCGCGTCCGGAAGAGCGCGTAGCGGCCCCGGAGGCGCTCGCCGTGGAAGGTCGCGATCACCTCGGCGTCGCGGAACTTCTCGGGCTCGAAGGTGCCGCGATCCCAGACGTCCATGGTGCCTGCGCCGTACTCGCCCTTCGGGATCTCGCCCTCGAACTCGAGGTACTCGAGCGGGTGGTCCTCGGTGCGCACGGCGAGGCGGTTCTCGTCCGGGTGGGCGGGGATGCCGCGTGGGAGCGCCCACGAGGCGAGCGTGCCGTCGTGCTCGAGGCGCAGGTCCCAGTGGAGGCGACGGGCGCGATGCTCCTGGACGACGAAACGCGGAGCGTCCCTCGTTGCCTTGCCCCGGCCCTTCGGCTCTGGGGTCTTCTCGAAGTCGCGCTTCTTCCGGTAGCTGCGGAGCTGATCCGCCACAGGACGAATCCTGACGGTCTACGAGCGTGCGAGCGGTGTGGAGTCGAGCGCGTCGCGCAGCTCGTCGATCGAGCCGAATACGCGCGCGGCGCCCGCGTCGAGCAGTTCCTGCTCCGAGAAGCCGCCTGTCAGCACCGCGAGCGTCTCGATGCCGGCGCGCGCGGCGGCCTCGCAGTCGAAGGTCGAATCACCGACCATCACACCGCTGCGGTCGCCGGCTTTCTCGAGCGCGGCCACGACCAGGTCGGGCTCGGGCTTGGTCGCCTCGACGTCGGCGGATGTCGTCCATCCATCCGCGAGGTCGCGGGCATCCAGGAGGTCGAGGTAGTGGTCGACCTCCTGCTGTTTGGCCGAGCTCGCCAGCACGACCGCATGACCCGACTCCTTGAGGTCGACGATCAGCTCACGCGCGCCGTGCAGCGGCTCGACCTCCTCGATCATCGCCATGTAGAGCGCCTTTTCGGCGCTGCGGATGTCGTCGCCCTTCTCCTGCTCGACGCTCTCCCCGCACAGCGCGCCGACGAGCTGGTCGCCGCCCATGCCGATGTGCCGGTGTATCCGCCAGACCGGCAGCAGCTCACCGTGCTGTCGAAAGGCGCGGTACCAGGCGATCGCGTGGTGGTAGTTGGTGTCGACGAGCGTGCCGTCGACGTCCAGGATCGCGGCGAGCGGCACGGGCCGGCGGGTCAGTCCTCGTCCGGGGTCTCCGGGCCCTTGGGGTCGGGCTGGGGGGCGTCGGGCGGCTCCGGCTGGGGTTGCTCGGGCGGAGCGGGAGCGGGAACCTCGGTGCTGGGCGGTGCGTCTGAGGGGACCTCTGTCATGCGACGCTCGTTCCCGGCACCGCCGGCGGGAAACGAGTCAGGCGGCGACCTCGGCGAGGCCCTCGCGCAGCTCGCGTACCCGCTCGACGCCCTCCGACTCGCGGTCGTTCGCGATCAGGTCGAGCACCGCCTCCTCGACAGCCTGCTGCACGTCCGGCCACGCAGCGGTGTCCTCCATCAGCTCCGGCAGCGCACCGCTGATCGTCAGCCCGCCGTCGAAGCGATCGAACACGCGCGGGTCGATGTACGACGCGCGGCAGACGGCGGGCGTGTTCCCGAGGTAGCGCGCCACCTCCTTCACCGCCCGCGTCTTGGCCCGCTTGCGAGCGCTGTTCGAGGTCGCCGCCATGCCGGACACCGACAGCGCGACGGCCGCCAGCACGGTCCCGCTCCAGGTGCGGAAGTCCTTGGCGGAGAAGTCGCCGCCCGCGGCCTCCTTGACGTAGGCGTTCACGTCGGCCGACTTCAGGTCGACCCAGCGGCCGCTCTTCTTGTACGCGAGCAACTCCTCCCCACCGCCGCGGCGACGCTGCAGGGTGTTCACGATCTCGGCGACAACGGGGTCGCCCACGGCCTGCACGCGCCGAGCGCCCCCCTTGGCCTCGTAGTCGAAGGTCACCTGGTCGCCGTCCACGGTCGCGTGCCGCCTCTGCATCGTGGCGATTCCGTAGGTGTCGTTCTCCTCCGCGTAGTCCTCGGAGCCGATGCGGAAGAAGCCGCGGTCGAGCAGGCGGGTGGCGCAGGCAAGCACGCGCTCCCGCGGCATGCCCGGGCGCTTGAGGTCCTTGTTGACGCGCCTGCCGCAGCCGCGGCAGCGCCCGTGCGAACTCGATCATCTCCTCGAACTTCTCCCGGTCGCGCCGCTCGCGCCAGAGGTCGTGGTAGCGGTACTGCTTGCGCCCGGCGGCGTCCGTTCCGGTCGCCTGGATGTGTCCCATCGGATAGGGACAGATCCAGACCTCCTCCCAGGCCGGCGGAATGGCGAGCTCCCGAATCCGCTCGATCATCGACGGCTCGGTGATCCGCCGCCCCACATCATCGAGGTACTCGAAGCCCTTGCCCCGCCGCCGGCGCCGGATGCCGGGGCCGGAACAGTCCACTCTCCTGAGACGAGCCATCGGCGCCTAGTGCCCGCGAAGGGAGGCGCCAATCCTGAGGGGCGGAGCTTTCCTGACTCTTGCCGCCCACAGGCGGCCGATCCAGGCAAAGTAGGACGATTGCCCGGCGATTCGACGGACCCACGCCTCCTAGAACATCCCAAGCAACCGCTCCACCACCTCCGCCTCCCGGCCCGCCGCGGCCCGCGACCGCATCTCCAGATCGAGGCCATCCCCGCCGGGGAAAGCCACCACCCCGCCCACCTCGGTCACGAGCAGCTGCGCCGCGGCCACGTCAACGGAGCGCACCTCGCGCAGTGTGACCATCGCATCGAGCTGGCCCATGGCCACGAGGCAGAGGCTCATCGCCACCGAGCCGAGCGCCCGGAGGCGGCGCGCCCCGACCTCGGCGAGCGCCGGGGCCACGCCCGCCACCAGCGCCGGCCGCGCCGTCTCGAGACCGAGGATCTCGAGCGGCCCGGGCTCGAGCGGCCGCAGCCGCTCCCCCGACACGAACGCCCCCTCGCCGCGCACGGCCCACCAGTCCCGCGGGGCCGGCGCGTCGCGTCCGCCGCTGGGCGCCAGCTCGGCCACGAACCCGACCTGGACGTCCTGCATGCGCGCGCCGGACGCCACCGCGATCGACACGCACGCGAACGGCAGGCCGCGCTTGGCGTTGACGGAGCCGTCAACCGGATCAATGACCACGCGGACCGTCCCGCCGCCTCCGACCGGCAGCTCGCCGCGCTCCTCGGAGATCGCCGTGACGGGCACGTCGAGCGCCTCCAGCTCCGCGAAGATTGCGTCCTCGGCGGCCCGGTCGATCACGTAGGCGGTGTCGCCGCCCTCGCCGCGGCCGGTCTCGACCGAGCGCTCTGCGCGTGTCGAGTAGGACGCCACCGCCTCCCGTGCAGCCGCGCCCGCGCGCCGGCAGAAGCCGAGCCAGTCGGCGTCGGGAAGACTCATCAGGCGGCGTATCCTAGGCGGGGATGCCCGATCCGCTAGACGGCCTCAACCGCTCGCAGGAGCAGGCCGTCACCCACCCGGGCGGCCCGCTCGTGGTGGTGGCGGGCGCCGGGACCGGCAAGACGCGCACGCTCACCCGCCGCTTCGCCTGGCTCGTCGAGCAGGGCGTGCCCGCCGACGCCATCCTCGCGCTCACCTTCTCGTCGGCCGCCGCGGCAGAGATGCGCGAGCGGCTCGAGTCGCTCATCGAGTCGCCCTACGAGGAGCTGCACGTGGCGACCTTCCACTCGTTCTGCACGCGCCTCCTGCAGGACGAGGCGCTCGAGGCCTGCGTCGACCCCTTCCTCTCCCCGGTGACCCCGGCCGACCGGCTCGCCCTGCTGCTCGAGCGCATCGACGACCTGTCCCTGCGCCACCACGAGATTCGCGGCAACCCCGCGCCGCTACTCGCCAGCTTCGTGTCCCGAATCGATCGCCTGAAGGACGAGATGGTCTCCGCCGACGACTACCGCCGCTACGCGGACGGGCTCGCTGCGGAGCCGGGCGGCGACGCCGCGCGCGCCCGGGCGGAGCGCGAGCGCGAGTTCGCCCGCCTGTACGCCGATCACGACCGGCTGCTCTCGGAGCGCGGGGCGCTCGACTTCGGCGACCTGATCCTGCGGGCGTTCCGCCTCTTGCACGAGCGTCCGCACGTGCGCGAGCGGGTGGCGAGGCGCTTCCGGCACGTGCTCGTCGACGAGTACCAGGACACGAACTTTGCACAGGGAATGCTGCTGCGGCTGCTCGTGGAGGAGCACCGCAACGTCACGGTCGTGGGCGACGACGACCAGGCCATCTACCGCTTCCGCGGCGCCTCGCAGAAGAACCTGCTCGACTTCCAGCGCGAGTTCCCGGACGCGCAGGTCGTGCGCCTCGAGCACAACTACCGCTCGGGCAGGCGAATCCTCCAAGCGGCCGCGGCGGTCGTGGCTCCCGCGCCCGAGCGCATCCCCAAGAAGCTGAAGGGGGCGAGCGGCGGGCGCGTGCGCTTCTGGCGCTGCCGCACAGAGCGCGCACAGGCGCAGGCGGTGGCCGCCGAAGCGGAGCAGCTCATCGCCGCCGGCACACCGCCGTCCGAGATCTGCGTGCTCGTCCGCTCCGTCAAGGCCGAGGGCGCGACGATCGCCTCGGCGCTCGAGGAGCGCGCCGTGCCGGCCCGCACCTGCGGCGCCGCCGCCTACTTCCAGCGCGCCGAGGTCCGCGACGTGCTCGCCTGGCTGCGCGCGCTGGCGGACCCGAATGACTCCGGCGCCGTGGTGCGGGCACTCTCGCGTCCCCCGGTCGAGCTGCGCTCCGTTGACGTGGCGCGCCTGACCCAGCTTGCCCGGCGCCGCAAGCTCGACATGCCGAGCGCGGTCGCGGCCGCGCTCGAGGGTCCGCAGCTCTCCGAGGAGGGCCGCGACCGGGCGCGAACGTTCCTGCGCCTCTACCGCTCCGCCTCCGGCGCCTTCGACGACCGCCGCCCCGATGCCTTCGTGCTGCGCCTGATCGAGCGGATCGGGCTGCGCCGCCAGCAGGTGTTCGCAACCCAGGCGGACACGGTCGAGAGGCTGCGCAACATCGCCAAGCTGTCCGAGCTGGCCGGCGCCTACATGCGCCGTGAGCCGCAGGCCACCCCACGCGACTTCACCCGCTACCTCGCCGCCGTGGCCGAATCGGGACTGCGTGAGGAGGAGGCGGTGGGCATGGCGACGGCGCCGGCCGTGCAGGTGATGACCATGCACGCCGCCAAGGGGCTCGAGTTCGACCACGTGTTCGTGCTCGGGCTGTCGGCGGCGCGCATGCCGGGGCCGTTCCGGGTCCAGGCGGACGGCGTCCCGGACGAGCTCCTGAAGGAGCGGCTACCGGCGGCCGGCGGGCGCGAGGAGCACGAGGCCGAGATGCGGCGCCTTCTGCACGTTGCGATGACACGGGCGCGCAAGGGGCTCGTCCTGGCCTGGGCCGAGGGCGCGCAACCTGGGGCCACGCCTCGTCCGTCGCCCTTCTACGAGGAGGCGCGCGCCGCTGTGGAGGTCGACGAGGAGGCCTTCGAGGAGGAGCTGTTCGGGCCGGCGGAAGGACTCCATTCGACCTTCCGGATCATGCGCGACGAGCTGCTCGACACCGTTGCCCGCGTGGGCGGGCGGCTCGGGGAAATGCGGCTCGACACGTACCTGGACGTGGACCAGGCGGTGTCGCGGTATCTCGAGTTGATCAAGGTGGCGGCTCTCATCGAGCGCGCCAAGGAGGGCGAGTCGCTCGAGCGGGCGCTCTCGGAGGTCAACGAGATCCTCGTCCAGTGCGCCACTCCCGAGCAGCGCGAGATCCTCGAGCAATCCGCGCTCGACGGCTGGCTGCGGGACTCCGAGCGCGAGCCCGGCACCCGGCCCGCCGGGGACGGCAACGGCTCCGAGCCCTCGCTCGACCCCTTCATCCCACGGCGAGGCCGCGGCCTGATGCTCTCCGCGAGCGACATCGACACCTACCGGATCTGCCCGCTCAAGTACAAGTTCGCGCGCGTCTTCCGAATCCCCCAGGAGCCCACGATCCACCAGCGCTTCGGGATCGTCGTCCATCAGGTGCTGGAGCGCTTCCACTCCCAGGGAGGCGGCTCGCTGGCGCAACTGATGGAGCTCTTCGACGCCTCGTGGCGCCGCTCCGGCTTCGGCGACACGGACGACGAGCAGCAGTTCCGCGAGCGCGCGGTGGAGGCGCTCGAGCGCTACTGGGCCGAGGATCGCCGCTCGGAGGCCGAGCCCGTCTGGTTCGAGCGCTCGTTCGCGTTCCGGCTCGGCCCGCACCTGCTGCGCGGCCGGGTCGACCGCGTCGACAGGCATCCCGACGGGACCTACGAGCTGATCGACTACAAGACCGGCAAGTCGAAGTCGGCGGAGGACCTGCGCGAGGACGTCCAGCTCTCGCTCTACCAGATGGGCGCTCGCGAGTCGTGGCGGCTGGAGACCTCCGCGCAGAGCTATTTCTACGTGCTGACGGGCGAGAAGGTGCCGGTCGAGCACTCCGAGGAGGAGCTCGAGCGGGTCAAGGCGACCGTCACGGAGATCGCCGGCGGGATCCTCAAGCAGCAGTTCGAGCCGACGCCGTCGAGCGAGATCTGCCGCTTCTGCGACTACCGGATCATCTGTCCGGCGGCCGAGAAGTAGCTAGCTGTCGTCGGGGCCGCGCTGGCGCAGGAAGCGCTGGAAGTCGCTGGCGATCGTGTCGGCCGAGGGCAGGTTGTCCTCGTCGGGCGGGTTCTCGGCCGTCACCTCGTCCATCGCGTTCTCGAGCCGCTCCACGAACGCCTTCACCTCGGGGTCGCTCGCCACCGCGGCGCTCACCTGGCGCTCGTAATCCTCCGCGGCGGACTCGAGCTCGCCGGCGTCGACCGCCAGCCCGGCGATCCCCTCGAAGCCACGAACGAGCGCCAGCGCGACCTTCGGGTTCGGCGACGCCGCGACGTAATGGGGCACCGAGGCCCACAGGCTCGCCGCCGGCAGGCCCGCATCGGCGCAGGCGTGCTGGAGCACGCCGACTATCCCCGTCGGCCCCTCGTAGCTCGGCGGGTCAAACCCGAGCCGCTCTACGAGTGAGCTGTCCGAGCCGATGCCGGTGAGTGAGACCGGGCGGCTGTGCGGCACGTCGGCGAGCAGCGCTCCGAGGGTGATGACCATGCGCACGTCCAGCTCGCGCGCCGTGCCGATCACGCTGTCGGTGAAGCGGCGCCAGCGCAGCGACGGCTCCACGCCCTGGAGCATCACCAGATCTGCCTCGGCACCGGGCACCTCGGCCGCGGATACGTGGTTCTCCGGCCAGTCGATCTTCCGGGTGCGCCCCTCCGTGAGGCGGACCGTCGGGCGGACGGCGGTGAAGTCGTAGTACTCCTCGGGGTCGATGCGCGCCACGTCCGACGCCTCGAACGAGCCGCGTATGAACGAGAGCGCCGCGGATGCGGCCTCGCCGGCATCGTTCCAGCCCTTGAACGCGCACACCATGACCGGCTTCCGGAGCCTCGGTCGCGTGTCCCAGATCACATCGCTCATCACTCTCACCGTACTCGACGCCCGGGGATAGGCCGGTGGGACGTCCGCTCGGGCGATCAGGATTGGCGGAATGAGCGTGGCCGAGCTGAGAGCCGGTGGCGAGATCGACGGCGTTTTTGCCTGCACTCGCAAGGACCGGCTCACCGCGCGCAACGGCAGTAGCTACCTCGCCGTCGAGCTGCGCGACCGTACCGGCGCCATCCCAGGGCGCGCGTTCCGGGACGCCGACTTCCTGGCGGGTCAGTTCGAGCGCGGCGACCTGGTCAGCGTGCGCGGCCGCGTGGAGCGCTTTCGCGACGAGCTGCAGGTCGACCTCAAGGCGATCCGCCGCGCCGAGGACGGGGCCGCCGATCCGGCCGAGTTCCTGCCGGTGGCGTACCGCGACATCGACGAGCTCGACGGCTTCCTCGAGCATCTTGCGCGCGAGGTCCACGACCCGGACCTGCGTCGGCTGCTCGACTCGTTCCTCGGGGACGGAGCCTTCCGTGCCGACTTCCGCCGCGCCCCGTGCACCCGCTCGGGCCACCACGCCTACCTGGGCGGGCTGCTCGAGCACACGGTCGCCGTCGCCACGCTCGCGGCCGAGACCGGCACGCTCCATCCGCGCCTGAACAGCGACGTGCTCCTTAGCGCGGCGATCCTCCACGACGTCGGGAAGATTCGCGAGTTCGAGCTCGGCGCGGAGATCGCGCTCACCGAGGCGGGCTCACTCGTCGGGCACCTCACGCTCGGCATGGAGCTCGTGAGCGAGCGCGCACGGCTGAGCGGCGTTCCGGACGCAAAGCTCCACGCTCTCTCGCACTGCATCCTCGGCCACCATGGTCCCGACTCCCTGCCCGCGCGTCGCTTCCGCTCCGCCGAGGCGCTGGCGCTGTACCGGCTGAACGCGCTTGATGCCGGCGTCAAGGGCGCCCTCGAGCACGGGCTGGACTGAAGTTAGTCTCCTCGTCCCGTGGTATCGGACGTAGGCATCCTGCCCTGGCTCGAGCGGCTGCGCGAGGAAGTTCCCGGCCTCGAGCTGCTCGACGTGCACACGCACATCGGGTTCAACGACCCGGACGGATACAGCTGCGGAGGCGAGGAGCTAAAAGCCGCGCTGGAACGGATCGACGGCCGAGCCGTCGTCTTCCCGATGCACGAGCTGGACGGCTACCCGCCGGCCAACGACATGGTCATCCGCGAGGCCCTCGACTCCGGGGGGAGGCTGTTCGCCTTCAGCCGGCTCGACCCGCACGACAAGCCGCTCGCCGAGGCCGAGCGCACGCTCGCCGCAGGCGCTCGCGGGATCAAGCTCCACCCCCGCGCCGAGCGGTTCACGCTCGACCACCCGGACCTGAAGCCGGTCTTCGCGCTGGCGAACGAGCGCCGGCTCCCGATCATGTGCCACGCGGGGCGCGGCATCCCGGCTCTCGGCCGCCACGCCGTCGAGGCCTGCGCGCGCTATCCGGGCATGCGGCTGATCCTCGCCCACGCGGCCATCTCGGACCTCGCCTGGATCTGGCGCGTGGCGCCCGAGCACCCCAACCTGTTCTTCGACACGTCCTGGTGGTCCCCGAGCGACCTTCAGGCCCTGCTGGCGCTGGTGCCGCCGGGCCAGGTCCTGATGGCAAGCGACGCGCCCTATGGCGCTCCGGCGTGGGGCGCCGCGAACGCGCTCCGCCACGCGCTCCAGGTCGGGCTCGGCGAGGAGCAGGTGCGCGGAGTGCTCGGCGGGCAGACCGCCCGCTTGCTGGCCGGCGAGGAGCCGCTCGACCTCGGCCCGGCGCCGGGCTCCGGCCGGCTCTCACGCGACCCGCTGCTCGATCGCGTGTACGCGTTCCTGCTGAGCGCGCTCGGCCAGATGTTCAACGGCGTCGAGCCCACCGAGACGCTGGCGCTCGTGCGGCTCGCCTGCGACATGGGAGACGACGCCCCGCAGGCGGAAGTCTGCGCCTCGATACTCGCGCTACTTGATGAACGCGAGGGCTACTCGCCCCAGGGCGACGGCCGCCCTGAGCGCTTCGCTCCCGGGCTGCACCTCGTGGTCGCCGCGGCGAACCTGGCGCGCACACCCGACGTGACCCTGCCCTGACCGTTTGACCCGGCCTCGCCCGGGTAGCCCGGTCGAAAGGGTTAACCGGAGCCGCACCCCGGACCTGCGGGGACGCCGTGCGGAGCCGGTTGACCCGCTTTAGTCCCCGGCTCCGGCCTCCTCGGAGGAGTTCCCGAACACGAAGACCTCGAAGCCGATGGCCGGGTGGAAGGTCACCTGGCTGTTGTAGGCGATCACCGGGCGGCCGGTGATCTCCTGCACCGCGTCCTTGAGCCTGTCCTGCACCGTGTCCTGGAATCTCAGCCGTACCGCGCGCACGAGCTGCTCCTGCCCGTTGTCGACAAGGGTCCGCTCCACCGTGGTGAGGAAATCCTCGACGACGCAGAGCATGTTGTCGTCGAACGCGTAGGTCTTCGCCTTGGTCGGCCCGCGTCCATAGAACTCGCTGAAGATCCCGACGATCGCGTTGGAGACGGCAGCGAGCTGCTCGCCCTCGGCCTCGGCCTCGACGGAGCTCACGCTACCTCCCTCAGCGCCTCGAGCTCGCGGCGCATCGCGAGGCGCTTCAGCGCCTTCGACTCGAGCTGGCGCACGCGTTCCGCCGACAGGCCGAGCCGGCGCCCGGTCTCGCGCAGCGGCTGCGGGTCCTGCCCGTCGATCCCGTAGCGCAACCGGATCACGCGCCGCTCGGTCTCGGGCAGCTCCTCGATCGTCCGCCGCAGGAGCTCCTCGCTGAGGCTCAGCTCGACCTCCTGGTCGACCGGCGGCGAGTCCCCCTCGAGGAGGTCGCGCAGCGAGGTGTCGCCCTCCTCGCCCACCGGCCGGTCGAGACTCGTGACCGTGCGGGCCGCGTCGCGGACCTCCTCGACCTGGGTGAGCGGAAGCTCAGCGGCCGCGGCTATCTCCTCGTCGGTCGGCTCTCGCCCGAGCTTCGCCTGCAGCTCCCGCTCGGTGCGCACGATCTTGCGTTCGCGCTGGCCGATGTGTACCGGGATCCTGATCGTGCGTGCCTTGTTGGCGAGCCCACGCTGGATCGCCTGGCGGATCCAGAAGGTCGCGTAGGTCGAGAACTTGTAGCCCTTGCGCCAGTCGAACTTCTCGGCGGCGCGGATCAGGCCGAAGATGCCCTCCTGGATCAGGTCGAGCAGGGACAGCTCCTGGCCCTGGTACTTCTTGGCGATCGAGACGACCAGGCGCAGGTTCGAGTTGATCATGCGCTCCTTGGCGTCGAGGTCGCCCTGCTCGATCCGCTTGGCGAGCTCGATCTCCTCGGCGGCGGTCAACAGCGGATAACGCCGGATCTCGTTCAGGAAGAGCTGCAGTGCGTCCGTCGTCGCCGCGGCCAGCTCGCCGTTGCGGAAGCTCGTGGGCTCGACGCCCGGGCGCCCGCAGTCGTCCGACAGCTCGATGCCGCGGTTCTCGAGCTGCTCCTCGATGTAGTCGACGTCGTCCGCGAGCAGGTCGAGCGCCTGCACCACCTCGTCCAGCTCGGAGATGTTCACGCAGCCACGTTCCTCGCCCCGACTGACCAGGGCGGCGACCTCGGGACGCCCCGTGAGCTCCGTGGCGCTCACGGGTTGGATGCTACGCCCACCCAGCCCCTCCCGCTACGTGTGGTCTACGCCAGGCTTGAGGCGTCGTCGACCATCTCGAGCCGTTCCTCCAAGCGCGTGATCGCGAAGACGCGCTGCACCGCGTCCGGCCCGCGCACGACGACGAAGCGGCGGCCGTGGTCGCGCGCGCGCTCGTCGGCTGTGACCACGGCCCGCAGACCGGTCGAGTCGAGGAAGGTCAGATTGGAGAGATCGAGGATGAGCAAGGGAGGTCCCTCGGCCTCCACGCGGCGCAGCTCCTCCTGGACCTTGCCGACGCTCGAGAGGTCGAGCTCGCCCTTCAATGAAATCGTCACCTGCCCGGCCGAGTCCTCGGTGGTGACCTCGAGGATGTCCATTCGTGCGGAACCTAGCGCAGACCCGCCTCGCCCGCGAGTTGCCAGGCGAATACGAGCTGCATCGCGGCGAACGACAGCTCGAGCGTCCGTTCGGAAACAGCGTTCGCCAGCACCACCCCCGCGAGCACGCCGAGCGGCGACAGCACGCCGATCACGAGGCCGTCGCGCAGCCGAACGTTGCCGTAGTCACGCTGGCGCCAGGTGCCCACGAGCGACACGAACACGATCGCCACGAGCGAGGTGGCCTCCGCCCCGAGTTGCGACTCCTCGGCGAACAGGACGAGAGCCGGCACGAACAGCACGCCGCCACCGACCCCGAGGAGGCCGCCGGTGACACCCGCGGCGAAGCCGAACGCCAGCAGCCCGGTGAGCTCCAGGGCGTCCATCTAGAAGATCAACAGCGCGGCAGAGGCGAGCATGAGCGCCACGAAGGCGGCAGCAACCGCCTTCTCGGAGATTCGCTGCTGAATCGCCGTTCCCGCCACGACGCCGGCCACTGCGGGCAGCGAGATCAGGATGCCCTTCCACAGGTCGACGTTGCCGTAGACGGCCTGGGCGGCGGCCGCCAGCGCGCTGATCACGATGATCGCCGCCAGCGACGTGCCCGTGGCCTCCTTCTGCCCATAGCCGAGCCACAGCACCAGCAGCGGCACGATGATCGTGCCCCCGCCGACGCCGAACAGGCCGGAGAACGCACCCGCCGCGGTGCCGATGGCGGCGAGGCGGAGCAGCCTGGACGACATCGCGGGGCATACTACGGCCCGTGTCCGCTCCCCCCGCAGAGGCGCTCGCCGAAGCGCTGCGGCCGCTGACCCGCGATCCGTCGCAGGCTGCGATCTTCTGCGACGTCGACGGCGTGCTTGCTCCGATCGTGGGGCGGCCCCAGGACGCGCATGTGCGAGAGGAGACCTCCGTCCTGCTCGGGAGGCTCGCGCGCCGCTTCGCATGCGTGGCCTGCATCTCGGGGCGCGCGGCCGCCGACGTGCGCCGGCTCGTGGGCGTGGGGGCCATCGTCTACGCGGGCTCGCACGGGGCCGAGCTGCTCGAGCCTGGCTCGGCACGTCCGCGCACCGTGCCGGCCTTCAAGAGCTGGGAGAAGCGCGTGCAGCGCTTCGCGGCCGAGCACGATACCGGCGAGGCACGGCGGCTGCGCGTGCGGATCGAGGACAAGGGCCCGATCGCTGCCTTCCACTGGCGCGGCGCGCCCGACGAGGATGGCGCCCGCACCCTGCTCGAGGGCCTCGCCCAGGAGGCGGAGGCGGCGGGCTTCGCCACCCACTGGGGCCGCAAGGTCCTCGAGATCCGCCCGCCGGTGCCGATCGACAAGGGCCAGCCCGTGCGCGACCTCGTCACGCGGTCCGGTGCGCGCGCCGCGCTCTACGGCGGCGACGACGCCACCGACCTGGACGCGTTCGACGAGCTCGAGTCGCTCGTGCAGGAGGGCGTCCTCGAGGCAGCGGTGCGCGTGGGCGTCCGCTCCGACGAGGGGCCGGCGGCCATCGTGGAACGCGCCGACCTCGTGGTCGACGGGGTCGAGGGGTTCTCGCGGGTGCTGACCGCGCTCGCCGACGCATGAGCCTGGCGTCCGGGTGAGGTTTCGGGACTTCCTGCGGGTGTCGGTGATCCTCTTCGGCGGTGCCGCCACCGCGCTCGCGATCGTCTCGGTGGCGGGTGCCACCAGGGAGGACAGCAACACGCTCGTCTACGTGGCGGCGATCTGGTGGTGCCTCGCCACGCTGGTCGGTCTCTGGCTCGGGCGCCGGCTCGCGCCCACCCCCGGGATCGCGGGGCTGCTCGCGTCGGCGCGCAAGAGCAACTCGCTGCCCGAGCTCGAGCCCGGGACGGTGCTGTTCAACCGCCTCTGGGCCCTGATCGTCCTCACGATCGGCGCAGCGGTGATCGGCATCTTCGTTCCCCAGGTGCCCGCTATCGCGACCGGCTACTGCCTGCTCGTCGCGCTCGTCTGGCGGCGCCAGTCCGCAGCCGTCGCCGCCATCGAAGGCCGTGACGGCGTGGAGTTCTGGTTCGATCGCACCTCGCCGTTCGGGCGCCCGCAGCTGCTGCGGCTGCCCGGGCTGCGGAAAATCGAGCCGGTGCCGGGTAGGGCCTGACCCTACGCGCCGCGCTTGCGCATGCGGCGCAGCTCGTCCCAGGGGCGGGTGTTGCCCACCTGCTCGGCCGTGAGCCAGGCGCGCCGCGCCGTTGCGACGCCGTAACGGATGTTCGCGAGCGTCTCGGTCCCGTGTGAGTCCGAGTCGATCATCAGCGTGACCCCCGCCTGGGCGGCGGCGCGCGCGTAGACGTCGTTCAGGTCGCGGCGGTCGGGGTTCGCATTGATCTCGAGGAACGTCCCCGTCTCGACCGCTTTCGCGATCACACCGTCGACGTCGAGGGCATAGGGCTCGCGGCGCTCGATCAGGCGCCCGGTCGGGTGACCGATCACGTCGACCAGCGGGTGCTCCATCGCGCGCAGCATGCGCTCGGTCTGCTCCTTCTCCGAGAGCCGGAACGAGGTGTGCAGGCTCGCGACCACCCAGTCGAGCTCGGCGAGCAGCCCGTCGTCGTAGTCGAGCGTGCCGTCGGGCAGCACGTTCGTCTCGGTGCCCGTGAGGACGAGCAGCCCGGGGACGTCGAGCGCCCGGATCTCCTCCATCCTGCGGCGCAGGGCATCGGGCTGGACGTCGTCGCCGAAGCCGTGCGACGCCGAGTGGTCGGTGATCGCGATGTACTCGTAGCCGCGCTCGGCAGCCTCCGCGACCATCTCCTCGAGCGTGTTGCGCCCGTCCGAGAGGGTCGTGTGCATGTGCAGGTCGCCGCGCAGGTCGTCGAGCTCGATCAGCTTCGGCAGCTCGCCGTTCCTGGCGGCCTCGAGCTCGCCGCGGTTCTCGCGCAGCTCGGGCGGGATGTAGGCCATCCCCAGGCGCTCGTAGACCTCCTCCTCGGTGGTGAAGGCCTGACTCTCGCCGCTCTCGTCGTCGCTGATCCCGTATTCGCTCACGTGCAGCCCGCGCCGGACGGCGTCGGTGCGCAGCGCCTCGTTGTGCCTGCCCGAGCCCGTGAAGTGCTGGAGCAGGTTCCCGAACGCCTCCTCGGGGACGATCCGGAGGTCGACCGCCACGCCGGAGTGGGTCATCACCTTGGCGCCGGCCTCTCCGGAGCTCGCCACCGCGTCGACCGGCGGGAGCTCGCAGAAGGCATTCGACAGGGCGGCGGGATCGCTCGACGCGGCCACGATGTCGAGGTCCTTCACCGTGTCGGCCCAGCGGCGCGCGCTGCCCGCCAGCTCCACGCGCACGGCCGCCGGATGCTCGCGCAGCGCGGCCACGAGCTCCTCGCCCACGGAAAGGGCCCTCGACAGGAGCACGCGCGGCTTGGGGCGTCCGTCGGCGCCGGCCGCCAGCGCGGCCGCCACGTTCTCCTCCGCCTTGCTCCCGAATCCCGGGACGTCCTTGAGGCTGCCGTCCTCGGCCGCCCGCCGGAGGTCGTCGAGAGAGGTGATCCCCAGGTGGTCGTACAGAAGCCGGGCGCGCTTGGGCCCGAGCCCCGGGATGCGGGTCACCTCGACGAGCCCCGCCGGGATCTTCGCCTTCAGCTTGTCGGCGGAGGGGATCGAACCCTGCTCGAGCAGCGCGTCGATCTTCTCGGCGATCGTCTTTCCCACCCCGGCGAGCTCCTCGACGCGGCCCTGCTTCGCCATCTCCTCGACCGACACGCCCGCTTCGCGGATCGCCTTGGCGGCGTTGCGGTAGGCCACGACGCGGTACACCACCGCGCCGTCCAGCTCGTAGAGGCTGGCCAGCTCCTCGAAGGCGTCGGCGATCTCCGCGTTGCGCATGCCGTGGCTAGGGTACGCGCCCCTTGCCCGGCGCCTGGCTCATCCTGCCGACGTACAACGAGGCCGAGAACATCGAGGCGCTCGTTCGTGCCGCCCTGGTGCAGCTCGAGCGAACGGGGATCGGGCACACGATCCTGGTCGTCGACGACGGCTCGCCGGACGGGACCGGCCTGATCGCCGAGCGGCTGTCCGAGGAGCTGGCGCAGGTGCGGGTGCTCCACCGGCCCCGCAAGGAGGGCCTCGGCCGCGCCTACCTGGCGGGCTTCGCGATCGCTCTCGACGCAGGCGCCGAGCTCGTGCTCGAGATGGACTCCGACTTCTCTCACGATCCCGCCGACCTGCCGCGGCTGATCGCCGCCGCGGACACCGCCGACCTGGTACTGGGCTCGCGCTACGTTCCGGGGGGCGGCGTGACCGAGTGGGGCAGCGTGCGGAGGCTGCTCTCGCGCGGCGGCTCGGCCTATGCGCGCATCCTGCTCGGCGTGCCGGTGCGCGACCTGACCGGCGGCTTCAAGTGCTTCCACCGGCGGGTGCTCGAGGCGATCGAGCTCGAGGACGTGCACGCCGACGGCTACGGCTTCCAGATCGAGCTGACGTACAAGGCGGTCCGCGCCGGCTTCTCCGTCACGGAGGTGCCGATACTGTTTCGGGAGCGCCGCGTGGGCTCGTCCAAGATGACGGCGAGGATCGCCCTCGAGGCCGTCTGGAAGGTGCCGGCGCTGAGGCTCAGGCGCTGATGGCGCTCCGGGGAGGAGTGGCGCTATATTTTGTATAGCGACTGGTCCGAGCGAGCGGATCGGGGCGAGCGATCGAGGACAAGGAGCAACAGTGGCAGGCGCACTCAACGAAGTCACCGACGACAACTTCCAGGCTGAGGTCCTAGAGGCCGACAAGCCTGTGCTGGTCGACTTCTGGGCACCTTGGTGCGGCCCCTGCCGGATCATCGCCCCGCATCTCGAGGAGCTCGACAGCGAGCGTGACGACCTGCGTGTCGTCAAGCTGAACGTGGACGACAACCCGCAGACCGCGGCGCAGTACAACGTGATGTCGATCCCGATGCTGCTCCTCTTCAAGAACGGCGCGCCGGTGCATCAGATCATCGGAGCCGTGCCGAAGAGCCGCCTCCTTCAAGAGCTCGCGCCGTCGCTCGCGGCCTAGCCGGCTCACTCGCAGCTCCGCCCCGGGCGTGACCCCCGCGGGGGTCTGTGCTCACCCACACACACCGGGCGTCACCCCGTTGGATCCTGTGTTGTGGCGAGAAGGATGATCCCGGGGGACCTGACGTGACGCAGCAGCCCAATGAGGGCACCGTCAAGGAGCTGTTCCAGATCGTCGAGCGCCTCGTCGACGACGAGCGCAGCCGGGGGCAGGGACTCGAGACAAAGACCTCGACCCTTGCCGGCTTCACCGGGGCCATCCTCGCGCTCACGGCCACGCTCGGACGGGACCTGCTCAAGCTCGACCTCGGGAGTGTCGGAGAGGTGGTTCAGGGCGCGCTCTTTGCCGTCGCGGTCACCGCGCTTGCGGCCGGCTCGGTGATCGCCGTGCTGGGCGTGCTACGTCCCCAGCAGCGCCTGGCGGTGGCGCGGTCCGAGCTGCGCCGGTTCACCGAGTTTCCCCTCCTCTCGACACCGCCGGTCGAGATTCAGGGGAGAATGATCAGCACGCTCGTCGACGCGCTCGAGAACGAGCGTCGGGTCAACGACCGCAAGGCGAGCCTCTCGCGGCTGGCCGGATTCGCACTTGCCGTTGGGCTCCTCGGCGTGGCGGGCCAGGCGATCGCGATGCTCGCGTCGGGCCCCTAGCGATAGCGATGGCCGACAGTCACCCGTCCCCCTCCCCGGTCCCGCCCGACAAGTCACCGTTCAATCCGTTCGGTCTGGAGCCGCAGAAGGCGCACAACTCGACAGGCTCCGGCGGGCCCCCGCCGACGCAGCCCGTCGGCTCCCGCCGTTTCCGGATCCCGCCTGCGTTCCTCGGCGCTCCTGCTCGCGGTTGCCGTGGCGGTGCCGACCGTCCTGGCGACGCTGCCGCCCGCCGGGCAGGCGCCGTCGGATGGAGGGGCCGCCCCAGCCGTGCAAGGAGATGCGCCCCCCGACACGGGCTCCCCGCCCACCACGGGCGGCGATCCGGCGAACCCGGCTCGGCAGCTACAGGCCGTCGAGGACTGCGCCGAGGGCATGCCCGGCCTGCGTGCCAGCTGCGCAACCCTTCTTGGCGAGGACGCGCACGCCGCAGCCCTCTACCTGAACTGTCGCGGGACCGGTCTTCCCGCGAAGAACTGCCTCGCGGCGCTCCCGCCTAAGTGACCTGAGCGCTCACAACCGGGGGTGCGGATACCCG
Organism: uncultured Thermoleophilaceae bacterium; assembly: GCA_963757815.1. Lineage (GTDB taxonomy): Bacteria > Actinomycetota > Thermoleophilia > Solirubrobacterales > Thermoleophilaceae > JACVRW01. Next base: position 373,626 of record CAVWSN010000018.1, on the reverse strand, counting down.
GACGCGGGAGCAAAGCGGCCTCTAGGCGGCCGCGCGCTGCTCGCGCTCGAGCCTCGCGCGGTAGGCGCCGCCCAGCGCGCCGAGGATGCCGCCGATGAATGTCGTTGCGAAGACGAGCCCGACCTGCGGCTCGCCCAGGTAGGCCTTGGCCTCGGTGTTGACGATCTCGAAGCCGATCAGCACGAAGCTCCCGTACACGAGCCCGCCGATCAGGCCGCGTACGAAGCCATCGTCTCCTCCGTCGTGCTCCATCCCGCCGAGGAAGCCGCCGAGGATCGCGAGCGGGCCTACGAGGATCCAGTAGGCGACGCCGTTCCAGCCGAGCGCAAAGCCGGTGATGATCCCGAACACGACCGGCACCAAGATCCCGCCGATCAGCTGCACTGGGACCGGCCGGTCCTCGAAGAGCGGCGGCAGCTTCATGGCGCCGCCAGCCTACTGGCGCTCGACGGAGATCAGCAACTCGCGACCGTCGATCACGACGGCGCTGCCGTCCACGCCGTCGTATGCCATCGAGGTGGCGAGCGTCTCGCGGGCGACATAGTCCTCGTGGGCGCGTGCGGCGTCCACCAGCTCGGCGTCGCCGCCCAGCCTGAGCGCGATCCGGTCCTCGACGTTCAGGCCGGCGTCCTTGCGCACGCCCTGGATGGCATGGACCACCTCGCGCGCCAGCCCCTCGCGGCGCAGCTCGTCGTCCAGCTCGAGGTTGAGCGCGACCGCATGGGTGCCCGAGCGCTCCACCTGGTAGCCGTCGAGCGGCTGAAGCGTCATCAACACGTCGTCCGGCCCGATCTCATGCTCGTGGCCGTCCACGTGCAGACCGACACGCTCGCCCGCCCGCAGGCGCGCCGGATCGAGCGCCGCGATCGCCGCCGCCACCTGGGGCATCTGCTTGCCGAAGCGGGGACCGAGCGAGCGGTAGTTCGGCTTCAGCTCGAAGCGCCCGAGTTCGTCGGCCTCGGACACGTAGCGCACACCCTTGACGTTCAGCTCCTGGGTGAGCAGCGAGTCGAGCCGCTCAATCGCCGCCCGCTCGCGGTCCGCCGCCACGACGACGGCCTCCCGTAGCGGCTGGCGCACCTTGATCTTGGCGTGACCGCGCGCCGCCCGTCCCAGTACGACCGCGTCGCGCACCACCTGCATCTCCCACTCGAGCTGTTCGTCTCGCTCGCCGGGCGCCGGGAAGTCGCACAGGTGCACCGACGGCTCGCCGCCGTCGAGGTTCTCGTAGATCTCGTCGGCGATGAATGGCGTGAACGGCGCGAGCAGCTTCGCCAGCGTCACGAGCGTGGGGTGAAGTGTCTCGAAGGCCGCCTGGTCGCCGTCCCAGAACCGGCGCCGTGAGAGGCGCACGTACCAGTTCGAGAGGTCGTCCACGAATTCGGCTATCGCGCGGCCGGCGAAGGTGGTGTCGTAATCCTCCATGCGCTCGGTCACGCGCTCGACGGTCGCAGCGAGCCGGGAGCGGATCCAGCGGTCGAGGTCGGTCTCCGTCCCCGGCGAGAAGGGATCACTCAGGTTGGCGTATTGCACGTACAGCGCGTACGAGTTCCAGAGCGGCTTCAGCAGTTGCCGCGCTGACTCGCCAACTGTCTCGAGGGAGAAGCGGTAGCCGTCCCAGGGCTGCTTCGAGGTGAAGTAGTACCAGCGGAACGCGTCCGCCCCGTGGGCGCTGACCACGTCCCAGGGCACCACTACGTTGCCCTTCGACTTGGACATCTTCTGGCCGTCGGGATCGAGGATCAGGCCGAGGCAGAGGCAGGTCTCGTACGAGCTGCGGCCGAACAGCAGCGTGGACACCGCGAGCAGCGAGTAGAACCAGCCGCGCGTCTGGTCGAGCCCCTCGCAGATGTAGTTCGCCGGGAAGCGCTCCTCGAAGACCTCGCCGTTCTCGAACGGCGCGTGCCACTGCGCGAACGGCATGCAGCCCGAGTCCCACCAGACGTCGATCAGGTCGGGCACGCGCCGGAAGGTCTTGCCGTCGCGCTCGAAGGTGACGTCGTCGATGTACGGCCGGTGGAGGTCGTCGGGCACCTCTGCCCCGAGCTCGCGCAGCTCGTCGAGCGAGCCGATGCAGACCACCTCGCCGTCGTCGGCACGCCAGATCGGGAGCGGCGTGCCCCAATAGCGCTCGCGCGACAGCGCCCAGTCGACGTTGTTCTCGAGCCACTTGCCGAAGCGCCCGTGCTTGATGTGCTCGGGATACCAGTCGATCGTCTCGTTGGCGGCAAGCAGCTCGGCCTTCCGCTCGGTCGTGCGGACGTACCAGTTCGTCTTGGCGTAGTAGATGAGCGGCGTGCCGCAGCGCCAGCAGTGCGGGTAGGCGTGCTCGTACTCACCGGCCCGGAAGAGGCGGCCGGATTCGCCGAGCGCCTCGATGATGTGGGCGTCCGCCTCGCGCACATGCATCCCGGCGAAGGGGCCGGTGCGCTCGTCGAACGTGCCGTCCGGGTTGACGGGGTTGTGGATCGTGAGCCCGTTCTCGGTCGCGAGCCGGAAGTCGTCCTCGCCGAAGGCGGCCCCGGTGTGGACGACGCCGGTGCCGTCCTCGATCGACACGAAGTCACCAGCCAGCACGGTGTGACCGCGCTCGCCGTAGTCGCCGATGTACGGGAACGGCGGCTCGTAGCGCAGCCCGAGCAGCGCCGAGCCGGGCATCCTCTCCTCGATCTGCGCGTCGGGGCCGAGCACGCGCTCGACGAGCGCCTCGGCCAGGATCAGGCGATCGTCGCCGATGCGGGCGCGGACGTAGGTCACCTCGGGGTCGACCGCGATCGCGGCGTGCGGAACGAGCGTCCACGGCATCGTCGTCCAGGCGAGCAGCGAGACACCCGAGTCGTCCTTCAGCGGGAACCTCACGTACACGGAGGGGTCGAGCGTGTCCTCGTAGCCGGCTCGCCACCTCGTGGCTCGACAGCGCCGTGCCGCAGCGCGGGCAGTAGGGCACCACCCTGTGGCCCTCGGTCAGGAGCCCCTTCTTCGAAGACCTCCTTCAGCGACCACCAGACGGACTCGATGTAGTCGTTCGAGAGCGTGAAGTAGGCGTCGTCGGTGTCGATCCAGAAGCCGATCCGCTCGGTCAGGTCGTTCCACTCGTCGATGTAGCGCAGCACGGACTCGCGGCACTTCGCGTTGAACTCGGCGATGCCGTAGCGCTCGATGTCGTGCTTGGTGGTGAAGCCGAGCTCCTTCTCGATCTCGAGCTCGACCGGGAGGCCGTGGCAGTCCCAGCCGCCCTTGCGCGGGACGAAGTGCCCGGTCATCGTCCGGTAGCGGGGGAAGACGTCCTTGAAGACCCTGCTCAGGACGTGGTGCGAGCCGGGGCGGCCGTTGGCGGTGGGCGGCCCCTCGTAGAAGATGAACGGCGGGGATCCCTCGCGGCGGCGGATCGACTCGTGGAAGACGTCGCGCTCGCGCCAGCGCGCGAGCACCTGCTCCTCGAGCTCGGGGAACGACTGTGCGCTGTCGACGGGACGATGGCGGGGCACGGGGCGACGATTCTAGGTGGCTGCGGCCGCCGTCCCCGACCGTCCGGCGCCGCACCTACGATCGGCCCCGAATGTCCGCCCTCGAGCTTGGCGATCCACTCGCCCACCGGGCCCTGCAGGCGCTGCTGCGCGCCGAGGCCGCGGTGCGCCGCCGGCTCGCGGCGGAGCTCGAGCGCGAGGGCGTGTCGGCGGCCGGCTTCTCGGCGCTCGTCGTGCTCACCACGGCCGGCGGCTCACTCGAGCTGAGGACGCTGCGGCGCCGGCTCGGCTGGAGCAAGGCGAACGCCACCGAGGTCACCGCCACGCTCGAGGCGCGCGGGCTCGTGTTCAGGCGCCGCGCGCCCGAGGACAGGCGGAGCGTCATCGTCGACCTGAGCCACTCGGGGCGGGCGGTCGTGGAGCGGCTCTTCCCGGCCCACTCGGACAGGGTCACGCGGGCATTCGGCGCGCTCGACGAGGGTGAGAAGCGCTCGCTCGCCGAGCTGTGCCGGAAGCTCGCGGCCTAGCGCCCAGCCGCGGAGAGCTCCGGGGGGTCCGGGCGGCGTGAGCCCCCCGGTCGGCGTAGACTGCGCCCCGTTTTGGGACGAGGACGCATGAAGGGTTACCTGCTCGCGTGCCCGGTCATCGCCGCTCTCGCTCTCGCGCCCCCCGCCGCGGCGCAACCTGCAGACCCGGTGGCCGTCGCCACGGACGGACCCGGCGCTCTCTCGCACTTCGATCTCGCCCGCAAGGACTGCGTTGGGACCGCGCGCAACCGGCGGTCGAAGGTCTGGTTCACCGTCGCCGACGGCGTGCTCAGCGACGTCTACTTCCCCACCAACGACACGACCAACAACGAGACGCTGCTGTTCATCGTGACCGACGGCGAAACGTTCACGGACGTGCAGACGCGCGACATGACCTACACGGTGCGCGCGCTCGACGACCGGGCACTCACCTGCCGCGTGACCTCGACGGCCAAGAGCGGCCGCTACCGGATCGTGACCGACTACGTCACCGACCCCGACCGGGCGACGGTCCTGCTCCGCTCCCGCTTCGAGCCGCTCGGGAGGCGGGACGAACGCGACTACCGGCTCTACGTTCGCTTCAACCCGACTCTCAACGGCAACGGCGGCGGAGGCACCGGGAACGGTGGCGCCGACAGCGGTGACATCGCCCGCGCCGGCGGCCATACGCTGCTCGTCGGCTCCGATCCGGTGACCACCACCAACGCCGCCAACCGCGACTACGCGGTCCCGGTGCACAGCGCGCTGGACGCCTCGCGTCCCTTCCTCGAGGTCTCCAACGGCTTCGCGGGCCAGCCCAGCGACGGCCTGACGCAGCTCGATGCCGACCGGCGGCTGACGCAGCGGTTCGCCCAGGCCGCGAACGGCAACCTCGTGCAGACGGCCCGCGTCGATCTCGGACGCGACGGGTCCTTCGAGCTCGCGCTCGGGTTTGGCGAGAGTCGCACCGCCGCCGTGGGCGCGGCGCGCCGCACGCTCGAGGAGCGCTTCGACAGCATCGAGCGCGAGTACGCCCGCGGGTGGCACGCCTACGACGCGCGACTGAAGAAGCCACGGCGCCCCAGGGGCGTCTCGGCGGGGCGCTGGAACGAGCTGCTCGAGGAGTACTACCTCAGCGCCAACTACGTGAAGGCGGCGGAGGACAAGACCTTCCCGGGAGCGGTGGCCGCCGCGCTCGCCTCGCCCTGGGGCCAGGCCGTCTCGGCGGGCGACCCCGCCAACACGTACTTCGGCTCCTACCGCGAGGTGTTCGCCCGCGACCTCTACGAGGCCTGGTCGGCCCTGCTGCTCGCCGGCGATCGCCGCACCGCGAGGGCGATGACGCGCTTCCTGTTCGAGCGCCAGCAGCTGCCCGACGGCTCGATGCCGCGCAACAGCCTCACGAACGGCGCCCTCGCGCCCGACTCGTTCGGCACCCAGCTCGACGAGTGCTCGTACCCGCTGATCATGGCGCTCGACGTCGGCCTCACCGGTCCGGACTTCTACGAGGACCACATCAAGCCGGCCGCCAACTTCGTGATCAGCCGCGGACCCGCTTTCGGGCCGGAGCGCTGGGAGGAGCAGAGCGGATTCTCGCCCTCCACGATCGCCGCGGAGATCGCCGGCCTGATCGCCGCGGCGCGCATCGCGGACCGTAACGGCGACGGGGTCTCCGCCGCGATCTGGCGCGGTGTGGCGGACGAGTTCCAGCGCCGGATCAAGGACTGGACGGTTACCACCAACGGGCCGCGGAGTCCCGACCCTTACTTCATTCGCCTGTCGAAGACCGGCGATCCGAACGCCGCGATCTCGTACAACCTCGGCAACGGCGGACCGACGCTCGACCAGCGTGAGGTGATCGATGCCGGCTTCCTCGAGCTCGCGCGGCTCGGCGTACTGTCGCGGCGCGACCCGGACCTGCTGCGCTCCCTGCCGGTCGTCGACGCGACGATCCGGCGCGAGACCGACAGCGGCGTGGGCTTCCTCCGCTACAACGGCGACGGGTACGGCGATCGCTCGAGCGACGGGCGGCCGTGGGCGCCCCACGGCGTAGGCAACGGCCACCTCTGGCCGGTGCTCGCCGGCGAGCGCGGCCAGTGGGAGCTCGACACCGGTGACCTCGGCGCGGCCGTGGAGCGGCTCGAGTCGATGCGCAACATGTCATCGGGCGTGGGACTGATCGCGGAGCAGGCCTGGGAGCATCCCGACCTCGCCCGGTCGCCGTTCGGGAGCGATCCGACCCTGGCGTCGATCGGCTTCGAGAACGGCAAGCCCGCGGGGTCCGCCTCGGCGCTCACCTGGTCGGCCGGGCAGTTCGTGCGGCTGATGCTCGACGTCTCGGCCGGCAGAGTGCTCGACCGGCCGCGCTACACGCTGCGGCGCTACGTCAGGCGCACCCAGCGGGAGACGCCGCTCACCGTCACCTCTCCCGCCGACAACTCGGCGGTCGGCAACACCGTCGAGGTCGCGGGCACCTCCGCCCCGGGCAACTCGATTGCGGTCGCTGCCTCCAACCTGGACGACAACACCAGCACGACGGTCCACACCACAACCGCCGGACCGGACGGACCCTTCAGCCTCACGGTGCCGCTCACGGGCGGTACCTATGTGCTCAACATCGTCGCCACGAGCCCCTCGGGCGCGACGGCGCGCGAGGTGCGCACGGTCGTATTCGACTTCGTTCCCGGCACGCTCCTGTTCGAGGTCGACGACCCGGACGGCGATGACAACGGCCCCGGCAACTACGCCTATCCGACCTCCGACAACTTCAAGCCGGGGGCGTTCGACATCCAGCAGTTCCAGGTGTTCGACGCGGGCGACCGGATCATCTTCAGGCTGCGGACGCGCGACCTGTCGCCGACCTTCGGCAGCCCGCTGGGCGCCCAGCTCGTCGACGTCTACGTCCACGTGCCGGGCGCCCCGCAGACCTCGACGGAAGCTTCGTTCCCGCAGCGGAACTACACGATCGCCCCGACCGGCGCGTGGAGCCGCCTGATCGAGGTCCAGGGCTTCGGTCAGCGCTACGTGGACGCCGGCGGCGCCACGCTGGGGACGGTGAACATCAGCGGCAACGCCATCTCGCGCTACATCACCTTCAGCGTCACGAAGGCGAGCCTCGGCACGCCTGGTCCCGGCTGGGCCTTCACCGTCGTGCTGACGGGCCAGGACGGCTTCAGCCCCGATCAGGCACGCGGCTTCCAGCCCACTCCCCAGGACTTCCAGTTCGGCGTGTGCGCGGCCCCCAGCAGCGAGCCGCGCTGCAACGTCGACCCCGGCACGGTGCCCAAGGCGATGGACGTGCTCACGCCGGCCGGCACCAGCCAGGCCGACGAGCTGGACTACACGTTGCACAGCCCGGTGGTGATCCAGCCGGTAACGATCCCCTGACGACGGATAGCCTCCTGTCAGGAAGCGACGAAGGAGACTAATGGCCGTTGAAGCAGACGGGGCGCCCGCCTCGGCGGAGCGCGAGCTCTGGGGCCCCGAGACCGCCAAGGCGATCGAGAACTTCCCGGTGTCCGGCGAGCGCGTACCGACCCCGGTCGTGCGCTGGCTGGGCCGCATCAAGGCCGAAGCTGCCCGGGTCAACGCCGAGCTCGGGCTGCTCGACTCCGAGATCGCCGAGCGCATAGCCCGCGCCGGCGACGAGGTGGCGAGCGGCAAGCACGACGACCAGTTCCCGATCGACGTCTTCCAGACCGGCTCGGGCACCTCGACCAACATGAACGCCAACGAGGTCATCGCGAACCTGGCCGGGGACGAGGCGCACGCCAACGACCATGTGAACATGGGGCAGTCGTCGAACGACGTGTTCCCCTCGGCCGTCCACCTGGCCGCCGTCGACGCGGTGCAGACGGAGCTGCTGCCGGCGCTCGAGCGCTTGGCGGGCTCGTTCCAGCGCAAGTCGGATGAGTTCGCCGACATCGTCAAGTCGGGCCGCACCCACATGATGGACGCCGTCCCGGTGACGCTCGGCCAGGAGTTCGGCGGCTACGCCGCCCAGATGACGCTCGGGCGCGACCGCCTGCGCGACGCGCTCGCCCGCGCCGCCCAGATCCCGCTCGGCGGCACCGCCACCGGCACCGGGCTCAACACACATCCGGAGTTCGCGGAGCGCGTGCGCGAGCGGCTCGGCCTCGGCACGGCGCCGCGCGACCGCTTCGAGGCGCAGGCGAACCGCGACGGCCTGGTCGAGCTGCACGCCGCCCTCAAGGGCGTGGCGGTGTCGCTCACCAAGATCGCCAACGACCTCGTGCTGATGGGCTCCGGGCCCAGCACCGGCCTGGTCGAGCTCCGGCTGCCGGAGCTCCAGAAGGGCTCCTCGATCATGCCCGGCAAGGTCAACCCGGTGATCCCGGAGGTCGTGCTGCAGGTGGCGGCCCAGGTGATCGGCAACGACACGGCGGTGACCGTGGCCGGCACGCAGGGCGCCTTCGAGCTGAACGTGCGCGTGCCGATGATGGCCCGCAACGTGTTCGAGTCGATACGGATACTGACCTCGGCGTGTCACATGCTGGCCGAGCGGTGCGTGGACGGGCTCGAGCCGAACGAGGAGATGCTGCGGCGCTACGCGGAGTCGACGCCCGCGATCGTCACGGCGCTCAACCCCTACATCGGCTACGACCGGGGCACGGAGATCGTCAACGAGGCCCTGGCATCCGAGCGCACGATCCGCGAGGTCGCGCTCGAGAAGGGCGTGGACGAGGAGACGCTCGACAAGGCACTCGACCTGCGCGCGATGGCGCGCGGGACGAAGCCGTCGGGCTGAACGGCGCCCGCGTCCTTCACGGCGGGTGGGGCTTCTTCCGGGGTCGGTCTCCGCCGGCCGGGCTAGGGCTGGGGAAAGGGTGTGTGGGACAGCGGCCGCTGTGACTCTCTCGGCGAACAATCTTCGGCCGATCCCGGGCGTTGCCGAATCCGCATCGGCACCGGGGCAGCCCCACCCCGGGGATCCGGCGCCGCCGTCCTGGCCTGGGGGTCTCCTGGCCCACCAAGGCAGGACGGCTCGCGTCCTCGCGTCGGCGGTGGCCGAACGATCTTCGATCACGTCCGGCCAGCCGCGGCCGACGAGCAACACCCCCTTCCCCAGCCAATACGCGAGACCGGCCCGGCGCCAACTCACCGAGCGCTTGAACGGCGCTAGCGCAGGCAGAGTCGCTCGCGCGCGATCCACGAGGAGCCCGCGCGGGGCCTCGACGCCGCCGTGCCCGCTGTCGGCGCCGCACTCGAGATCGTGCTGGTGCTCGCGCTCAGCGCCGCCGGCCCGGCTCGCCACCGCGCCGAGCAGCATCGGCTCCGGGTCGACCGCCGTGTTGTAGCGGCGCACCTCGAAGTGCAGGTGCGGCCCCGTGGAGTAGCCCGTTGAGCCCACGTAGCCGATGCGCGTGCCCCCGCTGACCTGCTCTCCGACCCACGTCGTGATCGACGACAGGTGCGCGTACCACGTCGTGTACCCGAGCCGGTGCTGGACCACGACCAGGTTGCCGTAGCCCCCGTAGTTGAGCCCCGCGAAGATCGTGGTGCCCACGCCGGCGGCGCCGACTCGGGTGCCGTAGGCCACGGGGAAGTCCAAGCCCTGGTGCTGCCTGCCGCCCTCGCGCGGCGCGCCGAAGCGGTCGCCGATCGGCCCCGGCACGGGGCGCAGGAAGCTGACGGGTCCCGTCGGCGACGGGCCGCCGCTTCTGCCCCGCAGCGAGCCGATCGTCGCGCTCCCGGCAAGCCCGTCGACCCCGATGCCGGCGGCCCGCTGGGCGCGCAGCACGGCGGCCTGTGTCAGGCCGCCGAACACGCCGTCGGCCGTGCCCGGCCCGTAGCCCTTGCGCTGGAGCAGGTACTGGAGCGCCGCGACGTCCCAGCCCCGGTTCCCGAGCCGCATCACGCGGCTGCCGAGCGCGGGCCGCCCGAAGCGTCCGAGAGCGTGCCGCGTCTGGGGGCCGGCGATCCCGTCGACGATCAGACCGCGGCGCCTCTGGAAGCGCAACGACGGCGCTGCGCGTGAGCGGCCCGCGGACCCCGTCCACGAAACCCTTGTAGAGATGCAGCTTCGTCAGCGCAGCCTGCAGCGCGGCCACGTTCGCGCGGCCGGCCTCGGCAGGCGCCGGGAGAAGGAGCGCCGCGACCAGTGCCAGGACCGCGGCGCCGGGCCATGTACCCCGGGAGAGGGGCATGCGTTCATGTTGCGCACCTCAGCGGACGGGCTTCAAGGCCCGCACAGGATCATGCATGGTCACCCATCATGAGCTGCGTGGCGCTGAAGGCGACGCCCTCCGAGTCCATCAGAACGGCCTGCCGGAGCCCCGGGATGTCGTACGGGGGCATCACCACGCTGCCGCCGAGCTCGGTGGCCTTACCGGCCGTGGCGTCGACGTCGCCCACCCAGAAATCCACGCTCCAGTGCGGCTTCGGGCCGTTGCCGTTCTCGCCTGCGAGCGGCGCCATCGCCGCGACCACGTCGCGCGGCACGGGCTGTCCGGCTGGCCGCCGACGTAGCCGGGCAGGCGGAACATCGTGATCTCGAACTCGCCGAGCTGGAACGGCATGGTCTCCCAGCCGAACACGGCGCGATAGAACTCGGCCGCCTCGTCGAGGTCGGGAGTGTTGAGCGCGCTCATGCTCCACGCGCTCGGCTCGTTGACGAGCTCGGCCCCTCGGCGCGCGTCGGGCTGCCAGATCGAGAACGGCGCGCCCGCCCGGTCGGCGACGGCCGCGATGCGGCCCGCCGGGGGAGCGTCGAACGGACCGGCCAGGACCTTTCCGCCGGCCGCCTCGACGTCCTGCGCGGCGCTGTCGACGCTCTCCACCTCGACGTACGTGTTCCAGGCCGGTTCGAGCTCCCCGCCCTGCGGGAGCGAGCCGATCCCGGCGACCTCACGGCCGCGAAGCTGCGCCACGAAGTACTCGCCGGGCGGATCGCCGGGCATCGCTCCCGGACCCGTGAAGTCCCACCCGAAGAGCGCGCCGTAGAAGTCGGTCTGCCGTCTGGGGTCCCGGGCGAGGTTGTCCACCCACGAGGGCACGCCCGGCTCGTATCCGTCTCGTTCGCTCATCGCTCGTCTCCTTACGTCGGGACTGTCGTCGGCGCAGCCTATCATGAAGTTGGTAAGTCCAACTGTGAAGTAGGTAACACCGTCCACCGAGTAGACTTCGGCGAGTGACGAGGACGCGGACATACGGTGACCCCTGTGGCATCGCGAGGGCGCTCGACGTGGTCGGAGAGCGCTGGGCGCTGCTGGTCGTCCGCGAGCTGCTGCTGGGGCCGAAGCGCTTCACCGACCTGCGAGCCGGACTCCCCAACCTGAGCCCGGACGTCCTCTCACAGCGTCTCCGCGAGCTCGAAGCCGACGGGGTCGTCACCCGGCGCCGGCTGCCACCGCCCGCGGGCTCGAAGGTCTACGAGCTCACGGAGCGTGGACTCGAGCTCGAACCCGTGATCCTCGCCCTCGGGCGCTGGGGAACCAGCGTCCCGTTCCCGCCCGACGGGCATGAGCTCGGGCCCGACTCGACGATCCTCGCGCTGAAGACCGTGTTCGACCCGGCGACGGCAAGGAATGGAGCCATGAGGGTCGAGCTGCGCCTCGGCGACCAGACGTTCTCGGTACAGGTGGACGGCGGGGGCATCGAGATCGCACGCGGCAGCGCCGAGGATCCCGACGCGGTGCTGACCACGAGCACGATGACGCTGGTGGCCCTGCTGTGGCAAGGGCTCGGGCTCGGCGAGGCCGTGCGATCCGGGGCGGCAGAGACAGAAGGTGACCGCCGGACGCTCGAGCGCTTCCTGGAACTGTTCGCGCTTGGGGGCGACGGCGGGGAGTCGGCCGTCAGAGGTTGACGGCCACGTACTTCGTCTCGAGGAACTCCTCGAGGCCCTCCTTGCCGCCCTCGCGCCCGATGCCCGACTGCTTGACGCCGCCAAACGGCGCGCCCGCGTTCGAGACCATCCCCTGGTTCAGCCCGACCATGCCGGTCTCGAGGCCTTCGCAGACGCGCAGCGCGCGCTTGATGTCGCGTGTGAACACGTAGGCGACGAGCCCGTACTCGGTGTCGTTGGCGCGCGCGATAGCGTCCTCCTCGGACTCGAAGCCGGTGACCGGCGCCACCGGGCCGAAGATCTCCTCGCGCAGGAGGCGGGCATCATCCGGCACCCCGCCAAGCACCGTCGGCGCGTAGAAGTAGCCACGCCCGTCCGGGATCTCGCCCCCGACAACGCGGGTCGCGCCCTTGTCGAGCGCGTCCTGCACGAGGTCGGCCACCTTCTCGCGCGAGGGCTCGTCGATCAGCGGGCCGACCTTCACGTCCTCCTCGGTGCCGCGCCCGATCTTGAGCGACCCCATCCGGTCGCCCAGCCGCTGCTCGAACTCCTCACGGATCGGCTCGGCCACGTGGAAGCGGTTCGCCGAGGTGCACGCTTCGCCGATGTTGCGCATCTTGGCGAGCAGAGCGCCGTCGACGGCGGCGTCCAGATCGGCGTCGTCGAAGATCAGGAACGGCGCGTTGCCGCCCAGCTCCATCGAGGTCTTGAGCACGTTCTGCGCCGAGGCCTCGATCAGCTTGCGGCCGACCTCCGTCGAGCCCGTGAACGACAGCTTGCGCAGGCGGTCGTCGGCGATCAGCGGCCCGGTGGTGGGACCCGACGAGGAGGTCGTGACGATGTTGAGTACGCCGCCCGGCAGCCCAACCTCCTCGAGGATCTGCGCCATTGCGAGCATCGACAGCGGCGTCTGCTGCGCCGGCTTGATCACGCACGTGCAGCCCGCCGCCAGCGCGGGGCCGACCTTGCGCGTGCCCATCGCCATGGGGAAGTTCCAGGGCGTGATCATGAGCGACGGGCCGACCGGCTGCTTCATCACGAGCACGCGGCTCGTGCCGTTGGCGAACTGCTTGTAGTTGCCGTCGATCCGCAGCGCCTCGCCCGAGAACCAGCGAAAGAAGTCCGCCGCGTAGATGATCTCGGCCTTGGACTCGGCCACCGGCTTGCCCATCTCGAGCGTCATCAAGAGGGCGAGCTCGTCCGCCCGCTCGACCATCAGCTCGAAGGCGTGCCAGAGGATGCCGGCGCGATCGTTGGGCGGGCTGGCCCCCCATTCGGCCTGCTTCGCGACGGCGGCGTCGAGGGCCGTCATGGCGTCCTCGGGCGTGGCGTCCGCGACCTCCGCGAGCGGCTCCTCGGTCGCCGGGTCGATCACCTGGAGCGTGGCGGCGCCCGTTGCGTCGCGCCACTCACCGCCGATGTAGAGCTTCTTCGGGACGCTGTCGACGACTGTCTGTTCCTCTATCGCGATGCTCATGTGGCAACGGTCTCCGTTCCTAGCTCTTCAGAGATTGCAACGTCGAGTGAGTAGTCGATCGGGAGCACGATCAGCGAGGGGAGGTCGAGCGTGAGCGCGTGCCGCAGGCGCTCGCCGAACTCGTCGGCGGACTCGCAGCGCCAACCCGGCATGCCGAAGCCCTCGGCGAGCTTTACGAAGTCCGGGTTCGTGAAGTCGGTCCCGAAGTGCGTGCCGAACTTCTTGTCCTGCTTCCACACGATCGAGCCGTACTGGCTGTTCTCCCAAACCACGTTGACGAAGGGCGTCTTCAGGCGCACGGCGGTCTCGAGCTCCTGGCAGTTCATGAGGAAGCCGCCGTCGCCGTTGACGGTGACCACGTTGCGGTCCGGATGACAGAGCTTGGCCGCCACCGCCGCCGGCACCGCGAAGCCCATGCCGGCCAGCCCGTTGGCGATCAGCACGGTGTTCGGCTCGTAGGCGGGGAACATGCGCCCGATCCAGAGCTTGTGCAGGCCGACGTCGGAGATCAGGATGTCCTCGCGCCCGAGCGCCGCGCGGATCTCCCAGAGGGCGCGCGGGGGCTGGACCGGGAAGGCGTCGTCGTCCTTCGCCTGCTCGAAGCGCCCGAGCACCACGTCGCGCAGCTTCGTCGAGCCGCCCTGGTGCGGCACGTGGCGGCACTCCTCGCCGAGCCGTGCGAGCACGTGGTAGATGTCGCCGACCAGCTCGACCTCGGGCATGAAGTACGCGTCGGTCTCGGCCGGCTCCGAGTCGATGCAGATGATCCGCTTGTCGCGGCGCGGGTTCCAGACCTCGGGTGATTGCTCGACGAGGTCGTATCCGATCGCGAGCACGAGGTCCGCCTCGTCGAAGCCGGCCATGCTGTAGTCGCCCGCCTGGAGCCCGACGGAGCCGAGCGCCTTCGGGTTGTCGGGCGAGAGCAGGCCCTTGCCCATGAAGGTCTCGGCCACGGGGATGCCGGTGGCCCGCACGAACTCGCGCAGGGCCGGCGCCGCGTTGCGGCGCACCACCCCGTTGCCCGCCAGCGCCACTGGCTGCACCGCGCCGCGCACGAGGTCGGCGGCCCTGAGCAGCTCGCGCGCCGCCGGCTCGGACCGCACCTGACGCCGGCGTGGCAGCGGCTCGGTGTCGATCTCGCTCGCCATCACATCCTCGGGCAGCTCGATGTGCGTGGCCCCCGGCTTCTCGCCCTCGGCGATCTTGAACGCCTTGCGGACGACCTCGGGGATGATCGCGGCGTCCGACAGGCGGGCGTTCCACTTCGTGATCGGACGCATCACCCGCAGCAGGTCGATGTACTGGTGCGACTCCTTGTGCATCCGCTCGAGGTCGCCCTGACCGGTGAGCGCGACGAGCGGCGCGCGGTCGAGGAAGGCGTCGGCCACCGCGGTCACGAGGTTGAGGGCGCCGGGCCCCAGCGTGCCGAGGCAGACGCCCGCGTGACCTGTCAGGCGCCCGTGCACGTCGGCCATGTAGGCGCCGCCCTGCTCGTGCCGGACCGGGACGAACTCGATCGAGGAGCGCGACAGCGACTCGTTCAGGTCGAGCGTCTCCTCGCCCGGGATGCCGAACACGTGCCGGACGCCCTCGGCCTCCAGGCATTCGACGAAGACGTCACTGGCTTTGCGCTGCGCCACGGAGTTGGAGCGTACCCGGCCTCGGTAACTTGATTCCCGTGTCTCCGGTGGCTCGCTACGCCAAGAGTGGGGACCTGCACATCGCCTACATCGTCGAGGGCGAGGGGCAGCCCATCGACGTCATGTGGATCCCGCCCTGGATCTCGCAGGTGGAGTACCTCTGGTCGGAGCGATCGCTCCAGCGTGTGATGCAGAGGATCACCAGTTTCGCGCGGCTGATCACCTTCGACCGGCGCGGCTCCGGGCTGTCCGACCCGCTCTGGGGCGCTCCCACGCTCGAGGAGCAGATGGACGACCTGATCGCGGTCATGGACGCCGCCGGCTCCGAGCGGGTGGCGCTCGTGGGCACGCTCGAGGGAGGTCCGATGGCCGCCCTGTTTGCCGCCACCTACCCCGAGCGCGTGAGCGCCCTGGCGCTCTACGCCACCTTCGCCCGTGCGACCTGGGCGCCGGGCTATGACTGGGCCTGGCCCGCGGAGGTGCGCAAGAGCCACATGGACAAGTACGTGGAGCAGTGGGGCGAGGGGCATGTCGTGGCCGGGGTCGCGCCGAGCGAACTGGACGATCCGACCTTCATGGAGTGGGCCGGCCGGCTCGAGCGGCTCGCCGCCTCGCCCTCCACGATCCGGCGGATGATGGACCTGATCGGCGAGTTCGACGTGCGCGACATCCTGCCCTCGATTCGGGTGCCCACGCTCGTGCTCCACCGCCGCGACGACGCCTTCATCAAGATCGAGCACTCGCGCTACATCGCGCGGCAGATCCCGGGCGCCCGCTATGTCGAGCTCGAGGGCAGCGACAACATGTTCTCGCTCGGCGACAGCGAGGCGCTCCTCGGCGAGATCGAGGAGCACTTCACCGGCGCGCGCCACGAGCACGAACCCGACCGCATGCTCGCCACGGTCATGTTCACGGACATCTGCGACTCCACCCAGCGTGCGGCCGAGATGGGTGACCGCGGCTGGCGCTTCCTGCTCGAGCGCCACGATTCCCTCTTCCGCCAGGCGCTCGACCGCCACCGCGGCCGCGAGGTCAAGCGAACCGGGGACGGCTTCCTCGCCACCTTCGACGGCCCGGCGCGCGCGATCCGCTGTGCGGCGTCGGTGGCCGAGGCCATGGGCTCGCTCGGCATCGAGGTCCGTGCCGGGCTCCACACGGGCGAGCTCGAGGTGATGGACGGGGACGTGGGTGGGCTCGCGGTGCACATCGCCGCGCGCGTCATGGACCGGGCGTCCGCCAGCGAGGTGCTCGTATCCGGCACGGTGAAGGATCTGGTCGTCGGGTCGGGAATCGACTTCGAGGAGCGGGGCGAGCACGAGCTGCGCGGCGTGCCCGGCGAGTGGCGCCTGTTCGCGGTTTCGTAGGGGCTGCCTCCTTTAGCCGACCCCGCTACCTTGGGCCGTTGGACGCGTTAGGGAACTCGTGCGCCGAATCGCCCTGCTGACAGCTCTGGCTCTGTTTCTCGCCGTGCCCGCCACGGCGAGCGCCGCCGTGCGCCATGTCGTGAAGGGCGCCGGCTTCGGACACGGGATCGGCATGAGCCAGTACGGCGCGTACGGCTACGCGCTCGAGGGCAGCAATTACAAGGGGATCCTCGAGCACTACTACAGCGGGACCACTCTGAGCCTCCGCGCCCGGGGCGCCCGTACGGGTGCTGCTCCAGCCGGTAGACCCCTACATCCGCTTCCGCGGCGCGACGAACGCCAACGGCAGGGGGCTGCGCGCGGGCACGACCTACATCGCCCGGCTGGCGCGGAGCGGGATCTCTGTCAAGACGAGCTCCGGCAAGCGCGTCGCCACCTTCGCGACCCCGCTGCGGGTGGGCGCAGGCGGTGACGACCCCATTCGGCTGCTCGGCCCGGCCCTCAACTCCATCCGCGATGGGCTCTACCGCGGCGTGATCGAAATGATCCCGGACGGCGGCGGCCTCACTGCGATCAACGTGATCGACCTCGATCCCTACCTCAAGGGCGTGGTCGCCGGCGAGATGCCGAGCTCCTGGCCGCTCGAGGCGCTCAAGGTGCAGGCCGTGGCGGCACGCACGTATGCGCTCGCCACACGCAAGACCACTGGCAACTTCGACCAGTACCCGGACACGCGCTCGCAGGTCTACAAGGGAGTCGTGGGGGAGAGCGTCAGCTCAAACGCCGCGGTCGACCAGACGGCGGGCGAGATCCTCACCTACGGCGGGGTGCCCGCGGTGACCTACTACTTCTCGACCTCTGGCGGGCACACCGAGAACGTCGAATACTCGTTCGTCGGCTCACTCTCGAAGCCGTGGCTCGTGGGCGTGCCTGACCCGTACGACCACCACTCGCCCTATCACCGCTGGCAGGCCACGTTCTCCGCGGCCTCGCTCGACCGCGCGCTCGGCGCGCCCGGGAAGTTCGTGCGGCTCAAGGCGCTGCAGCGGGGCGTGTCCCCGCGCGTCGTGCGGGCCGAGGTGATCGGCACACGCGGCAGGCGCACGGTCAGCGGTCCGCAGGTGCGCGCGGCCCTCGGGCTGCGCGACACCTGGTTCACCCACGTGCGCGTGGAGAGCTCGGCGCGCCGGCCGCGCTCGGCCCGGCCGGCGAGCTGGGGACCGGCGCCGCGACTGCTCGCGATCGCCGGCGAATTCCGGCCCGCGCCGCGCGGGCGCCGGCTGGCGGTCCAGCGGAAGGCGGACGAGGGCTGGCGCACCGTCACCCGCGTACGGACCGCGCGTCTCGGGCGCTACCGCGCCCAGCTCGAAGTGCCCGGTCTCTACCGGGTGAAGGGCGGCTCGGTGGCCGGTCCTGCGGTGCGCGTGCGCTGAGCGCTATGGGGCGGGCGCGCCGCCCCCCGGCGTGGCGGGTGGCGGCGGATCCGCGGGCACGGCAGGATTCGCGCCGAGCGCCCCGCTGATGAGCCGGGCAAACGCCCGGGCGCCTCGAACCCTCAGGTGAAGGCCGTCGCTCCAGAACCAGTCGCGATGCCCGGCGCTGTGGGCGACCCAGTCGGCGACTCTCACACGGCCGGGCCAGCGCCGGCCGGCTGCGCGGATCGCGTCCTGATCGGTGCTCGCGGCGCCGCCGAGCTCACGCGGGGTCACGAGCACCAGCACGCGCTCCCGTCCCAAGATCCGGAGCGCCCGCCGGATCTGAGCGAGGGTCACGGTCCAGTTGGTGCCGAGGCCGACAGCCACCGCCGACGGCAGCGTCCCGGCCCGGGCGCGCGCGCCCAGCACGCGGAGCCCCTCGCTCATCTGCCGGCACTCACGCGCGTCGATCTCGAAGCCCCGGCGCCGGAGCGGCTCGACCGCGCCGAGCATGACCGAGTCGCCGATCGCGAGCGGCGGCGGTGTGGAGGCGCCCGGGTCCACGGGCATGTAGTGCTGCGCCGCGCCGCAGGCAGGCGCTCTGGCCGACGCGGGGCTCGTAGCAGCCACGGTCGCGAGGACGGCGACCATCGCCACCAATCCGGCTAGCGCCCGCCGGCGCATCGCTGTTGCCCCTCCGCGAATTCCCTCTCGTTACCCATCGGGCTCTCGTTCATCACCCGGCGGGCGAACTCCTTCCCGCAAGGAGCGGGACTGCTGCTGTCCTGGCTCCCGAAGCCCGGTTAGGACGGCCTCCTCAGGGCGTGAAGCGGAACGTGAGCACGTCGCCGTCCTGCACCACGTAGTCGCGCCCCTCCACCCGCTGCAGTGCCCGCTCGCGGGCGGCGGCGTAGCCGCCCGCCTCGACCAGCGCGTCCCAGGGCGTGACCTCCGCGGCCACGAAGCCCCTCTCCATGTCCGTGTGGACGGCGCCGGCGGCCTGGCGGGCGCGCGTGCCGCGGGGGATCGCGCGGGCGCGCGCCTCCTTGTCCTGGCCGGCCGTGAAGAACTGGATCAGGTCGAGCAGAGCGAACGCCTCGCGGACCACGGTTTCGAGCCCGGACTCGGCAAGCCCCAGCTCGTCGCGCATCGCCTGGGCCTCATCGTCGTCCAGCTCCGACAGCTCCGAGTCGAGCCGCGCGCTCACGGCCGCCGCTCGCGCGCCGCGCTCCTCGGCGTGCGCGACGAGCGCCGCGGGAGGCTCGAGCGGCTCGCCCTCCGCGACGTTCGCCACGTAGAGGACGGGCTTCGAGGTCAGTGCCTGCAGGCGAATCCCGGCTCCGGGCGCGTCCTCCGGCTCCGGCACCGTCCGGACGCCGCGGCCGGCGCGCAGGGCCTCGACTACCTCCCGCAGCCAGCGCTCCTCCGCGACGGCCACCTTGTCGAGCGACTTCGCCTGCTTGGCCACCCGCTCGAGCCGCCCCTCGGCCTGCTCGAGGTCGGCGAACAGCAGCTCGGTCTCGATGGTCTCCGCATCCGCCAGCGGATCGACACGGCCGTCCGGATGCACCACGCTCGGGTCATCGTGCACCCGCACCACGTGCAGGATCGCGTCGGTCTCGCGGATGTTCGCGAGGAACTGGTTGCCGAGCCCCTCGCCCTCGTGGGCACCCCGGACGAGCCCGGCGATGTCGTGGAACTCGATCGTCTCGTGTACCACCGGCCGCGCGCGCACGGTCTCGGCCACGCGGTCGAGCCGCTCATCGGGCACGCCGACCACCGCGACGTTCGGCTCGACCGTGGTGAAGGGGTAGTTGGCCGCCTGTGCCCCGGCGCGGGTGAGCGCGTTGAAGAGCGAGGACTTGCCCGCGTTCGGGAGTCCGACGATGCCGATCTTCACGGGGTCAGGAGCCTCGCCATGGCTCCGGGAGTAGGCCGCGCGGCAGTCGGGATTGCGAAACTAGAAGCCGACCTTCTGATCCTCGGTGTCGAGCCGCACGTAGACCACCTGCGCGAGGTCGATCGCGACCTGTGAGTCCTGCGTCTCGAGCTCGTACCAGCGGTCGGAGCTCGAGTCGGAGAGCGCCTTGCGCAGCCCGTCCCAGGCCTCCTGCTTCACGCGACAGGGCAGCACCTGACCGCCCTTGAAGCCGATGTCGATGCGTCGGGCGGGTTCCGCCATCAGTGGCCCTCCGCGGCCTCGACCAGCTCCGTGAGCACGCCGCCGGTCGACTTCGGGTGCAGGAACGCCACGCGGCTGCTCCGGATGCCGATGCGCGGCTGCTCGTCGATCAGCTGCAGCCCGGCGGAGCGGACCGAGTCGAGTGCCTGCTCGATGTCATCGGTCCCGTAGGCGACGTGGTGGAGGCCCGGGCCGTTCCGCTCGAGGAAACGGCCCACGGCGGTGTCCGGGCCGAGCGGACGCAGCAGCTCGACGTGGCTCTCGCCCACACCGAGCAGGATCGCCTCCACCCCCTGGGACTCGACCGTCTCGCGGTGCTGGAGCTCCATGCCGAGCCGTTCGCGGTAGAGCGTGACGGCCTCGTCGAGATCCTCGACTGCAACTCCGATGTGGTCGATCCGCCCGAACACGGGCGATGAGGCTACAACCCCGGCATGGTCAACATCGAGGAACCGCAGTTCGACGAGCCGCGCGAGGGCGAGGGCTTCACCTGTAAGCGCGCTCGCGTCGGGCGCCAGGCGGGCGCCGAACGCCTCGGCTCAGCCTCTGGGAGGTCCCGCCGGGCAGGAGGAAGAGGGGGACTCGAGAAGGGGAGGTCGTGTCGTTCCCGCGAGGCGAGGAGGGAGCGCACCAGATCGTCAACCGCAGCGAGTGACGCGATCCGCTTCCTCGCGTTCTCGACGAGCGGCGATCCGGACATCGTGCTCCAGTTCGACTCCGGCAAGGTCGGCGCGTTCGAACGCCGTCCCGACGGCGGCGGCCTGCGTGTCTGGTTCCGGCGCGAGGACGCGGTGGGCTACTTCGAGGGCGAGTCGGCACCGGGCTGATCCGGTACGGCGGCCGCCACCTGGGCCGCGCCCGGCTCGAGACCTTTGAGGAGCGGGGGCCCGTCGTCGCTCGTTCGCTCGCCCTTGTAGGCGCCGACGATGCGCTCGATGTCCTCGCGCTCGAGCACCTCGTTCTCGAGCAGCGTGAACGCGAACGCCTCGAGCAGCGTGCGGTTCTCGGCAACCAGCTTCAGCGCTCTCCGGTGGGCGAAATCGGTGAGGTACTGCTGCTCCTCGTCGATCGTCCGGCGCGTGTGGTCCGACATCGAGTAGTCATCGGAGGGCAGCTGCTTCGAGGCGAGCTCGGTTCCCATTCCGTACTGGGTGATCATCGAGCGGCTGATGTCGTGCGCCTTGCGCAGGTCGTCCGACGCGCCGGTCGTGATCTGGCCGAACACGATGTGCTCGGTCACACGCCCGCCGAGCAGCACGACCAGGTAGTCGAGAAGCTCGTCCTTCGTCTTGAGGTAGCGATCCTCCTCGGGCAGGTTGAGCGTGTAGCCGAGGGCTCGCCCGCGCGGGATGATCGAGATGCGGTGGACCTTCTCGACCGAGGGCAACAGCTCGGAGCAGAGCGCGTGCCCGGCCTCGTGATAGGCGACCACCCGCTTCTCGTGCTCGGTGATCACGCGGCGCGACTGCATGCCGGCGATCACGCGCTCGAGCGCCGCCTGGAAGTCCTTCGTCCGGATCGTGTCGCGATGGTCCCTGCCCGCGAAGATCGCCGCCTCGTTGCAGATGTTGGCGAGGTCGGCGCCGGTCAGGTTGCTGGTCTGGCGCGCGATCAGCTCGAGGTTGACGCCCTCCTCGAGCGGCTTGTTGCGCGTGTGCACGTCGAGGATGGCGCGCCGTCCCTTCAGGTCCGGAGCGCTCACCAGGATCTGGCGGTCGAAGCGGCCCGGGCGGAGCAGCGCGGGATCGAGCTTCTCCAGCAGGTTCGAGGCGGCGATCACCACGACGTTGTCGGCCGAGCCGAAGCCGTCGAGCTCCACGAGCAGCTGGTTGAGGGTCTGGTCCTTCTCGCCCGAGATGTCCTTGCCGCGCGTGGCGCCCACGGCGTCCAGCTCGTCGATGAAGACGATCGCGGGCGCCTCCTTGCGGGCGTGGCGGAACAGCCGCCGGATGCGGGCGGCACCGAGGCCGGCGAACATCTCGACGAACGAGGAGGCGGACTGGGCGAAGAACTTGGCGTCGGCCTCGTTGGCCGCCGCCTTGGCGAGCAGCGTCTTGCCGGTGCCCGGTGGGCCGTGCAGCAGGATGCCTTTCGGCACCTTCGCCCCGAGCTTCCGGAAGCGCTTGGTGTCGCGCAGGAACTCGACGACCTCGCGGAGCTCGTCCTTGGCCTCGTCGGCGCCCGCTACGTCCTGCCAGCGGACGGAGCTCGATGAGCTCGGCTTGATCTCCTGGGGCTTGGTCCGCGGCAGGTAGCGAAGCGTCATTACGAGCACCACCGCGATGAGGCCCATGAAGATGATCGGAAGCCAGATCACCGCCCAGTCCTCGATGTCGCTCCATGAGAAGCCGCCACCGAGGTCCACGCTGTCCTGGGGCGCGACCCTGAAGCCCTCGCTGCCGTCCGCGCTCGAGAAGGTGCTCGTGGCCGGGTCCAGCTTCCAGCCGTCCGGCAGCTCGCCGCCGGGTGCCCGCAGGATGGAGCGGAACTCCTCGATGGCCTCGTCGCAGCTCATCTCGGAGCTGTCGAGGATCGTCACCGAATGGGGGCCGCGCTCGAGGGATAGCCCGCCCACCTCCTGAGCGCGATTTACGCCGACCGGCGCGGTGCAGGCCGCCGCTCCCCCGTCGGCCGTCGCGGCAGGCGTGAATGCGCCCAGAGCCATGAGGGCGCAGACGAGCGACAGGCGGAGTGTTCTCATCCCAGTGTCCTAATCGGCCGGCGGCGCCGATTACATGAGCAGCGCGGCTACGCGCCCTCCACCCGCAGGATCTCCGCGAGCGCCGCGGCGCCCACCTCGAGCTGCTCGGCGGTCGGCTCGCGCGTGCCGACCGCGCGCTGGATCTCGTGCCCGGGGCGGCGCAGCAGCCTCGTCAGCCTCGAGTCCGGGTTGCGCTCGCCCCAGGCGAACACCTCCACCGCCACCGCGGCGCTCCCGAGCCCGACCGCCGCCTCGGCGGCGGGGCCGCGCAGCCCGGCGCGGCGTGCCGCCACGTTGCCGACCGCGGCAGCCGCGAGCATCGGCGTCACGAGGTGCGAGCCGCAGCGGTCGTGCTCCTTGCGCGCGTCCTCGGCAGCTTCGTCGTCCTCGTAGGCCGCGATCGATTTGTGCTCGACTCCGTGATATGCGGCGAGGTCGCCGTTGCGCAGTGCCAGCAGCGCGGGAGCGAGGCTGATCAGCGCGACAGCCGCCTCGCGCCCGACCGCAGCCCCACGGCCCGCTCCCCCCTCAGCCGACTGGCGGCGGGCGCCCGCGGTCCGGATCGCCTGGCCTGTGAGCGCGGCGGCGCCCATGGCGCCGAGCGTCTTCGCGTCCTGCATCGGCAGGCGGGCCTCCGGCAGCGCGCGCTTCGCGAGGGGCACCACTGCCATCGCCTCCGCCAGCTTGAGCACGCCGCGGACACCCGGCACGCCGTCGGCCGCCTTGCCGCCGAGATCGACCTTGCGGCCGGAGGCGACCTTGATCTCACCGGCCTCCGTTCGGATGGCGGCCGCCCAGTGGGTCGGGCCGTGTACGAGCAGCCCGTTGCGGAGCGCCATGCCTCCCAGGCGCAGCTTCTCCTCGGGCACGGGCTTGGTCATCTGAGCGTCTCCACCATGAGATCAGCGTAGAAGGCCGCGGCCAAGCCGAGGTCCGCCACCGGGATGCGCTCGTTGATTCCGTGCATCTGCGGGAAGGCCTCGGTCATGTCCATCGCGTTCTGCGGGAAGAAGCCGTAGGCCACGCAATCGGGGAACGCCTTGCGCCACCAGTGCGAGTCGGAGAAGCCGCTCATCACCATCGGCGCCACCGCCGCCCCGGGGTCTTCGCGCTCGACGAAGCGGCGAATCGTCTCCATCAACGGAGTGTCCGCCGGTGAGCGGTTGCCGACGATCCGGTCCTCGAAGCGCAGCTCATAGCCATCATCGCCGAGCGCCCTGTGGACCGCCGCCCGGGCCGCCTCCTCGCCGAGCCCCGGCGGCACCCTGCAATCCACCTCGAGGCGCGCGTGCGCCGGCACCACGTTGACGGCGTCCGAGGCCTCGATCATCGTCGGCGTCAGCGTCACGCCCAGCATCGGCTCGAGTAGCACGGCGACGGCAGGGTCGCTCGCCTCGAGCTCGGCAACTGCCGCATCGAGGTCCGACGGGTCGAGACCGAGCGCGCCGAACAGCGCCTCCGCCTCCGGCGATGCGATGTGGTCGGGCCGCCCCTCGGCGAGCGCGGTGAGCACCGGCGCCATCTTCACGAGCGCGTTGTCGCCGATGCGCGGCACCGATGCGTGCCCGGTGCGTCCGCTGGTCGAGAGCGTGAAGCGAAACACGCCCTTCTCCGCGACGGACACCCCGTACACGCGCCTGTCGCCGTGGCGAATCAGCTCGCCGGCCCCCTCGTTGACGACGAGGTCGGCGCGCACGCGCTCGGAGTGCTCGGAGCAGAGCCACTGCGCGCCGAGCGTCGCGCCCCGCTCCTCGTCGCAGGTGAACACGAGCTTCAGCTCGCCCGCCTCCGGGCGCCAGCCCTCCTCGAGCAACGCGAGCGCGGCGGCAACCTCGGCCGCCACCTGGCTCTTCATGTCCTTGGCGCCGCGCCCCCACACGCAGCCGTCGCGCAGCTCGCCCGACCATGGGTCGGGTCCCCAGTCGCCCGCGTCCGCCGGCACCGTGTCGACGTGGCCGAGCAGGCAGAGCCTGGGACCGTCGGAGGCCGCGGCCACCCGCGCGACGAGGTTCGGGCGGCCGGGCGCAGCAGCAAGCAGCTCGCACTCCACGCCGGCCTCCTCGAGCAGCCCCCTGAGCCATTCCTGCGCCGGCCCCTCATTGCCCGGAGGATTGACCGTGTTGAAGCGAATGAGGCGCCGCAGAAGCTCGGTGGTGCGGCGCTCGAGTGCTGCGCGCTCGGGCACGGCGGGGAGTCTAGGAGGGGGTGCGAACGGCACCCGCAGGTTCGCTGACTCGGGGCTAGAGGGGGCGAATTGTCGAGTCATCCTGCTTTGTGGGTCTGGTGGCCCACCAAAGCAGGACTGCTGAACGGAAGATCGCCCGATTCGACCTTCAAGGTGGTCACCGCACTCAAGGACCTGCTCCGCCCATAGAGTGCCCGCCGTGCCGACCGCCGCCGGGCTCGCATATCGGGAGGCCGGGCCGCCCGACGGGCCCATCGCGCTGCTAGTGCACGGCTATCCCGAGTCGTCGTACATGTGGCGCGATGTGATGCCCGCGCTCGCCGAGGCGGGCTGGCGCGCGCTTGCCCCGGACCTCGCCGGAATGGGCGACTCCGCTCCCGACCCGCCCGGCACCTGGGAGCGGCACGCCGACTCGATCGAGCGCTTCCGCGTCGAGCTCGGGATCGAGCGCTGCGTGCCCGTGCTGCACGACTGGGGCGGGCTGATCGGCCTGCGCTGGGTGTGCGAGCACCCCGACGCCGTCGGCGCGCTCGTGATCAGCGCCTCCGGCTTCTTCCCGGACGGGAAGTGGCACGGATTTGCGCAGGCAATGCGGACACCCGGCACGGGGGAGGAGCTCCTGGCCGGGACCACACGCGAAGGGCTCGCCGCCATGCTCGGGCCGCTGAGTGCCGGGATCGATGACAGAGCGATCGACGAGTACTGGAAGGCCTACGCCGACGACACGCGCCGCCAGGGGCAGCTCGACTTCTACCGCTCGATGGACTTCGAGAAGATCGCGCCCTACGACGGGAAGCTCGCCGCGCTGGGCGTGCCGGTGCTGCTCGTCTTCGGCGGTCAGGACCCGTTCGTATCGCCCGCCACGGCCCACCGCTTCGAACGCGAGCTGCCGGACACCGAGCTGGTCCTGATCGAGGACGCCGGTCACTTCGTGTGGGAGGACGCGCCGGAGCGCTGCGCCGAGGCGCTAAGGGCGTTCCTGGCGAGGCTCGGCTAGCCCATCCCCGCGAGGCCGTGCTCGCGCGTCAGGCGCTCGACCGAGCTCATGTCCATCTCGAGGCCGTAGCGCTCCTGCAGAGCGGCGATCGCCGCGAAGTCCGGCTCGGGCCGCTCGGGCGGGAGCAGCGGCGCCAGTTCGCGAAGTAGCCCTCGAACCCGGCGGGCGAGATGATCTCGAGCAGGCGGGCGGGCTCGTCCCCGGGGTTCCAGAAGGCGTGCCAGATGCCGCGCGGCTTCGAGATCAGGTCGCCAGGACGGCCGATCACGACGTCGTCGCCAACCTGGACGCCGACCTCGCCCTCGAGCACGTACGAGTATTCGTCCTCGTTCCTGTGGACGTGCATGGGCGCCCCAGTCCGCGCGGCGCCATCGGATGCTCGACGAGCGCAAAGCCGCCGCCGGTCCGTTCCGGCCCGAGCATGAAGCGGACACCGAGCGCGCCGAGCTGCACGGTTTGACCGGCGTCGGGAGGAAGAAGCGTGTCTGTCATGCGCCCACTATGGCCCCGCTGCCAGACTTTCCGCATGGAGGAGCGGCTGTTCGAGCTTGAGGAGTCGCCCGGCGCGCGGGCGGCCAACGGACCCGACACCGCAGGCCTGCCGCTGGCCGCCCGGATGCGGCCGCGCTCGCTCGGCGAGTTCGTCGGCCAAGAGCATCTGCTCGAGCGGGGATCGGCGCTGCGGACGGCGATCGAGGAGGGGCGGCCGCACTCGATGATCCTGTACGGGCCGCCCGGCACCGGCAAGACGACGCTCGCTCGAATGCTCGCCGTCAACGCGCGCGCGGCTTTCGAGGAGGAGTCGGCGGTCAAGGCGGGCCGAGCCGAGGTCCGCGAAGTGCTCGCGCGCGCCGAGCACCGCCGCTCGACGAGTGGAGAGCGCACGATCTTCTTCCTCGACGAGATCCATCGCTTCAACAAGGCGCAGCAGGACACGCTGCTGCCGGCCGTCGAGGACGGGCTCGTGGTGCTCGTGGGCGCCACGACCGAGAACCCCTTCTTCGAGGTCATCTCGGCCCTGCTCTCGCGCTGCCGCATCTACGAGCTGCACGCGCTCGAGGAACGGCACGTGCTCGAGCTGCTCCGCCGGGCGCTCGCGCACGAGCAGGGAATCCCGAATCCCCCGGCCGTGAAGGACGCCGCGCTCGAGTTCCTTGCGGCGCGGGCCGGCGGCGACGCGCGCACCGCGCTCTCGGCGCTCGAGCTGGCGACCGAGACGGTCGGTCCGGAGGGCACCGTGACGCTCGCTGTCGCCGAGGACGCGCTCCAGCGCCGCGCGGTGCTCTACGACAAGCAGGGCGACAAGCACTACGACCTGATCTCGGCCTGGATCAAGTCGACGCGCGGCTCGGACCCCGATGCCTCCCTCCTCTACCTGGCGGCAATGCTCGAAGGCGGCGAGGACGCGCGCTTCATCGCGCGCCGCATGGTCGTGCTGGCGAGCGAGGACATCGGCAACGCCGACCCGCGCGCCCTGCAGGTGGCTATCGCCGCGGCGCAGGCCGTCGAGCACGTGGGCCTCCCCGAGGCCGCCCTGAATCTCGCCCAGGCGGCCGTCTACCTGGCGCTCGCCCCGAAGTCGAACGCCTCGACCACGGCCATTGGCCGCGCCCGCGAGTGGGTGCGCGAGCACGGCGCGCCCGTGCCCCCGCACTATCTGCAGAGCGCCGCCTACCCGGGCGCGAAGAAGCTCGGCCGCGGCATCGGCTACGACTTTCCGCACGCCCATCCGGAGGGGGTCTCCGAGCAGGAGCTGATGCCGGACGAGGCAATCGGCGAGCGCTTCCTCGAGCTCTCGGAGCACGGCGAGGAGAAGGAGCTGCGCGAGCGGCTCGCGCGCATCCGCAGGGCACGCGGGCGCGAGTAGCCTCGGCTTCGGTCACAATCTTCCGCGATGGAGGCCGCAGTCAGACCGGTCGAGGAGCGGCCGGCCGAGCTCGAGTCGTTCAGCCCGCTCGACGGGGCGAGGCTCGGCGCGGTGCCGACGATCGCGCCATCCGAGGTCCAGGCGGTCGTGGACGACGTGGCCGGCGTGCAGCCCTTCTGGGCGCAGCTGCCGCTCGGCGACCGTGCCCGCTACATGCGGCGTGCGGGCCAGGCGATCATCGATCAGCTCGACGAGCTCGCGGAGCTGCTCACCCGCGAGCAGGGCAAGCCCCGGAACGAGTCGTACGTGATGGAGCTCCTGCCGACGATCGACTCGCTGCGCTGGCTGGCGGACGCCGGGCCGGGGATCCTCGAGGACGAGCGCATCCCGCTGCCGATCTTCATGAAGCAGAAGCGGGCCCGCTTTACCTACGAGCCGCTCGGCGTGGTCGGCGTGATCGCGCCCTGGAACTACCCGTGGTCGATCCCCTTCGGCGAGGTGGCGGTCGCCCTGATGGCCGGCAACGGGGTGGTGCTCAAGCCGGCCTCGCTCACGCCGCTGATCGGCCAGCGCATCCAGGAGGTCTTCGAGCGCGCCGGCCTTCCCGAGGGCCTCGTGCGCACCGTCCACGGGGGCGGGGCGGTGGGACAGGCCCTCGTCGAGTCGACAGCGGCCAAGATCTTCTTCACCGGCTCCGTCGACGTAGGCCGCGGCGTGGGCGAGGAGTGCGCGCGCCGGATGAAGGGCTCGGTGCTGGAGCTCGGCGGCAAGGATCCGATGATCGTCTGCGCCGACGCGAATCTGGCCAACGCGGTGTCGGGCTGCCTCTGGGGCGGGTTCGCGAACGCCGGCCAGACCTGCTCGGGCATCGAGCGCGTGTACGTCGTGCGCGAGCTGGCGGAGCGCTTCATCGACGGGGTCGTCGAGGGCGCGCAGAAGCTGCGCGTGGGCGACCCGCTCGACTGGGAGACGGAGATCGGCCCGATGGTCTCGGATGAGCAGCTCAGGCAGGTCAAGGAGCTTGTCGACGACGCCGTCGCGGGCGGGGCCACCCTGCGCTGCGGCGGCGCGGACGCGCCCTGGTTCCGCCCGGCGGTGCTCACCGGCGTGACGCACGACATGCGGATCATGCGCGAGGAGATCTTCGGCCCGGTTGTGCCGATCGTGACCGTCGAGGACGAGGACGAGGCGATCGCGCTCGCCAACGACTCGGTCTTCGGCCTCGGCGCCTCCGTCTGGACCATGAACCGGGCGAAGGGCGAGCGTATCGCCGGACGGCTCCAGTCCGGCATGGTCTGGATCAACGACCACATGTTCAGCCACGGCGCCTGCTCCTGTTCCTGGGGAGGCGTCAAGGATTCGGGCCTCGGCCGCTCACACTCGAAGTTTGGGCTGTATGAGTGCGTGAACGTCAAGCTCGTGACCTGGGAGCCGTCGCGCACCCGCGATTTCTGGTGGTACCCCTACGACGAGGCGCTTGGCAGGGCGATGCAGGCCTCGGCCAAGCTGCTCTACGGCCGCGACGCGGACAAGCCAGGGGCGCTGCGACGGGGCCTGGGGCCGCTCGCGCGCGTGGGCGGGAAGACCCTGCGCGACGTGTTCCGGCGCTAAGGGGTCGCTTCTCAGCGCAAGTAAGGCCCCACTGAGGGTGTATTGCCGATGTAAGACCCCACCCCTTAGCCGTAACTTGCTCGCCATGACCGGAGCAGTCTCATACGCAGTCGCGAACGAGCGTGTCGCTGACATGCGGCGGGCCGCGAAGGAGCGCCGTCGGAGCGGGCAGAAGGAGCGCCCGCGCCGCCGCCGGCCCCTGCTGCCGCGGCTGCGGCGCCCGCGTCATGCGCTCGCGGCTTGACCCTGCCGCCTGAGACGCGGCGCTCACCGTACGGGCCCTTCCCTCCCCGTGCGGTGAGCCGCCGGTCTCGCCTTCCGCTGACGCGCCCCGGGCGCGCCTACACTCTGGGTGATGCCAGCCCAGGCCTACGCCGGCAAGGAATGCGTGTGCCAGCTCCGCAGGGGGATCTGCGACCAGAGCTGCGTGCAGGGGATGCTCGACACCCCGTTCTACATCGCCTGCCTCCGCTTGAGCGGGCGCCGTTGCGTCGTGATCGGGGGAGGCGACGTCGGGCTCGAGAAGGTCGAGGGGCTGCTCGCGTGCGACGGCGACGTGACACTCGTCGCTCCCGACGCGATCGAGCCGCTGCGCGAGCTCGCCGGCGAGGGCTCGATCCGCTGGGAGCGCCGCGAGTACCGCGGCCCGGCGGACCTGGAGCGCGCCTTCCTGGTCATCGCCGCCACGAGCGACAGCGACGTCAACATCGCCGTCTACGAGGACGCCGAGCGCCGGGCGATGCTCGTCAACGTGGTGGACGTCCCGCCGCTCTGCAACTTCATCCTGCCGGCGATCGTGCGCAGCGGACCGCTCGCGATCGCGATCTCCACAGCCGGCGCTTCACCCGCGCTCGCCAAGCGCATCCGCAACGAGATCGCCGACGAGTACGGCGAGCCCTACGCCCGGCTCGCCGTGCTGCTGAACGACGTGCGCGGCTGGGCCAAGGGCACGCTCCCGACCTACCAGGACCGCAAGGAGTTCTTCGAGTCGATAGTCAACGGCGAGCCGGACCCGGTGGAGCTGCTCCGCCGGGGCGACGAGTCCGCCGTGCGCGACCTGATCGCCGCGGCCCAGCGCAGCCACGCCCCTGCCTGACGAGCTGACACACATCGACGAGGCCGGGCGCGCCCGGATGGTGGACGTGGGTGCCAAGGAGGTCACGGACCGGCGCGCGGTCGCGCGCTCGCTCGTGCGCATGTCGGCCGAGACCGCCGCGGCCGTGGCGCGCGGAGACGCGCCGAAGGGGGACGTGGTGTCGACCGCGCGCATCGCCGGCATACAGGCGGCCAAGCGCACGGCGGAGCTCGTCCCGCTCTGCCACCCGTTGCCGCTCACGTTCGTGGACGTGCGCATCGAGGTGGGCGAGGGTCGGGTCGAGATCGAAGCAGAGGCGCGGACGAGCGCCCAAACCGGCGTCGAGATGGAGGCGATGACGGCGGCCGCCGTGGCGGCGCTCACCGTCTACGACATGGTCAAGGGCCTTGAGCGCGGCGTCGAGATAGCGGAGATCGTGCTGCTCGAGAAGTCTGGTGGCCGCCACGACTGGAGGCGCGAGCCGTGAGTCCCGAGAACGTGCAACGGGTTCACGAGGTCTACGAGGCGATGAACCGGAAGGACCTCGCGACCCTGCAGCGGCTCGCCGATCAGTACCCGCAGCATGAGTGGCGCAATGCCCCGGATATGCCCGAGGCCGCCACGCGGGTCGGCCCGGCGAGCGCGCTCGGCTACGTCGAGGACCTGTTCACGACCTTCGACCAGCTCCACACGACCATCCGCGAGGTGATCGACCTCGGGCCGGCAGGCGCGATCTTCGTCGTCCGCCACCGCGTCCGCGGGGCGGCGAGCGGCGCGGAGGTCGAGCGCGACGAGGTACATCTCTGGCGAACGGTGGACGACCGGGTGGTCGGGATGGAGGAGTTCCTCACCGTCGACGACGCGCGCGCAGCGGCGGCCTGAGCCGTGCGGGCGGCGGTGCTCACGGTCTCGACATCGCTCGCGCGCGGGGAGGGCGAGGACGTGTCCGGGCCGGCCCTCGTGCGGCTCTGCGAGGCGGCCGGGCTCGAGGTGGCACACGAGACGGTCTCGGATGACAGGGAGGCGATCGTCGGGGCCCTCAAGCGGCTCGCCGACCAGGAGGGCGTCCGCTTCGTGTTCACGACCGGCGGCACAGGGCTGACGATCGACGACGTGACCCCCGAGGCCACCCGCGACGTGATCGAGCGCGAGGCGCCGGGCTACGCCGAAGCGATCCGAGCCGACTCCCGCCGCCACACGCCGCTCGGGATCCTCACACGGGGCGTGTCCGGCGTCCGCGGGCGCACGCTGATCCTGAACTTCCCGGGCAACCCGAAGGCGATCGAGCAGTCCTGGCCGCTCGTCGAGCCCACGCTCGAGCACGCGGCGGCGACGCTCGAGCGCGGGACTTAGCCGGATGGCCTTCCCCGCCGACGGCATGGAGTTGACACACATCCTGGTCGTGGACGACCTCGAGCGGGCGCGGCGCTGGTACGAGGACGTGCTCGGCGCGAGCCCGTACCGCGAGTATGGCGGCGACTCGGCCGTGCTGCGCTTCCTCGACAACTGGCTGCTGCTCGTGACCGGCGGCGGTCCTACGGAGGACAAGCCGGGCCTCAGCATGGCGGCCCCGGGCGGCCCGGCGGTGGTCGACCACTCGTTCACGATCCGCGTGCCCGACTGCCGGGCGGCCTACGACGCGCTGCGTCACCGCGGCGCCGAGTTCCTCACCCCGCCTCACGAGCAGGGTGCCGAAATCCGCTGCTTCTTCCGCGATCCCGACGGCCACCTGTTCGAGATCAGCCAGTACGGCTGAGCCGCGCCCACCGCGATAGCCTCGGGCTCGTCAACGACGACCGGGAGGCTGCATGGCTCGGGTGCTGTACACCGCGGAAGCAACGGTCACCGGCGGGCGCGCCGACGGACACGGGCGGACCAACGACGGGAAGCTCGAGGTCAATCTGCGGCTGCCGAAGGAGATGGGAGGGGACGGCGCGGGCACCAATCCCGAGCAGCTGTTCGCGGTCGGCTTCGCCGCCTGCTTCGAGGGCGCAATCGGCGCCGTTGCCCGGCGCGAGAGGGCCGAGGTGGACGACGTGTCGATTGACAGCCGCGTGAGTCTCCACCCCACTGAGGAGCGCGGCTTCAAGCTGTCCGCGGAGCTCCACGTGACGATGCCGCAGATCGACGACCCGGACCAGGCCGCCGCGATCGTCGCCGCGGCCCACAAGGTCTGCCCATACTCCAACGCCACTCGCGACAACATCGACGTCACCCTGACCGCCAACGGACGGCCCGTCGAGCAGCCGGCCGCGCGGGCCGCCGGCTGAGCGCCGCGTCCGGCTCGCGCTCGACTCCGGGCTAAACGCGCCGATTCACCTGCACGCGGAGGGCTACGACGCGGTCGAGTTGTAGCCCGGCCAGACCGCTGGCTGTAGGGTGGGAAATGTGAACGAGGTGTTACTGAACCAGTTCCCGGTCACGGATGCCGAGCGTGAGGTCGCAGATCTGCTGCCGATCGAGGCGGATCCCGAGGTGGCGGTCTCGGTGCGCGACTCGGTGCCGTTCTGGTTCCACACCTTCGCGCTGAACCGCGCCCACGGGATCTACACGCCCGGTGCCGCGCGCGATCATCGCTACCGGGTGCCGGCGCTGCCCGCCGAGTTCCAGGGCCAGAGCGTCCTCGACGTGGGCACGTTCGACGGCTTCTACGCCTTTCTTGCGGAGCACCGCGGCGCGGCCCGGGTCGTTGCGATCGACAACGAGCAGTACCGGCTCTGGGTGGCTGAGCGCTGGGGAATCGAGCTGGAGGGCGGGGAAGGCTTCCAGGCGATCCACCGCCTGCTCGGCTCTACGGTCGAGTACCGGCACCTCGACGCCCTCGAGATCGACCGGCTCGACGAGGCGTTCGACTTCATCTACTGCTTCGGAATCCTGCACCGGGTCGAGGATCCGCTCGGTCTGCTGCGCGTGCTGCGTGAGCGCACGGTTCGGGGTGGAACCGTCCTCGTCGAGACATACGGGGTTCCCTCCAAGGATCGCGACGGCGCCGAGGTCCGGCCGCTCGAGCCCGGCCAGGTCTACGCCGGCGACAGCTTCGTGTACTGGGGCTTCGCGCAGGCCGGCCTCGCCCAGCTCGCCCGCGCGGCCGGCTTCGAGCGGTCCGAGGGAATCAGCGAGGTCGAGGTGGACGGCCACCCTCGGGTCCTGGCCCGGCTGACGGCCTGACGGCGCAGAGCGCGTTCACGGCGTTTTTACTCGACGGTTCCGGGCCGGTAACCGGGAAGGGGCTGCCTGGGGCGACTCTGGCTGCGGATGCTGCCGCCGCTCTTCGCACACCGGCTCGGCCGCGCCTACGGGCCGGACTCCTCCGGCGCGGCGCTCGCGCGCGCGCTCGACGGCCCGCTGGGCGGGCTCGAGACGGATTGCTGCCTCACCGCCGACGGCGAGCTCGTGCTGCTGCACGACCCGCTCCTCGACGCGGGCACGACACTTCGCGGCTGGGCGCACGAGCGCACGGCGGCCGAGATCTGCGCCGGGCGGTTGCGCCACGCCGACGGCACGCCGAGCCACGAGCGGCCGCTGCTCCTCGAGGAGCTGCTGCGCCGCGCCCCGCGGGACGCGACGCTCCAGCTCGAGGTCAAGGCGCACGCCGACGCGGCGCTCGCCCGGCGAACGGCGCTCGTCCTGTGCGATCGGCTCCGCCACGATCCCACGCGCGACCGGATCGAGGTCATCAGCTTCTGGTCGGGCGCCTGCAAGCTCGCCGCCGGCTGTGGCTTTCGGGCTCGGCTCGTGCTGTGGGCCGACTGCCCGGTCGAGCCGCTCGCCGCCTGGGCGAAGGACGCCGGGCTGCACGGAGTCTGCGTCGAGCACTTCCTCCTCACCCCCGCCTTGACCGAGCCGCTCCTTGCCCATGGCCTCAGCGTGACCACCGGGACGGTCAACCACGCCGCCCTGCTCGAGCCTCTCTTGGGGCTCGGCCTCGACGCGGTGACGAGCGATCGCCCGCACGAGCTCCGAGCGGAGCTCCTCGCAGGGCGAGCCGGCGCGCTGGCGGCCGCCTGACGGGATCTACTCGAGGCCCTTCGCGCGCAGCTCGCGAAGCGCCGCCTCGGATTTTCCGAGCCCGTCCAACCCCATCCCGCGGAGCACCGCCGGAGTCTTCGAGAACTGGATATCCGAGTACTGCACGACCTGGATGTGATTCCCCCACGGGTCGCGAAAGTCGAGCCCGTCGCCGCGCGGCCGCGGGAGAATCTCTCCGCACCCGCCTGCTCGAGCAGGCGCCGGGTCTCGTCCCGGTCGTCCACGACGAGGCCGAAGTGGCGCTCGTCGTCGGGCGGCTGCGACCGCCCCTCGCTCAGCACGAGGAACTGGTCGCCGATGTCGATGAAGGCCATCCCCGGCACGCGGCCGCGCAGCTCGAGCTCGAACAGGCGCCCGTAGAACTCGAGTGCCTCGTCGAGGTCGCTCACCTCGAGCACGACATGGTTGATCCCCACGAGACGCGGCACGGGCTCAGCATAGGCTTCGCCGCCATGGAGCCGGCGATCGAGCTCGACGGTCTCGAGCGCCGCTATGGCGAGCGGCTCGCCCTCGCCGGGGTGACGGTGAGCGTGCCGCGCGGGGCGACGCTCGCGGTGCTCGGCGCGAACGGAGCCGGGAAAACCACCCTGCTGCGTGTGCTGGCCGGGCTCCTGCGCCCTCACGCCGGCAGGGCGCGCGTGCTCGGCGCAGAGCTGCCGCGGGAGCGCTGGAAGGTGCCGGGCAGGGTCGGCTACCTCGGGCACGAGCCCCTCCTCTACCGCGAGCTGAGCGGGCGTGAGAACCTCGCCTACCACGCCGCGCTGCACGACGTCGGCGGCGAGCGGATCGAGCGGCTGCTGGCCGCCGTGGGCATGGAGCGGCGCGCCGACGAGCCCGTGCGCGACCTTTCGCGGGGGATGGTGCAGCGCCTGGCGGTTGCCCGCACCGTTCTCCATGACCCCGAGCTGCTGTTGCTCGACGAGCCGCGAGCGAACCTCGACCCGGCCGCGGCCGAGCGGCTCGAGCCGCTGATCGGCAGGGAATCCGGGCGCACGAGGGTGCTGGTGAGCCACGACGTGGAGGGCGCGCTCGCGGAATCCGACCTGGCGCTCGGGCTCAAGGGCGGCCGGCCCGCCGCGGCGGACCGGGAGCTCTACCGGTGATCGCCGCGGCGCGGGCGATTCTGCGCAAGGACCTGCGTATCGAGTGGCGCACAAAGGAATCCGTGCCCGCGATGACGCTGTTCACGGTCACCGTGTACGTGCTGTTCCACTTCGGGCTGGACCGCGACACGCTCGACGGAGAGCTTGCATCGGGCGTGCTCTGGGTGACGGTGCTGCTGGCCGCCGTGATCGGCGTGTCGCGTCTGTTCGCCGCGGAGCGGGAGCAGGGCGGGATCGAGGGCCTCTTGCTGGCGCCGGTCGACCGCACCGCCCTGTTCGTGGCGAAGGCGGCGGCGCTGTTCATCTTCCTGTGCGCGGTCGAGCTCGTGGCGGTGCCCGCCTTCGCGCTGTTCCTGCTCGGACCTGGCCTGGACGGTGCACTCCCCGAGCTGCTCGCGATCCTCGCGCTCGGCAATCTGGGGGTCGCGGCGGTGGGAGCGCTCGTATCCGCGCTTGCCGCGGAGACACGGGCACGCGAGCTGATCGTGCCGCTGCTCCTGCTGCCCCTGCTCGTGCCGCTCCTGATCGCCTGCGCACAGGCAACCGAGCCGCTGTTCCGCCCGGTCGCCGGTCCCGAGGACCTCGCACGCTGGCTGGGGCTCCTCACGCTTTACGATGTGGTCTTCGTGCTGGTCTCCGTCGCTGTCTTCGATTACCTGCTCGAGGACTGATGTATTCGAAGGGCTTCGCTCCGCTCGCCTGGGCCACCGCCGTGACGCTCACGACGGCGTTCGCACTCGTCTTCTTCTACGCACCGCTCGATGCCGACCAGGGCTTCGTCCAGAAGATCTTCTACGTCCACGTGCCGATGGCGATCGTGGCGCTGGGCGGCTGGATCGCCGGCGGCGTGATGGCGATCAAGCATCTGCGCAGCGGCGACCGCTCGTGGGACATGCGCTCCTACGTCGCGATCCACCTTTCGATCATCCTGGGCGTCGGCGTGCTCGTAACGGGGGCGATCTGGGCCAAGGCGTCGTGGGGCCACTGGTGGGTGTGGGACGAGCCCGTGCTCGTCTCCTTCCTCGTGGTCTTCCTCCTCTACTGCGTCTACTACCCGCTGCGCTTCTCGATCGAGGACCCGGACCGCCAGGCGCGCTACTCGTCGGTGTTCGCGATCGCCGCCGGCGCCTTCGTGCCGCTTAACTTCATCGCCGTGCGCCTGGCCGAGTCCTACACCCACCCGCGTGTCCTCTCGCAGACCGGCGGCGACCTGCCCGGCGAGATGCGGCTGACATTTCTCGTGGCGCTGCTCGGAATGGCGCTCCTGTTTGTCACTCTTTGGAAGCTCGAGTTGACCGCCAAGAACGCATCCATGCAGCTGAAGAAGCTGAGGAAACGTGCCCGCGTTGCCGCTTGACGAAGCCGGCAAGTACGTGGCCGGCGCGTATGTCGTGTTCGTCGCGCTGATCCTCGTCTACGTGGCGATCATCGGCACGAAGATCGCGCGCATCGAGCGCGAGATCTCGGAGCTGGCGTCGGAGGACGACCGGTGACCGCCGAGCTGCTGGCGCTCGGAGCCAACCACAAGACGGCGCCACTGCCGCTGCGCGAGAAGCTGGCGCTGCCGGAAGGGCGCGCCTCGCGCGTGCTCGCCGAGCTCGTCGACCACGATGCGGTACACGAGGCGGTCGCGATCTCCACCTGCAACCGCACGGAGCTGTACATGGTCGCGGCCGACCCGGTCGAGGCCGAGAACGCGGCGCTCGGGATCCTGTCGCACCAGGCGGGGCTGCGCTTGACCGAGCTGCTCGGGGCGATCTACTCGCTGCGCGCCACCGAGGCGGTCGAGCACCTGTTCGCCGTCACCGCGGGCCTCGACTCGATGATCGTCGGCGAAACCGAGGTGCAGGGTCAGGTCAAGCGCGCCTACGAGCTGGCGCTCGTCGAGGGCGTGACCGGGCCGGTGTCGAACCGGCTCTTCCGTGACGCGCTGGCGGCCGGCAAGCGCGTCCGCAGCGAGACCGGCGTGGCGCGCTCGAGCGTGTCGGTGTCGTCGGTCGCCGTGCAGCTGGCGGCCGACTTCCTCGGCGACCTCACCGCCAAGCGCGTGCTCGTGATCGGCGCGGGCGAGAACGCCGAGCTGACGGCGCGCGCGCTCAGTGATCGCGGCGTGGAGACGCTGTTCGTCGCGAACCGCCGTTACGACCGGGCGCTCGGACTGGCGCAGCGCTTCGGCGGCCGCGCCCTGTCGTTCGACGACATGCCGGGCGAGCTCGAGAACGCCGACATCGTGATCAGCTCGACCGGCGCCCCGCACCAGATCGTCGGCCGCGAGGAGCTCGAGGCCGTGGCCGTGTCGCGCATGGGCCGGCCGTTGGTGCTGCTCGATCTCGCCGTGCCGCGCGACATCGACCCGGGCGTGCGCGACTGCCCGGGCATCGCGCTGTACGACATGGACGACCTGCAGCGGGCGGTGGCGCGCAACCTCAGCGTGCGCAAGGGCGAGGCCGAGGAGGCGCGCGCGCTCGTGCGCGAGGACGTGGAGCGCTTCCGGAGCTGGCTGTCCGCGCTCGACGTGGTGCCGACGATCTCGGCGCTGCGCCGTCGTGGCGACGAGATCGTCGAGCAGGTCCTGCGCGAGAACGAGAGCGCCTGGGAATCGCTCACCGAGGCCGACCGCGAACGGCTCGCGGTGATGGCGCGTGCCGTGGTCAACCGGCTCCTGCACGAGCCGACGCTGCGGCTGAAGGGCTCGGTCGGCGAGGGCGCCTCATACCGCTACGTGAACGCGCTGCACGAGCTCTTCGGGCTCGAGGCGGCGTTGGCGCCGCACGACGAGGCGCCGGCCGCCGTCACCCGGCTGGACGCCGCCCGCCGCAGCCGCGGCCGGTGACGATCCGCCTGGGGACGCGCGGAAGCGCGCTCGCGCTGGCGCAGGCGCGCTGGGTGGCGGAGCGGCTCGAGGCAGAGGTCGAGCTGGTCCCGATCAGGACCTCGGGCGACGAGCGCCGCGACGGCGCGGCGGAGATCGCCGACAAGACCCGCTTCGTCAAGGAGATCGAGGAGGCGCTGCTCGCGGGCGAGATCGACCTAGCCGTCCACTCCGCCAAGGACGTGCCCGGCGAGCTCCCGCAGGGCCTGGCGATCGTGGGCGTGCCCGAGCGCGCCGACGCGCGCGACGCGCTCTGCGGCGCGGCTTCGCTGGACGAGCTGAGCGAGGGTGCCCTGGTTGGCACGGCAAGCCTGCGCCGGCGCGCCGCGCTGCTGGCGCTGCGGCCCGATCTCCGGATCGGCGAGCTGCGCGGGAACGTCGACACCCGCCTTCGCCGCCTGGAGGAAGGCGCGTACGACGCGATCGTGCTCGCCTGCGCCGGGCTGGCGCGGCTCGGACGGGCGGACCGCGGTGTCCCGCTCGCGGAGCTCGTGCCCGCCGCGGGCCAGGGTTGCCTGGCGCTCGAGGCCCGCGCCGGCGACGAGTCCGCCGCGGCCGCGGCCTCCGCCGTCACGGACCTGAGCGCGCTGGCCTGCCTGATGGCGGAGCGCGCCCTCGTCGGCGAGCTGGATGCCACCTGTCACACGCCGGTGGGCGCGCACGCGGAGCCGGCCGGCGACGCGCTGCGGCTGACGGCGTTCGTGGGCCTGCCCGACGGGTCACACTGGATCACGGACTCGCTCGAGGGCTCGGCCGCGGAACCCGCGGAGCTGGGCACCGCTGTCGCGACGCGCCTGCGCGCGGCAGGGGCGGCCGAGCTGCTCGCTGAGGCCGAGCTGACGGCCGGCCCGCGATGAGTTTTTCGGCGAGTCGTCGTCACAGCGGCTACACCCCCGAAATGGAGAACCGTCCGATGACGACTGCCGAAGCCACCCGCGACGAACTGGGCGCGGTGGCCGCCGCGACAAAGGCCGGCGACGAGTCCGCCTTCGCGGTGCTCGCCGAGCGCTACCGGCGCGAGCTCCAGGTCCACTGCTACCGCATGCTCGGATCGTTCGAGGACTCGGAGGACCTGACGCAGGAGACGCTCCTGCGAGCGTGGCGCAAGCGCGCGACCTTCCGGGGCGAGGCGTCGTTCCGGGCGTGGCTGTACGGGATCGCGACGAACGCCTGCCTCGACGTGCTCAAGCGCCGGCCGCGGCGCCCGCCTGCGGCGGAGAAGGCCGGAACCGGCGAGCAGCCGCCCTTCGAGGTCACGTGGCTGCAGCCCTACCCGGACCGGCTGCTCGAGGGCATTCCCGCGCCCGACGCCGAGCCGGAGGCCGCCGTCGTCTCAAAGGAGACGATCGAGCTCGCGTTCATCGTCGCGATCCAGCGGCTGACCTCGAACCAGCGCGCGGTGCTGATCCTGCGCGACGTCCTGGGCTGGTCGTCGAAGGACAGCGCCAGGCTGCTCGGAACGAGCGTCGCCTCCGTGAACAGCGCGCTTCAGCGCGCCCGGGCGGGGCTGCAGCAGTACCTCCCGGAGCGCCGGCTCGACTGGGCGGCGGGCTCGAGTCCGAGCCCGCGCGAGCGCGAGCTCCTCCAGCGCTATGTCGAAGCGACCGAGAAGGCCGATCCCGACGCCATGGTCGCGATCATGCGCGAGGACCTGCGCTTCGCCATGCCCCCGGAGCCCGAGCTGTACGTCGGGCGTGAGAACGTCGTCAGCGCCTGGGCGGAGGGGTTCGACATCGAGAAGTTCGGCCACATGCGTGGGATCGTCACCGGGGTCAACATGCAGCCGGCGGTGGCGTGCTACCTGAAGCGCCCGGGAGAGACCGAATACAGGCCGCTCGCCCTCGACGTGACTCCGGATCGAGGGCGACGCGATCGCGGAGGTCATCACGTTCCCACCCGACCTGTTCCCGGCGCTCGGGCTGCCGCCGGTCCTCTGAGCCCAGGGGCATCTACCCTGGTGGTCATGAGCACCACCG
This sequence comes from uncultured Thermoleophilaceae bacterium, assembly GCA_963757815.1. Classification (GTDB taxonomy): domain Bacteria; phylum Actinomycetota; class Thermoleophilia; order Solirubrobacterales; family Thermoleophilaceae; genus JACVRW01. The sequence continues at coordinate 333,352 of CAVWSN010000018.1, read as the reverse complement.
GGACGGCCGTAAACGCTCGTGAGAGAGAGCTGCTCGAGGCGGCGCGCAACGGGAACGAGGACGCCTTCCGCGACCTGGTCGAGCCCCATCGCGGCGAGCTGCACGCGCACTGCTATCGGATGCTCGGCTCGGTGCATGACGCCGAGGACGCCGTGCAGGACGCGCTGCTGCGAGCTTGGCGCGCGCTGCCGCGCTTCGAGCCGCGCCACTCCCTGCGCGCCTGGCTCTACAAGATCGCGACCAACGTATGCCTCGACATGATCGCGCGGCGCCCCAAGCGCGTGCTGCCGATCGACTACGGGCCCTCCACCGACCCGCACCAGACCGCGGGCGCGCCGGTCGTCGAGTCGGTCTGGGTCGAGCCGTACCCGGACGAGAAGCTCGCCGTGGAGGACGGCTACGCGGCGCCCGAGGCCCGCTACGAGCGGCGCGAGGGCGTCGAGCTGGCCTTCGTGGCGGCGCTTCAGCACCTGCCCCCGAGACAGCGCGCGACCCTGATCCTTCGTGAGGTGCTGGGCTTCTCCGCCAAGGAGACCGCCGAGTCCCTCGACGCGAGCACCGCCTCCGTCAACAGCGCCCTGCAACGCGCGCGCCAGGCGGTGGAGGAGCGGGTGCCCGAGCAGAGCCAGCAGGCCACGCTGCGCTCGCTCGGCGACCAGCGGGTGCGGTCGCTCGTCGAGCGCTTCATGGACGCCATGCAGAAGGACGACATCAACGCCGTCGTCTCGATGCTCGCCAAGGACGCGGCCTGGTCGATGCCGCCCCTCGCGTCCTGGTACCGGGGCGCCGACCTTCCCGGGTTCCTGCGCCTCGGCCCGCTGTCGGGCGAGTGGCGCTGGCGCCACATTCCCGCGCGCGCGAACGGGCAACCGGCTTTCGCCGCCTACGAGTGGAATGACGATCAGCAGGCCTACCTGCCGTTCGCGCTCAACGTGCTGAGCTTCGACGGGGACAAGATCAGCGACGTCACCTCCTTCCTCAATCGCAGCATCGAGGGAACGGACCCCGAGTACTACGCCCGCTTCCCGGACCAGCCGCTCGACCCGGAGCGCACCCTCGCGTACTTCGGCCGCTTCGGCCTGCCCGACCGGCTCGACTGAGCCGGCGGCCGATTAGTTCGCCGTCGTCAGCCGGTCTCACTTGCGAAACCAGACGAGGAGGCAAAGCGAATGTTCCGCGACACCAAGGCCTACAGCGGCTTCTCGGTTGACGACATCCCGCGCGCGAAGGAGTTCTACGGGGACACCCTCGGCTTGGAGGTGTCCGAGGAGAACGGGCTCTTGACACTGCACATCGCCGGCGATCGGGGCACGCTCGTCTACCCCAAGCCCGACCACACGCCGGCCGAGTTCACGATCCTCAACTTCCCCGTCGATGACGTCGAGCAGGCGGTGGACGAGCTGACCGAGCGCGGCGTCGAGTTCGAGCGCTACGAGGGCACGGAAGTCGAGACCGACGAGAAGGGCATCTTCCGCGGCGGGGGCCCGCTGATCGCCTGGTTCAGGGATCCCGCGGGCAACGTGCTGTCGGTGATCCAGCACTAGGAACGCGCGCCGGGCCGGCGCGCTCACGGATAGCGTTCGCGCCGTGAGCGGCGGCATCGCGTATCTGGTGGGCGCCGGCCCCGGCGACCCGGGCTTGATGACGCGCCGCTCGCTCGAGCTGATCGCCACGGCGGACGCGATCCTCTACGACCGGCTGATTCCTCCGGGCGCCCTCGACGGGGCGCGCCGCGGACGCCGAGCTGCGCTACGTCGGCAAGGAGCCCGGCGCGCCCGCGCTCGCACAGGACGAGATCAACTCGCTGCTCGTCGAGCTGACACGCGCGGGCAAGCGTGTGGTGCGACTGAAGGGAGGCGATCCGTTCGTCTTCGGGCGCGGCGGTGAGGAGGCCGAGGCGCTGGCCGCAGCGGGGCTCCGGTTCGAGGTCGTGCCGGGGGTGACCGCCGGGGTGGCCGCGCCGGCATACGCCGGCATCCCCGTGACCCATCGCGACGCCGCCTCGGCGGTGGCGTTCGTCACCGGGCACGAGGATCCGGACAAGCACGAGCCGGTGCTCGACTGGGACGCGCTTGCCCGCTTTCCGGGCACGCTCGTGCTGTACATGGGCGTCAAGAACCTGCCCCTGATCGCCGAGCGGCTCGTCGCGGCGGGACGCGACCCGGGCGAGGCGGCCGCGATCGTGGAGCGTGGCACGCAGCCGGGCCAGCGGACGCTGGTGGACACGCTCTCGGGGATCGCGGCGCGCGCGGCCGCGGAGGCCATCCGGCCGCCCTCGATCACCGTCGTAGGCCCCGTGGCCGGGCTGCACGACGCGCTCCGCTGGCTCGAGGCCCGGCCCCTGTACGGCCAGGTGGTGGCGGTCACCCGCGCCCGCGCGCAGGCGAGCGAGCTCGCCGCCCGGCTGGCGGAACTGGGCGCGGAGGTGATCGAGGCGCCGGCGATCCGCATCGAGCCGCGGCCGCTCGACGGCGCCCTCCTCGAGGCCGTGGCTCGCATCAGCGATTACGCGCTCGTCTGCCTCACGAGCCCCAACGGCGTGCGACTGCTGTTCGACGCGCTGGCCGCGGCAGGCCGCGACGCTCGCGCCCTGGGCGGGGCGGTGGCCGCCATCGGGCCGGGCACGGCGGCGGAGCTCGAGCGCCGTGGCGTGCGGGCGGACGTGGTGCCCGAGCGCTTCGTGGCGGAGGGCCTCGTCGAGGCGCTTGGCCCGCTGAGCGTGGACGGGCGCCGTGTGCTGGTCGCCCGCGCCGCCGGGGCGCGGCCGGTGCTGCCCGACGCGCTGCGCGAGCGCGGAGCCGAGGTCGACGACGTCGCCCTGTACGAGACGCTGGCCGAACCGCTCGCCGCGCGGCAACGTGAGCGGCTGGCGCGCGCCACCTACGTGACCTTCACGTCGAGCTCCACCGTGCGCTTCTTCCTCGAGGCCGGGGGCGAGCTGCCGGAGGCGGCGCGGATCGTCTCGATCGGCCCGGTCACGACCGAGACGGCGCGCGAGCTCGGGCTGACCGTCCACGTCGAGGCCGCGCGCCACGACATCGACGGCCTGGTGGAGGCGCTCCTGGCCGACGCGGGAGAATCGTCGCCGTGATCGTGACCCTCCTCACCGACTACGGCCGCGACGACGACTTCGTGGGCGTCTGCCACGGCGTCATGCGCGGCATCGAGCCGGAGCTGCGGATCATCGACATCACGCACGGCATCCGCCGCTACTCGGTGCGCCAGGGCGCCCTGGTCCTACGCAACACGCTGCCCTACATGCCGCTTGGAGTACACGTGGCCGTGGTCGATCCCCAGGTGGGAACGGAGCGCCGCGGCTTGGCCCTTCGGACGGGCGACGGCCGCATACTCGTGGGTCCGGACAACGGCCTGCTGAGCCTCGCCTGGCAGCGCTGCGGCGGCGTCGAGCTCGTGGTCGACATCACCCGGTCACCACACCGGCTCGAGCCGGTCTCTGCCACCTTCCACGGGCGCGACATCTTCGCCCCGGTGGCCGCCCACCTGGCGGCCGGGGCCGAGCTGGCCGACGCGGGCGATCCGCTCGACCCCGCCTCACTGACCACGGTCGAGCTTCCAGAGCCGCGTCATGAGGCGGGCGGACTCGTGGCCCACGCACTTGTCGTCGACCGGTTCGGCAACGCGGGCCTGAACGTCGATCACAACGGCCTGGCGGGCACCGGGATCACCCTCGGGGAAACGATCGAGATCGAGACCGGGGGCGAGCGCTATCTCGCCAAGTACGCCCATACGTTCGCGGACGTGACGCCGGGCGAGCTGCTCGTGTACGAGGACGCCTACCGAACGCTCGCCGTCGCGATCAACCGTGGCGACGCCGCCTCCACGCTCGGCATTCGGCCGGACGCCGAGGTGCGGCTGCGGCCGCGATGATCGGGACGCCGCGCGTCCATCTCCGCCTCACCGACTCGACGAACGAGCGCGCGAAGGAGCTCGCGGCGGCGGGCGCGCCGCATGGCACGCTCGTCACCGCGGACGAGCAGAGCGCCGGCCGCGGACGCCAGGGCCGCACCTGGACGGCGCCGGCCCGCTCGGCGGTGCTGATGTCGCTCGTCACGCGGCGGCTTGCGCCGACGCTGCCGCTCGCCGCCGCCGTCGCGATCTGCGAGGCGCTGCCCGTCCGCTGCGAGATCAAGTGGCCAAACGACATCTGGCTCGAGCGCCGCAAGCTCGCCGGAATCCTGGTCGAGGGGCGCCCGCAGGAGGGCTGGGCGGTGCTCGGCATCGGGCTGAACGTCACGACGGAGGACTTTCCGCCCGAGCTGGCGGAGACAGCCACGTCGCTCCGGCTCGCGGGGATCGAGCGCAGCACCGAATCGGTGCTCGCCGACCTGCTCACCTCACTCGATGAGTGGCTCGAGGCAGCGGACGAGGCGGTGCTGGCCGCCTGGAGCGACCGCGACGCGCTGCGTGGAGAGCGGATCCGCTGGCGGGCGGCGAGGGGACCGCTGCCGGCATCGACGCGAGCGGAGGGCTGATCGTGGAGACGGAGACGGGTCGCGTCACCCTGGCCGCAGGCGAGGTCCACCTGACTCCCTCGTAGCGCCCATCGACCACCGGTTCGGGCCGACGGACTGATCCGATCGGGGGGGTTCCCTCGAAATGGGTGTGCATGGGCCGGGCACAGCACCAACCCGCTTCCGTGCTACGGGCGAGCGTCGGGCTCCAGGTGGTCGTGGCGCTCCTCTGCGTCGCCGCAGCTCTCGCCGTCCTTGGCCTGGCCGCTTCGCCTGCGAGCGCCGCCGCTGAACCGCCTGCGCCGAGCGAGCCTTCCAGCATTCGTTCCCCGGGGTTCCTGCTGGACAAGGGCCGCTACACGACGATCCAGGCCCCCCGGGCTCGTACACATACGTACGCCCACGGCATCAACAACCGCGGCCTGATCGCGGGCGGCTTCGACGACCCCAGCTTCGATGGCCCCGACGGCAGAGGCCATGGTTCGGTTCGGAAGAAGAACGGCCGGTTCGTCCAGTTCGACGTTCCCGGGGCGATATCGACCAACGCGAACAAGATCAACGACCACGGCCAGATCGCCGGCGGCTTCAACGAGACCGGCATCAGCGTGGGGGCGCCGGGCTCCAAGGGCTTCCTCTTCCACCGGGGCAGGTTCACGACAATCAACGTCCCCGGCTCGATGGAGACGCAGGCCCTCGGGATCGATAACCACGGTCGGGTGGTGGGCGAGTACGTCGACGCCGGCGGCACCTTCCACGGCTTCCTGTGGAACAAGGGGCGGCTCACCACCATCGATGGGCCTGGCTCCCTCGGCGGAGTCGTCACCGACATCAACGACCGCGGCCAGATGGTGGGCGCCTACCTGGACGCCGACGGCACCACTCGCGGCTTCCTGCTGAGCAAGGGCGTCTACACGACGTTCGCTGCCCCCGACGCCCCCGTCACCTTCGCGTTCGACATCAACAACCGGGGCCAGATCGCCGGTAGCGGGGCCAGCTACGACGCCGACGGGAACATGACGTCCGCGCGCGGGTTCGTTCTGCGCAAGGGTCCCGACGGTCCCTTTGGCTGGGTCGACTACCCCGGCGCAGTCGGAACCATCGTGCGTGGGCTCGATGACCGCGGCCGGGTCGTGGGCCTGTACGGAAACCCCGCTGCGGCGCCGAGCATCGCGAGGACACGCGTGCAGCCGCCGCGTCTGCTCCCCCGGCTGCCCTTCGGGCTCGGCGACCAGGAGGGGACGCGATGACGCCGGGCACCGGCACTAGCACTCGCCGCCGCGGACTCCTAGCCATCGTCGCGGCGATCGTGCTCGCCGCGCTAGTGGTCGCGTCGGCGTCCGCCGGCGCGGCGGTGGGGTCCGCGTCCTCGACGCAGGCACTCGGCGCGGCGAAGCCCCGCCTGAGCCTCGGTCCTCGCGTCCTGCCTGAGCTCGAGCTCCGCCCCCAGGCGGCGCGCGCACAGGCGGCCCGAATGGGGCGGCCGCCCGTCGGCTCGTCGGACGGCGGCCTTCTGCTCGACAGGGGAGTCTTCCGGCCGCTGCCGGACGTGCCCGGCGCGCTCCAGACCGTGCACGTCCGCAACAACAACCGCGGCCAGATCGCGGGCGTATATGCCGACGACTCCGACGGGACGCCGCGGATCCGCGGCTTCCTCATGAAGAACGGGCGCGTCGCCAGGATTGACGTTCCCGGCGCGATGGCCACGGCGCCCTTCGGGATCAACGACCTCGGCCAGGTCGTGGGGGGCTGGGTGGCGCCGGACGCGACCGTCGACCCCGTCACAGGCGAGACCGGCCCGGTCCACGGCTTCGTCTGGGACAGGGGGCGCCATCACGAAGTTTGACGTCCCCGGCGCCATCACCACAGCGCCCTACGAGATCAACAACCGCGGTGCGATCGTGGGCAATTACACGGACGGGGCCGGGGCTCAGCACGGCTTCGTGTTGCGCCGCGGCGTCGTCGCCACGATCGACCATCCGGGCGCGACGGACACGCCCGGCATGAACGGGACGAGGGTCGTCGGCATCGACGACCGCGGCCGGCTCGTGGGCAGCTACGGCGACGACGCGGGAACGCTTCGCGCGTGGAAGTGGGACGACGGCGAGTTCACGACCATCCACCCGCCGGGCGCTCTTCACTCCGAGGCCAGCGAGATCAACGACCGCGGCCGAATCGTCGGGCGCTACCTCGACGCGACACCGAAGCTGCGCAGCTTCCAGCTCGACCGCCGCCGCTGAAGCGGATCGACGCGCCGGACAGGTGCGACACCGCCGCCTTCGGCCTCAACGACCGGGACCAGATCCTCATCCCCGCCCCCGGCACGACCGACGGCAGCACCTGCCCGCCACAAGGGGGTGCGGAATGATGCTCCTCGACAGCCCTCGCATCCGCCGTCGCACGCTGGCGGCCCTCGCTGTGGCGGTCGTGCTCGCCGTCCTGGCCGCGGCCACGTCGGCGCCCGCCGGGTCCGCGGCGCCGCGGGCGACGGCGTCGATGGGACTAGCCGGCGTGCTCGACTCTGACTTCGGCCCGGAGACGTCTCGCCGCGGGAAGGCACCAGCCGGCTCCGCCGGTGGGTTCGTCTACGCCCCTCGCACCCCGGCGCCCGGCTTCGTCCTGGACAAGGGTCGCTTCACGGCTTTCGATGCGCCGGAGGCCCGCCTCGAGACCCTGCCCTATGACATCAACGATCGCGGCCACATCGTCGGTAGATACTTCGACGGCGCCAGCGAGCAGGCATTCATGCGGGACCGGGCGGGCCGGTTCACGACCATCAGGATCCCGGGCGCCCAGTCGGCCTGGGCCGTCGGCATCAACAACCGCCGCCAGGTCGTCGGCATCTACAGCGAGAACACCCCGCTCGTGAAGGGTCCGGGCGCCAAGACGCACGGGTTTCTGTTGGACCGCGGAAACGTGACCCGGATCGACTTCCCCGATGCTGGCATGACCGGAGCGTTCGGCATCAACGATCAGGGGCAGGTGGTGGGCGCCTACCTCGACCCCGAGCGGCAACGGGACGGACAACGCCTTCCTTTGGAGCGAGGGCCGGTTCACCCCAATCGAGCCCCCAGGGGCCGCGACAACCATGGCCTACGGCATCAACAACCGCGGCCAGATCGTAGGCGCTTACGGCGACGCTGACGATCTGGCGGCGGGGAGGGCCCACGGCTTCCTGATGAACAAGGGTCGATACACGACCTTCGACGCGCCGGGCGTCCCGTTCACTGCGCCCGTCGGGATCAACGACCGCGGCCGGATCTCCGGCTTCACGCTGACGCCCACCGAGGCGTATCCGGTGGCGGGGTTCCGCGGGTTCGTGCTTCGTAGGGGCGTCAACGGACGCTTCACCCCGATCGACTTTCCGGGGGCGCCCAGGACCCTGGTCACCGGCCTCAACGACCACGGTCAGATCGTGGGCCTGTATGAGAACCCCCGTGCGACGTCGAGCTCCGACCGGCGGCACCAAACACCGCGTGCGACGAGCGGGAATCTCCTGCTACGTGGACAGTCCGGTGATCTCTGAGTGATCCGAACCGGCATGACCCCACTCACCGTGACAAGCATCCCTCGCCACCTGATCACGGTCGTTGCGGCCGCCCTCGCTCTCGCGCTGCTCGGCGTGGCGGGCTCGGCGTCTGCGCAGCCCGGCGCGAGCGGCAATCTCCTGCTGCGCAAGGGCGTCTTCTCCGCCCTCGCGGATGTTCCCGAGAGCCCCGGGAGGACCGTCCACGTCGCAATCAACAACCGGGGCCAGACCGTGGGTTCATATGACGCCGGCGCTGGGTCGCCGCCTCACGGCTTTCTCCGTGACAAGCGCGGCCGCTTCACCAGATTCGACGTCCCCGGCGCCTCGAGCACGCTCCCCCTCGGCATCAACGACCGCGGCCGCGTCGTGGGTTTCTACGCGGACCCCGCCCGACCCAACGGCGTCGGCGGCAGCTTCCTGCGCGAGCCCGATGGAGATATCAGGCGGATCGACGTCCCCGACGCCTTCGTCACCCAGGCCCACGACATCAACAACCGCGGCGAGGTCGTGGGCTTCTACGGCGACGCCGCGCCCGACGCCGACGGCACAGTCCCACCGAACTCGATCCACGGTCGCGGGCAAGCCGTTCAGCGATGACGTGCTACCAAGATGCGAGCTCAAGCGGGAGAACGTCACCGGCTTTCGGCTGCGCAAGGCGTCTTCACCACGATCGATCCCCCAGGGCAGTCGACGTCGACGGGCACTCCGGGCTTTACGGCGACCGTGCCCTTCGCGATCAACAACCGCGGCCAGATCGTGGGCCAGTACGCCGACGCCCAAGGGCTGCACGCCTATCTGCTCGACGACGGGGTCTACACGACCATCGATCCGCCGGCCGGACCGGGCACCACCGCCGCGGACATCAACGACCGCGGCCAGATCGTCATCCCCTTCCCCGGGGCCTCTTCATCCAGTTCGGGTCTCCTGGCGGTGAGCAATGACGGTCCTCGACAGCACACGCGTGTGCCGTAGCAGACTCGCGGCGCTCGCGCTCGCGATCGTGCTCGCCGTGCTTGCCACGGCCGCGTCGGCGCCGATCGGGACGGCGTCGCCGCCGGGGGCGTTGTTCACACCCACCCTGCCCGAGCCGACGGGACCGTATGAGATCGGTCGCACGACGCTGCACCTGATCGACGACGACCGGCGGGATCCGTGGTTGCCGGATCGAGCGCGGGAGCTGATGGCCACTGTCACGTACCCGGCACCGGACGCCGAGCGCTACCCGCGCAGCCGCTGGTTCTCCCCGGCGGAGGCAGGCGTCGCTCGAGGAGAGCCTCGCCGCGCCCCCGACCAACCTGGCGCCGGGGTCCGTCGATCTGGCGCGAGCCCGCGCACACTCGCGAGAGGCCGCGCCCGTGGCCCGTCCGCCCGGCCGCCGCGCTCGGGACTGGCCGGTGGTGTTGTTCTCGCCCGGGTTCGGTGCGTCTCGCGAGGAGAACACGGCTCTCATCGAGGATCTCGCCAGCCGCGGTTACGTCGTGGTGTCCTTTGATCACACCTACGAGGCGCCGGTGGTCGAGTTCCCCGACGGCCGGTTGGCGCGTCAGGGCGCGGAGGTTCAAAGCGGCGACCCGAAGGTGCTGAGGGTGGTCTTCAAGCAGGCGATCGACGCCCGCGTGGCCGACACCCGGCTGGTGCTCGATCGGCTGGCCGAGCTCGATCGCGGTCGAAACCCGGATGCCGAGCGGCGCCGGTTGCCACGCGGGCTGCGTGGCGCGCTCGACCTCCGCCACCTCGGCATGTTCGGCTACTCCTACGGCGGCTACACCGCCGGCGAGTCGATGGTCGGCGACCGGCGCATCGACGCCGGCGTCAACCTGGACGGGACGATGGCCCACGGTCTCGGCATCAGCGAGGACTGGCCGTATCTGCCCGGCGAGGTCGTGAGGCGCGGACTCGACCGCCCGTTCATGCTGTTCGGGAACGCGCGCCACAACCACCTCAGCACCGACCCGCCTCCCGCCGGCGATCCCAGCTGGGGGGAGTTCTGGTCGAACCAGCGGGGCTGGAAGCTCGACATCACGCTGCGGCAGAGCGAGCACGGCAGCTTCTCAGACCTCCAGGTCGGCTTGCCCCAGATCGCCCGCGCGCTCGGCCTCCCGCCCGGGACCGTCGAGCCCTTCATCGGAACGATCGACCCCGACCGCTCGATAGCCGCTCAGCGCGCCTATGTCGCCGCGTTCTTCGACCTTCACCTGCGACACCGCGACAACCAGCTGCTCGACGGGCCCTCCACGGCCTATCCCGAGATCGAGTTCGTGCGCTAGGGAGTGAACCAAACGGAGCCGCCCTTCCGCGAATAGGGCACGTATGAGCCACGAACGGGACCGGATCACCTCGCTGAATCACTCGCGCTCCGACTCGGCGCCCGTTGGCCGCGATGGCTGCCGCGCTCTCCGTCGCGCTGATTCTTGCGGCGCTCACGGTGGCGGCTTCCGCGTCCGCCGCAGTCGCACCAACCCAGCTGCTTGGCCCCGACAGCATGCTCGGCTTCGGCGCCACGGCATCTCCGCCTGCGCCCGCGCGGCGCGAGCGAAACGGGCACGCCAAGCCCCAGCGCCTTCGCTCGCGCGGCCACCCGAGGTTCCGATGACGTCGGCGCCGGCGCAAACCGCGGGCACGGCTTCCTGCGCGACGCTCGCGGCTTCACCACGATCGACGCGCCGGGGGCCGAGGACACGTCCGCCACCGGCGCCGATGGCCGCGGCCGGATCGTGGGCTCCTACCGCGATGCCCGGCGGAGACGTCCACGGCTTCCTGCGGAGCAAGCGCGGCTTCAGGCAGATCGACTTCCCCGGCGCCAAGGGAACCGTCGTCTGGAGGACCAACGCGCGCGCGGACAGATGGTCGGGACCTACACCGCACGAGCGCGACACGGCTGCCCAGTTCTTCGAGCACGGCTTCGTGCTGGACAAGCGCGGCTTCCGGAAGATCGACATCCCGGGCGCCTCGCAGACGCGGCCTTTCGGGATCAACAATCGCGGGCAGATCGTGGGCCAGTATCTCGATCGCGACGGGCACGCCTCGCGGCTTCCTGCGCGACAGCGAATGGCGACATCACCACCATCGATGTCTCTGGGGCCACGGTGACGCTCGCCCTCGACATCGACGACACCGGCCGGATCGTGGGGACCTACATCGACGCCGCCGCGAAATTCCACGGCTTCCTCCGCGACACCGACGGCACCATCACCACGATCGACTTCCCCGGCGCCGGCGATACCGTGGTGTTCGGGATCAACAACCGCGGCCAGCTGGCGGGCGCCCACCGCGAGGCCCCTGACTTCATCTACAAGGGCTTCGTATCGGACGGGGGCGAGTTCACGGACGTCGACGTCCCCGGGGCGATCGGCGGAGACGCCGGCGTCAACGACATCGACGATCGCGGGCGGCTCGTCGGCGACTACGACCTCGCCATCAGCGGCTACCTCCGGAGCACGCGCGGGGAATTCACCACCTTCGATGCCCCCGGTGCCGTCTCCCAGACCCTCCCGACCGGCATTGGCCGGCGCGGCGAGATCGTGGGCACCTACGTCGAGCCGTCGGCAACGCCCGCCAGGTCCCACGGCTTCCTCCGCGACAGGCGCGGCCGTTTCACCCAGATCGACTTCCCGGGCGCCGAGGAGACCGAGGTGGCCAGGATCAACGATCACGAGCAGATCGTGGGCATCTATACGGAGACCGGCGACGACAGCAGCGGGGACGTCCGAGGCTTCCTGCTCGAGCGGGGCAGGTTCACGAGGATCGATGTTCCCGGCGCCACGTCGACCTTCCCCACCGGAATCGACAACTCGGGCCGGATCGCCGGCCGCTACTTCGATTCCGGAGGAGCAATACACGGCTTCCTGCGCGACCGGCGCGGCAACTTCACCGACATCGACGTCCCCGGCGCTGCCGCCACCGCGGTCGTGGACGTCAACGACCGGGGCCAGACGGCCGGCTACTACCTCGACGCGGCAGGGACGCTCCGCGGATTCCGGCGCGAGGCAGGACGGCACCGTGACGACCCTCGATCCTCCCGCTCCCCCCTTCCCAAGGCCGGCCGGGCATCGCCATAGGGCCGGTGCCGTACGGCATCAACAACCGCGGCCAGATCGTGGGCGCCTATCGCGACGACCAGTTCCAGATCTACGGCTTCAAGCTGGACAAGGGGCGGTTCACCGCGATCAAGATCCCGGGAGCGCGCGGCGAGTCGTTCGCCACCGACATCGACGATCGCGGCCGGATCATCGGCTCGACGGTGCATTGATTGTCGAGACCGCTCACGGCCGCGTGACCCTCGACGCGGGCGAGGTCCACCTGCTGGCCTAACCACCCAACGTTCCCGACTCAATGTCGCGTGACGACAGCAAGTCGGGTCTGTTGCCCAGAAACGTCCCCCTGCCCAGCCGTCGTCGGCCGCAGACCGGACCCAAGCGCAGGCACCGCACTGCGCGCAGCGCGCTAGGCCGCTGAGCGCTCTTCGGCGTCGTCCGGCTCGTCCGAGTCCGCCGTATCGGTATCCGGCTCCGCGGAGGTGTCCTGCTCCTGCGAGTCCCCGTTTGTCTCCTGCGCCTGCACGATCGCCGCCTCGTCCGCGCCCTCGGCGGCATCCCCGCCGCCCTTGCGCCGCCGGCGGCGGCCGCCGCGCTTGCGCTTGCCCTTGGGGAAGTTGCGCAGGAGCTCGCGGGCGAGCGCGCTTGGCTTGCGGGCCATCCGCATCCGCGCGCCGTCCAGCACCTGCTGCGCCTCGGGCGTGTGCGCCAGCGCCGCGGCGAGGAGCGCTGCCGACAGCCTGCGGTCCTGCTTGCGCGCCGCCTGCACGAGCCGGCGGGCGTTGCGGGCGTGCGCCGCGCCGGCCGAGTTCACGAGCAGGCCGAGCAGGCGCTTGGTCTCGGGCCAGCGCTGCACGGCGTACTCCTCGTGCACCTCGCGCGAGTACTCGGCGAGGTGCCAGAGCCAGCGCGCGGCCTGGTCGCGGCGCCCGATCTGTTTCTCGGTGAGCGCCTGCAGCAGCAGCTTGACGCCCTCGCGGCGCTCGTCGCGCGACCAGCCGCCGACGATCTCGACGGCGTCGTCGAAGGCCTCGGCATCGCGCAGATTGCCGACCTCCGAGAGCGCGCGCAGGCGAAGCTGGGTGTTGCGGTTGCGGCGCAGGCAGGTGATGAGGAAGATTCGCCTCAGCTCGCCGGTCGAGTCGAAGTGGAGCATCGCCTTCGCCCGGCGCCAGTTGTTCGACGCCACCCGCGCGCCCGCGAGCATCGCCCAGGCCTGCTGCTGGCCCCAGGTCAGGTGCTCGACGGCCATGCGCCAGAGCTCGCGCTCGAAGACCTGGGCGCGCCGGTCCTCATCGGCGGTCACCGGCACCACGCGGCGCTCGACGCGCAGCCGCCTGCCGCGGCCGCGGCGCACCGGGCCGACGACGATCGCACCGCCGCGGTAGACGTCGCGGTCGAGCAGCGAGTGGAGGGTCACGACGGGGTCGTCGTTCGGCGTCGCCGGGTGGACGAAGTCCACGATGATGCCGGCCTCCTTGCCCGGAGTCCGGCGCGTGACACGGCCGACCCGCTGCTGATAGACGCGCTTGGACGCCGTGGGCGCCAGGTGCATGCACACCGTCGCGCGCGGCGAGTTCCAGCCCTCGGCGAGGAGCTGGGCGTTGACCAGCACGTCGATCTCGCCGCGCTCGTAGGCGGCGAGGATGCGCGTGAGCTCGCGCTTGGGCGTCTCACCGGAGACCGCCCTGGCCTTCATGCCGGCCTCGCGGAACGCCTCGGCCACGTTATGGGCGTGGCGTACGCCCGCCGAGTAGACGACCCCGGGCAGATCCTTGAAGCGGGTCTTGTAGAGGTCCGCCACCGCGACGTTGAACGGCGTCTGGTCGAGCAGGGCGGCCAGCTCTTCCTGGTCGAAGTCCTGGTCCACCTCGCCGCGCCGCAGCGGCACCTTGGAGATCGAGCGCACGCCCACCCCCGGCGGGATACGCACACAGCGCAGCGGCGCGATCACCCCGCGGCGCGCGGCCTGCGCGAGATCGAAGCGCGAGGTCTGGGTGGGGAAGAGATCGGTGACGTGACGGGCGATCAACGCGCCGGTCGCGGTCATGCCGACGAACACCGGGCCGACCCACTGGCGGATCGCCGCGCTCGTCTTCTCGCCGAGCGCCGTGTGGGCCTCGTCGCAGATCACGATCGTGTAGGCGTCCGAGATCTTGCCCGGGTTGCGCACGAACCACTGGTAGGTCTCGACCGTCACCGGGCCGCCGGCGGGCGGCTCGCCGGCGCCGTTCTTCAGGAGCGGCGGCGAGATGCGCTCCTTGTAGCCCCTGTCCCGCAGCTCGCCGAGGAACTGGTCCACGAGGTTGCGGCGGTGGGTGAGGATGAGGATGCCGCCGGTGCGCGAGGCCTCGACGAAGCCGAGTGCGGCCACCGTCTTGCCCGCACCGGTCGCGTGCTCGAACCAGAAGCGCCGGGTGGCGCCCGGGTCGTCCACGTGGGCGTCGGAGGCGGCCTCCTCTTCCGCCTCCTCGGCGGGATCCCAGTCGAGCGGCTCCTCCTCGGGCAGCTCGTCGCCCTCGAGCTCGACCTCGCCGGTGTGGAGCTCATCCTGGGTCGCAGCGCCGCGCCCGTTGCGGGACAGCTGGAGCTCGGTCGTGAGCGCGATCAGCGTCCCGGAGAGGGCGTCCACCTGATGCGCCGAGAGCGTCGTGCCGTCTACGAGGTGGGGCTCCTCCTCCGCGAGCAGGCGCTCCAGGCCGAGCATCAGCGAGTACTGGCGGCGCCAGTCGACCGAGGGCTCCTCGCGGCCCTGTCCGATCTCCTCGAGGGAGGCGTCGAGTGCCATGCGGCGAGGGCTGCCGCGCGCGAGCGCCGTCGAGCTGTCCTCCCCTTCGAGCACGAAGGGTTCACGCGCGAATTTCTCGGCGCGCTTCAGTTCGTCGCCGGAAACCGGCGAGGCATAGGCCACGGAGCTTGTTTCAGCCACAGGGGATTAGGCGCTTCTCTAAAAGGGGGACGAGCCGAGCTGGCCGTCAAGGCTCAGCGGGGCCGCCCGTCGTGCTCGCCGCTCTTCCCGCGAGCGGCGAGATTGCCAGGTCCTTGGGGGACGGCGGCACCATCCATTACAGCACACGGAGACCGAAATTGGGTCTGCCATCCTTCGCGCCGTGCGCCGCCTCGCACCCCTGATCGCCCTCTTGGCGCTCGTCGCCTGCGGTTCCTCGGACGACGAACCGTCGACCCAGCCGAGCGCGAGCGCCGCGCCGGCTCGCTTCCTCGACGGCGGCCGTGACGCCTTCGAGGAGCGGATCGCCTCGGAGCGCGGAAAGCCCGTGGTTGTCAACAAGTGGGCGTCGTGGTGCGCGCCCTGCCGCTTCGAATTCCCCTTCTTCCAGAGCCAGGAACGCAAGCGCTCAGGCGAAGTGGTCTTCCTCGGCGTCAACTCGAACGACAACCGCGGCGACGCGGAGGATTTCCTCGCCGAGTATCCGGTTCGCTTCCCCCACTTCGAGGACCCGAATCTCGAGGTCGCGGCGTCGTTCAACGCGGTTCAGGCCTTCCCGGCCACCGCCTTCTACGACTCCAAGGGCGAGCTCGCGTACGTGCACCAGGGCGGTTACCCGACCGAGGACAAGCTCGCCGAGGACATCGAGCGCTACGCTCGCTGACCTTGCGCCCGTGGAGGTCCGCGAAGCCATCACCGACGACGAGCTGGCCGCCGCCCTCGAGCTGCGCGAGCGGGTGTTCATCGACGAGCAGGGCGTGTCGGTCGAGGCGGACCGCGACGGGCGCGACCACGAGGCGACGCACATCGTGGCCATCGACGACGGCCGCGTGATCGGCACCTGCCGGCTGTTGTTTCGCGGCGGGGTGGCCAGGCTTGGGCGGCTCGCCGTCGAGCCCGACAGGCGTGGCGACGGTGTGGCCGGTGCGATCCTGCGCGAGGCGGACCGGGTGGCCCGGAGCGCCGGGGCGGACGCGATCTCGCTGCACGCCCAGACCTACGCGAAACAGCTCTATCTCCGCGGTGGCTACCGCGAGCGCGGCCCGACCTTTGTCGAGGAGGGAATCGAGCACGTGTCGATGGAGAAGCCGCTCTGAGCCCTGAGCTGCGCATCGACCCGCTCTCCGGGCTGAAGGTGATCGTGGCCGGAGAGCGCGGCTCGCGGCCGGGCGCCTTCCTCGATTTCGCGCCGCGGGCGCCGATCGACCGCGAGACCGACCCGTTCGCGGCCGGCCACGAGGAACAGACCCCGCCCGAGCTCTACGCCCTGCGCGAGAACGGCGCCTGGCGCGTGCGCGTGGTCCCCAATCTCTACCCCGCACTCGCCCCCGGGGAGCCCGACGGCGGCGACGACCCGCTTGCCGGTGGGCGCGGCGAGCCCGACCTCTTCGCCAGCTCGCCGGCGCTCGGGGCGCACGAGGTGATCGTGAACGCGCCCGATCCGGTGAGCTCGCTCGCCGAGCTCGAACCAGAGCAGGTCGAGACGGCGATGTCGGTCTGGCGTGAGCGGATGCGCCAGCACGCGCATTCCGCCTATGTCCACATCATCGTCAACGAGGGCAAGGAGGCCGGCGCCTCGCTTCCTCACACCCACGCGCAGCTCTACGCGCTGCCGTTCGTGCCGGCGCAGGTGGCGCGCGAGCGCGAGCGCTTCACGGCGTATTCGGACCGCACGCAGGGCCGCAACCTGCTCGAGGACCTGCTCCAGGAGGAGGTTCGCCGGCGCGAGCGGATCGTGGCGATCGACGACGAGGCGGTGGCCCTCTGCCCGTTCGGCGCGCGCGTGCCCTTCCACCTGCAGATCGTCCCCCGGAGACCGGCCGCGCGCTTCTCCGACGACGGCCCGCTCGGGGGCAGGCTGCTGCACGAGACGCTCAGGCGCCTCGGCGCCGCGCTCGGCACGCTGCCGCCGCTGAACATGTGGGTGCGCACGGCCCCGCGCGACGCCGAGCGCTTCTGCTGGCGGATCGAGATCATGCCGCGGCTCGCTCAGCTGGCCGGGCTCGAGATCGGGACCGGGGTGCACCTGAACGTGCTGGCGCCCGAGGCTGCGGCGGAGCGGCTTCGCGACGCCACCCTGTAGCGTCCCGCCGCGCCGTGCCACCCGTCGCCCGCCAGATTCCCATGTTCGCGGCCGAGCCGCCGCAGGAGCCGCTGCCCTACGGACGCTGGGGCGAGGCGCTCACCGAGCACTTCGCCGCCCGCTGCGAGACCCCCATCGGCGACATCACCTGGTTCCCCGACCGCACCTGGGCCGGCCGCACCTACGTGCCGGCGACGGCGCCCAGCGACGAGGGCGGCGAGTGGTTCGGGTTCGTCTCCTACACCCGCGAACACGAGGGCGCGCAGGCCACCGGCTTCCAGGCCGAGGCCGACTTCACCGAGGAGACGGCCGCGATGAACCCGGACTGGACGCTCGATCTCTCTGACCACGAGATCGGCCACTGGCGCGGCACCGAGGGACGGCGCGGGATCATCACGCTTGTCTGGGGCGTGTCGCTCGTGGCGAACGGGGCGGCGGTCACCGCCGAGCTCGGGCCGCACACGACCGACCAGTGCGAGCTGATCGACGACCGCTTCACGCTCGTCTCGCTCGACGCTTACACGGGCGATTACGTGGAGGTCCGCCTCTTCGGGGCGCGCGGCGCCGAACTGGCCCGCGAGTCGCTGTACGAAGACGAGGACTAGATTGCGGCGCCCGGCGGCGCTACTTTCAAACCGCTCATGGAGGAACTGCGCGGAGAGCCCTGCGTGCTGCTCAAGTTCGGCGAGCTCGCCCTCAAGGGCCGCAACCGGCCGCTGTTCGTGGGTGCGCTCGAGCGCAACCTGCGCCGGCTGACCGCGGACCTCGGACCGCTCGAGATCCGGCACCGCGGCGGCGTCTTCATCGTCACCGGCGGAGAGCCGCAGAGCACCCTCGTCGAGCGCTGCCTGGCGCTGCCCGGCGTGAGCGTCGTCCAGCCCGCGATCCGTTGCGAGCGCGACCCCGCCGCCGGGGCCGACGCCGCGGTGGCGCTCCTGCGCGGGCGCCCGGGCCGCACCTTCGCCGTGCGCTCGCGGCGCCGCGACAAGCGCTTCCCCTTGCGCTCGGTCGAGCTCTCCCGCGTGATCGGCGAGGCCGTGCGCGTGCGGCTCGGCCTCGACGTCGACCTCTCCAACCCCGACCTCGAGCTGCACGTGGAGCTCGACCACAAGGAGCTGCTCGTGTCGAGCGAGCGGCTGCGCGGCGCCGGCGGGCTGCCGGTGGGGTCGAGCGGGCGGGCGCTCGTGCTGTTGTCGGGGGGCCTCGACTCGCCCGTGGCGGCCTACCGGATGATGAAGCGCGGGCTGCGCTGCGACTTCCTGCACTTCTCCGGCCGGCCCTTCACCGGGCCGGAGTCGATCTACAAGGCGTATGCGCTGGTCGGGCGGCTCGACCGCTTCCAGGGCGGCTCGCGCATGTTCGTCGTCTCCTTCGGGCCGGCACAGCGCCGGCTCGCGACGGCGGGCGCCGGCCGCCTGCAGGTGCTCTCGCAGCGGCGGCTGATGGTCAAGGTGGCCTCCGAGCTCGGGCGCCGCGAGGGGGCGGAGGCGCTCGTGACGGGTGACTCGCTCGGCCAGGTGGCCTCGCAGACCCTGCCGAACCTGGCGGTGGTCGAGGAGGCGGCGGAGCTACCGCTACTGCGGCCGCTGATCGACCGCGACAAGTCCGAGATCGTCGAGCTCGCCAAGCAGCTCGGCACCTACGAGATCTCGATCCTGCCCGACGAGGACTGCTGCCAGCTCTTCTCCTCGAAGCTCGCGGTCACGCGCGGGCAGTCCCACGACCTCCGCGCAATCGAGCGCACCGCCGACATCGAGGACATGGTCGACGGCCTCGTGGACTCCGCCGAGCTCTACCGGCCCCGGCTCGAGGAGCAGCGGCCGGTGCTCAGCACGGCCTGATCGACCTATCGGGGCAGCCGCACCGCCTCGTCCGTCGAAGTCGTCGTCGTCGTAGTCGATCCCCATCGTCTCGAGGATCGTCGGCAGGACGTCCACGAGCCGAATCTCCTTCCGGAGTCCCTCGACCCGACTCCGGCCCCGGCGAAGATCATCGGGATGTTCTGGATCAGGCGGTTATGCCCCCCGTGGTCGCCTATGACGCCGTAGGTCACGTCGGTCGCCAGCAGGCCCACCACGTCAGGCCCGGAGGGCTCCGCCATGGTGTCCACCAGCTCCTCGCCGTGCCTGACGAACCAGCTGCGCTCCGCACCGCGCGTGCGGTTGGTGCCGAACAGGCGATAGTCGGTCTGCGCCGCGTTCGTGTGATAACTCGCGATGACGCCGGGCATGTCGAGCACCGCCGCGGCCGCCTCGCGCTTCTTCGCCACGGGAGTTGTCGTGGAGCCAGGCCGCGACGTGGCCGTCCTGGTACGAGAAGGCAAGGTTGCCCGCCAGCGCGTCCCTGAGCTGCGCGACCGCGGGACTCGGATCGAGATAGACCTCGTCCGAGTCGCTGCCGAAGTACCAGTTGCAGTCCGACCGGATTCCCGTTGAGGGCGCGGCGCAGAGCGGGTTCTCCACGCCCGGGGCGAGGACGCCGTGGAATGGGCGGCCCGTCTGCGCGGCGTGGTCGGCGGTGATGACGATCAGGGTGTCGTCGAGTACCCCGCTCGCCTCCAGTGCGTCGACGATCCTCCCGACCTGCTCGTCCGCGTTCTTCGCGATGAACGGCAGGTGACGCATCTCCTCGATGGACCCGGGAGCGGCACCGGGCTCCCCCTCGTCCTCGGGCCCCCACATGTGGCCGAGCTTGTCGATCCCGCCGAGGCTGACCAGCAGGCCGTGCCAGTTGGGCTCGTTCTCGATCACCTCGATCGCGGCGTCGGCCGACCAGTTGTCGCCGCCGATGTGGGCCGGGATCGAACCCCGGCACGAAGCGGTCGCCGTCGAGCGGATAGATGTTGGCCGGCGAGAGCAGCCCGGTGCCGTACGCACCGGCGGCCTGGTTGGTCCACCAGCGGTCGCTGCATCCGCCGGTTGTCACGTCGAGGAAGTGCGGCGCGCGTCCCGTTGCCGCTCTCCGGCTCGTCGCCACTGAGTCTCGGTGCCGCACGGTGCGCCGGCTGCCGCGGATCTGGAGGATGATGTCCTCCGGGATCCGGGGTGGCCGTCCCGTCGCCGACGCCCGAGCTGGTGTGGCCGCTGGTGCACGCCGACGTGCGCTTCTGGGCGATCGACGCGAAGGCCGACGTTTCACCGAACTCGTCGTCCAGGTAGTCCTGAAGCTTGGGATAGCCGCCGGCGTCGATCAGGGTCTCGAACTGCAGGCAGGACATGCTCGAGGTCACGTGGTACGGGCCCGCGCCCGAGCAGGTTTGCCGAGTCCCTGTAGACCTCATTCGACCAGCCCATGTGCTTCGGGAAGAGACCGCTCGTGATCACGTTGTGGCTGATCACGGTCTCGGCAGCCATGTGTCCGACGAGCGCGTTGGGGAAGCTCGACTCCCTCCCTCATCAGCGCCTGAACGTTCTCCATCCCGTAACGCTCGATCGTGTCGGGCCTCGCTTGGTCGAGCATGACGATCAGCACCCTCGTCGGCCGGTCCGGATGGCCCCCGGCCTGCACCGCCGGCGATGCAAGTGCCGGGGCCAAGAGCGCGACCGAACCGACCAGCAACAGGGACATCCGGCGCCGACATCTCATGCGAGACCTCCTCCTCCGTGCGGCGAGCAGCCGTCGGCTGCTTCTACCGCAACCGTGGCGCGCGAGTCAAGCTCATCCGGGGCCATACGGAGCTCGAGCCCCGGTCGTTCCTCGAACTGGCGTCGCTGCTGCGTGGAGCGCCGTGGCGGCGCCTCGCGGTCCTGGGCGACAGCATCGCCGAGGGCGTGCGCGAGCCCCACCCCGGCTGACCGTGATGAACCTCGGCGTCTCGAGACCTCTCCTTGGCCACATCCGCCGCCCGCCAAGTGGTCCGTCGAACCGTCGGGGCTATCGTCTCCCGGTGAGCCCCGATAGCTCAGCCGGATAGAGCGACTCCCTCCTAAGGAGTAGGCCGCAGGTTCGAATCCTGCTCGGGGCGCTCGCCGTGCCCAGCGTCGCAGCCGCCCAGGACCCGGCGGCCTACACCGACGCAAGGCCAGCAGATCAGCAACGGCTGGGAACTCGCCGTCGACGTCGTCGAGGTTCGGCGCGTCCCCGACACGGCGAGCCTGCTGGCCACGTACCGGCTGACGACCGATGACGCCGGTGACGCGGCGGGCTGGCGAGCGCGCACGTCGTTTCAACCGCGGCGAGGCGGACTAACGTGATGCGCCGCGGTGATCAGCGCCCGCGGTAGCCGAGCAGTCCGCGCGTAACGCATTCCGCGCTGCACGTAGTGCTGCGTCTCGGCGAACGGCGGCACGCCCCGGAATCGCCGCACGTTTCCCGGTCCGGCGTTGTAGGCGGCGAGCGCGAGCACGCCGCTGCCGTGGAAGCGGCGCTTCAACCCCGCCAGCATCTTCGCGGCGCTCGGGATCGCGTCCCCGGGGTCGTAGACGGAACTGCGGCCGTCGCGGTTGCCGTCGACACGGTAGAGCTGCCACGTCGGCGCCGAGCTGACGACGCTGAACTGCATCGGGCCGGCGCAGCAGCCGGCCCGGTTGACGCCACTGTGCACGCCGGGGAGCCGCACGCGGCCGTGGTCGGTCTCCATCTTGCCGAGGCCAGCCAGCAGCTGCCAGGGGATGCCAAAGCGCTGCCCGGCCGTCTGGTAGTGCGCCAGGTAGCGGGTCGGTACATCCAGGGCCACGTCGCCGGCGGCGGCGTCGGCGGGTGCGGGAGCGCTCGCCGCCAGCGCGAAGCCGAGCAGCGCAAGCAGGAGCGGACGTGTGAGCCTGAGGGACATGCGGGGTGGGAAACGGCGATCGACGCCAGGCGCCGCCGGGAACCGCGACAGGCGCGGCGGCAGGGGGCGGAGTGCCGTTACCCCCGGTATCGGCTGGATCTCCGCAGGCTTCAGTTACATCCTGGGCGGGTGATCGGCACGCCTTGATGTAACCGGCTCGTGAAGCACGCTCACCCGGGTCTTGACTCGACCCTCCTTTGGGGGTATAGCTCTCCCGTCGGAAGCGCCCAACGCGTCCGGAAGGAGAGCGGCAGCCCCGATGACCGATCCCTTCGAATCGCTCGAGCGAACGCTGGCGGGACCGATGGACCGCCGCCGCTTCCTGCAGTTCACCGGAGCGCTGGCCGGCGCAGCGGCGTTCTGCCAGGTCCGCGGCGACCTCGCGCACGCGGCTCCGCGCTGCGTGACTATCCGTTCACGCTCGGAGTCGCCTCGGGGGATCCTGCGCCAACCCGCATCGTGCTGTGGACCCGCCTCGCCCCCGAGCCCCTCGAGCCCGACGGCGGCATGCCGCAGCGCTGGGTGCCCGTCCTCTGGCGCGTGGCCAAGGATCCCGGCATGCGCCACGTGGTTCGTCGTGGCGTCGCGCTCGCGGTGCCGGAGCTGGCGCACTCGGTGCACGTGGAGGTGTCCGGTCTCGAGCCACGGCGCGAGTACTACTTCCAGTTCAGGTACCGCAACGAGCTCAGTCCGGTCGGGCGAACGCTGACCGCTCCGTCGCGCTGGGACTCGGTCAGCTCGCTCGCGTTTGCCTTCGCCTCCTGCCAGCGCTGGGACGAGGGCTACTACTCCGCCTACCGGCGCCTCGCCGAGGAGGACGTCGCGTTCGTCGTGCACCTCGGCGACTACGTCTACGAGTACGGCATCGACGAACACGGCGGCTTCCGGAACGTGCCGGTGCCGGCGCAGTTCCGTCCCGAGTGCGAGACGCTCGAGCGCTACCGGCTGCAGCACGCGCTCTACAAGACCGACCCGGACTTCCAGCGCGCCCACCAGCGCTTCCCATGGCTGATCGCGTGGGACGACCACGAGGTTCAGAACGACTACGCCGGACTTGCCCCGGAGGGCGGCGAGCCGAACCCGGCGTTCACCGCACGGCGCGCGGCCGCCTACCAGGCCTTCTACGAGCACGTGCCGTTGCGGGCGTCGGCGCGGCCGCGCAACGGCGACGTCCTTCTCTACCGGCGCATGACGTGGGGCGACCTCGCCGAGTTCAGCGTGTTGGACGCGCGCCAGTACCGCACCGACCAGCCCTGCGGGGACGGCGAGTTCCCGCGCTGCGAGGAGTCGCTCGATCCGGCGGTGACGATGCTCGGGTTCGAGCAGGAGGACTGGCTGCGCGATGGGCTCGAGCGCTCCCGCGCGCGCTGGAACGTGATCGCCAACCAGGTGATGATGGGCGAGCTCGTCCACGACCACGACGGCGACGGCGACCCGGGCGACCCGCCGATCTTCTGGCACGACGCCTGGGACGGCTACCCGGCGGCGCGCCAGCGGATCATCGACCACCTGCGCCGCGCGCGCGTGCGCAACCCGATGATCATCACCGGCGACTGGCACTCGACCTTCGTCAACGACATCAAGGCCGACTTCTCCGACCCCGACTCGGCCACGGTCGCGACCGAGTTCGTCGGCACCTCGATCTCTTCGAACGGCGACTTCCCCGTCTACGGGCCCTACTACGGGCCGATGATCGGCGCGAACCCGCACATCAAGTTCTTCGACGGCGACCGGCGCGGCTACGTCCGCTGCCTGGTCGACCGCGAGCTCTGGCGCACAGACCTGCGCATGGTCAGCACCGTGAGCCGCAGCGACGCCCCGGTGGACAACGTTCGAGTCGTTCGCGGTCGAGAACGGCAGGCCCGGAGCCCAGGTCTGATCATCGAGGTCAGGAGCGCGATGCAGACGACGATCGCCGCTCCTCCAGCGGCCGTGGTCGCCGGCGAGCGCGCCACCCCGGCCTCGGCGGTGACGAGCACCAGCGTGCTCGCCGGGATCGCCGCCGTGGCGACCGCGAGGATGGCGAGCAGGCGCGGCATGAGGACGCCCGCCTGCAGCCGTACACACAGGCGCTCGTCGAGCGACCAGTACGCAAGTTCTCCGGTCAACAGCAGTGCGCTTCCGAAGATCGGCGCTGCGGCCGCCCGGTCAGCGTCCGGGATCGCATAGACCGCTCCCAGGAGCAGCAGCGCGAACGGGATCGGCGCGGAGCGCGCGGTGGTGAGACCGACCGAGAGAAGAGCGATCGCCAGCGCGGCGCCGACCAGAGCCGGTGTGCTCGGTCCGCCGTCGAGCGCGGCGGTGCCGCCGAGCGCAGTGGCGAGCGCGAGCGCGCCCGCTGCGGTCCCTAGACGCGCGACGCGGGTCGTGCGCGGCGCCGGAACGCGATCACCTCCTCGATTACGAGCTCAAGGCCGGTGCCCGGGTACTCCCAGCGCGCGACCGGGACCCCGAGCGTCTCGAAGCGTGACCGCAGAGCGTCGCGCTCCAAGCGCCAGAGCCGAAGCGGCAGCTCCTGGGGTCCGGCGGCGCCGGCGGCCGTCAACGTCACAGGCGAAACCTCGACCACCGCGAGGTCGTACCCCCGTGCGCGAAGGTCGAGAAGGGCGCCCACGCCGCGTGCATCGAGCAGCGGGCTCAACGCGAGCACGAGCGCGCGCGCCGGAATCAGCCGGCGCGGCAGCCGCGCGATGTCGCTCGACCGAAAGCTGAGTCTGACGTGGCTGGCGAGCAGAGTGTCGACGATGCGGTAGAGGTGATTCGTACCGGCGGCCGGCGTGAGCCAGTGCACAACCCCGCCGAAGCTCACCAGCCCGACGCGATCGCGGCGCGCTAGGTAGGCGCCTGCGAGCGCGGCCGCAGCGTGCACCGCGGCATCTAGCGTGCCCTCGTCCGCGCCCTGGACCTCGGCGAATGTGTCGAGGAACAGCACCACGTCGGTGCTGTGCTCGGGATGCTGCACGTTCACGAACGGGGTACGCCGCCGCGACGTCGCGCGCCAGTTGATGCGCCGGACGCGGTCGCCCGGCACGAGCGGGCGAAGATCGGCGAACTCGATGCCCTCGCCGCGCTCGCGCGCGACCTGGCTCCCCAACACCGGACGGGTTCGCAGCGGCGCGACGAGCCTGTCCAGACGGGGGGCATTCGGGTAGACGCGAAGCTCACACGCACTCCCGAGCCTGCCCTCGACCGCAAATGCGCCGAGCCGGTCGCGGGAGCGGGCGATCGCGGGCCCGGCGCCGTGGACGCCCCAGCGCCCGACGGCCAGCTCGAACTCGATGCAGTGCTCCCTGTCTCGGCCAAGCCAGAACGCGATCGGGGTCGAGTCGGTCTGCAGCCGCGCCGCCGTGGGCAGATATAGCTCCACACGTGCCGGGGCGCCCTTGTTATGGACCTGAACGGTCGCGCGTACCCGCTCCCCCTCGACCGCGCGCTCGCGGTCGAGCCGCAGCCTGCCGTCGAGCGCCGGCGCTGCCGATCCGCCAAGCGCGACGGCGACGAGCAGCAGGAACGGGACCGCGAGCGCCGCCAGCTCGGGCCGGCCCGCGGCGAGGGCGGCGATTAGTGCGACCGTGACGAGCGCGGCGTACGACAGCAGTCGCGGCGAGGCCGAGAGCGTCATCGCAGCTCGTCGGCGACCCGCACCAGCGGGACAGCGACGCTGTCGAGACAGTCGCTCACGACGTCCTCGGCGTGCACGCGCTGGATCCACAGCTCCGGCCGCAGGATGATCCGGTGCGCGAGCGCCGGCACCGCGATCTGCTTGACGTCGTCGGGGGTGACGAAGTCGCGTCCGTGCAGCCCGGCCCTCGCCCGGGCGAGCTTGAGCAGCGCCAGCGTCCCGCGCGGACTGGCTCCGACCTGGACATCGGCGCTCGCACGCGTGGCGGCGACGAGGTCGACGGCGTAAGCCCGGATGCCGGGATCCGCGTGCACGCGCTCGATCGCGCGCTGCATCCCCAGCAGGCTGTCGCGGTCGACGACCGTGTCCAGCTCGACCTCATCCTGCCGGCGCTCCAGACGCCGGCCGAGCAGCTCCAGCTCGGCCTCGCGGTCGGGATAGCCGACCCGGGTCCGCAGCAGGAAGCGGTCGAGCTGCGCCTCTGGAAGCGGATAGGTCCCCTCGTACTCGATCGGGTTCTGCGTCGCGAGCACCAGGAACGGCCGCTCCAGGGTTCGGGTGCCGTGCTCGGTCGTGACCTGGCGCTCCTGCATCGCCTCCAGCAGCGCCGCCTGAGTCTTCGGCGGCGCGCGGTTGATCTCGTCGCCGAGCAGCACGTGCGTGAAGATCGGGCCGGGCTGGAAGCGCAGCTCCCCGCTGCGCTGGTCGTAGATCGCTGCGCCGGTCACGTCCGAGGGCATCAGGTCGGGCGTGAACTGCACGCGGGCAAAGCGGAGACCGGTGACCGCCGCGAACGAGCGCGCCATCAGCGTCTTGGCGAGGCCCGGATTGTCCTCGATCAGCACGTGTCCGTCGGCCAGCAGACCGAGCAGAACGAGCTCGAGCACGTCGCGCTTGCCGACGACCGCGCGCTCGACCTCGTCGAGGATCCGTGCGGCGCGCTCGCCGAGCTCGGCCTGACCGCCCGGCCACTTGTTCACAGGGCCTCCAGTGCGTCGAGGATCTGCTCGAGCTCATGCGGTCCGATGCCCGGAGCCTGCCGGTCCTCGGGCGCCGGCCGGTCGGGACGCAGGAACTCCCAGGTGATGGGTCCGAGCAGGCGCCGGGCCTCGGCGCGGTCGTGCTCGAGCCGAAGGCCGCGCCGGGCCAGGCGCACCTGAGCGATTTCGATCAGCAGCGGCCGCAGGCGGGTGTGCGCGTCCCAGAGGCTCGAGCGCGACGATGCGACGATGTGCTCGACCCGCACGAGCTGGGCCGGCCGCAAGTTGCTCCGCTCGGGATCCCGCAGCGCGGACTCGAACACATGCCTGCTCGCCGGCAGGCGCCCAGCGAGCACCGTCAGCCAGACAACCGCGCCGCTGCCTGCGACGACGACGAACGCCAGTTCGGCGACCACGCTTACCGCACTCCTCGAACCATCGGAAGTCAATCGTCCGCAGGTTGCCTGCGGACCGGCAAAAACCCGGTAAAAGCAGCCCAGATGCGGCTTGTGAAGGGATATGCCGCACTGTACGGTGGGCCCTCTGGCCCCCATGGACTTCTGCATCCTCGGTCCCTTGCAGGCCCTCGACGAGGGCCGCGTGGTCACGCCGCGCGGGACCAAGCAGCGAGCGCTGCTGGCGCTGCTCGTGCTCAACGCCAACGAGACGCTCAGCACCGACCGGCTGATCGAGGACCTGTGGGGGGAGCATCCGCCCACAACCGCCCTCAAGACGCTGCAGGTCCACGTCTCGCACCTTCGCAAGACGCTCGCCCGGGGAAGCGACAACGGTGCGGGTGGCATCATCGTGACCCGCTACCGCGGGTACGAGCTGCAGCTCGATCCCGAGCGTCTCGATTCGCACCAGTTCGAGCTGCTCGCTGCGGAAGGGAGAGCCGAACTCGCCCAGGGTCGCCCAGACCGCGCCGCTACGGCGCTCGAGCGGGCGCTCTCGCTGTGGAAGGGGCCACCCCTTGTCGACGTCGCGTACGAGTCCTTCGCCCAGCGGGAGATCGCCCGGCTGGCTGATCTGCGGACCGCCGCCCTCGAGCAACTCGTCGAGGCGCAGCTGGAGCTCGGTCGCCACGAGGAGGTGGTGCCCCAACTCGAGGCGCTGATCCGCGAGCACCCCTATCGGGAGCGCCTCCGCGCACAGCTGATGCTCGCCCTCTACCGCTGCGACAGGCAAGCGGACGCGCTTCAGGCCTACCACGATGCGAGGAGGAGCCTCCTCGAAGGGCTGGGCATCGAGCCGGGGGAACGGCTTCGGGAGCTGGAGCACGCGATCCTCGCGCAGGACCCAACGCTCTCCGTGCCGGCCGCGGAGGCGGCCGAGGTGCCACCGGAGCTCGACGCGGGCACGCTGCTGGCAGGCCGAGAGGCCGAGCTCGGCTCGCTGCGCGAGCATTGGCGAGGGGCAGAGCGTGGGGCCGGCCGGCTCGTGTTGCTCGCGGGGGCACAGGGGATGGGCAAGACGCGGCTGGCGGCGGAGCTGGCCCGCCATGTGCAGCTCGAGCGCGGCGAGGTGCTCTACTACGACGGGGCGGGGCCCCTGGAGGCGGCGCGCGCGGCGCTGGCGGGCGCACGCGACACCGGCCGGTCGACCCTGCTGGTCGTCGACGATCTTGACCGTGCGGGCGAGGAGCAGCTGGGCGCGCTCGGCGAGCTGATCGCGGCGTTGGCCGGGCTGCCGCTGCTCGTGTTGGCGACGGCGGAGAATCCCGCTGTCGGTGCCCGGCTGCGTGCGGCTGCGACGCTCGACCTGGCGCCGCTCGACCGCGACGGGGTGCTCGCCGTGGCGCGGCTCTATGCCGGGGGCCGCGATCAGACGGAGATCCCGCTCGAGCAGCTCGCCGAGACGAGTGGCGGGATCCCACAGCGCGTGCACCGCGTAGCGAGCGAATGGGCGCGCACCGAGGCGGCGCGTCGCCTGGGCGCCGTGGCCGCTCGCGCGGCCACCGAGCGCACAGGCCTACGCACCGCGGAGGACGACGTGGCGGCGAGCGTGGTCGAGCTACAGGCGGTGCGTGCGCGCGCGGGGCTGGAGGACGCCGAACGGGTCTTCGTCGCCTGCCCATTCAAGGGGCTCGCCTCCTTCGAGCTGGAGGACGCCGAGGTCTTCTTCGGCCGCGAGCGGCTCGTGGCCGAGATGGTGGCGCGCCTGACCGGCGCGCCGCTTCATGGGCATCGTGGGTCCGTCGGGCAGTGGCAAGTCGTCCGCGCTGCGGGCCGGGCTGCTCGCAGCGCTCGCCGACGGCGTCTTGCCGGGCAGCGATGACTGGGGGCTGGCGCTCTGCGTCCGGGCGAGCATCCGCTCGCGGCACTCGAGCAGGCGACCGCCGAGGTTGCGTCACG
Source organism: uncultured Thermoleophilaceae bacterium (assembly GCA_963757815.1). Lineage (GTDB taxonomy): Bacteria > Actinomycetota > Thermoleophilia > Solirubrobacterales > Thermoleophilaceae > JACVRW01. The sequence goes on along the minus strand of CAVWSN010000018.1, from coordinate 304,563 downwards.
GGACCGGCTGGTCATTGCCGTCGATCAGTTCGAGGAGACGTTTGCCACATGCCGCGACGAGGACGAGCGCGGGGCATTCATCAACGCGCTCGTCAGCCACGCTCGCGACCCACGCCGGCGGACGCTCGTACTCATGGCCGTCCGCGCCGACCTGTACGGCCGCTGTGCCGCCTATCCCGAGCTGTCACGCATGCTCGGCGCCAACCACGTCCTGGTGGGGCCGATGCGTCGTGGCGAGCTGCGCCGCGCGATCGAGCTGCCGGCGCGCCGCGCCGGCCTACAGGTGGAGCCCGAGCTCGTCGACGCTCTCGTCGACGACGTCGAGGGCGAACCCGGGGCGCTGCCGCTGCTGTCCACCTCGCTGCTGGAGCTTTGGCAGCGCCGCGACGGCCGGTCCTTGCGAATGACGCCTACGAGCACGCCGGCGGCGTGCAAGGTGCGGTGGCGCGGCTGGCCGAGAGCGCCTACGAACAGCTCGACCCGGACCGGCAGCTACTCGCGCGCCGCCTCCTGCTACGGCTCGCCGGCGAGGGCGAATCGGCCGTGCGCCGGCGCGTGCCGCTCGCCGAACTCGGCGGCGGGCGCGACCAGCGCGTGACCGAGGTGCTCGCTCGGCTGGCCGAGGAGCGGCTCGTGACCATCGGCGAGGGCGAGGTCGAGATCGCGCACGAGGCGCTGCTGCGGGAGTGGCCGCGCCTGCGTGGCTGGCTCGAAGAGGATTCCGAGGGGCGCCGGTTGCAGCTCGGCCTAGGTGCCGCGGCTCGGCAGTGGCAGGCGGCGGGGCGGGACCCAGAGGAGCTGTACCGCGGCCCGCGCCTGGCAGCGGCTATGGACTGGTCGGCCGCCCACCGGGGCGAACTCAACCCGGTCGAGCGCGCCTTCCTGGACGAGAGCCGGGCCGCCGGCGAGCGTTCGCAGCGCCGCCTGCGCGTCGCGCTTGCCGGTGTTTTCGGCCTGCTGGTCCTCGCGGTGATCGCCGGCCTCGTCGCTCTCGACCAGCGTGGCAGCGCTCGCGACGAGGCGATCGCCGCCGACGCGCAGCGCCTCGGCGCCCAGGCCCTCTCGGAGGACGACCTGGACCGCGCCCTGTTGCTCGCCCGCCAAGGCGTGGCGCTCGACGACACTCTTCAGACGCGCAGCAACCTGCTGGCTGCGCTGCTCAAGAGCCCGGCGGCGATCGGCGTGCTGCGCGGCGATGGCGACCAGCTGATCAGCATGGACCTAAGCCCGGACGAGCGGACGCTCGCGTTCATCGACTACGACGGTACGGTCACCTTCGTGGACACGCGCACGCGGCGACGGGCGGGACGACCTGCAGCCGTCGCCGGGTCTGTCCACGACGGAGTCATCCTCGACGCGGAACTGAGGCCCGACGTACGGTTCAGCCCCGACGGCTCGCGGGTCGCCGTCGCCGGTAGCTTGCCCGTCGTTCTGGACGCTCGCACCCATCGCGTGCTCGCCCGACTCCGCATGGGCCGCGATCGGACCATGTACACGGTGCGCTTCTCGCCAGACGGGCGCACGCTGTCCGCGGCCATCGCGCTTGGTGCGGCACGCGGCACCGTCATCCGGCGCTTCGATGTGCGCACCGGCCGGCCCCTCGGCGCGGAGCGGCACGTCAGCCGCGACCTCGTCACGTTGATGCTCAGTCGCGACGGCCGGCGCATGATCACGACCGGTTCCGGCGAGGACACCCTCGTCACCGACGCCCGAACGCTGCGTCCACTCGAGCGCCTGCCAATTGGCGCCCAGCAAGCGGCCCTGAGCCCGGACGATCGCACGATGCTCGCGGGCGGCGGGGACGGCTCGGTGCACTTCGTCAACGTGGCCACAGGCGAGGTGCGCAGAGCCTCCGGACGCCACGACGGCGCCGTGGTGGAGTCGGAGTTCAGCGCCGACGGGCGTACGGCGGTCACAGCGGGCGCGGACGGCCGCCTGATCGTCTGGGACGTCAGGCGGGCGTCGCCCCGCGAGACACTCGAGGGCCACGGCGGGCAGATCACGGGATTGGCGATCAGCAGTGACAGCTCGACGCTGTACACCACCGGCCTGGACGGGAAGGTGCTGATCTGGGATCTCGCCGGCGGCCGCCGCCTCGGCCGCCCGTTCAAGGCCGGGCGGAGCAACCCCGAGTTGCCACGCTTCGCGCTTAGCCACGACGGCCGGATGCTGGCCGTCGGGCAGTTCGACGGGACTGTGGAGCTGCTGGACGCTCGCACGCTTCGGGCAGTCTCCGAGTTCCGGGTCACGAGCGGTCCGGTCCAGGGCATGGGGTTCGTGCCACGCGGCAGGCTGCTCGTCGTCGGCGGCGACCACGGTTCCCTCGCCCTGGTCGACCCGGGCCGCGGGCGGATCGTGAAGCGCCTCGCGGGTCACGACGAGAAGATCCTCACGCCGAGCTTCAGCGCCGACGGGCGTCTGATGGCCACGGCCGGCGACGTCCCGGGTGACCCGGACGACGGGGAAGTCCGCCTATGGGAGTTGCCGTCGGGGGCGCCCGTCGGAGCTCCCCTTCGTTACCCCACGGTCGGGGACATCTCGCTGTCCCCTGACGGGCGCACTCTTGCCGTCACGCACCCGCCCGCCGGCGGGGTCGAGATCGTCGATGTGGCCAAGCGCGATGCCCGCGCCTCGCTGTCGGAAGCTGAGACGGTCTGGGACCTCGCACGCTTCACGCCCGACGGGCGCTATCTGGTCGGCGGGAGCTACAAGGGCTGGGCGCGGCTGTGGTCCGCCGAAGAGCCGCGCCCCTTCAACCTCGCGAGCGCCTGGAAGCCCGCCAGCCCTCCATTCAGCGGCCACGCCGGACGCGTCGAGTGGCAATCCGTGAGCCCCGACACTCGGACGCTGGCCACCGGCAGCACCGACGGCACTATCCGCCTCTGGGACCTCGCCACCCAGGAGCCGCTCGGCACGCCACTGCCCGGCCTTCCGAACCGCTATCTGCTTCCTCAGTTCACACCTGACGGCGCCCACCTCTTCGCCATCACCGACGCCGGCCGCGCCTACCGCTGGGACGTCCGCCCGTCGTCTTGGGCGCGCCACGCGTGCGCTGTGGCCGGCCGCCGGCTCACCCGGAGCGAATGGAAGGATGCGCTCCCCGAGCGCGAGTACGACCCGGCCTGCTGAGCGGCAGCGTCGCGACACCCGAGCCGTTGCCGTCGCGATCGCGCTGACGGCGCTGGTCTGCGTGGTCGCCGTCGCCAGTCGCGAGCCAATGCGCGGCACGACCGGGCCACCGACCGAGCCCCGTCAGGCGTCCGAGGACGTCGTGGTGAGCCCCCCGGCGCCGGACTTCCCGGTGCCGGGCGCCTTGCCACCCGAGGTGTTCGTCATCGATGCGGCGGAGAGCTCGGGCACCCCGGCGTGGCTGCCGTGGATGCTCGCCGGGATCGGACTGGCGGGTATCGTCGCCGCGGGCCTGCTGCTCGCCCGCGACCTCCGGAGGTGGGGCGTTCGACGAGGTCGTAGGGGCCGTCGTAAGGCGGCGGGATCCCCGGCGGCTCGGATCTCAGGGGCGAGCGGCGAGGACGAAGCGGAGCTCGTCCGGCGCGCCGTCGAGACCGCCATGGAACCTCTGCGTAACCCCACGGACCCCCGCGCCGCGGTGATCGCCGCCTACTCGAGCATGGAGAAGGCGCTCGCCGAGCGAGAGCTGGGCCGGCGAACACCCGAGGCACCTCGTGAGTACCTCGCGCGTGTGCTGCGCGAGCAGGGCATGCCGGATCGATCGCTGACGACGCTGACGAGCCCTGTTCGAGGAGGCGCGCTTCAGCCTGCATCCGATCCCCCGATCCGCGCCTGGTCGCGCGCTCCGCGCGCTCGAGAACGTCGTCATTCTTGGCTCGCGTATGCCTCGCTTCGTCGTACAGCTGCATGACGCCACCACCCTGCACTTCGACCTGCGTCTCCAGATCGGCGATGTGCTGCGCTCGTGGGCTGTCCCGAAGGGCCCCTCGCTCGATCCCGCCGTGCGTCGGCTTGCGGTGCCCGTTGCGGACCACTCACTCGAGGCCGGCGAGTTCGAGGGCGTTCATGAAGGGCAGGGTCGTGGCAGCGGCGCCGTGATCGTCTGGGACGAGGGGACGGCCGAGGTCCTGCGCGAGGAGCCGGACCACCTCTCCTTCGTGCTCCGAGGCCAGAAGCTCAGCGGCCGCTTTGGGCTGACCCAGACCGGCGAGCGCCGCTGGATCCTGGTCAAGGCGAGCGACGAGCATGCCCGGCCGGGCTCAGACATCGTGGCCGAGCGCCCGGCGAGCGTGCGGAGCGGCAGGACCTGGGAAGAACTGGCCGGCACTCGCGGCGTCTGACGGTCACCCGTCGCTCGCCAGCCTCGTCTCGAGCCAATTGAACAACGGCCCCTCTGCGACCTCGAGGAACCTCGGCTCGATCGGATTGCCCGCCTCGGTGAGCAGCTCGGCGACGGCGACGTAGTCGCGAGCGGGCAGCTCCCAGTGCTGCGAGCCGAGCGCGGCCCAGCCCAGCGGGGTGTCGAAGGCGGCGTCCGAACGCGCGCCGGGATCGGCGCCTCGCGCGAGCAGCTCGCGGACGGTCTCGGGGCTGCCCACCCACGCCGCGTGGTGCAGCAGCGTGCCCTCCGGCGAACCGCCGACGACGCCGCGGAAGTTGGGCCCGACAGCCTCGACCACCGCGTCGAGCCGGCCCCGCAGGGCGGCGAGGATCAGGACCTCCTGAGCGTCGGGATCGAGATCCTTGGGCAGCGGCGACTCCGGACGCTCGCCGCGTGCGACGGCCGCGACCGCGAGGTCCTCGGCGGCGACCGACGTCGACGCACCGAGTTCCGCGAGTGCCTGCGCCTGATCTCCGCGACCGCGTAAGACGGCGTGCTGGTAGGGCGTGCGCAGGGGGACGTCGCCGCGCCAGGTCTCGCCGCCCTGCCGCTCGACGTCCGCTCCGAACTCGGCCAACAGCCTCAGGAAGCCTGGTCCGCGCCCACGCCGCACGGCGTGCGCCAGCAGTGCGCCCTCGTTCGGGTCGGCGCCCGCCTCGAGCAGCGCCCGGACGTGGGGCTCACGCTCCTCGTCGAGCGCGTGCGCCAGCGCGTTGGTGCCGCTCGTCTCGGCACCATGGTCGACCAGCAGTCGCACGCACTCCGGGCTCGTCGCCTCGGTGGCGTGGTACAGCGACTCGCCGTCGTTCGGGTCGGCGCCCCACTCGAGCAGCAGCCGGGTCAGCGCCGGGTCGTGCACACGCCCAGCGGCGCCGTAAAGCGCCGACATGCGGCCGTACTCGTTGACGAAGAACGCGTTCGGATCGGCGCCGCGCTCGAGCAGCTTGCGAGCGAGCTCGACGCTTGCGAAGCAGGAGTGCGTGACATACAGCAGCGGCGCCCACCCGAGCGGCCCTCCCGCCTCGTTCGCATCGCCGTCCCAGCCGTCGCCGAGCACCAGGCGCGCCCACGGGTCACGGCCGATCTCGGGCCGCGCCGCCAGCAGCGCCTCGGCCCGGGTCCGGCGCTGCTCTGTGGCCGCCGCGACGAACGCGTCCGCGTTCGGGCTCATCGACGACGAGCTTAGGCGGCGGCCGCCTCCGGCAGCGCGGCGGACTCGGGCTGCTCCTCCGACTCCAGTGGCTGGCGCTCGATCTCGTGTTCGCGAACGAGCCAGAGGGCGAGCAGGGCGCCGGCGATGCCGATCAGTCCGCCGAGCATCAGCACGTCGTTGAGTCCGGTGAGGAATCCCTCGCGGGCCGCGTTCGAGACGGTCTCCCGCGCCTGCGGCGGGAACCGCGCCCAGGGCCTGGTCGAGGTTGCCCGACGAGGCCGCCTCCACGAGCTGGCGCGGCTGGTCGCCGCTCGCGGCGGGAGTCCCAGCGGCAAGCTCGCTCACCTTGTCGGCGCCGCGGCTCACGAAGATCGCCCCCCAGACGGCGATGCCCACGGCCACGCCGACCTGACGGAAGGTGTCATTGATACCGGCCGCCATGCCGCTCTGCTCCTTCGGCACAACGCTCACGGCCACGTCCGCGATCACCGGATTGATCAGGCCCGTGGCAGCGCCCGCGATGAGGAAGCCGCCGAGCAGGGTCGTCCACTCGGAGCCCGCATCGATGCCGCCCATGAGGAGCAGACCCGCGCCGACTCCCCCGAGGCCGATGCCGAGCATCACCCGCGCCTGCACCCGCGACAGCAGCGCACCGGCGATCGGTGCCGCGATGAAGCTCGCGAGCGTGATCGGCAGGTAGCGCAGCCCCGCCTCGAACGGCGACAGGCCGAGGTAATTCTGGAGGTACAGCGTCAGGTAGAGGAACAGCGCGAAGAGCGAGCTCGAGATTGCGAACGCGGCGAGCTGCACGCCGGTGAACGCGCGGCGCCGGAACAATCCGAGCGGGAGCATCGGTTCGGACACGCGCCGCTCGAGCGCCACGAAGGCCACGAGCAGCGCCGCCGCGCCGACGAACAGTGAGACGATCAGTGTGCTCCCCCAGCCCTCGTCGTTGCCGCGAACGAGCGCCAGCACGAGCAGAAACAGGGCGCTGCTGAACGTCGCGGTCCCGGCCCAGTCCACGCGCGTGGCATTCGGGTCGCGGCTCTCGCTGAGCTTCAGGTAGGTCACGACCATCGCGGCCAGCCCGATCGGAACGTTGAGGTAGAAGATCGACTCCCACCCGAGCGAGTCGGTGAGCGCCCCGCCGACGAGCGGTCCGATCGCCACCGCCCCGCCGATCGTCGCGCCGTAGATGCCCATCGCCATGCCGCGCTCGCGCCCTGCCGCGAACTCCTGGGCGATGAGCGCCAGGGAGACGGCGAACATAACGGCGCCGCCCACGCCCTGAAGCGCCCGCGCCAGGTTGAGAAACATCGGATCCGGCGCCAGCGCGCAGAGCAGGGAAGCAACGGAAAAGATTGCCAGGCCGCCGCCGAATAGCTTGCGGCGCCCGAGCCGGTCGGCGAGCGAGCCCGCCGTCAGCACCAGGGCGGCGAGCGTGAGCGCGTAGGCGTCGACCACCCACTGCAGGTCGGTGAAGCTGGCGTCGAGGTCCTCGCGGATCGACGGCAGCGCCACGTTGACGACCGTGATGTCGAGCAGGAGCATGAAGGTCGCCACCGAGACGGCGATCAGGGTCCACCACTTGCGTTCCATCTGAAATCGATCTCCTCGTCACATCGGCTGCATTGCGTTCGTCTCCTCTATGACGGATCGCGACGAAGGAATGTGACCGATGAACGAAGAGAAATGGCTGGCGGACCGGTTCGAGGACAATCGGACCCACCTGCGAGCGGTGGCCTACCGGATGCTCGGCTCGCTGACCGAGGCCGACGATGCGGTGCAGGAGTCCTGGCTGCGCCTCAGCCGCGCCGACATCAGCGGCGTCGAGAACCTCCGGGGCTGGTTGACGACCGTCGTCGCGCGCGTCAGCCTGGACAAGCTCCGCTCGCGCGCGTCGCGGCGTGAGGTGCCCCTGGGACCACACGTGCCCGAGCCGATCGTGAGCCCCGCGGACGGTGTCGATCCCGAGCATGAGGCGCTGCTCGCCGATTCGGTCGGGCTCGCTCTGCTCGTGGTGCTGGAGACGCTAGGTCCCGCCGAGCGGCTCGCCTTCGTGCTGCATGACATGTTCGCCGTGCCGTACGACGAGATTGCCCCGATCGTCGGCCGCTCGCCGGACGCTGCACGGCAGCTCGCCAGCCGGGCGCGGCGCCGGGTACAGGGAGCGAGCCCGGAGCCGGACGCCGATCTGGGCCGTCAGCGCGAGGTCGTCGACGCCTTCCTGGCCGCTGCGCGCGGCGGCGACTTTGATGCGCTTCTCAGCCTGCTCGACCCCGACGTCGTCTTCCGGATCGACCGCGGCGCCTTCCCGGTCGGGGCCTCGAGGGAGATCCGTGGAGCCACAGCCGTGGTCACGGAGATGCGCCCGTACACGCGCCTTGCCCCCTTGGCACGGCCGGCGCTCGTCAACGGCGCCGCGGGGCTCGTCGTGGGCGAGCCGGGAAAGCCGTTCGCGGTATTCGGCATCACGGTCGCGGACGAGAAGATCGTCGAGATCGACCTGCTTGCCGACCCGGCCCGGCTGCGCGAGCTCGACCTGAGCGGGTTCGAGCAATGACGCGGGCGGTACTGACCGTATGATCGGCTGGTGATCGATGAGGGCACCGAGTTCGGCGCTCGCGTCGCTCGGCATCTGCGCGAGGAGATCGTCGTGTGGATGACCACGGTCACGCCCGTGGGATGGCCGCTCCCGCGCCCGGTGTGGTTCATATGGGACGGCGCCGAGACGGTCGTCATGTACAGCGAGCCCGGAGCGCGCGTGCGCAACATCGACGCCCACCCGCGCGTGACGCTGAACTTCGACGGTGACGGCCGCGGCGGGGACATCGTCGTGCTTTCCGGGCGCGCGAGGGTCGATGCGGACACGCCGCCTGCCGATCGCTCCAGCGACTACCTGGCCAAGTACGACGAGCACATCGCGGGCATCGGCATGAGCCCCGCGACGTTCGCGCAGCGCTACAGCGTCCCGGTTCGGATCCGGCTCGAGCGCGTCAGCGGCCACTAGCCCCGGCCGAACCGGGTCATCGGTCGACCGATGAGTTCCGGGGTACGCCGACGTTAGACGCGCACCTGTACCCACTGACCCTGGAGGTCCACCATGTTGCTCGAGAACAAGAGAACTGCATCATCTACGGCGCAGGCGGCGGGATCGGCGGGGGCGTGGCGACCACTGCGGCCCGTCTCATGAGCGAGCAGGGAGCGGGCGTGATCCTGTCGCTCACCAGCGGCGCCGCGAAGGGAGCCCACCCCGGCATGGGCGGCACCGGCCCCGCCGACGCGGCGATCGAGACCTTCCTGCGCTACCTCGCCGCCGAGGCCGGGCCGCAGGGGGTTCGGGTGCCGATCTACACGGCCGGCGTCGTCGAGACCCTGACACGCGCGAAGATCCAGGAGGTGTCGAGCGAGGGACCGGATCCGGCGGAGGCCGTGCGGATGATCGCCGGGAGCAGGTTGCTTCAGGGCTTCATCGACACCCATGAGCGCGGTGACGCGGCGGCCGCGGCCGCGATGGTCGCGGACGACATCCGGATCACGATGCCCCCGCACCCGTTCCTGTTCGAGGGCCGCGAGGCGATGGCATCGCTCCTCGAGCGCGCTTTCGGCCCGGAGTCGCCGGGCGACTGGCTCCTGGTGCCCACGCGTGCCAACCGGCAGCCGACGGCAGCGAGCTACCTCCGCCAGCCCGGGGACTCGGAGTACCGGGCGTTCAAGTTCGATGTGCTCCGCGTCGAGGGCGGCGTGATCGCCGAGGTCACCACGTTCGACGCGAGCCTCTTCGACGCGTTTGGGCTGCCGCCCACCTGGCCGCTAGAGCGGTCCTCCTAGCCGGCCCGCTCAGAGCTCGTGGATGTCCTCGGCGATCACCTTGAGCAGGCCGGCCGCGGTGCGGCGCTCGGCCGGGCTGAGCCGGTCGAAGATCGCCCGCTGGCGTGCTCTCACCCAGGTCGTCTTCTCAGCGAGCACACGGCTGCCCACGGGCGTGAGCGAGACGGTGACGACGCGCCCGTCGCCATTCTCGCCGCGGCGGCGGCGCACGAATCCGCGCTCCTCGAGCGCGCGCAGCGAGCGGGTGGCGGTCGGCACGGCCAGGTCGGCCGCAGCGGCGATCTCGGTGACCGTCGCCACGCGCTCCCCAACCGCGGACAGGACGTTGTACTGCGAGATCGTCAGCTCCGTGTCGCCACCCGGGACGCCTCGTCCGCTGGCGCGCAGGACGGCGGTGAAGAGTGCCTCGAGGGCTTCGGCGAACTCGGCGTGCGCCCTTTCGTGCTGCGTCCCGCTTGCGCCCGGCGCGGACATGGTTTAAGAATTTAGCGTGCTAACGGTTGTGGTAGACTCGTTAGCACGCTAAGCAAACGGAGTGGCCGTGTTCCATCGAATACTCGTTGGAGTCGATGACAGCCCCGCCGCTCGACTTGCCCTGGAGAGGGCGATCGAGCTGGCCGAGGAGGGCCATGGCCGAATCGGGCTCCTCGTCAGCGCTCCGCAGCCCTCGGGAGTGATCTGGGCGAGCCCCGTGGCCGTCCCGCAGAGCAGGGACGGGATGTGCAAGCAGCTCGAGAACTGGGCGTGCAAGGTCATCGAGGCAGCCACGCGCGCGGTGCCGCCCGAGATCCCCGTCACGAAGCTCGTGACCCACGGAGACCCGGCAGCAGCGCTGCTGCGCGAGGCGGAGAGCGGCAACTGGGACCTCGTCGTCGTGGGCCAGGCGGCGCGTCCGGTCCGGCTGCGCCTCAAGCGGCCGGTTGGTGAGCGCCTCCGCGACATCGCAACGCCGGTGCTGGTGGTGCACGAGAAGCCCGAGCCGGTCGCGCGGCCCGCCGCGACCGACCACCGGCCCCATGCCGCGGCCGCGGCGCTCCGGGCGCTGCGCGGCCAGCGCCGCCGCGCACGTCCCTCCGCCTGACCCGCGTGATCGCGTTCTCCGGCGCCGATCTCGACCGTGCGCCAGCGGAACGCCGGGACGCGGAGTGGCTCTCGGCCCGCCGCTCCGACCCCCGCGCCCGCGCGGTCCAGCTCTCCGAGCGAGGCGTCTGGATCGAGGACGGGCGGCTGCTGCTCGGGGCGTCCGACGGGTCTGAGGTTTTCCTTGGACTCGCGGGCGAGACGCCGCTGTTCGCAGCGGACGTGAGCGCCGCCGAGCCCGAGGCCGGCCACCCGGCGGGCCTGCGCGAGGCGGCCACCGAGTTGCCCGCCGGCGAGGCGGCGCTCGCGGCGTATGCGGCGTCGCTGCTGTCGTGGCACCGGCGGCACGGCTTCTGCGCCAACTGCGGCGCGGCCACCGAGGTTGTCGACGCCGGGCATGAGCGGCGCTGCCCCGCGTGCGAGGCGCACCACTTTCCGCGCACCGACCCCGTGGTGATCGTGCGCGTCTCAGATGGAGGCGACCGGATCCTGCTCGGCCGGTCGCCGCGCTGGCCGGCTGGGCGCTACTCGGTGCTGGCCGGCTTCGTCGAGCCGGGCGAGACGCTCGAGGACGCCGTGCGGCGGGAGGTGCGCGAGGAGTCCGGAATCGAGGTGAGCGAGGTGGGCTATGTGGCCTCGCAGCCCTGGCCCTTCCCCAGCTCGCTCATGCTCGGCTTCCAGGCGTCGGCGGCCGGCGGCGAGCCGCGAGCCGACGGCGACGAGCTCGAGGACGTGCGCTGGTTTCGCCGCGACGAGGTCGAGGAGGCGGCCGCGGGGCGCGGCGAGATCCTCCTCTCACCGCCGTACTCGATCGCCCGCAGGCTGATCGACGCCTGGCTTGCCGCCGGCTAACGGTCCGGGCGCTCGGGGTAGACGTCGTCGATGGTCGTGAGCGGCAGGTAGGGCGCCCCCGCTGCGGCCTCGATCGCCTCTCGCCCACCGGCCAGGCGGTCGAGCACGCTCACGACGCCCGCCACATCGAGGCCCTCCTCGCGCACCCGCTCGATCGCTTTGACCGTCGAGCCGCCGGTGGTAACCACGTCCTCGACGATCAGGCAGCGCTCGCCCGGCTCGAGCGGCGGCCCCTCGATCCAGCGCTGCAGCCCGTGCTGCTTCTTCTCCTTCCGTACGAAGAAGGCCTTGACCTGCGCCCCGGCCGCAAGCGCCGCGCACGCGACGGGGTCGGCGCCCATCGTCATCCCGCCCACCGCGGTGGCCCCGGCCCGTCCGGCCTCGGCGGCCACGAGCTCGCCGAGAGCGCGGAAGCCGGCCGGCATCAGGATCGCCCGCTTGGCGTCCACGTAGTACTGGGCGGTCGCGCCGCTCGTGAGCGTGACCTCCCCGATGACCAGGGCGTGCTCGCGCAGCTCGGACACGAGCCGCTCACGGGCGTCAGCCATGTGTGGACATCTCGGGCGCGGAAGTCATGGTCGTCGCGGGCGTGCCGATGGTAATGGCGATGGGATCAGGCATCCGCTCAATCGCGATCCTCGCTACGGGGATCGTTCTTCTCGGGTTCGCGCTCTTCGCTGTGGACGAGATGGACCGTGGTTCGCAGAACCAGCAGAACGCCCTGGCGATCGGAGCTCGAGAGCGCGAGCGAGAGCCCGGTGGTGATATCGCCCGACCCTCGCGAGGAGCGCATGCGCGAGCAGCGCAACGGCGACTTCCGCGAAGCGATCGACGATGCCAACGACGTCCTGCTCGCGCCCTTCGCCGACCTGGTGGACTCGGAGAACGCCTGGGTGGCCCACGGCGTGCCCACGATCCTCGGCCTGCTGGTCTACGGACTGCTGCTCGGGCTGGTCGCCAACATGCTGCCCAAGCAGCGCGCGCAGGGCGGCGACTGGCGCACGGCCTGAGCTTGCCGGAAGGACTTCGAGGCCGCGCCTCGAAGGACTTCGCTAGTCTGCTCCCGCGCAACTTTCCCTGCAAAGGGCTGTTTGCGTGAATTGAAGTCAAGCGCCGAGTCGCGCCGCCCGCCGCCGGGCGAGTGCGAACGGGGGAACCAAGATGGTGGCCGGTGGCCGCCAGGGGCGAGTCGCGGACCCTAGAGCCGCGTAGCGCATCTTCCAGCGCGAGCCCGTCAGCTAACCCCGTAGGCCCGAACGGAAGGGGACATGACGGATGACCGCCCACAGGGATCTGGCCCAGCCTGAGCTCTGGTTGGACTCGCAGGCGCGCTCGCGCCGGCGCAGAAGGCTCTTGCCGAGGGCAAGACGGGAGCAGGCACGCAAGAAGCACATCTCCGCGGCGCTTGCCACGGCGATGGTGGCCGGGCCGGGCGCGTCCGTCGCCGCGGCCCAGATGTCGAGCGGCCTGCAGGCAACGGTTGCGGCCGCGTCGCCGGCCAACCGCGCAATCGAGATTCGCGAGGGCGGCCTGCCGCTCCAGCTGGGCAGCCAGGGTGAGCTTGTCGCACACGTCCAGCGTGCGCTCGGCGTGGCGGCCGACGGGATCTTCGGGCCCCAGACGGACGCTGCAGTCCGCCAGTACCAGTCGCGCGCCGGCCTCCAGGTCGACGGCATCGTGGGACCGGTCACGTGGGGATCACTCTTCCAGAGCGGGAGCGGCGCAAGCGCCTCGGGCGTCGGCGGCGACAACGTCCCGACCGAGGTCAAGCAGCGTCTCGAGCGGCGACTCGTGGAGGCCGGGCAACAGCTCGACATCGAGGCCGCTGCCAGTGCGGTGGCGAGTGCGTCGAACCAGGCCGGCGGCGGCCAGGGCGGACGTACGACGCAAGCGGGTGGCGGCCAGGACGCGGCCGGTGGCGGCAGCGACGTGGCCGGCGGCTCGACCGGTGACACCGTCTCCGGCGGCGAGGATGCCGCGGGCGGCTCCGGCGACGACACCGGGTCCGACGGTGGCGGTGGCGGCGAGGCCGGCTCCCCGGTCCAGGCGCCCGAGTCCACGACGCCGGCGCCGGCGCCAATCCCCGGCACCGGCAGCTGCGGGTCCACGACGATCGCTGCGCCGGTCAAGGGCACCCAGACCTCTCCGTTCGGCCCACGCTGGGGCCGCAACCACGACGGCGTCGACATCTCAGCGCCGAGCGGCACCCCAATTCGCGCGGCGGCCTGCGGAAGCGTCAGCCTCGCCGGTCAGCAGAGCGGCTACGGGAACATCGTCTGCATCACGCATACGAGCCAGTTCTCCACGTGCTACGCCCACATGTCGAGCTTCGCCGTCTCGCAGGGCGCTCAGGTGCAGCAGGGCCAGGTGATCGGGTACGTCGGCTGCACCGGCTCCTGCACCGGACCGCACCTGCACTTCGAGACGCGGGTCAACGGCCAGGCCCAGAACCCGTCGTCGTACATGAACGGCGGGAGCAATCCCCGGCAAGAGCACCGCCTCGACGGCGAACGTCAACGCGATCGGCGGCCCCGACCTGGCCGTCGCGAAGCGGCCGGCGTCCTCGAAGCGCGCCAAGACCAAGGCCGCGCGCATGGTCGCGAGGTACCGCGCGGCCGCGAAGGCCGCGGTCGGCCAGGAGGTCGTCTCGCAGGGCGGCGGGGCGATCGCGCCGGCGAGCGCTCCGGCGGCAGGTGCGCCCACGGTCGCCGCCGCACCGGTCCCGGCCCCGGTCCCGGCAGCGCCGGTCCCAACGGCCCCGGCCCCGACGGCGGCGCCCGCTCCGGCGGCTCCGGTCCCGGCCGAGGCAGCTCCGGTCGCTCCGGTCCCGGCCGAGGCAGCTCCGGTCGCTCCGGTCCCGGCGGCTCCGGCCCCCGCTCCCACCGAGGCAGCCCCTGTCGCCCCCACCCCGGCGCCCGCGCCTGTGGAGGCGGCTCCGGTCGCGCCTGCCCCGGCCCCGGTCGAGGCGGCCCCCGCGCCCGCCCCGGCTCCGGCGCCCGCGCCTGTGGAGGCGGCTCCGGTCGCCCCTGCCCCGGCCCCGGTCGAGGCGGCCCCCGCTCCGGCTCCGGCGCCCGCGCCCGTGGAGGCGGCCCCTGCGCCCGCCCCTGCTCCGGCACCGGTCGAGGCTGCCCCCGCACCGGCCCCGGCACCAGTGGAGGCGGCCCCGGCCCCTGTCGAAGCGGCCCCGGCCCCCGTGGAGGCGGCGCCCGCAACTCCGGCCCCGGCCGAGACGACGCCCGCCGCCGCTCCGGCGGAGGCAGCCCCGGCCGCGCCCGTCGACACCGCGGCAGCCCCCGTTCAGTAGCACTTCGGACGCCCCTCCAAACGGAGGGGCGTAGCCGAGGGGGAACCGTGGAAGCCCCGTCCGCAAGCCGGGCGGGGCTTTCGCGCTGACGGCCGGCTATTCAGCCATTAGTCGGGACGCGATCTACGTTGACCACAACTATTGCCGTCAACGTAGCGAGGATGACCGAGAGCGCCGGGCCGGGTCTCCCGACCGGACCCAGACCCCTTCCCCAGCAAGCCGTCGTGGGCAGCCCAACCCTCAGCGCACGCCCGAACGGAACGAAGCCCCTACCGGTACGAGTAAATCGGATCCCCGATATCGATCCACCCAAAAATGGACGCCGCATTCGGGATCGGCACCCTCAGGCAGCCGTGGCTGGCCGGGTAGTTCGGCACCGACGCGTAGCCGTGAATCGCATACCCGCCGATGAAGTACGAGGAGTGCACCATCCCCTTGGCGTTCGTGCCGGGCGTCTGCAGGTAGAAGCGGTAGCTGCCGAACACGGTCGGGGTCGACGCCTTACCCGACGAGGTGTGGTAGACGCGATACGGCCTGCCCTTGTCGGCCAGGACGAGCACCTGCCGGGACCAGTCGAACTCCACGTGCTTCCCGGTCTGCGGGTAACGCAGCTTGAAGGCTCCCTCGCCCCGGAACACCTTCGCGTACACCGACTTCAGGGCGTAGCCGTCGCGGCCCATGTCGTTCGCCTTGCGAAACGCGTTCACCGCGTTGGCGGTGAGCCAGTCGTAGTGACCGGTCACGGGCACCGAGTAGCCGAGCCTGTGGAGCCCGCGCTGGAGCAGCAGCACCTTCACGCCGCTCTCGCCGGCCCCGGCCTGCCAGTCCACGACGGTCACGCGCTTGCCGCGGGTGCGGAAGGCCGCCTGCGCCGGCGTCCCCCCGTGCCTCACGACCAGCCGGAATAGCCCTGTCTTGGCGAGCTTGACAGGAATCCTGTAGCGCCCTCCGGGCCCGACCGGGCGGCGGATCCGCTTGGCCACCTTGCCCTCACGGACCACTCGGAGCGTCACGGTCTGGCCCGCGACGTACGGCTCTACCCGGCCGCGCACGAAAAGCTGCTGGAAGGGCGCCGAGTAGCGCATCCCCTTGGTGGCCAGCCCGCGGGACACCTTGATGCTGGCCGCGCCGGCGGCCGGAGCAGGCGTGGGCACGGACGGCGGTGCGCGGATCGTGGGTTTCGGTGCCGGTGCGGGTGCCGGGGGCGGGCGGCGGGGCGGGTGCGGGCGGAGCCGTGACCTGCGCGTGGGCCGCCGCGGGAGCCAGAGCGAGCGTCAAAACAGCGGTGGCGAGCGCACGCGACCCGTTCATCTGCCGCCCACTATGGCATGAGTCGGCGCCGATTCTCTACGCCCGCAAGAGCGCGGGCGCCGGCGGCATCAGGCGCGGAATCACCACGCAGGCGACCAACATCAGCGGCCCGAGGACGACTGAGACGGTCGCGTCCTCGACGGCCACGCCGTACGCGATCGCGTTGTTGAAGGCGTGCAGGGCCACAACCGGCCAGAGTGACCCGGTCTTCTCGTACACGAGGCAGAACATGAAGCCGAGGACAGCGAGCGGCGGGAGGATCAGCAGGGCGTCCGACCCCGAGAAGTCGTAGTGGATGATCCCGAACAGGGCCCCGTCGATGAGCGCGGCGACGATCACCGAGTAGCGGCTGCGGAGCGCGCGGTAGAAGAAGCCGCGAAAGAAGAACTCCTCCGCGAACGGCGCGATGCAGATGACCATGAAGCCGGCCGCGATCATGCCGAAGGTGCCCTCGTCGGCGCCGAGGTCCTGGGCGACCGTCTGCTCAGCATCAGGCGAGACGAGCGCGGTGTAGACCGCCGCGGCGATATAGAAGGACACCATGCCGAGCGCGGCCCAGCCCACTGCGGGCCAGAGGGCCGTGCGCCGGAGGCCGAAGTGCCAGGGCTTGGGCCGCCGCGTGAACGATGCGAACAGCACGGCCGTGCCGACGAAGATCAGGCTCTGCATCAGCGTCGCGATGACCGTGAACGTCGGGTTGTCCTCGTCCGAGCCCGCGCCGGTCGCCGCCGCCACGACGCCGACCGCGATCAGCGTCCCGATCAGCGCGACGAGGAAGCCCACACCGGCGTACCAGGCAGGCCAGCGCGGGGCCACCCCCGGCGGCAGCTCGGGAGGCTCGGGCGGAGGCGCAGAATGCAGGACGGACTGCTCCACGGACACCTCAGACTAGGGCGGGGAGCTCCGCAAGCGTCGCGATTGCGTCCACGCCGTCCGGCGGGCGGCCGTCTCGGCAGAGCAGAAGCGGGCGGATGCCCGCCGCGCGCGCGCCCGCCACGTCCTTGTCCGGGGAGTCGCCGACGTGCACGGCCTGATCGGGGCGCGCAGCGGCGATCGCAAGCCCCGCCGCGAAGATCGCGGGGTCGGGCTTGGCGGCGCTGCGCGGTCGCCGAGGTGACCACGCCGTCCACGAGCTCGAGCAGGCCGGCGCCCTCGAGCCGGTCCGGGAGCGAGCAGTCCCAGTTACTCACGACCACGAGGGGATGGCCACGCTCGCGCAGCTCCCGCAGCACGCCCGCGACCTCGGGGAACGGCTCGAAGTGAAGCGCGGCGAGCATCGCCCGGCGCGCGCGTATGTGATCCAGGCCTGGCAGGGCCAACGCCTCCATCAGAACCCGCGCGCAGCGATCACGGAGGTCGGCCAGCGACGCCGCGTCGTATCCCTCGAGGTGATGCTCCAGGTAATAGGAGATCTCCGCGGCGAAGCCGGCGGCGGCCTGCTCCTCGCTCACCTCGTATCCCTCGCTCGGCGAGCAGCCGCCGCAGGCGCGGCGCGGGGGGATCGAGCGCCACGAGGGTGCCGAGTGCGTCGAGGAGGACGGCGGTCACGAGATCCAGTGCCAGGTCGCGAACTGGGCGGTGAACAGGCCCAGGCCGACCGCGGACACGGCCACCACCCGCTCGGTGATCCGGCGCTCGTCGCAGACGACGGCGAGCCACATGAAGATCGGGAACAGCACCGCCACGAAGCGCGGCAACGACATCAGCGGCTGCGGCTTGACCGGGAACGTCAGAGGCAGGACGAGCGACACGGCCACCCAGGCGCCATACGCCCTCGGCAGCCGGCGCAGCACGCCGACGCATGCGACGAGAGCGAACACAAGCGTCGCGAACAGCATGATGTTGATCGCCGCGATCCGGAACGGGTCGCCCGCCGCGACCTCGAAGTACACGGGGCTGCGCGAGCCGGACGCCAGCTGGCGCACGCCGTCGAGCGCCGCCGTGAAGCCGTCCCAGGCGCCCGTAAGCGGTACGGCGAGCTCCCGCGACCAGGCGTCCTGAACGTCGAGGAAGCGCAACGCATCGCCCTCGACGAGCCCGAGCCAGGCCGCGTAGGCGGCCACGCCGAGCGGGCCGAGCAGGAGCCAGGCCAGCGTCGCGCGGACGCCGCTCACGCGAGCTCCACCAGATCATCGCGAGCGGCACCAGCAGCAGCAGTCCGGCGCTCCGCGTGGCGGATGCACCCATCGCGCATGCGCCCGCCCAGCCCCAGCGGTCGGTCCGGGCGGCATAGAACCCGCCCACCGCAAGGGCGAGGAAGAGGCTCTCGGAGTAGGGGGCGCCGAAGAACACTGCCGCGGGGAAGACCGCCAGCAGCAGCAGCGTCGGAGCGGCGAGCCGGCGCCCGAGCTCGAGCGCTACGAGCCGGTAGAGAAGCGCCAGGGCCGCCACGAAGGCCGCGAACGCGACGACGTAGGAGGCCACGAGCAGCGCCGCCTCCGAGCCTCCTCCGAGCGTCGCCAGCGACCGAACGAGCAGCGGATACAGAGGGAAGAAGGCCGCGCGCGGTTCGCTGTCTCCGTAGCCGGAATCTGCGATCCGCAGGTACCAGGCGGCGTCCCAGCGCGCGAGCGGCGCAAGCAGCGGATCGGCGAAGGCGTGGGTGAGTTCGGGCTCGTCGAACTTGAGCTCGTTCTCGCGCGCCAGCCCGCCACTCGCAGGACCGAACGAAAGCGCGGCGAAGATGGCCACGAGGAGCACCGCGGCGCGGGTCGTCCACGCGACGCGCCAAGCGGCGCGGAGCGCCTCGGAGCCGCGCACGGCCGCGATTGCGCGCGTCGCCACGGGGGTAGCCTCATACGCCATGCCGGAGGTCGATTTCTACACGGCAGCCTCGTTCATCGAGGAGAACAGCAACTGGATCACCGCGATCGTCACGGTGGTCCTCGCCTTCGTGATCGCGGAGATCGTCGACCGGGCACTCGCCCGCCGCGGTCAGAGCGTTGGCGAGCGCGTCAGGGGCGGGGAGCTCTCGCCGGTGGCCACGACCCGCCTGAGGCTGGTCCGCCGTCTCATCTTCGCGCTGATCGTGATCATCGGGCTCGCGCTGGCGGCGTGGCAGTTCGACTCCGTGCGCCGCGTGGCCACCGGGGTGCTGGCGTCCTCGGCGGTGCTCGGCCTGGTGGTGGGTTTCGCGGCGCGGGCGACGCTCGCCAACGGCATTGCGGGGATTCTGCTGGCCATCACACAGCCGATCCGGATCGGGGACCTCGTGACCTTCGAGGACAAGACCGGCGAGGTCGAGGACGTGAAGCTCAGCTACACCTACATCCGCCTCGACGACGGGCACCGGCTGATCATCCCCAACGAGCGGCTCGCCCAGAGCCCGATCGAGAACCACACGATCGGCGATCCGCGTGTACAGGTCGAGGTATCCGTCTGGCTACCTCCGGACGCCGACCTCGAGCAGGCCCTCGAGCTGATCGCCTCCGAGGAGGACGGCATCAAGGCCGGCGTGGCGGAGGTCGACAAGGAGGGAGTGCGTCTCAGCGCCACCACCTGGGCCGCCACTCCGTCCGAGCGGGCGCGCGTCGCCGAAGCGCTCCGCCGGCGCTGGCTGCGAGAGCTGCGCGAGCACGGTCTATCCTCCGAGGCAGTTGCCTCCTGAACTCGGGAAGCGCTCGAGCCCGTTTCCATGACCTACCGTCAGCGAAAGTCGAGGAGGCGAAGGCACGCGGGGGGAGCCGGCGGCAAGGTCCTGCTGGCGCTCGGCGTGCTCGCCACCTTCTGCCTGATCGGCGGCCTATCGGTCGCGGGTTACGTGCTGGCCATCGCCTCCTCCGCCCCCGAGCTGAGCGAACTCAAGGCGGACGACAAGGGCGAGGTCTCGGCGGTATTCGCCGCCGACGGCACGCGGCTCGGGTTTGTGCAGTCGGACGTGCTGCGCCGGGTGGTGCCGTTCGAGGACATGCCACGCGCGATGCGCCAGGCAACGGTCGCCATCGAGGACGAGCGTTTCTACAAGCACCAGGGCGTCGACTTCAACGCGATCATCCGCGCCGGCATTAAGAACCTAGAGTCGGGCAGGACCGTGCAGGGCGGTTCGACCATCACGCAGCAGCTGGTGCGCGCCCTTTACATCAAGGACCCCAAGCGCGACTTCGAGCGCAAGATCCGCGAGGCCAAGCTCGCCTCGGAGCTCGAGGAGAAGCGATCCAAGCGCTGGATCCTCAACGAGTACCTGAACTCGGTGCCCTATGGAACGGTCGGCGGGCGCACGGCCATCGGCGCGCAGGCGGCGGCGGTCACGTTCTTCGACAAGAACGTCGACGACCTCACCCTCGCCGAGTCAGCGCTGCTCGCCGGCCTGCCGCAGGCCCCCTCCCAGTACAACCCGTTCCGGAACCGCCACGCCGCGCGCGAGCGCCGGAACGAGGTGCTGGCGCAGATGCTCGAGAACGGCTACGTCACGCAGGCCGAGTACAGCGAAGCTGCGGATAGGCCGATCAGGCTGAAGCGCGGGACGCGCTACACGACACGCCGCGAGCCCTACTTCTTCGACTACGTCCAGGAGGAGCTGATCGAGCGCTACGGAGTTGGCGTCGTGCGACGCGGCGGGCTGAAGATCCACACCACGATCCAGCCGCACATGCAGGAGCAGGCGCGCGAGGCGATCTACGCCTACTACGGGGATCCCGCGGGGCCCGCCTCGGCGATCGTGGCCATCGACCCGACCAACGGGAAGATTCGCGCGATGGCCGCGAGCGGCGGGAGCTACGGCGACCGCCGATTCAACCTCGCCGCCCAGGGCCACCGCCAGCCGGGCTCGGCGTTCAAGACCTTCGTGCTCACCGCCGCGGTCCTCAAGGGCGTCGATCCCGACGCGACGAGCTACACCTCCAAGCCGCTGGCGCTCGACGTGGGCGACCTGGAGCCGTGGGAGGTCAGGACCTTCGGCGACTCCTACATCGGACACGTCAGCCTGACGCGCGCGACGCTGTCCTCGGACAACACCGTCTACGCGCAGCTGATCATGGACCTCGGCCCGGAGGCGGTCTGCAAGGCGGCGAAGCTGCTAGGCATCACGACGAAGCTCGACTGCTATCCGGCCGAGGGTCTCGGCGGCCTCACCCGCGGTGTGACCTCGCTCGAGATGGCGAGCGCCTACGGGACGCTCGCGGCCGGAGGCATCCGCCGGCGGCCGACCGGCATCGAGAAGGTCGTGTTCCCGGACGGCAAGAGCGAGAAGTTCGCCGACCCGAAGGGCAAGCGCGTCATGACCGACGGCCAGGCGTACGAGATCACCCGCATCCTCCAGATGAACGTGACCTCCGGCACCGGCACCGCGGCCAACTACGGCTGCCCGGCGGCCGGCAAGACGGGCACGACCGACGAGGCCAAGGACGCCTGGTTCGTGGGCTATACGCCGCAGCTCTCGACGGCGGTCTGGGTGGGCTATCCGGACGCCGGCGTCGCGATGCCGGGCGCACAGGGCGGCACCTACGCGGCGCCCGTGTGGCACGCGTTCATGCTGCCCGCCCACGGCGAGTTCTGCGATGACTTCCCCGCTCCCACCGAGCCCTTCCAGTCCACGCCGTTCACCGGCGAGTACGCCAGCTCCGGCGGTTACAGCTCGAGCTCGAGCGACTACTACTACGACGACTACGACGAGTCGGGCGGCACGAGCGACGGGACCGGCGACACCGGCTACGACCCGAACCTCTACGAGTCCGCTCCCCAACAGGAGCCGGAGGTCCAGGTGCCGCCCGCGCAGGAGGAGCTCGCGCCCGCGCCGCCCACCGAGGGCGGCGGGCAGGCGGCCCCGGACGACGGCTAGGCGCGCACTGGCCGAGCTCGAGCTGATCGCCGCGATCGAGGCCGCGCTCGAGGATCGCAGCGGGCGGCTGGTGCGCTGGACGGGGGACGACGCGGCGGTCGTGCGCGCCGCGCCGTTCGCGGTCACCTCGATCGACACCATGGTCGAGGGGAGCCACTTCAGGCTGTCGACGCACTCACCGGCCGACGTGGGCTGGAAGGCGCTCGCGGGTGCCCTGTCCGACCTGGCCGCCATGGGGGCGCAACCCGGCGAGGCATACGTGTCGCTCGTGCTGCCGGCCGGGTTCGAGGGGGCACTGGAGCTCGTGGAGGCGATGGAGACCCTGGCCGCGGACTGCGGCGCCACGATCGCGGGCGGGGACGTCGTGAGCGGACCGGCGCTGGTCGTGACGGTGGCGGTGACGGGCTGGGCCGAGAGCGAGGACGAGCTCGTCGGGCGCGACGGCGCGCGCCCGGGGGAGCTGATCGCTGTCAGCGGCGTGCTCGGCGGGTCGGAGGCCGGGCGCCGGTTGCTGGAGCGCGGCGAACGGGAGCCGGCAGAGCTCGTGGCCAGGCACCTGCGCCCGCGGCCGCGCCTGCGCGAGGGCCGCGCGCTCGCCCGAGCGGGCGCCAGCGCGATGATCGACCTGAGCGACGGGGTGGCGACCGACGCCCGCCACGTGGCCGAGCGCAGCGGGGTCGAGCTGCGCATCGAGCTCGGCCTGCTGCCGCTGGCGGCGGGGGTTACGCCCGAGGAGGCGGCCGTTGGCGGCGACGACTACGAGCTGCTGGTGACGGTCCCGCCGGAGCGGCGTGCAAGCGCCGAGGCGGCGGTGCCGCTGACCTGGATCGGGACGACTGCCGAGGGCTCGGGGCTGGTGCTGCTCGGGCCGCGCGGGCCCGTCGAGGGCCTGACCGGATACGAGCACGCCTGACGGCTCAGCCTCTTAACGGCCCAGCGCCGACTTCGTGCCGCCGAGCGACCCCGGTCCCGCGTAGGCGCCCGGCCCGTAAACGGACGGCCCGGTCTCCCCCGGGGCGGGCTCCTTCTCGCCGGGCACCCGCCAGGCGAGCTCGGCGGTGGCGCAGGCGCTCGCCAACAGCAGGCAGCCGGCCAGCGAGGTGGCCAGGCCGACGCTGTGCCCTGTGACCAGCATGAGCAGGTACCAGGCGCCGTGCAGCGGGTCGAGCGACAGAGCGAAGCAGGTAGTAGACCGTTACGAAGAGCGGCGCGAGCAGGCCGCCGGCCAGCAGCGCGAATCGCGCCCGGCGCGACGGCACAGGCCGCGCCAGGACGGCCAGCATCCACAGGTGCGCGGCGGGCACGGCGAGCAGACCCGCGTAGGGATTCAGGAGCCACAGTGCCAGCGATCCGACGCTGATCGCGAGCGCGAGTGCAACGGCGGCCCCGGGCCCGTCGGGGCGCCTGAGCCGCTCGTCCGGCCGCGCGGCGAGCCAGCGGGCGAGCAGCAGCGCGAGCGCCATCGCCACCACGACGCCGCCCAGCACCGCGAGTGCCGGGCCGTCGAGCGGGAGCTGGGAGGGCGGCACCGGCGCGGGCGGCGGAGCGGGGGTCGCCCCCGTCAGGGCGAGCAGCTCGGCCACCGCGAGCCCGGCCAGGAAGGGCGCCACCCAGGCGCCAATCCAGCGCAGCCACGGCAGCACCTCGATCCGCCGGCGCCGGGCCCGTGCGAACGCGTCCACCGAGGTCACGACCACCGGCAGCAGCAGCGTGCCCGCGAGCAGCGAGATCACCCAGCCAGGCAGGACCTGGCTCACCGCCAGCAGGTACGACTCCGGCCCGTGCTGGGGACGCCGGCCCTGGTCGAGCGCCGTGACGGTGCGGAGCGTCGCCCGTCCCAGTGCGCCGAGACGATCCTCGTCGATCGCCTCGACGGGCCCGTCGCCTCCGGGCGGCAGCTCGCCGCTGCCCGAGATGCGCACGGCCTCGTAGCCCTCGGCAAGGAGCACGCCCTGGGGGCCGATCCCGATCGGGAACGCGAGCCGGGCAAGCTGCCCGAGCGTCCCGGTGCCGCCCGCCGCCTCGTCGAGCTCCTGACGGATCGAGTCCGCCACCGTCCGCTGCAGCCCGATACCGGCGCGCCGGGAGTCGTTCGACCAGGCCTCGACCGACGGTTCGCTTGCATTCGAGCCGAGGCTCGAGACGACGAGGACCGCATCCACGAAGTCCGGCGACCCGAGCTCCGCGAGCAGCCGCTCGGTGCCGACCTCGCCGAGGTTCGAGCCGTCGACCGAGGCGAGGACGAGCGTCTTGCGCGAGGGACGGCCCTGGAACACGCGCGCAAGCTCGAGCAGCGCAGCGGTGTCGGAGGCGCTCCCCGGCCCGTCGGGGACCGCCCCGGCGTCCCGCGCCGCGACGATCACGATCTGTCTGCGCGAGGCGCCGGCGCGGCGGCCGATCACGTTCTCGAGTCTGCGCCCGGCGTGCGTGAAGCGCTGTCGTTCGATCTGGTCGGGCTGGAAGCCGCGCGCCTGGAGCTGCCTCACGACGAGATTCGCGGCGGCGGCGTCGCCCGGCTCGCCCGCGCGGCGGTCCGGCTGCTGGGTCGCTATCCGCGCCGCCAGCCGGGCCGCCTCGCGCCCGTCGAACAGGATGTCCGCCGCCAATCCCTGGGGAAGCGGACCCGGGCGGGACTGGAAGGAGAACATCGCCAGCACCAGCGCCAGGAGCGCCGGGATGAACGCAGCCCGGTAGACGCGCGCCTCGATCAAGTCCGCTCCAACCTACAATTCCGAAGGTGACGGCCTCAGCACCCCGCATCTTGCTCGTGGACGACGAGGACGCGGTCCAGAAGCTGCTGACCTACCCGCTGCGCAAGGAGGGCTACGACGTGGTGCCCGCGCTCGACGGGCGGGAGGCGCTCGACCGCCTCTCCGAGGACAACTTCGACCTCGTCGTCCTCGACGTGATGCTGCCAAAGATGGACGGCTTCGACGTCTGCCGCGAGATCCGCGCGCGCAGCACCGTTCCCATCATCATGCTCACGGCCAAGACCGAGGAGATCGACAAGGTGCTCGGCCTCGAGCTCGGGGCGGATGACTACATCACCAAGCCGTTCTCCGTGCGCGAGTTCCGCAGCCGGGTCAAGGCGGTCCTGCGCCGGGCGGCGCTTACCCAGTCCGAGGAGCAGTTCGAGGAGCCGATCGAGGCGGGTGAGCTTCGCATCGACTTCGAGAAGCGGCTCGTGGAGGTGCGCGGCGAGGCCGTGCGCCTCACCTACGTCGAGTTCGAGATCCTCGCCGCGCTGGCGCGCGCGCCGGGCCGGGTGTTCAGCCGCACGATGCTGCTCGAGCGGGTCTGGGGCGACGCCGCCTACCGCGACCCGCGCACGATCGACGTGCACATCCGCCACCTGCGCGAGAAGCTCGAATCGGAGCCGAAGACGCCGGAGCTGATCCTGACCGTGCGCGGCGTCGGCTACCGCTTCAGGGACGGGTGACGGCGATCAGGTCGATCGGCAACAAGATCGCGCTGCTCTTCTTCGTGATCACGGCGGCCGCCTTCGGCGCCATCTACTTCTGGGTCGTGACCCAGCCCGAGTCGAGCCTCGAGGAGCGCCGGCTGCAGGATCTCGAGACGGTGGCCGGCGCCTATCAGGGCACGCTCGACCGGATGCGCGTCAGCAATCCCAAGCAGCCCGGTCTCGAGCGGCAGGTGCGCGCCCTCGCGGACGCCGCGGCCGCGCGCGTGACGCTCTGGGAGTGGAAGGAGAAGCCGGAGGGACGCCAGCTCGACAAGCGGGGCCTCGACTTCTACGTGCGGACCGACTCCGCGGAGCAGCACGCCGTGCCGCCTGCCGACGCGCTGGCCGCACGCGCGGTGCGCAGCGGGCGCATGCAGACCGGCTTCGGCAGCTTCCAGGGCGAGGACATCGGACTAGTGGCGCAGCCGATCGGCCCCGAGAAGGAACCCACAGTGGGTAGCCGTCTACTCGCGGAGCTTCGAGGAGGTGGCCGAGACCGTCTCGTTCATTCGCGGGCGCGTGCTCTGGGCAACCGCAGCCGCGCTCCTGATCGCCCTGGTGGGGGGCTACTTCGTGGCCCACCGCCTGGCGCGACGCGTGCGCCGTGTCGAGCGCGCGGCCGCGGATGTGGCCCACGGGCACTTCCAAGAGCCGCTGCCGGTCGACTCGGAGGATGAGCTCGGCCAGCTCACGCGCACGTTCAACGACATGCAGCGCCAGCTGCGCGAGGTGGACATCGCGCGCAAGGAGTTCATCGCCACCGCCTCCCACGAGCTGCGCACTCCGATCTTCTCCCTGGCCGGATTCGTCGAGCTGCTCCAGGACGAGGACCTGGACGAGGACACGCGGCGCGAATTCGTCGACACCATGCGCGAGCAGGTCGAACGGCTGCAGAAGCTCTCCGTCGACCTGCTCGACCTCTCGCGGCTCGACTCCGGCTCGGTCGAGCTCCATACCGAGCCCGTCGACCTCGCAGAGCTCACGCGCTCGGTCGTGGGCGAGTTCAGGCCCGCGCTGCAGGACCACCGGACGGAGCTCCGCATGGACGTGGCGGAGGAGGGCCCGCTGGCCGATTGCGACCGCGAGCGGGTGGCTCAGATCATGCGGATCCTGCTGGACAACGCCCTTCGCCACACGCCGGAGGGCACGGACGTGACCGTGAGCGCGCAGCGTGACAACGGCGCCGCCGAGTTCACCGTTGCCGACGCGGGACCGGGCCTGCCGGCGGGCTCGCGCGACAAGGCCTTCGAGCGCTTCTACACCGGCGACGCCGCGCGCGGCGCGGGTCTCGGGCTCGCGATCGCCCGCGAGCTCGCGGAGCGCATGGACGGCAGGCTCGTGCTCGACGACCGAGAGGGCAGCACGGCCTTCGTGCTGAAGCTGCCGACGAACGGGTCCGACTCGTGAGAGGCCTCGTCGTGGCCGCCGGCGCGGCGCTAGCGCTCGCCGCGGCCGGCTGCGACAGCTCCAACGACGAGGGCTCGGGCTCGACCTCGACCACGCGCAACGTCACGACCACCCGGGTCGAGGTGGTCGAGGGGATCGGACGCGAGGGCGGCTTCAACCCGGCTCAGATCTACTCGCAGCTGTCGCCGGGCGTCGTGACGGTCATCTCGATCTTCGACGGTCCGGTGAGCGTCCTCGAGGACGGCGGCGAGGGCGGCCAGGGCTCCGGCTTCGTGCTCGACGACGAGGGTTACATCGCCACGAACGCCCACGTGGTGACCGCGGAGGACGACAACTCCGCGGAGGCCGAGCGCGTGTTCGTCCAGTTCTCGGACGGGAACCGCGTGCCGGCGGAGGTCGTGGGGAAGGACCCCAACGCGGACTTCGCCCTGCTGAAGGTCGATCCCGAAGGGCTCGACCTCACGCCGCTGCGTCTCGGCGACTCGAGCGGGCTCTCGGTCGGCGCGCCCGTGGCGGCGATCGGCAGCCCCTTCGGAGAGGAGCAGTCGCTGTCCGTGGGCGTGGTGTCGGCGCTCGACCGCAACATCCGCTCGCTGACCCGCTTCGGAATCGGGGACGCGATCCAGACCGACGCTGCGATCAACCCGGGCAATTCCGGCGGCCCGCTGCTCGACGCGCATGGGCGGGTGATCGGCATCAACGCCCAGATCAAGTCCCAATCGGGCGGTGGCGAAGGGGTCGGCTTTGCGATTCCGGTGGACGCCGTTCGCCGCTCGCTGCACGAGCTGCGCAAGGAGGGACGGGTCGACTACGGCTACCTCGGCGTGCGGACGCTGATCCTCTGGCCCCAGCTCGCCGAGCGGCTCGGACTCCCCGCCGCGGGCGGCGCGATCGTGCAGGAGGTCGAGCCCGACAGCCCGGCCGAGGACAAGGGCCTCGACGCCGGCGATGAGACCATCGAGTTCCAGGGCCAGCCGGACATCCCGTCGGAGGGCGACGTGATCGTCGCCGTCGACGGCGAGCGGCTCACCCGCAAGCAGGACCTCTCCGACGTCATCAGCCGCCACGGCGCCGGTGACGAGGTGGTGCTGACCGTGGTGCGCGACGGTGAGCGCCGGCGCGTGGCGCTCACGCTCGGGCGCCGCCCGCAGGGCGCGGTCCCGTAGCCCGTTCCCGTGCGGGTTTTTACACGGATACGGGTACTGTGAAAAGCGTGGTGCAGGTGCCCGAGGCGGCCGACAGCCGTGATGTCTCGCTGACCATCCCGGCGCGTCCCGACTACCTGGTCCTGGCACGGTTGGCCCTATCCGCCGTGTGCCGCCTGACCCCGCTCTCCCCCGAGGAGGTTGCGGACCTGAAGCTCGCGATCACCGAGGCGGCCAACGACTTCGTGGACGAGGGGCGACCGATCGACGACGAGAGCCGCCTGAGCTTCTTGTTCCAGCTCCGCGACGACCGGCTGCTGATGGACCTGGACGGGCCAAGCGGGCCCGTGGTTGCAAGCGAGCAAGAGCTCAGCCGGGCGATCATCGAGGCCACCGTCGACGAGTCGTCGTTCGCGTCGGGCCGGACCCGGCTTGTGAAGTACCTGAACGTGTCCGGCGAGTAGTCTGCCGCGCGTGCTTCAGCCGGTCTCCGTAGGCAACAAGAGTCTCGCCGACTACACGCACCTGGTGGGCCGGCCGCTCGTGCAGGAGATCCGGGACCTCGCCGAGGAGCTCCAGGGACTGCGCGTGCTTCACCTGTCCGCCACCGCGTTCGGGGGCGGCGTCTCGGAGATCCTCTACACCCTGATCCCGCTGATGAACGACGCGGGTATCGCCGCGGAGTGGCAGGTGATGCTGGGACGCGAGGAGTTCTACAACGCGACCAAGCGGCTCCACAACGCGTTGCAGGGCAACCCGGACTCCCTCAGCGAGGAGGAATGGGAGGTCTATTACCGCTACAACGAGATGAACGCCGCCGAGATAACGAGCGGCTGGGACGTGATCATCGTCCACGACCCGCAGCCGGCCGGGATCAAGCGGCTCGTGCCCGAGAAGGCCAAGACCTGGGTTTGGCGCTGCCACATCGACCTTTCGACGCCGAACCCCGACGCGATCGAGCGCATCGTCCCGCTGGTGGCCGAATACGACGCCTCGGTCTGGCACGTGCAGGAGTACGTGCCGCAGAGCCTCGACGGCGCGTCGTCCGGCGTGCACATCTGCCCGCCCGCCATCGATCCGCTCTCCCCCAAGAACATGGCGCTCTCGCCCGAGGACGCGGCCTTCGTCTGCGACCAGTTCGGAATCGACGTCGACCGGCCGCTCATGTGCCAGGTCTCGCGCTTCGATCCCTGGAAGGATCCGATCGGAGTGATCGACGCCTACCGTCTCGTGACCGAGCAGATGCCCGAGGTGCAGCTGTCGCTCATCGGCTCGATGGCCACCGACGACCCCGAGGGCTGGGAGTTCTTCAACTCGACGATGGCCCACGCCGACGGTGACCCGGACATCCACATCCTCAACAATTTCAACAACGTGGGCGCGATCGAGGTCAACGCCTTCCAGTCGCAGGCCGACGTGGTGATCCAGAAGTCCACCCGCGAGGGTTTCGGACTGACCGTCTCGGAAGCGCTCTGGAAGGCGCGGCCGTTCATCGGCGGGCACGTCGGCGGCATACCGCTACAGGTGCGGGACGGCGAGACCGGCTTCCTCGTGACGTCGCCGGAGGAATGCGCGGACCGCTCACTGAGGATTCTGCGCGAGCCCGACTTCGGCAAACAGCTCGGGCGACAGGGGAAGGAGCACGTGCGCAAGCACTTCCTCACCCCGCGCCTCCTGCGCGACTGGTTGAGGCTCTTCCGGGACCACCGATGACCGGAGAGGTCCCGCTCGTTCTCGTCTCGAACCGCGGCCCGGCCACGTTCGAGGACGGGAAGCCGAGCCGTGGTGGCGGCGGCCTTGTGACCGCCCTCCAGGGCCTCGTCCACCACCGCGACGCCGTCTGGGTGGCCTCCGCGATGACCGAGGATGACGCACAGGTCTCCGAGCAGCACGGCGGTCGTTCGTTCGAGGTCGAGCTCGACGGAAACCTGTACCGGGTGCGGCTCGTGACGAGCGATGCCGAGGCCTACGACCGCTTCTACAACGTGGTCGCCAACCCGATGCTGTGGTTCATCCAGCACTACCTCTGGGACCTCTCGAACGCGCCGGACATCCGCCGCGCCGAGGTGGAGGCCTACGAGAAGGGCTACTGCACAGTCAACGAGGATCTGGCGCGTGCGGTGCTGGAGGAGCTGGAGGATCAGGAGGACGCGGTCGTGATGCTGCACGACTACCACCTCTACGTGGCGCCGAAGTTCATCCGCCGCGAGCGGCCGGACCTGTTCCTGCACCACTTCGTGCACATCCCCTGGACGCAGCCGGACGCCTGGCGCGTGCTCCCGGCGGACATGCGCGAGGACATCTACGAGGGCATCCTCTCGAACGACATCATCGCCTTCCACACCCGCTCCTATCAGCGCAACTTCCTGCTCTGCTGCCGCGAGCTGTTCGACATGGAGGTGGACGAGGAGGCGGGCGTCGTGCACTTCGGCGGGCGCGACATCTGGGTACGCGCCTATCCCCTCCCGATCTCGGCGGAGAACTTCCACAACACCGCCCAGCGGCCGGCCGTGCACCAGTACGAGCGCGAGATCCTGCGTCGCCGCCGCGAGCACCTGATCCTGCGCGTGGACCGGGCCGACCTCTCCAAGAACATCCTGCGCGGGTTCACGGCGTTCGACCTCTTCCTCGAGCAGCACCCCGAGTTCAAGGAGCAGGTCACGTTCATCGCGCACCTGATCCCGTCGCGGCAGGACGTGCCGGAGTACGCCGAGTACCTGGAGCGGATCGAGGCGCTCGTCGCCGTGGTCAACCACCGGCACGGCACGACCGACTGGATGCCGATCGAGCTGCGCCTGCGCGAGAACCTCGAGGAGGCCATCTCGGCCTACAAGCACTACGACCTGCTGATGGTCAACGCGATGTTCGACGGCATGAATCTCATCGCGAAGGAGGGCCCGCTCGTCAACGAGCGCAACGGCGTCTCGCTGCTGAGCGAGAACACCGGCGCGCACGAGGAGCTCGCCGAGTTCGCGCTGTCGGTCAACCCGTTCGACGTGCAGGAGCAGGCGGACGCCATCTATCGCGCCCTGACGATGTCGGCCGAGGAGCGCTCCTGGCGCGCGCAGGGACTGAAGCGGATCGTGACCGCGCGCGATCCCGGCGACTGGGTCGACGACCAGCTCGCCGACATCGACGCAAAGCGGCGCGGGCGGGCGCCGGTCGCGAGCTGAGGGCTCGTCAGGGCGCTGGGTCTGGGGTGAACTCGCCGCTCCGCGGGGGCGGGGAGGCGGCTCAGGCGGATTGCCGCCGGGCGCGGTCGGGGGCGGGTCGCGGCGGGGCGCGGTCGGGAGCGGGCGGTCGACGCTCGGACGCTCGACCCTCGGGCGCTCGACCGGCTCTCGGGCCTCGGGCTCCACCGGATCGGCCTGAACCTCGCCCATCCCGACCTTCTCGGCGCCCCTCGGCCGGCGTCTCCGCTTCGTTACCGCCCGCCTCCGGGGCCGTCGCGCGTCCGGCCTGCGATCGGCCTCCTTGACTCCACTCCTCGCCGGCTCTGTGGCCGTCGCCGGGCGAAGGCCGTCCTTCTGACGGGGTCCGCTTCGCTGCCGGTGGCTCAACCGGGCTCGGCGTCCTCCCGAACCGGGGGCGGGTTTTCCGGCCGGCAGCCGCGACCGCCCGTGGCCAGCAAGGCTCCGGCGGCGAGCAGGGCGACCAGCCGTCCCACATTGCCCCATCGCACCCGGCGCAACAGCGCCGGGGCGCCGCCCGCTCGCCGCCGGTCCATGACCGCTTGAAGGCCGGCGCCAGCCCGCTTCGCCCCCGGATCTCCGGACCGCCACTGCTATCGTGGCCCGCTCCAATGGCCGGCTTCTACGACCTCATGCTGCTCATCGACCCGAACGCCCCGGAGGACCGGCGCACCGCCGCGATCTCCGAGGCCGAGTCGCTGATCGGCTCCGGCGGCACGCTCGCCGGCAGCTACGACTGGGGTCAGCGCAGGATGGCGTACGAGATCGACCACCGGCCCGAGGCCGAGTACCGCCTGTACCAGTTCGAGGGCGACAACGCCCTGCTCGACAGGCTGAACCAGCGCCTGCGGATCCTCGACGGTGTGCTGCGCTTCCGCATCATCAAGGCGAAGCCCGGGCAGCCGGTCCCGCCGCCGCCCGACCACCAGGCGATCCGCCGTCGCGACGAGCGCGAGCCGCAGGACACGAAGGTTGCCGCCCGCGCCGCCGCGGACGCCCCGCCGGCAGATGCCGTGCCCGGCGATGCCCCGCCTGCTGACGCCGCGCCGGAAGCCGCGCCGGATGCGCGCCGGATGCTGCGCCGGTCGACGTCGAGCCGGCCACCGAGTACGTACCGGCCGACGAGTAGTTCGTCCCGCCGGCCCGCGCCCTCCCGCCAGCCAGGCGTCCTCCTGCCGCCGGCTCCTCTTCGGTCCGCCACGCTCCGCCCCGCCGAGGCCGTGCTCTGCAACGACTGACGCACCTTTGTAACGACCCCGCGAAAGAAGCCGCTCTCAACAGAGAATTCCTGTCAGATCGAGCCCAAGCGCTCCGACCCCATTTGTACTCTCGTCCGACAGCCCAACCAGCGTCCTAGTTCCGAGCAGGACAGGAGGAAGTGAGCCATATGGCCGGCGTCAACATAAATCGGGTCGTGCTAACCGGGAACCTCACCCGCGACCCGGAATTGCGCACCACCTCAGGAGGGACCTCCGTCTGCAGCCTGCGGGTCGCGGTCAACACGCGCCGCAAGGACGGTTCGACCGGAGAGTGGACCGAGAAGCCCAACTACTTCGACGTCACCGTCTGGGGCGTCCAAGGCGAGAACTGCGCCCAGTACCTCTCGAAGGGACGTCCGATCGCGGTCGACGGCCGGCTCGAGTGGCGCGAGTGGCAGGACAACCAGGGCAACAAGCGGCAGTCGGTAGATATCATTGCCGACTCTGTCCAGTTCCTCGGCTCCCGTGAGGGTGGCGAGAACGGCGGCCGTTTCACGCCGCAGAGCGACGTTCCGGCAGACACCGCGGACTTCGCTCAGGCGCCCGTGGGCGCCGGGGGATCGGACGACGACATTCCGTTCTGACCCCGAAGTAGCGAGTACGCAGGAGCAAACTGGTGGCCAAGCAGCGTGGAGGAACAGGCACCGCGACACGGGATCGCCGTCGCGGGCGCGGTAAGAGCGCGCCCGGCGGCCCGCGTCGCAAGTCCTGCCCCTTCTGCAAGGAGAAGGTCGACGTCGTCGACTACAAGGACCTCGCCGCGCTGCGCCGCGCGATCAGCGACAAGGGCAAGATCCGCTCTTCTCGCGTGACCGGCGCGTGTCGCCGCCACCAGTCCCAGCTCGCCATCGCGGTCAAGCGCGCGCGTGAGCTGGGCTTGCTCCCGTACGTCGCTGACAGGTAGGCGACGGAAGCACCATGGCTCAGGCAATCCTCCTCAAGGACACGGACACGCTCGGCGAGCGCGGTGACGTCATCGACGTCTCGCCCGGCTACCTCCGGAACTACCTCGTCCCCCGCAAGAT
The DNA here is from genome assembly GCA_963757815.1 of uncultured Thermoleophilaceae bacterium. GTDB lineage: Bacteria > Actinomycetota > Thermoleophilia > Solirubrobacterales > Thermoleophilaceae > JACVRW01. Next base: position 271,415 of record CAVWSN010000018.1, on the reverse strand, counting down.
CGCGCAGCCGGCAACGCCGGCGGCGATCGCGGAATCGCAGCGGCGCCGCGAGGCGGCCGAGCGGGCCGTCGAGGAAGCGGCCAAGAAGGCCGAGGAGACCGCGGCGCTCCTGCGGAAGACCGTGCTCACGATCTCGCACCAGGCAGGTGACGACGGCCGGCTGTTCGGCTCCGTCACCTCCCAGGAGATCGTCGACGCGATCCGCCAAGCGCGCGGCGTACGCCTGGACAAGCGCCGCGTGGCGCTCGAGGAGCCCATCAAGACCACGGGCACCCACATGGTCACCGTCGAGGTCGCGGACGGCGTGACGACCGAAATCAAGACGATCGTCACCCCTCAGGCATAGTCAGTGACGCTGCGGGGCGTCGCCTGCCTGCGTCATCGGGGTTCGGCGTGCTCAGCACGCCTTCACCCCTGCTTCCTTGGCAGGCGGGCCCCTCGCGCCCTGACGACCCTGGAACGGCGGTGGCGATCTCGGCTCCGCCTGAGGCCGCCGGTAACGGCGTTCCTCCTCACAACGAGGAGGCCGAGGCTTCCGTCCTCGGCGCCATCCTGCTGACCGAGCAGGCGCTCGACGGGGTGCTGCTCGAGGTCGGGCTGCGGCCCGCGGACTTCTACCGGCCCCGGCACCAGCTGATCTTCGGGGCGATGATCCGCCTCAAGGAGAAGGCGGAGCCGGAGGCCGTGGACGCCCTGACGGTCTCGGAGGAGCTGCGGCGCGCGGACGAGCTCGAGAAGGCCGGGGGCGAGTCCTACGTCAAGTCGCTGCCCGCGGTCGTGCCGGCGCTGGGGGCCGTGCTCGACTACGCCCGGATCGTCAAGGAGCACGCGCTGCTGCGCAGCATCCTCGTCACCACGCGCCAGATCCAGGACGACGTGGTCGCTCACCGCGGCGATGCCCGCGAGCTGATCGAGCGGGCGGAATCGATCCTCTTCAAGATCGGACACGACGGCGGGATGTCCGAGATGAAGACGATCGAGGCCGTCCTCCACGAGGAGATCGACAAGCTCGAGGAGCTCTCCCGCAGCGACGTAGGCCTGACCGGCACCCCGAGCGGCTTCCAGGACATCGACGACCTGACCGGCGGCTTCCAGCCCGGCAACCTGATCGTGCTGGCCGCGAGGCCATCGATGGGTAAATCCACCCTAGCTACCAACATTGTGGAGAATGCCGCAATCGAGCACGGCCGGCCCGTGGCTCTGTTCTCGCTGGAGATGTCAGAGACCGAGCTCGCGCATCGCTTCATCGCGTCACAGGCCAAGGTCTCGAGCGACGAGCTTCGCAAGGGCCGGGTGAAGTCCGACCGCTGGCCCAAGGTCCTGAGGGCAGTCGAGAAGCTGGCCCGGGCGCCGATCTACATCGATGACTCGAGCGACATCAGCGTCCTCGAGATGCGCGCCAAGGCCCGGCGCCTGCACGCGCGCAGCCCCAACGGCCTGGGACTGCTGATCGTCGACTACCTCCAGCTGATCCGCCCCGACGGGCGCGCCGACAGCCGGGTCGAGCAGGTCGGGCAGATCAGCCGTGGCCTGAAGATCCTGGCCCGCGAGCTCGCGATCCCTGTGATCGCCGTCTCCCAGCTCTCACGAGCGGTCGAATCCCGCAATCCGCCCGATCCCGATGCTGTCCGACCTGCGTGAGTCGGGGCAGGTCGAGCAGGACTCGGACGTCGTGATGTTCGTCTTCCGCGACGAGTACTACAACCGGGAGTCCGAGCGGCTCGGCGAGGCGGACATCATCTTCGCCAAGCACCGCAACGGGCCCGTCGGGGAGGTCACGCTCACCTTCCAGCCCCGCTACCCCCGTTTCAGCAGCATGTATCGCGAGCGCGGGATCGATGCGCAGCCCGCGCGCTCGGGTGACGACTGATGCTCGAGCCGGTCGACTTCGAGGAGCGCTCGTGCCCGTTCGGGGAATGCGACGGATCCACCTGGATCGTCGACGAGCAGACGAACGAGGCCAGGCCCTGCCGCTGCCGCGACCAGCGCATCCGGCGGCAGATCAGCGGCGGCATCGGCACCGGCATCGGGCGGCGCTTTCTCGAGGTCTCTTTCGAGCGCGAGCCGATCGTGTCGCTCGACCCGGTCGTGCTGCGGCGGGTGCGGGCATTCGTGCGCACGATCGAGGACAACCTCGACGCCGGAAGCGGCCTCTGGTTCGACGGCCCGGTCGGGACCGGCAAGACCTCGCTCGCGATCCTCGTGGCCAAGGCGGCCAAGGACGCCGGACGCTCGTACGCCGTCTACCCGGTCCCCCTTCTGCTGGCGAAGATCAAGCGCACCTTCGACCGCGACGCCGACGACAACTACCTGGCGTTCTTCCACAAGCTCTGCTCGGTGGACGTGCTCGTCCTCGACGACCTCGGGGCCGAGAAGCAAACCGAGTGGGTGCTCGAGCAGCTCTACTCGATAGTCAACGAGCGCTGGCAGGATCGCCGCTCGATCGTGGTCACCACGAACCTGCCGGATCCCGATCCGGACGCTCCCGGCCGGATGTTGCGGGCGAGCGCCCGCGATCTCCGCGACGCGGTCAACGGCGGGCGCGTGGACGGCCGCGACCTCGATGACCTGCGCATGATCATCGAGCGGCTCGAGCGCATTGTCGGCGAGGTCGCGGGGCGGGAGATCGCGGCTGAGCTGGACCCGATTGTCCGGCTGCGCAAGCAGCTCGGGTCACGAACCGTGTCGCGGCTGATGGAGATCTGCGACGACCCGATTCCGATCCACGGCCCGGACCTCCGCATGGCGGCACAGGGCGCCTAGTCCCCTTCCTCGGTGCTCCACAACGACTGCGGGGGCGCCGAGCTGAGCGCGCGCCGGAGAAGCGCCAGCAGTTGCCGGCGCTCAGCACCGTTGAGCCCGCGCAGCACGTCGTCTTCCACCTGCAGCGCCAACTGCCGGGCCTGCTTCAGGACCCGGCGGCCCTTGGGTGTGACTACAACCTCGCGGGCGCGGCGATCCGTTGGGCGGGGCCGGCGTTTGGCCAGGCCCGCGGCCTCGAGCTGATCGATCAGCGAAACCATCGTGCTGGGATCGATCCCCATGGCTGCGCCGATCTCCTGCTGATTTGCTCCCTCGTGAGCTCCGAGGACGTTGAGGAGCGCGAAGAGCGCCGTCGTCAGACCAAGCGACTCGAGCGCCTCCGCGAAGCGCGTATGCGACACCCGCCAGAGCCGGAAGAAGAGCTGACCGGCGAACTCGACGGCCGCGGTGTCTGCTGAAGGGCTCACTGCCATTGTCGGGATCCTCGCACGATTAGTTGGTGCGTGTCAATGATTTGTGCTACAAATTAAATGATGAGCGCAAAGAAGGCCACGCAGAAGCCCGCCAAGAGCACCACCGCGAGCAACAAGAAGTCCAAGGGATTCACGGACGAGGAACGAGCCGCGATGAAGGAGCGCGCCCAAGAGCTGAAGGCGGAAGCGCGCGCGAGCAAGGACAGGGCGGCCGGGGAAAGCGCCGTGCTCGCGAAGATCGCCGAGATGCCGGAACCGGATCGCGCCATGGCCAAGCGGCTCCATGCGATCATCAAAGCCAGCGCGCCGGCCCTCTCGCCGAAAACCTGGTACGGGATGCCCGCGTATGCCAAGGACGGCAAGGTCGTCTGCTTCTTCCAAAGCGCGCACAAGTTCAAATCGAGGTACGCGACGCTCGGCTTCAGCGACGAGGCGAACCTCGACGCAGGCGCCATGTGGCCGACCTCCTTCGCGCTGAAGGAGTTGACCGCCGCCGAAGAGAAAAAGATCGGCGCGCTCGTGAAGAAAGCGCTGCGCTGAGCCAGACGGAGACACCATGAGCATTGCCACGAGGACGGACACCCAGCCGCCCGCGCTGCACGCTGCCGACAGCCACGACCTGATCCGCGTGCACGGCGCGCGCGTGAACAACCTCAAGGACGTCAGCATCGAGATCCCGAAGCGCCGGCTGACGGTGTTCACCGGCGTCTCCGGCTCGGGCAAGAGCTCGCTGGTGTTCGGCACGATCGCCGCGGAGTCGCAGCGGCTGATCAACGAGACCTACAGCGCCTTCGTGCAGGGCTTCATGCCGACGCTGGCGCGGCCCGAGGTCGACGTCCTCGACGGGCTGACGACCGCGATCAGCGTCGACCAGGAGCGGATGGGGTCCAACCCCCGCTCGACGGTCGGCACCGCCACCGACGCCGACGCGATGCTGCGAATCCTCTTCAGCCGGCTCGGGCAGCCGCACATCGGCTCGCCCGGCGCGTACTCCTTCAACGTCGCCTCCGTCCACGGGAGCGGCGGGATCACGGTCGAGCGCGGCGAGAAGACCAGGACCGAGAAGGCGACCTTCAGCCGCACCGGCGGCATGTGCCCGCGTTGCGAGGGCCGCGGCTCGGTCAGCGACTTCGATCTGTCCGCGCTCTACGACGACAGCAAGTCGCTCAACGAGGGGGCGCTCACGATCCCCGGCTACAGCATGGACGGCTGGTACGGCCGGATTTTCCGCGGCTGCGGCTACTTCGACCCGGACAAGCCGATCAAGAAGTTCAACAAGCGGGAGCTCCACGATCTGCTCTACAAGGAGCCGACGAAGATCAAGGTCGAGGGGATCAACCTGACCTACGCGGGGCTCATCCCGCAGATCCAGAAGTCGATGCTGTCCAAGGACGTCGACGCGATGCAGCCGCACATCCGCGCCTTCGTGGAGCGGGCGGTGGTGTTCACCACCTGCCCCGACTGCGATGGGACTCGACTCAGCGAGGCGGCTCGGTCGTCGAAGATCGACGGCGTCAGCATCGCCGACGTCTCCGCGATGCAGATCAACGATCTCTCGGAGTGGGTGCGCGGCCTCGATCAGCCGTCGGTGGCACCGTTGCTCGAGGCGCTGCAGGAGACCCTCGACTCGTTCGTGGAGATCGGGCTTGGCTACCTCTCGCTCAACCGGCCGTCGGGCACCCTCTCGGGCGGCGAGGCGCAGCGCACCAAGATGATCCGCCACCTCGGGTCGTCGCTCACCGACGTCACCTACGTCTTCGACGAGCCCACCATCGGCCTGCACCCGCACGACGTGGAGAGAATGAACGACCTGCTGCTGCAGCTGCGCGACAAGGGCAACACGGTGCTCGTCGTGGAGCACGAGCCGGAGGCGATCGCGATCGCCGACCACGTGGTCGATCTCGGCCCTGGCGCCGGCACCGAGGGCGGCGAGGTGGTTTTCGAGGGCACCGTCGAAGGGCTGCGCGCCGGCGACACCATCACGGGGCGCCATCTCGACGACCGGGCCGCCCTCAAGGAGACGGTGCGGACGCCATCGGGAGTCTTGGAGGTGCGCGGCGCCAGCACCCACAACCTGCAGGACGTCGACGTCGACATCCCGCTCGGCGTGCTGGTCGTCGTCACCGGGGTGGCGGGCTCGGGCAAGAGCTCGCTGATCGACGGCTCGGTGTCCGGGCGCGACGGGGTCGTGTCGGTCGACCAGGGCGCGATCCGCGGCTCGCGACGGAGCAACCCGGCGACGTACACCAAGCTGCTCGATCCGATCCGCAAGGCGTTCGCGAAGGCCAACGGCGTGAAGCCGGCGCTGTTCAGCGCCAACTCCGAGGGTGCCTGCCCGACCTGCAACGGCGCCGGCGTCGTCTACACCGACCTGGGGATGATGGCCGGCGTCGCCACCACCTGCGAGGAGTGCGAGGGGAAGCGGTTCCAGGCATCGGTGCTGGAGTACACCCTCGGCGGCAAGGACATCAGCCAGGTGCTCGCGATGCCCGTCACCGAGGCGGCCGAGTTCTTCAGCGCCGGCGACGCCAAGGTGCCCGCAGCCCACAGGATCCTGACCCGGCTCGCCGACGTCGGCCTGGGCTACCTCAGCCTCGGCCAGCCGCTCACCACGCTGTCCGGCGGCGAGCGGCAGCGGCTCAAGCTGGCCACCCACATGGCCGAGAAGGGCTGGCGTCTATGTCCTCGACGAGCCGACCACCGGCCTCCACCTCGCCGACGTCGAGCAGCTGCTCGGCCTGCTCGACCGGCTCGTCGACTCAGGCAAGTCGGTCATCGTCATCGAGCACCACCAGGGGGTCATGGCGCACGCCGACTGGATCATCGACCTCGGCCCCGGCGCCGGCCACGACGGCGGCCGGATCGTCTTCGAGGGCACCCCCGCCGACCTCGTCGCCGCCCGCTCCACCCTCACCGGCGAGCACCTCGCGGCCTACGTCGGCACCTGACCGGGGGCCCTCGCGGAGAAGTCCCGCCAGGCGGCCGGATCGTCTAGCCGCGCAGCGAAGCCGCGGCGGCAAACGGACGGGGTCCGCTCGGCGGCGACAGCGCGTCCCACGCGCCGTCGGCGTCGCCCGGTCCTCCGCGCCCGAGGGCCTGGGGGTCCGGCGCAGGCTCTGCGCCGCGGGCACCGGCGGCTGCGATCAGCGCCGAGAACGGCACCAGCTCGACGTCCATGGCCCGCGCGGCGCGCACTAGGCCCGGTTGAGGCTCGTCGCCGGCGTACGCGAGCACGAGGACCGTGGCTCGCTCGGCGCGAAGCCCGTTCCCGTACAGCAGCACGCGCCCGTCGAGGGCGACCGCGCCCCAGACGAGCTCGTCGTCGAACAGCGATCGCGGCGGCTCGTGCAGCGCGTAGATGCCGCACCGGCAGCGCGCGACCGGGGCGGCATGGTCGCCGTGTCCGCCTCCGTGAGGACAGTCTGCGACGAGGGTGCGCCGGCTCCAGCGGGCCTGGGCGGCAACCGAGCGCAGGCCCCAGGAGTCAAGCCGCCACGCGCGGTAGCCGAGCACGCGCTCGGTGAGGTCGGCCGGCCGGTCCTGGGACGGGAGCGGCTCGTCCCACGAGCCGACAGCCTCCACGAGCAATTCCACTGGCTTGCCCACGAGCCTCACATGCCAAAGGTACGGCACGGTTCAAGCAAGACCCGGAACCGGGGCCCACCCGTTGGCCACGCATTTGCTGGGCGAAGGAAGCTCCGCCCATCGCATCGATCGCGGCCACGCGCACGTCCCATCTAGACTCGACCGCGATGCCGGGACTGGTGATCGTCGGCGCCCAGTGGGGCGATGAGGGTAAGGGGAAGGTCGTCGACCTGCTGGCCGAGCAGGCCGATCTCGTGATCCGCTTCCAGGGCGGAAACAACGCGGGCCACACGATCGTTCGCGACGGGGAGACGTTCAAGTTCCACCTGATCCCATCGGGGATCCTCTACCCCGGCAAGCTGTGCGCGATCGGAAACGGCGTGGTGGTCGACCCGAAGGTGCTGACGGCCGAGATCGACGAGCTGCGCCGCCGGCGGATCGACATCAGCGGCCTGCGCATATCGGCCAACGCCCACCTGATCATGCCCTACCACAAGCTGCTCGATCAGGAGGGTGAGGCCAAGCTCGGCAAGCTCCAGATCGGCACGACCCGGCGGGGCATCGGGCCCTGCTACGCCGACAAGGCGTCCCGCCTCGGCATCCGCGTGCAGGACCTCCTCGACGAGAAGATCCTGCGCAAGAAGATCTACGCCGCGATGGAGCCCAAGCGGCTGATGCTGCGGCCGTACGCCAAGGAGCCCGAGCTCGACCTCCACACGATGACCGAGGAGTACCGCATCCTCGGACACCGGCTCGAGTCCTATATCGCGGACACCGCGCCGATCGCCTGGCGCGTGATCGACGACGGCGGTCTCGTCGTGTTCGAGGGGGCCCAGGGCACGCTGCTCGACATCGACCACGGCACCTACCCGTTCGTGACCTCCTCGAACGTCGTCGCCGGGTCGGCCTGCGCCGGCGCCGGCGTCGGCCCGAGCTCGATCGACGAGGTCTGGGGCATCGCCAAGGCGTACGCCACGCGCGTGGGCGCCGGTCCCTTCCCGACCGAGCTCGACGACGCCCTCGGCGAGAGCATCCGCGACGCCGGCCAGGAGTTCGGGACCACCACCGGCCGGCCCAGGCGCACGGGCTGGCTCGACCTCGTGGCGCTCCGCTACGCCACGCGCGTCAACGGCCTGACCGGGCTGATCGTGACGAAGCTCGACGTGCTCACGGGCATCGACCCGCTGAACGTGGCCGTTCGCTACCTGGGTCCCGAGGGGGCCACCTTCGACGAGTTCCCCTACCACCAGACGATCCTGCACAGGGCCCACGGCGACTGCGTTTCGCTGCCCGGCTGGGACGAGGACCTCTCCGGCGTGCGCTCGATGGAGGAACTGCCGGCGAACGCGCGCGCGTATCTCGACTACATCTCGGACTTCCTCGGCATCCCGATCGTGATGGTCGGAGTGGGCCCCGGCCGCGACGAGATGATCTGGACCGGCGCGGCCGAGCGCCTCCGCCCGGCGGCGGCCTGACGCGCGCGGGCCTCGGCTAGGCCCGCACGACGTGGCTCTTCACGATCATGTCGTGCAGACAGCGGTTCTCGTCATCCCAGAGCGGCCAGAGGTAGTTGACGATGCCGGGATGCCGAACAAGAGGCCGCCGACCACCTGGAACAACAGGTAGACTGACGACGAACTCGCGCAGGAAGCGCCCATCCGAAGTGACGGTCTCCCCGTTGTCTCGCGCCACGCGGATCCCCAGGATCTGCTTGCCCCAGGATTGACCGTTGTGCTCACCCGCGCGCATCATCGTGAGCGGGAGTAGAAAAAGCCGCCACCACGAGGCCGAAAAGGAATCCGGTCACGACCCGCCGGCCTCGCTGCCGCCCGATCAAGCCCCAGGCCGACCCAGCTCACGATGCCCGTGAAGATCGAGTCCAGTAGGTACGCGCCGACGCGTCGCCACCAGCCCGACGAGCGGCGCGCCGGCCCAGGCGTAGCGGCTGGGCGAGCGGCTGCTCCCAGCCGCCGGGCGGCACCGGGCCTCTATATCCCGGCGGGGCTTCGGGAGCAGGCGGCGCCTTGGGGAGGGTGGACGGGTCCTGGGGCGCCGGCGCCGGTGCCTGTGGACCTGTGGCCGGCGGTGGCCCAGGCTCTCGTGGCGACTCTGGCGAGGGAGGTCCGCTTTCCATGTGGGGAATCAAATCACTCCGCCGGTGACTCCAGCACCAGCTGTTCGCCGCGCCGCAGGAAGCGCAGGCCCAGCGCCAGCGCCCCCAGGAGCGCCATCACGGCCAGCGTGATCTGCACGCTGAGGAGACCTTCGCGGCTCCAGTAGACGTCCTCGAGCTCCAGCAGCAACGCCGACTCGTCGAGCGTCAGGCCCATCCCGATGCCGAACGGCACGGCCAGCAGCGGCTCGAGGTCCTCGTCGCGGGTGAGGATCGCGGCGGCGCCGGCAGCGAACGCGAGCACTATCCCGGGCACGAAGTGGTGGATATGGCGGCGGCCGAAGCGCAGGCTGCGAAACGGCCCGACGGTCGGGCGCGCCCGCAGCCCGTAAGTGATCGAGCGGACGATGAGGAAAGTCGTGGCAAACGAGGTCAGCAGGTTGAAGGTCGCGTTCTCACGCGTCGACACCTCGCGGTAGCCGACCAGTGCCACCTCCGCCGTCTCCACCACCGCCTCCTCGGCGGCCAGCAGAAGATCGTCCGTCTCCTGGGGCAGCGGCGCGCTGCCGCGCCTCCATACGCGGCCGACCTCCCCGACGACGACCGCCGCGAACGTCGCCGTAGCGAGCGCGCCGAGCACCAGAGTCCCGCGACCCGGAGCGAGCGAGCGCCGGCGGCGCAGCCTCATGCGGGCAGGTGCTCCTCGTCCGGCACGTCCCGCACCGGCCTGGCGGGAGCTCCCATCACGAGCATCCCCGGGGCGACGTCCCGGGTGACCACGGACCCGGCGCCGACGAAGGCCTCTTCGCCGATCTCCACCCCGGGGAGCAGCACCGCCCGAGCCCCGATGCGGCACGCGCGCCTGAGCACCGCGCCGCGCAGCTCGACGCCGCGCTCGCGGCGCCCGGCGGTGGGATCGTTGGTGAGCATCACGCCCGGGGCGATGAACACGTCGTCCTCGACCAGCGACCAGCCTGTGACGTAGGCGCCGGTCTGCATCCGCACACGCGCGCCCACGCGCACGTCGTTCTCGACCGAGGCGGCGCGCCCGACGACCGTATCCGACGCCGATCTCCGTGCGCTCCCGCACGTGCGCCTGATCGGCGATCACGGACCGGTCGCCGATGCGTGCTCCCGCCACCACCACCGCTCCGGCTCCCACGGTGGCGCCCGATCCGACGACCGCGGGCGGAGGCGGCTCGCGCCCGGCCGCGCTCGACTGCGGTCCGAGGACCGGTGGTTTGCCCACGACACAGCCGTCCTGAAGCCGCACCCCCGCTCCGATAATGGTCCCGGCATGCACGACCACGTGCCCGCCGAGATCGACGCTGTCGGGAAGCTCCACCCCTTCGCCGAGCAGCAGGCCGGGGGCTCGCTCGGACGGAGACAGCGTGGGGCTCACAGCCGCACGAGGTTCGCGGCGGAGATGCCGCGCGTGACACCGCGGAAGTCGACCACTAGCCGCGACTCGCGCACGATCCGCTCGAGGTCGAGCCCGGGATGAGCCGTCACGATGACGGTGCAGTCCGCGTCCTCGGGCCACTCGGAGCGCAGGTCGTAATCGGGCAGCTCGGGCACGAAGTCGTCGTGGTAGACGAGCTCCGCGCCGCGCTCACGGAGCAGCCGCATGATGCGCAGCGCCGGCGACTCGCGCAGGTCTCCGACGCCGGGCTTGTAGGACACGCCGAAGATCGCGATCCGCGACCCGCGCACAGACTTCGAGTGGTCGTTGAGCGCGCGCGAGATCCGCTCGACGCAGAAGTACGGCATGGCTTGGTTGACCTCACCCGCGAGCTCGACGAACTCGGTCTGCATGTCGAACTCGCGCGCACGCCAGGCGAGGTAGAACGGATCGACCGGCAGGCAGTGGCCGCCCATGCCCGGCCCGGGCTTGAACGACATGAACCCGTAGGGCTTCGTGGCCGCGGCGTCCACGACCTCCCATACGTCGATGTCCATCCGGTCGCAGAGCACCGCCAGCTCGTTGACGAGCGCGATGTTGACCGAGCGGAAGATGTTCTCGAGCAGCTTCGTGAGCTCCGCCGCCTCTGGGGTGGAGACCGGGACGATCTCGTCGCAGACGGTCTCGTAGAGCTCCGTCGCGCGCCGCAGGCACTCGGGCGTGAGCCCGCCGACGACCTTGGGCGTGTTGCGCATCGTGTAGTCGGTGCGCCCGGGATCGATTCGCTCGGGCGAGAACGCCGCGAAGAAGTCGCGGCCGGCGGCGAGGCCCGACTCCTCGAGCAGCGGCACGAAACGCTCGCGGAGCGTTCCCGGGTAGGTGGTCGACTCGAGAACGACGAGCTGTCCGGCCTGGAGCACCTCGGCCAGGGAGATCCCGCTCGCGACGAGTGGCCCGAGGTCAGGCTCGCGGTTCCGCGTCAGCGGCGTGGGGACGGCCACGACCACGGCCTCGGTCTGTGCGAGCTCCGCGTAGCGGGTCGTGGGATTGAAGCGGTCGGCCACGCCGCCGAGCGCCTCGTCGGACACGTCCTCGATGTGCGAACGACCCGCGGCGAGCGCCTCGACGACGCGCGTGTCGGTGTCGACGCCCGTGACCTCGTGGCCCTCCTCGCAGAACGCCACGACCAGCGGCAGGCCGACGTATCCCAGCCCGATTACCCCGACTCTCATAGGCGCGCAGTGTAGGCAGACAGAACCTCGGCAACCCGCTCTGCAGCGTGGCCACCGCCGTACAGCTCGGGCCGCTCGGAAGGCGGCTTGCGCTCGAGCGCACTCAGGGCAGCGTCGGCATCCAGGTCGACCAGCACGTTCCAGCCGGCCTCGACGGTCTCGATCCATTCGGTGCGGTCACGCAAGGTCACGCATGGAACACCGAGGAGGTAGGCCTCCTTCTGGACGCCTCCCGAGTCGGTGAGCAGCGCCCGGGCGTGGCGGGCGAGCTTCAGGAAGTCCAGGTAGCCGAGCGGTGGAACCAGGTGGAGGCGGGCCAGCCGCTCGGTCAGACCGGCGGCCTCGAGGCGCGCACGCGTGCGCGGGTGCACCGGAAACACGACAGGCGGCGGGAGCCGCTCCAGCAGCGCGACGAGCGCCTCCAGCCGCTCCAGCGGGTCGACGTTGCCGGCGCGGTGGGCCGTGACCACCAGGTACGTACCCGCCTCGAGCCCCAGGTCGGCGAGGATTGCCGAACGCTCCTCGGCGATGTCGCGGAAGGCGAGCGACACGTCGGCCATCACGTCGCCGACAAGGTGAGCCTCGCCCCGGGCCCCCTCGCGTTCGAGGTTCTCCAGCGCGGTCTCGGTCGAGCAGAGAAGAAGGTCGCTCGCGTGGTCTGTGAGCAGGCGGTTGAGCTCCTCCGGCATCGTGCGATCGAACGAGCGCATACCCGCCTCCACGTGCCCCACCGGGATGTCGGCCTGGGCGGCCGCCAGCGCGCCCGCCAGCGTCGAGTTCGTGTCCCCGTAGACGAGCGCGAGCGCCGGGCGGACCTCGGTCAGGATCGGCTCAAGTGCCGCGAGGATGCGCGCTGTCTGGGCCGTGTTGGAGCCGGTCCCGGCGCCCAGCTCCCGCTCGGGACGCGGCACGTCGAGCTCCTCGAAGAAGACCCGCGAGAGCTCGTCGTCGTAGTGCTGGCCGGTGTGGATGATCAGCTCGTCGAAGTCCTGGCGCAGCCTGCGAGAGACCGCGGCGGCCTTCACGAACTGGGGCCGGTTTCCGATGATCGTGGCGATTCGCACGTGGAATGGTCCGGAGATCGGTCCTATGATGTCCTGTGTGTTGGCCGGAAAGCTGCTGGGAGGCGCGACCGGGGTACTCGGACTGGCGGCCGACGTGGCCAAGCACGTGGCCTGGTACGTCTCCCACCGGATAGACCCACAGCCACGCGACCGGGCGTAGCCCGACCCTCTCTAGCCGGCGCCGGCCAGCTCCTCCTCGATGCGCGCCCGCAGCGCCGCCTCGGCGGCGCGGGTCCGCTCACCCTCTGGCAGCTCGAAGTCCTCGATCGCCGCGATCGACTGGACCTCCCGGGTCGTGGAGGCAAGGAAGGCCTCGGAGGCGGCGCGGAGGTCGTCCATGGTGCAGGGGCGCTCGTCCACCGGCACGAGCTGCATGACCCGTGCGCGGGTGATCGAGGCCAAGATGTGCTCGGAGAGCGGAGGCGTATGGACAGCAACGCCCTGGTCGTCGACCCAGAACAACGTCGACGTCGGCGCCTCGAGCACTCGCCCGTGCGGGGTGACCAGAAGCGCCTCGTCGAAGCCGCGCTCGCGCGCGAGCCTGCCGCACAGCATGTTGGCCCCGTAGGAGAGCGACTTGATCCCGTCGAGCACCCGCGTCGGGGCGTACTCGACGACTCCGAGCCGGATGCGCTCCGGAGTCGGGGGCAGCGGCTCGGTCAGGAGCAGCCGCCGGCCACCACGCGTGAGCACCACCCGCAACAGGCCGTCGAACTCGGCGCCCCCGCGCTCGGCGAGTAGCTCCGGAATCTCGGCCTCCAGCTCCGCCCGGAAGGTCTCGGAGAGGCGCAGATTGGCGCTTGAACGCTCGAGCCGGTCGAGGTGGTCGGCGAGCGCGAAGGGCCGCCCGTCGTAGACGCGGATCACCTCGAACGCCCCGTCGCCGCGGAGTAGGCCCTCGTCGGTGGCCGGGATCGTCGCCTCCTCGGCCGGCATCACCCGGCCGTCGACAGAGGCGAGCTCGGCAGTGCGCACGGATGGTTGCGGCATGGCTGGGGATGTTCGCAGACATCCGGTCGCTTTCAGCGAGCGCGATCGTTCACGAAATCGAAATGCGCTCCCGCCATAGTGGGCCGCGATGGCGCTGCTGGTGATCTTCGCGGCGCTGGCGGGAGCCGGCACTGCGCTCACCCCCTGCATCCTGCCCGTGCTACCCGCGCTGCTCTCGGCCAGCGCGGCCGGCGGGCGCCGCCGCCCCCTCGGCGTGATTCTCGGGCTGGTGGCCACGCACACGCTGGCGATCGTCGCGCTCGCCTCGGTGATCGACGGCGTGGGACTCGCCGACGGCTTCGTGCGCAGCGCGGCGGTCGTGGTCCTGGGGCTGTTCGGGCTCGCCCTCCTCTGGCCGCGACTTGGGCTGCTCGTCGAGCGGGCGCTCGCGCCGCTGCAGCGTTTGGGCCCGCGCACGACCGGCAGTGGGTTCTGGTCCGGTCTCGTCGTGGGCGGCGCGCTCGGCTTCGTGTATGCGCCCTGCGCGGGACCGATCCTCGCCGCGGTGATCTCCGTATCGGCCACACAGGGCGCCTCGGCCGAGCTGGTGGTGCTGGCGCTCGCCTACGGGGCCGGGTCGGCGGCTGTTCTGCTGCTGATCGCGTTCGGCGGGCGTGCCCTGGTCAGCCGGATACGGCGAGCGGGCCACGGCCCTGCGGTGCAGCGCGCGCTCGGCGGGCTCCTGGTTGCGACCGCGGTCGCAATGGCCGCCGATCTCGACGTCCGCTTCCAGACCGTGCTGGCGAACGATCTCCCGTCGGTGGTGTCGAACCCGACCTCGTGGCTCGAGCGCTCCGGCGCGGTTGAGGGGCGCCTGACGGATCTGCGCGGGGCGCCGCGCTTCCACGAGCGGGAGACGAATAGTGCCGGCCTGCCGGTGCTGGGACGCGCGCCCGAGTTCACCGGCAACGACTCGTGGCTCAACACCCCCGGCGAGCGGCCACTTTCGCTGCGGGAGCTGCGTGGACGGGTCGTGCTGATCGACTTCTGGACCTACACCTGCATCAACTGCCTTCGAACGCTCCCCGCGCTGCGCGCCTGGCACGAGCGCTACGAGCGCGATGGCCTCGTGATCGTGGGCGTCCACACACCGGAGTTCACGTTCGAGCGAGACCGGGAGAACGTCGAGCGGGCGATCGCTGACAACGACCTGCGCTACCCCATCGCCCAGGACAACGCCTACGGGACCTGGAACGCCTGGGGCAACCAGTACTGGCCGGCCAAGTACCTGATCGACGCCGAGGGGCAGGTGCGCTACGTCCATTTCGGGGAGGGCGCCTACGGCGAGACCGAAAGCGCGATCCGGGAGCTGCTGGCCGAGGCGGGCGAGCGCCGGCTCGGCGCCGCTTCCGGCGTTCAGCCCACGAGTGCGGACGCCGGGGTGCGCACTCCGGAGACCTACCTGGGAGCCCTGCGCGCGGAGGGCTTCGTCGGGTCGCCGCCCGCACCCGGCACGCGCCGCTACCCGCCACCGGGCGCGCTGCCTTCCAGCCGCTTTGGGCTCAGCGGCGTCTGGCACGTCGACGACGAACGGGCGACGGCCGTCGCGGGCGCCGAGATCCACGCCCGCCCCGTGGCGCGCGAGGTCTATCTCGTCATGTCCTCGCGCGGCGGGCGGGCACGACGCGTCGAGGTGCTCCTCGATGGCCTGCCGATTTCGCCCATCGCAGCCGGCGCCGACGTCCGGAGCGGGGCGGTCACGGTAAGGAGCCAGCGCCTCTACCGGCTCGTATCGCTGCCCGAGGTTGGGGAACAGGACCTTGTGCTGCGAGTACCGCCCGGCGTCAGCGCATATGCCTTCACCTTCGGCTGAGCGTGAGGAGCTCAGCCGGCGACGGCGTTGAGCGCTACGCCCGGGAGCTCATAGCCTTCGTCTCCGCGGAAGGGCGCGAACGCGGCACCGAGCTGCGTCTTCAGGTCCTCGCGCTCGTCCTCAGGCAATCCGCGGAGCACCAGCGCGGCCGGCCCGCCGGTGTCGGTGGCGAAGATCATGTACTCGTCGATGTCGCGGAAGGTGAAGCGAACCGGGATCTCCTCCGTGCGCACGGCGGTAAAGCCCGCGCCCTCGAGCAGCACCCGCGTCTGCTCCTCGCTCGCCATCGCGAATGGGATCGCGGCTCCGGGCTCGGGCTGCGGCATGTGGCCACGCTCGACCAGCAGCCCGGAGCCGATCGTGATCCACGGGTTGCGCTCGGGTGCGCCCCAGACCGCGAGCGCGAGGCGCCCGCCGGGGCGCAGCACGCGGCGCGTCTCCGCGAGCGCCGCGGAGGGGTCGGCCATCAGCATGTACCCGAACCGGCAGAGCACTCCGTCGACCGAGTCGGCGTCGAGCTCGATGCGCTCGGCGTCCATCACCCTGTAGTCCACGTTCGTGAGCCCGAGCTCGGCGCCGCGGCGGCGGGCTACCTCGACCATCGCCGGGGAGAAGTCAGTCGAGATCAGCCGGCCGCGCTCCCCGACGACCGCAGCCGCCTCGAAGCCCGTGTCGCCCGCGCCGGCGGCTAGCTCGAGCACCGTGTCGCCGGGCCGCGGTGCGAGCTCCCTGACCATCCACTCGCGCACCGGGGCCGTGGTCTCCTCGATACGGGCTCGCCAGCGCTCCCAGCCCGGAGCGAGCGCCTCCGCGATCTCGTAGATCGTGCGCCGGTGGTCCTCGGGCCGAATTTGGTCGTGCTCCTTCGCTGTGCGCGGCGTGCTCATAACGATTGCGAGGCTACGGAGCGGCCGGCGTCGCCGCTACGGGTGAAACACCCAAATCCGGCGGTCACCCGACGTGGGTAATTCTGTGTAGGTCCGCCTACGCGAGGTCGTGCTCGTAGGCGTAGGCGGTCGCCGCCGCCCTGCTCGATAGACCCAGCTTCCTGAAGATATTGCTGATGTGCCGCGCCACGGTCTTCTCGCTCAGGAACAGATCGGCAGCGATTGCTCGATTCGTCTTCCCGGTCGCCACAAGTCGCAGCACGTCGAGTTCGCGCGGGGTCAGCCCGCCCGCCGGGGTGGTGCCGCCCTTCCGGGACAGCGCCTGCGCCCGCGCGAGGTCGGCCACGGCGCCGAGCTGCTGGAAGATCCGGCACGCCGCGTCGAGATCCATCTCTGCGCTGTCCCGATCCCCGAGCTGCCGGCAGGCGAGTCCGATCAGGACCCGGACCCGCGCGGCCTCGTACGGCACCTCGAGCTCCTGCCACATCGTCCACGCTTGGCGCAGGGCGCCCAGGGCCGCTCGCGCGTCGCTCTCGAGCAGCAAGACGGTTCCCTGGGCATGGGCGGCCGGGGCGCGCAGCAGCTGTGCGTCGAGGTCCTCGGCGATCTTCGACAGCTCATCGGCGGCCGCGCGTGCCGCCTCGACATCACCGGCGGCAGACATGATCTCGACGAGCGCGGGAAGCAACCGCGACCGCGTCACTCGGTCCTGCGCCTCGTGGGCCACGCGACGGATCGCCGCCTCGGCGGCGCCCACCTGCCCCTGCGCCAGTCGCAGCAGCGCCAGACCAGGCTGCGGCTCCCGTCCCCAACGGCTGGCCTGTTGGTACGCCTCCTCGGCCTGCGCGAACTCGCCGCGCAGCCGGTGCACCTCGCCCTGCTGGTAGAAAGCGGCGCCGACCGCAGGCTGACCGCGCCCCAGGAGGCGCTCGCGTCCGCGCTGCGCCGCGTCGAGGGCGTCCGGCCACGCGCCGTGCAGCTGCATGATTTCGGCGCGGTGCACCAGGCAGTTACCGCTGAACGGGACGAGATCCGGCTGGGAGTCGCACCAGTGCGTCAGCGCCGCGGTCCACTGCTGCGCCCTACGCAAATCGAAGACCTCCTGGCACGCCTCGATCACGCTGCAATAGAGGGCGCCGGCGATCATCTCGGGCACCTCGTCCGCCATGACCGCGACCATGACCTCGTCGAGCAAGGCCATTCCCTCGACAGTCTTTCCTTGCCCGATCAGGGCCCGGCCCTGGATGGTGCGGGCGACTGTGACCAGCTCCAGATCACCGAAGCGATCGCCGATCTCGGCAGCCTGGCCGGAGATCGCCTGGGCGCTCTGCCAGTCACCCGCGAACGCGTGCTGAAGCGCTGCCGGTACCAGCAGGTGGCCCCGCTCGGCGCAGTCGCGCTGGCCATCGTCGAGTAGCCGGCGGGCCCGCGCGAGCCAGCCGCCGGCGCGGGCGAATTCGCCACCGTTCATCAGCACGAACACGATCCTGCCGGCGCATCGGGCGGCCCACAGCTCGTCACCCCTACCGAGGACCTCGTGGTGCGCGCGCTCCCAGACCTCGACGCTGTCCTCATCCCTGCCGAGCAGGTACGCCGCTGTCGCGAGCCGCTCGAGGTCCTCCGGCTCGAGCGCGGCCTCGCGATCCGCGGCCGATAGCTCGGCGAAGGCATCCGCCCACTCCCGTCGGTCGAAGGACTCTCGGCCGCGCGCGCGACGCGCGCCCAGCACTGCCTCGGTGTCGCCCGACACCGGAGCATCGTACGCCCACCGCGTCGCTCCTCCCATCCCCGGTTGACCGGCGAGGCGCCGGCGAACGGCTTCGCTACGCTCGCTCTAGCGGCGCGACACGATGCCCACCGGCGGGCACCTGCGGTGTCCACTTTCGCTTAGCGATGAGCGGTTACGACAACCCCACCCGGCTCGAGGCGCTCCTTGCCGAGCAGGCCGCGCTGCGCCGCGTCGCGACCATGGTGGCCGGCTGCACCCCCGCACCGGCCCTCTTCGACCGGGTCTGCGAAGAGCTCGGGGAGCTGCTCGCGGTCACGAGCACCGACATGATCCGCTACGAGGACGACCGCTTCGCGACAGTGGTCGGCTCCTGGGCGGCGAGCGGCACGCCGTCGTTCCCGGTCGGCGAGCGCATCCCGGTCGAGGGCGAGTCGGTGACCGCGAAGCTCCACCGAAGCGGGCGTCCGGAGCGCGTGGATGACTACGCCGGCGTCGAGGGCGAGCTCGCGGCGAAGCTGCGCGAGTTCGGGATCCGCTCGGTGGTGGGTGCCCCGATCCAGGTCGCCGGTCGCCTCTGGGGCGCGATCATGGTGACCAGCGAGCTGCCGTACGCGTTCCCGGCGGGCACCGAGGAGCGGATCAACAGCTTCGCCGAGCTGATCACCGCAGCGCTCGCGAACGTGGACGCGCGCGAGCAGCTGGCCGCGTCGCGAGCGCGGATCGTCGAGGCCGCGGACGCGGCGCGGCGGCGCATCGAGCGCGACCTTCACGACGGAGCCCAGCAGCGGCTCGTCTCGCTTGCCCTGAGCCTGCGGCTTCTCGAGTCGGGCCTCGAGCCGGACTCGGCGGCGTCGCGCGATCTCGCCGTCCTGCGCACCGAGCTCGATGCGGCACTCGAGGAGCTCCGCGAACTCGCCCGCGGGATCCATCCGAGCATCCTCACCGACCGCGGGTTGGAGGCCGCCCTCGCCACACTGGGCGGCCGCTCGACGGTGCCGGTCGAGCTCGACGTCGACAGCTGCGGGAAGCTCCCGTTGTCGGTGCAGACCACGGCGTACTTCGTCGTCGCCGAAGCGCTGACGAACGCCTCCAAGCACGCCAACTCCGATCGGATCGAGGTGCGGGTTGCGATGAGCGACGGGATCGCGACGGTCGAGGTGCGCGACGACGGCAGCGGTGGCGTGGACCCCGCACGAGGCTCGGGACTGCGCGGGCTCGCCGACCGCGTCAGCGCGCTCGGGGGCACGCTCGAGATCGACAGCCCCGCCGACGCCGGCACGACGATCCGTGCGCGGATGCCGCTGACCGCGCCAGGTGACGCTAGCCGTAAGCCTGGCGCCGGCGTCGAATACGCGCACGCGTGATCCGGTCGCCGCGGCCGGGCGTGCGGCGGGCGCTAGGGCGGCCGCCGTAACGGCGGCCGCCCTGCCGTGGCTCAGTCGCGGTCGCGGTCGCTGTCGTCGAACACGCGCCCGTTGCGGTCGATCGAGACGTGCTGGGTCTGCGGGTTCAGGTAGTCGAGCTTGACCTGCCGCCCGCGCAGCTCGCGCGCCTCCACCTTCCAGATGTACAGCCCGCGCCTGGCGTCGCTCTCGTAGATGTAGCCGTTGTACCAGTACGAGGCCCAGTCACCGCCGCGGAAGTTCTGGCGGCCGCCCCCCACGCCATTCACAGGCGGGTCGAGCGGGAGCGGATCCATCCACGCGATCTCGTACGTGTCCTCGCCGTCGGTGAAGTCCATCAGCGCCGTGCCGGCCTGGTACGAGCCGTGGACCAGCAGCTTCCGCTCGGTGTCGGGCACGATGTTGTAGTTGTGGATCGTGCAGTTCTCCCACTGCGACTGGGGCCGCGGGAGTGTGTGCGTGCCGACGATGTCGCGGGAGCTGGTGTCGAACATGAAGAGCGTCTTCATGATGTCGGTCTGGAACGGCGCCTCCTCCGGGTCGTCGGTGAGCGGCGCGCCCGTCACCTGGCAGCGCGGCTGCGTGCCGCCGCCCGGCTCCCAGCCGCCGATGACCTGGCGGCCGTCCCAAGTGAACGCGGCCGAGTGCCAGCCGTGCACGGTGTTGCCCAGCCCTTCGTTCTCCACCTCGACCGAGTACTGGAACTCGGGGGCGTCGAGGTCGGTGATGTCGAACACCGCGATGCCCATCGGGTGGCCGGCGCATGCGGCGCGGTCGACGCGGCCGAGGATGACGCCCATGTCGTGGCAGCCCTGCATCATCTCGCCGTTTGGGTTCTCGCCGAGGTCGAACGCGCCGATCACCTCGGCGTCCTCCGGGTCGTCGAGCGGCACCTGGACGATGTCCTCGCGGCCGAACGGCTCGCCCGGGCACTGGTTGCCGTACTTGCCCGGGTTGGCCTGGAGGCCGGTCCCGCTCACGCTGTTGTAGATCAGCACGCGGTCCCTGCGCTCATCCGGCACGACCGTGTGCGTGTGCGAGCCGCAGTCGAGCGGGACCGAGGCGATGTGCCTGATGTTGTTGACGTTGCGGATGTCGAAGATCTGGATGCCCTCGAAGCCGGTGCACGGCGACGGCGCCGGAGCGCAGTCAGCCCCGGTCGGGCTCCCGCTCTGGCTCACCGACGTACACGTGTCGGTCCGCTGCGGCGAGTCGACCGAGCGGAACACGAGGTTCTCGTAGACGCCGACGTCGCCCTGGGGGCTGACGCACGGGAAGTGCGCCCGCTCGCGCGGCCGGCGCGGGTTGCTCACGTCGATGATGCGGAAGCCGTCATAGCGGCCTTGGATGACGGTCTTCTTCCAGAACGCCAGATCGGTGTTGCGCGTATCCCACGGAACCGTGCCGGGCCCGGCCGGCGGCGGCCCGAACGGCGCGCCCGCACGCAGGGTCTGGCCGACCAAGTCCATGTTGCCCGTGTGCGGTCGCTGCGGGTCGCGCGGTGGCTCCTGCGCGCCGCTTGGTGCGGCGGCGATGAAGGTCAGGGCGACAGCAGCGAGTATCGACAGCGCGAATCGCTTGTCCGAGCGCATGGAACAACCTCCTCCACTAATGAATTAGGACGCTGCCGAGCCACGCTGGGTGGGCCGCCTCCCGCTTCGACACCTCGAGCTCGAACGGTGTCCCCAGTCAACTCTCTCGGGGTCGTACCCGGAGTCAAACCGACCCAGTCAAGACGCGACAAGCTGGTGATGACGTGGTCGGCGGCGCACTGGGCGTGGCGGTTTGCGCACGGCCCTACCTCCTCGGGCGCCCGGGGGATCGCGGTGCCAGCTCGCGGAGCCTGATTCGTGGTGCGGTGGCCCCATGGCCCTCGGATCGACGGATGGCGACAAAGAAAACCCCGCCGTAGCGGGGCTCTCTTGTGTGGGCCGTGAAGGAATCGAACCTTCAACCTTGAGATTAAGAGTTAGGTCAGGGGGTTGTGGCTGTTTGCGGTTTCGGGTCCCTGGGCGGGTTTCGGGGGTTCTGGCCCGTTTCCGTTTGTGGTTGTTGGTGGGTGTTGGGTGGCCCCAGGGTGGCCCCATTCGGCGCCGATGTTTTCCCATACGTCGCCGCCTCCGAGTCCGCCGTCGACTTGTGGATGTACACGTTTAGGGTTGTGGAGAGCTGGGCGTGGCGGAGCCATCCCTGTACTTGCTTGAGGTCTTTGCCGTGGGCGAGCAGCAGGGACCCGCACGCTTTCCTGAAGGCGTGGAAGGCGACGCCCTGGTAGTCCCACTTGTCGCCCTCGTCAGTCTTGATCTTGGCGATACCGGCGTCGATCAGCGCCGGCCTGAGGGCGCGGTTGTAGATGTTGCCGTAGCTGAGCGGGGTGCCTGCGTCGGAGGGGGACCTGACCGGCAAGTCCACCGGATTCACCAGCACGGGCCAGGCCGCGTTGACCGATACCGCATGCCCGGAGGGTTCCTTCCCCTTCATGAACGTCGGCACCCCCCAACAGTACGTCACGGTTACCGGTGGCCTGAAGGTCAACGGTCACGACCTGCCGAACACGCCGGTCCTCTAAGTAGACACACACGCACGATGGGACGGGCTGGCTACGGCTGGCCCGCCATCAGTCTCGTCAACCACGTAAGTTCAGAGAAGGCCCGCCACAGTGCGGGCCCTTCTCATTTTGGTAACCAATCGCGGGCGCAGAGCCCTCGCCTCGGGCGACGCAGTGCACCCAGCATCCCCGGCTCGATATCGAGCGGCGCCACCACCGCCCCGCAGGCCGTTACGACACGTCAACCAAAGCGGAAAATGTCGGACCGGGCAGTGGACTGTAGGGCCGCCCGCTGGCGGCGTTCCCGCCACCCCCTCCGGGGGTGGCCGCCCCCTAGCCGTGCCGGGTCACGTGCACGGGCTTGACCGGTATGACTCTCGCGGGCGTGCGCGGGTGCGGCGCAGACGCGGCAGCTGTGCTGGTCAGGTGCAACAAGGTGAGGACGAGAAACGGGCCGGGCACTCGGGCCTCGGACGGGTGACCCTCGCGGACATCGCCGATCACGGGCCAGCCCTCGGGGTTGTCCTCCCACGCCTCGCCGCGGCCGTAGGGCGTCATGTCGAGCAGGCCCAAGGACCCGTTGACGGGCTCGTCGGTTGGCCCGCTGTTGGCCCGATCTGCGCCGTGAGGGAAGCCTGGCTCGTGAGCGGTCCCCGTCGACGGGCGTGCGCGGACCCAGATGGGCGGGTCCAGCGAGTTATGGTGGTCTGGTGGGAGCATCGATACTCATTGCGGACGACGACTCGGTTAGCCGCAAGCTGCTCATTCGCCTGCTCGAGCAGGATGGGCACGATGTCCGCGCCGCGGAGAATGGCACCCAGGCACTGGAGCTGTTCGCGGAGGAGCCGTCCGATGTAGTCCTGCTCGACATCGTCATGCCGGAGCTCGACGGCGTGTCGGTCCTCCGGCGTCTCAAGGAGACGCCCGATGCTCACCACATCCCGGTGATCATGATCTCGGCAGTCGACGAGATCGACAGCGTCGTCCATTGCATCGAGATCGGCGCCGACGACTACCTCGCGAAGCCGTTCAATCCGGTGATCCTGCGAGCCAGGATCAACGCGGGCCTCACGAAGAAGCGGCTTCATGACGTCGAGCGTGCGCGTGTCCGCGACGTCTTTTCGCGGTTTCTCCCCGAGCAGGTCGTCGACGACGTGCTCGAGCGAACCGACGAGGACCTCCGGCTCGGCGGCGTGCGAAGCGTCGGAACCGTGGTGTTCACGGACCTCCGTGGCTTCACGGCCTTCTCGGAGGTGCGTCCGCCGGAGCTCGTGATCGAGACGCTGAACAAGTACTTCGACGAGACGAGCGACTCGATCCTCGAGCACGGGGGCACCCTCGTCTCGTATCACGGGGACGGCTTCCTCGCCGTCTTCGGCGCACCCATCGAGGTCGAGGATCACGCGGACCGCGCGCTCGCCACCGCGCGCGACATCGTCGACGTGCGTCTCCCGCGCTTCAACGAGTGGCTGCGCGAAGAAGGAGTCGGGCAAGAGATCCGTTTGGGTGTGGGCCTCAATAGCGGGCCGTTCATGTCCGGCAACGTCGGGTCGCCCCGCCGGCTCGAGTACGCCGTGAGCGGGGACACCGTGAACACCGGCTCGCGTATCGAGGGCATGACGAAGACCGTGGGGAGCCCGATCCTCGTCGCTCAGTCGACCCGCCAAGCGCTGCTGCGGCCACCGGACGACCTGAAATTTCTAGGTGACTTCGAGGTCCGCGGGAGGAAGTCGCCGGTCGCGCTGTGGACGCTCTCAGGGCGGGGCTCGTAGGGCCGCCAGAGCCTCCTGCAGCCGCGCGTACTCCTCGTCGATTCGATCCACGAGCTGCTCGGCGCCTGCCAGCCGGCCGGCCTTGGCGCGCGCTTCGAGCTCGCGGCAGAGCTCCGAGAAGTCCTCGGCGCCGAAGGTCGCGCCGTTCGACTTCAGCGTGTGCGCCGCTCGCCGGGCCTCGTCCGCCTCGTCCTGCTCGAGGGCTCGCCGTAGCGTCGCCAGCAGGCTCGGCGCGTCCGCGAGAAATGTGTCGATCAGCTCCCCGAGGAAGTCGTCCCCGCCGAGCTCCCTCAGCTTCTCGAGTGCGGCCGCCGCGAGCGTGACGCCGGCGTCATCCGAACTCGCTTCGGCCCTCTCCCGTAGGGGGCGGACATGGCGCAGCGCCCGCGCCAGCTCGTCAGGGCGAATTGGCTTGGCCAGGTAATCGTCCATCCCGGCCGCGAAGCACGCTTCGCGATCCTCGGGCCTCACGTTCGCCGTCATGGCGATGATGCGGGGGCGGACCCCCGGAGGCCAGCGCTCGCAGATCCGACGGGAGGCGTCGAGACCGTCCAGCTCGGGCATCTGGACGTCCATCAGCACGACGTCGTACCTCTCGCGCTCGAGGGCATCGAGCACCTCGCGCCCGTTTTCGACGACGTCGGCGTCGTAGCCGAGCCTTCTGAGCAGCGCGAGAGCCAGCTGCCTGTTGACCGCGTTGTCCTCGGCCACCAGCAGGCGCAGGTCCGCCACGGCGGATCTCGCGCCATCCTCGCGGCGGCCGGGCGCGGAATCCGGTGCCGTGCCGGCGGCGAGCACCCCCACGAGCGCGTCATACAGCTGCGAGCTCTTGACCGGCTTCACGAGCTGCGCCGCGAACTCGCTTGTCCCGCGTGCCTCGGCCAGACGGCCCATCGACGTGAGGAGCAGGAGCGGCAGGGCGTTCTGGTCCCGGTAGCGGCGGATCTCGCGCGCAAGCTCGAGGCCGTCCATTTCGGGCATCTGCATGTCGAGCACGGCGACGTCGAATGGATCGCCGCGGCGGACGCGAGCCAGCGCGTCCGTAGGCCGCTCGATGACCTCCACGAGCATCTCCCACGACTCCGCGAGGCGCCTGACGATCTCCCGGTTCGTGGCGTTGTCGTCGACGAGCAGCAGACGCTTGCCCGCGAGCGGAGCCTCGTCGCGCGCCGGACGCGGCGGCGCGGCGGCCTCTCGCGCGACGATCTCGAACTGGAACGTCGAGCCCCGGCCCTCCTCGCTCTCCACCGAGAGCGCGCCACCCATGAGGTCCGCCAGCCGCTTCGAGATCGCAAGACCCAGCCCGGTGCCGCCATAGCGCCTTGTCGTGGAGGCGTCCACCTGGCTGAACGACTCGAACAGGCGGTGCATCTGCTCCGCCGGAATCCCGATGCCGGTATCCCGGACGGAGAAGCGCACCCGCCGCAGGTCGCCGCCGGCGTCCCCGGCCGTGACGGCGAGGACGACCTCCCCGGCTTCGGTGAACTTGACTGCGTTCGCGAGCAGGTTGCCAAGCGCCTGCCGCAGCCGCGTCGCGTCGCCGACGATCGCGGCCGGCACGTCGTCGTCCACGAGGCACCCCAGCTCGATCTCCTTCTTGGAGGCAGCCACGGCGACGAGATCGAGCGCGCTCTCGGCACACGCGCGCACCTCCAGGGCGTGCTCCTCGAGCTCGAGCTTCCCTGCCTCGATCTTCGAGAAGTCGAGGATGTCGTCGATGACCCGCATCAGGGCGTCCCCACTCGTGCGGATCACCTCGGCGAAATCGCGTTGCTCGTCGGTGAGCTCGGTGTCCAGCAGCAGCCCGCCCATCCCGATCACCGCGTTCAGCGGCGTCCGGATCTCGTGGCTCATCGTCGCGAGGAAAGCGCTCTTCGCCTGGTTCGCCGCCTCGGCGTCCTCGCGCGCGCGGTGAAGCTCGGTGATGTCGTGGTAGAGCAAGAGAAACCCGGTTCGCTCACCGTCGACCACGAGCGGCACCGTCAGGATCTCGACGTCGACGAGCACGCCGTCCTTGCGCGCCCGCCGGGCGATTACGTGCGCGAGGCCGTGATCCTCCGCCTGACGCTGGACCGCCCTGCTCTCCTCCCGCAAGTCCTCGGTCGGGAACAGCAGATCGGCCAGCGGCCGGTCGATGGCCTCCCCCTGCGCATAGCCAAACAGCCGCTCGGCCGCAGGGTTCCAGGACAGGACGCGGTTGTCCCTGTCGAGCGTGACGATCGCGACCGGGCTCAGCCGGTGGAGCTCCTGGTAGTACGCCTTTTGCCGGGCGAGCTCGGCCTGGCTGTCGAGCAGCGCCTGGTCGGCTGCCTTTCGCTCGGTGACGTCCTCCAAGAACCCCTGGAGGAGGGGCTCGTCGCCATCCCGGTAACTGACCACGACGGCCTCGTCCCGGACCCAAACCACGCGCCCGTCCGCCGTGATCAGCCGGTACTCGGTGCGGAGGGGCGCACCGGTGGTGCGCGTGCGCTCGTGATCGCGCAAGACACGATCGCGATCCGCCGGGTGCAGGAGCCTGACGAACAGATCGCCCTCGGCCGCCCACTGCTCGGCCGTGTAGCCGATCATGCGCTCGATCTGAGGGCTCGTGTAGACGTTCGAGCTGAGCTCGTCGAGCCGGTCGACGTAGATGGCGAGCGGCAGCTGCTCCACGAGAGCGCGAAAGCGCACCTCGGCCGCGCGGACCGCCTCCTCGAGCTCCTTGCGTTCGGTGATCTCGACGAGGTAGCCGTAGTGGTACGCCGGCTCGCCCTCTCGGCCGGCGACCTCGTGCGCCTCGTCGAGGAACCAGAGGACGCGCCCGTCGCGGGTCATCATCCGGTACTCGGCGCGGAAGGGCTCGCCCGCCTCCTGCGTTCTTCGCTGCTCGGCGAGCACCCAGTCGCGGTCGTCCGGGTGGAGGACCTTGCTGAAGAGATCCGGGTCCGCAGTCCACTCCTCGGCGGTGTAGCCGAGGATCGCCTCGAGCTGGGGGCTCATGTACGCGTTCGGGCCCGGGCCTTCGGGCCGGTAGACGTAGACAGTCAGCGGGCCCTGATCGATGAAGGCCTGAAGCCTGTGGTCAAGCAGCTGCTGGTCGGCCTGGGCCACCGCATTCTCCCGGGACGCTCGGATCCAGCGTAACCGCTGGCCGTCCATGTTCCAAGCCGCGCCTGCGAGGAGACGCACGGTCTTGCATCCGACGAGCGACGACATGCCGTTCAACTCGCTGACGAGAGCGCGTCAGCGAGACGTCAGCGGAATGTCAGCGGGTTGAGGTGTGCTTCAGCAGCACATCTCCCTGCCAACCAGCTGCCGGCCCCGGCCACAGCGCGTCCGATTGGGGATTCCATGAAGAACCTGAAGTTGCAGCGTCCGAGCCCTGCGCTCGTCGTCTCTCTGGTGGCTCTGTCGGCGCGCGTGGAGTGTGCGAAGCAGAGGCCGCAGCTGTGTGCTGGTCAGGACACAAGGGGTGGATGGGATACGAGCCGGGCACCGTGCGCTCCGGAGGCCGTGCGCTCGGGAGCGACGTAGACCTCCGGAGCTGGGTGCTCGAGCTCGACGCCGTCGCGAGATCCCCGGTCCCGTCCGGAGGGATCGGGTAGGCGCGGGTCCCGGCGCGAGGCCCACGTCCGGAGTCGAGCCGGCGTCCGGACGCTCACTCCGCCCGCCGCGCGGGTGGCCCCGCGGTGGCCCCACCCTCCGTGACCCCGCACTAGGAGCGGGGTTGCGCGCCGACTAACAGATCCGAAATAAGTGCGTCGCAGGGCTCGGGGGCGTCGGGCTGTGGGCTCGCCCACCAGCTGGGCGACCGCTTGCCGGGTCCGAGAGCCCCGTATGCCACAAGGGAGGATTCTGCATAGCGACAACTGAAGCCGATCGCGCGACACCGTGGGCGACGAGAGGTAACGAAAATCATTACCCCTCTTCCACTCGCGTGCACGAGTCGGCTATCGCGCGCGGGGTCGAGCGGGGGTCGAGCGTGCCCCTGGACGGTTTCGGTGGTGTGCGGTGGGTGCCTGGTGGCGATGGGCTGGTCGCGGATGGTGGGTCGTTTGACGTGCTCGACTCCGCGCGGCGTCGCGGCGGTGCACGTCCGGGTCGGGCTTCGGGAGCGAGGCGGTTGCTTGCCTCGCTCGGAGGGATGCTCGAGCTCGGCGGGTGGGGCCTGCCGGCGGGTGGGCGGTGCGGGGGATCGCGCTGCCAGCTCGCGGAGCCTGATTCGTGGTGCGGTGGCCCCAAGGGTGGCCCCACGCGGTTGGACGCCTGCCCCCTAAACGTGAGAAACCCGCTCGGGAGCGGGCTTCTCGGTGTGGGCCGTGAAGGAATCGAACCTTCAACCTTGAGATTAAGAGTCTCCTGCTCTGCCAATTGAGCTAACGGCCCCGGCGGCAGCCGATTCTAGAAGACGCCTGGCGGGCTGTCTGCCGAGCGTGCTCGTGCTATTCGGTGGCGCCTGACGCCACCGCGTCCAGCGCCTCCTCGCGGGAGGAGTGGATCGGGAAGACCCGGTCGAGGCCGGTGATCTCGAAGATCTTCGTGATGTTGTCGTCCGTGCACACGAGTGCGAGCGAGCCCCCGGCAGGACGGAGGCGCTTGACACCGCCCACGAGCACGCCGAGCGTCGTGGAGTCGATGAAGGTCGCCTTCGAGAGGTCGACGACGATCTGCTTCTTCCCCGACTCGATCAGCTCGACCATGCGCTCCTTGAACTCGGGCGCGGTGTAGAGATCGACCTCGCCCCCAAGCTCGATTACGTGCGTGGAGTCGTCGATCGCCTCGTCTTCGATATGGAAGTTCACGTCTCTCCCTGTCTAGTCCTGGTCACGGGGGAGCCAGCTGCGAGTCCGTAGCCTATGTCAGCCACTTGGCTGCTGTGCCTGCTGGGGTTGCTTGAGCGCCTCCGCCTGCTGTTTTACCTGCTCGCGCTGGCTCTTCGGCGCCAGGTCGACGGCCTTCTGGGCGGCGAGGTCCGCCGTGCGTTTGTCGCCCGCAAGCGCCGCGTAGGCCACGAGTTGGAGGTAGGCGGAAGGGTCGTTCTGGGCGTCCGCGATGATCGCCGCCGCCTCCTGCGCCCGCTTGGGCTGGTTGAGGGCGCCCACGTCGTACACCCGTAGCGCGTAGAGCGCGGTGTCGGCGTTCGGCTTCTCGCTCTCGGCGGCCACGTAGCGCTCCCAGTAGGCGCCCGCCTTGCGCAGCTCGTCCTTTGCGTCGTCCGGGAACTGCGTCGTTCCCGACTCCTGCTGCGCGGTCGCGAGCTGATAGTTGTCGCGCACGAGCGACTGCAACACCGCCGTGTTCTCGGGGTTCGCTTGGAGGCGCTGCTCCTGCTTGTCGATTCGCTCCTCGAGCGCGCTGTTGGGGTTGCCGCCGCCGCCGTCGCCCTCGAAAGCGTTGAACAGGCCGCCGGAGACGTCCCCGCCGATTCCGAACAGCACCAGACCGCCGCCCAGTAGGACGGCGAGCATGAGGTATGTGGCCTGCACCAAACGGCGCCGCCGTCCTCTGAGATCGAACAGCATGCGAGGCCGAAGGCTAGTGGGTCCTACGACCCTTCGGCCGAGGCAACCTGCTCGGCCACCTCAGGCGAGGGACGGCCGAGCGCGGAGGCGAGCCAGATGCTCAACTCGTAGAGCAGAATCAGCGGGATCATCTCGAGGATCAGCGTCAGCGGATCGAGCGTCGGCAGCAGTGCGGCCAGCACCGCGATGATCACGATCGCGTACCGGCGCCCCGCCCTGAGCTTCTCCGGGCTCGTCACGCCGAGCTTGCAGGCCGCGATCACCCCGACCGGGATCTGGAAGCCGATCCCCATCGCGAGCATCAACAGGGTGACGAACGAGTAGTAGTCCCGGGCCCGGACCTGGGTGTTGAACTCGTCCGCGTTGAAGTTGAGCAGGAAGTCGAGCGCGGGTGTCAACACGACGAAGTAGCAGAACACGACCCCCGCGATGAACAGCACCGGAACCAGCATGAGGAGCGGCGTGGCCACACGCCGCTCGGACGGGCTGAAGGCCGGCAGCACGAACGCGTACAGCTGGTACAGGATCACCGGCAGCGCGATCAGCAGCGCCGCGTAGGCCGAGTTCGTGAGCGTCGTGTAGAACGCCTCGGCCGGTCCCAGCGTGATCGGCTGGATCTTGTCCGGCAGCGGCGCGTTGACGATCTCGAGCACCACGTGGTTCTGCCAGGCCGTCAGCGCCCAGGCCGCCACGAACGCGACCGCGCAGATGATGAGCCGCGTCCGAAGCTCATCGAGATGCTCGACGACCGAGAGCCGGTCCTCGTGACCGATCGGGCGAATGCGCCGCACGTCCTACGCGGCTCCTCCGCTAGGACTGCTGCTCGCGCGCCGTGGTGCTGGCGGTCTCGCGCGCCGTGGTGCTGGCGGTCGTGGAGGGCGAGTCAGGCGTGTCGTCGCCGACCGTCTTGGATTCGATCTCCTCGTGCTCCTTGTCCTTGCCGGTCACGGAGTCCTTGAACTCCCGCATCCCGCGCCCGAGCGACCTGCCGAGGTCCGGCAGCCGCTTGGGCCCGAAGATGACGAGCACGATTACGAGGACGACGATGATCTCGAGGGGCCCGGGGGTCCACATGGTTCTTCGCATGGTAGCGGCGCGGCGTGGGGGCACCGCGTCGCCTCGAATTGCGAGGATGCGCGCGTGAGCGGCTCAGTCCTCTCGGACGGCACGATCCGGCGCCTGGTGGACGAGGGCCGCATCAGGATCGACCCCTGGGATCCCGAGATGGTCCAGCCCGCGAGCGTCGACCTCAAGCTGGGCCCGTCCTTCCGCGTCTTTCACAACCACCGGCTGCCGGCGATCGACCTCGCGGAGCCTCCGCAGGGCGTGACCGAGCACGTGAAGATCGAGGGCGACCAGTCCTTCGTGATCCATCCCGGCGAGTTCGTGCTCGGCACGACCGTCGAGTCCGTCGCGATGCCGGACGACCTGGTCGCGAGAATCGAGGGCAAGAGCTCCCTGGGCCGGCTCGGCCTGATCGTGCACGCCACCGCCGGCTTTGTGGATCCGGGCTTCAGCGGAAACCTCACGCTCGAGATCACCAACCTCACCAGGGTTCCGATCGTGCTCTGGCCCGGGAAGCCGATCGCCCAGCTGTCGTTCATGGCGCTCGACCGGCCGGCCGAGCGCCCCTATGGCCACCCCGAGCTCGGCAGCCACTACCACGGCCAAGTCGACGCCACGGAGTCCCGCTACGAGGGCGGCCCGCGGCGCGAATCCTGAAGTTCCGTGCGACATATCACGTCCAAGTTCGCGCCCGCGGCGTAAGTAAGGACATACACACCGGTTGGACTGACAGAAGGTCCGTCAATTTCCCTTCAAGTTCGGCCGACCGGTGCCGATACCGGAGCCAAGAGGATGCGAGAGATGGAAAGCCACGGCGAACAGACCCACTACACGAAGCGAGTGGTTCTCCCGAGCGGGAAGACGATCGAGGTCGTGTACTTCAACAAGGACACGGACGCCTCCCGGCCCGAAGGCGCCGCGCCGCAGGCGCCCGAGCACATCCCCGCCGAGCCGAAGCAGGATCTGCACATCTGCGTCGAGTGCGCCTCCGAGCTTGTGTACCCGGTCCAGTGGGAAGAGGCCGGTCCCACCAGTTGGAACGTCCTCCTCCACTGCCCGAACTGCGACGTGTATCGCGAGGGCGTCTTCACCCAGGAGAACGTCGAGGCGTTCGACGAAGAGCTCGACCGCGGCAACGACGCGCTCGCCCGCGACTACAAGCGCCTCATGCGCGCGAACATGGCCGACGAGATCGAGCGCTTCGTCGGGGCGCTCGAGGCGAACGCCATCCTGCCTGAAGATTTCTGAGCCTCGGGCAGTCTCGCCCTAGGCGTAGCGCTCGACGACGCCGTCGGCCACGAGGTTGAGAGCGCGCCGGCGGGCGTCCGAGAGGTCGAGCTCTGCAAGGCCGGCCTTTGCCTCCGCGACATGCGCGAGCGCGCGGTCCCGGGCCTCGTCGAGCGCGCCGGTCGCGGCGATGCTGTCGCAGAGCGCTGCCGCGGCGGCCGCATCGCGAACCTCGCGCCGCAGGTCGACGGCCGCCAGCGCCGGGTCGCTCCGGCGCGCCAGGATGAGCGGCAGCGTCACCGTGCCGTCGAGCAGATCTGTCCCGCGCGGCTTGCCCGTGCGCGCGGCCGGGCCGGAGACGTCGAGCACGTCGTCCAGCATCTGGAACGCGAGGCCCACGCGCTCGCCGAAGCATCCGAGCGGCGCAGCCAGGTCGGGGCGGCCCCCGAACAGGGCGCCGAGGCGGCAGGAGGCGTCGAACAGGCTGCCGGTCTTCAGCCGGCAGCGCTCGAGGTAGCGCTCAGGGGTGACCTCCGTGTTCCAGGCGTCGGCGCGCTGCATGAGCTCCCCGCGCGCGAGCGCCGACGAGGCGTCCGACAGGGCGCGCACGGCCTCCTCCGCGCCCGGGCGCGCCAGCTCCGCGAAGGCGCGCGAGAAGAGCAGGTCGCCGGTGGCCGTGGCCGCCAACCGGCCCGCCGAGGCGAACACCGTGGGCCGGCCGCGTCGCAGCTCGGCGCGATCCAGCACGTCGTCGTGCACCAGGGTCGCCATGTGGAGCAGCTCGACGGCGGCCGCCGCAGACACGAGCCCCTCGCTGTCGCCATCCCCGCACAGAAAGACGAGTATCGGGCGCAGGCGCTTTCCTCCGGCCGAGAGTGTCCCGTCCGCATGCGCGGCGAGCCGCCCGCCGTGTCCGGCGGCAATCTCGGCCAGGCGCAGCTCGGTCCGCTCGAGGAGCCGTGCCAGCTCCGGCCCACCGGCCGCGAGGACAGCGCCCAGCTGCGCCTGGGTCGTGTTCACGGCGTGCGTGTACCCGAGTGGATCGCGATGATCCCGCCGGCGGTGAGGATCCAGCGCACGTCGGCGAGGCCGGCGGCCGCCATGCGCGCGGCCAACTGCTCCGGGCCGGGAAAACGGCGGACGCTGCTCGGCAGGTAGGTGTAGGCATCGGAATCACCCGCGAGCCGGCCGAGCGCCGGCACCGCGTGGTCGAACCAGACGCGGAAGAACCAGGACAGCGGCGCCCGCTGGGGCGTCGTGATCTCGAGCACCACCACGCGTCCGCCCGGCTTCGTCACCCGAGCGAGCTCGTGGAGCCCCTTGTCGAGGTCGGCGAAGTTGCGGGCCCCGAAGCCCACCGTCGTCGCGTCGAACTCGCCGTCGGCGAAGCGCAGCGCAAGCGCATCGCCCTCCTCGAAGTCGATGTCCGGCGCCTTCCCGCGCGCCAGGTCGAGCATGGCCGGGGAGAAGTCCACACCGATCACCGATGCTCCCCGGGCGGCGAGCTCGATCGCGAGGTCGCCGGTGCCGGTGGCCACGTCGAGCGCACGCGAGCCCGCACCCACGCCGGCGAGGTCGACAGCCCGCCGCCGCCAGGCATGGTGCATGCCCGCGGTCATCACGGAGTTCATGCGGTCGTAAACGCGCGCGATGCGATCGAACATCGCTCGCACCTGCGTCTCGGGCAACGTCCCGGACGCGGGGCTGCCCCCGCTCACACGGGCTACTCCTCGCCCTTGAGCGAGGCCACGTACTCGACGAGCTTGTCGAACTGCTCGGGGTTGTTCTCTCGGAGCGACGCGTAGGACGGCATCGGCGAGGTCGGGTTGACCAGCGTGCGCGCGATCGCGTCCGGGCCGAGCCGCGCGCCGATCTCGGTGAGGTTCGGGCCCAGCGTGTTGCCGTTCTCGCCGATCTTGTGGCAGCCGAGGCAGCCCGAGGACGCGGTGATGGCCCTGCCCTCCTCGTATTGCGGCGCCGTCGCCAGCTCGATCTCCGTGGGCGAGCCCGCCAGGGCGCCGAGCACCGTGAGGTAGGCCATCGCCGCGACCGTGGCGAGGGCGGCGATCATCGCGATCGGCCGGCGCAGCGGGTTCCGTTCGGGGCCGCGGTCGTAGAACGGCAGGAGCAGCAGCAGGACGAGACAGAGCGTCGGGATGCCGATCGTCGCGAGGAAGACGAGCTCCGGCGGCTTGACCACGCGCAGCAGCTCGAACAGGAAGAAGAAGTACCACTCGGGCCGCGGCGTGTAGGTGGTGGTGGTCGGGTCCGCCTTCTCCCCGAGCTCGGCGCCCAACACGATCGACATCAGGATGATCACGCCCAGCGTGACGCACGCCATGATCGAGTCCTTGGCGATCGCGTAGGGGAAGAAGGGCTTCCCCTGGTTCTTCATGATCGAGTAGTCGCGCAGGTACTCCTCGCGCTCGCGTGCGTTCACGGTGGCCTCAGATCTCCTCGGTCAGGAGGTCCTTCTTCTCGGCCTTGAGCCACGGCGGCGCCGTGGTCCCGAGCTTCGCCACCAGGTAGAGATGGGCGCCGATCAACGCCACGATCAGACCCGGCACGAGGAGCATGTGGAGCGCATAGAAGCGCGGGATCGTGGTCGGCCCGAACTCCGCGCCCGCGCGCAGGAAATCGGCCAGGAAGGGGCCGACGAGCGGGCCGGACGCGTTGATGTTCGACGGCCACCACCGTGGCCCAGAACGAGCGCTGGTCGAAGGGCAACAGGTAGCCGGTCAGGCCCATCAACAGCGTCAGCACGAGCAGCACGACGCCGATCACCCAGTTGAGCTCGCGCGGGTACTTGTAGGCCCCGAACACGAAGGTCCTGCCCATATGCAGGAAGATCAGGATGATCATCACCGTCGAGCCCCACTTGTGCATGCCGCGAACGAACTCGCCGAGGAACACCTCGTTGGTGATGCGCGAGGCGGACTCGTAGGCACGCGAGGCGTCGGGCTCGTAGTACATCGCCAGGAACACGCCCGTGACCGCCTGCGAGAGGAAGGCGAACAGGGTCGCCGAGCCGAGCGTGTAGTACCAGTTCGTCCCCTTCGGGACCTTGCGGAAGAGGAAGACGCGCAGGAACGGGCTGAGGCCGGTGCGCTCGTCGAGCCAGCCGACGGCGGACGCGCCGCCCTCGAGTGTCCGGTCCTTGACGGTCGGCTTTGGCGGGGCGACGACGGGGCCGTTGGGACCGTTGCGCCCGTCGCCCGGGCGGGGCGGCTTCGGTCGGAGTGCCCGTGGCAGCGGAGGGGTCATGTCGTGGGCCTCGAGGGGTAGAGATATTGCCAGAGCCCGTCGAGGTGGTTCGACGGGTCACGTGGCGCGAAGCGCTCGAGGTCGGAGTTCAGCGAGAAGCGGTCGCCGACCTCGACCCTGCCGGCCTCGACCCGCGTGTAGAAGCGATCCAGCGGGCGCACCGGCGGGCCGCCCTCGACCTCACCCTCGAAGCCGTAGACGCCGCCGTGGCATGGACAGAGGAACTTCTGGGACGCCTGGATGTACCGCACCGGACAGCCCAGGTGCGCGCAGCGCGTCGAGATCGCGACGAACGGCTGCGGGTCCTGGCCCTCGATGACCTTGTCGCGATCCGGGTTGAAGGTGCGCACGTAGATCGTCGTCTTGCCGGCCTCGCCGATGTCCGGCGCGATGTTGATCACGCGCTGGACGTAGGTCTCCTCGCTGAAGTCGTCCTCCGGGCCCACGTCCTGCCAGCGCGTGGGGGTCGTGTCCTCGAAGATCGGGCCGAGCGCGAAGCCGAGCGCGGGCAGCGCGAACGCCATCGTGGCGATGCCGCCGGCGGCCAGCGCAGTGCCGGTCATCAGTCCGCGCCGGGTCATCGTCTCACCCTCGAAGGCGCCCGCCACACCGCGAGCCTCGGTGTAACGGGAGGTCTTGTCGATCTTTGGAGGGGGTGAGTCAGCCACGGACCGAATACGGATTCTTCCGCTCGGCAAAGGGTAATGCCAACATGGTTACGGAGCGCACAACGCCCTGCGCCCCAGGGGCGCCGGAGCCTATCGCGCCAGCAGCTCCGCGCTGCGCTCCCAGAGCGCCTCCGCGTCGCCGGGACGCTGCTCTGCGTGCGCTCGTGCCGAGCGCGAGATGAGGTCGGCGAGCTCGGCGACGGCCTCGAGGTCGCCGGTCTCCGCGAGCCGCGAGAGACCGAGCGCGTAGAGCGCGTCGCCGGCGAGCAGCCGCAGGTCCTCATCAAGGTCGGAGAAGGCGCGCGGCTCTCCGTAGTGCATCAGGTAGCCCTCGTGGACGGCCTCCAGCACAAACCGGCGCTCGGGGCCGGCCTCGAGCTCCTCGAAGCGGCCGGGCCCCGGCTCCGGAACGGCGTGGCCCGCCAGGGCGGGGTCTGCCGCGGCTACCACCTCGGCGAGCAGGCTCACCGGAACGTCTCCCGCAGTGCATCGCCCACCGCCTCGACGGTCCGCTCGACGTGCGCCTCCGAATGGGCGAGTGAGGGGAACCAGGCCTCGAATTGCGACGGAGGCAGGTAGACGCCCCGGTCGAGCATCGCCCGGCAGAAAGCTGCGTATGCCTCCGTGTCGCAGTCCCTCGCCGCCTCGTAGTCGCTCACGAAGCGCTCGCTGAAGAAGAGCGTCAGCAGGCCGGTGGTCCACTGGACCCGCACCGGCAGGCCGCCGGCGACCACGTCGATCGCGCTCGCGAGCGCGCGGGTGGTCACGTTGAGGCGGCGATAGGCCTCCTCGTCCAGCAGCCGCAGTGTCGCCAGCCCGGCGGCGGTGGCGAGCGGGTTCCCCGAGAGGGTGCCCGCCTGGTAGACCTGGCCCGCCGGCGCCACGTGCTCCATCAGCTCGCGCGGGCCCGCATAGGCGGCCGCGGGCAGCCCGCCCCCGACGATCTTGCCCAGGACCGTCAGGTCCGGGGTCACGCGCTCACGTTGCTGGGCGCCGCCGCGCGCCACCCGGAAGCCGGAGATCACCTCGTCGAACACGAGCAGCGCTCCCGCCGCTTCGGTGGCCTGGCGCAGGAATGCGAGGTAGCCCGGCTCTGGCGGGACCACTCCCATGTTGCCGGGGTAGGGCTCGCAGATGAGCGCGGCGACCGTCCCGCCGCTGAGTGCGCGCTCGACTCCTTGGCGGTCGTTCCACGGCACCACGAGCGTGTCGGCGGCCTGGGCCGCGGTCACACCGGGGCTCGCCGGAATCCCCTGCGTCGCCAGCCCCGAGCCCGCGTCCGCGAGCAAGCCGTCGACGTGACCGTGATAGGCGCCCGCGAACTTGACGATGCGGTCACGGCCGGTGGCGGCACGCGCGAGCCGTATCGCGCTCATCGACGCCTCGGTGCCGGACGACGTCATGCGCACCATCTCTGCCGACGGAACCCGTTCGGCCACCTCGGCGGCCAGCTCGACCTCGGCCTCGGTCGGCGCTCCGAAGCTCGTGCCCGCCGCGGCGGCGGCCTGGACGGCAGAGACCACCTCCGGATGTGCGTGGCCGGCGATGAGCGGCCCCCACGACATCACCCAGTCGACGTAGCGCCGGCCGTCTACGTCGACCAGCTCTGCGCCCTCGCCGCGCGCGATGAAGATCGGGTCGCGGCCGATCGAGCGCATCGCGCGGACCGGGGAGTTGACCCCGCCGGGCAGGAGCTCGAGGGCGCGCTCGTACGCCTCAGCCGAGCGGCTGCCTAGCCGTGCTCCGCTTCCCACCGCTTGTACTCGTCCGTGAAGTAGCGCAGGCGGATCTTCTTGAACTCGGTCGACGAGTAGAGCGTGCGCCGGTCCTCGATCCCGGTGTCGGCCGCGATCGAGTCGAGGATCGCGTCGCACTCCTCCTTCGAGCGCCCGTGGGCCATCGTGAACACCGAGTAGGGCCAGTCCGAGTACGTCGGCCGCTGGTAGCAGTGCGAGATGCCGCGGAACGAGGACATCCGCGGGCCCAGCTCGAGGATCCGCTCCTCGGGCACGTTCCAGACCCCCATGCCGTTCGCCGAGAAGCCGGCGCGGCGATGGAAGAGGATGGCGGCCACGCGGCGGAGCGCGCGCCGCTCGCGCATGGACTCGAGCTGCTCGAACAGCTGCTCCTGCGACATACCGAGCTCCGCAGCACGCGGGGGCGTAGGGCTCGCGGGTCACTTCCATCGGCCCCTGTGTGGCACGGATCGTGGCGACGTCGAGCTCGGACAGCGGGATCGCCTCGGGCTCGCGGTGCTCGATCGCCTCCGCGGCGGCGGCCAGCGCGTCGGTGCCCTTCTCCATCTCGAGGTCCATGCGGATCTTGAACAGCCGCAGCGTCGGCAGCTGGCGCACCGACTGCGCTCCGGTCAGCCGCTGCAACACCTCGAGTGTGCCGTCGAGGCCCAACGGCGAATCCGGCTCGGTCGCGATCGTGAACCAGAGGTTGAAGTCGTGATCGCGCAGGTAGTTGTGTGATACGCCCGGGTGCGAGTTGATGATCTTGGCGGCCCGCCAGGGGTTCGCGGAGTCCACCTTCGCGGCCACCAGCATCGAGCTGTAGCCGAGCACGCGCGTGTCGAAGATCGGCGTGATCTCCCGGATGATGCGCTCGTCCAGGAGCCGCCGGGTGCGGCCGAGCACCTCGTCCTCCGACAGCTCCGCCAGCCCGGCGACGTGAGCGAACGGGCGCTGAGCGAGCGGGAAGCTGCCCTGCAGCAGGTTGAGCAGCCGCTTGTCGGCGTCGTCGAGCGGCACGGCCGAGCCGCCGCGGCGGCTGCGGACCTTGGCTAGCGGCTGAGCCATCTGGCCGCGTCCTTCGCGTGGTAGGTGATCACGATGTCGGCCCCGGCGCGCCGTATCGCGGTGAGCGTCTCGAGGACGATGGCCCGCTCGTCGATGTGCCCCGCTGCCGCGGCCGCCTTGACCATGGCGTACTCGCCGCTCACGTTGTAGGCCGCCACCGGCACATTGGTCGCCTCCTTGACTCGCCTGATCACGTCCAGGTACGGCAGCGCCGGCTTGACCATCACGACGTCGGCGCCTTCCTCCACGTCGAGCAGCGCCTCGCGCACGGCCTCGTCCGAGTTCGCTGGGTCCATCTGGTAGCTGCGGCGGTCGCCGAAGGCCGGCGCGGAGTCGGCGGCCTCGCGGAACGGCCCGTAGAAGGCCGAGGCGAACTTCGCCGAGTAGGCGACTATCGGGAGGTCCTTGTGGCCCTCGGCGTCGAGCTGCGAGCGCAGCGCGCCCACGCGCCCGTCCATCATGTCGCTCGGCGCGACGGCGTCGGCCCCGGCGCGGGCGTGGGAGATCGCCGTCTTGGCGAGCAGCTCGAGCGTCAGGTCGTTGTCGACGCTGCCGTCCTCGAGCACGACCCCGCAGTGCCCGTGCGAGGTGTAGGCGCACAGGCACACGTCGGTGATCGTCACGAGCTCCGGATGCGCCTCCTTGATGGCGCGGACGGCGAGCTGGACCACGCCCTCGTCGTCGTACGCGCCCGAGGCCTGCTCGTCCTTCTCGGCCGGCAGCCCGAAGAGCAGCACCGCGGGTATGCCGAGCCCGTGCACCTCGCCCGCCTCCTCGACAGCGTGCGAGATCGACATGCGCTCGACGCCGGGCATCGACTCCACCGGGGTGCGGCCCTCGCCGAGCTGCACGAACATCGGATAGACGAGATCCGAGGGCGACACACGCGTTTCACGAACGAGGTCGCGCAGCACGCCGGTCTTGCGGAGCCTGCGCAGCCGTGTGGCGGGAAAGGCCATCGGCCCCCGAGTCTAGGACGTTGAGGCGCCGGCGCTACGCGAAGCGCCTCAGCCCGAGCCGCGCAAGCACCCCGAAGACAAGCGTGAGCAGCGCGAGGTGGAGCAGTGGCCCGCCGAGGTCGCCGGCGTCGTTCAGGGCGGCGTCGAGCGCGTCGAGCGCCGGCTTGAACGGGAACGCGGCCGACACGGCGCGGATCACGTCATAGAGCGCCGGCGCCACCGCACCCGACGGGACCAGCGCGAGGAACGCGAGCGGCAGGCAGAGCATGAAGGCGAGCAGCGAGGCCGCCCGTACCTCGCGGGTAAGCGCCCCGATCGCAAGCCCGAGCGCCGCGAACGCGAGCGCCCCGGCGGCGAGCGCCGCGAGCCAGAGCGGGAAGCGGCCCCAGTCGAGGTCAACAAACAGGCCGAGCCCGGCCAGCATCAGCAGCGACACCGCGACCGAGCAGATCACGGCGAGGCCTGCCTTCTCGACCAGCAGGCCGCTGCGCGACACGAGGCCGCGCACGAGCCGCGTGAAGGCGTTCTCCTCGCGCTCGAGCGCCAGCGTCCCGGCCGCGAGCAGCAGCGTGATGAACATGAGCGAGACCGTCACGGCCAGCGCGATCGCGAACGAGTTGAGCGACGTCGAGCCCCCCTCGAGCGCCGTGGACTCCACGCGGATCGGCTCGCCCACGACACCCAGCACCTCGTCCGAGAAGGCGAGGTTCTCGCGCGCCAGGCCGGCGAATGCGATCACCCTGTCGAGCTCGGCGCGCTCGGGCGAGCCCTCCGGGAGGTCCTCGCGGGCCGCCCGCAGGATCTCGCCCGACTGCTCCAGTCCGAGCACGTCGAAGCTCTGGCCGAGGAACGAGTACTCGCCCCCGTCCGAGATCAGCTCGAGCAGCTGGAGCGCCTCCTTGGCGACCCGCTTGGTGAGCGCCGCGTTGGCCTCCTGGACCTGCGACTTGATCGTGTTCTCGACGTACTGGCGCTTGGCCGGGTCCTCGGCGTTGTAGAAGACCTCGACCGTGCCCGGCTCGAGCGTCGACTGCAGGTTCCCGGCCAGGTCCTCGGGGATGATCAGCGCGCCCAGCACGTCACCGTCCTCCACCATCTGGATTGCTTCCTCGCGGCTGTCGACGGGCACGGGATCGATCGCGTCGAAGAGGCGCCGCCCCTCCTTGGCGAGGTCGATCTCCTCGCCGCCGAGCTCGACCTGGGTCGACCGGCCCTCGAGCCCGTTGTAGAAGGCGACCTCGGGCTTGTCGGGCCCGCGCGAGAGCGCGAAGCCGATCAGCACCGCGACCACGACCGGGTAGAGCACGAGCAGGCTCACGAGCAGCGGCGAGCGGCGCAGGATGCGCAGGTCCTTGACGAGCAGCCAGCGCACTAGCGGTGGGCCCTTCGCGCCCGCACCGGCTAGTGGCCCCGCTGGTGCAGGAAGTGGACGAACGCCTGCTCGAAGTCGAGGCCCGTCGTGCCGGTGGCCTGCTCGAGCTCGCGCGGAGAGCCGTCGAAGACGCGCTCTCCGTCGGCGAGCACGATCAGCTGGCTCGCGTAGCGGTCGGCCTCCTGGATGTGGTGGGTGGCGTAGACGACCGTCGTGCCGTCCTCCGCCAGGCGCAGGATGAACTCCCACAGTCGCTCGCGCTGGCGCGGGTCGAGGGACGCGCTCGGCTCGTCGAGGAGCAGCACGTCTGGCTCGGCCAGCAGCCCGATAGCGATGTTCACGCGCTGGCGGTTGCCGCCCGACAGCGTGGCCACCTGGTCCCCCGCACGCTCGCCGAGGCCGGTCAGAGCGAGCATCCGGTCGACGGTCGCGCGCGTGTCCGGGCAGCGCTCGAGCCGGGCGAACAGCTTCAGGTTCTCCTCGACCGTCAGCTTGCTGTACAGCGCCGCCTGCTGGGGCACCCAGCCGATCCGCGAGGCGGTCTCGACGCTCCCCTCGTCCGGCTTCTGGATGCCGGCGAGGATCGTGAGCAGCGTCGTCTTGCCGGCGCCGTTCGGGCCGATCACCGCCACCAGCTCGCCGCGTCCGGCGGTGAGCGACACGGATCGCAGGGCCACGCGCTCGCCGTAGCGCTTGACGAGATCGCGCGCGGCGATCGTGGTCTCGGTCTCCGCCGCGATGCCCGTGGCTCTCTCCACCGCGCTCAGGTTGGCAGAATCGCCCGCCGTGAAGCTGCTCTTCGTAGGCGACGTGGTCGGCGGCATCGGGCGGCGCACGCTGGCCGCGCTCCTGCCCGGTCTGCGCGAGGAGCACCGGCCCGACTTCGTCGTCGTGAACGGCGAGAACGCCGCCGGTGGAGTGGGAATCACCGAGAAGACCGCGCGCGAGCTGCTCGAAACGGGGGCCGATGCGATCACCCTCGGGAACCACGCCTACCGCCACCGCGAGGTCTACGGATTCCTCGACCGCGAGCAGCGAATCGTGCGTCCCGCGAACTACCCGAAGGGCAGCCCGGGGCGGGGCCACACGCTCGTCGAGCAGGGCGGCGCGAGCCTGGGCGTGATCAACCTGTCAGGGCAGGTGTTCCTTGCCGCCGTCCGCTCGCCGTTCGCCGAGGCGGACGCGCTCGTCGCCGAGCTACGCGGCCGCGCGGAGCATCTGCTCGTGGACATGCATGCCGAGGCAACGAGCGAGAAGGTGGCGATGGGGTGGTACCTCGACGGCCGCGTGACCGCCTGCGTCGGCACCCATACCCACGTCCCGACCGCCGACGCCCGGGTGCTCCCCGGCGGGACCGCCTACGTGACCGACGTGGGCATGACCGGACCGCGCGGCGGGGTCATAGGCGTCAAGCGCGAGCAGGCGCTGGAGCGCTTCCTGACGCTCACGCAGGTGCGCTTCGAGACCTCCGACGAGGATCCCTGGCTGAACGCCGTGCTAGTCGAGGCGGACGGCGAGGGCCGCGCGACGCGCATCGAGCAGCTGCTCCTTCCGCTCGAGACGTAGCGCCCGGATCGACAGGCCGAGGACGGCGAGCAGCAGCGCGTCGCGAAGCGCCACGAGCGCCACCGCGAGCGGTTCGCGCGCCACAACGTCGAAGTAGTGGGCAGGGAACTCGACCTGGGTCAGCACGGCGGCGGCGAGCACCGCGAGCGCCAGGGCGTGCATGCGCCAGGCGAACGCCAGCGCTCCCAGTGGCAGCACCCAGATCAGGAACTGCGGCGAGAGCACCTTGCCGAGCACGGCGAACGCGGTGACCGCCGCGAGCGCGGCGAGCACGAGACGGCGCCGCTCGAGGGCGGGATCGCCGGGGCGCGGCCTAGCCACCGACGCCGCCAGCACCGCCACGACCGCCGCTAGCACCAGGCCGAGAAGGGCGGCGATGGCGCCGTCGAGCGGATGCAGGAGCCCGTTGGAGCGATGGCTCTCGACCGCGGTCGCCTCCCCGAGGCCCGCGCCGTCGAGTCCATGCAGGAGCATCGCGGCAGTGCTCTCGACCTGCACGGGCCGGTCGAGGTGGTAGCGCAGGGCGTCGAAGGCGCCGTCGGGAGAGACGGCAAGCGCGGCGCCCGCGCCCACGACCATCACGCCCAGGCAGGCCGCCGCGCCCTGCCAGGCCGCGCGGCGCATGCCGCGCCCCACGAGCCAGGCGAGCACCACGGGCACGGCCACGAGCGGGAAGCCCTTGACGAGCGCCCCCGCGCCGAGCAGGGCGAGCCCGCCGCGCGGCCGCCCCACGCACACCAGCCACAGCGCCGCGAGCGTCAGCGCGACCGGCGCGAGGTCGAAGTGCGTGCGCACCAGCGCGCCGCAGGCGACCGGCATGAGCGCCGCGGCCAGGAGCGCGCGCCGGCGGTCGCCGCGCGTCTGCGCCGCCAGCGCCCCACACAGGAGCACGACCGCCGCCCCGAGCAGCAGGGTCCAGCCCGCGAAGGCGAGCCGGAACGTCTCCTCGCCCGTTCCGGCCACGCC
Source organism: uncultured Thermoleophilaceae bacterium (assembly GCA_963757815.1). Taxonomy (GTDB): domain Bacteria; phylum Actinomycetota; class Thermoleophilia; order Solirubrobacterales; family Thermoleophilaceae; genus JACVRW01. The sequence continues at coordinate 228,249 of CAVWSN010000018.1, read as the reverse complement.
CGGGAGCGCGATAGCGGGTGCCGCGAGCGGCGGGTACTCGAAGAAGACGTCGCGATAGGGCAGGCCGCCGTCGAGGACGGGCTCGGCGAAGCTGCGGTAGACGAACAGGTCGTTGACGCTTTCGTCGGACCACGGCGCCACCCAGAGCGTGAGGGCCCAGCCGGCCGCCAGCAGCCCCAGCGCGAGCAGCGCGTCGCGCCTCACGCGGGCACGAGCTCCCGTTCGGGCTCGGCCTCGCGCGGCTGCGCGACCGGAACCGGCCGCTGGGCCGCGAAGAGGGCCACGAGCACGAACGGGACGAACCAGACGACGTACAGGTAGAACCAGTGGCCGGCGGTCAGCTGCAGCGCGATCAGCACCGCTCCGCCGAGTGCTGCGATCTCGCGTGGGCCCGCGCGGCGCGGCACGAAGGCCACGAGCAGGGCGAGGCCGCCGGCCCCAATCTTGACCGCGAGCTGGAGCCAGTCGAGCGAGTCGACCTGTCCCCAGATGCTGAACGGCGAGGGCCTCGACGCCTGGTAGCCGACCGTCCGGTCGTACATCTCGCGCAGACCGCCGTCGGGCACGAACGGCAGGACGACCGCCGCCGTCACCAGGACGAGCGCCGCGCCGAAGTAGAGCGGCGCCCGGCGTGCGAACAGCGGCGCGAGCGCCAGCGGCACGAACTTGGCCGCCGCACCGAGGGCGATCGCGATCCCGCTGCACGCGCCCGACAGCTCACGGCGGGCCATCGTGAACGCCAGCAGGGCGCCGACGCAGGCGAGCGCGACCATCGAGTCGTTCGCGTTCGATTCGAGCACGAACGCCGTGTACGGATAGGCGGCCCAGGCGTAGGCGAGCGCCACGCCCAACGCCGTCCCGTCGCGGCCCGGGCGCAGGCGCCGGCCGAGCAGGAGCAGGCCGCCGATCACCAGCAGGTCGATCGCGATCGCCGCCCCGTGGGCCGCGGGAAGGTCGTCCCAGCGGCCGCTCCAGCGGAGCGCCTGCTCGAACGGAACGTAGACCAGGTAGTTGACGGGGCCGTAGGTGTCCCCGCGCTCGACGTCCTCGGAGAAGCCCTCCCCGTAGAGCGGGTCCCCGTCGACGATCCGGTCCGCCCCGATCACACCCGCGTAGCCCACGTCGATCACGTTCGAGTCGGCCACGTTGAGGCCGATCCGGAATGCCACGAGGAACACGAGCCCGACCGTGACCACCACCAACGGCACGTGCGGCACCAGCGCGCCGGCACGTTCCCGCGGGCGGAAGCCGGCCAGCAGCAGTCGCGCCAGCAGATAGAGCAGCACGGGATAGACGAGCGGCACCGAGACGCTCGATCTCCCCGCGGTTGAAGAAGACGTGCGACACCCCGAAGGCGAGCAGCACGAGCAGATCGAGATGGAGCAGCCGGAACGGCCGCCGCAGGTCGAAGAACGGGGCTACGAACAGCACGCAGAGCGGGATCCACACGTAGGGAGCGTTCAGCTTGCGGGCGAACGCCCCGTCGTAGCCGCGCGCCATCGTCCACGGGATCTGATCGCCTGTCCACTGCTCGAGGATCGCCCCGGAACGGTCGTCGACGTGGACCTGCACCACCTCGTCGCCGTCCCTGAAGAAGCTCACCTGCCAACGCCCGGTGCCCTTGGTGTAGGCGGTCGGGTCGAGCGGCCCGTCCCGCCGCTCCTCGCGCACCTTGCCGGCCCGCGCCGCGATTCGTTCCACCTCGCGGGCGCTGCGGTCGAAGAAGCGTGGCGGCTCCGTGTAGGAGGCGGGCCGCTGCGGCTCCACCGCGGCAGCGGTCGGCGCGGCCAGGGCGGCCAGAACCGCGACCGCCAGGAGAGCGGTCAGTCCCGCGACAGCTCGATGCGGAAGCTCCACATCTTGTTCCCGATGAAGTTGAGCGGCATGGCCACCACGACCGCTATCGCCTGCGACGGGAGCTCCGGCAGCTCCGCCACGCTCACGAGCAGCTCGAGCACCAGCGCGGCAAACAGGAAAGCGGCGACGCTGACCGTGAAGAAACGCGCCGCCTGGAAGCCGGCGTGGCCGCCGCGGGCGCGGAACGTCCAGTGGCGGTTCCACCAGAAGTTGTTCGTCACGGCTATGACGAACGCCGCGGTCGCGGCAACCAGGTAGTGCAGGTCGAGGACCTCGACGCAGAGCGCGAACACGCTCAGGTTGACCACGTAGCCCGAGGCTCCGACCGCGCAGAACTTGATCAGCTGCATCCAGTTGTGCGGCTTACGCAGGCCGGCGCGCACGCGCAGGTGAATGGCATGCGACCGCTCGGCGACCACCGGACCCGGTTCCTCAGTCACCCCGCCGAGGGTACACCGAAGTGCTGAAGCACCAGCGGGGTCACGTCCGTCAGCGACCACTGCTCGCGGTCGGGCACGTCCAGGCCGCACATGAGCAGAACGCCCTCCGAATCGTCGCGGTGAAGCGAACCGTGGCTGCCGCCGCCCACGTGGTCGGCGCCGCCCCAGTCGACGAACTCGAAGCCCGGCTCCGCCGAGATCAGCACGTCGCCCGAGTGCGGGCACTCGAGCGCGGACCAGACCCGCGCGAGTGCGTCGGGGTACTCGGCGCTGCCGACCGCGCCGCCCTCGGTCTCGAGGCCAAGCACCGCCTCCTCGCCCTCCAAGCTCCAGCTCTGCCCGCGAACGTCGCTCAGCTCCCCGCCCGGCCGAAAGCGCAGCTCGCCGGCGGACGAGCGCACCACGCCCGAGTCCCCCTCGCGCCAGATCACGAGGTCCACCCCCTCCACGTCACCGAGAGTCACGACCACGCGCGGCACGAGCTCGTCACGGAGCGTCTCGTCCAGGACGTAGACCGCGCCGGCGCGCGCCGAGGGACAAACCGCGAGCTCGGCCTCGACCGGGGCCGGGTCGGCCGGCATCAGCACGCGGAAATCCGCCAGGACCTGGGCGAGGTTCACACCCTGCTCGACGGTCGTCTGGGAGTGATCGGACATCACGATCACCGCGTGCTCCTCGAGGAAGGGCTCGTAGCCCCCGGCCACGTGCATGATGCGCTCGAGCGCGCGATCGGCCTCCGCGATCGAGGTGACCTGGCCGTCCGGGCCGAGCTTGTGCGAGTGCGTGTCGTTGTCCGGGAGCGAGAAGAGCAGGAAGTCGAAGAGGTCGTGCTCGACCAGGTAGGCGCCGACGCAGCCGGTGTGCCGGTCGCGCTGGCCCGGCATTCCGAGAGCGGAGATGCAGCCGGTGTCGCGTGAGTCGAACAGGTCCGCGTAGAAGAGCTCGCGGGCGCCGTAGACGGGATGCCGGAACTGCATGGCCTCGGCGATCCGCCGGTACACGCTCGCCCCCGAGGGCTCGTGTCGCGTGCGGCCACGGTAGATCAGATACGTGGTGCAGGCGGTCCGCAGGCCGGCGTCGTCGAGGTGCTCGTAGACCGTCTTCCGCGCACGCGTGAGGTGCGCCATGTTCATGTTGTAGACGGTGTCGTAGAGCGACCGGACGACCCCGAACACGCGCGTGGCGGGGAACGATGAGCCGTACTCGACGTAGCGCTCCTCGCCGCGGTGGTACCAGTTCATCGACGGGATGTGATGCTCGCCGGGCCCGTATCCCGTGGCGATCGCGGCCGACGCCACCGGCGTGACCGACGGGAACGTGGAGAGGCAATCGCGCACGTAGGTGCCGCGCTCGCGGAGGGCGGCGAGCGCGGGCGCCCGGCCCTCCTCGATCGCCAGGTCGAGCATCTCCGGCTTGAGCGAGTCGATGACCGCGAGGACGAGCTTGCCGGGCTTTCGCCGCCCCGCCACGCCGGCTAGCGGAGTATCCGGAGTCCGGCGTACTTCTCGCCCTCGCGCCGGCGGCCGCCGAAGAGCAGCACCACAAACCCGATGAGGGCGAGGTACGACACGGGCGGCACGAAGATCGCCAGCGCCGCGAGCGCGAGCGCCGCTATATCCGCATAGACCGTCAGGAGCGCCGCCGCGCCCCCCTCGAGGCGGCGCCGGGCACGCTCGACGAGCCCACCCACTGCCAGCCAGCCGAGCGCCGCGCACAGCGGCCCGAGCACAAGGCCCAGCCAGCTCTCCTCGCCACCGTCCGCGAGCGCGCCGGCGAACAGCAGCGCGCCGAGCACGATCCCGACGACGCCGGCGAACAGCTCCACGGGGCTGCGCCCTTCCCCCGCACCCGGTCCCGCGCCGGCACGCTCGATCATGTAGGCCGCCACCCCCAGCGCGAGCACGCCCGCCAAGAAAGACCGGCGACTCGAGGAAGCTCCAGTCGGTGCCGTCGAAGTCGATCCCCACGTCGCCCCGGGCGAGCGCCCCGGCGAGGAGAGGCGGCAGGTACGGACGCACGCCGGTCGCGCCGGCCAGGCCGGCGCCGGTACCGATGTCCATGAATAGGCACATGCGAGGTCGGGTGAGGACGGTACCCTGCGGGCGGTGAGATTAGCTCTGCTGGCCCAGCGGGCGCGTCCCGACGACGCGCGCGGCCCCGCGGCCCCCAAGGCACGGCCCCGATGAGCACGTCTCGCGACCTCGAGCGCTACGCCGCCCTGTTCGCCTCGCGCACCAAGGTCATGAAGTCGTCGGCCATGCGCGACCTGATGGCGGTGACGGCGCGGCCGGAGGTCATCTCGCTCGCCGGCGGTCTGCCCGACACGAGCAGCTTCCCGCCCGACACCTTCGCGGCCGTGGCGCAGCGGATCGCGGCCGAGTCCTGTGCGAAGGCCCTGCAATACGGGCCGACGGAGGGCCTGCCCGAGACCAAGGAGTGCATCGCCCAGGTGATGGCGGCCGAGGAGATGCGCGTCGACCCCGAGGACGTCGTCGTGACCACCGGCGGCCAGCAGGTGATCGACCTCGTCGCCAAGACGCTGATCGACCCCGGCGACGTCGTGATCGCCGAAGGGCCCACCTATCCCGGCGCGGTGCCGGTCTTCTGCGCCTACCAGGCCGAGGTCGTGCAGATCGACATGGACGGTGCCGGGATGCGGGTGGACCTGCTCGAGGAGGCGCTCGAGCGCCTCGAGCGCGAGGGCCGGAGGCCCAAGTTCATCTACACCGTCCCCACCTTCCAGAACCCGGCCGGGGTGACGATGTCGCTCGCGCGCCGGAAGCGGCTGGTCGAAGTGGCACACGAGCGCGAGCTGCTCGTCCTGGAGGACAACCCGTACGGCCTGCTGCGCTACGAGGGCGACCCGCTGCCGCCCCTCTTCAGGCTCGACGGAGGGGTGTACGTGATGTACCTCGGCACGTTCTCGAAGATCCTCTCGCCCGGGATCCGGCTCGGCTGGGTGGTGGCGCCGCCACCCGTGCTCGAGAAGATCAACCTCGGGAAGCAGGCCGCCGACCTCTGCACCTCTACGCTGTCGCAGCTCATGGTGCAGGCCTACTTCGAGCGTGGCCGCTGGGAGGACTACGTGGAGTCGCTCACCGACACCTACCGCACCAGGCGGGACACGATGCTCGATGCGCTCGCCGAGCACTTCCCGCGCCAGGCGGAGTGGACCCGCCCCGGCGGCGGCCTTTTCATCTGGGCGACGCTGCCCGACTTCATCGACACGACCGACCTGCTCGCCCGCGCGCTGCGCGACAACGTCGCCTTCGTCCCGGGCGAGGCGGCCTTCCTCGACGGGCGTGGCCGCTCCTCGATGCGGCTCAACTTCTCCGCGTCGGACGAGGAGTCGATCCGCGAGGGGATCCGGCGGATCGGCGAGGTGGTGACCGAGCAGGTCGAGCTCTACGGGACGCTCACCGGCGAGTACCGGGTCGAGGATGTCGCGGGAGCCGAGGTGGTGCCGATGCCGACACCCGCCGAGCGCGAGCGCAGAGCGAAGGGCGAATGAGCCGGGTCGCCGTCCTCAAGGGGGGCCGCTCGCTCGAGCGCCAGGTGTCGTTGCGCTCGGGGGCCCGGGTGGAAGACGCCCTGGGGCGGCTCGGGCACGAGGTCGTGTCGATCGACGCCGGCCACGACCTGATCCGCCGCCTGCGCGAGGCCGATCCCGACCTGGCCTTCATCGCGATGCACGGCCGCGACGGCGAGGACGGCACGGTCCAGGAGCTCCTCGAGATTCTGGGGATCCCCTACACCGGCTCCGGCGTGCTCGCCTGCGGGCGCGCGATGGACAAGGTGCTGGCCAAGCACCTGATGCTCGAGGCAGGCATCCCCACTCCCGAGTTCTTCGCGTTCAACGAGACCGCCTTCCGGGAGCTCGGCGCCGCCGATGCCCTCGGGGAGATCGAGGAGCGGCTTGCGTTCCCGATCGTGGTCAAGCCCTCCTCGCAGGGATCGGCACTCGGGGTGCGCTTCGCCCGCAGCGCCGCCGACGTGCCCGCGGCGATCGTCGCCGCCTTCTCGTACGACTCGCGCGTGCTGCTCGAGCGCTACGTCGACGGCCGCGACCTCGCTGTGTCGATCCTCGACGGCGAGCCGCTCCCCGTCGTGGAGGCCGTGCCGCACGATGACGAGTTCTACGACTTCGAGGCCCGCTACGAGATCGGGCGCACCGACTTCGTCTGCCCGGCGGAGCTGCCCGACGGCCTGACCGAGGCGGCCCAGGAGCTGGCGCTGCGGACCTACCGCCTGCTCGGCTGCACCGCCTTTGCCCGCGTCGACCTGATGCTCGACGCCGGCGGCGAGCTCACCGTGCTGGAGGCCAACCCGATCCCGGGGCTGACCGACACGAGCCTGCTGCCCCAGGCAGCGGACGCCGCGGGAATCTCCTTCGACTCGCTGATCGGGCGCATCCTGGAGCTGGCGCTCGAGCGCCAGCCGGCCTGAGCCGCCCGGTCTGGCCGGCGGCCTGCTTTAGCGCCCTGTCTCGGGCTCGTCGGACTCGGGCTCGTCGGCTTCCGGCTCGCCCGCCTCCGGCTCTTCCGGACCTTCCGCGAAGTCCTCGGGCGTCACGTTGTCGAGGAAGTCCTTGAACTTCTCGACGACCTCTTCCGTGTCCTCCACCTCGTGCTCGAACTCGATGGCGGACTCGGAGATCACGTCCTCGGCGGCGAAGATCGGCGCGCCGGTGCGCACCGCCAGCGCGAGGGCGTCGGAAGGCCGCGAGTCGATCGGGATCTCGCGCCCGTTCAGCTGGAGCGTGACCTCGGCGTAGAAGGTGTTCTCGCGCAGCTCGGTCACGGCGACCCGGGTGCAGGACACCTCGAGCTCGGACAGCATCTCGCTGATCAGGTCATGGGTCATCGGGCGCGGCGTGTTCGCACCCTGGAGCTTCATCAGGATGGCGGCGGCCTCGGGGTGCCCGATCCAGATCGGCAGGAACTTGTTCCCGTCGCGGGTCTTCAACAGAACGATCGGCTGCTTGCCGACCATGTCGAAGCTGACGCCGTAGATGACCATCTCCTGCATGGCTGCTTCGACAGTCTAGACCGCGTGGGAAGCGCTGCCTCGGCGACCCCCCGGGCGGCTCCCGCGGACGCTTCCGAAGCGGCGAGGGGGCCCCGGAGGACCCCCTCGGCACTCGCCTGTTCAACCCAAGATACCTGCCACCTGCATGGGCGATCCTGGACTCGAACCAGGGACCTCGTCCTTATCAGAGACGCGCTCTAACCGACTGAGCTAATCGCCCGGGACAGGTGATGATAGCGGCGCCGGGCGGGCCTCAGGCGGCCCGGCGGAGGCCCCGTCCGAGCAGCTCCTCGGCGAGCTTGACGGCCTCGTCAGGGCTGTCGAAATCGAGCTCGACACGGCAGCGCTCGCCCTTCGCGCGGACCCTGACCTCGCGCCCGAAGGCCGCCGTGAGGGCGTCCTCGGCCGCCGCCAGGGCTTCCGCAAGGTCCGGGTGGATCGTGGCGCGCGGCTTGCGCGGCTCCTCGTCCCCGGTCTCCGCCTCGCGTGCCCGCCGTTCGGTCTCGCGGACGGACCATCCCGCGTCACGCGCGTCGAAAGCGAGCCGCCTGCGGCCGGCGTGGTCCTTGCACATAAGGAGCGCGCGGCCGTGGCCCTCGCTGAGCCGGCCCTCCTCGATCAGCTCGAGCGCCTCCTCGGGAAGCTCGAGGAGCCGGATCAGGTTCGAGATCGCCACGCGGCTGCGGCCGACCCGGCGGCCGACCTCCTCCTTCGTGAGCCCGAGGTCGTCGACCAGCATCGCGCAGGCGCGCGCCTCCTCGACCGCGTTCAGGTCGATCCTGGCCATGTTCTCGGCCAGGGCGATGTCGAGCCGCTCCCAGTCATCGGCCTTACGGACCACCGCCGGCACCGACTCCAGTTCCGCGATCCGAGCCGCCCGCAGCCGGCGTTCCCCGGCGACGAGCTCGTAGTGGCCGCCCGGCAGCGCTCGGACCACGATCGGCTGGAGGACTCCGCGGGCCCGGATCGACTCGGCCAGCTCGGCGAGGGCTCCCTCGTCGAAGCTACGCCGCGGCTGGCGCGGGTTCGGCCTCACGAGCTCCACCGGGATCTCGCGCAGCCCCTCCTCGCCGTTCTGCGCGCGCGGCAGGATCGCGGAGAGCCCGCGCCCCATGCCGCGCCGGTCGGGCTCAGCCACGAGCGGCCACCTCCTTTGCCAGCCTCAGATACGCGGCGCTGCCGGCGCTCTGCGGGGCATGGCGCAGCACCGGAAGGCCGAAGCTGGGCGCCTCGCCGAGTCGCACGTTCCGTGGCACGACCGTGTCGAACACCAGCTCGGGGAAGTGCTCGCGCACCTCGCGCTCGACGTCGCGTGCGAGGCGGGTACGCCCGTCGTGCATCGTGAGGATCATCCCGGCGACCGTCAGCCTCGGGTTCAGCTCGCGCTGAATCAGCGAGAGCGTGTCGAGGAGCTGGGCGAGCCCCTCGAGCGCGAAGTACTCGGTCTGGACCGGGACGATCACCTTGTCGGCGCCCACGAGCGCGTTGACGGTGAGCGGCCCGAGCGAGGGCGGGCAGTCGAGCAGCGCGAAGAGGTAGCGCTCGCGAACATCGCCGAGCCGGTCGCGGAGGATGGTCTCCGAGCCCGCGATCCGCGGCAGCTCCATGTTAGCCCCGGCGAGCTCGGGCGTTGAGGGAACGACGTCGAGCCGCTCGACGGCGCTCGGGATCGCAGCGCCGGTGAGGGTGAGGTCCCCGGAAAGGCAGTCGTAGACGTTGGGGGTGCTGTCCTTTGGCAGGCCCAGTGCAACCGTTGCGTTGCACTGCGGATCGAGGTCCACGAGCAGGGTCGGGTAGCCCGCGTCGGCGATGCTGGCGCCGAGGTTGACGGCGGTGGTGGTCTTACCCACCCCGCCTTTCTGGTTGGCGACTGCGAGGACGCTGCCCATCGGGGGTCAAAGTACGGAGGTGACCGGTCGGAATCCGGGTCTTACTTCGCCGGTTCGGGTGTGAACCCTTTGTGCCGGTGCGTTCCGTTCAACCGTGCGCGGTGGGTTGGGCTGCCTACGACGACTTGCTGGGTAGGGGGACCCGCCCGATTCGGCAGCATTCCTGGATTGCCTACACATATTGTGGGCAATCCGGCAAACTGGCGCACCACGCTCAGCCGAGCGGCCGTTTGCGCGCCATCCCCGGCCGGCGCGGGAAGCCCTCGGGCGTTGTCGCCACCTTCTCGAAGACATGCAGATGGCGATCGCGCGCGCCCTCGAAGGGCACCACCCGCTCCACCCCCCTCACTGCCATCCGTAAACGCTCCGCAGCACGCGCACCCCCCGCTTCCTCCTCCGCGTCCCGAGCGCCCTTCCAAGCCACCAGCACGCCCCCGACCCGCAGCAGCGGCGCCGCGTACTCCACAAGCACCGCCAAAGGCGCCAGGGCCCGCGCGGTAACCGCGTCGTAGGCCTCTCGACCGCCACCCAAGAGCCGGCGGCAACCCGGCCCACTCCTCCGCCCGGGCGTTCACCGCCCGCGCGTTCGTCACATCGGCCGCCTGAATCAGCCGCGTCGCCACCGCGGTCTTTCGACCCACCGACTCGATGAGATCGACCTCGGCCCGCGGCAGCCCCACCGCCAGCGCCAGCCCGGGAAAGCCCACGCCGGCGCCGACGTCGGCGATGCGCCGGGCCCGGCGAAGGCCCTCCACCGACAGGCCGCTGAGCGAATCCGCCAGGTGAGCATCCACCGCGGCCTCGGGCTCGCTCACCGTCGTATGTGGGTCCGGCTCGGCGGCCAGCGCCTCGAGCAACCGCTCGAACTGGCCTATAGCGGACGCCGACAGCCCGTGCCGCGCGCCCAGCGCCTCGAGCGTTTCCCGTGAAACGCCCAAACGCCTGGCCGGCCCTCAGTCGCTGAAGCCGCGCGCGGGCGAGACGACGAGGCGCCGGTCGGGCTCGTCGCCCTCGCTGTGGGTCTCCACCTCGCCTCGCTCGCTCAGATAGGTGTGGACGATCTTGCGCTCCGTCGCCCGCATCGGCTCGAGCTCGACGGCCCGGTCGAACCGGATCGCCTCCGCAGCGGCGCGGTCGGCCATCCGGTGCAGCGCCGCCTGCCGGCGCTCGCGGTATCCGGCCGCGTCGATCGTGACCTGCTTGCGCGGGTCCGAGCCCAGGAAGGCGGCGCGGAAGGCGAGGTGTTGGAGCGCGTCGATCGTCGCGCCGTGCTTGCCGATCAGCAGGCCGAGCTCGTCGCCGTTGACCGTCGCCCTGATCTCGTCGGCGCTCTCGTGGATGTCGACCGTGGCACGCAGGCCGAGCGCGTGAACGACCCGGCCCACCATCGCGCGCACCCGCTCGGCGGGCTCGTCCGGGAATCCGCTCGGCCAGCTCGCGCCAGGCCTCGACGTCGACCTCGGCGCGTACGCGCGCGGGGCGGTCGCCGGCGGGCTGGTCGACGACATCGAAGCTCACACAGTCGCCGCTGATCCCGGGGAAGCGCGGCTCGAGCGCCTTCATCGCGGCCCACTTCGCCTCGCCGAGGGTGTCGCCCTCGGCCTCGGCTGCCAGTTCCTCAGGGCGCGGCTCTTCGCTCACGGACATCCTGGCCATCCTCTCAGCGCCGGCGCCCCGAACGCTTCTTCTTCTTGCGCGGCGAGGCCGGTGGCGCCTTGGTGCGAGCGCCGCCGCCGGCGCCCGCCGGTGCGGTCTTCTGCTCAGCCTTCTGCCCGGTCTTCTGCGCGGCCTTCTGGCTGTCCTTCGCTCCGCCGTCCCCCGCGTCGCCGCCGTCGGAGGCGGCCACCACAGTCGGGGGCTTGCCCCGGGCCGGTTTCGACGCCGCCTTTTCGGCCTCCGCCTCCGCGTCCAGGACCGGCTTCGGGTAGAGCTTCTTGACCAAGAGCTGCTGCCCGACCGTCCAGACGTTGGTCGTGATCCAGTAGACGATCAGGCCGGCCTCGAAGTTGATGATGAAGATCACGAACACGAACGGCAGCGCGAACATGATCCGGCGCTGCATCGGGTCCGCGCTGAACGCGGTCACCGCACTCGCGGCCAGCTGCGTTGCGACGTAGAGCACGATCAGCACGCCGAGCAGCACGGGGTCGCCGGTGACCTTCTCGGCGAGGTTGTCGATCGCGTAGAAGCCCGGGTTGTCCGCGATATCCGCCTGGAAGGAGTCGGAGCGCAGCAGGTAGAAGAGCGAGATGAAGAAGGGGATCTGCAGCAGCAGCGGCAGGCAGGAGCCGAGCGGGTTGACCTTCTCGCGCTGGTAGAAGGCCATGACCTCCTGGTTCATGCGCTGCTTGTCGTCCTTGTAGCGCGCCTGGATCTTCTTGATCTCGGGCTGCAGGCCCTGCAGGCGCTGCATCGACTTCACGCCCTTGAACGTGAGCGGCAGAATCAGGATCCGGACCGTGAAGGTCAGCAGGATGATCGACCAGCCCCACGAGTTCGGGAAGTCCCCGATCACGCCGTGCCAGAACTCGAGCACCCACTCGCAGGCGTCGATGAGGGGCTGAAGGACGTTGGCGATGAACATCGGCTAGGGCTGGGAGCGTGGACGGAACAGCTTCTGGTCCTCCACGAAGTCGACGCCGCCGTGACTCCAGGGGTTGCAGCGGAGCAACCGCCAGGCGGCAAGCACGATGCCCCGGAACACACCGTAGCTGCGCACGGCCTGCACGGCGTACTCGGAGCAGGACGGATAGTACTTGCAGCGCGCGGGGAGCCCGGGCGAGATCGCCCGCTGGTAGAGGCGCACAGGGCTCGTGACCACGCTGCGGAGCGCGGAGGCGAGGCGGCCGCCGCTGCGCTCGGCGCCTGCCGGCGCGCCGCTCACGACCCGCCCTCCCTGTCGGCCAGGCCGGCCTCCGCGAGCACGGCACGGAGCGCCTCCTCGATCGCGGCCTCGCCGCCTGCGCTCGCCAGCTCGCCGGCCGGGGGGCGGGCGACGATCACGAAGTCGTGCCCGGGGCTGATCGCATCGGCGTTCGCCCAGAAAGCCTCCCGCAACAGCCGCTTGATCCGGTTGCGCTCGACCGCCCCGCCGAGCTTGCGCCCGACGGACACCCCCAGGCGCGCGTCCTCGTCGTCACCGGGGCGCGGGAACGCGTACACCACGAGGTAGCGGCTCGCGTGCGAGCGTCCCTCACGGTAGACGCGCTCGAACTCACCGCTGCGAGACAGCCTGCGGCGCTTCCGGCGCGCATGATCAGCCATCGTTACTACGGCGTGAGCCGCTTCCGGCCCTTGTCCCGGCGGCGCTTCAGCAGCTTGCGGCCGGCGCGCGTGGACATGCGCGCACGGAACCCGTGGGTGCGGGCGCGCTTGCGCTTCTTCGGCTGGTAGGTGCGCTTCATCGGGAGGAGCCAGGGTACAAGATCGCGCCGAAGCCGCCCGTCGATTTCCGGTCGATCAACAGCCGAAAGCCGGGTCGCGACGCTTTTCCCGCGTTTTGCGGGAGCGCCCCCGAGCGCCCGCCTGGGCGCCGCGAGGGCCGGTGTAGACTCGGCTCGCCGAGGGCAGCGGCGGCCGTCTCTCCGCTCGTTTCCTTCCTTCCGCAAGTGACTCAACCTGGCCCCGGAGGAGGGTCCCGACCGCCCTTGCCAGCACAGCTCGACCAGCTCTGGGACGACATCAGGGAGGAGCTCCGGCGGGAGACGCCGGATTTCAAGTTCCACATCTGGCTGGAGCCACTCGAGCTCGCAGCGGTACGTGGCCGGACCCTTTTTGTCCGCGCCCCTGAGCACATCCGGACGTCGGTGGCCGAGCGCTACCTGCCCCTCCTGCGCGACGCGGCGATGCGGCGCTTCGACGAGCGGGCCTCCGTAGAGGTCGTGGGCGCCTCGTGGCGGCCGCCGGCCGAGGGCCGCCCAGACGGGCCCTCCACCGAGGCGCCCGCCTCCAACCTGAACGCGAAATACACCTTCGAGCAGTTCGTGATCGGGCCGGAGAACCACATGGCGCACGCGGCGGCGCTGGCGGTTGCCGAACTGCCCGCCCACTCCTACAACCCCCTCTTCCTGCACGGCTCGCCGGGGATCGGCAAGACCCACCTCCTGCACGCGATCGGAAACTTCGTCGAGCGCTACGGCTCCGGTCTCACCGTCCGCTACGCGACGATCGAGGAGTTCACGAGCGAGTTCGTCGCGGCGGTGCGGGAGCGTCGGACGGGGCCGCTTCAAGAGGAGCTTTCGAGGGGCGGACGTTCTGTTGATCGACGACGTCCAGTTCCTCGCCGGCCGCGCGAAGACCCGCGAGGAGTTCTTCCACACCTTCAACTCGCTGCTCGGCTCCGGGCGTCAGCTCGTCATGACCTCTGATCGAAGCCCGGAGGAACTGCCGGGCCTCGAGGAGCGCCTGATTGAGCGGTTCCGCGCCGGGTTGGTGGTCGAGCTGGTACCGCCGAGAGCGCCCATGCGGGAGGCGATTCTCGCGAAGCGCGCACGGCTCGACGGCGTCGAGATCGACGAGGGCGCGCTTGCCGAGATCAGCACCCGGGTCACCACCAGCGTTCGTGCGCTCGAGGGCGCACTGATTCGCGTGGTGGCATATGCGTCGCTCAAGGGTGTGCCCGCCTCGCCGGAGCTGGCGCGCCACGTGCTGCGGCGGCTCGGGACCGATACAGGCACCGAGACCTGTGGCATCAGTGAGATCCTCGACGCGGCCGCACGCGAGTTCGGAGTCGAACGCAGAGAGCTCCTCTCACGGGACCGGCGGGCGACCGTCGCGACCGCTCGCCAGGTAGCGATGTACCTCGCACGCGAACTGACCGATCACAGCCTTCCGGAGATCGGCCGCGGCATGGGTGGACGCAGCCACACAACCGTCCTACACGCCGTCAACCGAATCGACGCCGCCGTAAACAGCGATCCAACTGTGCAAAGCGCGGTCGACAATCTGCGCCGTCAGCTCGGCCGGCCCACCTGATGACCGACCCGAATGGAAGAATCAACAGCTTCCGCACAGGCGGCATTCCGCTTCCCGTCTGATCTTCCGCGGGATGTCTAGGTTCTCTACAGCACCAACCACCTCAAAGAGATAGGCAGCATCAGTTGAAGCTCACCGTTTCACGGGAAACGTTCGTCGCGAGCCTCGGTATCGCCGTTCGTGGCGCATCCAGCCGTAGTGCGATCCAGACGCTCGCGGGTGTTCTGCTCCGAGTCGAGAACGGCACCGCGGAGCTCCAGGCCACCGACATGGAGCTCGGCGTACGCGTGTCACTCGAGACGAGAGAATCCGTGCCCGGCCAGGCCGTGGTGCCCGCTCGGCTCCTCCTCGACGTCGTTCGCTCGCTTCCGAAGGATGAGCTGACGCTCGAGTATCGAAGCTCGCATCAGGACGTGGAGGTCGTGTCGGGTCCCGCGAAATTCCACCTGCGCACGCTTCCTACCGAGGACTTTCCAAAGCTCCCGGAGGCACCCGCTGAGGGCGGCCTCAATGTGCCGGCCGATGCGTTCGTCGACACGATTGGCCGCGTCGCAAGGGCTGCCTCACGTGACGAGACGCGCCCACACCTGACCGGAGTTCTCGTCACCGCCAGCGGGAACGAGTTGCGGATGGTCGCCACCGACTCGTACCGTCTGAGTGTCAAGGAGACGGCGCTCGAGGCGGCGCTCGACGGTGATCTCGAGGCGAACGTCCCGGCGCGGACGCTGCAGGAGCTCAGCCGGATCGCCACATCTGGCGGCGCCGAGTCGATCGGTGTCGCTGCGCTCGAGAACCAGGTGGTGTTCACGGTCGGGGACGTGGTGCTGTCGTCGCGGCTCGTCGAGGGGCGCTTCCCCAACTACCAGCAGCTGCTGCCGGAGTCCTACGAGCACGAGCTGCGGGTGAGCCGGGATGAGCTCCTGGACGTCGTACGCCGCGTCGGCCTGCTGGCGCAGAAGAACGCTCCGCTGAGGCTGCGCTTCACGGAGGGCGTCCTCGACGTCTCGGCGCAGACCCCCGACGTTGGCGAGGCGAGCGAGTCGCTGCCGGTCCCGTTCAATGGCGAGGAGCTCGAGATCGGCTTCAACCCGGAGTTCTTCCGAGACGGTCTCGACAGCGCCGAGTCGGACGAGCTCGTCCTCAAGCTGATCAGTCCGTTGCGCCCCGGCCTGATCGAGTCGGGCGGCGACGAGGCCGGCTTCCGTTACCTCGTTATGCCCATCCGCCTGAACGTCTGATGGCCGCTGGCTCGGCCAGCGCCTCATCGGGGCGGGGTCTAGGGCCGTACGTTGGTTGCGACGCGCATCGAGCTGCGCGACTTCCGCAACTACGAGCACGCCGAGCTCGACCTCGGCAAGGGGCTGACCGTGGTGGCCGGCCCGAACGGCGCCGGCAAGACCAATCTGCTGGAGGGCCTCTACTTCGGCTGCACGGCGCGGTCGCCGCGGACGTCCAGCGAGCGCGAGCTGGTGCGTCGCGGCGCCGAGGTCACGCGCGTGGTGCTGGACACGGCCGACGGCGAGGGCGCGCACCGCATCGAGGTCGGCTTCGAGCCCGGCGAGGCCAAGCGACTGCGCGTGGACGGCAGCCCTGTAGACAGCCTGTCGACGATCGCCGCGCGGCCGCTCGCCAGTGTCTTCCTGCCCGAGCGGCTCGAGCTCATCAAGGGGGCGCCGGCGGGCCGCAGGGCGCATCTCGACCAGGTGATCGCGGCCCTGTGGCCGGCCCGCGCGGGAACCCGCGCCGCCTACTCCCGCGCACTGGCGCAGCGCAACGCCCTCATCGCCCGCATCCGCGCCGGCGCGGCGGGCCCGGATGCGCTAGACGCTTGGGACGCCGAGCTCGCGCGCGAGGGCATCCGGCTCATCGAGGACCGTGCCGAGGCTGCCGCCGGCCTGCGGCAGCCCTTCGCCGATCTCGGCGCGCGTCTCGGTCTTCCCGGCACGGCGGAGCTTCGTTACCGGCCGCGCTCCGCCGCCGAGGACGCCGAGGGGCTGGCGGCGGAGCTTGCGGAGCGCCGCAGCGCCGATCTCGAGCGGGGATTCACGGCTCACGGGCCGCACCGGGACGAGCTCCAGCTTCTCCTCGAGGGCGTCCCGCTGCGGGCCTACGGCTCGCAGGGGCAGCAGCGGGCGGCGCTGCTCGCGCTCCTGTTCGCCGAGCGCATGCTCCTTGCCGAGCGCCGCGCCCGGCCTCCCTTGATGCTGCTGGACGACGTGATGTCCGAGCTCGACGCGGAGCGCCGCGAACTGCTCGCGGAGTTGCTCCGGTCGGGCGGCCAGGCCGTGATCACGGCGACCGAGCCCGAGCACGTGCCCGGGGCGGCACTTGCCGGCGGCGGCCTGGTCCGCGTCGAGTCCGGGGCGATCCGTTCGGCGGCGGGGGCGGTGGCCGCGTGAGGCGCCTCGCCCCGAGGCCGCTCGCCGTGGCGCTCGAGGGCGTGGTCGGGCGCGCCGAGCCGGCAACCCAGCTCGCACGCGCGCAGGGGGCTTGGGCGGAGGCGGCGGGGAGCGGGCTGGCTGCGTTTGCAGAGCCCGTCTCGGAGCGCGACGGGGTCCTCACGGTCGCCTGCGAGTCGGCCGTCTGGGCCCAGGAGCTCGAGCTGCTGAGCGCCGATCTCCTGGCCCGCCTGAACGCGGCGCTGGGGGATTCCGGGAACCCCAAACTCGCCCGTCTTCGGTTCGTTGTGGGTTCGGGATCGAACTGACGCCGGCGGGCCTGCGACACACCCCGTTGCGCAAGCGTTCCACAGCGCGCGTTTTTGCGCGATTTGCGGGCATTTTGTAACACCAAAAACCGTCCGGAGCGGGGGGTAGCCTGCTAATATCAGGGGCGGTCTTATGTACCGCCCCGGCCCGTGTTGACTGGCGGCACGGTGTCGGGGCTTTTCATGGTGTTTTAGCGGCCGCTGGGGCCGCGCGATGAAGGGAACCACTTGGCCGAACGGCCCGATAACGGCGAAGAGCAGATGCACGGCGACGGCGCGGCACCCGAGCCCGCGAAGGACGCTTCCGCGAAGGGGAAGAGCGGCAGATCGGGCAACGGCAACTCGACCTACGGGGCCCAGGACATCACGGTTCTCGAGGGGCTCGAGGCGGTCCGCAAGCGCCCCGGCATGTACATCGGCTCGACGGGGCTGCGCGGCCTCCATCACCTCATCTACGAGGTGATGGACAACTCGGTCGACGAGGCGCTTGCCGGCGAGGCGGATGAGGTCGAGATCGTCATCCACCCCGACAACAGCGTGACGGTCACCGACAACGGCCGCGGCATCCCGGTCGACGTGATGGAGAAGGAGGACCGGCCGGCCGCCGAGGTCGTGCTGACGGTGCTCCATGCGGGCGGCAAGTTCGGCGATGGCGGTGGCTACAAGGTGTCGGGCGGTCTGCACGGCGTGGGCGTCTCGGTCGTCAACGCGCTCGCCGAGTGGCTCCACCTCACGATCTGGCGCGACGGCCACGAGCACACCCAGTCCTACGAGCGCGGCAAGCCCATGGGCGACCTGAAGAAGGGCGCCAAGACCAACCGCCGCGGCACGAGCATCAGCTTCCTCCCGGACATGGAGATCTTCGAGGAGATCGACTACGACCGCACGGTCCTCGAGCAGCGCTTCCGCGAGATGGCCTTCCTCACCAGGGGCCTCAAGATCGCGTTCCGCGACGAGCGGGGCGAGCGCTTCGAGACCACCTTCCAGTACGACGGCGGCATCCTCGATTTCGTCAAGTACCTGCACAGCCAGGGCACGCGCGAGCCGCTGCACAAGAAGATCGTCTACGTCGAGGACTCGAGCGAGATCGGCGAGGTCGAGGTGGCGCTGCAGTGGAACGACTCCTACCAGGAGGCCCTGCTCTCGTTCGCGAACAACATCAACACGCACGAGGGCGGCACGCACCTCTCCGGTTTCCGCTCGGCGCTCACACGCACGATCAACGCCTACGCGCGCCAGAAGGGTGAGCTCAAGGAGAAGGACCCGAACCTCCAGGGCGAGGACATCCGCGAGGGGCTCACGGCGATCATCTCGGTGAAGATCTCCGACCCTCAGTTCGAGGGTCAGACCAAGACCAAGCTCGGCAATCCGCCGGTCGAGGGCTTCGTGCAGGCGGCCGTCAACAAGGGGCTGGCGGAGTTCCTCGAGGAGAGCCCGACCGACGCCAACCAGATCATCAAGAAGGCCGTGGCGGCGCAGCGCGCCCGCGAGGCCGCCCGCAAGGCGCGCGACCTCACCCGCCGCAAGTCGGCGCTCGAGAACTCGACGCTTCCGGGCAAGCTCGCGGACTGCTCCGTGCGCGACCCCGCGCTGGCGGAGATCTTCATCGTCGAGGGTGACTCGGCCGGCGGCTCGGCGAAGCAGGGCCGGGACCGCAACACCCAGGCGATCCTGCCGCTGCGCGGCAAGATCATCAACGTCGAGAAGAACCGCATCGACAAGGTGCTCTCGAACAAGGAGATCCAGGCGCTGATCACCGCGATCGGCACGGGGATCCGCGAGGAGTTCGACATCGACAAGGCCCGCTACCACAAGGTGATCGTCATGACGGACGCCGACGTGGACGGGGCGCACATCAGGACGCTCGTGCTGACCTTCCTCTACCGGGAGATGCCCGACCTGATCGACGCCGGCTACGTGTACATCGCGAAGCCGCCGCTCTACAAGATCAAGTCCGGGAAGCAGGACATCTACATCGAGAAGGAGTCCGAGCTCGAGGAGGTGCTCCTGCGGGACAAGCTCGAGAAGATGGAGGTGACAGACCGGGCGGGCAACGCATTCAGCCTCACCCACGCCCGCTGGCAGAAGTACGGCCGGCTTCTCAAGCAGTACGAGGGCTGGGCGGCGGCGCTACGCGCCGAGTGGGGCCACGACCTGATCACCCTGCTCGAGGAGTCCACCATCCTCGACGAGGGCGCCGTCGACCCAGACGCGGTGATCGCGCTCCTCGAAGGTGAGGACCCCGAGGGCGAGCCGTACGAGACCCGGCTCGTGAGCCACGACGAGAACGAGATCGTCGCCCACGTGATCGAGCGCAAGACCGGGACGGCGCAGACCTATCGCCTGGCGAGGCGGCTCTTCGCGACGCCCGAGTACACCGGCTTCGTGAAGATTCACAAGGAGCTCGAGGCGCTCGCCGGCACTCCGCCGTTCCAGATTGTGCTCGGCAAGAAGGAGGGCGACGCGCTCTCGTTCGAGGAGCTGCGCTCGAAGGTGATCGAGATCTGCCGCGACGGCGTGCCGCTGCAGCGCTTCAAGGGCCTCGGCGAGATGAACGCCGACCAGCTCTTCGACACGACCATGGACCCGGAGCAGCGGACGCTGCAGCTCGTGGCGATCGACGACGCGAGCGCGGCCGACCAGATCTTCTCGATGCTGATGGGAGACAGCGTCGAGCCTCGACGGGAGTTCATCGAGACCCACGCGAGAGAGGTGACCAACCTCGACGTCTGAGGCTGCAAACCCGCGCACTCCGCGTCCTCGGGCTCGGCTTGCTCAGCAAGCCTTCGCCCCTGCGTCCTTGGATTGCTTGGTTTTCGCACAGACATCGAGGTTGGGGCGTAGGTGGCAGTTCGGGAAAGGTGATTTGACTTGAGCATTGATCAATTGACAGGCGGGAACATCGAGCCGCGCGGGCTCGAGGAGGAGATGCGCTCCTCCTACCTCGATTACGCCATGAGCGTGATCGTCGGCCGTGCGCTCCCGGACGTGCGCGACGGCCTCAAGCCGGTGCACCGGCGGGTGCTCTACTCGATGTACGAGTCGGGCCTGCAGCCGAACCGGCCCCACCGCAAGTGCGCCAACGTGGTCGGCGGCGTGATGGGGAACTACCACCCGCACGGCGACGCCTCCATCTACGACACGGTGGTGCGCCTCGGGCAGAACTTCGCCATGCGCTATCCGCTGATCGACCCGCAGGGCAACTTCGGGTCGATCGACAACGACTCACCGGCAGCCATGCGCTACACCGAGGCCCGTCTCGCGCGGCTCGCCACCGAGATGCTGCGCGACATCGACGCCGACACAGTCGACTTCGGGCCGAACTACGACGAGTCGCGCCAGGAGCCGCTCGTCCTCCCCTCGCGCTTCCCCAACCTGCTTGTCAACGGCGCCGCCGGCATCGCCGTCGGCATGGCCACGAACATCCCGCCGCACAACCTGCACGAGGCGATCAATGCGGTCGTCGCCTACATCGACAACCCCTCGGTGGACGTCAAGGGGCTCATGCGCCACCTCAAGGGGCCGGACTTCCCGACAGGCGGGATGATCGTCGGGCACGGTGGGATCCGCGACGCCTACGAGACCGGGCGTGGGCGAGTGGTGGTCCGCGGCCGCGCTCATGTCGAGCCGCTGCGCCAGGGCAAGGAGGCGATCATCGTCACCGAGATGCCCTACCAGGTCTACAAGGGCGACGGGCGGGGCGACGGCAGCGGTCTGATCAAGAAGATCGCCGAGCAGGTCCAGAACGGCAGGATCAAGGAGATCTCGGATCTTCGCGACGAGTCGGACAAGTCGGGCATCCGGCTGGTGATCGAGCTCAAGCGCGACGCGATCCCCAAGGTCGTCCTCAACAAGCTCTACAAGCACACCCAGCTGCAGACGACCTTCGGCGTGAACATGGTCGCGCTCGTCGACGGTGTGCCGCGCACGCTCGGCCTGCTGCCGATCGTCCGCAACTACGTCGACCACCAGCGCGACGTGGTCGTGCGGCGCACCAAGCACGAGCTGCGCGAGCGCGAGGCGCGCCTGCACATCCTGGAGGGGCTGCTCGTCGCGATCGCCGACATCGACGCGGTGATCGAGCTGATCCGCGCGTCGAGCGACCCCGACGCCGCGCGCGAGGGGCTGATCGAGCGCTTCGAGCTCTCGCGCATCCAGGCCCAGGCGATCCTCGACATGCGGCTCGCCCGCCTCACGGCGCTCGAGGCCGACAAGGTCAAGCAGGAGCACGCCGACACGGTCGAGCGCATCAAGGAGCTGCGCGAGATCCTCGGGGACGAGGCCAGGGTGATGGGCATCATCAAGGAGGAGCTGCTCGAGATCCGGGACACCTACGGCGACGACCGCCGCACCGAGATCACGCACTCCGAGGACGAGATCGACATCGAGGACCTGATCGCCGACCAGCAGATGGTCATCTCGATCACCCACTCGGGCTACATCAAGACCCTGCCGCTCGCGACCTACCGCCAGCAGCGCCGCGGCGGCGTCGGCGTGATGGGCATGGAGATGAAGGACGAGGACTGGATCGAGCACCTCTTCGTGAGCTCGACGCACGACTACCTCCTGTTCTTCACGAACCGCGGCAAGGTCTACCGCCAGAAGGTCTACGAGCTGCCCGAGGCCCAGCGGACGGCCAAGGGGCGCGCGCTCGTGAACCTGCTGCCGCTGCGCGAGGGCGAGCGGGTCCAGGCCGTGCAGGCCACGCGCGACTTCAACGAGGGCAAGTACCTCGTGTTCGCGACCAGGAAGGGGCAGATCAAGAAGACCGAGTTCGGCCTCTACAACACGCCGATCAAGGCCGACGGCATCATCGCGATCAACATCCGCGACGACGACGAGCTCGTGGCGGTGCGCCGCACGAGCGGGAACGACGACATCATCATGGTCTCCCGCTCGGGTCAGGCCGCGCGCTTCAACGAGGACCAGGTCCGGCCCATGGGCCGCGACACCGCCGGCGTCAAGGGCATGAACGTCGAGCGCGGCGACAACCGCGTGCTCGCCATGGACGTCGTGCGCCCGGACACCGAGCTGCTCGTGGTCACCGAGAACGGCTACGGCAAGCGGACGGCCATCGAGGAGTACCCCGTCAAGGGCCGTGGTGCGATGGGCGTCAAGACGATCGGCCTCACCGAGAAGAAGGGCGGCGTGGCCGGCGCGCTCATCGTCAAGGACCACTACGACCTGGTGTTCATCTCGCAGAATGGAATGGTCCAGCGCACGGGCGTCAGGGGCATCTCGAAGCAGGGCCGTCCGGCGCAGGGAGTGCGCGTGATGAACCTGCGCGAGGACGACGTGGTCAGTGCGGTCGCGCTCGTCATGGAGACCTCGGAGGACACCGCCGCCCAAGTGGTGGCGGAGGACTAGGAGTCAGACCTCCGGGTCTGCTTCAATCTCCCCTACCAGAGAAAGGGGGTGGTCCGAGCTTGACTGACAGATTTCTTGGGACCCTGGAGGTGTCCGGCCGCTAAACCGGTGCTGGGCCCCGTCTAGCGGAGTCCAACCGAGACGCCGTTGGCGGGTCTGGCCGGGAATGGTCCCTCCGGCCTCAGGAGCCGCCGACCCAGTCCAGCCAATATTCGAGGGGCGTCCTGCGGGGCGCCCCTCGAGCTTTCAGGGGGTCGTCTCGGTCTCGGTCGTGTTGGTGTTGGTCTCGGCCGTCTGCTCGAGCTCGTCGACACGCCCCTCGAGATTCCCGAGGCGGCGGTTCAGCCGCGTGACGTCCTGAGTGGTCTTCGAGAGGTCGTCCTCCACCTGGCCGAGCCGGTCGTCCAGGTTCGAGACGTCCTCCGAGGTCGGCAGCTCGTCGATGCGCGACTCGAGATCATCGATTCGGGCGTCCAGCTGGCGCTGGACCCGGCCCACTTGGCCGGTTGCCTCCTCGCCTGCGGCCTCCTCCGCCTGGTTCGCCTCGATGAGCGCGAACACGGCGAGCCCCGTTGCGGCGACCGCCCACACGCCGGCGACGATCAGCCAGCGGCGCAGGCTCTTGAACTGCTGGGCGGTGGCCGGTCGCTGGTCGTCGGGGAGCCGGCGCTCCCGGCGGTCTGTGGGCGGCGGGGCAGCGGGCGGGCCGGTCGACGAGGCCGGGGCGGGTGTGGCCGGCCTTGGTGGCTCGCTTGGGGGCGGCCGCCCCTCCTCGTTCATCAGGCCGCTACGAGGTACTGCTCCCAGGCCTGCGGGATCGTCGGCGCGGCCACGTGGATGAAGATGGCCTGGTGCGGCGCCCGCGGCGCCCTGACGGGCACCATCCGCGCCTGCGCGGGCAGCCGGTCGCCCTTGCGCCGGTTGCAGGGCGCGCAGCAGGTCACGATGTTCTCCCAGGTCGAGGGGCCGCCCTTCGAACGCGGGATCACGTGGTCCACGGTCAGGTTGCCGCGCTCGTGCCCGCAGTACTGGCAGGTCCAGCGGTCGCGGGCGAACACCGCGCGGCGGGTGATCTTGCGCCGGTGGGCGTCGCGCGGAATGCGGACGTAGGTCAGCAGGCGTATGACCACCGGGCGGTCGAGCGTGAACGACTCGGCGTGGAGCGCCCAGTCGCCCTTCTCGATCATCTCGGCCCGGTTCTTGAGGAGCAGGACGGCCGCACGCCGAACGGTGCAGACGTTGATCGGCTCATAGGAAGCGTTCAGGACGAGGACCCGGCCTGACGACGAGCGGCGCTGCGCAGGCCCGGTGGCCCCGTGCAGCGCCACGGGAGGCCTTGGTTCCGAGTCACCCGCCTCGAGCGTCAGATCCACGCGCACAGCCATGCTGCCGGGAGTGTACCCGGCGCCCCCGCTCGCAATTTGCGCTGAATCGGTGAAGGCGCCGGGGCTATGAGCCGGTGACGGGGGAGTACGAGCCGAGCACCCGGACCTCCTCGACGTGGCCGCGCAGCGCCACCAGGGCCTCGCGCACGGGCGAGCGGCCGGCCGCGCCCTCGAGGTCGGCGATGAACATGTAGTGGCCGAGCCGGATCCGGCGTGGGCGCGACTCGATGCGCGTGAGGTTGACGCCTCGGCCCGAGAGCTCGCCCAGGACGTCCACGAGCCATCCTGGCGACTCGTCGCCGCCGCCCCAGAACACGATCGTCGTCTTGGCCAGGGGACCGGGCTCCGCGACCTCCTTCGCCGGCGCCAGCCAGACGAAGCGGGTGACGTTGTCCGGGTGGTCCTCGACGTTCGTCGCAATCACCTCGCAGCCGTACATCTCGGCGGCCAGGCGCGAGCCGAGCGCGACGGTGGCCCCGTCGGCGTCGCGGAGCGACATGACGGCATCCGCCGTGGACGGCGCGCTCACGTGCTCCACGCCGGGCAGGTGGGCGCGCAGGAAGTGAGCGCACTGGGCGGTGGCCTGGGGGTGGGAGACCACGCGCGCCACACCAGCGAGCCCGCGCGGCGCAGCGGCGATCAGGCAGTGGTGGATCGGATGGACGACCTCTCCCGCGATGCGCACGTCGACGGCCTCGAGCACCAGCGTGTCGAGAGTGACCGCCACGCCTCCCTCGAGCGCGTTCTCGATCGGCACCACCGCTCGGTCCGCGCCGCCTTCCTGGACCGCCATGACCGCGTCGTAGAGGGTGGGATGGGGGAGCTCCTCGACGTCCGCCGGCGCCGATGCGCGCAGCGCCTCCTCGCTATGGGTCCCCGGGGGACCGAGGTAGGCGACCTTCATCAGCGGTCGGAGTTGGTCTCGGCGATCGCGGCCGCGACGGCCTGCTGCTCCTCCGGTGAGAGCTCGTGTTCCGAGGTGCCCTCGTGCAGCTGCTTCACGTAGAAGCGCGCCTGGTCCCGGTGCAGGATCGACGAGAGCACCACGCCGGTCCGGCGCGAGTCGAGCAGCGCCAGCGTGCTCGACTGCTGGCCCGAGAGCTCGTTCATGGCGTCGTAGCGCACGAGCGACGTGTGGGAGACGCAACCGTCCATCCGCCGCTCGGCTTCGCCCACCCGCGACTCGAGCCCGGCCGCGGTCTCCTCGACCCAGTCGCGCAGCTGCACGAAGGCCTCCTGCAGCGCGGCGGAGTGCTGGACGATGTCCGCCTCCTCCCCCCTCAGCACAGTGCGCTGGGCCGAGCGCAGGCGGCGCAGCTTGACCGCGAGCACGATGCACCAAAGGAGCGCGAGAAGCGCCACCCCGGCTGCCGCGAGCGCGACGATTCCCTGTGTGGAGGTCAGCTCATCCACGGCGGCTGAGGGTATCGCCGGGGCTCAGCTTGTGAAGATGACCGTGAACTCGCCGACGTTGTTGTCCGTCATCTCTTCGCCCGCGACGGGCTCGACCTCCACCTTGACCGGCACGTTCTCACCCGTGGGCGGCTCCTCACCGAGCGGGATCGTCACGGTTTGCTGCTCACCGATCGCGATCTCCGGCACCTGCTCCTCGCGCTCGATCGCGTCGTTGCCCTCGCCGACGGTCACCTTGACGTTGACATCGGTCTCGTTGTTCTCGCCCTGATTGACAACCTGGACCTCGAATGAGAGGTCCTCGGCGAGCGGTACGGTCGCCGAGGCGCCCGGGACGAGCGCCACGCCGCCGAGCGTGACCGTGCCGAGGCCGTTGCCGTGCAGGCCGGGGGCCGCGGGTTCATCGGCCGCTCCGCCGCCACCACCGCGCAGTCCGGAGATCTCGTCGGCCACGAAGTCGGGGTCGACCCATTGGACGTCGGGGACGAACTCGAGCTCTTGCGGCCTGGGAACGCTGACCTCGCCGGTCAGGTCCTCCTCCTCGAGCGTCTCCATCACGTTGGGCCGGAAGCGGTACTTCAGGATCACGTCGCTCGCGAGGAAGACCTGCATCATCTCGGCCACGTCGGCCGTGCTCTCGCGGCGTTCCTCGTCGGCGAGCGCGCCAGGAAGGGCATTGGCCACGGCGGCAAGCCCGTCCCGGCGCAGCTCAAGGGCGTCGAGCAGGTTGTCCTGCGCCGGGGACATCTCGTCGGGGACATCGAGGTCATTCGCGCGGTCGACAAGCGTGGCCGACTCGCTGCGCAGCCCGTTCACGACGTTCGCCGCGTCCACGGCCGTGTCCTGGTCACCGGTCCCGCGCAGCAGCTCGAAGAGCTGGTTGCCCTCGAGCTTCGACTGGTCGATCAGCTCGGACGACTGGCTCACGTAGTCCTTGATCGACCGTTCCTTGCGGGCGTTGAGGCAGCCGCGGAAGCCGAGCACCAGCAGAATCAGCACAAGCAGACCGGCGCCTATAGCTAAGGTCCTGCGGACCATCAGCGTCTGGCGGTCTGTCGATCGACCGCCCGACGGCCGCCGCCGTGTCCGTCCAGCTACGGGCTCGTCCGGTTCGTCGAGGAAGGAAAGCAGTATCGCTCCTAGCGCTTTCGAGGCGCACGTGGCGCTTGGATGGAGTATGAACGGGGGGCAGGACGCGCTCTCCGAGAACCGAACACAGAACCTGGGATGAACCGTTCCAAGACAGGCTTCACGGAAGAGCCCGGCACCCTGCCGCTGGGAGGTTCGGACCCTACCGAAAGCCTGCCGACGGGTCCCGGGCCGCGCGTGGTCCTCGGCCGTTATCGCCTCGAGCAGCGCCTCGGCGCCGGCGGCTTCGGGGTCGTCTGGCACGCATGGGACGAGAAGCTCGAGCGTGAGGTCGCGGTCAAGGCGATCCCGCGCGAGCGCGGCGGCGGCGAGCGCGTGGAGCGCGAGGCGCTGGCGGCCGCGCGGCTGAACCACCCCGCGATTGTCGGTATCTACGAGCTGGCCGCGGACGAGCACGACGTCTACCTGGTGTCCGAGCTGGTTCGGGGCCGAACCTTTGCCGAGCTGCTGCGCGCCGGGGCGATCTCGGACCGCGACGTGGCGCGCATCGGCGCGGACCTCAGCGAGGCGCTCGCCCATGCCCACGCGCGCGGCGTCATCCATCGCGACGTCAAGCCCCAGAACGTGATGGTGGTGGCCGAGCCGGCGGCCGGCGTCGGCTTCGCGAAGCTGACCGACTTCGGGGTCGCCCATCTCGTGAGCGGCGACCTGCTCACGCGCACCGGCGACGTCGTGGGCACGCTTGCCTACATGGCGCCGGAGCAGGCGGAGGGCGCGCGGGTGACGCCGGCCTGCGACGTCTACTCGCTGGCCCTCACCCTCTACGAGGCCTGGACGGGCAAGAACCCGGTCCGCGCCGGCGGGCCCGCGGCCACGGCGCGTCGGCTCGGGCGCCCGCTGCCGTCGCTCGCATCGATGCGCCGCGACCTGCCGCTCGAGCTCTGCGACGCGCTCGACGACGCGCTCGACGTCGACCCCGCACGCCGTCCCACGCCGGACGAGCTGCGCGCCGACCTGCGCGCCGCCGAGCGCGATCTGACCGACGAGGGCGGACTGGTGGAGCCCGAGACGCTGCGCCGCGTCGGCCTCCCCACCACCCGGCGTACGCGCCGGCTCTTCCGGCGCGGCGGGCCGGAGCGGCCCGGCTATTTCGGCGACGACCCCACGGTCGCCACCGGCCTGCTTGGCCGGAGCGAGCCGGGCGCGCGGCCCGCGCGCGGCGTGCGCGTGCTGCAGCGCGCCGGCGCCGGTCTCCTCGCCGGCGGCCTCGTGCTCGGGGTCCTCGGGACTCTCGGGCCCGACCCCTCCTTCTCACCGGCTGCAGCCGCCGGCGCCGCGGCACTCGCCACGGCGTTGCTGCCGCGCAT
The DNA here is from genome assembly GCA_963757815.1 of uncultured Thermoleophilaceae bacterium. GTDB lineage: Bacteria > Actinomycetota > Thermoleophilia > Solirubrobacterales > Thermoleophilaceae > JACVRW01. Next base: position 200,733 of record CAVWSN010000018.1, on the reverse strand, counting down.
CGGCTGGATGCTCTCGGTGTTTGCGCTCTGCGCCTGGCTCGTGTCACCCGAGGCCGACCGCCAGGGGACGGCCGTCGTGCTCGCCGCGGCCGCCGCGCCGGTTCCCTTCCTGCTCCCGCGTGCGGGGCTGCTCTGGTCGGTCCCGGTGCTTGCGCCGCTGCTCGGCACGGTGGCGCTCGGTCCGGCCTTCGTGGGGCTCGCGGCACTTGCGCCGACGGCCTGGCGGCGGGCCGGGCTGGCCATCGCCGGCTTCTGGTGGCTCGCGCTGGGCGAGGCGATCACCGGAAAGGCGCTGCTGTTCGGCTCTCCCGACGGCACACTCCCCCGCGCGGACTGGGAGGGCTCGATCTCGGCCGCCGTCTCGGACGTGCTCCAGCCGCTCGCCACGACCCCCGCGCTGGCGCCGCTCGTGGTCTGGGCGGCATTCGCCTTGGCGCTGCCGTTCGTGATCCGTGGCCGCTGGCTCGCGGTCGACCTCGTGGGCGCGGGTCTCTGGGTCGCGGGGCTGGTGGTGGCGCACATCGCGCTGGGCGACGCACTCGCGGCGGACGTAGCCCGCGACAGCGCCCGCGGCGCCGTGGCAGGCCCGCTGTTGGGGGCGATCGTGGCCCTGTCCGTGTCCCAGGTCGTGGCCCCCGCAGAGGGCTGGCGGGCGCCACGTGTAACGACCGCGTGACCCCCCGCCGCTCTACCCTGCGGTGCGGTATATGAGCATGCTGCGCAACCTGGAGGCCAAGCTCGGCGGGCTCGTCGAGGGCGCGTTCGGGCGCGCGTTCAAGACGAGCGTCCAGCCGGTCGAGCTCGCGCACAAGCTGGCGAAGGAGATGGAGGACAACCAGATGGTCTCCGTCTCGCGCGTGTACGTGCCGAATCACTACCGCGTCTTCCTCTCCCCGCCCGACCGCGAGCAGTTCTCGAGCTACGAGCCGGCCCTCCGCAAGGAGCTCTCCGACTACCTGCTCGAGCACGCCCGCCAGGAGTCGCTCGCGCTCACCAGCCGTCCGCAGATCGAGTTCCACACGGACGAGCGGCTAGAGCTCGGCGAGTTCGGCATCCAGGCTCAGCTGCTCGCTCCGCCGGAGGAGGAGCTCGAGGAGCAGGCGCCCGTGGCCGCGGCTCCGTCGGCGGGGGACTTCGGCCACACGATGGTCTACTCGCCCGATCGCGAGGCGCGCAGGCTCGAGGCGCCCATCTCGCGCCGCCAGGCGCTGCTCGTGACCGAGGGCCGGCGCCACGTCCTCAGCGGCGACCGGGCCGTGATCGGCCGCAGCCGCGACTGCGACGTCGTCGTCTCCGACCCCAACGTGTCGCGGCGGCACGTCGAGCTGCGCCGCGACGAGAACGCCTGGCACGTGATCGATCTCGGCTCCACGAACGGCGTGAAGGTCAACGGCCGCCGGGTGGATCAGGTGGCGCTGCGCGACGGTGACCGCATCACCATCGGCGTGACCGACCTGACCTTCGAGCTCGAGTAGGGGCCGCACTATGGACGAGCCGCTCGCGGTCGCGCTCAAGTTCGGCTTCCTCCTCGTTCTCTACCTCTTCCTTCTCTGGGTGGTGCGGAGCGCCATGCGCGACCTCTCCCGGTACGAGAGCTCGGCCGCGGCCGCCGAGCCGGTCGAGCCGCCGCGTCCCCGCCGCAAGGAGTCCGCGCTCCCGAACCTGCGCGCGGGGGTCTCGCCGCGGTTGAGCGTGGTGGCCGCGATGGGTCACGAGCCGGGCACGACCTTCGACGTCGGGGACGGCGCGACGATGGGCCGCTCGGACGGCGCGGAGATCCGCGTGGACGACCCGTTCGCGTCGTCCGCCCATGCGCGCATCTTCTCCCGCGGGGAGTACATGTACCTCGAGGACATGGGCTCGACCAACGGGACCTATCTCAACGGCCGCCAGGTGCGCTCGACCGAGCGCCTCAAGCCCGCCGACGTGATCCGCATCGGCGACAGCGAGTACCGCTACGAGGAGTAGTCACGTGGCGCTCGGCATCGTCGAACAGGTTGGGCGGACGGACGTGGGCCGCCAGCGCAGCGCCAACGAGGACTCGCTGGTGCTCAGGCCGCCGTTCTTCGCGGTCGCCGACGGTATGGGAGGGGCCAGGGCCGGCGAGGTGGCCTCGGCCATAGCGGCGGAGGCGTTCGAGGGCGCGAGCGCGGCGGGCGAGGCCGCGGAGGCCCAGCTCGCGCGGCTGCTGCGGGAGGCCAACCGGCGCATCTACGACCTTGCGGTGACGGAGGAGTCGCACCGCGGCATGGGCACGACCCTCACCGCCGCCAAGGTGCACGACGAGGAGGTGAGCCTCGCCCACGTGGGCGACAGCCGCGCGTATCGGATGCGCGACGGCGGGCTCGAGCAGATCACGCGCGACCACTCGCTGGTCGCCGAGCTCGAGCGCAGCGGACAGATCACCCCGGAGGCGGCCGAGCACCATCCGCAGCGCTCGATCATCACGCGCGCGCTAGGCCCCGAGCCGGACGTGGAGGTCGACACCTACACGCTGAGCGCGCGCGACGGCGACCTGTTCCTGCTCTGCTCGGACGGCCTGACCTCGATGATCTCGGACGACGAGGTGGCCGCGATCCTCCGCACCTCGGCGACCCTGGACGAGGCGGCCGACGCCCTGATCAAGGCCGCGAACCAGAGCGGCGGCAAGGACAACATCACGGTCGTCCTGTTCCGGATCGGGGAGCTGGGCGACGCTGTCCCCGAGGCCACCACGATCGTCCCAGGCGACTCCGCGGCCGAGGACGAGACGATCGCCGGCCAGCTGAGCGCCGACGAGGTCCGCGCGGCGACCCCGGCGCCGGCGCCCGCCGCGCCGGCCAAGCCGATCGAGCCCATCCCTCCGGCGCCGGCCGCGCGGGCAAAGCCGAGGCGCCGCAGCCGGATCGGCCTCGCGATGAAGATCCTGCTCGGCCTCGCGCTGCTCGCGGCTGCCGTGACCGGGCTCTACGCCCTGAGCCGGCAGGTCTACTTCGTCGGAACCAACGACGGTGGGCTCGTGACCGTCTATCGCGGCATCCCGTACGAGCTCCCGCTCGGCATCGACCTCTACGAAGAGGACTACGCGAGCGGCATGCCGGCCCGGGCGATCCCGAGCGGCCGCCGCGAGCGCGTGCTCGACCACGAGTGGCGCAGCCGCGAGGACGCCGTCGATCTCGTGAGAGCGCTGGAGCGCGGCCAGCTCGAGCCTGCGGGCGGATCGGGGAGCTGATGTCCGCGCGCACGCGTGAGCTGTTCGGCCTGCTGCCGGTGTCGTTGCTCGTCGTCGCGGGCTTTGCCGCCGTGCTCGCCACCCGCACGGAGGACATCCAGGACGCCACGCTCACCTACGGGGCGGTCTTCCTCGGCCTCTGCGTGGTCGCCCACCTGTTCATCCGAGCGCGGCTGCCCGATGCCGACCCGTACCTGTTTCCGCTTGCGGCGCTGCTCGCGGCCATCGGCCTCGTCCTGATCTACCGGATCGACACCGAGCTCGCCCGCGAGCAGGCCCAGTGGTTCGTGGTCGGGCTCGTGTTCTTCTGCGCCACGATCCTGTTGATCCGCGACCACCACGTGCTTGAGCGCTACCGCTACCTGATCGCGGCAGGGAGCATCGCGCTCCTGGTGCTGCCGCGGCTGCCGGGGATCGGGGCTCAGGTGAACGGCGCCTTCCTCGCCATCGAGCTCGGGCCGATCAAGTTCCAGCCGGCCGAGTTCGCGAAGCTCGGCATCATCGTCTTCCTCGCGAGCTACCTGCGCGAGACCGGCGACATCCTCGTACGCCCGCGGCTGCGCCCGCTGCCCTACCAGAGGCAGATCCTGCTCTACGGCGTGCCGGCGGTGCTGACCGTGCTGGCGGTCTTGGTTCTCGGCCTCGGGCCGGCGGGCTCGGTGCTGCTCGCGGTGTTCGTCGCCTCGCTCGTGGCGGTGCTGCGTGAGCGGCCCTCGCCCAAGCACTTCGGCCCGCTGCTTCTGGTCTGGGGGCTCGCGATGCTGATGCTGATCTTCATCCGCGACCTCGGCAGCTCGCTGATGTTCTTCGGCGGCTTCCTGGCGCTCCTCTACGTTGCGACGGGCCGGCTGTCGCTCGTGGGCGTGGGGGTGACCATGTTCTTCGGCGGCGCGTTCTTCTTCGCCGAGCGGGTGTCGCACGTGCGCGACCGGTTCGACATCTGGCTCGACACCTTCTCCACCGAGCAGGTGCGCTGTCCCAGCACCGGCGAGGTCACCGAGTTCGTCAACTGCCAGGGCTACCAGGTCGCCCAATCGCTGTTCGCGCAGGCCGACGGAGGGTTGTTCGGGGAGGGGTTCGGCCGTTCGCTGCTCGAGGCGCCCGGCGGGAACATCCTGATCCCCGCGCCGCACACGGACCTCATCTACTCGGTGCTCGTGAACGAGGCCGGCCTCTTCGGCGCCGCCGGCCTCGTGGGCGCCTACCTGCTGCTCGTCTTCCGCGGCTTCAAGATCTCGATGCTGGCGGCGGACGGCTTCTCCAAGCTGCTCGCGGTCGGGCTGACGAGCGTGCTCGCGATCCAGGTGTTCGTGATCGTCGGCGGCGTGACGCGGGTGATCCCGCTCACGGGCGTGACGCTCCCGCTCGTTTCGTACGGGGGCAGCTCGCTGCTCGCCAACATGGTGCTGCTCGCATTGCTCCTGATCGTCTCCGACAGCGCCCGGCGTGACCGCATCCGCAGGGGTGGTCTCGTTTGAACCGCCAGATCGCGCAGCTGTTCGGCCTGTTCGTGCTCCTGTTCGCGGTGCTGGTGGCGTTCACGTCCTACTGGAGCGTGCTGGACGCCGAGGGACTCGAGGACAACCCGAGCAACCGGCGGGCGCTGATCAGGGAGCAGAAGATCCCGCGCGGGCTCATACTCGCCGCCGACGGGGACACGGTGCTGGCCCGCAGCATCCCGCGCGGCCGCGGCGAGGACCGGATCTTCACACGCATCTATCCGACCCGTGGTCTGTTCTCACATCCGGTGGGTTACTCGTTCATCCGCAACGGGCGCATCAGCCTCGAGCAGTCGCGCAACGACGCGCTGGCAGGCGAGGAGGACGAGTTCGAGTCGATCTTCACCGGGCTCGAGGGCAAGGAGCGCGAGGGCCTCGACGTCGTCACGAACCTCAGCGTGCGCGGGCACCGAGGCGGCGGTGGCCGGGCTCGCGGGCCGCAAGGGCGCGGTGGTGGCGATCGAGCCGCAGACCGGCAAGGTGCGCGTGATGGTGTCGATCCCCGAGTACGACGCGAACCTGATCCCGACGGAGTTCGGCCGCCTCAACAGAGACCCGAACAAGCCGACGCTCAACCGGACGACCCAGGAGCTCTACCCGCCCGGTTCGACCTTCAAGGTGGTCACCGCCACGGCCGCGCTCGACAGCGGCAAGATCACTCCCGAGTCGATCATCGACGGCTCGTCGCCGAGGGAGGTCAGCGGAGTGCCGCTCGCCAACGCCGGCGGCGTCAGCTTCGGGTCGATCTCGTTCACGGACGCGCTGACGAACTCGGTCAACACGGTGTTCGCGCAGGTCGGCGAGACCGTCGGCCGCGCCACGCTCGTCGAGTACATGAAGCGCTTCGGCTTCTACGAGGATCCACCGCTCGACTACCCGGACACGCAGATGGTCCCCAGCGGGATCATCAACGGCGACGGCGAGTACGTCGAGGAGGGCTTCGACGTCGGGCGTGTGGCGATCGGGCAGGGAGGGCTCGAGGGCGAGATCCGCTCGGCGCCGCTGCAGATGGCCCAGGTGGCGGCGGCGGTCGCCAACGACGGCCGGCTGATGAAGCCGCAGCTGACCGACCGCGTCGTGCGCAAGGACGGGCGCGTTGCCGAGCGCATCGAGCCGGACCTCCAATCGCGGGTGATGAAGCCGGAGACCGCCGAGCAGCTCACCGCGATGATGAGCCGCGTCGTCGAGGAGGGCACCGGGACCGCGGCCGCACTGTCCGGCATTACGGTGGCCGGCAAGACCGGAACGGCCGAGGTCGGAGCTAACAGAGAATTCACACAGCCTTGGTTCATCGCCTTCGCGCCGGTGGACAATCCACGTATGGCCATCGCGGTGACCGTCGAGCGCACGACGGGACAGGGCGGCACGGTTGCGGCGCCGATTGCGAGGCAGGTGCTCGAGGCGCTCCTCGGAGAGGGCGGCGGATGACCGAGGTCGCCACCGGCGCTGTCGTCGACGCCCGTTACCGCATCGTGCGGAGGATCGGCTCCGGCGGGATGGCGGACGTCTACTGCGCCGAGGACAGCCACCTCGGCCGCGAGGTCGCCCTCAAGGTGCTCCACCGGCGCTTCGCCCAGGACCAGGAGTTCGTGGAGCGCTTCCGCCGCGAGGCGAAGGCGGCCGCCGGGCTCGCCCACCCCAACGTGGTTGGTGTCTTCGACCGCGGCGAGCACGAGGGCACCTACTACATCGCGATGGAGTACCTCACGGGGCGCACGCTCAAGGACATCCTCGCGAGCGAGGCGCCGCTGTCCCAGCAGCGGACGATCGACCTCGGTGTCCAGATCCTCCACGCGGCCGGCTTCGCCCATCGCCACGGCGTGATCCACCGCGACTTCAAGCCCCACAACGTGATCGTGGACGAGCAGGGGCACGCCAAGGTCACGGACTTCGGAATCGCGCGGGCCGGCGCGTCCGAGATGACCGAGACCGGCTCGATCATGGGAACGGCTCATTACCTCTCGCCCGAGCAGGCGCAGGGCCACGCCGTCACGGCGGCCTCGGACCTCTACTCGATCGGGGTGATGCTCTACGAGATGCTGACCGGCCGGCTCCTGTTCGAGGGCGACAGCGCCGTGGCAATCGCGCTCAAGCACCTGTCGGAGCCCCCGCCTCCGATCTCCGCCCTGCGCCCGGACGTTCACCCGGCGCTCGAGGCGGTCGTCATGGCGGCGCTCGCCAAGGACCCGGCGCAGCGCTGGCAGACGGCGGAGGACTTCGCGGAGGGACTCGAGGCCGCGCGCTCGCAGGTCGAGGCGGGGGCCAACGGCGGCCAGTCGACTGCCGCGTTCGCGCCGATACCGCTGCCCGCGCCCGAGGCGGCCGAGGCGGCCGACGGAGGGGCGCCTCCACTTGCGCCGGTCACGCGCCCGGAGCGGGAGCCCAGGCGGCGCTGGCCCTGGTTCACGATCGGCCTGCTGACGCTCGCACTGCTCGGCTTCCTCATCTGGGCGGTGGCCAGCGGACAGCTCGCGACCGAGAAGCGCGAGGTGCCGCGAGTGACGCAGCTCCAGCTGGTGGAGGCACGCGCGCAGCTCGAGAGGGCCGGCTTCGAGGTCGACCAGACGCGCGTCCGGAGCGCGCAGCCCTTCGATCAGGTGCTCGATCAGGATCCGAACCCGGGCGAGGAGGCGGAGGTCGGCTCGACGGTCACCCTCGAGGTCTCCGACGGGCCGGGGGAGGTGCTCGTGCCGGCGGTGGCGGGCCTTCCGCAGAACCAGGCGATCGGCGAGCTCGAGGACGCGGGCCTGAAGGTCACGCGCGATCTCGAGTTCTCGGACGAGGTGAGGAAGGGCCTTGCGATCCGCACCGTCCCCTCCGAGGGCGAGGAGGTCACGGTCGGCACGCGCGTGCGGCTGCTGGTGAGCCAGGGGCCTGAGCTGGCGACCGTCCCCGGCGTGGTCGGGCTCTCGCGCGCGTCGGCCGACTCACGGCTCCGCAGCGAGGGCCTCGGCGTGGCGATCCAGGAGGAGGAGTCGGACGAGCCCGAGGGCGAGGTGATCGCGCAGAACCCGGGTGGCGGCAGCAGGGTGGAGCGCGGCACGACGGTCACGATCACCGTTTCGACCGGCCGGCCGCGGGCCACCGTCCCGAACGTCATCGGCCTCGGCGTCGCGGACGCGGCCACGCAGATCGGCAACGCCGGACTGGTGCCGGTGCAGCGCGAGCGCACGGTCACGAATCCGGCTGAGGACGGGGTGGTCGTCGACCAGCGTCCCGGCTCGGGCAGCGAGCTGGATGAGGGCGCGGAGGTCGTGATCATCATCGGCGTGCTGGAGCCGACCGACACGCTCGAGGACACGCAGCCCCAGGAGCCCGAGGGACCCCAGGAGCCGTGAGGTCCGGCCGATGAAGGTCGCCGTTCTCTCCGGCGGCCGCTCCAGCGAGCACGACGTCTCCCTCTCCTCGGGCGAGGCCGTGCGGGCCGGGCTCGCCGAGGGCGGCCACGAGGTGCTGGACGTGCGCCTGTCCCGCCAGGGCCGCTGGCTGTTCGAGGGCGAGCCGCTCAGCCTCGAGCCGGGCGCCGGGCTGCTCGGCGCCGAGGCCGTCTTCCCGGTGCTGCACGGGCCCTTCGGCGAGGACGGAACCGTGCAGGGGCTGCTCGAGCTGCTCGACGTGCCCTACGTGGGCGCGGGCGTGATGGCCTCCGCCGTCTCGATGGACAAGGCGGTCTTCAAGGACCTGATGGCCTCACACGGGATCCCGCAGATCGAGTACGTCGCGGTCCGCGAGGGCATGCCGGTGACGCTCGTGCCGCCCGCTTTCGTCAAGCCGGCGCGGCTCGGCTCTTCGGTGGGGATCTCGAAGGCCTGGTCCGAGGCCGATCTCGATGCCGCCCTCGCGCACGCCTTCGAACACGACCCGGTCGCGCTCGTCGAGCGCTACTCCGAGGGGCTCGAGGTCGAGTGCTCGGTGCTCGGGCACCGCGACCCGGTGGCTTCGCAGCCCGGTGAGATCGTCTTGACGAATGCCGATTGGTACGACTACGAGGCCAAGTACGAGCCCGGCGGGATGGAGCTCGTGATCCCGGCACGCATCCCCGATGCGCAGCTGGAGGAGGTCCGGCGCCTGGCGGTAGAGGCCTTCAAGATCGTCAACTGCTCGGGCATGGCTCGGGTCGACTTCTTCGTCGAGGACGGTCGCGTGCTCGTCAACGAGCTCAACACGATCCCCGGCTTCACCTCCACCAGCGTCTACGCAAAGCTCTTCGAGGCGAGCGGGGTTCCGTACGTGGAGCTGCTCGACAGGCTGCTCGCCCTGGCGCTGGAGCGCCACGAGGAGGACCGGGCGCTACCGCTATTAGCCCTTCGCCTGTGAGAGCCGGAGCTCCTCGATCTTGGCCTTGCCCTGATCGGGCGGGAGCTTCGTGAGCCACACGAGGTAGTTCCTGAACGACTTGCCCTGACCGAGGTCGAGCTGGAAGGCCTGCCGCTCGCCGACCGTCTCCGTGCGGCTCACCTTCCTCCAGCCGTTGATCGAGCCCGGGACGCTGTTCGACGCGTAGACCGCGGCTTCGAATCCCGGCGTGGACGTAACGAGCGAGAGCCGGCGGCCGGGAATCGGCTTGCCGGCATCCACGTAGAGGCCGACGCCGGACTTGTTGGCGCCCTCGAAGCCGGCCTCATAGGTCTCGGTGTCCCAGGCGGTGTTGCTTTGGCCGTCCAGCACGAGGTTGGCTGCCTCCGGGGACTCCTCGCCGTCGTCGCCCTCGGGGTCGTAGTCACTGGCCGCCTGGCCGCCGAGCTGCACCCGCTCGACGCCCGGTGGCTCGGCCACCACCGGTCCCACGCCCGGCCCCTTCTCGGTGCGCGAGGCGAAGTAGGCGATCGCCCCGCCCGCCAGCGCGAGCAGGAGCAGCGTCATGGCGAGCACCCGCTTGGGATGGCGCAGGCGCGCGGGCGCGAAGTCGGCGGTGTCGCCTGACAGCGAGCGCAGGACGGTGGTTGCCTCCCCGGTGGCCTCACCCGTGCGGGCCGCCTCGATCGCGAGCACCTCCTCGAGGTCGCGCACCATCTCTGCTCACCGTCGCGTAGCGGTGCGCGGTCTCCTTGGCGGTCGCGCGCTCGACCACGGCCGCGAGGGCCGCCGAGATCTCCGGGCGCAGCCGTTGGACGTCCGGGAGCGGGTCCCGCACGTGCTTCATCGCCACAGCCACCTGCGAGTCGGCGCGGAAGGGCGGCTCGCCGGTCAGCATCTCGTAGAGCACGACCCCGAGCGAGTAGATGTCCGACTGCTGGGTCACGTCGCGGCCGAGGGCCTGCTCCGGGGATACGTAGTCGGTGGTTCCGAGCACGCGGCCTGGGGCGGTCAGGCCGTGGGCCTCCAGCGAGCGGGCGATGCCGAAGTCGGTGACCTTGGCGCGACCGTCGGGGTCGATGAGGACGTTCTGAGGCTTGACGTCGCGGTGGACGAGCCGATTCTCGTGGGCGCATTCGAGCGCGCGCCCGATCTCGATCGCATAGGCGACAGCCTCTGAGACCGGCAGGCGGCCCTGGCGCTTGATGCGCTCCTTGAGGGTCTCGCCCTCGACGTACTCGAAGACGATGTAGGGCGCCCCCTCGTCCTCGCCGGCGTCGATCACGGTCACGACGTGGGGATGGTTGAGCTGGGCGACCGCGCGGGCCTCGCGGCGGAAGCGCTCCAGCTGATCGGGGTCGTTCGAGATGTCCCGGTGCATCAGCTTGATCGCGACCCAGCGCTCGAGCGTCGGATCGAACGCCCGGTACACGGTCGACATCCCACCCGACCCGATCCTCTCCTCGAGCCGGTAGCGGTCGCTTATGAGCGTCCCGATCACCGTCATCTATTTTCCGCGGTCTCTTGCCTGTACGCCTTCGCTATTACACGGATCCCGCCTGCTCGGCCTCGTGGGCGGCCGAGCCCGCACTGCGCCGTCTTCAGCTTGAGTTCGGCGACGAGGTCCGGATCACCTACGTGATGGGCGGCCTATCCCGCCAGTATGAGGGTGATCAGTCGCGGCTCGTGATCGAATGGCTCGATGCGGCAGAGCGCTCGGGGATGCCCGTGGACCCACGGGCCTGGAACACCGCGGGGGCGATCGGGTCGACATTCCCGGCCTGCATGGCCTTCAAGGCCGCCGCCGAGCAGGGCCCTGAGGCCGCGGAGCGCTATCTGCGTGCCCTGCGTGAGGGCATCATGTGCCGCCGGCGCAAGCTCGACGGCTTGGAGGCGCTCGTGGAGGAGGCGCGCGCGGCCGGGCTCGATGTCGAGCGCTTTCGGGTGGATGTCGGCTCGCATGCGATCGTGGAGGCGTTTGGGGAGGATCTGGAGGAGACCCGGGGTTCCTCCGTCGCGTCGCTGCCGGCGCTCCGCTTCGTCGGGGAGGGCATCGGGAGCACTGGCTGTGCGGGCTAACGACGGCTATGAGGGGTGGCGTGAGGCGGCACTGGCGGCCGGGGCGATGCCGGCTTCCGGTTCGGTGCTCTCGGTTGTCGGCGCCCTGGAGCGCTTTGGATCGCTTGCCGCCGCAGAGGTGTCAGCCGTTTGCGACCTGCCCGGGCCGCGCGCCCAAGCGGAGCTGTGGCGGCTCGCCATGGAGTGGCGGGTTCGCCCGGAGCGCTTTCTGACCGGCGAGCTCTGGTCGCTCGCATAGGGGTGCCTCGGGTTTGTCGCTCTATTGCCTACAAACGCGAGGCAGCTCACGGAGATGCCGGCGCGAAGCCGCCTGGTCGGCGGCCCACGAGGCCCTGCGGGACGAGTTCGACGACGCCCGCCGCGTCGGTGGTGCTGCCGATCACCGCTGTGCCGGGATGGTGCGCCGAGAGCAGCTCGACGGCCGCGCCGGCGTCGCCGGCAGGCGTCACCACACAGAAGCCGCAGCCCATGTTGAAGACCTCGTGCAGCTCCGCATCGGCCACGCCGCCTCGCTCGGCGATCAGCTCGAACACCTGCGGCACCGGCAGCGGCGCGTCGATTCGGTAGCCCACCTCCGCGTCGAGTCGCAGGAGGTTGAGGAAGCCCTCGCCGGTGATGTGGGCCAGGCCGCGGACGTCCACGGCGGAGGCCAGCAGCTCGCGGATCGCCCGGACGTAGATCACCGTCGGCTCGAGCAGCAGATCGCCGACCGTGTGCTCGCCGACCCGCTCGTCCAGGTCGCTCAGTACGCGCCGCGCGAGGCTGAGGCCGTTCGAGTGGATGCCGCTCGAGGGGATGCCGATCAGCGCGTCCCCGGGCTCGATCGAGGCCCCGGTGATCACCGCGTCGAGGTCCACCAGGCCGACGCAGAAGCCCACGAGGTCGAAGCCTCGCGGCGACGGGTGGCCACGCAGCAGATCGGGCAGCACCGCCAGCTCGCCGCCCGGGATCTCCACGCCGGCCTGCTCCGCCCCGGTGCGCAACCCGGTGGCGATCTGCTCGAGCACCTGGGGGTCCGCCTCCTCGACGGCGATGTAGTCGAGAAGGGCGATTGGGTCCGCGCCGACGCAGATCACGTCGTTTGCGTTCATCCCGAAGAGGTCGATGCCGATCGTGTCGTAGCGGCCGAGCTGTTCGCAGACGATCACCTTGGAGCCGACGCTGTCGCAGGAGAGGGCGATCCCGCGCCGGTCGTCGATTCGCAGGACGTTTGCGTAGTGGCCGGAGCGGAGAACGGCGCGCGAAGGCCGGCCGGTCCGGATCCCCGCGAGCACGTCGACGAGCGCGGCCACGGCGCTCCCGGACAGCGCCTGGTCGACGCCGGCGCGTGCGTATGCCCCTTCGGCCATCGGTGGTTCAGGCGCGCTCCGGCTCGGCGCGGGGCGGTGGCTCCTGCTCGCCTTTGCCGTTGCTGCGCCGCCGCACGAGCAGGTAGATCACGCCGATCACGATTGTGGCGGCCACCGCGTAATCCACGTAGTGGAGGCTGTCCTTCCAGCTCTCCCAGTTGTCGCCTGCCTGCTTGCCGATCCAGGTGAGCATGAACACCCAGGGCACGCAGCCGAGGAAGGAAAGGAGGCTGAAGCGCCAGAACGGCATCCGCGCGACGCCCGCCGGGAGAGAGATGAAGGTGCGGATGATCGGAAGCATCCGGGTGAAGAAGACCGTGGCGTCGCCGTGGCGCTCGAACCAGCGGTCCGCCCACTGGAGATGGGACTGCTTGATGTGGAGCTTCTTGCCGTGCTTCTCGAGGATGTCGACGCGGCCTATGTATCCGATCCAGTAGGCGAGCCAGGATCCGACGAGATTGGCGACCGATCCGACCATCGTGGCGGCGAACAGGCTGTATTCGCCGCGCGACACGTTGAAGCCGGCGAACAGCATGGTGGCCTCGCTGGGCACCGGGATGCAGGCCGACTCCAGGAGCATCAGGATGAACACCCCCGGCAGCCCCATCGCATCCACGACGTCCACGGCCACCTCGACGATGGGGTCGGTAATCGAGGCGAGCACTACGGCGAGGTAGGGTAGCGGCCCGCTCGTGCGCATCTGGGTAGATCTGACCAACAGCCCGCACGTGCTCGTGATGCGGCCGCTGATCGAGATCATGCGAGGGGACGGGCACGAGGTCGAGGTCACCGCCCGGGACTTCGCGCAGACGCTCGAGCTCTGCGAGCGCTTCGGCATCGACCACACGGCCGTCGGGCACCACCGCGGCGGCCGGCTCGCGTCCAAGGGGCTCGGCCTCGTGTCGCGCAGCGCCGCGCTCCTGCGCTGGGCACGCGGCCGCAGCTTCGACGTGGCCATCGGGCACGGCTCCAACGACATCAGCGTGGCCGCGAAGCTCCTGCGGATCCCGAGCGCGACCGCGTTCGACTACGAGTTCGCCAACGCCCAGCATCAGATCAACTGCCGGCTCTGCCGGATCGTGATGGTCCCCGAGGCGATCCCGCCCGAACGGCTCGCCCGCTTCGGCGCCACGCCACGCAAGCTGCGCCGCTATGCGGGGCTGAAGGAGGAGTACTACCTGGCCGACTTCGAGCCCGACGAGGCGGTCCTGGACGAGCTCGGGCTCACGCGCGAGCGCCCGCTCGTCCTGGTGCGCACGCCGCCGGAGGTGTCGCTCTACCACCGCTTCGAGAACCCGCTCTTCGGGCAGGTGCTGGAGCGCCTCGGCGCGGAGGAGGCGCAGACGGTGGTGCTGCCGCGGACGCCCACGCAGCGCGAGGAGATCGCCCGGCTGGGGCGCTTCACGATCCCGGAGCGGGCGGTCGATGCGCAGAGCCTCGTGGCGTTCTCCGATCTCGTCATCTCCGCCGGCGGTACCATGAACCGCGAGGCCGTCGCGCTCGGGACCCCCGTCTACACGACGTTCGAGGGGCGTCTCGGGGCCGTCGACGAGGCGCTTCTTCGAGACGGGCGCCTGCGTAAGCTCGGCGATCCCCGGGATATACGGGTGGAGCGGCGGTCCGCGCATGGGGAGTTGCGCGTACGGCGCGATCCCCGGCAACTCGTCACACTGCTGCTCCAAGCGTCCCAGCCATGAGATCACTCAGCTCTTCAGTGAACGTCCGCCGTGTCGGTCAGGTAGGCGTGGACGCCGCGCTGCTCGCGCTCGCCTACTACCTCGCGTACGTCCTGCGCTTCGACGACGCGATTCCGCCGCGCTACGAGCGGCTGCTCGAGGACACGATCGTCCTGATCGTGGTGATGAAGGTCGTGATCTTCGCGCTGTTCGGCCTCTACTCGAAGCTCTGGCGCTTCGTGGACCAGCGCGACTTCGAGACGATCCTCAAGGCGGTCGTGGTCTCGACGGTCGGCCTGATCGTGGTCCTGTTCCTGTTCTCGATCGGCCGCCACGATCCGCCGCGTACGGTCGTTGCGCTCGACTTCCTGCTTTCGCTCGTCTTCTGCGCCGGCGCCCGCTTTGCCGTGCGGGCACTGGTCGAGCGCCCTGCGCGCGGCGCGATCCTGGAGCGCGCGTCGAACGAGGTGCTGATCGTCGGCGCCGGGAACGGTGGGCAGCAGGTGGCGTTCGAGCTGCGCCGCAACCCCGGGCTGAGCTCGGCTCCCGTCGGCTTCGTCGATGACGACCCGCGCAAGCAGGGGATGCGCGTGGCCGGTCTCAAGGTGCTCGGCACGACCGACGCGCTTCCGCGTGTCCTCGACGGCGTGCGCCCCAGCGAGGTGATCATCGCGATCCCCTCGGCGCCCGGCACCGTGCGCCAGAAGGTCGTGATGGCCTGCCGCGAGCGCGGCATCCCGGTGCGCACCCTCCCGACTACGTTCGAGCTGCTCTCGGGCGGGGTGAACCTCATGCGCCAGGTGCGCGAGGTGCGGGTCGAGGACGTGCTCGGCCGCGAGCCGGTGCGGGTGGAGATCGACCGCGTCGGCGCGTATCTGCGCGGGCGGACCGTGCTCGTGACCGGCGCCGGCGGCTCGATCGGCGCCGAGCTCTGCCGCCAGATCGCGCGCGTTGGGCCGAAGCTGCTCGTGATGGTCGAGAACTCGGAGAACGCCCTGTTCGAGATCCGGCGCGAGCTCGAGGAGGAGCGTCACTTCAACCGCGCGGCGCCGGTGCTCGCGGACTGCAAGGACGCCACGCGCATGCGCGAGATCGTCGCGGAGCACCAGCCGTCCGTCGTGTTCCACGCCGCCGCCTACAAGCACGTGCCGCTGATGGAGGAGAACCCGGTCGAGGCCGTGCGCAACAACGCGGTGGCCACGCGCATCGTCGCCGCGGCGGCCGGCGAGGCGGGCGCGGAGCGCTTCGTGCTCGTCTCGACGGACAAGGCCGTGAGCCCCGCCACGGTGATGGGGGCGTCGAAGGCGCTCGCCGAGTGGGCCGTCGAGGCCGCGCAGAACCGCTGGAAGGGCACGCGCTACTCGTCGGTGCGGTTCGGGAACGTGCTCGGCTCGTCGGGGTCGGTCGTTCCGATCTTCCGCCGTCAGATCGCTCAGGGCGGCCCGGTCACCGTCACCGACGAGAAGATGACGCGCTACTTCATGACCATCCCCGAGGCGGTCCAGCTCATCATCCGCTCGGGTGAGCTGTCCACCGGCGGCGAGGTCTTCGTCCTGGAGATGGGCGAGCCGGTGAAGATCCTCGAGCTGGCGCGGAACATGATCCGGATCGCCGGGCTAGAGCCGGAGGTGGACGTTGGGATCGAGCTCATCGGCCGGCGCCCGGGGGAGAAGCTCCACGAGGAGCTGTTCAACCCGGGAGAGCGTCCGCAGCCGACGCCCGCGGAGAAGATCGTGTGTGCGGTGCGGGTGCCGCTCGAGCCGGAATGGGTCGAGAACGCGTTTGCCAGGATCGAGGAGCTCGTGTACGCAGGCGATGCGGCGGTGCTCGCGGGTGCGGTGGCGGAGCTGTCCGCAGAGCGCGCTCTCGCGGTGTCGGGCGGTTAAGCGCGGCGCCGCCCGCCGCCCGTTCTACAGTTCGGACTCTTGCCGGAGATAGTTCAAGACATCGGCGCCTACGCCGGCCTCGCCTCCGTCGTCGGGCTCGCGGTGCTCTCCGTTCTCTACTTCTCGCAGGCGCGGGACGTCAAGCGTTTGCGCGAGTGGGCCGGACGGGCGCCCGAGCGCGAGGCCGAGGCGGCGCCTGCACAGGCCACCCCTGGGCGGGTCGTGGCGCAGCCGCAGCAGAAGCCGGCCGCGGCGGCGCCCACGCCGGCCGGGACCGCCGCCGCGCCTGCGGCTGGAGGAGCAGCGCCCGCGCCGGCCGGAGGCGGCGCCACGCCCGCGCCGGCGATTCCGGCTGCGGCCGGAGCCGCGCCGGCGGCCGCCACAGCAGCAGCCACCGCCGCGGGGTCGGCAGGCGCAGCGAGCGGTGGCGGGGATTCCGGACCCCAGGCGGCCCCTGGTGGGACCGCTCCCGCGACCACGGCGCCGAAGCCGCCCGGTCCGGGGGCCCCGAAGCCGTCGGGCCAGCCGGAAGCCCCGAAGCCGGCCGCCCAGCCGGGGGCCCCGAAGCCGGCCGCCCAGCCGGGGGCCCCGAAACCGGCTGCGCCTGCCGCTCAGCCGGCCCCCCAGGCTCTCCAGGGTGCCCCTGCCAACCCCGCCGCCGAGCCGGCGTCGCCGGCCCGCCCCGCCGCTCCACCGGTGCCGGGCGCGCCGCGTCCCGCAGCGGCCACCGCCGCGGCAGCGCGCACCGGCGGGCCACCCGCCCCGCCGCCTCCGCCGGCGGGTGAGCGAACCGCGCCCGGCGGCCGTCCCGCCCCGGAGCAGACCGCGGTCATCCCGCCCCCGCGCGAGCCCTGGCACCAGCGCCTGTTCGGGAGCACCCGGAACATCCTTCTCGCCGTCGCCGGTGTCCTGCTTCTCGGGGCCGGAGCGGCGTTGGCGCTCACCCAGCTTTCGGACGACGAGGAGCCAACAACGCCCCAGGGCCCGCAGGCGCAGCAGCAGCCGGCGCAGAACGGCGGCGAGGAGCGCCAGAACGGCGAGCGGCGCAGGCGACGGCCGGCCATCGACCCCTCGACCGTCACGGTCGCGGTTCTCAACGGCACGACCGTGCCCGGCCTCGCCGCGCGGGTCAGCGACGAGGTGCAGTCCGCGGGCTTCGAGGTGGGAACGGTGGCGAACAGCTCGGATCAGCAGCGCGCCGAGTCGGTGATTCTGTTCTCGCCGGGGCACGAGCGTGAGGCCGCGGCGGTCTCCCGCAGGCTCGAGATCGCCCAACGGGAGCCGATCGACGCGGCGACCCAGGGCCTCGCGGGCGACGCGACCGTGGTCGTCGTGACCGGGGCCGACAGGTCCTAATGACTAGCGCACCGCCGCGCGCGCCAGCGCGGCCAGGTGCGGCACGCCCAGGCGCTCGCTCTCCGCGGCGGCGGACTCGAGCAGCTCGCGGCCGCGCTCGCCGTCGTGGGCGAGCAGTAGCTGACCGGCCAGGAGCCGGGCGCGGTTGCTCTCGAGCGGGCGGTCGAGGGCGGCCCATGCCGCCTCGGCCTCGGCGAGCAGCTCCGCGCCCTCCACGGGGTCCTCGGAGGCCGCGCCGCGCGCCTCGAGCGCAGCCGCCGTTCCGAGCGGATAGTGGAGGCGCTCGGCCATCTGGGCCGTGAGCGCAGCCGCCTCGCGCGCCGCGCGCGGGCGGTGCGCCAGGGAGAGCACCACGGCCCGCATCCCCATCGCCTGGATCGACTGCGCAAGCAGGCCGGCCCGCTCGCACACCTCGATCGCCTGGTCGAGGGCGTTGACGGCGCCGTCCAGGTCCCCCTGGTCGCGCAGCGCCGCCGCCAGGCCGATCAGCGCCTGGAAGGCGAGCTCGGACCAACCGACCTGCTCGGCGAGCTCGAGCGCGCGATGGAAGAGGACGGTCGCCTCGTCGATCCTGCCCTCGCGCCAGCGCAGGGTGCCGCGCAGGACGTACGGGAGGCAGAGCTTCCCCACGAGCCCCTCGCGCTCGGCCAGTTCGGCGCTCGCCTCCGTCGAGCGCTCGACGCTCTCCCAGTCGGCGCTGTAGACGGCCAGCGTGGCGAGCCAGGCGTGCAGCTCGACCTGCGCGGGAAGCATCCCCATCTGCTTGGCGAGCCGGAGGGCCTCCTCATACGCCTCGCGGGCGCCGGTCACGTCAGCCTCAGAGATCTCGAGCTGGCGCCCGAGCGCGGACAAGCGCGATGATCGTCTCCCCGTGATCCGAGCCGCGCGCCAGCTCCACGGCGCGCTCCAGGTTCTGGCGGGCCTTCTCGGTGTCCCCGATGCGGCCGAACACGCGCCCGAAGATCCCGTGCGCGCGGCTCGCGGCGCGGGTCTCGCCGAGCTTCTCGGCCAGCCGCAGCGCCTTCTCGGACGCGTAGATGGCGAGCATGTTGTCGCCCGTATGCAGGTACAGCCAGGCGGCCTCCTCGTAGAGGCGAACCAGCTCGAGCCGGGGAGGGCCGTCCTTGAGCAGGTTGATGCCCTTCTGGTAGTGCTCGATGGCCGGCTTGCGCTCGCCCTTGTGCGAGAGGCCGGCGCCGATCTTGCGGTGCAGATCGGCCACCCGCTCGAGATCCTCCTGGCCGCGGTGCCACGCGAGGCACTCCTCCCAGACGGCGATCGCCTCGTCGACCCGCCCCAGCCGCAGCGACACGTCGCCGAGCTTCTCGCCGACGCGGACGGCAATCGTCTCCATCTCGTCGGCGGCGCCCTCGCCGGCGACGACGCCGTCCTGGCGGGCCACGTCGCGCGCGTGGCGGTAGTGCTCGGCTGCCTCGCGGTTCGAATAGAGCCGCGCCGCGGCGTCGCCGGCCTCCTCGAGGAAGCGCACGGCCTGGCGGCGCATCGTGACCAGCTCGTCGCGGGGCACGCCTCCCTCGCGGCCGAGTGCAGCGGCGCGCCCATAGTGGTCCGCCAGAAGGGCGACCACCTCGTCCGTGCGGTCGCCCGCCCGCTGCTCGAAGAAGGTGCCGACCTCGAAGTGCTTTCGCGAGCGGACCGCCTTGGGGAGCATCCCGTAGGCCACGTCGCGGATCAGGACGTGTTTGAACGCGAGCTCTCGCTCTCCGTCGAGGCGGGCCTCCATGGTCGGCACCAGGATGTCCTTCTGCTGAAGGTCGGCCAGCGCCCGGCCGAGATCCTGGCCCTCGGAGCGGGCGAGCGCGGTCAGCGATCCCTCCCAGAAGGTCCTCCCGACGACGGACGCCTGCTGGACGAGGCGGCGCTCGAACGGTCGCAGCGAGTCGAGCCGTGCCGCGAGCACGCCCTGCACGGTGTCAGGTAGCTGACCGCCTTCGGTGCCGCCCTTCTCGGCGATCCGGCGCGCCATCTCCTCCGCGAACAGCGGGTTGCCGCCGGAGCGCTCGGCCACCGCCGGGACCATCTCGCGCCCTGACGGCAGCAGGGCCTGCACGAGCTCGCGCGCCTGACCCTCGCTCAGCGGGTTCAGAACCAGCTGGGTCGCCGAGTGCCGGCCGCCGCCCCAGCTCGGCTGGCGGTCGAGGAGCTCGTCCCTCGCGAGGCATACGAGCAGGAGCGGAGCACGGACCCACTGTGCGAGGTGCTCGATCGCGGCGAGCATGCCGTCGTCCGCCCAGTGGATGTCCTCGAACGCGATCACGAACGGGCACCGGCGGGCGATCGACTCGATGCCGGAGCGCAGGGCCGAGAAGAACGACTCGCGCGCCCGTTCCGGGTCCTCCTCCCGGAGCACGAGCTCCGGCGGCACCTCCACCCCGAGCAGACGGCCGATCAGGGCCGCCTGGCGGTCCGCGCCCTCGCGGTCCTCCTCACCCCGCAGCCCGGCGATGTAGCCCGACAGCTTCGTCCACGCCGTGTCTGCCGAATCCGAGTCGACGATCGAGGCCTCGGCCCGGATGACCTCGCCCAGCGCCCAGAAGACGATGCCGGTTCCGTAGGGGAGGCAGCGCCCGGTGCGAACTGTTGGCGCCGACGGGTGCTCGGCAAGGCGGCGGTCGAACTCGCGCAGCACGCGGGACTTGCCGACACCGGCCTCGCCGAGAAGCGTCACGAGCTGCGGCGTGCCCTCCTCGAGGACGCGCTCGTAAAGGCTCTCGAGCACGGTCAGCTCCTCGCGGCGGCCGATGAGCGGAGACTCGCGCGCCGGGGCCACGCGGCCCACCGGTTGCTCGGCGATCAGGCCGATCGCCTCCCACGCCGGCACCGGGGCGGCCTTGCCCTTGAGCTCGAGGGGCTCGAGCGTGCGGTAGCGCACGGCCCCCTCGGAGGCGCGCATGGTGCGCTCGCCCACGGTCACGCTGCCCGGGCGCGCCGCGCTCTGGAGGCGTGAGGCCACGTTCACCGTGTCGCCCGTCACCGTGTACGTCGCTCCGACGGCGCCGGCGAGGACCTCGCCGGTGTTGACCCCCACGCGCAGGTCGAACTCGATGCTGGAGGGGAGGTCCTGGTTGACCTCCTCCATGGCGTCCTGCATCCCTAGCCCGGCGCGGACCGCGCGCTCGGCGTCATCCTCGTGCGCGATTGGCGCGCCGAAGAGCGCCATGACGTTGTCGCCGATGAACTTGTCGACGGTGCCGCCGTAGCGCTCCACCTCGCGGCCGAGCCGCATCAGGGCACGGTCGACGAGCGACTTGACCGCCTCGGGATCCATGCGCTCCGCGAAGGCGGTGTAGCCGGACAGATCGGCGAACAGCACGGTCACCTGGCGCCGCTCCTCCGGCGGCTGCTCAGGACGGCGGGCGACCTCCTGTTCGAGCGACGCCCCGCAGTTCATGCAGAAGCGTGCCTCGGGCGGCGCCTTCGTGTTGCAGGAGGGGCAGCGGCGCTCGAGGTCGGCGCCACAGTTCATGCAAAAGTGAGCGCCGGGCGGGTTCTCGGTGCCGCAGGCCGGGCAGCTCATCGTTCGAGATTAGAGCTCCCGCTCGTAGAAGTAGTTAAGAGGTCCGTCAGGCTTGCCCTCGCGGTTGCTGAAGCCGAGGCTCTCGTAGAGCGCGCGGGCCGCCACGTCGTCGTCGCTGGTGCCCAGATCCATGGAGTCCGCCCCCTGTTCGCGGGCCACGGCGAGCGCCGTCTCCATGAGCGCGCGGCCGAGTCCCTGGCCGCGGCGGTCAGGCACCACGTAGAGCTCCGCGAGGTAGCACTCGAGGCCGCTCGTCCAGAGCGCGGGCCGGAAGCGAAGGACGGCCAGCCCCTCCGGGCCGCTGCCGGTCAGAAGCACGATCGTCTCTCCGGAGGCGATCAGCTCGCGGACACGTTCGGCGAGCGCGTCCGGGCCGGGAGTGATGTCGTCGTACTCGGTGTTGAAGTCGTGGAGCAGGCGGCCGACGGCATCGGCGTCGGCAAGCTCGGCGCGCCGTACGGTATGGCCGCTCACGATCCCACCGTAGCGCGCGGCCTCAGCGCTCGGTGGCCTCCAGAGCAGCGGCCAGGCCGGCCGCCCGCACGGCGGGGATCCCGGTCGCGGCGGCTGCCCCGACGGCGTCCCGGCCCGCCACGACCACGCGATACCCGAGGGCGTCGAAGTAACGCACGTTGGTGCGTGCCTCAGAGGCGTTGCGAGGCAGCCTGAGCTCGGCGGCGGCGTGCTCGAGCCGGTCGTTCACCAGCTCGCGCCCGTCGCGGGCAGCGGCGGCATCCACCACAAGCGCGGTCGGTGCTGCGGCCGGGCTGCGCGAGTCGTCGCCGAGCACGCCGCCGGCCGCGACGGCGCCGGTGGCGAGCAGGGCACCTACGAATGTTCCAAGTCCCGTCATACGTATGTAGCATACTACGTATGACTTACAGATCCGTCAACCCCAAGAGTCGGCCCGTGGTTGCATTCCGCTCCATAGAACGCTCCGCTCAACAGCGCGTGACGAGCATCGACGTGGCCGAGCGCGCCGGCGTGTCCCAGTCGACGGTCTCGCTCGTGTTCTCGGGCAAGGGCCGTGGCCGGGTCTCGGAGGCCACTCAGGAGCACGTCCGGCGCGTTGCGCGGGAGCTCGGCTACCGCCCGAACGTCGCCGCGCAGGCCCTGCGCCTCGGCAGCTCGCGCGCGGTCGCGCTCCTCGTTCCGGACATAACGAATCCGTTCTTCAGCCGCGTTCTGCGCGGCGCCCAGCGAGCCGCCCAGGCCGCCGGGTACACCGTGGCGCTGGTGGACACGGCCAACGACCGGCGCTGGCAGGAGCAGTCCTTCGAGGCGCTCCGCGCCGGTCCGGTGGACGGCTACCTGCTCTTCGAGGTCAGCGCGCCCGAGGCGCTCGGCCCCGACGAGAACGTGGTTGTCATGGAGGCCGAGGAGCCGCGGCGTCCGTCGGTGCGCTTCGACGCCGAGGCGGGGGCGGCGGCCGCCTTCGGCCACCTGCTGGAGCTCGGCCACCGCCGCATAGGGCACCTGGCGGCGAGCTTCGACGCCCCGACGTTCCACCTCCGCGCCGCAGCGCGCCGGCGGGTCCTGACCGCGGCCGGTCTCGATCCCGAGTCCCAGCCCCGCGTGCTGACCGCCATCGGTATCGAAGCGGCGCGCGTCGCCGCCGGCGCGCTCCTCGACGAGCAGCCGACGGCGGTGTTCTGCGACGACGACCTGATCGCGGCGGGGCTCTACATGGCGGCGCGTGAGCGCGGGCTCCGCATACCGAGCGACCTGTCCGTCGTCGGCTTCGACGACATGGACTTTGCGCGCGCGCTCGAGCCGCCCCTCACGACGGTGGCCCTGGACGCCGAGCTGCTTGGCGCCACCGGCTTCGAGCTGCTCGAGGCACGCATGGCGGGCCGGCGCACCCGGCGGCGAGTCGTGCTGCCTGCGGAGCTGTTGGTGCGCGGATCGACGGGGGCGCCGTAGCGCGTTATGGCACCAGCCCGGCGTCGCGGTAGGCGTCCGCGGTCTCGGCGAGCAGGTGCTCGTCCACGAGCGTGAGCACGCGTCCGTCCACCTCGATCGTCGCCCCCGCATGGGGTGGGTACCAGAAGGCGCGAAGCTTGCGCTCGAGATCGTCGCCGGGGCGGACGCGGCGAAGCTCCTCGAATTCCTCACGGGTCACATAGCGGCCCTCCCCCTGCGGCGTGCGCGGGAGCTCCTCGCCGGCCAGCGCGCGGGCCATCACCCGCTCGAAGAGGCCGAGCAGGCGCCCCTGGCTCGCGAGGTCGAGCGAGAAGGCCGTCTCGCGCTCCGGATCGATGGGGAAGCGCTCGACCTCCACCAGATCGCCCGTGTCGAAGCTCTCGTCGACGAAGTGACAGGACACGCCCCACGCTTCCCTGCCCTCGAGGATCGCCACGTTGTAGCCGCCGAGGCCGCGAAGGTCGGGGAGCGGCGCGGGATGGAAGTTGAGGCAGCCGATGCGCCCGAGCGACACGAGCGGCTCCCGGATCAGCTTCCAGAACAGGAACGAGATCACCACGTCGACATTCGCGGGTGGGTCCGCGTACAGATCGGTGTCGTCGACCAGCGGCAGGCCGTGCCGCTGGGCCACGAGGTCGACGCGCTGCTCGGGGTGCGTCCAGCGGTCCGGATCGGAGGCCACCACCGCCACGACCTCGCAGCCCTGCGCCACGAGCCAGTCGAGCGCCCGCGCCGCCGAGCGCTTGCACTTGGCCATGAACACGACCCTCACGCGCCGACCTCCCTGTAGACGGCCAGCGTCTGCTCGGCGATCCGGTCCCACGAATATGGCCCGGCGGCGGCCGCCGCGGCCCGCTCCTCGAGCGCGCGCCGCTGCTCGCGATCCCCGAGCAACTCCACGAGCGCCGCCCCGAGCGCCTCGGGGTCGCCGGGAGGTACGAGACGCCCGGCGCCCTGGTCCTCGACCAGCTCGCGGAAGCCGCCGACGTCGCTCAGCACCATCGCCTTGCCGAACGCGAGGCCCGCGAAGAGCACCCCCGACACGTCGACGCTGCGATGCGGGAGGGCGAGGACGTCGGCACGCCGGAAGAACGCGGGCAGCTCGGCGTCGCTCACATAGCGCTCCACGAAGCGCACCCTGCCAGGCGGCGCGAGCCGGCGCAGGCGCTCCATCGAGACCCCGAGCGGGCGCCCCACCACCCACAGCTCCGCGTCGGGCACGTCCCGGAAGGCCTCGAGCAGCACGTCGACGCCCTTGTACTCGCGCACGACCCCGAAATAGAGGACGACCGGTCGCCCGACCGCGGCAAGCTCGGGCGGGAGCGGGAGCTCGTCGGGCTGAGCGGTGAGATGCGAGAACGCGCCGTGCGGGATCACGTGGACGCGGGGGCCCCCTCCGAGAAGCTCGGCTCCGGCGCGGGTGTGGACGATCACCGCCGAAAATGCGGCGGCGACCTTCTGCGCCGAGCGCTCCCGACGGATCACGTTGTGCATGGTCAGCACCTGAGGGCGCCCGCGCGGGAGCACGCGGGTGCTCAGCGACTCGAGCCAGAGCCATTGCCAGTGCGTCACGTCGGCGTTTGCGGCACGGCCGCGGTAGCGCAGCATGTCGGGCATGTGCTCGGCGGCCTTCAACGCGCGCCGCAGCGCGGTTCGGCGCGCCCCCACGCGCGTAGCCCCCCGGTAGAAGGACTCGCTGAGCGCGAAGCCGTCCGGGGCGGGCCGGGGACCGTGGACGAAGCGCGAGGTCACCAGCTCGACCTGCGCCCCTTTGCGCGCCAGGGCGGCTGCCAGCGCGTGGTCGTAGGGCAGGACGTCCGCGGAGGGATCGACGAGGTGCACCCGCATCGCCGAACGACTTTTTCACGCGAGCGCTACGACTAGGCTCCCGCCTCCATGTCCCGGCGCCTGGTCCGGGCGGTGTTCGCCGTGCTTGTGGTGGCGACCATCGCCGCCTTCTTCACGACGCAGCTTCTGAAGAGCGAGTTCCCGCTCGTCCTGCGTTTCGCGACCAAGCCGGCGCACTTCTCCCCGAACGGGGACGACTACCGGGACGATACGAGGGTCGGCTTCGACCTCTCCGAGCCCGCCGAGGTGACCTTCTCGGTCGTGGACGGGGAGGGCAACGAGGTGCGCCGAATCGTCGACGGTCAGAGGCTCGCCGGCGACACGAAGCACCGCTTCCGCTGGGACGGTCGTGACGACGACGGCACCGTCGTGCCCGACGGGGTCTACCGCATGCGCGTGGTGCGGCGGGACGAGAGCCGCGTGATCGACTCGTTCAAGGAGATCACGGTCGACCGGCGGCCGCCGCGCGTGCGCCTGGTGAGCGCGGAGCCGTCGGTGATCGCCGCCGGGGCGCCCGGCCAGCGACCCCGGGTGAGCGTCCGCTACGCCGGGCCCGCCAACTCGGCCCCGGAGTACCGCGTGTTCCGCACCGACGACGGGCCCAGGCCGTACGTGGTGAGGCGCTTCCGCGGCATCCCGCCCGAGGGCCGGACCAAGACACGCGTGGGGGTGTGGAACGGCCGGGTCAGCGCCGGGCCGGAGAGCACGACCCCGGCGCCCGACGGTGACTACGCGTTCACGGTGACGGTTCGCGATCGGGCCGGCAACCCGGCGGTCGCGCCCGCAGAGGTGCCGAGCCCGCGCACGGCCGCGCCGCGCACCGGCGTCTCGGTTCGGACATTCACGCTGCGCGGCCCGCTCACTCTCGTGCGGGCCGGCTCGGTCGTCCGGCTCGAGGTCGGACCCGTCGACCGCTCCTTCGACTTCGTGCTGTCGCGCTTCGGCGACCCTCGGCCGCTTCGCCGCGGCGGGCGGGTCGGCGGTACGTTCCGGGTGCGCATCCCGAAGGACGCGGTCACCGGCGTCCACCTCGTGCGCGTGCGCGCGGAGCGCCAGCGCGCGGTGTGGCCGTTGGCGGTCTCGGGGAGGGCCCAGACGAAGGCGGCCGCGAACCGCGGCCCGAAGCCGGTGAGCGGAGTGGGCGCCGGCGGACTGCCGCTCCTGGTCCTCCCGGCGCTCACCTGGCAGGGCCTCAACCCGGTCGACGACGACGCCGACGGTTTCGCCGACACGCTGCTCAGCTCGCGGGCCGTGCGTCTCGACCGCTACTTCGCGGGCGGCGGCTACCCGCCGCGCTTCGCGGCCGAGGTCGCGCCGCTGCTGCGCTGGCTCGAGAACGAGCGGCTCGGCTACAACCTGACCACCGACATCTCGCTTGCGCGCGGTGAGCCACCGTTGCTCGGCGAGGTGCCGGGGCTCGCATTCGCCGGAAGCGAGCTGTGGCTGCCCAGGGCGTTCATGCAGCGTCTGCGCGAGTACGTGGCGGGTGGGCGCCGGATCGCCTCGTTCGGCGCGGGCTCCTTCCGTCGCTCGGTCGAGCTCGACGACGACCTGGCACGCGACCCCTCGGCTCGCGAGGGGATCAACGCGTTTGGGGAGCGCACGGCGCTCGTTGAGACGAGCCCGGCGCCGCTCGCCGTCTTCGAGGACGAGCTCGGCCTGTTCGAGGGCCTGTCGGACTTCATCGGCGAGTTCTCCGAGTTCGAGGTCTCCCGCGGCCTGGCCGAGGAAGCGGATGCGCTGACCACGGCCGGCCGCGACCCGGGCGAGCCGGCCTTCATGGCCTACCGGCTGGGGGATGGCTGGGTGCTCCGCACGGGTACGCCCCAGTGGTCCCGTCAGCTGGAGGAGGCGGCGCTCAGCATCGAGGTACCGCAAGTGACGAAGCGCATTTGGAGGCGCCTCGGTAGCTAAGCGGCCGGCCAGGTGCCACGGGGGTGCCGGGGGCGCGAGCCCCCGGCTGTTATCTCGGGGCGACGGAGGCGTCTGCCATCCTCAGCCGTCGATGTCCAGACGACGCCGCTTGCTTATCGGCGGCGCGCTGGTCGTGCTCGTCCTTGGCGTCGCGATCGGCGTGTACGCCTACACCGACGACCAGCCGATCGAGAAGCGTGGCTCCGCCACCGAGGAGTTCGTGGTGACGGAGGAGCCCGAACCGCCGCCACCGCCGCCCGACAAGGAGCTCCTGCGGCCCTGGCCGACCTATGGGTTCGACATCGGCCGCCGCCACATCTCGCCCTACGATCACCGGCCGCCGTACCGGCGGCTGTGGAGGATCGACGCGCACGACACGCTCGAGTTCCCGCCGACGGTCGCCTACGGGCGCGTCTATCTCGCCCAGCAGAAGGGGCTCTTCTTCGCGCTCGATGCAAAGACGGGCAAGCCCGACTGGAAGAAGAGCCTCGGTCGCTGCGCCGCCTCCTCTCCCACGATCGGCAAGGGGGTCGTCTACCAGTCCTACATGCACCCGGTCGAATGTCTCCAGGACCAGGCCGGCGCGAACGGATTCGTGGTCGCCTGGGACGCGGACACCGGTCGCGAGCTGTGGCGCCACGAGACGGCTCCGATCGAGTCGTCACCGCTGCTGCGCAACGGCGTCCTCTACGTCGGGACCTGGAACAACGACGTGATCGCCCTCAACGCAAAGACGGGGCGCCTGAAGTGGCGCTTCGAGGCCGACAACCAGGTCAACACCTCCGCCGCCTACTGGAAGGGGCGCATCTACATCGCCTCCGACGGCGGCACGCTCTACGCGCTCAATGCCGGGACCGGCAAGCTGGCGTGGAGCGCCACCGGGGCCCGTGAGTTCTGGTACGCCACGCCGACGCTCGCCTACGGGCGTGTCTACATCGGCAACACCGACGGGACGATGTACGTCTACGGTGCGAAGAGCGGCAAACTGCTCTGGGCGCGCCCGCTCGGGTCCTACATCTACGGCGCCGCGGCGGTTTACCGGCGCAAGGTCTTCGTCGGCACCTACGACGGGCAGTTCTATGCGCTCGATGCCGCCACCGGCGATACGCGCTGGCAGATCGACGCCCAGGGCGCGGTGCACGCCGCGCCGACCGTGATGGACGGGCTCGTCTATTACGCGGTCTGCTCGAGCTGCGGCTCGGAAGCCCAGCGCTCCGTGGCCAGGGGACTTGACGCCACCTATGCCGTGCGTGCCCGCGACGGCAAGCGGGTCTGGCGCTTCGCGGCCGGCAAGTACGCCAACCCGGTGGTCGCGGACGAGAAGCGCATCTTCGTGACCGGCCGCGCACACCAGTTCGCGATGGCTCCGCGCGGCTCGGAGGCCGCAAAGGAGGACGTGAAGGCGGACCGGGCGCGCGTGAGGCGTCAGCGCGCCCGCGCACAGGCGGCGCGCGAGCGGGAGCGCAAGGAGCGCCGGCAGGAGCGGGAGGAGCGGCGCCAGTCCTAGCCGGGGTTGGTCTCCGCCGGCCGGGCCAGGGCTGGGGAAGGGTCAGGGACAGCGGCCACTGCGATCCCACGCCACGGGCCATGCAATCCGGGATCTGGCGCAATCATCCTGCCCTGAGGGTCTCCTGGCCCACCAGGGCAGGACGGCTCGCGCCTCCCGAGCGCACGGGCCGAACGATCTTCGATCACGGCCGGGCGCCCGCCCTCTCACTCGAGCCGCTCGAGGAAGCCCCCCACCCGCTCCGTCACGTCGCGCAGCACGTCGATCGAGGCGAGCGGGTCTCCCTCCACCTGGAGCGAGTGGTCGAGGCCATCGAGCTCCATCACCTCGAGTGCCTCGTTCTCGGGCAGCTCCCCGTTTCCCCAGGTCGGGTCGGCCGGGCTGCCGACGACGAGCGTCGGGCGGTCGGTCCCGCCCAGTGCGGCCACCACCTCGGGCCGGATCAGCAGCGGTGTGAGCCAGACGGCCGGAAGGGCGCGCTGGGTCGCGAGCGGAGCCACGGCGCTGGCCAGCGACTTGCCGATCATCACCACCTGGGTCGCCGAGGCGGCGTTCAGTGCGCTCTCGGCGCGCTCGCGGATCCAGTCGAACGGCTCCTGATCGGCAGGCGCCCGCTCGCTCAGCTCGAGCACCGACCAGCCGCCGGCAAGCGCGGCCTCGCGGGCGAACCAGAGCAACGGCGCCTGGCTGAAGTAGCGCACCCCTGGCAGCAGCACCACACAGCGCTCGGGATCACCCTCGTGGAGGATCGCCTCACCCGGGTCGAGATCGATCGGGTGCACGCGCGGAACCTACAGCCATCAGCGCGGCCACGACCGCTCCCGTCATCGGCCACACGAGGTAGTAGTTGTTGAACGTGCGGCCGATGAACATGAGCCAGAGCAGCGAGACCGAGAACGCGGCGGCGCCGATCCAGAGCTCCTCTGCCTTGCGCTGTGCGAACAGGAGCCAGACCGTCAGCGGCAACCAGGTCAGCACGGCGAACAGCGCGAACGGGTAGGAGCCGTCGCGGTCCTCGAGGATGCCGAGCCGGATCAGGATCGCCGACAGCCCGTAGCCGACGATCTTGTAGGTGCCCGCGCCGAACTTGATCGTGTCCTCGTAGAAGGCGACCGGGTCGGCGATCAGGAAGGGGAGGATGCCCGCCGCAAGGACGCCTCCGAACACGAGCGCGGCGCGCGTGAGCTCGTCGCGGGTGGCGCCCTGGCGCAGCAGCATCAGCGCGATGAACGGCAGCGCCACGAGCGCGAACTGCTTGAGCAGGATGGCCCCGGCGAGCGCGGCGGCCATCCAGCCGTAGCGGCGCCGGGTGACGAGCGCGAATGCCAGCACCAGCAGGAGCAGGCTGGGAGCGTCGTTCTGCCCGAACCAGGCGGAGCGCACCGCGATCGGGTTGCAGACGAGCAGGGCCCCGAGCGCGAGCTTGGGACCCATCCCTGCGCAGCCGGCCGAGCCGGCTGCTTCGGGCCCGAGCGGCGCCCGGAAGAGCAGTGCCGCCGGCAGCATCGCGAGCGTGGCGAGCAGCACCAGCAGCCGGTAGTCGTCGAGCGGCTCCGGCAGCAGCCGCCAGGCGGCGGCCGTGAGCACTGCGCCGGGGAAGTAGGCGAAGTGCTCGAGTGAGACCTCCCGCTCGCGCACGCGCTCCGACACGGTCCCGTCGCGGGTGTAGAAGCGCTCGAGGCCGGACTCGCGGTAGTCGTGGCCGTACGGGTTGTCGAGGTCGAGCAGGAGATCGCCCCCGAGCTCGATCTGGTAGGTCGAGTCGTTCGTGAAGAACCAGGGCGCGGTCGAGTCGCGCAGGCCCATCGCGAGCAGCGTCGAGGGCGCCATCAGCAGCACGCCGACGGCCAGCACGAGCGCGATGCCGCCCCAGGGCGGCCAGGGCCGGGGCCGCGCTATCAGGAGCGCCGCCGCCGCGCCGCAGAGGAGCGCCGCGCCGAAGGCCGCCGCCCGCGCGATGCCCACGTCCCACTCCTCGCCGGCCGCGCGCACGAGCGGGGCCAGCGGGCCCTGAGGGTCCACGCTGCCCGGCCGGAAGCGCAAGGGGTCCGAGCCCAGCTCGGGGAGGGTGATGGCGATCAGCGCGAACAGGACCCCGACGAGGGCCCACGCGGCGCGGACGCTCACCGCTCCACCGGAGCCGTGCTTTCCCTACGCGAGCGTGCGCGCTCGGCGGCCGACGGCCGCGGGTCGTACACCGCGTGCCAGGCGAGGTAACCGGCGCCGATCGCGAGCACGAGCCAGGTGATCGGGTCCTCCAGGAAGCCGCTGTAGAAGAGGGCGTGGACGAACAGCCCGAGGAACGACGCCATCAGCGCCAGCCCGAGCGCCTCGTCCCGCTTCCGCACCGCCGCGATCAGGAGGGCCCCGCCCACGAGCAGCCAGGCGTAGAGGGCGACCCCGATCACGCCCAGCTCGGCGAACACGGTGAGCGGCGTGGTGTGGGAGACGAAGGTCGGGGTGGGCCGGTCGCTGCCGGCGAGCTTGCGGCTCGCGCGCGGCTGGCCGCCGATGCCCACCCCGACGAACGGGTCGTCCTCGATCACCCGCAGGGTGTCCTCGACGCGCTCGGTGCGGTCGCTCGTGATCTTGTTGAGCGACTCGCCGTCGATCATCCGCGCGGCCACGTAGGCGCCGCCTGCGAGGACGGCGGCGAGCGCCAGCAGGCCGACGGCCAGCCGCACGCGCCGGTTCCCCGTGACCAGGGCGAGCGCCAGCGTGACCACGAGCAGGGCGACCATGCTCGACTGCGAGTACGAGAAGAAGAGCCCCGCCCACATGACTACGAGCAGTGCGATGAGCGGCCACGGTTTCCAGCGGCGCGCGGCGAGCAGCGCCAACACCACGCCGATCCCGAGTACCAGGTGGCGGCCGTAGAGGCTCGGGTCGCCGAACAGCGAGGTCACGCGGAAGAAGTCAGTGTTGGCGTTCGAGACCGCGAGGTTGGGCGCGTAGAAGAACAGCTCGTGCGTCGCGGCCTGCCAGAGCCCGACGAGCGCGAACAGCGTGCCGAGCGCCAGCGCGGCGGCCGCGAGCGCGCGCGGGACGCTGTCGGGGAAGTCGGCGCGCGCCACGGTGGCGAGCAGGAGTGCGAACGGGAGCGT
This sequence comes from uncultured Thermoleophilaceae bacterium, assembly GCA_963757815.1. Lineage (GTDB taxonomy): Bacteria > Actinomycetota > Thermoleophilia > Solirubrobacterales > Thermoleophilaceae > JACVRW01. The sequence continues at coordinate 169,547 of CAVWSN010000018.1, read as the reverse complement.
GAAGAAGGCCAGCAGGTTGGCGCCGGCCTCGAGGTCGTCCGCCCAGGTCAGGGAGAGGCAGGCGAAGGCGAAGAACGCGGCGGCGGGGGCGGCGATCACGAACGGCAACGGGCGCAGCTCACGCCCGCGCAGCGCCCGCCACCCCAGCGCCGCCCCGGCGGCGGCGAGCACGAAGTACAGCGGCAGCAGGCGGCCGAGGCGACCGTCGTCGGCGATCGACACGAGGAAGGTGCCGCCGCTGTCGAACGAGAGCGGCGGCCGGAAGGGCGCCGCCAGGAGCACCGCCACCGGCACGATCGCCGGCCGACGCGCGAGGAGCGCCGCGGCGGCACCGAGCGCGATGATCCCGAGCGCCGCGGCAGCGGCCCCGGTCACACCGTCGATCCTGTCGAGCGAGCCGGTGCCGAGCGAGTATGCGAGGCCCGCCTCGGAGACGGCGAGGACGACGAGCCCCGCCAGCAGCACGACCCGGCCCCGCGCGAGCAGGACCAGCACAGACCCGACGGCGCCGCCTACCGCGGCCAGCTGGGCGAGGTCGGGATGCTCCATCGGGAGGGGAAGCGTAATCGCGCGCCCAGCGGCGGCGGGCTCCCGGGAGCGGGCTTGCGGCGGCGCTCAGCGCGCGCCGGCGGCCGCGCGGCCCGCATCCAGCCGCGCATTGTGCTCCTCGGCCGCCTCGCGGATCCCCGTGCCGCGCGACGGCGCGAGCTCCTGGCGCGCGTGCAGGAGATAGCGCCGTGCATCGCGGCCGGGGACGAGCACGGCCACCGCTGCGCGGACGAGGTAGGCCCAGGTCCAGCAGGCGCGCCACACGATCCTCGTCAAGCCCATGCCGTGCTTGCGGAAATAGAGATCGCGGTTGCGGTGGAACTCGACGATGCGGCGCCGCATGGCGGCGCGGTCGGTGCCGAGCTGGTCGTGGTGCACCGCCCGGGCCGACGGCACGAAGAGAATCCGCCAGCCCGCGTCGCGGAGCCGCTTGCAGAAATCCGTCTCGTCGGAGTAGACGAAGAAGTCCGGGTCGAGCCAGCCCACCTGCCGCGCCGCCTCGCGCCGGACGAGCATGGCGCTCGACTGCACCCAGCCCACCTCGCGCACGCTCTCGCCCCGGCTCTCTACGGCCACGCGCGAATGCAGGAAGAGCGCCGCCGCGAGCGCCCAGGGGATGTCGGGTAGCCGCCAGGCGCAGTCCGTCTCCTCGCCCGCGCTCGTGAGCAGCCGCGCGCCGGCCGCCGCCGCGCCGGCATCGGCGTCGAGGGCGGCGAGCAGCGCGGCCGCAGCCCCGGGGCGCAGCTCCGAGTCCTCGTTCAGCAGCAGGCAGTAGCGCCCGCGTGACTCCTGAAGCAGGCGCGAGTCGTTCTCCGCCTTGCCCGTGCGGCGCTCGAGGGCGATCAGCCTGGCCTCGGGGTGGCGCTCGCGCACCGCCTCGGCCGAGCCGTCGCTGGAGGCGTTGTCGAGCACGAGCAGTTCGTGCGGCACACCCTCCGGGTGGGTGGCGGCGATCGCGTCCAGGCAGGCGAGCAGGTCCTCGCGTCCGTTCGTGTTGACGACGCAGTAGGAGAGCTCGATATCGCTCACGAGCGGGTCGCCGCCTCCTCGAGCACCTCGAGCGCGCGCTCGGCGAGGAGATCGCGGTCGAACTCACGCTCGGCGAGCGCACGGGCGTTCCGGCCCATCCGCGCGGCCTCGTCGGGGTGGTCGCGCAGCCATTCGAGCTTGTCGGCGAGGTCGCGGGCGTCCCCCGCGCGCACGTAGAGCCCCGCCTCGTTGCCCTCCACGAGCTCGCGCATCCAACCGTCCATGTTCACGATCGCCGGCCGCCCCGCGGCGAAGGTGTCGAACAGCTTGTTGGGCGAGTTGGTGGCCAGCACGGGGACGTCTTTGAAGAGCGTGAGGCAGGCGGCCGAACGGCGCGCGAGCGCGGCGACGTCCTCCTTCGAGCGTGCCGCTCCCGGAAACTCCACGTTGGGGGGCGCGCCGCGCTCGAGCTCGGACCGGCGCTTGCCGTCGCCCATGAGCACGAAGTCGACGTCCGGCAGGAGTCGCGCCGCCGCGATCGCGGCCGTGATGTCGTTGGCCTCGCCCATGGCCCCGAAGTACGAGACCACGAGGCGCTCGGCGGCCGGCGGAGGCGCCGGGTCGAACAGGTCGAGGTCGGACGCGTTCGGCACGAGCGCGACCTTCGCCTCGGGCACGCCCGCGGCGAGCACCCCGGCGCGGATGCCGGGCGAGAGCGCGATCACCCGCGCGCTGCGCCGGTAGACGAAGTGCTCGAGCGCCCGGGCCCCCCGCCGGGCGAGCGGATTGGCGAGCGCCCCCATCTGGATCGGCGCCTCCGGCCACAGGTCGCGAACCTCGAACACGAGCGGTGCCCGCCAGCGCGCCGCGGCCGCGAGCGCCGGCAGCGCGATCGTCAGCGGCGGCGAGGTTGCGTAGACGACGTCCGGCCGCGGGCCGCGCAGGGCGGCCAGCGTGGCCGCGATCGCGAAGCGCGCGAAGGCCAGCATCCGGCGCGGGTAGGAGACGGCCGTGGCGCGCACGTAGTCCGAGTAGCCGGCGCGCACGCCGACGACCTCGATGCCGTCGACGCTCCGGTCGCCGTCGCCGGCGGTTACCATCCGCACGCCGTGCCCGCGCGCCACGAACCGGCGCGCAAATTCGTAGGAGCGCGTGCCGCCCGCGCCCGCGCGTGTGATGAAGAACTGATGCAGGTAGAGGATCCGCATCGGGTGCGCCCGAAAGCTAATGACCCCCGAGGGCGTCCGTGAGCCGCGCGCTCGACCTCGCCGTCGCGGGGCTGCTGATCGTGGTCACCGCGCCGCTGCTCGGGCTCGCGGCGCTCGCGATCAAGCTGGAGAGCCGTGGCCCCGTCTTCTACCGCCAGCGCCGCGTCGGCAAGGACGGCCGCCCGTTCGAGCTCCTGAAGCTGCGCACGATGGTGCCGGGAGCGGAGTCGATGGGCGCCGGCATCTACGTGCTCGAGGGCGACCCGCGTATCACCCGGACAGGGCGGCTGCTGCGGCGCTTCTCGCTCGACGAGCTGCCCAACCTCGTGAACGTGCTGCGCGGCGAGCTCGCGATCGTCGGGCCCCGCCCGACGGTCCAGGAGCAGGTCGACGGCTACACCGAGCGCCAGCGGCGGCGGCTCGAGGTCAAGCCGGGCATCACCGGCTGGGCCCAGATCAACGGGCGCACCTCGCTTCCGTGGCCCGAACGCATCGAGCTCGACGTCTGGTACGTCGAGCACCGCTCGCTGCGACTCGACCTGCGCATCCTCGCCCGCACGGCGCGCCTGCTCGCCACCGGCCACGGGCTCTACAGCGAGGAGCTCAGGCAGGGCTGGTGAAGGAGGCCCGAAGCAGCCGGCTCGGCCGGCTGCGCAGGGAATGGCATAACGGGTTTAGCGGACCCGCAGGTAGTACAGCTCGGAGGCGCCGCGGTCCGTGTCGAGGTCCGCGGGCGCGACCAGGTAGTAGCGGTAGCGGCCGGCGCGTGCCGGGACGAAGGACGCTGCGAAGCGGCCGCGGCGCGCACGCACGCTGCTCGCGTGGACCTTGCGCCAGACGCCTCGGACCTGCTGCTGCACGACGAGCCGGAGCGTGCGCTTGCGGGGCCCCACCGTCCCTTCGAGATCGAGCGCCTCGTCCGCGCACCGCGCGTGACGACGGCTGTTCGATCGCGATCACCGGCCGGACGTGCAGCAGGAGGCGGGCGGACGTCGAGCGCCGCAGCGGCGCTCGGCCGAGGTAGCGCACGCGCATGTACATGCGTCGTGCGGGCTTCAGCTCCGTCGCGAAGGTGCCGTCCACGCCCGTCGTCATCCGGCGCGCGGTTCGCCAGAAGCCCTCGCTCGCCACCTGAAGCTCCACGGCCTCGCCGGCGAGCGGCGCCCCGGCCGGGTCGCCGAGGCTTCCCGTGACGGGCACGGGCTCGCCGTAGTCGATGTTGTCGTCCACAAGGCCGGCGCTGAGGCGCGTGGCGAACGACGAGAACGGCACACTGCCGCTCTGCACGAGCGCACGGAGCTCCGGAAGCTGTGCGTAGAGAGCTGCGCCCGGGCAGGCCGTCTTGCCTGTGTCGCGGTGCCCGATGACGCGCTCGAGCGTGACCCGCGCTCCGGCCGGGTAGCGGGTGGCCGAGCCACCCGAGCTAACAACGGTCACCGGCCCCGACAGCGGCTGACCGTGCACCGTCAGCTTCCACCTGATGTATCCCGCCAGGGCCGTCAGAGCGGCCGGAGTCTGTGGCACGGAGGTGTGGTCGCCGATGTTCGCGATTCCCGCGGTGACCGAGTTGAAGCCCTGGGCCTGGGCGCCGATCACGGCCTGGTCGAGCCCGCCCGCACGACCCTCGTAGAGCGTGCCGTACTTGTCGACGAGGGCGTTGTAGCCGATGTCGTTCCAGCCGTTCGAGTTGCGGTGATAGCGGCAGACGGCGAGCACGATCGAGGGCGCCTCTGCGGGCGTGTAGTCGTTGAGCGAGACCGTGTGGTGTACGTGCACCGCACTGACCTGCCCGTAGGCCGGGGCCGAGCGCGGCGGGCACTTGTCCGCGCCCCAGCCGGCGCGCGGCACGTAGGCCGGAGGCGGCGGTACCTGGGCCGCGCGGGCCCGTCCCCGTCCCCGTACGCCAACGTCGACGAAGTGAAGGCGCAGCCCCGGCGCCGGGCGGCCGAGGCGGTACTGGACGGCGCCCGCGCGGCCCACCCAGATCGGATCCGAGGCCACCACGCTACGTTCGCCGCGCCGCGGGTCGGGGTTGTGGTCGGCGTGCGCGTCCAGATGCTCCCAGCGGCTCCAGCGTCCGGAGCGGCGGACCCGCAGCTCGACGTCAAGCTCGGCGCGCCCCCGCCAGCGCATGCCGACGAGGTTGAAGCGCCGCGGCGTCTCGAGCGGGCGGGAGACCACGTCGCCGCCGCGGGCGGACTCGACGCCGTCGCGCTCGCGCCGGGCGCGAGCTCGAAGTCGACGGGCCGCGGCTCCGCGGCGAGCGCGGCGGAGCCGGGTATCAGGACGCAGACCAGCGTGGCTGCGGAGGCGAGCAGCTTCACAGTTCCCGGAACACGCTACCGGGGGCTCGGTTGCGGCCTAGGGAACCGGCTCCGGGCCGCGCGAGCGGTGCTCGTCGCGGAAGGCGCGGAGCGCGTCGTAGACCTCGGGCGTGAACTCGTTGCAGAGCAGCAGCTGGCCGCGGCCGTTGGGCGGGGGATCCCCGTTCCATGCGGTGGCGGCAACCGCGTAGGGCATGTCGCTCCGGGGCACGAGGAACATTTGGTAGGTGTCCTCGTCGTAGAGCGCCTTCAGGTTGGCCCGCTGCTCCGAGGGCAGCCCGGGCTTGAACCAGATGATCACCCGGCCGTGCTCCTCGCTGTGTACGAGCTCCTCGTCGGTCGGTGCCTCGCTGTAGGCGCCGTCCTCGGCCGGGATCTGGTAGTGGCGACCGGTGGTCGGCGGATTCGTCTCGTAGTCGACCCGCTCGTCCAGCGAGGTGGTGTGGTCCTGGACGCCGCTGCCCTCGACCGTGCGCAGCCGGCAGTTCGCCGCGGCCGCCGCCGGCCGTACCTCGAACGCCGTCTGCTCGGGCACGCTCCCGCCGTCCGGAAGCACGTCGCTCGAAGCGCTCGCCCCGCCGCCGTTGTCGCCGCCGCCGAGCAGGAGCACGGCCAGCACCGCGACCGCCGCGATCACGATCACCCCGGCGGTGCCGTAGCCGACGAGCTGCTTGCGCTGCTTGGCCTCGCGGGCCTGGCGCTCGCGCTCCTCACGCTCTTTGCGCAGAGCCTCCTTCTGCTGCTTTCGGTGTGACACGGCGGCGAAGCGTAGTGAAGCACTCGTCGACGAAGGCGACGATCTCGTTGGTGAGGCGCTCCGGGGTGAGCCACAGCTCGAGGATCGACGAGGCCTCGAGGAGGCGGGCATTCGGCAGCTCGCGAACGAGCATGTCGGAGTCGGAGAAGGGGTGGACGGGGTCGCGGTAGTGGCCGATCACGAGCGTGCGCTGCTTCATCTGCTTGCGCTCCTCGCTGGGAGGTGCTGCTCGGCCGAAGAAGAGGCCCTGCAGAACCGAGGCCGAGGGCTTGGGGTCCTGGCTCACCCAGTCGAGCAGCATGTCCGCGAGGAGGTTGGTCCCGCGCGGCACGACGCGCGCGCCGCGGCCCAGGAGGCGCGCCACCGGTGCCCCGAACGTGAGTCCCACGAGCAGCGGCGTGAAGGCGATCGCAGCGCCGAGGAGCGCGTTGTCGAGCACGGGCATCTCCACGATCAGGCCCTTCACGCGCTCGGGCGCCGCGGAGGCCGCCTCGAGCGTGGTGTTGGCCCCGAGCGACGGACCGCCGAGAACCGCCTGGTCCACGCCGGCGTGGTCGAGCAGCCCGATCACCTGGCGGCCGAAGATCGTCATCGAGTAGTTCGGCATCTCCGGCGGGCGGTCCGAGTCGCCGTGGCCAAGCAGGTCGAGGCAGAGCACGCGGTTGCCCCGCTCGGCCAGTGCCTCGGCCAGCGGCTCGTGCATGCGGCGTGAAAACAGGAGCCCGGGGAGGAGCACGACCACCTGGTCGCCATCGCCGTACTCGTCGTAGACGAGCCGGTGGCCCTCGTGCCGGAAGCTCTTCGTGACTGCGCTCATGGAGCGGCCGAGGATAGTGGGCCGGTCTCTGGCGCCGCGCTGCTTGCCCGCCGGTTGCGCAGGGGCATAGCATCCGCTGAAGCAGGAGGAGAGCGAACCGGGAGGGATGGATGAGCACTTCTGTGCACGTGGAGGTCACCGTCAATGGCGAGGTGCGCGAGGCCGACATCGAGCCGAGAACCCTCCTCGTGCAGTGGCTGCGCGACGAGCTCGGCCTGACCGGCACCCACGTGGGCTGCGACACCACGAACTGCGGCGCCTGCACGGTCCATCTGAACGGTGAGGCGGTCAAGAGCTGCACCGTGTTCGCCGTCCAGACCGACGGTGCGCAGGTCACGACGATCGAGGGGCTCGGCTCGGCGGGTGCGCTGCACCCGCTTCAAGAGGGCTTCTGGGAGAAGCACGGCCTCCAATGCGGCTTCTGCACGCCCGGCATGATCATGGCCGCGGCGGACCTCCTCGAGCGCAATCCGAACCCGACCGACGAGGAGATAAGGCACGGCCTCGAGGGCAACCTCTGCCGCTGCACCGGCTACCACAACATCGTGGAGGCGGTCAAAGCGGCGGCCGGTGCCGGCACGCGCGAGGAGGTGTCGGCATGAGCGTGACCGAGGCGGGCACGGGCCAGAACGGCCACGTCGGCCGCGCGATGAAGCGCAAGGAGGACCCCCGGATGATCACGGGCCGGGGGCGCTACACCGAGGACATCAACCTGCCCGGGATGCTCCATGCGGCGATCGTGCGCTCGCCCGAGGCCCACGCGAGGATCGTCTCGATCGACACGTCGGCGGCCGCGGAGCGTCCCGGCGTGGTCGCCGTGCTGACCGGCGAGGACATGGCGGGCGACTTCGAATCCGGGCTGGCGTCGGTCTGGAACCCGCCGGGCGTCGAGGTCAGGAAGCCCGACCACTGGCCGCTCAAGCGTGGCGAGGTCAAGCACGTGGGCGACCCGGTCGCCGTGGTGGTAGCGGCCAGCCCGGGCGCGGCGGCAGACGCCGCCGAGGAGGTGATCGTCGACTACGAGCCCAAGCCCGTGGTGGTCGATGCCGAGAAGGCGCTCGAGGAAGGCTCGCCGCTCGTCTGGGAGAGCTTCGGCACCAACAAGACTCACGAGTGGGGGGTGTCCGGCGGGGATATCGACGCGGCGCTCGCGGAGGCCGACGTCACGATCACGAAGCGGTTCGTGAATCACCGCACCTCGGGTGCGCCGATCGAGCCGCGCTGCTCGATCGCGGAGCCGCGTGGCGAGGGCATGACGCTGTACTCGACCACGCAGATCCCGCACATCGCGCGCTTCATCCTCGGCTTGGTGCTCGGCATCCCGGAGGACAAGCTGCGCGTGGTGGCTCCGGATGTGGGGGGCGGCTTCGGCGCCAAGCTCCAGGTCTACGGTGAGGAGGCGCTCGTGCTCGCGCTCGCCAAGCGCCTGGGCCGGCCGGTCAAGTGGACCGAGACGCGCTCGGAGCACATGACCACGAGCCACCACGGCCGCGACCAGATCAACTACGTGACGCTCGGCGCGAAGAGTGACGGCACCGTCACCGGATGCAAGGCCGAGATCATCGCCGACCTGGGTGCCTACATGCAGCTGCTCACGCCGTTCATCCCGACGCTGGGATTCCCCGTGATGGGCGGTTGCTACAAGTGGTCGGCGATCGACATCAAGATCACCGGCGTCTTCACCAACAAGATGTGCACCGACGCCATCCGCGGCGCCGGGCGGCCGGAGGCGACCTACTGGGGCGAGCTGGCGATGGACAGCCTCGCCGACGAGCTCGGCATGGACCGGCTCGAGCTGCGGCGCAAGAACTTCATCTCCAAGGATGAGTTCCCCTTCCAGACCGCGCTCGGGATCGTGTACGACTCGGGCGACTACGACGGCACGCTCGACAAGCTGTTGCAGAAGTTCGACGTCGACGCGTTCCGTCGCGAGCAGGAGGAGCTCCGCGGACAGGGCGTCTACCGCGGCGTCGGCTTCTCGACCTGGGTAGAGGTGTGCGGCCTCGCGCCATCGCGTGCGGTCGGGCCGCAGGGTGTCGGGCTGTACGCGGCGTTCTACGAATCCGCGAACGTGCGCGTGACGCCCACGGGCTCGGCGATCGTGTACTCCGGAACGTCGCCGCACGGCCAGGGGATCGACACGAGCTTCGCGCAGATCGCAGCGGACATCCTCGGCATCGATCCCGACAACGTGACGGTCCTGCACGGCGACACCGACCAGGGCGCCTGGGGCTGGAACACCTACGGCTCGCGCTCGTTGGCGGTGGGCGGCGAGGCGCTCGTGCGCGCCGCGCGCAAAGTGCAGGACAAGGCCAAGCGCATCTGCGCGGCGATGCTCGAGGCGGCGCCGGAGGACATCGAGCTGTCGGACGGCAAGTACCAGGTGCGCGGCTCCCCCGACAAGTCGATGACGATGGCCGACATCGCCGGGGCGGCCTACATCCCGCCTCAGGAGCTGCCGGCGGAAATCGAGCCCGGGCTCGAGGAGAGCTCGTTCTACGACCCTGAGAACTTCGTGTTCCCATTCGGCGCGCATGCCTGCGTGGTCGACGTGGACGCGGAGACGGGCAAGGTCAGCGTCGTGCGCTACGTCGCCGTCGACGACTGCGGCCCCGCGATCAACCCAATGCTGATCGATGGCCAGATCCACGGCGGCATCGTGCATGCGATCGGCCAGGCGCTGTACGAGCAGGTGGTGTACGACGAGGACGGCCAGCTCGTGACGGGCACGTTCGTGGACTACGCCATGCCGACGGCGGCGGAGCTGCCGTCGTTCGAGACCTACCGCACCGAGACGCCCTCGCCGGTCAACTCGCTCGGCGTCAAGGGGATCGGCGAGGCCGGGACGATCGCGGCGACGCCCGCGGTCGCCGCGGCCGTGCTGGACGCGCTGGCGCCGCTCGGCGTGAAGGAGCTCGACATGCCGATGACGCCCATGCGCGTGTGGGAGGCGATTCAGGCGGCCCAAGGCAGTCCGGCGGAGGGAGGTGGAGCATGATCACGGCACCGTTCGACTACGAGGCGCCGGAGAGCCTCGAGGAGGCGATCCGGATGCTCCACGAGAACGGCGAGGACGCGAAGCTGCTCGCCGGCGGGCACTCGCTCGTGCCGCTGATGAAGCTCCGCTTGGCCGCCCCGACGGTGCTCATCGACCTCCGGAAGATCCCCGGCCTGCACGGGATCCAGCGCGACGACGGCGACTGGCGGATCGGGCCGATGACGAGGCATGTCGACCTTCAGGAGACGCCTGAGATCGGCGTCGCGTCGCGGGCCGCGTCGCTGATCGCCGACCAGCAGGTGCGCAACCGCGGCACGACCGGAGGCTCGCTCGCCCACGGCGACCCGGCCTCCGACCTGCCGACGGTGCTGGTGACGTGCGAGGGCGAGTTGACCGTGCGCGGGACTGGCGGCGAGCGGACGATCGCCGCGGCCGACCTGTTCCAGGACTACCTGACCACCTCGCTCGCCCAGGACGAGGTGATCACCGAGGTGCGGCTGCCGGCGCTCGAGGGCTACGGCGTCGGCTACCAGAAGTTCACCCGCCGCGCCGAGGACTGGGCGATGGTCGGCGTCGCGGCGCTCGTCAAGAAGGGGGCGGACGGCTCCTGCGAGGACGTGCGCATCGGGCTCACGAACATGGCCTCGACTCCGATTCGGGCGAGCGCCACGGAGAACGCGCTCCGCGGCGGCGCGCTCGACGCCGAGTCGGTGGCTGCCGCGGCCGAGCAGGCGGCCGAAGGCACCGATCCGCCCGGGGACCTGAACGCCACGCCCGAGTACAAGCGCCATCTGGCGCGCGTGCTCACCAGGCGGGCGCTCGAGGAGGCAGCAGGGCTCTGACGCTCGACAGCCCCGCAGCCGTCCAGGAGGCCCTGGCGGGCGAGAGCTACCTCGCCGACCGGGGCCTCTCAGTCGCCGTCTTCCTCGCGGTGGCCCTCGAGCAGCCGTTGCTTCTCGAGGGCGAGGCCGGCGTCGGCAAGACCGAGGTCGGCAAGGCGCTGGCCGGCGCGAGCGGGGCGCGGCTGATCCGGCTCCAGTGCCACGAGGGCATCGACCTCCACCATGCGCTCTACGACTGGGACTATCCGCGCCAGCTGTTGCACCTCCGCGCCGGGCACGAGGAACCGCTGTATTCGGAGCGCTTCCTGCTGCGCCGGCCCCTGCTCGACGCCCTCCAGGCGAGCGAGCCGGTGGTGCTGCTGATCGACGAGATCGACCGCGCGGACGATGAGTTCGAGGCGTTCCTGCTCGAGTTCCTGTCGGACTTCCAGGTCTCGATCCCCGAGCTCGGGACCGTCACGGCCGAGCGCCGGCCGCGCGTGGTCGTGACCTCCAACCGCACGCGCGAGTTGCACGACGCGCTCAAGCGGCGCTGCCTCTATCACTGGATCGACTATCCCTCCCCGCAGCGCGAGGCGCAGATCGTGCATGCCCGTCTACCGGGCGTATCGGACGCGGTGGCGGCGCGGGTCTGCGCGGCGGTTGCCCGGCTGCGCGACGAGGATCTCTACAAGCTGCCGGGCGTCGGCGAGACGATTGCCTGGGCGCAGGCGCTGCTCGCGCTCGACTCCGCCGACCTCGAGGAGACGCTCGGGGTCGCGCTCAAGGTTCGCGAGGACATCGATCAGGTGCGTCAGCGGGGGGTGCTGCGGGATCTCGCCGCGCCCGCGGGGGAGGCACCGTGAGCCGCGAGCGGCCGGGTGCCCGCCTCACGGGGCGGCTGACTCTGCTCGTGGCCTCGATGCGCGCGGGCGGCGCGCGCGTGGGGGTTGGCGAGCTGCTGGCGGCGCACCGCGCGCTCGGCGCCATCGACCCTTCGGACCGCGCGACCGCCTACTTCGCGCTGCGGGCCGCACTCTGCTCGCGCCGGGACGACCTTGCTGCCTTCGACGCCGCCTTTGCGGAATGGTTCTCGGCGCCTCCGCCCGAGCAGCCGGAGCCGCCGGAGAGCCTCGACGAGGTGGCCTCGCTCGCGTTGCCTCGTGTGGCGGTGCCGGCTCCCGAGGTCCCTCGCCTCGCGCCCGCCGACGAGGTCGAGCTCGTGTCGGCCGCCTGGTCCGACGTCGAGCTCCTCAGGGAGAAGGATTTCGCGGACTACTCCGAGGCCGAACGGCGAATCGCACGGGCGCTCATGCGGCGGCTCGCGGGCAGCGGGCCGACCCGTCCCAGTCGGCGCACCAGGCCGGCGCGCCGGCGCGGCGCGCCGCCGCACGCCGCCCGGCCGGACCTGCGCCAGACCATCCGCTCGTCGCTGCGCAGCGGCGGCGACCCGTTCGAGCGCCACTGGCGCGAGCCGCGTGAGCGCCCGCGCCCGCTCGTGCTCGTCTGCGACGTGTCGGGGTCGATGGAGCCCTACGCCCGCATGCTGCTCCAGTACATGCAGGCCTGCGTCGCCGCTCGCCGGCGGGTGGAGGCGTTCGTGTTCGGCACGCGGCTCACGCGCGTGACCGCCGAGCTGGCCGGGCGCGACCCCGAACGCGCCCTGGACCGCGCGGCCGACGCGGCCGATGACTGGTCGGGTGGGACCCGCATCGGCGACGCGCTGGCCACGCTCAACCGCGAGCACGGCCGCCGGCTCGGGCGCGGCGCGATCGTCGTGCTGCTCTCGGACGGCTGGGATCGCGGCGATCCGGAGCAGCTCGGCGCACGAGATGGCGAGGCTCGGGCGCTGCGCGCACACGCTCGTGTGGCTCAACCCGCTGAAGGCTCACCCGGCCTACGAGCCCCTCACGCTCGGCATGCAGGCGGCGCTCCCGTACGTCGACCACTTCCTGGCGGGCAACTCGCTTGCATCGCTGGCGGAGCTGGCAGAGTTGATGGAGAGTGGCCTCAAATGAACAAATTTGGCATGAGATCACCTGTTCGTGGGAACAGTGCGCAAGGAGGGGAAGGAACCCATGAAGGATGTGCTGGATGACGTAAGCGGTTGGCGCGACCGTGGCGACCGCGTTGCGATAGCGACCGTTGTTGCGGTCAAACGCTCGGCGCCCCGTCCGCCGGGCGCCAAGATGGCGGTGAACGAGCACGGCGAGGTGTCGGGCGCCGTTTCGGGCGGCTGCGTCGAGGGCGCGGTCGTGGAGGCTGCCGCCGAGGTGCTGGGCGGCGACGGCCCCAAGCTCCTCCACTTCGGCATCGCGGACAGCGATGCCTGGGACGTCGGGCTGCCGTGCGGCGGCGAGATCGACGTGTTCGTCGAGGAGTACGACATCGCTCCGCGCCCGGCCGAGCCGGGCGCCTCGCGCGAGGCGCGAGCTTGAGCGCCCAGGGGGAATTCGCGCGCATCGCCGGCGAGGACGGCCGGGCGGCCCTGGTGAGCGTGATCGCGGGCGGCGACCTGAGCGCGAAGCTGCTGGTGTCCGCCGACGGGGCGACCGAGGGCGGGCTCGGAAATGCGGAGCTCGACCGTGTGGCGGTGGAGGCCGCCGAGGAGCTCATGTGGGCGGAGCGCTCCGAGCAGCGCGAGGCCGGTGAGATCACCCTGTTCGTGGACGTGACGGCACCGGCGCCGCGGCTCGTTGTGTTCGGGGCCGTCGACTACGCGGCGGCGCTCTGCCGCCTCGCACGGGCCGCCGGCTGGCGGCCCTTCGTTTGCGACCCACGCTCGCAGTTCGCCACGCCCGACCGCTTCCCGGAGGCCGAGGAGGTGATCGCCGCCTGGCCCGACGAGGCGTTCGCGCGGATCGGCGGCATCGATCGCGCCACGTACGTCGCGGTGCTCACCCACGACCCCAAGCTCGACGACGCTGCGCTCGAGCTGGCACTGCGCTCAGAGGCGCCCTACGTGGGTGCGATGGGGAGCCGGCGGGCGCAGGCCCAGCGGCGCGAGCGGCTGCTCGCGGCCGGGGTCGAGGAGGAGCTCCTCGACCGCATCGCCGCCCCGATCGGGCTCGACCTGGGCGCCGTGACCCCGGAGGAGACCGCGCTCTCGATCATGGCCGAGGTCGTGGCGGTCCGTAACGGGCGCGACGGCGGGCGGCTCTCGGAGGCAGGCGGCCGTATCCACGAGGTCGGCGCGTGATAGGAGGCATCGTCCTCGCGGCCGGCGAGGCCACTCGCTTCGGCAGCGCAAAGCAGCTCGCCCTGCTCGACGGGCGGCCGCTCCTCGAGCACTCTTTGAGGGCGATCACGGCAGCGCCCGTCGGGCGCGTGATCGTCGTCCTCGGGGCGGGCGCGGAGGAGATCATCGCCGGCGTCGACCTGCACGGGGCGGAGCCGTGCGTCTGCCCTCGTTGGCAAGAGGGTCAGGCGGCGTCGCTCGCGTGCGGCCTCGCCGAGCTGTCGGATTGCGAGGCCGTGGTGGTCATACTCGGCGACCAGCCGCGCATCGCACCGGACGCCATCCGGCGGGTCATAGCGGCGCGCGGCACCGGGGCCTTGGCGGTTCGCGCGACCTACCACGGCGACCCCGGCCACCCGGTTCTTCTCGAGCAGAGGCTGTTCGCGCGGATGCGCAACGTCACGGGCGACCACGGCGCACGCAACCTGCTGATGAGCGTGCCCGTTCGCGAGGTCGCCTGCGATGACCTGGGCGGCGGCGAGGACGTGGACACACCGGCCGAGCTCGATGCGCTCCGGGCCGGCGGCCCCGTGGCGTGAAGCTCCAACAGTCGTTCGAGGTGCGCGCCCCGGTCGAGCGCGTCTGGGAGACGCTCATCGACATCGAGCGCGTGGCGCCCTGCCTCCCGGGCGCCGAGATCACCGAAGCCGGGGACGACGGGGCCTATCGCGGCAACTTCACCGTGAAGCTCGGGCCGACCACGGCCTCCTACCGCGGCGAGCTCCACATGGAGGAGACCGACGCCTCCGCCCATCGCGCGGTGATGCGCGCGAGCGGCCAGGACAAGCGCGGGCAGGGGTCGGCCAAGGCCACGATCGTTTCGCAACTCGAGGCGGCGGGCGAGGGCACGCGCGTCGAGGTCGACACGGACTTCACGATCACCGGCCGGCTGGCCCGCTTCGGGCGCGGGGGCATGATCCAGGACATCTCGAACCGGCTGCTCAAGGACTTTGCGGAGTGCCTGCAGGAGCGGATCGAGGCGGAGCCGGCCGCGGGCGGCGAGACCGCCGCGGCGGCCACTGGCGGCGGAGCTTCCGCGGCGCCCGCCGCCGACCCGACCGCTCCGGCGCCTCCCGGCGACGCGACCGCGGTGCCGACCGACCCGACCGCTCCGGCGCCTGCGGCTACCCGTTCGCCTGCCGGCCCCTTGCCCGCCGCCAAGCCGATCAGCGGCTTCTCCCTCTTCTTCCGGGCGCTCTGGGACCGGATCCGGCGGATCTTCGGCGGCGGCTCGCGCTGAGCGCGCAGGCTGCCCGTCCGGGCTCCCGCCCCGGGCGCCCGCCGGGGCAGCTACACTTGTTGTTCCCGCAACCAACTACTTTCGATGAGCACGAACGGCGACATGACGATCACCCTTCTCGATTCCGAGGAGCTGGGCGCCTGGCGTGGCATGCTGCGTGTGCATGCGGAGTTGACCAAGGCGCTTGACGCCGAGCTGTCCGACGCGCACGGGCTCCCGCTCTCGTCGTACGAGGTCCTGCTCTTCCTGGCCGATTCCCCCGAGGGCCGGATGCGGATGTCCGAGCTCGCCGACTCGGTGCTCCTCAGCCGCAGCGGGCTGACACGGCTTGTCGACCGCCTCGAGCGGAGCGGCCTGCTCGAACGCGTCCAGTGCAGCGAGGACGCGCGCGGCTACTTCGCCCAGATCACGCCGGCGGGCCGCGAGCTGTTCGCGCAGGCGCGCCAGACGCACCTTGCGGGCGTGCGCAGGCTCTTCCTGAATCGCTTCTCGCGCGAAGAACTGCGTGAGCTCGGCGGGCTCTGGGAACGGCTGCGGCTAGGACATTGGCGCCGCCACGGCTGTGGCGGGAGCGGCGGCGCACTTCGCGGATCGCGCGGGCGAGGCGCCTGACGCCCTCGTCCAGCTCGGCCGGCGAGACCAGGGAGAAGGAGAGGCGCATCGAGGTTTGCGAGCGCCGCTCGGCGGTCACGACGCCGCCCGGTGTGAAGGTCACGCCGTGGCGGGACGCTTCGGAGTAGAGCGCGCGCTCGTCGAGCGGCCGCGTGAGCGTGACCCACAGGTGGTGGCCTCCGCTCGGGATGTCCGCGCGGTACTCGCCAGCCATGTGGCGCTCGAGCGCGTCGACCAGCGCGTCCCGGCGCTCTCGATAGAAGGGCAAATTGTTCTTCACATGACGGTCGTGGGCTCCCGCGGCGAGCCAGCGCGCCGCGACGTGCTGGATGAGAGTCGGCGAGTGGAAGTCGTCGCCGAGCTTGAGCATCGCGATGCGCTCGCGTACCGGTCCGCGCGCCGCGATCCAGCCCGCCCGCAGCCCGCCGCCGACGACCTTCGAGAGCGAGTTCACGTAGATCACGTGGGCCGGCGCCAGCTCGCGCAGCGACCGCGGCGGCTCCGCCTCGAAGCTCGCATCCGCGTACACGCGGTCCTCGAGGATGAAGAAGTTGCGTTCGATCGCCAGCTCGGCGAGTCGCCGCCGGCGCTCCTCGGAGATGTTGCGGCCGGTGGGGTTCTGGCAGGCCGTCTGTAGCGCGACCAGCTTCACCTCGTGACGTGCGAGCAGTCGCTCGAGGGTGTCGATGTCGAGTCCGTCCTCATCGACCGGCGCCCCGATCACGCGCGCGCCGGTGTGGCGCAGCGACTCGAGCATGCCCAGGAAGGTCGGCGACTCGATCACGGCGACATCGCCCTCCTCGAGCGTCGCCTGAGCAACGAGGCTGAGTCCCTGCTTCGCCCCGGACACGACGACGATCTCGTCGGCATCCTGCGCGTAGCCGTACTGCCTCCCGCGCAGCGCAAGCTGCTCGCGGAAGGCGTACAGCCCCTCGGCGGGCAGGTACGAGAGCGCTTCGCCGCCCTCCTCGGCGAAGACGTCCGCGGTTATGCGGGCGAGCTCGGCGGTCGGGTAGACGCTCGGCGAGGGCCAGCCCACGGCCAGTGAGATGAGGTCGGGATCGGCTGCGCCGGCGAACGAGTCGGCGAGCACACGCTCCGGATAGGTGATGTCGTGCTCGGGGAGGGCATAGACCTGCCAGTCGTCCCCGTACTCCTGGCTTGCCTCGGGAGCGAGCGCCCGGACGAACGTCCCCCGGCCGACGCTGGCGCTCACGTAGCCGAGCTCGGCGAGCTTGCGGTACACGCGCGCGGCCGTGAGGTGGTTCACCCCCACCTCGGACGCGAGCTCGCGTGTCGGCGGCAGCTTCTCGCCCGGCTCGAGCTCGCCGGCGTCGATCGCTTGCGTGAAGCGCTCGACCAGTTGCTGCGTCAGGGACACCTCTCCGTCCCTCTTCAATCCAGACAAGTTGATCTTGTATGACATTGCCTATCTCCTTGTAGGTCATACACTACAGGCGCAAGGTCATACACGCAACCCCGAGGCCCAGAGGAGGTCGTCAGAAATGCAGAACGTCACCGTCCGCCGCTCCGATTCAGGCGACCTGGTAGAGCTCGCTCGACTTGCGGCACTCGACAGCGCGAGCCCACCAAGGGGCCCGGCACTCATAGCGGAGGCCGATTCCCGAATGCTGGCCGCGCTCCCGATCGGCTCCGGCCGCCCGATTGCGGATCCGTTCGAGCCGACGGCCGAGCTCGTCGCCTTGCTCGAGCTGCGCCGGGCGCAGATTGAGCGCGCGGAGGCCCATTTGTCCCGCCGCGGCGGGCGCCTGCGCTCCCTCCTACGCGGGTTCTCGCACGCACGCGCGTAGCGGACTCCGCCTCCGACGGGGGTTCCAACCTCCCGTGAAGCGGCGCCGTGAGGCGCCGCTTTGCGTTGGCGGCCCGCGTCGAACGGGGCTCGACAGCGTGTTCAGAGCGCCCCTGGAATCATCCGCGCGTGGCCGAGACCGTCCTCAGCTCACGCGAGCTCGGCCACGCGACTCTGGCCCGGCAGCTCCTGCTCGAGCGGCACTCGCTGGGCGCCGTCGAGGCGGTCGGCCGCCTGGCCGGCATGCAGGCCCAGGAGCCCGGTCCTCCCTACCTCGGCCTGTGGTCGCGGCTCGAGGGCTTCGAGGCCGCCGAGCTGGCCGCGGCGATCGAGGAGCGGACGGTTGTCAGGGCCGCGTCGATGCGCGGCACGGTGCACCTCCTCGCGGCCGACGACTACGTGCGGCTCCACTCGGCGGTCGCCTCCGCGCTCGAGGGCGACATGGCCAACTACCTCGGTTCCCGGCTCGAGGGGGTGGACGTTGCGGCGCTGGTCGAGGACGGGCGAGAGATCTTCGAGCATGAAGAGTCGATGTCCGCCGCGGCGCTGCGCGACGCGCTGGCCGAGCGTCATCCGGAGGCCGACGTTCGCGCGATCGCCGCGGTCGTCCGAAGGAGCCTCCCGCTCGTGCGCGTGCCGGACGGCGGGCGCTGGGGCTTCACGCCCAAGGCTCCCTTCACCGACGCCGAGCGCTGGCTCGGGCGACCGCTGCGCAAGCGCCCGGACCGCGCCGAACTGGTGCGCCGTTACCTCGCCGCCTTCGGGCCCGCCTCGGTGCGCGACGCGGAGGCGTGGCTTGGCGGTGGCGGCCTGGGCCCGGTGTTCGAGAAGCTGAGGGCCGAGCTGGCGACCTTTCGGGACGAGTCGGGCCGCGAGCTGTTCGATTTGCCGTCGGCGCCGCGGCCGCCCTCCGATGCTCCGGCGCCGGTGCGGCTGCTGCCCGAGTTCGACAACCTCTTGCTCGCCCACGCGGATCGCAGGCGCGTGATCTCCGACGAGCATCGCAAGGCTCTGACGACGAAGAACCTGCGCGTGCGAGCGACCGTGCTGGTGGACGGCGCGGTGGCCGGCTTCTGGAGGCTCGAGAAGTCACGCGGCCGCGCCGCCGTCGTCGTCGAGCCGCTCGTGAAGCTGCGCGCAGCGGAGCGCCGGGCCGTTCTGGCGGAGGCCGAGGAGGCGGCCCTGTTCGTCGAGCCCGCCGCCAAGGCGCACGAGGCCCGGCTGGCTTGAAGGGCTAGGCGCTCGTCCCGCCCGCCACCGGCTCGCCGCTCGCGTCCTTCGGGAGGCCGTGCCGCTCGACGATCCGGTCGTAGTTGAGGCGGATCATCGCGATCACGTCGCGGACGTCGTCCTCGTTCTCGATCCTGCGTGAGGCATGGCCGGGCTTCCCCGGGAAGACGGGGTGATAGTCAACTCTGCCCTCGTCGAATAGCTCCTGCCACACGTCCTTCGGGAAGGCGAGATGTGCGGCGTGGTCACCGTGGAGGTGGCCGATCTCCCGGGGCCCGAGCTTGAATGAGAACTCGCCGCGCCTGCCGTGGCCGGCGCTCACGCCGGGCCAGGATGTGACCTCGTCCGTGATCTGGCGGAATGGGCTGCGTGACTCTGTCATGTCTGACTCCTCGACGTTTTTCGTGGGATCGAGCCATCAATGGTCGAGGTTCAAGCGCGCTTGAAGTCAAGTCCGAGCCGAGCGCAGCCTGTCAGCATGAGGGAATGGCCGGTCGTGCCGTGACAGGAGCAAAACGGGGCCGCGGGGCCTCCCAACCGACCGCGCTCGAGATAGAGACCCCTCACGGCCCCGCGAGGGCGCACCTGCACGCCGCCGAGCGCCCGGTCGGCGCGCTCGTGCTCGGCCACGGCGCGGGCGGCGGGGTGAGTGCTCCGGACCTCGTGGCGGCGACAGGCGCCGCCCTCTCCGAGAGCTTCAGCGTCGCGCTCGTCGAGCAGCCCTACCTGGTTGCCGGGCGGCGCTCTCCCGCGCCGGCTGCGCAGCTCGACGCGGCCTGGACGGCCGTGGTCGAACGCTTGCGAGCCAAGGAGCTGCGGGACCTGCCGCTCGTGACCGGCGGGCGGTCCGCGGGCGCGCGCGTGGCATGCCGCACCGCCGCGGAAACCGGCGCCATCGGCGTGCTCTGCCTGGCGTTTCCGCTCCACGCGCCCGGCCGCGCGTCGGACCCGTCCAAGTCGCGTCAACACGAGCTCGACGCCGTGGAGGTGCCGGTGCTCGTGGTGCAGGGCGACCGCGATCCGTTCGGCATGCCGCGCGCCGGCCCGCGGCACACGCTCGTGACGGTGCCCGGAAACCACAGCCTGCGCGCCGGGCTCGACGCCGTGGCCGCGCCGGTGGGCGAGTGGCTTCGCCGGCTCGTGCGCTGACCCGCCGCCGGACGCCGTGCGGCGACCGCCCGGCGAATCCCGGCGGGGGCGGGGGCCGGCGCTGGGGCGACCTCTCATCAGTCCGGTAGCTGCGGCACGGTCGGGTCCTCGCGACGGCCCAGCAGCACCGCGCGCGTGATCGCCTCAGAGCCGTAGCGGTCCCGCACGTCGTCGACGGTCGCGTCCAGCGCGCTGGCGCTTCGGCGCTCGACCGCCAGCGCCAGCTGGACGGCGTCGTCGTCGAGGTTGGCGAGGCTGATGCCCACGAGCGTCACGCCTCGTTGCTCGATCGTCGGCATGGCCGCGGCCAGAAGCTCGCGCGCGGTGGCCAGGATCGTCCGGGTCTCCGCGGTCGACTCGGGCAGGGTGTGTGACCGGGTTGCCCGCGCGAAGTCGTCGAAGCGCAGCCTGAGCACAACGGTGCGGCAGACGCGCTCCGCCTTGCGCAGCCGCCGGGCCAGACGGTCCACGAGCGCGACGAGCACGGTATCGAGAGCCTCCGGCGACTTCGGGGAGCGACGCCCGAGTGCGCGCTGCGTGCCCATCGACCTGCGCCGCCGCCGGCGCCGCACAGGGCGCGGGTCGTGGTTGTGCGCCAGCGCGTGGAGATGCCGGCCCGAGGCTCGCCCCAGAATCGACACGAGCTCGGCCTCGCCCAGCTCCGCAACCTGGGCGACCGTCTCGATTTCTCGCTCCCGGAGCTTCTGAGCCGTGACCTCGCCCACCCCCCACAGCCGCTCCACCGGCAGGGGGTGCAGAAACGCCAGCTCGCCGCCCGGGGGCACCATCAGCAGGCCGTCGGGCTTCGCGACGCCGCTCGCCACCTTGGCGAGGAACTTCGTGCTCGCGACCCCGACGGTCACCGGCAGCCCCACCCGCTCGCGCAGCACACGCCGCAGCCGCACCGCGATCTCCGCGGGCGGTCCGGCGATGCGCTCCATCCCGCCTACGTCAAGGAACGCCTCGTCGATCGAGAGCGCCTCGACCGTGGGAGAGGTCTCGGCGAACACCTCGAACATCGCCTCGCTCGCCTCCACGTACGCCGACATGCGCGGCTCCACGACCACCGCCTGAGGGCACAGGCGGCGTGCCCGCGTGCCCCCCATCGCGCTGTGCACCCCGAATGCCTTGGCCTCGTAGCTCGCGGCGAGCACCACGCCCTTTCCGACGATGACGGGACGGCCGCGAAGGCTCGGGTCATCACGCTGCTCGACGGACGCGAAGAACGAGTCGACGTCCGCGTGCAGGATGGTGGCCTCGCTTCTCGACACGAACATATGTTCGCTCACGATCCGGACGGAACAGTCGCTCACTCCGGCCTGCATCAACTGTTCTAGACCAGTAGGTTGGGTCACTGGTCTAGACCATTGATCGGCGGGCGAGGTTCCGTGAATGGCGGGCCCTGGCCAGCGCCCGCCTCGCCCAATGGAGGCTCGTCCAGATGACGAAGCGGGTCTCACCCTTGCTCGCGGTCGCGTTGCTCGGCTCGGTGCTGCTGCTCGCCGCGGCGCCCGGAGCGTCGGCGGCACCAGGCGACTGCCGTCCCGACGCCCGTCGAGTTGCGCGTGACGTTCCAGCCGGTCGACCATTCAATCGCTCCCGCGTCGTGGTTCCGTGCGCGCCTCACCCTGCGCAACGGCGACCGCGCAGTGTGCGCTCGGCGGCGACTGGAGGCTCTTCTTCAGCTTCGTGCGCCAGCCCCTCGCGGTGTATCCGCCCGGAGCAGCTCGGCGACGGAGCGCGCCTCCAGCTGGCCGAGCAGGGCCTCACCCTTGAAGCTTGCGGACGCCGCCCAGAGCGGCGACTACTACGTGCTCGAGCCGACGAGCGACTTCGATCCGATCGGCCCGGGCGCGACGCGGGAGATCACCCTGGACGTCGAGCTGTGGGCGATCCTCAAGACGGACGGCCCGGCCGGCTGGCACATCTCCTTCGACGGCGGCCCCGCTCGCTGGGTGCCCGGCAGGGGCGCTGCTCGACGCGAGCGACCCGCGGCAGACGACGGTCTTCGAGGGCGACAAGCGGCCGGTCGAGACGCCGGCCACCCGCTTCGCCCAGAACACGGCGGCGCTGACGGAGCTCGAGCTGGGCGAGCGGATCCTGCCGCAGCCGCTCAGCGCCGAGCGCCGGAGCGGAACCTTCAGGATCGATCCCCGCCGGACCGCGATCAGCCATCCGCTCGCGCTGCGCGCCGAGGCGGCCTACCTCGAGTCGGCGCTCGCGGACGTGCTCGGCGGCGACTTCGCGCGGGAGACCGGGGGCGGAGGAGGAAGCGGGAGCATCGAGCTCGCCGCTCTCGACTCCCGCGACCTCGACGCCGAGGGCTACACGCTGCGCATCTCCGACAGCGGCATCCGCATCGCCGGCGCGGACCGCGCCGGGGTGCTGTACGGATCCAGACGCTCCGGCAGCTGATCCCGGCGGAGGCCTACGAGGCCGCCGCGCGCGGCAACGAGCAGCGCAGCGTACGGTGCCGCAGGCGCGGATCGCCGACGCCCCGTTGTTCGGCTATCGCGGCATGGGCATCGACGTCGCCCGCCACTTCGAGTCGAAGCAGACGATCCAGAAGCTGCTCGACCTGATGGCCTTCCTGAAGCTCAACCGGCTGCACTTCCACCTCACCGACGACGAGGGTTGGCGGCTGCAGATTCCCGGTCTGCCCGAGTTGACCTCTTACGGCGCCCGGCGCGGCTTCGACCTCACCGAGGACACGATGCTGCACCAGGTCCATGGGCTCGGGCAACGACCTGTCCGGCGGTGACAACGTCTTCGGCAAGCCGCGGAGCGAGCGCGAAGCGAACCTCGGCCGCACGCCCGCCTACCAGGGCTTCGAGCAGGCGACGCTCAACTACGTCGGCGACGGCAGCGGCTTCTACACGACCCGTGACTACGAGGAGATCCTCGGGTACGCCGCGGAGCGGCACATCCAGGTGATCCCGGAGTTCGACTTCCCCGCGCACGCAAGGGCCGCGGTGCAGGCGATGGAGCGCCGCTTCGAGCGCCTGGCCCCGACCGATCCGGTGGAGGCGAATCGCTACCGGCTGCTCGACCCCGCTCGACACCTCCGAGCACTCGCAGCGTCCAGTACTACACCGACAACCTCGTCAATCCCTGCATCGAGAGCACCTACCGCTTCCTCGAGAAGGTGGTCGACGCGAGGTGCGGCGATGTACGACGCCGCGGGCGTGCCGCTCCCGATGGTGAACCTCGGCGGCGACGAGGCACCCGGTCCCAACCGCTGGCAGGGCTCTCCGCTGTGCCAGGCGAACCCCGATACGGCGGGCAAGACGGACGCCCAGCTGATGGACCTCTTCTTCACCCGCTGGAACGAGATCGCCCTGACGGTGGCGCCGCGCACCGCCGGCTGGGAGGACGTCCTGTTGGCGGGCGGCAGCGGTCTGCGGCTCGACAACTTCGTGCCGCTGCCGTGGCAGAACGTGTGGGGCTGGGGGCGCGAGCAGGAGGCGTACAAGTTCGCCAACGACGGGATCCCGGTGATCCTCGCCCACGCCACCAACCTCTACATGGACCTCGCCTACAACAAGGATCCGGACGAGCCGGGCTACTACTGGGCGAACTTCGTCGACGAGGAGAAGACGTTCACCTACCAGCCGTTCGACGTCTACGCGAACGCGACCCACGATCGCTGGGGCGCCCCGTTCACGCCCGACCCGGGCTGGGAGCAGCTGACCGCCGAGGGGAGGCGCAACATCCTCGGCCTCGAGGCTCAGCTCTGGGCCGAGAACGGCAAGTCGCCCGAGATCCGCGAGTACCAGGCCTTCCCGAAGCTGCTCGGCGTGGCGGAGCGGGCCTGGAACCGCGAGACGCCCACGCCCGCGCAGATGCCGGCGGCCTGGGAGGTGTTCTCGAACACGCTCGGCCAGGTGACCTTCCCGCTGCTGTCCTGGTATCGGCCGGTCGGGCTGCGAGGGTGACCGGCGTCAACTACAGGATCCCGCTGCCCGGGCGCGACGCATCCAGGGAGGTGTGCTGAGCGCGAACGTTCGCAACCCCGGCCTGACGATCGAGTACTCGCAGCGACGGGCAGCGCTGGTCCGTCTACCGGCGGCCGGTGCGGGTCGGTGACGCTCTCGTCTCGCTGCGGACGAAGGCCGTCGACGGGCGCACGAGCAGGGTCGCGCGCGTGCCCGGATAGGCCGCCCCAGGGGCCCGCGGGCCCGGCGGCGGTGTGCCCCTCCCACGCCGCCGCCGCCCGCCCGCGACCCCGAAGAGCGCGTATAGAGTCGGTGGTATAGACCGGAGGTGGGCTCCTTGCGGCTCGGCGTGAAAGCTGCGCTCGTCGATGGCCGGCTGGTCGACGGAGATCTGACAATCGACGACGGTGTGATCACCGCGGTGGGCGTCGAGCCGGCCGGCGGCGAGGGCATCGCGGTGCCGGGCTTCGTCGATCTTCACCTCAACGGGGTCGGCGGGTGTCGACTTCCTCACCGCCGACCCGTCCGACTACCGCCGTGCCGGTGAGGCGCTGGCGCGCACCGGGGTGGTGGCCTACCAGCCGTCGTTCATCTCATCGCCCGCGGACGCGTACGCGGAGCCGCTCGCGAGCGCTCAGGAGGCCGCCGAGGGCGCGCGCGCCGCCGGGCTGCCGCTGATCTGCGGCGTGCATCTCGAGGGACCCTTCCTGTCGCCGGAGTGGCCGGGCGCGCACGACCCGGAGTGCCTGCTGCTCCCGGACCCGCGGCTCGCCGGGCGCCTGCTTGCCGGCGGTGGGGTGACCATGATTACTCTCGCCCCCGAGCTGCCCGGTGCGCTCGAGCTGGTCGAGTGGCTGGTCGCGCGCGGCGTCGTGGTCTCGTGCGGGCACTCCAACGCCGACGCCGAGCAGGCCCACGCCGCATTCGACCGCGGCGCGCGCGCGATCACGCACATCCACAACGCCCACCGCCGCTGGCGCCCCCGCGATCCCGGCGTCGGTGGCGCGGCGCTTGTGCGGGCGGACGTCAGCGTGCAGGCCATCGTCGATGGCGTCCACCTCGCGCCCGAGTCTGCCTACGGCGTGTTTCTCACCGCCGGCCGGCGCTTCTGCCTCGTGACCGACGCGATCGAGGCCGCCATGCTTGATGCCGGCGAGTACGAGCTCGGCGGGCGTGCGGTGCGCGTGCGCGACGGCGCGGTGCGCCTGCCTGACGGGACGCTGGCCGGCAGCGTGCTGACCATGGACGAGGCGGTCCGGAATCTGGTTGCGGGAGGGGCGTCCATGGCCGACGCCGTGTACGCCGCCTCGTTCGCGCCGGCCGCCCTGCTCGGCCGCGACGACCTCGGGAGTGCTGCTGCCCGGCCGCCCCGCGCACATCGCGGTGCTGGACGACGAGTTGCGGGTGCAGCGCACCCTCGTGGGCGGAGCTGAGGCGCTCAGCGCGTCAGCGTGACCTTGCGCAGGCCGGGCGGCGAGTCGGGGTCGAGCCCGCGCCGCCGCGCCAGCGCGAGCGCGAGCTGCTGGGCCCGGACGGCCGCCGGGAGCGCGCTCAGCGGCTCGGCGCAGGTCGCCTGGATAGGGCAGGTCGGCGCCGGCGGGTCGCCAAGGCGGAGCACGCGCGTGCCAGCTGCCTCGAGCTCGCGCGCCAGCTCCTCCACGTCGTCCGCGGCCGGCCCCGCCGCGCTGACCGCGAGCAGCGGAGGTCGCCGCGCGCCACCGTCACCGGCCCGTGGCGGAAGTCCGCCGCCGACCAGCCCTCCGCGCGCACGCCGGTGGCCTCGCGCAGCTTCAGCGCTGCCTCGAGCGCACGCAGCATGAGGTAGCCGCGAGCGAGGCAGATCGAGCTCATCTGGCGTCGCGCGAGCCGCGCGGCGGCCTCGTTCGGCCGGCGCGGGGTCTCTCGAGCACCGTCGTCTACGCATGTCGGCAGCGCGTCCCAGTCGGCCGCGTCCCACGGCACCGGTCCGAGCGCCTCCGCCATCGAGCGCCATCGCTGCCAGCTGCGCGGTGAAGGTCTTCGTCGCAGGGACGCGCCTCGCTCCGGCGCCAGCGCCGAGGTCCACATGCCGGCTACGAGCGCGCCAGCGGGCTTTCGGGTCGTTGGTCACCGCGATCGTGCGCGCACCCGCTCGCCCGTAGCGGTCGAGCACCGTCGCGATCTCCGGCGTCGCGTCCGGACTGCGCTTATGCCGATGCGCAAGCCAGCCCTACGAGCCGCGGTTCGACCCCGTAGAGGTCTGCAGGCTCGGCGCAGCAGCGCGACCGGACGCCCGCGACGTCGCCTCGAGCAGGTAGCGGCCAAAGATCGCCGCGTAGTCCGACGAGCCACGCGCCACGATCACGATCCCGACCGGCCGCGCGCCGCACCGCGCAGCGCGCGAGCGGTCCGGCCGGCAGGCGAGTGCGCGCAGGACCTCCGGCTGCGCCCGCCATGTCCGCCTCTCATGCGCGCGCCGAGCGCGCGTCACGTCGTCGCGGATCTGCTGGCGGAGCTCGATCTCGTAGCGATCGCCGCGGTAGAGCGACACCGCGTAGTACTGACGGGCACGCCTTCACCGTCGCGCGCGACGCGTGCTGGAAGCGCAACCCAGGCTGCCCGTCGGCCACGCCCAGCAGCGGTGCGTCCTCGCCCTCGATCTCTCACCGCCACTCACGCGCTGCTCAGCCCCGCCTGCAGTCATACGCCGAAGCGCGTCACCGAGCACGTCGAAGAGCGACGAGCCTGCGCGAACTCGACCTGCTCGATCCCCTCGAAGCGCGCGCAGCGGGAGATACACCTGCTCGATCGCCATCGGCTCGCCCGTCGGCGGTGCGCACGCGGTCGATGCCGGAAGATCTCGGTCGCCGCGGCGAGCTCGAGCGCGGCCGCGAGCGAAGCCGTCCGTCCTCGATCGTCTCGCGCGCGCGCACGATCGAGCCGGGCACGATGGCCGCGGGCGACTCATGTCCTCGGTGAACGAGCTGAACGCTACCGGCCTGGGCGACGCGCGGCTCGGCGACGAAGGTCCCGCGGCCGTGCAGCCGGTAGACGAGCCCTTCCGCGTCAGCCGCTCGATCTCGTTGCGCACGGTCATGCGGCGAGCCCGTAGCGGTCCGCGAGCTCGCGCTCGGAGGGCAGCGCGCTGCCCGGCGCGCAGCGCCTCGACGCAGGCCCTCGAGGATCCCGCGGAGCTGCCTGGCCCTTCGGCGCCGCGGGGCAGACGCGCGGGAGCGCCGGCCGCTTCGGTCAGCGCGCTGAGCCATCCGGACCGCGGGGTGGCCGCGGCGAACCTGCGCGTGAGCGCGCTCGGGTCCGGTGATCGCCGTGCCCACGACGACGGCGAAGCGCGCCCGCCGTCAGGGCGGCCGCACCTGCCTCGGTGGATCGCGTAGCGGCCTTCGGCGAGCGACCGGGCAGTCGAGCTCGCGCGACCAACTGCTGCGACCAGCGCGATGTCCGGGTCGTTGCCGGCGGCGCGGCGCCGTCGAGTAGCCCGCCAGCGTCGTTGCCACCGCGGCGGCGCCCGCCGCACACGCCGCACGGCCGGCCTGCGGCGCAGTCGACGTCGGCGAGCACCCGCCCATGCAGCTCGGCGCGTCGCACGAACTCGGCGACCGTCGGCGCCCGTCGGGACGCCGGCGCGACGTCGCGTCTACAGCCACCAGCGTCCGATGCCCGCGGCTACCGACTGGAGCATCCGCCGATAGCGGGAGTGATGTACACGTCACTACCCTGACGCGTCCGCTTGCTCAGTCCTATTATCGGGCACATCGACCGCCGCGCGGATCGCTTTCTACATCCGCCACTCCCTCGCGCGCGGATCGCACACTGCGCCGCCCGCCTCAGCCGCGCGCGCCAGCGCGTGCCATGTACCAACGGCTCCGCGCAGCGGGCTCCCGGCCGCCGCCTGCACGGACACTAGCGAGTCCGCCGCGCAGCGCTCGAAGCGTCGCTCAGGGCCACGTCTGAAAGGAGTCCAGGCTCGGCCGCAGTCGTGCCAGCTCGGCGAGCAGCCGGCTCCGGCAAGCGGAGTCGCCCGAGGGCGGCACCAAGGTGGTGCCCGGTCGCGCGAAGTCGAGTTCTCGCGTGAACGGCTCCATCGACCAGCTCGCCCGCCCTGAACACGTTGCCCGTGTACGAGACGAGTGCTACCTCGTCCGGCTCGAACAGACGCGCCCGAGCGCCGCGCAGGCCCTGACGGCGAGCTCGCGCGCCGGCGTCGGCGCAGGATCGCCACGCCCGATCTCGTCACCGCCCGTCGCTTCGCCCGTCTACCTCGAGTCGCGAAGCCGGCGATCGCGCGCGACTGGGGGACGTCGCGCGGCGTAGACGAGCTCCGGAATCCGCTCGACGCTCGCCGAAGCGCCTGTTTGGCGGCCTCGCAGCAGACGCGCGCGAGCCGCCGCGCCCGTCGAGCTCGCGCAGCGCGGCATCGAGACCGGCCCGTCCGATCGCAAAGCCGCTGCCCGCATCTCCCAGGAGCGAGCCCCAGCCGTCGACCTTCGCCAAGCGCTCGCGCGCCGCGCGCGAGGCACGGTCGTGCCGGTGCCAGGCAGCCACCACCACGCCGTCTCGGTCTCCCTAGAGCACCGAGCAGCGCCGTCAGCGCCGTCGCTTCGCGATCGCCATGCCGCTCTACGCGCAGCCTCGTGGTGCAGCCGCGTCGGCCAGCGCGATCCAGGTCCGTCGTCCGTTGCGGCCTCCAAGCCCGAGAGGCCGATACCCGTCTGTCGGGGCGGGCTCGGCAGAGAGATCACCAGGCCCGCCACCGCGCTCCAGCAGGCTTCCGGCCACCTGCTCGGGCCCGTCGCGTACGCCATCCATCCGGACTACCCCGGGGGCGGTCGCCAGCGCGCCGGCCGCGCTCGTCGATGAGCGCGACCCTCACCTCGCTCTGGCCCGCATCGACCGCGAGCGCCGCCGTACTCTCACTGCAGCCCGACCTCCTTGCACGCGTCCGCGTACTCGCCCCGTGCAGATGTCGCCTGCACTTCGAGGAACTCCTCCTTCACGACCGTGT
The DNA here is from genome assembly GCA_963757815.1 of uncultured Thermoleophilaceae bacterium. Classification (GTDB taxonomy): domain Bacteria; phylum Actinomycetota; class Thermoleophilia; order Solirubrobacterales; family Thermoleophilaceae; genus JACVRW01. The sequence goes on along the minus strand of CAVWSN010000018.1, from coordinate 140,888 downwards.
CCTCTCGATGTTGTCTTTCACGATCGGCGATCGTGTCGAGCAGACCGAGTGCACCTGCTTCGCGCCGTTGTCGACCTTCTCGGTCGCCAGGTCCGCGTGCGGCTCCTCGCCCTGCGCGATCGGACTGCCAGCTCGGCGGACGTCTCGGCGATGCTCGATCATCGGCTGGTAGACGGTCATCAGCTGCTCGCCTGTCAGGATGCGCTGGATCGCCGTCCAGCTCTGCATCCTGGCCCGTCACGTAGCGTCTCGCCGGGTCGATGTTCGCGCCCTTGAGGCCGCGATCGCGCCGCCCGCCATGCCGTCGTTCGCCGACGTAGACGCGCGTCGAAGCCGTCCTTGCCGAGCGCGGTGATCGACTGCTCCATCTCGCTGCTGGGCCTTGTCAGGGCTCCAGTCCGGCGTGTCGTACTCCTTCACGATCTTCGCCCGCGCTCGCTCGAGCACCTCCCTTCGCACCGTCCTTGTACGGCTTCGAGTTGCGTGTCCGTCGGCGCGCCGTTGATCATCACGATCCGCGGGTTCTTCGCGCCGGCCTTCGTCGAGCGCGTCGATCTGCACCTCGGCCTGCTGCTGGCCCACCTTGAACGGGTCGATCGAGACGTAGTAGTCGATGTCCGCGTCCTGGATCAGCCGCCCGTAGGCGATCACCTTGACATCCGACTGCTTCGCGCTCTGGACGATCGCGCCGGCCGACTCAACGTCCACCGCGCTGATCACGATCACCTTCGCGCCCTGCGTGATCGCCGCCTCGGCCTGCTGCTGCTGCTTGGCCGGGTCCTGGTCCGCGTTCGAGTAGATGACCTCGCAGTCCGGGCACAGCTCCTTGACGCGACGCTCGAAGTTGGGGCGGTCCTGCTTCTCGTAGCGAGTCGTCTTGGTCTCGGGCAGGAGCAGCGCGATCTTCAGCCGCCCTTCGCCGCCGCCGCCGCCTTTTCCGTTGCCGCCGTCGTCATCGTCGTCGCCGCAGGCCGCGAAGGTGGCCGCGGCGAGCAGAGCAACTACGAAGGCGACTAATGCCGAGAGACGACTCCAGCGATCTTCCATCACTCCTCCTCGACGGGTGCGGGTACGCTAGCACAACTGGTATATACCAGTAGGGTGCGTCTGAGAAGGTTTCCGGGAACGAGACGAGAGTCCAGGAGTGTAGCAAATCAGATGAGCGAAAGCACGCCGTGCTCGCCCTGAAGGGGATCAGCAAGAGCTTCGGCGCGGTCCAGGCGCTGAGCGGCGTCGACTTCTAGGTCCGTCGCGACGAGGTCGTCGCGCTCGTCGGTGACAACGGCGCCGGCAAGTCGACCCTCGTGAAGACGATCGCCGGTATCCACCCAGCCGACTAGGGCAGCATCCTCTTTCGACGGGCGCGAGGTTTCGATCCACGGACCCGACGACGCCGTCGCGCTCGGAATCGCGACCGTCTACCAGGACCTCGCGCTGTGCGACAACCTCGATGTCGTCGAGAACCTCTACCTGGGCGCGAGGAGCGCGTCCGCGACGAGGTCGGCGAGCGTGACCCGCAGGCTCGACGAGAATGGCTATGGAGAAGCGCACGCGCCACGCTGCTGTAACGAGCTCGCCGTGACGATCGTCGACCTGCGCAGCGAGGTCGGCACGCTCTCGGGCGGCCAGCGCCAGCAGGTGGCGATCGCGCGCTCCCTGCTCGGTGATCCCAGGCTCGTGGTGCTCGACGAGCCGACTGCCGCCCTCGGCGTGCGCCAGACCGAGCTCAGTGCTCTCGCTGATCACCCGCCTGCGCGACCAGAGCCACGCCGTCGTCGTGATCAGCCACAACCTCGCCGACGTGTTCGAGGTGGCCTACCGCATCTTCGTCCTGCGCCTGGGCCGCTAGGCTGGCGACTTCCGAGCGGCGGACTACCAGTCACGAGGAGGTCGTGGCGGCCATCACGGGCGGAGCCGCCTACGAACGGAGGTGGACGATGACCACGCGCGAAGCCACCGCGTCGGTCGACGACGCCGCGCCGACGGCGCGTCGACCTGCTGAGGCGCTTCATCCAGGGTGACCTCGCCGTCGCTGCGCGTGATCCTCGCGCTCGCGGTCATCTGGGTGATCTTCCAGATCCAGGAGGACCGCTTCCTCTCCGCGATCAACCTCACCAACCTGGTGCTTCAGATCACCGCCATCGGGCTGATCTCGGTCGGGCGTCGTGCTCGTGCTGCTGTTGCGCGAGATCGACCTGTCTGTCGGCGCGGTGAGCGGCCTCTGCGCTGCCATGATGGCCGTGCTGTCGCGTCAAGCACGGCTAGTCTCCGTACCTCGCGATCGCCGCCGGGATCGCGGCCGGCGACCGCTGATCGGGCTCTTCCAGGGGTTCTATCTTCACGCGCTTCGGGATCCCCTCGTTCGTCGTCACCCTCGCCGGCTTGCTCGCCTGGCAGGCGCGTTGCTCGAGGTGCTCTGCGTCACACGGGAACGGTGAACCTCACCGACCCTAAGATCACCTGTCTCGCCAACACCTTCTACAGCGACACGTTCGGCTGTGTCGTGGCGGCGCTGAGCATCGTGGCCTTCGCGGCGCTCGACGCTCGACGCACCGTCGCACTCGGCTGCGCGACGGCCTCGCCGTCTCCCCGCTCGCCGCGGCGGCCGCCCGTATCGTGATCCTCGCCGCCGCCGTCATCGCCGCCGTGGCCGTGCTCAACTCTGACCGCTGTCGTGCCCCTGGCCGCGCTGATCCTGATCGGGTTCGTCCTGCTGTTCCAGTACGTCACCACTCAGCACCACGTTCTGCCGCCATATCTACGCGGTGGGTGGTAACGCCGAGGCCGCTCGGCGCGCGGGCATCAGCTCACCCGCGTGCGCGTCACGGTATTCATGCTCGCCTCTAGCATGGCCGCGGTCGGGCGGCATCATGGCCGCCTCGAGTCTGCTCGCCGTGAACCAGTCCTCGGGCGCCAGCGACCTCCTGCTCCTGGCGATCGCCTTGCCCGGTGATCGCCGGGCACCAGCCTCTTCGGAGGCCGAGGCAGCGTTGTGGACGCGCTGCTCGGAGCGCTGCTCATCCGCTCGATATCCAACGGCATGTACCTGCTGCGCTCCAGTCCTCGGTCAAGTTCATCGTCACCGGCGCCGTGCTTCTCTCGGCCGTTGTCATCGATGCGATCGCGCGCCAGCAGCGCAGAGCCGCAGGACGCGTCTGAGATCGTCGCGCTAGCTCCTCCGCTTGCAAAGTGACTCGTGCGCGCGCCACCACCGTGTTGCCCGCCGTGTCGGCGCCCCGGGCGTGCACCGTGACGGTCGCACGCCGCGCTCCTCGAAGCAGAGCCCGGGCACGGCGGGCGAGGCGGAGGGTGGCGTGGTGAGAGCTCGTGGGGGCGAGCGTCAGTGAGCCGATCTCGACCGCGCGCCTCCTGCCGGGCCCGCGCGCCCTCGGGCCCGGCCGCGGCGGGAGGACCACCCGCACCCGCAAGGAGCAGGGCTCGCTGCAGATCGCGCGCAACGGGAGTCCGCGGCGCAGCACGCGCGCCAGCGGCATGCGGCGCTTGACCACCAGGGAAAGGCGGGGAGCGCGGCGGTCACGCGCCCGAGCCGGCCGCGGTGTGAGCGCGGGCGTCTGCGGAGGGGGGTGGATGCGACGGCCTGGATTGCGGGCGGGGCCGCGTCGAACATCCGGCGCAGGTCGAGCCGCCCGCCGGTCGCCACTCGCCCCACGAGCGGCGTCAGCACGTCGACGCCGGCGAGCAGCCCCGTGCGAAGCCCGGCTGTGTTCAGGTCCGGACGAGCGGCCAGGAGCAGGGCGGCTGCGCCCGCGACGTGCGGGGCAGCCATCGAGGTGCCGTCCGAGTACTGATAGCCGCCCCCGACCCAGGTGCTCAGAATCGCTTCCCCGGGTGCGGCCAGGTCGACGGTGGCGTCCCCGTAGTTCGAGAACGAAGCGAGCTGGTCGCTGCTGTTCGTGGCCGCCACACAGACGATGTTCGCCAGCGCATAGGCGCACGGGTACTCCGGGAAGCGGTCGTTGTCGGCGCCGCTGTTGCCGGCGGCAACCACGAACAGCACCCCGGGGGCGGCCGCAATTGCATCCTGCTCCGCGAGTGAGGGCGTGGAGGCGCTCAGGCTGATGTTGACGATGCGCGCGCCCTCGGCGGCGGCGTAGCGGAAGGCGCGCACGAGGTTCGCAACCGTCCCGACGCCGTTGTCGGACGCCGCCCGCAGCGCCATCAGGCGGGTGCCCCAACTGGTGCCGGCCACGCCGGTGCCGTTGTTGGTCCGGGCGCCGACGATCCCGGCCACATGGGTGCCGTGACCGTTCATGTCCGCGGGGTTCGGGTCCCCGCTCACCCAGTCCCAACCGCGGACATCGTCCACGAGCCCGTTGCCGTCGTCGTCGGCTCCGTTGCCGCTCTCGCCCGGGTTCGTCCAGCTCGATCCGGCGAGGTCGGGGTGATCGAGCGCGACGCCGGAGTCGACCACCGCCACGACGGTCGCCGGGCTGCCGGTGGTGATGTCCCAGGCGGCGACCGCGTTGATGTCCGCGCCCGGGAGACCGCCGAGCTGCCCGACGTTCTCGAATGCCCACTGCGACCCGAAGTTCGGATCGCCGGGACGCAGTAAGGCTCGCCGGTGGTAGTTCGGCTCGGCGTAGAGGACCTCGCCGTCGCGCTCGAGCAGGCGCTCCGCGGCCGCCGCGGACTGGCCCGGGTGGGTCTCCACGAGCTGCAGCCCGGGGACGGGCAGCGTCGTGTCGAGGCCGACCTCGGCCCGCTCGCGGATCTCGTGCCGGTCGCCCGCATCTGCGCCCGGCGCGAAGCGCACGATCAGCTCACCCGGGACGGCATCGCTGTTCGCCTGCGAGGGGCCGGCCATGGCCGAACCGGCCGTGAGCCCGAGGAACAGCGCAAGGATTCCGGTGGAGATGAGACGCACGCCCCCCGTGCCTCTCAGGTGTCGGGGCGACCCATGCTACGCCTCAGCGCATGCTCAGCCAGCGGCACGCGTCCCGAAGCGCCAGGCGGGCGCTCGGGCACGCGTCGATGATCCCGGTGAACCCGTGCGGCTGGCCCTCGTTGAGTGCCAGGGTTACGTCGGCGCCCGCCTCGCGCAGACGAGCGCCGTACGCGAGCCCCTCGTCGTAGAGCGGGTCGAAGCCGGCCAGCGCCAGGTACGCCGGGGCCAGGCCGGAGAGATCTTCCGCCAGCAGCGGCGAGGCCCGCGGGTCGCGAGCGTCCTCCTCGTCCGTCAGGTAGAGGTCGCGGAGCCAGCGCATTTCCCGTGCGGTCAGGAACGGCGCGTCGGCGAAGGTCGCGTACGACGGATGCTCGCGCGACAGGTCGATCACCGGATAGATCAGGAGCTGGAAGGCGACGCGCCCGCGCCCCTCGCGCGCCAGCACGGCCGCGAGGTTGCCGCCCGCGCTGTCGCCCCCGACCCCGACGCGCCCGGCACCCACCGAGGCGGCATTGTCGAGCGCCCACTCGAGCGCGGCCCGGGCGTCGTCGAGCGCAGCCGGGAAGCGGTCCTCGGGAGCCAGCCGGTAGGAGCCGGACACGACGCGGATACCCGCGTGGCGGGCGATGAAGCGGCAGCGGGAGTCATGCGTGGCCAGCGAACCGGACATCCACCCGCCGCCGTGGAAATAGAGCAGCAGCGGGCCGCCGTCCGCCGCCCTGCGCGGCCGGTACAGCCGCGCGGCGAGTGGGCCCGCCGGGCCGGGGACGGACAGCTCGCGAACCTTCACACCGGGAACCGGCCGCGACGAGAACCTGAGCGCCTCCAGTTCGGTCCGCGATCTGACTTCGGCAGGCGGCATCCCGATGTAGTCCGGCCACCCGAAGCGCTCGTGCAGGCCGAGCATCAGCTCGACATCGGGCGCGAGCCGCCGCCCACCCAGCTCGCGGCCCGGCCCCGCGAGCAGCGGGTGCAGGGCTCTCGGGATCGCCCCGGCCACGCCCAGGACGAGGCGCTGGAAGCGCGGTCGGTGCCAGACCGATCCTGTCGTTGGGTCCACGCGGGCGTGATATACCATCGCGCCCCGGCGAGTCGAGGCGAGCCCATTCGTAACGGATCCCTCCCAGCATGAGCGAGCACGCCCTCGGCTTCGACGTCGGTCTCTCCGGAGTGCGTGCGACGGTCGTGCGCGACGACGGTCTGCTCGTGGCGAGCTCACGGCGCGCACACGAGCGTGCTCGGCTCGGTGACGGCATCGCCGAGCACGATCCCGCGGACTGGCTCGAGGGCGTCGAGCGCGCGGGCCGCGAGGCGGTCAGAGGCGCCGGCGACGTGGCGATCGCCGGGATCGGCGTCGCCGCGCTCGGGCCGGCGCCCGTCCTCGTCGACGACGACCTGCGGCCGTTGACGGCGGCGCCGCTGTTCGCGCTCGACCGGCGTGCGGAGCCACAGCGGCGCCGTATGGCCGATGCGGCGGCGGAGGGTCACGCCACCCTGGACAACGCCCTGCCGAAGCTGGCGTGGTGGATCGAGCGGGATCCGAGCCTCGCCGACCGCGCGACGTGGGCCCTCGACGCCACCGGCTTCGTCGTCGCGTCGCTGTCCGGCGTGCCGGTGATGGACTCGATCACCGCCGCGGACTACAGGCTGCCCGGTGTGGATGCTCCGGTCCCCTCGCCCGCACCCGTTGATCCCATGACACCAGCCGGAGGGCTACAGCCGGGATGGGCCGAACGGCTTGGCGTCCCCGCCGGCCTGCCTGTGATCGCCGGTACCTACGACTCATTCGTCGACATCGCGGCCGCCGGGGTGCGCGGCCCAGGGGACAACGGCCTCGTGCTCGGCAGCACGATGATCGTCTGCCGCGCCACCGGCGCCGAGCTCGACCCCCCGCCGGGCCTCGGTGTCTCGGCGTACCCGGGCGAAGGCACGCTGATCGGGGGCTGGACGCTGGCCGGCGGGCTCGTGCTCGACTGGTTCGAGACTCGCTTCGGTGGCGGCGAGGATCTGACCGCCGTCGCGCCGCAGGCCGAGCGGCCCCGCCTCCTGGCCCTGCCCTATCTGGCCGGAGAGCGCACTCCGCTCTGGGACCCGCTGGCTCGAGGAGCCCTGGTCGGCCTGACGCCGGATGTGGGCCCTGCCGAGGTCTACCGCGCCCTGGTCGAATCGCTCGCCCTGGTGGTGCTCGACCACGCCGAGCGCCTCGAGCAGGCCCTCGGTCCGGCCGTCGCGTGGCGGGTGACCGGGGGTGGTGTGCGCAACGAGCCGTGGCTCCAGGCAACCGCCGACGCGCTCGGCGCGCCGCTCGAGATCGCTCCCGACGCGGCCGAGGGGGTAGGCCCGTCGTTGCTGGCCCTCCGCGCCCTCGGGGTCGACACCGAGCGGCGTCCAGTCCGGACCGTGGTGCCCGACCCGCGCGACCAGCGAGCGGCTGCGCGGCCGGCTCACCCTCTTCCGCGAGCTGTCGCGCCTCGTCGCGCCGACCGTGCACGAGCTGCTGGCCGGTCCCGGACTCGAGGGAACCCTCCGATGATCCCCGACACGATGAGGGTCGCGCGGCTGCACGGCACGGCTGACCTGCGCGTCGAGACGGTCCCCGTGCCGCGGCCGGGGCCGGACGAGGTACTCGTGCGTATCGAGGCCTGCGGCATCTGCCCGACGGACGCTCGCAAGTACGCCATCGGGACGGACCGCGGCGACTATCCGCTGAACCCGGGCCACGAGTGGGTGGGACGGGTGGTGGCCGCCGGGCCCGAGGTGGACGGGCTCGATCCCGGGACGCGGGTCTACGGCGACACGTATGCGGGCTATGCCGAGTTCGCGACGATCGCCGGCCGGCCCGACGGCTGGTCGCGCGGCGCGCTTCCGGTCGGGGCGCTGCCGCTCGAGCGCGCGATCTTCGTGGAGCCGCTGGCGGACTGTTTGCACGCCGTCCACGATCAGGCCCAGGTCACCGTCGGCTCCCGCTTGGCCGTGGTCGGCGCCGGCTCGATGGGGCTGCAGCTCACCGCGGTTGCCGCGCGGGGAGGCGCACGGGTGCTCGTGGTGGAGCCCCGCGAGGACCGGCGCGCGCTTGCGAGGCGCCTCGGCGCGGACGCGGCGGTGGGCCCCGAGCATTGGGAGAGTGCCGCCGCGGAGTGGTCCGGCGGCACGGGGCCGGACGCGATCGTAGTGACGCTGGGGCGCGGCGAGATCGCCGCCGCCGCCGTTGCCGCCTGCGCGCCTGGGGGGCGGGTGGTGCTGTTCGCGGGCTTCGGCGACGAGGGCCGCGCTCCGGTCGATCTCAACCGGCTGCACTACGAGGAGATCGCGCTCGTGGGCAGCGAGTGGGTGGGCGTGCCGCCGCACCAGCGCTTCGAGCGCTACGAGGAGGCGCGCGACCTGCTCGCCGGCGGCGAACTCCGGCTCGAGGAGCTCGTTTCCGACCGGGTGGGGCTCGACGAGACCGAGGCGGCGCTGCGGGCGGTCGCTGGATCAGCGCAGCCTCAAGACCGTCCTCTACCCGGGCTGGTGTGACGGCGGCGACCGGTGGCTGAGCGGGTCGCGCTCGTGACCGGCGCGAGCCGCGGCATCGGCCGTGCGTCCGCGCTGAGCCTCGCGCGCGCGGGACACCGGGTGCTCGCGGTTGCCCGCAGCGCCGAGTTGCTGGAGGAGCTTGCCACCCAGCCCGGTATCGAGCCGCTAACGGCGTCGATCGACACACCCGAGGGCTGCCGCGAGGTGATCGAGCAGGCGCACGCGCGGGTGGGCCCGGTGACGATCCTCGTGAACAACGCGGGCCGCGGTGGCTGGCACGACCGCCCGATCTGGGAGCAGGACCGCGAGGGCTGGCGAGCCTCGATGGCGGTCAACCTCGACGCGCCGTTCGAGCTCACGCGTGGATTCGTGCGCGACATGATCGCGGCGGGCTGGGGGCGCATCGTGATGATCTCCTCGACAGCAGGCCGGCTGGGCGCGCCCTCGATGTCGCCCTACTGCGCCTCCAAGCACGGGGTGATCGGCCTGATGCGCTCGGTGGCGCAGGACGTTGCGCCCCACGGGATCACGTGCAACGCGATCCTGCCGGGCTGGGTGCGCACGGAGATGGCAGAGCGCGACGCCGAGCAGGAGGCCGAGCGTCGCGGGCTGAGCGCGGAGGAGGTCTGGGCCGAGCGGGCCGCCGCGAACCCGGCGGGGCGAATCGCTACTCCCGAGGAGATCGCCGCGGTGGTCGCCTACCTGACCTCTGACGCCGCCGCCGCGGTGAACGGCGAGGCCATCACGGTGGCGCTGGGCAGCCACTGGTAGCCCCCGCGCCCCGATCAGCCCAGCGACAGCACGACCATCCCGCACAACACCCCGGCGACTCCCACCAGCTGGTGCCAGGCCACGCGCTCGCGCAGCGCCAGCAGTCCAACCAGGATCGGTATCACGGGATAGGAGGCCGCCGCCGCGCTCGTGATCGCCACCTCGCCGATCTCCGCGCCGCGGTTGAAGACGAGGTACCCGGTGGCGTCGAGCATTCCGGCGACGACGCAGCCGAGAACGCCGATCCGTCCGAAGACACCGAGGGCGGGCGGCGGCCGCGTGACCGCGACAGCCGCCAAGATCGCGACCGTCATCGAGCGGGCGATCAGGATCGGCACGAGCCACCCGAGGTCCTCCGAGAAGGTCGCCAGCGCGAACAGGTAGCCGCCGAATGCGACCGATGCGACGAGCGCGAGCCGGATGCCGCTCCCATTGCCCGCTTCGCCGGCGGCTTTGGGCTCGAGCGCAGCGAGCACGATGAACCCGAGCACGAGCACACAGCCCAACGCCTGAAGCGAGCTGAGCGACTCGCCCAGCACGATCACGGCGAGCAGGACCACGACCGCGCCGTTGGCGGAAGCGATCGGGCTGACGATCGCGATCGGGCCCAGCTCGAGCGCCTTGTAGAACCCGCCGTAGGCGGCCACGGCCACGGGGGCGAGCCCGGCGAGCGCAAGCAGCTGCACCGTGGAGGGCCCGGGCAGGTCGTCGACCGCGAGCGCGATGATCACGAGCAGGGCCACACCCACGGCCTGGGTGAAGACCAGCGTCCTGAAGAAGCCGCCGCGCCGCGATAGATAGGTCACGAGGACGTCCGCGAAGCCCCAGGCGACGGCTGAAAGCGTTCCGAGGACGAAGCCGTTGCTCATGGCGCCTTGCCGCGGCGCGCCGCTCAGGCCCCGGCAGGAGCCGGCGCAAGCCCTCGCAGGTGCTCGAAGCTCCCGCGCAGGCGTTCTCCCTGGTCGCGCACCTCGGCGCGATTGTCGAGCCCCTCTACGGCGATCGGCAGCTCGCGGCCGTCGAGACCGTCCGCGAGGGCTGCCCAGATCGCCGCCAGGCTTGCCGCGCCCTCGCCGGGGTAGCGATACAGGACCGAGAAACCCCGGCGGTGATAGCCGCCCTCGGTCAGGATCGACTCCAACTCGAAGTCCTTGACGTGGCCCGCAACCGAGAGCGGGGCGAGCGCACGCACCACGGGTACGGGGTCCTCGAGCGCGGCGACCGGATTGATCACATCCAGGAACACGCGCACGTGGTCGTCGCCGACCGACTCGACGATCGAGCGGTACTCCGACACAGAGAAGTCGGCGTGGTTCTCCAGGGCGAGCGTCACGCCGGCGGCACGCGCCGCAGGGAGAGAGGCGAGCAGCGCTGCTATCACCCATTGCCGCTCGGCCTCGATGGCGTCCGGGCGGGTGGCGAGGTCCGCGCGGTAGAACCCGGACGTCACGCGCAGTATCGGGCTGCCGAGCGCGACCGCCCGCTCGAGCCACGTCTGCACGCGCTCGGCCGCGACGCTCGGCTCGTCGCCGAAGCGGGCGCCGCCGAGGAAGTCTCCCGACGCGAGGATGCGCAGGCCGAGCTCGTCCGCTCGGCCCGCCAGCCGGCGCAGGTCGTCGACGCTCCGCTCGCGGGCGTGGTGGAGCGTCAGCTGAACGTACTCCGCGCCGGCATCGGCCGCCTCGTCCAGCACATCCTCGAGGGTGATGTCGCCGGTTTCCAGGCGAAGGTGCCAGCAGAGCGTGTCCGCACCGAGGACCAGCCTTGGCGGCGCGCTCATGGGCGTATTACCGCCCCGCCGTCCGCCACCAGCGCCGCGCCGGTCACGAAGCTTGCCTCGTCCGAGGCCAGGAACAGGATGCAGTTCGCGATCTCGCGCGCCTCCGCGATCCGCCCGAGCGGCGCCACCGCTGCGTACTCATCGCGGAGGCTGTCGGGATCCTCCGCCGCGCCCAGGAACATGTCGTTCAGCGGGGTGTCGATCACGCCCGGGCAGATGCAGTTCGCGCGAATGTTGCGCTGGGCGACGTCCACCGCAACGGAGCGCGTGAGCTGGAGCACCGCACCCTTGGAGGTCGTGTAGGCACCGTCGTTCTCCCAGGCGATGAATGAATTGATCGACCCGACGGTCACGATCGAGCCGCCGTCGGGCATGTGGCGCAGCGCCGCGCGGCACGAGTAGAACATCCCGTCGACGTTCACCCGTTGGATCCGCTTCCATTGCTCGTCGGTCGTGTCCGTGATGTTGGGTCCGGTGCCCGACCGATCCGGGGGCAGCTCGATGCCGGCATTGGCCACCAGCACGTCAATGCGCCCGAGCTCTTCAGCGACCTGGGCGAAGGCCGCATCCACGGCGGCGCTGTCCGATACGTCGAGCGTCACGCCGCGCGGCCGCCCGCCGGCGGCCCGCTCCACCTCGGCGCGGGTCTCGTCGACATTGGCGGCGCTGCGCGACGTGACCACGACCTCCGCGCCCTCCTCGGCCAGCCGCACGCATGTGGCGCGGCCGATCCCCGAGCCCGCGCCGGTCACGACCGCGACCTTGCCGTCCATGCGACCGCTCACAGCGTCTCCTTTCCGAACTGCGAGTACATGCCGGCGTTCACGAGCCGGACCGGCGCCGTGGCCCCGTCGAGCTCCCGCGCGATCTCCTCGAGATGGGCCCACGAGGGGAGTCCCCAGGCGGCGATGCCGCGCGGATCCGGACCCAGCCGGCCGATGCGATCCAGGACGAAATTCAGCTTCAGCTCGCGGTGGGAGGCGGCGCGGCCCTCGTAGTCCGTCCGAACGTCGTCGCGCGTGGCGCCGTCGGCGATGTCGAAGAACTCGATGTAGACGCGCTCGGTCTCGACCGGCGTGGGATCGATCAGGGGGTCGTAAGAGCCGGCGCTCTCGATGCGGGCCGCGATCTTGAACGGCTCTTCGAACTCGTCCGCGTCCCCGGAGCGGAAGATCCGCTCCCAGTCGTCGAAGCGGTCGAGGCCCTGGCCGGGCGTGTACCAGAAGGCGAGGTACTCGGGCTCCGGGCCGGTGCGCCAGGTGCGGCCAAGGTTGGCCAGCAGGACCTCTTCGGGGTTGTCGCCCGCCCAGCCCGTCTGACCGTGGCCGGCAAGCGCGTGAAATGCCTCGAGCGACACGCCCGGCCGGCGGGTGATGTACTCGATGTAGACGAGCGGCCCGCTCATGCCCCGCCTCCGCGGGCGGCGGGAATCGTGTCCACGTGCTGGCCGAAGCTGGATCCCTCGCCGTGGATGGAGTAGCCGCCGTCTACCACCAGCGTGTGTCCCGTGACCCAGGCCGCCCGGCCCGGATCGGACAGGAACGCGACCGCCTCCGCGATGTCGCTCGTCTCCCCGACCCGGCGCAGCCGGCAGGCGCCGGCCTCCGCCGCTTCGACCCCGGGCATCGCCAGCTCAGCCTCGGTGGACGGGGTGCGGATCGTTCCGGGAGCCACCGAGTTCACGCGCACCCCCTGGGGGCCGAGCTCGTACGCAGCTCCCTTGACGAGGCCGTCGATCGCCGCCTTCGAGACGGTGTAGTGAGCGGCCGTGTCCCACACGAGCCACGAGGCCGTCGATGAGATCAGGACGATGCTGCCCTCGCCGCGCGCGGCCATCGGCCGGGCGGCGTGGCGGGTGACATTGAAGCTGCCGTCGACATTCACGTCCATCACGAGCCGCCAGCTCTCGGGATCGAGCTCGAGGAACGGGACGTTGCGGTACACCCCCGCGACCTGGGCCACGGCGTACAGCGGCCCCTGCTCGCGCTCGATCTCCTCGACGAGCTCACCCACCCCGTCCCAGTCGGCGATGTCACAGGTGTAGCCGCGCGCGCGACCGCCCGCCGCAGCGATGCTGTCGACCGTCTCGTCGCAGCTCCGCACATCGGCCACCGCCAGCTCGTAACCGTCGTCGGCGAGCCTGCGCGCCACCTGAGCGCCCATCCCGCGAGCGGCGCCCGTGACGAGCGCCACCCGCCCACCCTCGGTCGTCATCCCTTGGTCTCCTCCTTCGGCCGGTCCGATTGCGGCCTCTCCTCGCCGCCCGGGCCCGCGGCCGGGCGCAGGTCTTCGCCGGCGGTCGGCGTGGGAGCCACCGTCTCCTGCTCGTCGCGGGGGAGCAGCCAGCAGGCGTCGGAATCCCAGTCGACCGACACCGGCTGGTCCACCTCGTGGCCGGCCGCGCCGCGGGTCTCGGCCTTCACGTAGGCATCGAGCTCGGCCAGCTCGATTCGGTAGGAGAAGCCGGTGCCGCGGTAGGCGGCGTCGCGCACCACGCCCGGCAGCGAGTCGGGTGTGCCGTTGGCCGCGAACGCTCCGCTCACGTGCACGGCCTCGGGCCGCAGCACGAGCCAGGCCGGACCGGGTGCCGCGTCCCGGTAGGCGATCCGCCGGGTGTGACCGCCGAGGCGCAGCACGGCATCTCCGTCGCCCGACTCGACCACGTCCACCGGCAGCACGTTGGCGTTGCCGACGAACTGGGCGGCGAAGACCGATGCCGGACAGCGGTAGACCTCGGTCGGCGTGCCGACCTGGTCGACGCGGCCTTGGTCCATCACCACCAGGCGGTCGGAGAGCGCCATCGCCTCGCGCTGGTCGTGGGTCACGTAGACGAACGTCGCTCCGGTCTCGCGGTGGACGCGCCGCAGCTCGACCTCCATCTCGAGGCGGATCTTCAGGTCGAGAGCCGAGAGCGGCTCGTCGAGGAGCAGCACTGCGGGCCTGTTGACGAGCGCCCGCGCCAGCGCGACGCGCTGCATCTGTCCGCCCGACAGCTCGTGGCTGCGGCGCTTCTCGTAGCCCTCGAGTCGCACGAGCGCGAGCGCCTCGGCCACGCGCTCGCGCTGCTCGGCGCGGCTCACGCGCGCCACCTGCAGGCCGAAGGCCACGTTGGCGAACACGTCGAGGTGGGGGAACAGCGTGGGGCGCTGGAAGACGAGATTGGTCGGCCGCTTGTTGGCCGGCAGCGAGGTCACGTCCTCGCCGTCGATCAGCACGCGCCCCTCGCTCGGCCGCTCGAAGCCGGCGACGATGCGCAGCAGCGTCGTCTTGCCGCAGCCCGAGGGGCCGAGCAGCGTGAGCAGCTCGCTCGGCGCGATGTCCAGCGAGATGTCGCGCAGCGCCGTCTCGGAGCCGAAGCGGTGGGTGATCCCCTCGAGGCGCACGCGTGGCTCGGCCGCGTTCACGCCGTTCCCTCCGCCGGCCCGGTCAGGACGAGCGGGTCCTCCGCGAGGCTGCGCCCGCGCCGGCGCCGCTCGCTCCACATGGTGAGCAGAAATGTCACAACGAACAGCAGGATCGTGAACGCCAGCAGCAGAGAGGAGATCGCGTTGATGCTCGGGTCGATCGTACGCCGCAGGCTGGACCAGATGTACATGGGCAGGGTCGAGTCCGGTCCGATGACGAAGAAGGTGATCACGAACTCGTCGAAGGACAGCGCGAAGGCGAGGCAGGCCGCGCCGACCAGGACCGGCCACACCTGCGGCAGCGTCACGCGCCGAAACACCGTCCAGCGGCTCGCACCCAGGTCGGTGGCGGTCTCCTCGAGTGCCGGGTCAAGTCGCTCCAGCGCCGCGCGGGCGACCAGGAAGAAGAACGGGAACACGTACACGAGGTGGGCGATCGTCACGGTCAGCAGGGAGAGCGAGAACTGCACTCGCGAGAAGGCCACCAGAAGCGAGATGCCGATGAAGAGGCCGGGCAGGGTGATCGGGAGGAAGAAGAGCAGTGAGAGCGGGCCGCGCAGCCGGGAGCTCGTCCGCGTCAGGCCGTAGGCGGCGAGCGTGCCCAGGATCAGCGTCACGATCGCCGTCGAGGTGGCCACCGTCAGGCTGTTCCGGGCAGCCGTGCGGATCTCCTCCGAGGAGAACACCTCGTCGTACCAGCGAGTCGAGAAGCCCTCGAACGGAAAGGTGAGCGAGGCCGTCGAGTGCAGGCTGAAGAGGAAGACGAGCAGGAGCGGCGCCCATAGGAAGACGAGCCCGGCGATCGTGAAGACGCCGGTGATCGGGCTGCGCCGCGCCCCGCTCACGTCACGAACCTCACCCGGTCGAGTTTCGTCAGCCGCAGTCCGAGCGCGATCAGCGCGTAACAGACGAGGAAGCCGGCGAGCATCGCGAAGGCGAGCGCGGCGCCGTACGCGAAGTCTCCCGTGCCGATGAAGGCCACCTGGATTTGAACCCCGAGCATGACCCCGCTGGTCCCGCCGAGGAGCTGGGGCGTGACATAGTCGGCCGCGGAGAGCACGAACACGAACAGGAAGGCACTGACGGCCGGTGCAGCCACGAGCGGAAGCACGACCCGGCGCCAGCGCTGGATGCGGCCGGCGCCCAGGTCCTGGGCCGTCTCGAGGTAGGAGGGCTGGAGCGGGGCCAGTCCCGCGTAGAGCACGAGCACCACGTAGGGCAGGAAGATGTGGACCAGCGCCACCGTCACCGCGAAGCGGTTGTAGAGCAGGAAGTCGAGCGGCTTGTCGATCAGTCCGAGCGACTCGAGCCCGCGATTGATTGCACCGTTGCGCCCCAGCATCGAGCGCCACGCGTAGATGCGGACGAGATAGCTCGCGAGGAAAGACGCGACGATCAGGAACAGGACAAGTCCGCGCCAGCGGCCGGCCGAGTAGCGCAGCCAGTAGGCCATCGGAAGTGCGATCAGGACCGAGAAGGTCGCGGCCAGCAGCCCGACCACGAGGGAGTTGCGCGCGAGCGTCCGGTTCGAATCGGTCTCGGCGACCTCCTTGTAGTTCTCGAGCGTGAGCGGCGCCTTCACCTCGTACAGCCCGCCCGTCAGGAACGAGTAGACCCCGAACGCGACCAGCGGCGCGACGAAGAAGACGAGCAGGCCGACCGCCGCCGGCGCGGTGAGCGCCAGCGGGCCGGCCCGGATTAGGAGCCGGCCTCGGCCTTGATCTCCTGCCAGCGCTTCTGGACCTCCTCGAACGTCACGAACTCGTCCGACTCAATGGGTGGGTTGTTGTAGAACGGCGAACGCTCGAGCAACGCGTCGAGGTCCTCGTAGGCGTACAGGGTCGCGATGTTCTTCGGTAGCTCCTTGACGGCGTCCGGGACGGTCACGCCGCCCACGAGCAGGACGGCCGCTCCGGCATTGACCTTCGGATCGAGCGACTCGTTCATCCACGCGAGCGCCGTATCGACGTTGTCCGCTCCCGCCGGGAGCGCGTAGGCGTCGCAGAACGAGAAGCTGCCCTCCTTCGGGACCTCGGTCTCGAACGAGTTGACGCCCTCCGCCGCGGCGAACTCGTTCATGGCCGCCCAGCCCTGGTAGCAGATGTCGGCGTCGCCCGCGGTCATCTTCGTGGTGGCGTCCCCGAAGGACGGCGAGACGCCGGTGGACTGAGCCGCCACCTTCGAGAGGAATTCGAACACCTTCTCGGCGTCGTCCTTGGTGGTCTTGGACGGGTCGAAGCCCTCGATATGCGCGGCGAGCGAGAAGGCTCCGACCGGATCGTCGGGAATCGCCACGCGGCCCTTGAACTCCGGCTCCAGCAGGTCGAGCCAGGACGTGGGCATCGACTTGACCCGCCGCGTGTCGATCGTGATCCCGATCGACCCCCAGGTCCACGGGACGCCGGTGCGGGTCCCGTCGGGGTCGATCCAGAAGTTGCCCTCCTTGCTGGCGAAGTAGGGGAACAGGTTCTTCAGGTTGGGCAGCTTCTGCTCGTCGAGCGGCTCGAGGATGTCGAGCTCTTGATAGAGCGGCTTGTAGCCCTGGTAGTAAGTGATGATGTCGTAGCCGGCGCCCGCGCCGCCCGCCTTCAGCTTGGTCTGGATCTCGTCGTGGTTGCCGATGTAGGTGGCCTTGACCTTGACGCCGTTCTCCGTCTTCCAGGGCGTGAGCGGATCGGGGATGTCGTAGCCCTCCCACGAGAGGAAGTCGACGCGCCCGCTCGCCGGCGGCGCCTTGGCCGGGCCCTCGGCCGCCGTCGTGGCGCCGCCGCCACCGTCGTCGTCATCGTCCCCGCAGGCGGCCAGCAGAGTGGGCCCTGCACCCACCGCCAGTGTCGTGACCCCCGCTCGCCGCAAGAACGTGCGCCGCGTGTTGTACTCGAGCACCCACCGATCCCAACCGACGGCCATCTGGCCTCTCCTCTCCCGGGGTCCGGTGCGCTCGCTCTCCGGCGATTCTCACCATGCGAACACCCGAACCCAGACTGCGGTAACTTAGCCGCGTGACCGGCGCCGAGTCAACACCGGTTAACGTCGGCTTCATCGGCGCGGGAAACGTCCTCCCTGCCTACCTGCAGATGCTGGATCGCCTTGTGCCGCGCGGGCTGGCGGTGGAGGGCCCGATCTGTGCCCGGCGGCCGGAGACGCGGGAGGCCCTGCTGGGCCGTCGCCCCGGCGCTCGGGTCGTCGCGGAAGCCGAGGAGGTGCTCGCCGACCCGGCCGTCGACCTGGTCGTGATCCTCACACCGCCGTCCAGTCACGCGGAGCTCGTGGCGGGGGCGCTCGCGGCCGGTAAGCACGTGCTGTGCGAGAAGCCGCTGGCGGACCGCGCCGCGACGGCGCGGGAGCTCGTCGAGCGGGCCGGTGAGGAGTCGCGCCTGCTCATCTGCGCTCCCTTCGTCCATCTGAGCCCGAGCTTCCGGCGGCTATGGACGCTGGTGCACGAGGGGGCGCTGGGGCGGGTCCATGCGGCCCGTGCGCACTACGGCAACCCGGGTTCGACATGGGCGGCCTGGTACCACCAGGACACCGCGGCGACGCTCGGCGATGTGGGCGTCTACAACCTGAAGTCGCTTGCCGCGCTGCTGGGACCGGTCACGGAGGTGCTGGCCGCAAGCGCGACGGCCCTCCCGACTCGCGAGATCGGCGGGGAGGAGGTGGAGGCCGGCGATCCCGATACCTGGCAGCTCGTTCTCCGCCACGACGGCGGGGCGCTCTCGTCGGTGCTCGCCTCGCACATCACCTGGCGCTACCGGCGCCCCGGACTCGAGCTCTACGGCACCGAGGGGACGGCCAACCTGCTGGGCGACGACTGGGACCCGCACGGCATCGAGCTGTACCGCGAGAGCACCGGGAGCTGGGAGCTGTTCGAACCCGAGGACACCACCTGGCTCTGGGCCGACGGGCTGCGCGAGGCGGTCGTCGCGATCGGATCTGGCGCCAAGCCGCTCGACGAACCCGCGCTCGACGTGCACCTGCACGAGGTCATCGAGGCCGCGGCGCGCGCCGCGTCGACGGGTCGCGCCATCGAGGTCGAGAGCCGCTTCCCGGCCTTCGAGGCGCTCCGAGTCGCGCCCGCGGCCGACGGGGCCGGTCACGTCCACGACCGCACGCGCCCGGCCGACGAGCAGTAGCGGGCACGGAGGCTCAGGCCGGGTACACCCGCTCGGGCTCCACGCGAATCCGCGGCACCTCGAGCAGCTCGAGGTAGACCGCCAACAACGGGCGCGTGTCGAAGTAGGCGAAGGCGCCGTCCCCCTCCGCGCCGTAGCCCCTGCCCCACTGCACCGGCTCGTGGCCCGCGGCCGCCATCGCCGCGAGCGCCTCGTCCATCGAGGGGACGTAGACGCCCAGGTGATGGACGCCCTCACCGTGCTCCTCCAGCCACTCGTGGTAGATGCTCGGCCCCCGGATCGGCTCGAGCAGCTCCAGCTGAGGGTCCTTCCCGCAGAGCGCGATCCGCATCTCGAACTCCCCTGGGCCTCCCCGGAAGCCGAGCTGGGGCACGGTCGCCGGCCCGTAGGTCCAGCAGCGCCAGGGCCCGAGGCCCCAATCGCCGGCGTAGCGCTCGAGTGCCACGCCGAGGTCGCGCACGACGATGCCCACCTGCCCGACCGGGCGGCCGGCGAACGCCGGCAGCGCGCTCACGCCGCACTCATGCCCGCGGCCTCGGCGCCGAACCCGAGCCCGCGCGAGATCTCGCGGGCGGCGGCGCGTACCGCCTGCACGTTCTCCTTCACGCGCTCGCCGAGGACGCCCGGCCTGGGCCCGCTGAACGAGATCGCGGCTCGCAGGTGTCCGCGGTAGTCGAAGATCGGCGCGCCGAGGGCCGCCATTCCGACCACGACGTCCTCGTCGCTGATCGCATAGCCGCGCCGCGACGTGGCCTCCAGGTCGGCGATCAGATCGTCGGGGTCGGTGAAGGAGTGCGGCGTGAACGGCTCGAGCTCGCCGCCGGCCAGGTACTCCATCCAGGCGTTCCGGCCTGCGAACGCGAGCAGGGTTCTCGGGCCCGCGCCGATGTGGAGCGGAAGGGAGCCCCCGAGCGTCAGCGCCATCGACCGGACCCAGCGCCCGTCGATGCGCTCGATGCAGACGGCCTCGCGCACGCGGTGAATGCTCAGGAACACGGTCTCCTCGGTCAGCTCGTGGAGGCGCTCCATGGCCGGCAGCGCCGCGCGCCGCTCGTCGAAGCGCGAGGTGACCGCGCCCGACAGCCGGAGCACCTTGATGCCCAGCCGGTAGGTGCCGCGGCGCGCTCCCGGTTCGACCAGCTCGACCTCGCGCAGGCCCGCCAGCAGCCGGTACACGGAGCTGCGCGGCTCTCCGGCGGCATCGGCCAGCGCCTGGACGGTCAGCTCGCCGCGCTCGGCGAGCAGATCGAGCAAGCGCGACGCCTTTCCCAGGACCCGAACCGAGTTCTCCTGCGCCATTTGCGCGCGATGTTATCGTGATCCGGATACTGCTGTCCGCCTAGTGAGAATACTCCCGACGAGGAGGCGCGGATGAGAGTGACGGTCGAGACCCCCGCGTCGGTCGAGCGCGCCGAGCTCGCCCGCCTCTACCTGGCGATGGCGCGGATCCGCTCGTTCGAGGACGCGGTCATGCGCGCCTTCCAGTCCGGCGAGATCCGCGGCACCACGCACCTCTGCAGCGGCCAGGAGGCGGTCTCGGTCGGGGTTTGCGAGGCGCTTGGGCCGAACGACTGCGTGGCGGCCACATACCGCGGCCACGGCGCCGCACTTGCCCTCGGCTGCGATCCCGAGGCTCTGTTCGCGGAGTTCCTGGGCCGCGAGGGCGGCATCTGCGGGGGGCGCGGCGGATCTATGAACGTGATCGACCTCGAGCATCGGCTGCTGGGCTGCTTCGGCATCGTCGGCGGCTCGATCGGCGCCGCCACGGGGGCGGCGCTCGCCGCCGAGCTCACCGGCGACGACGGCGTGGCTGCCGCGTTCTTCGGCGACGGGGCGCTCAACCAGGCCTACTTCCACGAGTGCCTCAACTTCGCCGGGGTGCGCGGCCTCCCGGTCGTCTACGCCTGCGAGAACAACCTCTACGGGGAGTGGACGCACATGGACGAGACGACTGCGGGCGGCCGCCTCGCACACCGCGCGGAGGCGTACGGCATCCCGTGGGAGATCGTCGACGGCAACGACGTGCTCGCGGCGCGGGAGTCCGCCGCCCGGGCGGTCGAGCGCGCCCGCGCAGGGAACGGACCGACGCTGATCGAGTTCCTGACCTACCGTCACTTCGGGCACTCGCGCAGCGACCCGGCCAAGTACCGGCCGCCGGAGGAGGTCGACAGCTGGCTTGCGCGCGACCCGCTGCCGCGCCTCGCCGAGCGGCTCGGCGAGCAGGAGGCCGAGGCGCTCCGGGCCGACGCGGAGCGCGAGATGACCGCGGCGCTCGAGCGGGCCCGTGGACAGGCGCCGGCTCACGGCGCTCGCATGGCGACGGCGGGCCGGGTGCGCTGATGGCGCCCGTGGCCTATCGCGAAGCTGTCCGCAGCGCGCTGGCGGACGAGATGGAGGCCGACGAGCGGGTCGTGCTGATGGGCGAGGACGTGTCCCAGGGCGGCGTCTTCAACGTGACCCCCGGGCTCGCCGAGCGTTTCGGCGACCGGCGCGTGCTGGACACGCCCATCTCCGAGCTGGCCTTCACCTCGGCCGCCTTCGGAGCGGCCGTGCGCGGGCTGAAGCCGGTCGTGGAGATCATGTTCGGCGATTTCCTCGGGCTCGTGGTCGACACACTCGGGAACCAGGCGTCGAAGTACTGGTACCTGTCGAACGAGCAGGCGTCGGTGCCGCTGACGGTGCGCAGCGCCGTGGGTGCGGGCGCGAGCTTCGGCCCGTGCCATTCGCAGACCCCGACCGGGCTGTTCATGGGCGAGCCGGGGCTGAGGCTGGTCGCGCCGTCGACGCCGGCGGACGCCTACGCGATCACGCGCGCGGCGATCCAGGACCCGAATCCGGTGATCGTGTTCGAGCACAAGGGCCTGTACGCGCGCAAGGGGGAGCTGGACGGCGACGGCGAGCCGGGACTCGATCGCGCGGTGCTGAGGCGGGCGGGCGGGGACGTGACGATCGCCGCCGCGCTCGCAATGGTCGATGTCGCGCTCGAGGCCGCCGGCGAGCTCGCGGGCGAGGGGGTCGAGGCGGACGTGATCGACCTGCGCACCCTGCGCCCGCTCGACGGCGACACGATCGTCGAGTCGGTCACACGCACCGGTCGTTTGGTGGTCGTCGAGGAAGGCCCGCCGCAGGGCGGATACGCGGCGGAGGTCGTAGCGCTCGCCGTGGAGGGAGCGGGCCCGGTGGCCGTTCGCCGCGTGACGATGCCGGACCTGCCGATCCCGTTTGCGCCCTCGCTCGAGAAGGACGCGCTGCCCGGGGCCGCGGACGTGGTGGCAGCGGTCCGGGCGCTGCTCTGAGCGGGCCCCGCGGACGGCGTTCGGGATCAGCCCCTGACGATGCGTCCCTCCACGGCCGGCGCGACCGGCGAGTTGGCGGTGATGTACTCGATCGTCACCTCGAGCAGGCCGTCACCGGGCTGCAACACGTCGGTGCCGCCCGCCAACGCCGTGTAGCCGTCGCCACCGCCGAACATGAAGTCGTTGGTGACGAGGCGTACCGTGTCGGTCGGGGCGACCGGGGTTCCGTCGGCCCGGGCCAGGCCCGTCACTGCCGGCGTCGTGCCGTTGCACGTGTAGGTGACCCGCAGTCCCGCGACCTGCGGGAAGCGCCCGGTACCACCCGGGAAGGCCGGGTCGCACGCGGGCTGGAACCCGTTCACGAGCGCCGCCCTCAGCTGCTCGCCGGTGAGCGTCTCGATCACGGTGCGGTTGCCGAACGGCAGCACCGCGAAGACCTCGCCCCACGTGATCTCGCCGGGCTGCTCGCCTGCGGACGGCGGTGAGCTGACTATGTCCGCGCGCAGGCCTCCCGAGTTCGTCAGCGCGGCGTCGACACCGGGGTACTTGTCGCGCATCGCGTCGGCCACGAGGTTGCCCATCGCGGATTCGGTCAGACGGGCCGGGTCGCGCCGGATGTCCACGCTCTGCGTCCCGATCACCTGGTTGCGCAGCTCCGCCGTCTCGGCGTTCGCCGCGTCGACTATCGCCTGCACGTCGGCCCGGGAGGCCACGCCCAGGTTCTTGGCGGTGCGCGTGGCCGTGCCCGCCCAGACCACGTCCGAGCCCTTGAGCATCAGCTGAGCCACCGAGTAGCTGGCGCCGGCGTTGAAGCCCTCGACCACGGGGATGCGGCCGACGAAGGTGTTGGCCGCGCGGTGCGTGTGGCCCGCGATCACGAGGTCGATTGTCGTGTCCTGCAGCGCCTCGACGATCCCGATGATCGGGCCCTCCCACGGTGCCGCGGGACGGCCGTTCACCCGGTTCGCGCCGAGCACCGCCCCCTCGTGGATGACGACGAGCTGCACCCTCACGCCTCGCCTGCGAAGCAGCGCCGACTCCCTGCGGATGCGCTCCGCCTCGTCGAGGAACACGAGCCCCTCCGTGGCGTCGGCGCGCACGAGCTCGGGCGTCGTCCTGACGGTGGCGCCGATGACCCCGACGCGCACGCCGTTGACGCGGAACACCTTGGAGGTCTGCATCCAGTCGGGTTCCCTGCCGGTGGCCTCCTCGACGATGTTCGCCGAGAGGAACGGGAAGTCGGCGCGTTCCTGGTGGGCCAGGATGCGCTCCACCCCGAAGTCGAACTCGTGGTTGCCGAAGCTGGTGGCGTCGAGCCCCCACGCGTTCTCCACGTCGATCGCCGGCATGTCATCGAGCAGGCCCGAGTTCGGCGGTGAGGCACCCACGTTGTCACCCGCCGCCAGCAGCAGCGTCCGGCCAGGCAGGGAGGACGCCTCCTCGTCGAACATCGTCGCGAGCTTCGCGGCCCCTCCGACGGTCGCGTTCAGGCCGTCCATGAGCGAGGTGGTCTGGTCGAGCTGGCCGTGGAAGTCGTTCAGCCCGATGATCGACAACGGCTTGTAGCGGCGGCCGTCATCGAGGAGGTCGCGCCTCACGACGCCCTGACTGTGTTGGGGCGCCGGGATCCCGAGCAGGAACGCGGCCGTCGGTGCGAGGTCGATGCTGCGCACGTTGCGTACGACGCCGTCCTCGATGGCCTTGCCCCCGGCGAGGAATGTGGCGCGCATGTTCGTGTTCGACCTGAGGTCCTGGACGTCCGGGACGTACCCGTGCTGACCGAAGAACGCCGAACGCGCGATCAGCGTGCCGGGCGTGGCCGCGTCGTACTGGTACGGCGGTGCGGAGAACACGACGAGGTCGCCGGTGCGCGTCGGGTGGGCCATGTCGGTCGTGCCGCCGGATCCGGTGGGGATGCGGCGCGCCTCGGCCTTCGTAAAGGCGCGGTCGATCACGTCCCATCCTTCGGGGTTGCCGTCGCCCGTCCAGTCGTTCGGGTCCTCCAGCGCGAGGAACGCGGCCTTGATCTGAGCAACCGTGCTCGCCTCGTCGCCGGCCGCCACCTGCTGGAAGCCGCCGCCCGCCGGGTCGCGCCCGGCGAGGTTCAGGTAGATCTGCAGCGCGCCGCCGGCCCAGCACGCCTTGGCCTTGCCGATCGTCTCGCCGGTCGCCGGGCGGCAGTTCGCGGTCTGCGGCCGCGAGAGCAGGCCGAGATCGACCAGCACCTTGCTCGCGTCGATCGCCAGGAACTGCGGGGCGAACCCGTGGTCGGACGACACGAACGTCGTCAGGTCGCGGTCGCGGAGGTGCCTCTGGGCCAAGCGCATCGTCGCGTCGGCCTCCGAGTAGGCCTCACGGATGAACGCCTTGCGCTCCTGGACGCGGTTGTCGGGCGTGCCGTTGACCTCGACGTCGTCGTAGGCCGGGTTTGCGGCCCCGTTGGGAAGCCTCCTCGTCACAAGCCCGAGGAACTGATGCTGGAACTCGTCGGTCGTCGGGGCGCCGACGAGGGCGACGTCGGGCTTGTACGTGTCGAGCACGTACTCGATCAGCGGGTGGTACGCGGTTGACCAGTAGAGGCCTTGCTCAACGTACGTCTCCTCGCTGACGATGCCGGCCTCGAGGACGGCGAAGTCGGCGGCCTGCGACGACGGGAAGCGCTCGGCGATGAAGTCCTCGAAGTCGCCGCTGAACCCCGGCTCGCCCGGCCACGTCGGCCACGTCGCGATCGCTCGCGTGACCGACGTGTGGAACAGCCGCACCTGCGACAGGTCGGACGCGAGCCGCTCGACCTTGACGAGGAAACCGCCGGTCTTCCCGTCGAGGTTGCTGCCCTGGATCCTGACCTTGACGTCGGCCCACTCACCTTCCCTGAGGTCACCGACCGCGTCGTCGCCATCCTTGGTGCGCGAGAACAGAACCCGGTCGTAGCGCGTCTGCCCGTCGTCCCGGCTGTCGTAGATGTACGCGTTGAGGCCGTACTTGTCCATGCCGGAGTCGATCACCCGCAGGCGCATCTCCTGCGCCGGGCTGAAGGACTGCGGTACATCGGTCCATCCGCCGGCGGGAGAGGGTGCCGCCTGCGGGAACGGCGCCTGGCCGGCGAAGCCGTTCGGATGGTCGAACTGAAGGCCGAACGACGTGGTGAACGACGCCGAGTCGGAGGGCGAGATGTAGTTGGTCGCGACGCCTCGTCCCGAGCGGAAGTTGCGGAAGTCGAGCGTCGGGCCGTCGATCGTGCCGCTGCGACCCCCGGCCCACTCGATTTGGGCGACCTTCTTCCCGCCGCGCTCGGCCGCCTGGGCCAGCGTCTCGGCCTGAAGGATGCCCGCGCCGAACGCCGATGTTGTGTTGGCGAAGGGCTGGCCATTCGTGTGGAACGTGTTGTTGGTCGACCCGTGGACGCCCGGCCACGCACCCGTGGTCAGGGTGAACCAGCCGGCGCCGGTGTTCGGCGGAGCCTGGGTCAGCAGGCCGTTGCCCGAGGCCCGCGCACCCTTGCGCAGCAGTTCGCGGAACCCGGGCACCACGCCCTTGTCCGCGTACTTCGCGACCGCGTCCTGCCGGAGGCCGTCGGAGGCAAAGAAGAGGAGCTTGTCGCTGCGGGCGTTGTCACGGCTGGCGCCTTGACGGGATGCCTCGGCCGCGGCCCACCCGCTGAAGCCGACTGCCACAACCGCGGCGACGAGTGCGCTCACGATGCGCGGCCGCTGCCCTACGCGGCTCCCTGCCTCTGACACGACCTTGCTCATTACGCGCGCCTCCCGCATCGCCCGGACACTGGTCAGGCGGGAAACATACGCCGACCGTGACTGAATTGGTCTTCGATTCGTGAACGCCGACCGTTCGGCGCGTCGGCGCTAGGCTCGGCGCGCCATGCGTGCCCTCACCGTGGTGCCGCTCCACGCCGGCTCGGCCGCCGTCGTCGATGTCGACGAGCCCGATCCGGGCCCGGACGATCTCCTGGTGGACGCGCTCGCGCTCGGCGTATGCGGGACCGACCGCGAGATCGTGGCCGGCGAGTACGGCTGGCCGCCGCCCGGGCGCGAGCGCCTGATCCTCGGCCACGAGTCGCTCGGGCGTGTCCGCCTGGCGCCGCGGGACAGCGGGTTCGCCGAGGGCGATCTCGTCGTCGGCGTGGTGCGCCGGCCGGACCCCGTGCCGTGCCCGGCGTGCGCACGCGGCGAGTTCGACATGTGCCGCAACGGCCGCTACACCGAGCGGGGCATCAAGGAGATCGACGGTTTCGGGTCCGAGCGCTGGACGGTCGAGGCCTCCTATGCGGTCAAGCTCGACGCCGGACTCGAGCGAGTCGGCACGCTGATGGAGCCGACCTCGATCGTCGCCAAGGCCTGGGAGCACATCGACCACATCGGCAACCGGGCCTACTTCCGCCCAGAGCGTGCGCTCATCACCGGCGGCGGCACGATCGGGCTGCTGGCCGCCCTGCTCGCGAGCCAGCGGGGCCTCGAGGTGCACGTGCTCGACCGCGTCGACGACGGGCCCAAGCCCGCCCTGGTCCGCGACCTCGGCGCCATCTACCACACATCCGACGTCGAGACGATCGCCGGGGACGCCCTGCCCGACATCGTCGTCGAGGCCACCGGCGCCCACCAGCTCGTGTTCGACGTGATGCAGCACAACGCGCCCGCGGCCGTCGTCTGCCTCACCGGCGTGACTCCGACCGGCCGTCAGGTCACGGTCGACGCCGGCCAGCTGAATCGCGCCATCGTGCTCGAGAACGACGTGGTCTTCGGCTCGGTCAACGCCAACCTGGGTCACTACGAGCTGGCGGCACAGGCGCTCGCGAGTGCCGACCCCGCCTGGCTCGAGCGCCTGATCACGCGCCGCGTTCCGCTGGAGCGCTTCGAGGAGGCGCTCGACTCGCGGCCCGAGGACGTGAAGGTCGTGCTCGAGCTGCAGGGCTGACGCCTTGCGCCGGCCCGTCGTCCGTCGTTAGGGTCGCGACGTGCGGATCTCGTACGACGGCAAGGTGGCTGTCGTGGTCGGTGCGACCAGTGGCATCGGGCGGGCGACCGCGGTGGCGTTCGCCGGGTCCGGTGCGAAGGTGGTGGTGGCGGGCCGCCGCGAGGACAAGGGCGCCGAGGTCGTGGGCGAGATCGAGGGCGCCGGCGGGGAGGCCACGTTCGTGCGGACCGACGTGACCGACGAGCAGCAGGTGGCGGCGCTCATGGATGCCGCCGTCGAGACCTACGGCGGCCTCGACTGCGCGTTCAACAACGCGGGCGACGAGGTCAACGTGGGAGTTCGTGACTCGACGCTCGAGAACTTCGCCTACATGGTCGACAACAACACGCGCGGCGTCTGGGCCTGCCTCAAGCACGAGATACGGGTGATGCGCGAGCACGGCGGCGGCGCCATCGTCAACACCGGATCCGTGTCCGGTCTCGTCCCGACCGCCGCTCAGGCCATCTACGGCCTCAGCAAGGCCGCCGTGACGCACCTGACCCGCTCGGCCGCGGCCGAGGCCGGCAAGCAGGGAATTCGCGTGAACGAGATCTCCCCCGCGCTGCTCATGTCCGAGATGGTCAAGCAGTACTTCGAAGGGCCGAACGCGATCTCCGAGGACGCGGTGATCGCCAAGCTCGCGCTCGACCACGTCGGCCAGCCCGAGGACGGCGCGGCAGCGGTGCTGTTCCTGTGCTCGGAGCAGGCGAACTACATAACCGGCGTCGTGCTTCCCGTCGACGGGGGCTTTCTGCTCTACAACGCGGGGTCGGCGTAGACGGCGGCGCCGTCAGAGAGCACGCGCCACCACCCCCGCCGCGAAGGCCTGTCCGAAATCCCCGATGAGGACCCGCTCGAAGGCGAAGCCCGCTCCGTCGAGCACGTCGCCGAGCTCCGCCGCGAACTGCTCGGCCGGCACCGGGGTCGTCCACCCGGGCGCCTGGCTGAACAGGTAGAGGCGGCCCCCGGGCGCCAGCCGTTCGCGGACCACGTCCAGTGCGGGCCCCGGCCTGTGGAGCGCCGCCACGTGGATCGCGAAGACCTTGTCGTAGGTCTCGTCGCCCAGGTCCGCCTTTTCGATGGTGGACTGGATGAGCCGCACCTTGTCCGCGTGGATGCGGGTTCGCTTCCGGGCCGCCGCGATCATCTTCGCGGAGCGGTCGACCGCCGTGATGTGTCCGCCGCCGAGCTGCTCGCATACGAGCGAAACCGCCACCCCGTGCCCGCAGCCGACCTCGAGGATGCGGTCCTCCGGCGCCACGTCCAGAGCCTCGACGGCCCAGGCAAGCCGGTCCGATGCCCGATGGGTCAAATGGTCTCCAAGTGGTTTGGGCGCTTCCACGCTAACGCGACGCCGTGTGACATCGCTCACGGAAGGGCGTCCGGCGGGAACAGGACGCCTGCGCAGGGAGTCTCAACCATGAACCCCCATCTCACGATCCGAGTACCTGGATCGTCTCAGGGGGACCCCCACCGAAAGGCTCCCGATGAACCACCCACACCTCACGATCCGCGCAGCCGGCCCGGCGGACGCAGGTGCGCTGCGACGGCTTGCCGAGCTCGACAGCGCGCCAGACCTGCGGGGTCGCGTCCTCCTCGCTGAGCAGGACGGCGAAGCGGTCGCCGCCGTGTCGCTCGAGACGGGCACGGCGAACGCCGACCCGTTCCGGCCGAGCGCCGAAGCCGTGCGGATGCTCATGCAGCGCCGCTATCAGCTCATGCGCCAGGGGGCGGACGTGGCCCCCGCACCGTCGCTTCTGCGGCGCCTCGCAGCCGGCCCGGCACGCTAACCGGCCTCTTGACGGTCGGGCGCGGGGCGCGTAGCGTCGCCGCGGCATGCAGATCGGCAAGGCCGGGCCCCCTGTCAGTCACATCAGCCAGGCCTATCCCGACCGGGTCGAGGTGCGCGGACGCGACCTGACCGGCGACCTGATGGGCCGCCTGAGCTTCACCGAGTACTTCCACCTGCTGCTGACCGGCCGCGAGCCGACCGAGGATCAGCGCTTCTTCCTCGACGTCCTGCTCGTCGCGATCGCCGAGCACGGGATGATGCCCACCAACATCACGGCCCGCATGACGCTGGCAGCCGACCCGGGGTCGCTGCAGGGTGCCGTCGCGGCGGGGATTCTCGGTGCCGGCCCGGTCATCCTCGGCACCTCCGAGGCCTGCGCACAGCTCCTCGAGGAGGCCCAGGAACGGGTGGCGGCCGGCGAGGACCCCCAGGCGGTGGCGGGCGACGTGGCGCGCGCCGTCCACGCAGCCGGCGGCAGGATGCCGGGCTTCGGCCATCCGGTTCACAGGCCGCTCGACCCGCGCGCCGAGCGGATCCTCGAGCTCGCCGACGCCCGCGGGGTGAGCGGGCCGCACGTCCTGCTCGCTCGTCATCTGCGCGACGGCGTGGCGGAGGCCTGGGGCAAGCCGCTCACCATGAACGTCTCGATGCCGATCGCGGCCGTGATGCTCGACCTGGGCTTCCAGTCCGACAGCGTGAAGGCGGTTCCGATCCTCGCGCGCACGGCCAGTCTGCTGGCCCATCTGGCCGAGGAGCGGCAGCAACCCCTCGGGTTCCTGATGGCCGGCAGAGCGGAGGAAGCGATCGAGTACGAGCGCGCCAACGAGGACGGGTCCGCGTGATGCTCGCCCCCGAGGTCGAGGCCCGGCCGTGGGCCGAGCAGCTCGCCGTGGATGACGCGCACTACCGCACCCAGCTCGCCTACCTGTTCGACCGTTCGGCCTTCTACCGCGAGAAGCTGGCCGCGGCGGGGTTCGACTCCGGCCCGGCGGCCGGCGGGCTGGCCGAGATCGCGGCGCTGCCATTGACGGACAAGCAGGAGCTCCGGGCCACCAACACGCCCGCCAACCCGTTCGGCGCCCACCTATGCGCGCCGCCGTCCGAGATCGTCCGGATCTATTCGACGAGCGGAACCACCGGCACCCCGAGCTACATCCCGCTGACGGCCGAGGATCTCGACAACTGGGTCACCGCGTCGGCGCGCAGCTACGCGGCCTCCGGGGTCGTCGCCGGCCAGCGCGTCGTGACCACCTACAACGCCGGGCCGTTCGCGGCGGGGGCGGCGCTGGCCGCCTTCGACCGGATCGGCCTCTGCCACATCCCGGTCGGCAGTGGGAATGCCGAGCGTCTGATGGTCGCGATCGAGCGCCTCCGCCCGGAGGCGGCGGTGCTCACGCCCTCCTATGCCGCCTATCTCCTGGAGTGGGCGGCGGAGCGGGAGGTCGATCTCAGGGGGTCGAGCGTCGAGCGAGTTCTCGTGGCGGGCGAGCCCGGTGGCGGCGAGCCGGCCTTCCGCGCGAAGCTCGAGGAGGGCTGGGGCGCGCGCGTGACCGAGGCGATGGGCGTCGGGGACATCGGCGTGTCGCTCTGGGGGGAGTGCGAGCAGCAGGACGGGATGCACCTGGGCGCGCGCGGCTTCGTCCACGCGGAGCTGATCGAGCCCGAGACGGGAGTGGCTCTGGAACTGGATGACGGCGCCAGCGGCGAGCTCGTCTTGACGCACCTCCGGCACCGCGCGGCGCCGCTCCTGCGGTTCCGCACGCGCGATCACGTCGAGGTCCGGACGAGCCCGTGCCGGTGTGGCCGGACCAGCCCGCGCGTGCGCTGCATCGGGCGCACCGACGACATGCTCATCGTCCGCGGCGTCAACGTCTTCCCCACGGCCGTCCGCGAGGTGGTGAGCGGGTTTGCTCCCGAAGTGAGCGGTCACATCCTGGTCAAGCCACAGGCGGCGGGCGTGAAGCAGGAGCCGCCACTACCCGTGAGCGTCGAGCTCGCCCGCGGCCGGACGGCGGACGCGGCGCTCGCGGAGGCGATCCGCGAACGGCTGCGCAACCTGCTCGTGGTCCAGACCCAGGTGGACCTCGTGCCGTGGGGGAGCCTGGAGCGCAGCGATTACAAGTCGAATCTCGTCGAGCACTAGCGATAGCTATAGCCCCTTGCCTTCCGATCGGCATTTCTCACCGGGTTGGTCTCCGCTGGCCGGGTCAGGGCTGGGGAAGGGATCGTGGATCACGGCCACTGCGGTCACTAGAGGGTGAATAATCTTCGGGGGATTCTACTTCTGCCCGAATCTTCATCGGCACCAGGCAGGGCCCACCGGGGATCTCGGTCCACTGTGCTGACCTGACCACCCTATGTGTGGGCAATCCGGGAAAGCTCGCACCTTCCCGAGCTCGGCGCCGAACGATCTTCGATCACGTCTCGTTTGCCGAGCAGCGGAGCACAACCCCCTACCCAGCCCATACGCGAGACCTACCTAGCCCAACCGAAGGCGACGAGGAGCGGTAGCGTAGCGAGGAGGCGGATGCAGAAACTTCAGAGCCAGGGCGTCCACCACATCACGATCGTCGGCGCCGACCGCCAAACGTCGATCGACTTCTGGGAGGGTGTGCTCGGAATGCCCTTCGTCTTCGAGCAGCCCAATCTCGACAACGCCTCGGAGAGCCACCTCTACTTCGATCCGGGTGACGGGCGCCTCATCACGATCTTCACCGACGAAGGGCGTGAGCCGGATCCCACTCGAACCCCCACCGACCCCGGCTGCGTACACCACGTCGCGTTCGCCCTGTCGCAGGCCACCTTCCAGCAGGCGGTCGAGCGCCTGGACGAGCGCAGCATCCGGCATAGCGGCGTCAAGGATCGCGGCTTCATGGACTCGATCTACTTCAACGATCCGCTCGGTCTCCTGATCGAGCTCGCGTCGTATCGCTTCGAGCCTCCGTTCGGCTACACGCACGCGGACGTGCTGCTCGAAGCGCACAAGATCCGCGTGGAGCGCGGCGATTACAACATCGCCCAGATCCACCTCGCGGATGCCATCGAGACGCTCGTGGGGCGATCACGGGCGTCGCTCTCGGAAGACCGATCGCCGAAGGATCCCTACAGCTGAGGAGGAACCCATGGCAGCAAACACGCTGAGCATCCTGACGCCGAGCGTCAACAACCTGAGCGCGCGGATCTTCGTGCGCGCCGCAGGCCTCGAGTTCGAGGAGCGGGACGTATGGGGGAAGAAGGACGAGCCTGACTTCGTGCAAAAGGATCCGGCGCTGCTCACGCCGATGCTCGAGGAGGAGGGGCTGCCGAAGGGATCGATCTGGGAGAGCTGCGCGATCATGCAGTACCTCTGCAACAAGCACGGTCTCGAGCAGTTCTATCCGCGGGACCCGGGGCAGCGGGCGATGGTCGACAGCGCGATGTTCTATCTGATCGGGACGTTCTATCCGCTGGTCGCGCGCGCCACCTACCCGACGCTCGGCTTCCCGCAGTACGCCGGCGAGGTCGCGACGTCCGACGCCGACGACGAAATGAAGGCGAAGGCGCAGAAGGACGCCGAGGAGGCGCTCGCCGAACCGCTCGAGGCCTTCCGCACGCACTTCCTCGACGGGAAGACGTTCGTGGGCGGCGACCAGCCCTCGATCGCCGACATCCGCTGGGCCGCCACGCTCGAGTTCCTGCGCGGGGTCGACTACGAGTTCCCGGCCTGGGCCGAGGAATACATGAGCGCGGTGGAGTCGGCCCTGGGCGACGCCTACTCCGAGCCGGCGGCGGACGTGCGCGGATTCATTGCGCAGGTGAAGTCACCGGCGGCGTAGCGGCGGCCGGCGGAGCATCCCGCGCCGGCACCGACGCTTGCTGACGCACGAGCAGAAGCACCGCGACGATGAAGATGGCGAGCCCCACGGGCCCGAACGGCGGCTCGTGGATCGCGATCAACGGCACCGACAGCAGCATCAGCACGAGCGGGACCCAGCCGAGTCCGTATGCACCGCGAAGTGCGACGACCGCCCCGATCATCGCGACGCCCAGACCGATGCTGCCGACAACCGAGTAGATCGAGATGACGCCGCTGTCCGCGTAGGACTCGAGGACGTCCACCCCGACCGCCTGCTGTCCCTCGGGTAGGGCGTTGACCTCCTCCGTGAGGATGCCGGTCCCGACTCCCAGCAGGAGCTCCCACGCCGCGTAGATGACCGCAAACACCGCGAGCCCGACCCTGCTGATCGTGGCGGCCGTGCTCTCGATGCCTCGTAGGAGCAGATAGACGAGGCCTGCAAACAGCGGAACGAAGATCCCCATGCCGATGTGGACGGTGAGCCAGGCGGTGACGTTGCCGTCGATGGTCGGGTAGAACTCCCCCGGTTCCCCAAGAGGGTGAAAGAGGAGCAGGATCCCCCAGGCCACGGGAACGCCGATCAGGAAGGCGAGCTCCCAAGCGCTGAAGGTCCGACGGTCTGCGGTAGGCGTGTTCATGGCTGCTCCCTTCGGAGGTTGCGGTCGAAGAAGCGGGTCACCCGCTCCTCGTACTCACGCGGACGTGCCTCGCGCGCGCCGACGTGCCCTGCCTCGGGGACTCCCCAGATCGCCTTCGGCGAGCCTGCTGCCCGGTAGAACGCCGTGTTGAAGCGGCGCTCCTCGCCGTTGTCGACGGCGGGTGCGTAGATGAGGAAGAGGGCCCGGGGCGCGATCTCATCCACCAGGTCGATCAGATGCGGCGGCGGCGCGGCGTCCGAGAAGACGGCCGTTCCCGCGGTCATCCCGGCGTTCACGGCGACCGGCCCGAATTGGCTTCCGGGCACGCTGAGAAGCTCGCCCACCGAGCGGGCGGTCGCGCCCTCCGAGACGATCGCCTGCAGGTCCTCGCTGTGGGCCGCCGCCTGCAGAAAGGTCTCGCCGCCGACGGACAGCCCGACGCCGCCGATGCGACCCGCCTCGACGTCCGGCCTCTTCTTGAGGAACTCGATCGCTGCGAGAAGGTCGCGCTCGCCCTCGGTCCAGGCGTACGGGTTTGGGTCGCCGTCGCTCTCGCCCTCGCCGCGCCGGTCGAAGATCAGCACGCCGTAGCCGTGGCGGGCGAGCATGCGCGCGGGGCCCTGGGTCCCTTTGCGGCCGAACGCGACGATCACGGCGGCGCCGTTCTCGGACGACACGTACGACCCCTCCAGGCTGAGGCCGTCGCTCGTCTGGAGCTCGACCTGCTCGACGGTGGCGTTGCCGAGATCGATCTCGTCCACGGGCGGGCGCGCCACGTGCGTGCCGACGTAGGCGTAGCCCAGGGGAAACAGGACGAACAGAAAGACAAGGAGGCCCGCCGCCCCCAACGCCGCCCTGCGGAGCCACCGGCCCACCAGACTGCCCCCTCGCCGCCGGGACCGCCAGATCGTCACGACCCCGAGGCCGAGCAGCGCGACGCCGGCGGCGAGGGAGAGGAGACCCGTGAAATCGTCTCCCGACGGGCCGACCTTGGTCGTGTAGAACGCGGCCTCGATGCCGACGGCGATCCCGAAGAAGCCCAGCACCAATGCGATCGCCGCGCGAGCGCCTGCGCGCACGCGTAGGTAGGCGAGCGCCGCCAGCCCAATGGCGGCCAGAGGCACCAGGCCGCTGACGATGTGGTCGCCGGCCGACGTGCCCGGCTGCGGCTGCAGGAACGAGTCGTCGGCCACGTGCAGGGCGACCACGCCGGCGCCAATCAGGAATAGCGTGCGCTCGCCCCGCCCAACAGCCGCGCGGGGCCGCTGCACCTCGGCGAGGGCCGGCGCACTACTCATACTGCAGCGCCTTCAGCACGTTGAGGCGCGATGCTCGGCGTGCCGGTCCGATCGCCGCGAGCGTGCCGGCGATGATCGCGACGATCGCGAAGACGACGATCGTGACGACCGGCAGCGAGAACGTGACGTCGAGGCTCCGTAACGCGCGGGTGATGACGGCAGCGAGGAGGACCCCGAGCGGCAGCCCCAGCGCCGCGCCGATCAGTGCCGTGATGATGCTCTCGTAGCGGACCATCCGCCGCGTCTGCCGGCGCGTGAGGCCGATGGCCCGCAGCATGCCCAGCTCGCGAGTGCGCTCGAAGACAGACAGGGCCAGCGCGTTGACCATCCCGAACAGGCTGACCACGATCGAGAGCGCGAGCAGCACGTAGAAGATGTTCAGGATCTGATCGAGGCTGCCGGCGCGCTCGTCCACCCAGCCGGACTTCGTGTACAGCTTCGAGTCCGGATAGGGAGCGAGCGCCTCGTTGAGCGCAGCGGTCGCCTGCGAGGTCGCTCCCTCGTCCGTGTCGACGAATACGAACAGGTCCTTCGGTCGCGGGAAGTGCACGTCGAAGGCCCGCTGCGCGAGCGTCACCTCGCCTAGCAGCGGATCGAGCTCCTCCGCGGGTGGCTCGTAAATGCCCCTGACCACGAGCTCGGTCTTCTTCCCCTGGGGAGTCGTCATCGTGAACGAGCTGCCCACCGTCAGGTCGTGGTCGTCGGCGAACGAGTTCCTGACGATCGCACCGTCGAAACCGAGCGTCAGCAGAATGGTGTCCGAGCCCTTGTCCCAGCGGTAGTCGTAGACGTGCCCGATGGTCGAGGGCTGGACGCCGGTCACGGAGATGTCGGAGCCGAAGCTGCTCGCCATGTCGTTGCGCACGCTCGAGGCCGCGGCCACGCCGGGGGCGCTGGCCAGCGCGTCGCCCGCGCTCGACGTGAAGGGGTCGTAGCCGTTCTTCGACGTCACGACGTAGTCCGAGCGGACCTGATCCTCGAGCGCTGTGCGGTCCGTGCTCTTGAGGCTTGCGCCGAGCGTCGCCACGAGGGTCACGAGCGCGAGCCCGATCATCAGCGCGCCGGCCGTGCGTGCGGTGCGGGCCGGGTTGCGCGTGGCGTTCTCCCGCGCGAGCCGGCCCGGTGTCCCGGCTAGTCGCTCACCCGGCGCTCCCAGCGCCGCCGCGAGCGGTGGCACGAGCCTGGAGGCCACCAGCCCGACGCCAACGAACAGGAGAATGCAGCCGACCCCGACGAACAGCAGGACGAGCCCCGTGGACAGCCCGTCTGGGATCAGTCCGACGGCGAGAGCTACCGCCGCCACCCCCAGCACGACCGTCGCCGTGACCGGGTGGCTTGCGAGGCGCCCGGTCGGCAACGTGGCACCCTCGC
The DNA here is from genome assembly GCA_963757815.1 of uncultured Thermoleophilaceae bacterium. Taxonomy (GTDB): domain Bacteria; phylum Actinomycetota; class Thermoleophilia; order Solirubrobacterales; family Thermoleophilaceae; genus JACVRW01. The sequence goes on along the minus strand of CAVWSN010000018.1, from coordinate 105,180 downwards.
GGACTGCCGCGATCGGCGGCACGCGTGTCGCCTTTCGGGCCGGCGAGAGCGTGGCGAGCATCGTGATACCCACTCCCACGAGCAGCGAGACGATCACCGTCCGCATCGAGAACACGGTGCCTGTGCTGGGCAGGTCGACCCCGAGGGCCTTGAACAGGGCGTCGAGGCCCTTCGCAATCAGGAAGCCGAAGAACAGTCCGACGACGGACGCGAACAGGCCCGTGATGAAGCCCTCGAGCAGTAGCGAGCGGAACACCTGTTTGCGCGAGGCGCCGAGCGTACGGAGTGTCGCGAGCTCCCGAACGCGCTGGGCGACCGTCATCGACAGGGTGTTGAAGATCACGAACGAGCCGACGATCAGCGCGATCGCCGCGAAGGCCAGCAGGAAGTACGTGATGAACTCGAGGCCCTCGTTCGTGTCCTCGGCGTCCGCCTTTCCCTGCTCCGCACCGGTCTGCACCTGCGCCGAGGCGGGCAGCAGGGGTCGCACCTGGTCGGCGACCTCCTCATCTGAGACGTCAGGTCCAGCGGCGATGAAGATCGAGTCGAGCTCGCCCTTCTTGTTCAGCACGGTCTGGGCGGTGGGCACGTCGAAGACCGCGAACGTCGCCCCGCCTATCGAGTCGACCGAGCCGAACTTGGCGATACCGGTGATCTTGAACTCGCGCGTGGGGCCCTCGGCGGCGACGCCGATCTGGTCCCCGACCGCGAAGTTCTCGTTCTTGGCGGTACCGGCATCGATCACCACCTGATCGGGCCCGACGGCCCAGTCGCCCTGGGTGAGCTCGAGTGGGTTGAAGCGCTCCTCCGTTGGATCGATCCCCCAACCGAAGTTCGGTTGCTCGCCGGTGCCGATCTGCTTGCCGTCCCTGTCGATCAGCTTCGCCAGGTCGGTTGTGCCGCTGACGTTGAAGATGGCTCCGGAGGCCGCTTCGACGCCGGGCAGCTCTCGGACCTTCGGCAGCAGCGACTCGGGAACCGTGGCGTTGCCGCTGGCGGCTCCCTTCACGACCTCCTTGCCCGAGATCACTGCGCTGGTGCCCTCGTACGAGCCCTCGAAGAGGCTGTCGAAGGCCTTTCCTCATCGTGTCCGTCAGGACGAAGGTCCCGCTCACCATCGCAACGCCGAGCACGACGGCCAGCGCGGTCAGCGCAGTGCGCAGCTTGCGTCCCATCAGGCCCTGGATCGTTGCCTTGGTCATGATCGACCCAGCCTCTCCATCGTCTCGAGCACCTCGTGCTCGCCGAGGCCGGTGCGGTCCTCGACGATGCGGCCATCCGCTAGGAAGAGGATGCGGTCCGCAATCGCGGCGGCGCTCGCGTCGTGGGTCACCATCACCGTCGTCTGGCCGTAGCTGTCCACTGTGTCGCGCATGACCGCGAGGATCTCCTCGCTCATCGTCGAGTCGAGGTTGCCGGTGGGCTCGTCGGCGAACAGGATCGTCGGCCGCGAGACCATTGCGCGCGCCACCGCCACGCGCTGCTGCTGGCCGCCCGACAGCTCGGCCGGCCTGTGTGAGCGGCGATCGCCGAGGCCAACCTTCGCTATCACCTCATCGACCCAGGCCGGGTCGGGCCGCTCGCCGGCGATCGACAGAGGCAGCACGATGTTGTTCTCCGCGCTCAGCATCGGCAGCAGGTTGAAGAACTGGAAAATGAAGCCGATGCGGCGCCGCCGAAGGAGCGTGAGCTCGTCGTCGCCCATGCTCGTGATCTCCTCGCCGCCGACCCAGACCTTGCCCGACGTCGGGATATCGAGCCCGGCGAGGATGTGCATGAGCGTTGACTTGCCGGAGCCGGACGGGCCCATTACGGCCGCAAACTGCCCCTCCGGGACTTCGAGTGAGACGCCTCGAAGCGCGTCCACCGCGGAGTCGGCCTCGCCGTAGCGACGGGTCAGGTCGGAGCCCGCCAACGTGATTCCCGGAACGACCGCTGCGTCATCGGGCACGGTCACAGTCGCCATCGGATCCTCCTCGAGGCCTCGTCGGCACCGTGGGGTTCCCAGCGAGGCCAGGGTCGCCGAAGCCGCTCCGCCGCAACAAACGAGCTGTCCAGGTAGCGCGAGCCCAGAGCGTGGCCCAACTGGAGCGGCGAGTCAGCCTTGTTCCGGCGACCCTACTTCCTTGGTTACACGCGATGCAAGTTGGGTTAGGCGTGAGGGTGACCCGGGTTACAGGGCTTGCCGAAGGGTCGAAGGCAGCGCAGTATCGCAGGCCCCCGCCATGGGCCGGGCAGATCGGGACTCGGTAGCGCCCGAGGGGTTCCCGCCGGCATTGCGACGGGCATACAGTGCTCATCGCAGGAGGCGCACCGTGAAGAGAGGTCCAACGCCATGAACGGTCTGATGATGGACGACTTCCCCCTCACGCTGACGCTCGCCGCCCGGCGCGCCGAGCGCTTCCACGGCCACCGGCGCGTGGTCTCGCGGAGGCCGGATCACTCGCTGCACGAGACGACCTACGGTGAGCTGATCGGCCGCGCCCGGCGCCTGTCCGGCGGTCTGGCCGAGCTCGGCGTCAATCGGGGCAGCAGGGTGGCGACGCTCCTCTGGAACCAGCCCGAGCATCTGGAGCTGTACTTCGCGGTGCCGGCGATGGGGGCGGTGATCCACACCCTCAATCCGCGCCTCCACCCGGACGAGCTCGCGTACATCATCGACCACGCTCGGGATCAGATGGTGGTCGTGGACGAGACGCTGCTGCCGGTGCTCGAGAAGGTCGACGGGGCCAAGTCGCTCGAGCATGTGGTGGTCGTCACGAATTCGGACGTGGCGCCCGCCGGGGCCACTCCCTACGAGCAGCTCATCGACGGCTCGGCGCCCGCCGACTGGCCGGAGCTCGACGAGCGCACGGCCGCCGCCATGTGTTACACGTCGGGGACCACCGGCACACCGAAGGGCGTCGTGTACTCGCACCGGTCGGCCACGCTCCACGCCCTCAACGCGGCTCTGCCGGATGCCGTCGGAATCTCAAGCCGCGACGTCGTCCTGCCCGTCGTGCCGATGTTCCACGCGTTCAGCTGGGGGTTGCCGTACGCGTCGGCGCTGACGGGCGCCGGACTCGTGCTCCCCGGCCCTCACCTCGACCCCGTCAGTGTCCTCGACCTGCTCGCGGGTGAGGAGGTCACGCTCACGGCCGGCGTGCCGAGTGTCTGGATGCCGATGCTCACGGCGCTCGATGACGAGCCGGCGCGCTGGGACCTCTCGAAGCTCGGCAAGCTCGTCGTAGGCGGCTCGGCCGCACCGCCGAGCATGATCGAGGGCTACGACCGCCACGGCATTGAGCTCCTCCACGCCTGGGGAATGACCGAGATGAGCCCGCTGGGCACGGCGTGTCATGTGCCGGCCGACGTCGGCGAGCTCCCGGAGGCCGAGCGCACCGCCTACCGCGCGCGTCAGGGAACGGCCGTGCCGCTCGTCGACATCCGCGCGCGCAACGACGACGGCGACGTGCCCTGGGATGACAGCACCATGGGTGAGCTCGAGGTTCGGGGTCCGTGCGTGGCGTCCGGCTATCACGGCGGCGAGGGGGCGGACAAGTTCACGGACGACGGCTGGTTCCGGACCGGCGACGTGGTGACGATCGACGAGCGCGGCTGCATCAGGGTCTGCGACCGCTCGAAGGACCTCGTCAAGTCGGGCGGTGAGTGGATCAGCTCGGTTGACCTCGAGAACGCGTTGATGGGTCACCCGGCGGTTGCCGAGGCCGCCGTGATCGCGGTCCCCGACGAGCGCTGGGGCGAGCGTCCGCTGGCCGTGGTCGTCCTCGCGGACGGAGTCGAGGCGGATGCGGAATCGCTCCGCGAACACCTCGCCGGGCAGTTCGCCAAGTGGCAGCTGCCCGAGAGCTTCGAGTTCGTCGAGGCGATCCCGCGCACGGCCACCGGCAAGTGGAAGAAGACGGCGCTGCGCGAGCGGTTCGTGCCGGCGGGACGCTAGCCCCAGCGCTCGAGGGCCTCTGCGGGGCTGACCGCCATGCTGGGAGCCGGGCCTGTCGGCGTGCCGCCGAATCTCGGCGCGGGCGCCGGAACGGTCGCGCCGTCGAGCTCGGTGAACCCGCCGCGAGCGACGTTGTGCGGGTGCCGTGAGGCCTCGAACAGGCCGAGCACGGGCGTGACGCAGGCGTCGGCGTGCTCGAAGATCGCGGTCCACTCATCGCGCGTGCGCGCGCGGAAGACGTCGGCGAGCCGGGCCTTGAACTCGGGCCAGCGCTCCCGGTCCCACTGCGGCAGCTCCGCCGCGGGCAGGTCGAGCAGCCTCAGCAGCTCGGCGTAGAACTGCGGCTCGATCGCTCCAACCGACATGAAACCGCCGTCGGCGGTCTCGTAGACCTCGTAGAAGTGGGCACCGCTGTCGAGCATGTTCGTGCCCGGCTCGTCGCTCCACACGCCTCCCGCGTGAAGCCCGTGGATCAGCGTCGCCAGCTGCGATGCCCCCTCGACCATCGCGACGTCGACGACCTGCCCGCGCCCGGAGCCGCGCGCGTGGAGAACGGCGCTCACGACGCCCAGGGCGAGCAGCATGCCGCCTCCCCCGTAGTCGCCGACGAGGTTCAGCGGGAACATCGGGCGTTCGCCCGCGCGCCGGCTGGCGCCGAGCACGCCTGCGATCGAGATGTAGTTGATGTCGTGGCCCGCCACCGAGGCGAGCGGGCCGTTCTGCCCGTAGCCCGTCATGCGCCCGTACACGAGCCGCGGGTTGCGCGCGAGCAGCTCGTCGGGGCCGAGACCGAGCCGCTCCATCACACCCGGACGAAAGCCCTCGATCAGCGCCTCGGCACCCTCCGCGAGCCGCTGCACGAGCCCGCGGCCCTCGTCCGTCTTGAGGTCGGCGCTGACCGACACGCGCCCGCGCAGGGTGGGGTCGCCCGCCACCTCGACCGCGGCCGCCCCGGACGGTCGGGCGACCCGCACGACATCCGCCCCCATGTCCGCGAGCAGCATCCCCGCGAAGGGACTCGGCCCGATGCCGCCGAGCTCGACGACTCGCAGCCCTTCGAGCGGACCGGCCATGGCCGCCATCCTAAGGGTGTTCGCCGGCGGCCCCTGTCGATTTCGGCCGTGCTCGTTTGTCGTCGAGGTAGAAGGCGAAATTCGACGACCGAAGGAGCGATCGCATGAAGGAGTTCGAAGTGCGGGTCGAGGCCGAGCTGCCCGCCACCCCGGAGGAGGTGTGGGACGCGTTGACCCTCAACACGGCCGCGTGGGTCTGGGAGGTCTCATACGAGCCGCGCGTCGGCGGCGCCGAGAAGGGGCTCGCGGGTGGCACTGTCACCGCGTGGGAGCCGCCGCACCACCTCGCCACACGCGCGGAGCGGCCGGACGGCTGGTGGAACAACCTGGACACCGTCCTCGAGCCGAGAGCCGGCGGGACGCAGATGCGCTATGTCCACAACAGCGTGACCCCCGAGGAGACCTACGACGTGGAGCTGGACGCCTGCCGCAAGCACACGGCGCTCTACTACCACAACCTCGCCGAGTACCTGCGCCACTTCAAGGGCCGCAAGGCGACCTATGCAGAGGCCGACGGGCCCGAGGGCTCGGCCCGCCCCGGGACGTTCGGCAGGCTGCGTCGCGCACTCGGGATCGGGAACGACGCGTCGGTCGGGGACCCCGTGCGGCTGGAGCCCGATGGCCTCGAGCCGATCGAGGGCGTCGTCGACTACGCGACACCCGAGTTCCTGGGCCTTCGGACCGGCGATGCGCTGTACCGGTTCTTCGGGCGCGACGCGTTCGGCTGGCCGGTCGGCGTCGGGATCCATCTGTTCGACGAGCGGGCGGACGCCACGCGGACGAGCGAGGCGTGGCGGGTCTGGTTGGATGAGCTGCTCGGCAAGGAAAGGAGCGCGGCCTGATGGCTCAGTACGCCGTGATGATCTTCGAACGCGAGACGCCGGGCGGCGTGGATGACATCCCGCCCGAGGTGATGGCGGCCCACGCGGCCCATCCCGAGCGGGTCGCCGACGCCGGCGGCAAGGTGGTGGCCGGCCTGGCGCTCGAGCAGACCGGGACGGCCACCGTGATCCGCGACGGCGTGATCACCGACGGGCCTTTCATCGAGAGCAAGGAAGCGCTCGCCGGCGTCTTCGTGCTCGAGGCCCGCGACCTCAACCACGCGCTCGAGCTCGCGCGGCTGACGCCGATCATGGACGGCGGCGTGGAGGTCCGGCCGCTGATCGGCTTCGAGATCGTGGAGGACAGCTGAAGGTCGCCGAGCGAGCGGTTGCCGACGCGCACCGTCGCGAGTGGGCCTTCGTGCTCGCGGCGACGGCGCGCGTCACGCGCGACCTCGACGCCGCCGAGGAGAGCGTGCAGGACGCGTATGTCGCCGCGCTCGAGGCGTGGACGCGCGACGGCGTGCCGGACAACCCGGCTGCCTGGCTCACGACCGTGGCTCGGCGCCGGGCACTCAATGCGATGCGCCGCCGCCGGACCCTGTCCACCAAGCTGCCACTGCTCGTCGAACCCGAGGTGGCCCAGACGCTCGACGCGGCGGGAACCGACGTGATCCCCGACGACCGGCTAAGGCTGATCTTCACCTGCTGCCACCCCGCGCTCGCTCGCGAGGCGCAGGTCGCGCTCACGCTGCGGCTCGTGTGCGGCGTGAGCACAGGCGACATCGCCCAGACGTTCCTGGTGCCGGAGCCGACGATGGCCGCGCGCCTCACGCGCGCGAAGAAGAAGATCGCCGCGGCGCGGATCCCGTACGAGGTCCCGGGGCCGGAGGAGCTGCCGGCGCGGCTCGACACCGTGCTGACGGTGATCCACCTGCTCTACACGACGGGTCATACGGCACCGTCGGGCGCGACGCTCACCCGCGCCGAGCCGGCCGAGCGCGCGCTCGATCTGGCGCGCATGGTGGTGGCCCTGATGCCCGGCGACCGCGAGGCCCAGGGGCTGCTCGGACTGTTGACGGTCAATCACGCGCGGCGCGCCACGCGCACCGACGAGGAGGGCCGGCTCGTTCTGCTCGAGGACCAGGACCGCTCCGCCTGGGACCGGGAGGCGATCGAGGAGAGCCACCGGCTGGTGCTCGCCGCGATCGAGGGCGGACGGCCGGGGCGGTTCGCGCTACAGGCGGCGATTGCGGCTCTGCACGCACAGGCCGACAGCTACGCGGCGACCGACTGGCACCAGATCGTGGATCTCTATGACGAGCTGCTGCGGGTCTGGCCGTCGCCGGTCGTGGCGCTCAACCGCGCAATCGCGGTCTCGATGGTCGATGGGCCCGAGGCGGGTCTGGCGGCGGTCGCGGCGCTGGAGGCCGAGGGGCGGCTCGCCGGCTACCGCTATCTGCCGGCGGCGAAGGCGGACATGCTGCGCCGGCTCGGTCGCCGAGACGAGGCCGCGGCCGCGTACCGCACGGCGCTCGGGCTCGCCGACAACGACGCCGAGCGCGCCTTCCTCGAGCGGCGGCTGGACGCACTCACATCTCGAACCCGCTGAGGTCCATCAGCGGCCGCACCTCGACGAGGCCGAGCTCCGCCTCGGGCACCCGCGCGGCGATCTCGACCGCGCGCTCCGTGCTCTCGCACTCGACCAGGAAGAAGCCGGCCAGCAGCTCCTTCGCCTCGGCGAACGGCCCGTCGCTCGTCATCGTCTGGCCCTCGCGAACAGTCACGCGCTTGGTCAGCGAGGGATCGGCGAGCGCCTCGGTCACGATCAGCTCGCCCGACGCCTCGAGATCCTCGGCGAGAGACGCGTAGTAGGCGAAGCCCTCGGAGCGCTCCTCGGCGGAGAAGCTCTCCCAGATCTCACGCGACTCCGGATTGCTCCAGATCAGGATCAGGTACTTCATGGCCACCTCCCAGGCGGTGTCTGTCGAGATCCTCTCACCCGATGTCGAGACCGGGTGCGCAGCTTCGACATGCCTGTGACGAGCGCCTACGGAGAGGAGTCCTCGATGTCCACAACGCAGACCCTGATGACCGGCATCGCCTTCGGCGAATCGCCCCGCTGGCACGACGAGCGGCTGTGGTTCGCCGACTGGGGAGCACAGCAGCTGATCGCCGTCGACCTCGAGGGCAGGAGCGAGGTCATCGCGCAGGTGGCGTCCTTCCCGTTCTGCATCGACTGGCTGCCGGACGGACCGCTGCTGATCGTCTCGGCGCAGGACCGCGCCCTGCTTCGCCGGGAGTCCGACGGATCGCTCGTTACCCAAGCGGAGCTGGGCGGCCTCTCGGAGCATCCGTGGAACGACATCGTCGTGGACGGCCGGGGCAACGCCTACATCGGCAACATCGGCTTCGACTTCGCCGGGGGCGAGGTCGCCCCCGGAATCCTCGCCCTCGTGACGCCCGACGGCTCGGTCCGGCAGGTGGCGGACGGCGTCGAATTCCCGAACGGCGTGGTCGTGACGCCGGACAACTCAACGTTGATCCTCGCCGAGTCCTACGCCAACCGGCTGACGGCCTTCGACATCGAGGAAGACGGCGGCCTGTCGAACCGGCGCGTGTGGGCCGACCTCGGCGACGGCGTCCCGGACGGAATCTGCCTCGACGCGGAAGGCGCGGTCTGGTACGCGGACGTCCCGAACAAGCGTTGCGTCCGCGTGCGCGAGGGCGGTGAGGTGCTCCAGACGATCGACCTCGATCGCGGCTGCTTCGCCTGCATGCTCGGGGGCGCCGACAGGACGACGCTGTTCATGGTGGCGAGGGAATGGCGCGGTCCTGAGAGCGTCGCCGACGAGGCACTGACGGGCCAGGTGCTGACGGCCGAGGCGCCGGCGCCGAGCGCAGGCTGGCCGCGTGCTTAATGCTCAAAGGTTCCCTCCTTTGTGTCGCGTGACGACACCAAGTCGGGTTTGTTCGGGCGCCGCGATACTGACCCGACGGGCGGCAGCGACAAGATGCGGCGTCTTGAACACCGCGATCCTCCCGCTCGCCATCACGATGATGGCGGGCCCGCATATCATGTCGGCGATCATCTTCGTCACGTCCGAGAAGGCGGTGAAGAACTCGCTCGCCTTCGTGATCGGGGTGCTGGTCGCGACCGCAATTGGCGTGGCGGCCCTGCGCGGGCTGCAGTCCCTGATTGGCGGGAGCGTCGACTTCGGCGACCCGTCCGACAACGGCTCGACGCGCCACATCATCCAGTACGCGCTCATCGCCCTGCTCGTCGCCTTCGCGATCAAGAACTACGTCCGCCGCGAAACGATCGAGCCGCCCAAGTGGCTCGGGAAGCTCCAAGGGGCCGACACCAAGCAGGCCCTGCGCACCGGCCTGCTCGTGATCTTCTTCATGCCCTCGGACATCATCGTGATGCTCACCGTGGCGACCAACCTCGAGCAGAACAGCGATTCGCTCGGCGCCGCGGTGCCTTCGTCCTGCTCACCACACTGATCGCCGCGCTGCCGCTGCTCGGCTACCTGCTCTTCCACAGGCGCGCGGTGCACGCCATGCCGAAGCTGCGTGACTGGATGAACTCCACAGCTGGCTGGTGAACATCATCGTGTGCGGGATCTTCATCATCCTGATCATCTACGCCGCCCGCGACCTCGGTCGCCGGGCGGGCCGCCTGGCGAAGTAGGACGTACGCTAGGCGGCCATGGGACTGTACGCAGAGCGTGTCCTCCCACGAATCGTCGACCTCACCTGCGGGCTGAAGAGCGTCGAACCGCAGCGAAGCCGCGTCTGCGCGGGGCTCGAGGGCGACGTCGTCGAGATCGGCTTCGGCTCGGGACTCAACGTCCCGTTCTACCCGGCGGCCGTCGACCAGGGTTGCCGCGGTCGAACCGGCCGACCTGGCCTGGAAGCTGGCCGACGAACGACTGAAGGGGAGCGGTGTCCCGGTGGAGCGATCAGGCTTGGATGGCCAGTCGCTGCCCTTCGACGACAACAGCTTCGACGCCGCGCTGTCCACGTGGACGATGTGCACGATCCCCGACATCGCAGCCGCCCTGGCCGAGCTGCGGCGGGTGCTCAAGCCGGGCGGAACGCTGCACTTCGTCGAGCATGGGCTGGCCCCCGACGAGCGGGTCCGCCACTGGCAGCACCGCCTCGAGCCGATCCAGAAGCGCCTGTTCGGCGGCTGTCACCTCACCCGGTCGATTGCCGACCTGCTGACGATCGCGGGCTTCACGATCACCGAAATCGACGTCTTCTACGAGGAAGGCACCCCCAAGGTCCTGGGCGCCAACTCCCTGGGCACCGCGGTGTCCGCCTAGCCGTATCCTTGGCGGCGTGGCGATCCGCCTCGTTCTCGCCGAGGACAGTTTCCTTGTGCGCGAGGGAATCCGGCGGCTGCTCGACACGCAGCCTGAGCTCGATGTCGTGGCCACCTGCGGCGATGACCGGAGTCGCCCCTGCTCGGCGCGCTCGCCGCGGCCGTAGGATCGCCGAACGTGCCGTGCGTTCGAGACATCCTGCGCGGCACGACTCGACCGACCGTGGGACGAGGCGGATCCGGGCCGGCTGGCGACGCCTTCAGCGCGCCGAGCCTCGTGGGCCTTCCGGCCGCGAGGCCGTCGTGACGTGCCGATGTGCGGCGGCCATGGCGTCCTCGGGCACCGGTCGGCTCGAAAGGAACTGGCCGACCACACGGAAGCCCGCCCCGGAGGGCGGGCTTCCCATCGAGGCCGGTTGCGTCCACACGTCTCATCCCCGATCAACGCCTGCTCTGCCAACGGCGGCGGGCTGACCTCCGTGGGCCTCTCGGCGGTGGGTTGTCACCAGCATGCCGCCGGCGATGACCATCACCAGAAGCGAGACGCTGCCGGCGAGAATCGCTGCGTCGGTCGCGCTGAAACCGTCACCGGCCGCGGAAGCCGTGTCTTCCTTTCCGCACACCCCCCAGGTGTAGGACTGCGCCTGAGTCGCCACTTCGACACGCTCGGGGCACCGATGCGGGAAGATCGGCCCCTTCGCCGCTGCCGGAGCCACGACGGCCAGACTGACGGCGAGCGCGAGTCCCAGGGCGGCCATTCTCCGTCGTCGAGGGTTGAGCTTCATGGTTGCCTCCAATCGGGTCCGTCGAGGCATGTCGCCTCCTTGACGGTCGGCCGCCCCATGCGGCCGGATTCGCGGATCAGCTTCGGCCCTGCCGGTTACAGCGCGGGGTGGTTGCGAGTAGTCGCCGGTAACGGCGTGCGGCTAGCGCACGGATCCGACAGCCGGACGACTGGTCCAGCTGCGAGCGCGGCCGGCCACCAGCACCGCTCCGGTGGCGAGCAGCAGCCCGATCGCCGCGACGTAGGCGATGGTCAGCGCCGCCCGGCTCCAGGTCCGGGAGCGTCCTCAGCGCCGCGACCAGCATGCCCGCCGGGAGCGCGACAAGTGCGGCCAGCGAGTGCCTGGCGTCGTCCCGCTGGTTGCGGACCGCGGCCCAGCCCGCCAGGACGGCGAGCAGAGCGATCCAGGAGCCCGCGAAGCGGCCGCCGAGCGGCGGAAGGTCGAACGGGACGGCACCTGTGAGGCCGCCCGGATCGACCCAGAGTGCGAGAGCGACGGCTCCCAGCACGCCGGCCACGACTGCGAGCACCGCACGCACGGGCGCTGTGAGCGGCTCCCCGGACGCGGCCTCCCACTGTGCGCCGCGCCCGAGCACGAAGAGCACGCTCGTGACCAGCGAGAAGCCCGCGAACAGAACCACCCATGCCCAGGCCTGGAGCCGGCCGAAGTCGAACTGGTCGAGATGGGCGAGGGTGATCACGAGCACGGAGACGGAGAGCACCACCGCACCGGCCATGAGTCCGCGCACGTCGCGCTCCGGGCTCCTCAGCGCGATTGCATAGACCACCGCCGACCCGACGTAGACGCCGCCGGCGAAGGCCGCGAGCGGCTCGGGACCGAGTCCCCAGGCGAAGAACTCGCCCGTGGCCCCAGGCACCAGCACCAAAGCGATGCCAACCAAGCCGGCGCCCAGCACGAGCAGGAGGAAGGCACAGCGACGCACGAAGGCGACCCGGCCGCTGCCGTCCGCGAGCGCGAGCCAGAAGCTGGTGAGAAAGATCCAGAGCGCCTGGAGCGAGAACGCAACCCGCGCGGCGACCTGCACTGCATCTTCGGCCGCAAAAGCCGCGACGGGAGCAATCGCCAGCGGCAGCGCGGCGGCGCAGGCGTACCACGCGAGCCAGCTCGGCAGCGCCCGCGAGCGCAGAGCGGAGAGCCCGACGCCTGCCATGAACAGCGCCAAGAAGCCGCCCGAGAGCATCCGCGCGGTCAGCGAGAGGTCGAACAGAGTGGCGACCGCGTCGTCTCCCAGGCCCGCTCCTCCGTCCGCGACGAGGACGGCATTCGCGGCCAGCCCCGCGGCGGCCACGACTGGCCCGGCGACGCCTCCCACCAGAGCGAGGAAGCTCCAGGCCTCGCCCCGTCGCTCGCGCTCTCGCAGCAAGCCGAAGAGCGCAACCGCGAACACGCAATACGCCACCAGCTCGAGCGCCCCGGCCAAGGAGGTGACGAGGGCGAGCGATTGGTCCTCGTACGAGGCACGAACATCGGCGACCGGGCTCGCGAGCGTCGGCGCCTCGAGCAGGCCCATGTTCTCGATTGCCGCCGCCGCTGCGTACACCAGCCCCGCAACTCCCGCGATCCGCCGCGTCGTCATTGGTGATCGCCCGAGCACGGGTATGTGGCGTGAGGCCCGGCCTCACATCGGTAGGCGGGTTCTAGCCGGCCCGGCGCACCGCGTCCCGGATCGCGGCCGCCGTGAGGGTCGCGGCGGTTGTGCCGAGGACCGTGAGCGACCATGACACCGCCGGCCCGGGCGCGGCGGTCGGCCGGTCTCCCGATGCGAGGCAGAAGACGATGTCGCCGTCCAGGGGGGTGAAGGCCGGGTCGACGGCGCGGGCGATGCCGCCGCTCGCGACTCGCGCGACGATGCCGCAGCCGCGCTTGTCGAGCGCGGCGTCGGTGCAGACGCAGGCGAGCGTCGTGCTCTGACCGGGGCGGATGCCCCAGTCGGGGAGCTCGCGCATGTCCCGCATCAGCTCGGCGCTGCGGAGCAGCTCGCCGCTGTCGGCGCGCGGGCCGCCGAGCACCTCGCCGTCCTCGATGACGTCGCCCGAGGCGTTCGCGACTGCGATCGCCGCGAGCGTCTCGCCGCCGGCCAGCCGCGTGGAGGCGTAGCCGACTCCGCCCGGCGTGGCTCGCTCGCGCCCGAGCACCTTTCCCACGGCGGTGCCCGTGCCCGCTCCGATCCGCCCGCGCTCCGGGACCCCGCCCGCGGCCGCCTCGCAGGCCGCGTAGCCCTCGTCGGGCCCGGGTCGCCGGTCGAAGTCCCCCTCAGCGAGGTCGAAGACCACGGCGGTGGGGACCAGTGGGATCACACCCAGCGGTGTCGGGCGCCCGCGGCCGCGCTCCTCGAGCCAGCGCACCACGCCGTCCGCGGCCGCAAGTCCGAAGGCGCTCCCACCGGTGAGCAACACCGCGGTCGGCCCCTCGGAGTTGGCAAGCGGCGACAGTGACTCGAGCTCGCGCGAGCCGGTGCCGCCGCCGCGCACCTCCACGGCGCCGCGTGTCCCCTCCGGAGCGATGACGACCGTGCAGCCGGTGCGGGCCTCGAGGTCGGTCCAGTGTCCGACGGCGTAACCCTCCGGCAGCGGCAGCGGGTCGTTCACAGTGGTGCGTTACTTGCTCGCGTCCGGCCGGGCGGCGAGCAGCTCGTCGAGAGCGTCACGCAGGTAGCCGATGAGCTTCGCGAGGTCGGGCACCAGTTCTCGGCAGGCGACGAGTCCGAAGTCGAGGTGGCCGTCGTAGCTCTGGACCGTCATGTTCAGGCCGACCCCGTGCGTGATCGCCGACACGGGGTAGTTGGCGATCACGCGCGCGCCGGCGGAGTACAGCGGGAACTGCGGCCCGGGCACGTTCGAGATGATCACGTTCACGGGCGGCGGGCCCTGCTCGGTCACCAGAACGCGCTCGACTACCCGGCCGGCGCGCGCCGCAACGGCGGGCGGCACGAAGCGGCTGAGGTCTTGCAGCAGAGTTGCCGGTACTGCGCTGTGGCGCTCCTTGGCCGCATAGGGATTGTCGAGATCGAAGGGGACCTGCACGAGCCGCCAGCGAAACGGCGGCAACAGGTGCATCCGCTTCTCGAACAGCGCTCGGGTGTCCTCGAGGGTCAGGCTGCCCGACTTGGTGGTGGAGGGATCGAGGACCGTCAGGCCACACACGTGGCCCACGACGGTGGGCGACTCAATGCTCAGGAACGTCGCGTCGAGGCTCGTCAGCTGTCGCATACCCCTCCTTCACCGTGGCCGCGGGCCGGAGCCTACGCCGCAGCGCGCATCGCGGTGTTCGCGGCCTACGCTGCGTTCATGGCGAGGAGGCCGGCGTGTTGTTGTCGCTGACCGGCGCCAGCGGGGTCGGCAAATCGACGGCGCTGGACGCGATTGCCGAAGCCTTCGAAGGGCGGCCGGTCACTTGCGTCGAGTTCGACTCCCTCGGCGTGCCGCCAGGGGCCGACACGGTGTGGCGCCACGGCGTGCTGGAGCGCTGGGTCCGACGAGCGGTTGAGGAGCAGCGGGAGGGACGTGATTTCGTGCTGTGCGGCCAGGTGCCCGTCGGAGAGTTGCTGGCCGCGCCCTCGGCCGACGCTCTCGATGGCATCGCGGCGTGCCTGCTTCATTGCTCACCCGAGGTTCGGCGCGAACGGCTACTGGCACGTGGCGAGGATTCAGCCGCGCTCCAGGACCATCTCGCGTTCGGGGAGTGGTTCCTCCACCACACGCTCGACCCGACCTACCGCCCGGACGTGATCCGTGTGCCGGGCGATGTCCCGATGTGCTGGGAGCGCTGGGAGGATTGGAAGCCCGGCGACCCTCGCTGGGCGTTCGAGGTGATCGACACTGACTCGCTGACCCGCGAGCAGACGGCCCAGCGAGCGGTGGCGTGGGCGCGCGACACGCTCGCCGGACGCCTTCCGACGCCGCTCACAGGCGCGTGGTGGACACCGGACCGGGTCCGAGGAGCTCGGCCTCCAGCAGATCGGTGAGCCACGTCCTGTGCTCGTCGGCCGTCCAGCCGAATTCGACGGTGAGCAGGTAGTAGAGCTCAGGGCTCGCGAGCGCGCAGTAGCGCTGCCCTGCCTCGGAGACCGGCAGTCCTGGTTTGAGCTCGTCGGCGAGATACTTCCGGACCCGTTCGGTCTGGGCGCTGAGCCGATCGTCCAATAGCCGCCTGCCGAGGGTCGCCGCGAAGGCCTCCTTGTCGGCCGCGCCGCGGATGACTGCATGGATAGGACGGGTGCGGGCGAGGATTCTGCAGCTGTACTCGACCATCTTCTCCAGCCGCTCCGGGGCGCCGGGCAGATCGGCGACCTTGGTCCACCACGCGTCCTCCTCAGCCGCCCGGGTGTCTTCCCCGGCGATGGCCGCCTCGATCACGCCTTCGAGCAGGCCGCGCTTGCCGCCGAGCGAGATGTAGATCGTCTCAGGAGACACGCCGGCGTCTTCGGCGACGGCCGCGATCGTGGTTCCCGCGTAGCCGCGGTCGACGAAGAGTCGAAGCGCTGCGTCCAAGACCCTGCGTCGGGTCTGTTGCGCTTGATCGGCCCGCAACGGTGAGTGGTACTTGCGCCGCGGGGCGTTGACTCCACCAGACACTTCCAATACAGTAGCGATCAATTCACTACAGCGGCTATGGAGCTATTCGTGGCGAGGAAGAGATGGAGCGCGCGGCGGTAGACGGTCTGGAGCTCGAGTACGAGCTGCAGGGATCGGGAGAGCCGGTCGTCCTGATCCATTGGGGCTTCTGCGCCGCTTGGGCTGAGCCGCTCATGGACGAACCCGCCCTTGCGGCTCGCTACCGGCTTCTGCGCTACCACCGCGCCGGCTTCGCCGGCAGCGACCGAATTCAGGGCGCTGTCAGCATGGCCGAGCACGCCGCGCACTGCGCGCAACTCATGCGTGAGCTCGGGATCGGACGGGCGCACGTGGTGGGCCACTCGTCCAGCGCCGATATCGCGCTGCAGCTTGCCTTGGATTTCCCAGACGCCGTGCACACGCTCGCGCTCATGGAGCCGGCGCGTCCGGTCCCAGCGACCGACGACCAGGCGGAATTCGTCCGGGATTTCGTCGCGCCGGCGGTTCAGCGCTATCACGCCGGCGACAAGGCCGGTGCCGTCGACACCTTCGCCCGGGGAGTTTTCGGCTCGTACTACCGTGGCCCGCTCGACCGGGGACTCCCGCGCGTCTTCGAGCAGGCCGTCGCGGACGCGGATGCGTTCTTCGCCCAGGAGCTTCCCGCGCTGCAGCAGTGGTCGTTCACGCAGCAGGATGCAAGGCGCATCCCGCAGCCGGTCCTGGGTGTCAGCGGGGAGAACACCGCTCCAACCTTCCCCGAGCGGCTGCAGCTGCTGCTCTCCTGGCTGCCGAACGTTGAGTCCTTCGACTTACCCGGCGCGACCCACCTGCTGCACCTTCAAGACCCGCAGGGGATTGCCGAGGCCCTCGCCTCGTTCTACGCCCGGCACCCGCTGACGACATCTGCCTAAGCCGTCGGGGCTGGTTTTCATGGGTCTTTCATCATCGCCGTCCACGCTCACGTCGAGGTCCAGATGTCCCCTCTGATCAAACTCCTCCTCGTGAGCGTGCTGGGAGTCGCGGCGGCGGCGGCCGTTGTCGCGATCCACAGCAAGGCGGCCGACGCTATCGGCGGTGCCGTGGTGATCGTGTCGCTGATCGTTATCACCAGGTCAGCCATTCGGATGGCAGGCGACTCCGGCTCGCCCGAGGACGGAGGTCCGACGCCGGCCACCTGACCCGGCCGGCGGTTCATCGATCGTCGCGGTCTCGTAGCGTTTGGCTCGCATGCGCTCAGGACTCTTCATGCCCCTGTTCGATGCGCTGGCCGACCCGGCGGTCGTCGCGCGCCTGTCCGCCGAGGCGGAGGAGGCGGGCTGGCACGGAGTCTTCGTCTGGGACAACTTGCGCTACCGGGAGCCCGTGGTCGACGTGGCCGACCCGTGGATCACGCTGGCGGCGATGGCCACGGCCACCGAGCGAATCCGGCTCGGCCCGATGGTCACCCCACTCGCACGGCGTAGGCCTGTCAAGGTCGCCCGGGAAACGGCGACGCTCGACCGGCTCAGCGGCGGCCGACTCACGCTCGGCGTCGGACTGGGGAGCGACCTGTTCGCGAGCGAGTACTCGATCACGGGCGAGGAGCTCGACGACCGCCGACGCGCAAGCATGCTCGACGAGTCGCTCGAGATCCTGGCGGCCGCCTGGTCCGGCGAACCGGTGCACCACCGCGGCGAGTACTACACGGTCGACGGCATGCGTTTCCTGCCCCGGCCGATCCAGCGGCCGGGCGTACCGGTGTGGGTCGCGGGCTTCTACGGCAAGCCCAGGCCACTGCGCCGGGCGGCCCGGCACCAGGGTTTCTTCCCGATCGAGCTGGAGCACGCCGAACAGCTCGCCGAGGTCGTCGCCGATCTCGCGGGGCTGCGCAGGGAGGCCGGCACGGACCCCACGGAGCCCTACGACGTCGTCGTCGCCCTCCCGCCCGGCAGCGATCCGGCGCCTTACGTCGCAGCAGGCGCCACCTGGTGGCTCGTCGAGTTCCCATGGGATGCGGTATCGGTCGACCAGGTGCGCGCTGTGATCCGCGACGGCCCGGCGGCCCCGGCGTAGGAGGCCCCGGCCAGAGCAAGTCGGGCGAGCTTGCACCCGGACCTATCGGGCGTGGAACAGTTCGATGTTGGCGTGGTGTGCCGGCGCGGCTGCGAGACGGGTGTCGCATGTGACGAGTGGGGTGTCGAGCGCTTCGGCGAGCGCGACGAAGGTTGCGTCGTAGGCGGTTAGGTTGTGGCGGAGCGTCCAGACGCGGTCGCTGAGGGGCGGGTGGGGGTACTCCTCTTGAGCGAGTTCAGCATCGACCACGCGCCCCGCCCGGAGAAGGACCGCTATTAGGCGGTGACCTCACGACGAGCCGCTCGGGGAGGTGGCATCCTCGACGGCGTGATCGACCGCCCCGGCGATGTGCTCCCCTTGCGCGGGCGGGTGGCGCTCGTCACCGGCGTGAGTCGACGTACCGGGATCGGATTCGCGATCGCGAGCCGGCTTGCCGCCGCGGGGGCGAGCATCTTCGCCCACCACTACGTGCCGCACGACGCCGACCGCCCGTGGGGCGCTGACCCGGGCGGGATCGACCTGGTGGTCGACGAGCTACGCACGCGTCTCGCGGACGTCACCGCCGGCGTCGTGGACTCCGGGATGGATCTCGCCGCGCCAGGTGCTCCCGAGCGCCTCTTCGCCCACGCTGTCTCCGCGTTTGGGCACGTCGACGTCCTTGTCTGTAACCACGCCTCGAGTGGACCGGACTCCGGGCTCGGCGGCCTCGACGCAGAAATGCTCGACGCTCATTGGGCCATAAACACGCGCTCGTCGCTACTGCTTGCCCGGGCCTTCGCGCAGGCGCACGACGGCCGGCCGGGTGGGCGAATCGTGCTCATGACCTCAGGGCAGAACCTTGGCCCGATGCCGGGCGAGATCGCCTACGCCGCCTCCAAGGGTGCGCTCGCTGCGGTCACGCTCACCCTCGCCGACGAGCTCGCCGACCGCGGGATCACCGTCAACTGCATCAACCCCGGCCCGGTCGACACCGGCTGGGCAACCCCAGAGCTGCTCGCGGCAGTGGCCGACCGGCTCCCGGCCGGGCGCTGGGGCGAGCCGGACGACCCGGCGAGGCTTATAGCCTGGCTGGTCTCAGACGACGGCCGCTGGATAACCGGCCAAGTGCTCAACACCGAGGGCGGCTTCCGCCGCTGGGGCCGCCTCGCCGGCGGCAGCGACCCCAGCGCCCAGCGTGGCGACACGACGACGACCTGAAGTCCCAGCGCCGCCCTCACGTCTTTGTGGCGGTCGAGGCTTCGCCGTGGGGCTTGCGTCCCCAGGCCTGGATGTAGAGGTGTGAGACAACGAGCGCGACGAGGCCGGCGTCACGCAGGAGTCGCGGCAGCCGCCGGCCCACGAACAGGTCGATGCCGTTCAGCTCGGCGTACCGGTTCAGGAGGTTTCTCAGTTGCGTCCATGCCTCGAGCGGCGGGTCGCAGACCTCGGTTAGCGCGTCGGCCTCGTGAAAGGCGACCGTCCCGCCCGGTCGGGCGAGCCTGACGGCCTCGGCGACGATCTCTTCGGGGCGCGGAACGTTGACGAGCACCAGCCGGGCGGTGGCGAGGTCGAACGCCGCCCGGCAGCCCGGTGGAGCGGGCGTCGCCGTGCACCAGCTCGACGTTCGTCAGAGAGCCACGACGAGCGTATCTTGGCGCGCGGGGGCAGCGCTTCATCGAAGGTAGGCGCGCACCGAGCCTGCGCCATCGGCAGTTCTGCCGAATTGAGCTGCCTAACCAGCGCGCGGCCCGGAATGCGACGAGTTGGCGGCCGCGACCGCCGGCGTGTTCAGGACTTGCGCAGCCGCTGCATCGTGCGCTCAATCGCGTCGAGATCGGCGTGGTCGAGGTGCTGGAGCATCACGCGCTCCACGCCCGCCTCGGCGTAGGCCTCCATCTGCTCCCGCCGGAAGCCCTCGAGCCCGGTCATCAGGCTCAGCGTCAGACGCTCGTCGAGGCGCTCGCGCACCTCCCGGCACTCCTCGGGCGAGACGAAGATCACGTTGTACTCGTCGGCGAAGCGCGCCGCGAGCGCTGCTGCGCGCGGCCCGGCCTTGCCGCCGAGCACGATCGGCAGGTGGCCGCTGACGGGCTTGGGCTGCGCGTCGACCCCGGCCAGCCGGTAGTAGTGGCCGTCGAAGGCGAACTCGCCGTCGGACAGCAGCCCGCGCACGATCTCGACCTGCTCGGCGAAGCGGTCGAAGCGCTCGCGCATCGGGGGGAGCTCGAAGCCGTAGGCGGCGTGCTCGGCCGCGTTCCAGCCGGCGCCGATGCCGAGCTCGACGCGCCCGCCGGAGATGTGGTCGACCGTGACCGCGTTCTTGGCGAGCACCGCCGGGTGACGGAAGGTCGCGGGGGAGACGAGCGTGCCGAGCCGCAGCGTGGAGGTGACTCCGGCCAAGCCGGCGAGCGTGGCCCATGCGTCCAGCGCGCCGCGGTGTCCGCCGCCCATCACCGACAGGTAGTGGTCGGAGCGAAACAGCGCCTCGTACCCGCATCGCTCGGCGGTCTGGGCGAGCGCCACCCACTGCTCCCAGGTGACACCCTCCTGCCCCTCGACCATCACGCAGAGCCTCATACGCGGGCGCCAACGATAATTCGGGATGAGTCGTACGCGCGAGCCGAAGGATCTAGCTCCGCTTGCGCAGCAGCGCGGCCAGGTCGGCCAGCGGCCCCAGGTGCCGCAGCTTGTCCGGGTTGACGATCGAGCTCACAGCCTGGATCTGGCCCTCCGCGACGTCGAGGCTCATCACGCCGACCAGCCTGTCCTCGCGGTCCAAGACCAGCGCACCCGGTTGCCCGTTCACCTCTTCGCGGCGCATGGTGAAGCCGCCGAAGCGGGTGAGCGGCGCGCAGCCCCGCGATGAGCGTGCGCGCCACCCTGGCGCGGCCGTGGAGCGCACGCGCGAGGGCGGGCGCCTTGCCGCCGCCGTCGCCGCGGAGCACCACGTCGTGGGCCAGCAGCTCCTCCAGCCCCTGGAGATCGCCTTCCTCGGCGGCCGCGAAGAAGCGGGTCGCGAGCTCCTCGCGCTGCTCGCGCGAGGCCTCGAACCGGGGGCGCCGCTCCTCCACCTGGCGGCGTGCCCGTGTGGCGAGCTGGCGGGCGTTCTGCTCGCTCGTGCCGACGATCTCCGCGATCCGGTCGTAGGGCTCGTCGAA
The DNA here is from genome assembly GCA_963757815.1 of uncultured Thermoleophilaceae bacterium. Taxonomy (GTDB): domain Bacteria; phylum Actinomycetota; class Thermoleophilia; order Solirubrobacterales; family Thermoleophilaceae; genus JACVRW01. Next base: position 84,468 of record CAVWSN010000018.1, on the reverse strand, counting down.
CACCTCCCGCAGCAGGAACGCGGCGCGCTGCTCGGGCGACAGGCTCTCGAGCAGGACGAGGAAGGCGAGCGACAGCGAATCGGCGATCTCGGCCTTGCGGGCGGGATCGTCGTCGGCGCTCGCCACGAGCGGCTCCGGCAGCCACTCGCCCACGTAGGTCTCGCGCCGGACCCGCGCCGAGCGGAGCTGGTCGAGCGAGAGCCGCGAGACCACCGTCGACAGGTAGGCGCGCGGCGACTCGATCCGCTCGCCGCCCTCGCGCGCCCGGTGGAGGCGGAGAAACCCCTCCTGCACCACGTCCTCCGCCTCGCTCACGCTGCCGAGCATCCGGTAGGCGATCGCGAACACCGACGGGCGGAGCTCATCGAACTCCTCCTCGGTCATCGCTCAGCCGAGCCCCTGCGCGAAGCCCCGCCGCCAGCTCGCATAGCGCGGCTTCCAGCCGAGCTCGCGCTTGGCCTTCTCGTTCGATGGTCCGTCGCCTCGTCGCACGTCGGTCAGTCATGTACGCGTTGCCGTCTCACCGGCAGCCAGTCGCGCGCAGCCAGCCGCCGGACACGCCTTGGTCGGCTTGGCGTCCAGCGCGCTCGCCAGCACCGGCAGCCACTCCCGGCCACCGGCGCGGGGTCGTCGTCCACCACGTCGTAGATACCCGGCCGGCCGCGCTCGACCGCCATCGCGGTCGCCGCCGCGGCGTCTTCGATCGTGGACATGCGACCAGATCGCCACCACCGTCGCCGACGATCTGGGAACCGACGCTTGCGGATCGGCGCCGGCCATCGACCGACTTCCCGAGCCAGGCCTTGATCCCGGTTCCCTAGGACGCGTAGAAGCCGCCGTCCGCGCAACGCGCAGACCTCGGTGCTCAGCCCGCCACTCCGATACGTCGTGTGCACCACCGTCTGCCGCTCCAAGCACTCGAGGATGCCGCCTTCCCGCCCGCAGCGGGCCCGGGTTGCATCGAGCCGGTGATTCAGCCTCCGGTCTTGATCAGTTCTCCGAGCCCGCCGGAGGGTCGCCGACATCTGGAAGACGATGGCGTCTGCAGCCACGAAGCCGTCAGCTCCGAAGTCGATGACCTGGTGCCCAGCGGCATCCGGCCGCGGTCTCGGCCAAGACCTGGGAATCGATCGGCACGACCTCGCCGCTGACCAGGGCCTCCTCGTCTGTGATGGTCCGTGACCGGTGAACCTCGGTAGACGCAGGGTAGGTCATGGTCACCGCGAGCGGTCCGGGTGCCGCATGTCCCTCGCGGACAGCTTCCCGGACAACGCCGTGAGCTGATGCACGATCACCTCGGGCTCGGCCGACGCCACCGCCTGGGCGACCGCGTCGGGGTCGAGAGCGTCGACCACGACCGGACGCGCCCCCAACGCCCGCAGCCGATCCTGCTTCGACGCGGTCCTGGTCATCCCGACCACGTCGTGGCCTCGGGCCACGAGCTGCGGGACCAGCGCTCTGCCGAGCACGCCCGTGGCGCCGGCCACGAAGACCTTCACGACTGCGCCTCTCGTCTCATTGCCCATAAGACGAGATAGGGGCGCCGCCCGTGACAATGCTCAGCGCTCGGTGCTCAGCGCGCGCACGTCCGATAGCGGCGCGCGTGGTGGGCGACCTTCTCAAAGCCCTTTGGGCCGGTCGGCCCGGCGCGGGCGTCAGCCGGGCTGGATGTTCTTGTTGTGGTGGAAGGCGTTGTCAGGGTCGTACTTGGCCTTGACTTCGGCGAGTCGCCGGTAGATCTGATCGCCGTAGGCCTCTCGAACGCGGCTGGAGTCGTCGTCGGAATCGAGGAAGTTGACGTAGACGCCGGCGCGGTGCGGTTGGAGGGCTTGGAGGAACCGCCGCGCCCAAGCGGTCTCGGCCGCGGCGTGCTCGCCGGACTCGTCAGGGAGCCACACGGCGTCGATGCTCATGGTGTGGGCCACGTCGCGACCGGCGTAGGCGGTGGCGTCGTGGGGGACTCGGCCGACGGCGCCACCCACGTGGAACATCGCCGCGTACGACCGGGGCGAGCTGGCGGCGTACGCGTGATCGGCGATGACCGCGATGGCGTCGTCGGAGAGGCCGTCGAGGTTCGTCCCCTTCCAGTAGTAGTGCCACCCGTGGGGGACGGTGTCGTCGAGGCCGCCCTGGAAGGCGACGTACGGCGAGGGTGCGAGCAGATCAACGAGCGGCGTCCCGAACCGGCGGAGGGCCCGCACCGCACGCTCGCCGTCTTCGACGGCGCCGGCGTAGCAGCAGGCGACGGCGATGGCCGGCCGCCAGTGCAGGTCCTCGGGGATGACCGGCAGTGGGGGGACGGTGCCGAGCCTGACGACGGTGCCGAGCTCGTCGGGCGCTTCGGCGGCGAAGTCCCGGTAGAAGCGCAGCACGTCGGTGGTGTCGTCGGCCGCCCAGAAGACGGGCCCGGCCATCACGGTCGGGCCGACGGGGTGCAGAGCGAACCGGAACGAGGTGACGACGCCGAAGTTGCCGCCGCCGCCTCGCAGCGCCCAGAACAGATCGGGGTGTTCGTCGGCGGACGCCCGGACGATGCTCCCCTCGGCGGTGACCACCTCGGCGGCAAGCAGGTTGTCGACGGTGAGCCCGTGTTTGCGCATGAGGAAGCCGATGCCACCGCCGAGGGTGAGCCCGGCGACCCCGGTGTGGCTCACGATGCCGCCGGTGGTGGCCAGACCGTGGGCCTGCGTCTCGTGGTCGACGTCGCCCCACAGAGCACCGCCCTGGACCCAGGCCGTGCGACCGGCGGGGTCGACCCACACGCCCCGCATCGCCGAGAGGTCGATGACGACCCCGTCGTCGCACACCGCGGTGCCGGCCACGTTGTGGCCCCCGCCCCGCACGGCGATCTCCAGGTCGTGGTCGCGCGCGAAGCGCACCGCCGCGACCACATCGGCCACGCCGGTGCAGCGAGCGATGCAGGCCGGATGGCGGTCGACCGCGCCATTCCAGATCCTGCGGGCAGTGTCGTAGCCGGGGCTGGTCGGCCGCAGCAGCTCTCCGCGGAACGATCCGCCGAGCTCGTCGAACCCGGTCGTCTCCAGGGGCGCTGCCTGTGGTATCGGTGTCTTCGTGGCCATGCCGGCAACGTAGGCTTGCCGACCCAGGCTGGCTAGTTCTACTTTCGAACCAACCGGTTCGAGTAACAGACCTGTGCCCGATCCGGGGCTAGCATGGTGGCGCGATGCGCAGCTACGCGCAGTACTGCCCCGTCGCCAAGGCCACCGAGATCCTCAGCGACCGTTGGACGCTTCTGATCGTGCGCGAGATGCTGGGCGGCGCGAGCGGCTTCAACGAGCTGCAACGCGGCCTCCCGGGGATCTCGCGCTCGGTCCTCACCGACCGCATGCGCGCGCTCGAGCGGGCCGAGGTCATCGAGCGCAGGACGGGCCCCAAGGGCCGCACCCTCGAATATCGCCTCACGCCCGCCGGCCGTGACCTCCAGCCGGTCGTGCAGGCGATCGGCGAGTGGGGGGCGACTTGGTCGTTCACCGAGCCGCGCCCCGAGGAACTCGATCCCGACCTGTTGATCGTCTGGATGGCCCGCCACGTCGATCGCCAGCAGCTCCCACCCAACCGAACCGTGGTTCAGTTCGACTTTCGCGACCCCAAGCGGCGTTACTGGATGGTCCTCGAGCCGTCCGAGGTCTCAGTCTGCCTTCAGCATCCCGGTTTCGACGTCGACCTCGAGGTCATCGTCGACACCACCACGCTCTACCGCGTCTACCTGGGACGGGCCGAGCTGCGCGGCGCGATTCGAGCCGGCCAGCTGACGCTGAGCGGCCCGCGGACGCTGCAACGCGGATTCGGCCACTGGTTCACCTGGAGCGCATTCGCCCCAGCCAGCCGCTCGGCTCAGGAACGCCGCACAGCCGCCTCACGCCTTGCCAGCCCTCATCGCGTACGGATCGCCGCAGACGGCGATCCGGGCACTTCACCACAGTGGCCGCAACCGCCACGCCTGCATCCGCCGCGGTAGCGAGAGCGGAGGACCTGACGCGAGCAGCGATCGTGCCGGTGCTACTTATCGGGTGCGGGCGCGGCGGCCAGCGCGAACGGGTTGCCCTCGGAGTCCCGGCACACCGCCCAGCGATCGCCGGGGTGGATGATCGAGCCGCCATGCTCGCGAACGCGCTTGAGTGTCGTGGCCAGGTCGGCGACGGTGAAGTAGGGCAGCGAGGCGGTATCGCCGGGGCCCGGTCCACGCTCGTGGACACCGAGGCGCAGGCCGTCGGTATCGGTCTGCCACCCGGATCCGGCCGCGGCAGGCCGTGGCGCGAGCGTGACCCCGAGGACTCCGTGCCAGAACCCGCGGGCACGATCCGGATCGTCGGCCGGAAACTCGATCAGTGGCGCGGGCATGGACGGAGTATGGCCGGCGCTTGCGCCCGGGTGCGCGCCGTCCCTGATCATCCAAAGCGGCAGGTGCTTCCGAGCGAGCCGCGTCCGTTCCATCGCTGCTAAGCCTGTTCGCCAGACGCCGTCGACGTTCGGCGGTGTTAGGTTGGGCGGGCGGGGACGAAGAAGTCGATGAGCAGTTGTGTGACGCGCTCGGCCTCGTCGTGGTGGACCCAGTGCGAAGCGTCGGGCAGGCGCTCGACGCGGTCGAGGTTGGGGACGTCCTCGTGGTGGGGCTCGGCGAGATCCGGGCCGAGGTAGCGATCCTTCTGGCCCCAGATGACCAGGGTGGGCGCCGAGATCGGCTGAAGCTCCGTCTTGGTGCCCTTCGGCGGTCGCACCGCGGCGCGGTAGTAGTCGATCATCGCGGCCGCTGCGCCTGGCTGCGACCACGCCTCGATATAGCGATCGGTCTCCTGCTTCGTGTACGGCGGCTGGGCGTCGCGCAGGAAGTGCTGGAAGAACTCCCAGTCCTTGGCGCGCACGTGGTGCTCGGGCAGCTCTGGGAGCGCGAAGTAGAAGAAGTACCAGGACCGCGCGAGCTGGCTGGGGTGGCGCAGTCCCTCGTTGAGCTTGCGCGGATGGGCCGCGTTGAGGATGGCCAGACGCTCCACGACCTCGGGGTGGTTCATCGCCGCAGTCCAGGCGGCGGTTCCGCCCCAGTCGTGGCCGACCAGCAGCGCGGACTCGGCCCCGCGTTCGCGGATGAGATCGCGCACGTCGGCGCCCAGCTTGCCGGCGGTGTAAGCCGCGACGCCGTCGGGCTTCGACGACAGGTTGTAGCCGCGCAGGTCGGGCGCGACCACGCGGAAACCGGCCGCCGCGAGCGGCGCGATCTGCAGCCGCCAGCCGTACCAGAACTCCGGGAAGCCGTGCAGCAGCACGACCAGCGGCCCGTCGCCGGCCTCGACGTAATGAAGCCTCACGTCGCCGACCTCGGCGTAGCCCTCCCGAAGTTCGGTTGCGTCGTCGCGCACCATGCCGATGGACGTGTTCAGATCTCCCGGCGACGGGCTCATAGGGATCTCCTTTCAGAGCTGACTCGCGCGGTCACCGCGGACGTTGGCTGTCGCGCCTCCGTGTCGCGCCCGTGAACGCCCTGGTCTGCTCCCTGGTCTTGTTGTGTCCCGACTGTGTGTGGGACAGGACGCGGGTTCCAGCCGGCGACATTCGGGCTGCTGCTTTCCATGTGCGACTCGCCACTCGGCGTGGTACGCAGCCGCGCGGCTGGGCCGGGTGACGGTGGACAAGATGCCGCCGAACCGGCTGGCGACGATCCGGGCAAACTGCAACCGAATCGTCACACGGGAGACGCCAACGCATGAATACGCCACCATCGCCACCTGGAGCGGAGCGGACTGACGGATCATCCGTCCAGATCGGCGCTCTCGTTCCGCTAACTCGGCCTGGCTGGGTCGAGGCAGGCCAACACTTGCTCGCTGGACTCGAGCTGGCCGTTCGCGAAGTCAATGACGCCGGCGGGATCGTCGGAAGACCACTCGAGCTGGTGGTCCGAGACACCGCGGCTGATCCACAGAGGGCCGCGGCGGCCGTAGATGAATTGGCTCGCCTGGGCGTGGCTGCCTTGGCGGGGGAGTATCACAGCGTCGTCGCTCGCGCCGCTGCCGCCAGGGCCGACGCCCTCGGCCTGCCGTTCCTCTGCTCGTCAGCGGTTCTCGACGCGCTCACCGAACAGCCAACGGAATGGGTCGCGCGCCTCGCCCCGGCGCAGTCCCACGGCTGGCAGATCTACGCAGACTTCCTCCTCAGCGCGGGCTACAGTCGAATCGCCGTAGCAGCCGAGTCGAGTGTCTACTGGGCATCTGGGGCCCGCATTCTGCGGGACTACCTCGCTCCACGCGGCGGCACCGTCATCGAACTCGACATGCGCGCGCTCGCCCCCACGGCCGTGTGCGACGAACTCGTCGACAATCGCGCGACAGCCCTCCTTCTTCTGGTCGGCCACCCGGAGCCGGCAGTGTCGATCGTCAAGTCTGTCCGCCGCGACCAGCGCCTCGCCGAGATCATGATTGGTGCTCCGGCCGGGCAACCGGAGTTCGCCGAATGGGCGACGTTGCTGGGCGACGACAGCGCCGCGATCCCGTTCTTGCGCTACCTGCCCGAGCGCCTCAGCCCACTCGGTGCACGAGTCGAGACGGCCCTCCGCGAGCGGCTAGCCGAAGCGCCGTCCTTCGTCGCCTTCGAGGGCTACGACACGGTCGCCGTCCTCGCCGATGTGCTGCGTTCTCACGGCGCGGACCGGGCGCGCACTGCCGAATCCTGGCCGCGCGTTGCAGTCGAAGGCACCCGCGGGCAGATCCAGTTCTCCCGCACGCCAGGCATCAGCGTTTGGCAATGGGCTTGGACGCCAATCCAAGTCGTTGATCGAGATCCGGCGGAACCCGATCGCTTTCGGATCCTTCACGCCAGCTGAGAGAGCACGGAGGTGCGACTGCCCAGATCTGTCCGAACTTGAGGCTGTCTACCTGATGGCGGCCGACGACGACCCCGCCTACGAGCGCGGCGGCACCGGTGGCTCAGGCGAGTTCGCGGCCAGCGGCACTCGTGGGCCAGCCGAGGTGCAGTGCCCGACGTGCGTCGGATCGAGGTCCGGCTACCCCCAAGTCGCGCGCCGCGCAGGCCCGGGTCCTTACAGGAGCATTAGCTCGCGCTCAGCGGGTGATCCGCCCACAGACATCCGCCGCATAGCAGGGTGCCAATCCACCCCACCTAGGAGGCCCCATGTCTCTTCGCTTCACCCAAACCGATGGGAGTTCCACACTGATCGTTACACGACAGCGAGTACGCAAGGCGGTGGCGGCCTTGTTCGCCGGCGCCCTGCTGGCCAGCGGGGCCGCGGCCGCCGCACCGGCCGACGCCCAGGCCGCAGTAGACCCCGGCGTGTGCAAGATGGGTATCTCCCTCGCGAACGGCTACTACGACAGGGGAGACATTGCGACGGCGAACAAGATCATCTGGAACCTGGTCGACATGGGCTGCGCGGACAACTCCGGCGCCTCAGCTGGCACGCTCGCGGACTAGGATGAGGGCGAGCGGGACCTCGTAGCTCGGAGTGCCAGCTCCTCGAGGGATGGGGGAGCGGCGTGTGAGCAGATTGCGGGCCCAAAGGACGCCTCCCTCTCGTCCCTCGCAACAACCCTCGCAAAGCTCGCGGCGGGCTGCTGGCTTTGCCTCAAGGCGGTAGCGTCGCCGGACGCAGCGCCGGCTCGGTCGGCAAGCCATAGGCTGCGTGAAGGATCGGGCGGCTATCTGGAGGCAACTGACGTGACCATTCGTGTCAGCCCCGGCACTCGCGGCGCGCGGGTGCCGACTGCGCTCGTGAAGCTCATCGGCAGGCGGCAGATCCGGACGTATCGCCGCAGCGGCGAGCAGCGTGTCAGCTCGAGGGCGGGGTTCCCCGTGGTTCTTCTCACCACGCGTGGAGCGAAGACGGGCGCACACGGACAGCCCCGCTCGGGGGCTTTCCGGACGGAGAGAACTCTTGGCTCGTCGCCGCCACGATGCGCCGGGCCGCCGGCACCCGTCCTGGTTTCTCGAACATGGCAAAGCATCCCGACGACATGCAGTGGTCGGCAGTCGTGGTCGACCGCGTTCACATGTTCGGCAGTGAGTCGCTGGACTCGGCGCAGGAGCGCTGCTCAGGCGCTCGCCCGATCGGCGAAGCATCGCTCGCGATGCTATCGCAGATACCAGCAAGCCACGACCGAGCTCGAGATCCGCTATCGTGCGGCTGACCCGCGACGCCATGGTAACGTCCGCCGCGCTCGCCGGAGACCTACATGGTCTGCTTTAGCGCCTGAGTCTACGAGCGTTTCGAGCCGACGTCCGTGCTGTTCACCCGACGCAGCGAATGGCTCGAGCGATCGCGGCGATCCCCGGCTCCTGGACGATCTGCTCACGGCCGTGCCCTCAGCGCCGACCAGGCCGCCGAAGTGGCGAGCCGACCTCGGTACCCCTGCTCACCGCCACGCTCACCTACGATCGCCGCCATCTCGTTGCGGGCCGTCAGCGCGGCGCTTGTGATTTCGTTACGAGTTCGTGCGCTACGCGGGAGGTCAGCCACGCCGCCGCCGGCCCCTTCGCGAGCCAGCGGCCCTCCTCAGCCCACGCCCAGGCCCGTGCCGCCGCCAACGCCGCCTGGCCGCCACGGGCGTCGTTCGCCGCAAACCAGCCCAGCGCCTGCTGCAATGAGTCGAGCACAAGCGGCGCGGGCAGCTCCGGGAAGACCTCGGCCGGCGGGGGACCGGCGAGAGCACGGCCGGCGTCTCGGCCGATCGCCACATCGAGCACGAACCAGAAGCGCGGGTCTTCGCTCGGATCGAAAGCCACGTGCTGAGACATGCGCGGCCCGGTGTTGAGATTGAGCTGGAAGGCCGGGCCAAGCGGGTCGGCGAGATCCTCCCGCGCGTACAGGACAAGCTCGAGGCCGCGCACCGGGCACACCAGCGCGGGGTGCGAGACACGGACGGCGAGGGCTTCGCGTTCCGCGCGGGCGAGCCTGACAGTCGTCACCACCTGGACGTCGAGGTCACTCGTCGCGGGATCGAAATCACCGAGTGCGCCCGAGCCGAACAGCCATGCACCAACTAGCCGGTCGCCAAGCGCGTCGCGCAGCTGTGCCACCAGCACAGCAAGGTAAGTCTCGACGTTCTCGCCGAGCACCACCCCATTCTTGCGTGACCGAGGGGGCGGTCGTGATCCGCGCCGCGATTCCGCAACCAGGCGGCTCGACACGTCGGTCGCCACCTGTCGCTCGCATCATCGGCCCTGCTGCTTCCGCCTGCTTGCGGCACTCTCGACGGCCGGAGTCTCCTGGCCCGGCTCTTGCATAGTTCCACCGGTCGCCTCGACTCAGCCGAAGGTGAAAACGTATGCGCGCACGCCCGGGTCGTCGAACGTGATCTCGAAGGTCCGCTGGCGGATGGGCCCTCGCTGGCGGACGAGCTGGTACATCCGCGGCTCGGAGAGTGTGCCTTCGCCGGACTCGTCGACGTCGAGCCCGTGGGCATCGCCGGGCGGCTGGCCGTCGAGGAGCACGGCGAAGCGGACCGGGGGGCCGGAGTCCGGCGGGGCGAGCACCAGGTTGAGGTCGCGGCCCTCGAAGCGGTAGGCGATCGAGCCGGCGGCCGCGTCGAGCACGGCGGCCTCTTCACCCACCGACCACTCGCCGGCCAGCGCCCACTCGTTGAGCGCGAACCCGTCGGTTCGCCGGTCGCTGCGGCGCTCGCCGCGGGCATAGCCCAGGTAGGTCTCCGGGGACCTCAGCGCACCCCAGTCGGCCGCCTCGGCGAGGCCGCCGGCGTCGACGCGGACGAGCTCCTCGTCCACGCCCAGGAGCTGCTGGATGGCCCGCTCGCTCTCCTCGTAGGCCTCCTCGCCGAAGTGATGGAACCGGACACGACCGTCGCCGTCGACGAGGTAGAGGGCCGGCCAATAGTGGTTGTCGAAGGACCGCCAGATGGTGAAGTCGTTGTCGATGACGACCGGGTAGCCGACGTCTAGTTCGCCGGTAGCGCGGCGCACGTTGTCGAGGTCGTGCTCGAAGCCGAACTCGGGCGCGTGCACGCCGACGACGACGAGCCCACGGTCGCGATACCGCTCGTGCCACGCCCGGACGTATGGCAGCGTGCGCAGCCAGTTGACGCACGAGTACGTCCAGAAGTCGACGAGGACGACACGGCCGCGGAGTCCCGCGGCCGTAAGCGGCTCGGAGTTGAGCCAGACGGGCGCGCCGTCGAGGGCCGAGAGCGCGCTGCTATTGGGGTTGGTCGAAGACATGGCCAATCGCGGCTACGAGACTCCCGATGCTAGCCCCGCGCCGCCTGCGGCTCCCACCGGAAGCGCCGGGTGGCGATCACGAACCCGGCCAGGCCCCAGAGGGCGAGCACAGCGAGGTTGGCGGCGCTGAGCGCCGTCCCGCCGCTGCCGGTGACCAGGCAGCTCTGGAGTCCGTCCGCGAGCTGGTAGAGCGGGAAGACCTTGCCGACCGACTCCAGCCAGTTCGGCAGTTGGTCCACCGGGATGAAGACGCCCGAGATGAACGACAGCATCACGACCACGAACGGTCCCACCGCCGAGGCGCTGTCGACCGTCGGCGTGAAGACCGTCACGGCTATCCCGAGCGCGGCGAAGACCGTAATGCCGAGCGCGAGGTAGACGACCAGGCCGATCACGTGCTCCGCCGGCACGTCCACGCCGAACGCGATCACGCCGACGGCCATCAGCGCCGCCGTCGTGAGCAGTGCCAGCGCCGCGGAGCGGAGGAGCTGGGCCGCGACGAAGGTCCAGGCCGGCATGGGCGTGCCTCGCAGGCGCTTGAGCTGCCCGGTCTCGCGCTGGTTCGTGAGACCGATCGCGAGCGTCGTGAAGCTCGACAGGCCGATCGAGTAGGCGGCAATGCCGGCCGTGAAGTAGGCGTCGGCCGTGAGCGTGCCGCCCGCGAAGTGAACGGTGTCGGAGCCCGAGGTGAAGATCGAGTCGAACAACACCAGCATCACGACTGGGAAGGCGATGCCGAAGACGACCGTCCGCGGGGTCCGGAACGCGGTGATGAGCCCGTAGCGGGCCTGGGTCAAGGCAAGTTGCACGTCAGTCATGGCCGTCTCCCGTCAGCTCGAGAAACACGTCTTCAAGTCCTCGGCGCCTCGCCTCCAGTCCGGCCAGCTCCACGCGCTCGCGCTCGGCCCAGGAGGTGAGCTCGTAGAGCGCGCGCTGCGCATCGGCGGCCCGAAGCGAGACCAGGGCCCCCGACATGTCCAGCTGCCCACCGACGTTGGCGCGCACGGCATCGATCCCGACCCCGGGCGGCAGCCGGAAGCTGATCACCGTCTGGTCGCCGCCGCCTTCGGCCAGCTGGTCGGGACTGCCGATGGCGACGATGCGGCCGCCGCGCAGGATGGCCACGCGGTCGGAGAGATGCTGGGCCTCGTCCATGTAGTGGGTCGTGAGAAAGATCGTCTTGCCCAACGACCTCAGCCCTTCGATCATGTTCCAGGCGCTCCGCCGTGCGGAGGGATCGAACCCGGTGGTCGGCTCGTCGAGGAACAAGAGCTCGGGATCGCCCACGAGCGCCACGGCCACGTCGAGGCGCCGCTTCTGGCCGCCCGACAGGGTGCGGACCCTTGCGTTCCGTTCACCGGCCAGGCCGACGAGCGCGACCGTCTCGTCCACCGGCCGGGGCGAGGGGTAGAAGCTCGAGAAGAGCGACAGCGTCTCCCGCACGGTCAGCAACGGGTCGAGCTCGCACTCTTGGAGGACGAGCCCGATCCTCCGGCGCCAGGCACGGCTGGGATGGCCGGGGTCGGCGCCGAGCACCACGACGTCGCCGGCGCTCCGCTCGCGATAGCCCTCGAGGATCTCGATCGTGGTCGTCTTGCCTGCCCCGTTCGGCCCCAGGAAGCCGAAGACCTCGTTCGCGTGCACCTCGAAGTCGATGCCCCGCAGAACCTCGGTCGCGCCGTAGCTCTTGCCGAGCCCGCGCACGACGATCGCCGGCTCGGGCACGTCCGCCGCAACTGTCGAGGCGGCCGGCGAGGGCAGGGTGGGAGGCGGGTGCCGCACTCGGTTGCCGTTCAGCCGCGCAACCCCCAGCAGCGGTCCTCCGACAACCAGCGGTTGCTTCATCGCACGCTCCTTGTTGCTGGTCTTCATAGGAGCGATTCGATCGCCAGCGCGTGAGTGGTCGATGAGTCGACCTGCTCATCGAACGCTCATCCCGATGCGATTCTGTCCCTGCTCATGCGCGTGCTGATCGTGGAGGACGAGGTCAAGCTTGCGAGCCTGATTCGCAAGGGGTTCCGTGAGGAAGGCTTGCTCGCGGACGTGGCGATCAAGGGCGAGGATGCCCTCTGGATGGCGGGCGCCAACACCTATGACGCGATCGTGCTCGACGTGATGCTGCCGGGCATCGACGGCTTCGAGACCTGCGGCCGGCTGCGTGCCGCCGGCGTGGCGACTCCGATCCTGATGCTGACCGCCCGCGACGCCGTCGAGGACCGCATCGCCGGCCTCGACACCGGCGCCGACGACTACCTCGCCAAGCCCTTCGACTTCGGCGAGCTGCTGGCGCGCCTGCGCGCGTTGGCACGGCGGGGCCCGACCGAGCGCCCACCGGTGCTGCGCGTCGGCGACCTCGAGCTCGACCCGGCCAGCCACATCGTTCGCCGCGGCGAGAGCGAGATCCCGCTGCGCGGGAAGGAGCTGCAGCTGCTGGAAGTGTTCATGCGCCATCCGGGCGAGGTGCTCTCGCGCTACCAGCTGCTCGAGGGAGCGTGGGACATGGGCTACGAGCACAAGTCGAACGTCATCGACGTCTACGTGCGCTACCTCCGCGAGAAGGTGGACCGTCCGTTCGGGGTGGAGACGATCGAGACTGTTCGGGGTGCGGGCTACCGGCTCAAGGCGCTCTGAGCGGAGGCCGGCCGGCCGTGTCGTTCAGCGCGCAGCCGCCGTCAGGAGCTTCGGCGCAACCTGTTTCTTCCGGCTCATGACGCCGGGCAGGCTCACGATGCCGTCGGAGACCGGCTGGTCGAACGCGCGCTCGAGCGTTCCACGATCGCCGGAGGCGATCAGCTCGGTCCCCTTGCTCATGATGTCGGTGACCATCAGGGCGAACACCGAGTAGCCGTTCCGCTCGCGCCCCTCTCCCAGCGCGGCCAGCAGTTCGTCCTTGCGCTCGAGCAGCGACCTGCCCACCGTCTCGACCTGGGCGATGCAGATGGTTTGGCCCCCGGCCGCCTCGTACTCCTTGGCGTCCTGCGAGAGGATCTCCTCGGCGGGCAGCTCCGACACGTCGGACGTCTCTTCGAACATCTCGCCCCCGAACTCCTTGGCATCCAGGCCCAGCGCGCGCTCCAGGTAGGCCACGACTTCCCGGTCGCGTTCAGTGGTGGTGGGGGAGTTGAGGATGACGGTGTCCGAGAGCGCTGCCCCGAGCAGCATCGTCGCGGTCGTCCGGCTCGGCTCCATCCCGTTCTGGCGGAAGCGTTCGACGACGAGTGTGGCGGTCGACCCGACCGGGTCGAAGGTGGCGGTCACCGGCACGGTCGTCTCGATCGAGCCGATGTGGTGGTGGTCGAGAATCTCCACGATCTCGGCCTCCTCGACACCCGGCACGCTCTGCGCCTGCTCCGCATGGTCGACAAGCAGCACGCGGCGGCGGGTGGGGCCCACGAGATCCGAACGGGTGACGAGGCCGATGGGGTGGCGCGCGCCGTCCACCGCCACGGCGGCCCCATAGTGGACGCTCTTGATCTCGTTGGACACGTCGGTCACCAGATCCTCCGGTCCGACGGTCAGCGGGTCGCGATCCATCAGCGCGCGGCACGGTGCGGCAAGCGTGATCATGCGCGCCGAGATGTAGGTGTCGAGCGGGGACGACACGACCGCCGTTCCCCGCTCCCGCGCGAGCGCCAGTATCTCCTCGGAGGGAGTCGTCCCGTTGCTGGTGACCAACAGGTCCACGCCCCGCTCGATCGCGAGCCGCTGGGCATCGGGCCGGTCGCCGACGACGACGACGTCCCCGGCCGCGATCTGGCTGGGCGACGCCACGTCCATGGACTGCGCCCAGACGCGGCCGGCGATGTGCGTTTCCTCGCCGGCGACGAGCTCACCTTCGAGCACGCCCACGACGGCAGCGACGGCCGTGGGCGCTACGAGCGCCGACACCTCACGGGATTCGCGGATGTAGCGGCGCGCCAGCGCTCGCTCCGTCATCACGCCGACGAGCGCGCCGTCGTCATCGACGATCGGCATCAGGTCGAGGCCTCCGCCGGCCATCGCCAGCCCGACCGTCCGCACCGGCTCGCCCTGGCCCGCGACGGGACAGCCCTCCCGCATCACGTCGCAAACCCGCAGCATCACGTGCGCCAGGTACTCCGGCTCGGGAGCCCCGCTGCGTTCGAGCAGCCAGCGCGTCTGCGCGTTCACCTCCCCCAGGCGCACCGGGACGTACTCGTTGTCCTGCTCAAGCCGTCGCTTGAGCTCCGCGTAGCCGATCGCGGACGCGATCGAGTCGGCGTCCGGATTTTGGTGGCCGGTGACGTAGATCACCGAGCGCCCGTTGGTGTCGCGTTGGCGGGCCCGTACTTGCGGGAGCGTTTCAGACGAGAGCAGTAAGCCGTCAGCTCGCAATCTCTTAGTGGTGGCATCGTGCCGACTTGTTGTCGTCTCACGACACTAACGACATCTTCGTGTGGACAACTCCGAGATCGCCGACCGGCTGGACGCGCTCGCGACGCTGCTCGAGCTCGTCGATGCGAACCCGTACACGGCCCGGGCCTACCGGCGCGCCGCCGAGACCATCCGCGGCGCGGCGGTTCCCGTGGCCGAGCTCGTACGGTCCGGGCGGGCGCGCGAGCTGCGCGGGATCGGGCCGGGGATCGAGGCGCGGCTGCGCGAGCTCGTCGAGACCGGCGAGATCGCCGAGCTGGCTGAGCTCGAGCGCGAGCTCGCACCCGATCTCGTGGGGCTCGGCCGCTATCTCGGGCTCGGCGCGAAGCGCTCGGTCGAGCTGGCGCGGGCGCTCGGCGTCCGCACCGCCGAGGAGCTTCGCGAGGCGGCGGCCGCCGGCCGGCTCCGGACCGTGCCGGGAATCGGGCCGAAGACCGAGGCGCAGCTCCTCGAGGCGCTCGCCCGGGAAGCCGAGCCGCGAGCGCAGCAGGGACTCCTGCTCAATCGCGCCTGGGAGCTCGTCGGGGGCGTCGCGGCCGCACTCGACGGCGAGCCGGCAGGCGATGTGCGCCGCTGGCGCGACTCGTGCGAGTGGCTGGCGGTCGTCTGCGCCGCGCCCGATCCCGCCTCCGTGTTGGCGCGCTTCGCCGCGCTGCCTCAGATCGTCGCGGTGGTCGAGCAGGAGGAGCGGCGCGCGCTCGGGGTGACGGTCGAAGGCGTGCCGGTCGAGCTGGTTGCGGCCGAGCCGGACCGATTCGGGACCGCCCTCGTCCGCGCCACGGGTTCGCCCGGGTACGTGGCGGCGCTCGAGCCGCTGCCGGATGCGCCCGATGAGGAGGCGGTCTACCGCGCGCTCGACCTGCCGTGGTGCCCGCCGGAGCTGCGCGAGGAGCCGTTCGACGGCGAGCCGCCCGCCCTCGTCACGCCGGATGCCATCCGCGGCGACCTCCACTGCCACACGACCTGGTCGGACGGAAGGGCGAGCGTCGAGGAGATGGGCCGAGCCGCCCGCGAACGCGGCTACGACTACCTCGCGATCTGCGACCACACGCCCGCAGTGGGCGCCGTGCGCGGGCTGACCGCAGACGACATCCGCCGCCAAGCCGACGAGATCGCCGCCGCCAACGAGCTGCTGGCCCCGTTCCGCGTCCTGCGCGGGACCGAGTGCGACATCCTCCCGGACGGGCAACTGGACCTCCCCGACGACGTTCTCTCAGAGCTCGAGTGGGTGCAGGCGAGCGTGCACGGCGGTCAGCGGATGCCGCGGCGGGAGATGACGAAGCGCGTCGAGGAGGCGCTGCGAAACCCGTACGTGCGCTGCCTCAGTCACCCGAAGGGCCGCTACATCAACCGCCGGCCGGAGAACGCCCTCGACCTGGAGCGCGTGTTCGAGGTCGCGCTCGAGGAGCGTGTAGCGCTGGAGGTCAATGGGCTCCCCGACCGCCTCGACCTCAGCGGCGAGCACGTCCGCGAGGGGCTGCGCGCCGGCGTGCAGATCGTCTGCTCGACCGACGCCCACTCGGTGCGCGGGCTGGGGAACATGGGGCTCTCGGTCGCCACGGCGCGCCGCGGCTGGGCGACGGCCGAAGACGTCGTGAACACCCGACCCCTGCGGTCGATCCTCGCTGCCAGGTGACGTAGGGTCAGAGCCACCATGACCAAGGCTTCATTCAGGTTGGACGGAGACGTCGGGGAGATCGTGCTCGCCGACCCACCTCTGAATCTGTTCGGCCTCGAGCTCTCACGTGACCTCGCGCAGGCGGCCGGAGAGGCGCGCGACAGCCCAGCGCGCGCGGTGCTGGTGCGCGCGGAGGGCGACAACTTCTCGGCCGGGGCAAACGTCGAGATGTTCCTCGACCGGGACGAGGCCGCCGCCCGTGAGCTGCTCGAGGAGTTCATGCCGGTGATCAGGGGATTCGCCGAGATCGAGGTTCCCACGCTCGCCGCCGTGCAGGGGCTCTGCCTGGCTGCCGGGCTCGAGGTGGCGCTCAGCTGCGATCTGATCTGGGCTGCAGAGGGCACCCAGCTCGGTCTGGTGGAGGGCGTGATCGGGGCGACGCCGTTCGGCGGAGGCACGCAGCGCCTGGTCGCCAGGGCGGGCGCGGGCCGGGCGGCCGAGGCGGTTCTGAGCGCCCGGACGTATCCGGCCGAGACGATGCTCGAGTGGGGGGTCGTCAACCGTGTGGTCGCGGCCGGCGATCTGCGCCAGAAGGCCTACGCGTTTGCCGAGCGGCTCGCCGCCGGCCCGACGCTCGCCCACGCGGCGACCAAGCGCATGATCGCGCTGACTGTCGACCAGGGCGTGGAAGCCGCCGACGCGGCTCTGCCCGAGGCCGGGGCGAAGGTGATGGCCAGCCGCGACCTTCAGAACGGCGCCCGGGTGCTGCTCGAGCAGGGCCCAGGCCACGCCACCTTCGAAGGCCGCTGAGATTGGGCGGGGCGGGACTGGTTTGGTCCCGCCCCGCCCTGCTCTCGCTAGCGCAGGAGGTAGCCGATGGCCCTGCCCATCACCTGGTTGCGCGTGGCGGCACCGGTGATGCCCTCTAGGCCGTGGCCCATGTAGACCGTGTCCGGGGTCGCCACGACGGCCCCCTCCTTGATGCCGAGGCCCCCGCGACGGACCCAGTCGTTGACGTTCGCGCCCTCGACGCCCTCCGCGTCCTGCGGAGCGCCGGGCACCGTCCAGCCGTCCATCGGATTGCCGTCGTCCTCGAACGACGTGGTTCCCTCACCCGTAGACACCGCGATGTCGTCGATGAACACGCCCGGGAACTGCTGGAAGCCCCAGTCGCTCAGGGACGTGATCGAGATCTCGACCGGGCTGCCCGCGAACTGCGCGAGGTCAACCTGGAACTGCTGCCAGCCGCTGGAGCTGCCGTTCGCGGCGTTCCACGCTCCCGTGGTCCCCGTGTTGGTGCATGTCCCGCCGGGCTGGAACGTCTGGTAGTGCGTCAGGAACGGATGGAGCACGTTCGCCGCGTCGGCGGGATTGCTCCAGCCACCCGGGCACGACTGATCGTTCGTCAGGTCAGCCGACGTGTGACCGTTCTGGTCGGGCAGCGTCGTCCAGTTGTCCTGTCCGACGGTGTGCGCCTCGACGACCAGGTAGTCGAAGTCCAGCTCGAGGTTGAAGCTGGTCCAGAACGACAGCGTGGCCCCGCCCGCCGGGACGTTGATCGTCCGTGACAGCAGGCGCTTGTATGCCTCGGTCGGATCGATCCGACCACATGAACGACTGACCCGTGTGCGGATCGAACGGACCCGCGAGGCCGCTCAGGTACTCGGCCGCCGGCCAGCTATCGAACTGCGGGAAGCTGCCCTCCGGGTCGGTCACCTGGAGGAAGTCGCCCGTCGCGATGAAGGACGAGATCGAGGCCTGGTTCTGGGCGCTGTCGGCGCCGTTGAATCCCCACCTCAGCCCGGCGAACGGATTGTCGATGCCCGCGACGTCGAACGGCTCCCCGGTCTCGGGATTGATCCCGCCGCCCACGCGTGGTGATCGTCGCGCCGAACCAGTACTGGATCGGGTCGCCCTGCGAGTCGCCGGAGCCCGACAGGGCCAGGCAGCCCGCCAAGCACGGCCGGGTCGGCGCTGCACTGGCGGTTCTCGAACGGGTCGTAGAGCTGCGTGCCGAGACCCGTCGTGTACTGCTGGCCGGCCCGGCTGGCCGGCGTACAGCACGCGCCCACCCTCGTTGATGAAGTCGCGCACCTCGAGCAGCTCCTGCATCGCCAGCCGCGATGCGTTGCCGGGACCCCAGCCCGGCTCGCGCGTCACGACGTCGTCACCCGTGTACCAGACGACGGCGTCGTAGTGGCTCAGCACGCCCAGGTTGTCGGGCGCAACGCGGCCGCGCGCGTCCACGTCGTAGACGTCGAAGGCGACGCCGTTCGCGTCCAGCGCGTCGGTGTAGTAGGACAGGTAGTGCGGTCCCGCCGGCTGGACCGGCGAGGCGCCCGTGTAGTCCTCGGCCGAGAGCACCAGCACGCGCTTGCCGCTATCCGAGACGGCGTCGTAGGTGAACGAGTCGCTCTCCTCGCGACCGCCGTCGAACCACACCTTCACCTTGTCCCCGGGATCGGTGCCTCTGACCGTGCCGCGCAGCACGTGGTAGTAGTTGGAGTTGCCGGGGGTGTAGCGGTCGCCACCGTCCCACTCGCTGGTCCGGGCGCTCCGGACCCTGCCCCCGTTGATCTGGTACTTGAGCGTGACCCTGCCGAGCGTCGCGGCTGGCGAGCACGCGCACCTCCTGCGGGTCGCCGTACGACTCGCTGAACTTGAAGTCGAACAGCGACGTCTGCCCGTTCTGCGGGTCGATGTCGTCCGCGTCGAGGTAGAACGGCTCCACGTCGATGCCCACAGGAGATTCCGGATCCTCGGGATCGCGCGCGGACCTCGCCAGGCCGAGATGGAAGTCGAGCGTCTTCTCGAACTCCGCCTGGATCAGCTGCCTCGTCGTCCGGGAACACGAATCCGGAGCCCGGGGTTCCCTCGCCGAGCTCGGGCGTGTACGCGATGGTGCCGGCGCTCGTCTCGGCGTAGTCGGTCGTCTCACCGTTGGTCACGTAGAGGGTGTCGGCCGACTGTCCCGGATTGAACCCCGGGATGGCGGAGTTTGCGTCGGTGCCGCCGAGCGCCACGTAGAGCGGATAGTCCGCATCGAGGGTTCCGACCTGCCAGCCCTGCGGATACAGGAGCCACTCGCCGAACGAGTGCAGGTTCGACTGGAACTTCGGCTTGATGCGATCGATCAGGCCCTTCAGCGCCTGTGTCTCGGGCTCCGAGCCGGCACTCGGGCCGCGATAGGTCTCGTCCGCCAGATCGGGCGAGGATCCCTCGTTGTCGTAGCCCCAGTGCTCCGGGTAGTTGCGGTTGGGATCGACGCCGTCGCCGACGGTTGATCTGTCCGTCGCCGTTGTTGTCGGCGCAGGTTCTTGCGCCACAGGCGCTCGTGGTCGAAGGTGTACTGGTATCCGTCCGGGTTGGCGGAGATCACGAACCAGAGCTCGGTTCCGCCAAGCAGCCGCCTGATCTCGCGGTCGCGGTCGTTCCAGCCGTCGACGAAGTAGTGCAGCAGGCGACGGTTGACCTCGAGGCTGATCCACTCCCGCGCGTGCTGGTTGGACGAATACAGCACCGCCGGCCGTGACCCGTCCGTCTTGCGGCGGGCGCTCCTCGGTGACCTTCAGCGCGATCAGCTCGCGACCCTGGACCGACCTGGCCGAGGACCTTGAGCTTGACGATGTCGGGGTTGCTGCGAGCGACCTCGTACAGCTCGTCCCGAATACCCCCCGGCTCGTCCCAGGAGCGGTAGACGTTGTAAGCCGCCGACCGCCTGTGCGGCGGCCTGCGCGCTCACCGTCCGGCCTCTCCTGTTGCGCTTCAGCTTCACCTTGACGCCGGACGCGGCCAACTTGGCGCGTTGGGCATTGGTGAGAACGACGTCTGCTCGAATGCCGCGCCGCGTGTAGCGCAGGCCGGCGAGCTCGAGGCCCTGTGTCGCTCGGGCGATCTTGCCCGCGTTGCCCGTGACCGTGTACATCTCGAGCTTCTCACGCCCCTGGCCGGCGGCCGCGGGCGCGATCGCCAAAGCGATCGCCGCGGCAGCGAGTCCGGCTAGGACGACAAACCTGGACCACATACCAAGCTCCCTCCTGGATTGGCTATGGCGCCGGTCCGTCGACGGCTCGCGTGACGCGAAAGGCGGTCCCGGCAAAGGATCTGTGATTGCTACTTCTGGTCCCCTCCGACAAATTCCGGCTTCTACCTACCCATTAGGCGCCGGCATCCAACCTCAGGCGCGAGGCTTGCCCGTACCTGCCGCGGAGCAGAGCGGGGCCCGAGCGCGGATGATCGTCGGGCCGCCGCTCGGGCTTGCGATCGACAGCGTGCCGCCGAGGGCGTCGAGGCGGTCCGCGAGACCGCGCAGGCCGGAGCCCGCGGTCGTGCTCGCGCCGCCGATGCCGTCGTCGGCGATCTGGGCGATGAGCGCGCCGTCGTCGATCTCGACCGTGACGGTCGCGTGGGTCGCCTGCGCGTGCTTGGCGATGTTGGTGAGCGCCTCGGCGACGGTGAAGTAGATCGCCGTCTCGACGGCCGGCGCGACGCGTTCGCGCGTGATCCGTAGCTCCACCGGCAGCGGCGAGCGGCGGGCGAGGCCCTCGAGCGCGGCCGCGAGTCCGCGCTGGCTCAGCACAGCCGGGTGGATCCCGTGGGCCAGATCGCGCAGTTCGGCCAGCCCGTGCTGCAGTTGCTCGACCGCCTCGGCCACGAACGGCTCCGCGGGGGTGCCGTGCGCCTGCACGGCGGCGCTCTTAAGCCACAGCGATGCCAGGACGAAACGCTGTTGGGCGCCGTCGTGCAGGTCGCGCTCGAGCCGCTTCCGGGCCTCGTCGGCCGCGATCACAATGCGCGCGCGCGAGGCCTCGACCTCGGCGTGTGATCTTGTCGGGGCGGTCGTCGTCATCGAGTCGTCACCCTACGCGCGTGTCTCGGTCCGCGCGTCGGGAGGCTCCCCGATTCTCGCTCCCTGATTTCCCGGCGAGATGCGCTCGGGGAGGGTCAGGGGCCGGCCTGCGGGTGTGGCTCGGCCAGCGCCCGGGGCAGCCCCGTGCGGCCGGCCACGTCGAGCTTGCGGTAGACGTGGCCGAGATGGGTCTCCACTGTCTTTCGCGTCACGAACAGGGCTTGCGCGATCTGAGGATTGCTGTGCCCCTGGGCGGCGAGCTCCGCGACCCGGCGCTCCGAGGCGGTCAGCTGCTGCAGTCCCGGTGCTCTCAGGGTCGCTCGACCTGCCCCCCGCCGCCCGCAGCTCCGTGCGGGCGTGCTTGGCGAGCGCGTGTGCGCTGCAGCGCTCGGCCAGTTCGAGCCCCTCTTGGAGCGGGGGCCGAGCCTCCGCGCGCTGGTTTGCCCGACGGAGGGCGGCTCCCAGGTCGGTGAGGGCGCGCGCCTGCTCGAGCCGTGCCGGAGAGTCCCTGAGGACTTCCACAGCCTCGCGGAGGCGGCCGGTCCCGCCAGAGCCGCCCTCGGCCAGCGCGCCGGCGCGCAGCGCCATGCCGATGCCCCTGGCCGTCCCCCAGCGCCGCGCTCGCTCGAGATCGTCTTCGGCCATCCGGGCGGCTCGCTCGTTGTCTCCGATGAGAGCGAGCGCGAGCGAAGCGCTCGAGCGCCAGCGTGAGGCAAGTGGGTTGGCACTGCCCCAGCGCTCGTCGCGGCGGCCGAACTCGAGCAGGTCGTCGAGGCCCTCATCCACTCTGCCCTGGGCCACGCGGAGCAGGCCGCGTGCTTCGAGCAGGTAGTTGCTGGCCCGGCTCGGCGGGATCTCATCGCCCAGACCGCTCTCGCGGAGCGCGCGCTCTGCGGCGGAGAGCTCGCCCTCCTCTATCAGCGCCTGGATCAGGAGGCCCAGCGCGAACCTGATTCCGAGCAGGCGGTGTGCTGTGAGGAGCTCGAGCCCCGTTCGCGCATCCGCCTCCGCAGTCCCGACATCCCCGCGCCGAAGGGAGACCCACCCGCGCCAGCAGGTCGCATAGGCCAACTCCGGGATTGACCCCTGAGCGCGCGTGTCGACGAGCGCCTTGTCGAGGATGCCGGCGGCATCGTCGAGAGCGTCGGCCGCGAGCAACCCGATGGTGAGGTCGTAGAGGAGGCCTGCCATGCTGACCTGCAGCTCGCCGGCCGCCCGCCATCCCGCGAGCGCGCCTTCGAGATATGCAGCCGCCTCGCTTGCCGACTCGGCGTGCCTGGCGCGCTCGCAGGCGAGGCTCGCCAGCACCAATCCCTCGCCGGGCGTGTTGCCCTCGAGGCCGGCGTGTCGCTCCAGGCGCCTCGCCACCGGGGCCCGGGTCTCGACACTGGCGTGGTGTGCGTGGAATGAGAGCTCCGCCTCGAGCAGCAGCGCCTGTTCCCGATCGCGGCGCTCGAGTTCCTCGACCGCCGACTCAATCACCTCCACGGCGTGGTCGGCGTCTCCGGCTTGGGTCAACGCGTGCGCGAGCTGCTTCACGGCCTTAGCACGCAGCCCGGGTTCCTCGATCAGCTCGACCGCCCCCGTGAGGTGGTCGACCGCCTCCCGCCTTCCCGCGCGCAGCGCCGCGGTGCCGAGCTCGAACAGGACCACGCCCCTCAGTTCTGGCGGCGGGGGCTCCGCCAGCGCACGGTCGAGCCACGCGAAGGCGGCCGCGGGTGCTCCGCGCAGTAGCGCATCCTTGGCCACGCGGCTCAGGAGGTCGACCCGCTCGGCGTCTCCCGCCGGCTCCGCGGCGGCGATCTGAGCGGCGATCCGTTCATCGGCCGCGCCGCTTGCGGCGAGGATGCCGACCGCGCGCGCGTGCGCACTCGCGCGCTCGCCGGGCCCGATGTCCGCGCGGACGGCCTCCCGAATGATCGGGTGTGCGAACTCGAGGCCCGCGGCCGGCCGCAGGATCGCGAGCGCTGCCAAGAGATCGGCGGCGTCGACCGCCTCCTCGTTGGCGAGCCCGGCCAGCTCGGCCGCTTCGGCCAGGCTCGCGCCGTCACCGAGCACCGCGACGGCGTGTACCAGGGCGGTTGCCGCCGCGGGCCTGCCTGACAGGCGCAGGAGCACCGCCCGCGCCACCGCCGCGGGACCGATGCCCCGCACTCGCTCCGCCTCCCCGGAGTCGGTCGAGAATCCCTGTTCGCTTGCCTCGCGCAGAAGCGCCTCGAGGTAGAAGGGGTTCCCTCCCGTGGCTTCCCGGCAGGCTCCCGAGAACTCGGGCGCCACCTCGGCGCCGAGTCTCTGCTCGCAGAGCGTCGCCGTCGCCTCGGTGCTCAGCGGCTCGGGCCGCAGCACCGTGGTTTCGGGACCGGCCGCCAGCCGAGCCAGGTCTGCCGTCCCCTTCTCCCCGCTGCGCGTGGCCGCGAGGACGGCGAGCGGGAGGCCGTCCAGGCGCGGAGCCAGATAGTTGAGGAATCGCAACGATTCCGTGTCGGACCACTGGAGGTCGTCGACCAGCAGGGCCACTGGCCGCTCGTCGGCGAGATTGTTGAGCAGCCAATAGAGGCCGTGCAGCATTGCGAAGGAGCCGTCGCCCGAGGGCATGGACTGGGGGCTGCCGGTGGGCGTGAACAGCGGCTTGGAGAGAACGGCGGCGCCCTCGAACAGACGCGCCCTGTCCGCCTCCGAGAGGCTCGCCACTGCCGGCTCGAGCAGCTGCCGCACGCACCCGTAGGCGAAGTCGCGCTCCAGCTCCGTCGCTCGGGCACGCAGGCAGGTGAAGCCCGCCCCGGCGGCCGCCTCCGCGGCGGCCCTCAGCAGGCTCGTCTTGCCGAGCCCGGCGGGCGCCTCGACAAGCAGGAGCCGCCCGTGGCCCCGCGCAGCTTCGGTCAGCGCACCTTCGACCTCGACGAGCTCTCGCTCGCGTTCCAGAAGCATCGCCGCAGTCGGGGTCGCCACAGCACTCAAGTCTCCCGGACTGCCGATGCCGCCTGCCACGATGTGAGCTGCATGGCTTACACCACCTCGGAGGCAAGGCAGGAGCTACTCGACACCGTCGCGGAGGCGGCAAACCAGCTCGGGTTCGCGAGCGCAGCCCTGGCCGAGGCCTACGAGCAGCTCGACGAGTACAACGGCGACCGTCTCGAGGACGAGTGCTTCCGGCCGGTGCAGACCGCCTATGGCCGCGCGAAGCGCACCCACACCGAGTTCGCGGCCCGCTACGGGCTCGAGGCCGCCGCCTTCCCGCAGCAGGAGACGGGCATCCCGTCGCAGGGCGCGGCCGTTTTCATCGAGCGTGCGGTCGAGGCGGCGGGCGCGGCCGACCGCACGCTCGCGGACCTTCAGGACTCCATGCTGCCGGTCGAGGCGGGGGACGAGGAGCTCCGTGCCGGCCTCAAGGCCGTTCGCGAGCCGCTGGGCAGCCTGCCTGTCAAGGCCCGCGAGTTCCTTCGAGGACTCGGCCGGTAGCTACCGCCGTCAAGCGGCGTCGGCTCCGTGGCCGGGCTCAGGCTCAACTCGGCGAGCCGTCACGCACTGCTTTGGACGGGTGGGCAGCCGCGACACGGGCACCGATCTGGATACAAAGGCGCTCTCCTCAGTTGTGGCGTTACGGGCGTGGTGGGGCGGAGATCGCGCAGCCGTGCGTCACCCCCCCTCGACCTGCGGGCTGGTGTTGCCGGAGCCGCGCCTACGTGCCGAGCGCCTTGGCCTTGAGGCGGTCGAACTCTTCCTGGTTGATGGCGCCGGACTCGAGCAGCCCGCGGGCCTTCTCGATCTCGCAGGCCGGGCCTCCCGAAGCGGCGGCCTCGCGCACGCGCTCGTCAAACGCCTGCTGGGCCTCCTGGACGTCCTTGGCTTGCCGGTCGGCCATGCCGGTGTGATTGGCGATCAGGTACACGAGCACGCCGAGGTACGGGATAACGATGATGAAGATGATCCAGAGCGCCTTCGCGAATCCGCCGGTGTCCCGGCGGCGGAAGATGTCCATGAAGCAGGTGATTGCGAGCCAGATCCACAGGATGAATGCCATGAAGATCAGAATCGACCACAACACATCCAGGAACGGGTAGTCCGCAGCCAGCAGGGTCATCGAGTCCTTCCTTCGGGTCGGAGGGGTTGCAGCCTAGTCGAGCGCGCGGACGGGCTGTCCGATCCCGAGCATGTTCCCTTCGCTGTCGCGGAACCATGCACCGCGCTCGCCGGTCGCACCCTTGCTCGGATAGTTGCCTGAGATTTCCGCGATGCCGTCAACCGTCCTCATGCCCGGCAGGTCGACCTCCTCGAAGACGACGCCCCGTTCCTTCAGTGCGCTGACGGTCGCTTCGATGTCGTCGACCTCCCAAGCCATCTGCGTGAACGTGCCGGGCGACGCTCCGGTTGACTGAAACAGGACGAACTCGCCATGGGCACAGCGGTAAAGCAGGCCCCCGGGCCGCTCGTCGTCGGGCTCGAGGCCCAGCTTGTCCGCGTAGAACTCCCTCGCTCGATCCAGATCCTGTGCGGGGAGCCTGGTCACTACGCCACCGCTCTTCAGCACGATGCCTCCTTTCGTCTTGGTGGGGAGTGAGACCGTCGGGTAAGGCGATGCTCATCGATCGCCGCCGTTGGCACGCCTGACATCATTGATGACGCCATTATGACGTCATACCTGTGCTACACTGGCGCCATGGACCTGACACCGTACGTCGAGAGCCTCCGACAGCAGCTGGCCGTCGCCGCTGAGGCGGGCGGCGAGGAGGCCCGCGTGCTCGCCGAGCGTCTGACCGCTCCCCTCGAGGCGACGATGCAGCTGACGCTGCTCGATGCGCTGTCGGCCGCCGCGGACGAGATCACGCGCGAGCTCGCGCCCGGATCGGTCGAGCTGCGGCTGCGCGCCGGCGAGCCCGAGTTCGTAGTGACGCCGGCGCCGGCCGACGAACCGGCCGAGCCGGCGAGCGACGTCCTGCCGCCGACCGCGTCGCCGGAGGAGGACGAGGGCGCGATGGCGCGCATCAGCTTCCGACTGCCGGAGCAGCTCAAGGCAGGCATCGAACATGCCGCCGGCCGCGAGCGGCTGTCCGTCAACGCCTGGCTCGTCCGCGTCGCCGGCGCCGCGCTCGCGCACGAGGGCCGCGACCGCCCAGCGCGGCAGCGGCGCGGCGGGCTGGGCGAGGCCTACACCGGCTGGGTGCGCTGACCGTGCGTGCGTTGGCTTCCGAGACCTTTTCGAATCTGATCTGACAGGAGATCCCAAATGCCGACCTTCGATACCCCCGACCCGATCAAGGCCACAATCGACATTGTCAGCGGCCACGTCCGGGTCAGCGCCGGCGACCGCCGCGACACGCGCGTCGAGATCCACCCCAGCGACGCGTCCAAGAAGGACGATGTCGAGGCCGCTGAGCGGACCCGCGTCGAATACGCGAACCAGCAGTTGCTGGTCAAGGCGCCAAAGCTGCGCTCCTGGTCCTGGAGGAGCACCGGCGGGTCGATCGACGTGGTGATCGAACTACCCGCCGGCTCGCACCTGCAGGGCACCGGCCAGTTGGCGGACTTCCAGTGCGACGGTCGATTTGGCGACTGCCGGATCAAGACCGGCCTCGGTCATATCCGGCTCGACCAGGCCGACACGCTCAGCCTGAAGAGCGGCATGGGTGACATCAGCGTGAACCGTGCGACGGCCCACACCGACGTCAAGGCCGGGTCAGGTGACGTGCGCCTGCGCGAGCTCGACAGCAGCGCGGTGATCAAGAACTCCAATGGCGACACGTGGGTCGGCGTGGCCGGCGGTGACCTGCGGGTGGGCGCGGCCAACGGCAGCATCGCCGTCGACCTGGCGCGTGCGACCGTCGCCGCCAAGACCGCCAACGGCGCCGTCCGACTGGGCGAGGTTGAGCGCGGCTCGGTCGTGCTCGAGACCCCTGCCGGCGACCTCGAAGTCGGCATCCCCGAGGGGACGGCCGCCTGGCTCGATGTGAACACCAACGCCGGCAAGGTGCGCAACGAGCTCGACGCCGCCGAGGCACCCGGGCCGGCGGCCGAGACCGTCGAGGTGCGCGCTCGCACGTCCTTCGGCAACATCCTGATCCGGCGCCCTTCGACACGCGATCGGCAGCCGGCCTCGCAAGGGGAGACCCCGTGACGCGCGCGCGATCGGCGATCACGGCAACCGGCCTCCGCAAGTCCTTCGGCGACCAGGTCGTGCTCGACGGCGTCGACCTCGACGTGGCCGAGGGAACGATCTTCGCGCTGCTCGGTCCCAACGGTGCCGGCAAGACGACGATCGTCAAGATCCTCTCGACCCTGATCGCCGCCGACGCCGGGGCGCTCCGCGTGGCCGGTCACGATCCCGCCCGCGACCCCGACGCGGTCCGGGCGGCGATCGGCGTGACCGGCCAGTTCGCGGCGGTCGACAACCTGCTCACCGGCGAGGAGAACCTGATCCTGATGGCGGACCTGAACCGGCTCGGCCGGGACCAGGGTCGCCGGCGCGCCGCCGAGCTGCTCGACCGCTTCGATCTGGCCGAAGCGGCCAGGCGGCCCGCCGCCACCTACTCCGGCGGCATGCGCCGCCGGCTCGACCTCGCGATGACGCTCGTCGGCGACCCGCGGATCATCTTCCTCGACGAGCCGACGACCGGCCTCGACCCGCGCAGCCGCCACACGATGTGGGAGATCATCCGCCGGCTGGCCGCCGGCGGCGTGACGATCTTCCTGACGACCCAGTACCTCGACGAGGCCGACGAGCTCGCCGACCGGATCGCCGTGCTCGACCACGGCAGGCTGATCGCCGAGGGGACGGCGGAGGAGCTCAAGCGCCGCATCCCCGGCGGGCACGTGCGGCTGCAGTTCGACGACCCGAACCTGCTCGAGTCGGCCGTCCGGCGCCTCGGCGAGGGCGCGCGCGACGACGCCGCGCTCACCCTGCAGCTCGCGAGCGACGGCAGCGTCGGATCGCTGCGCGCGCTGTTGGACCGGCTCGACCGCGAGTCGATCGAGCCCGACGGCATGTCCGTGCACACGCCCGACCTCGATGACGTCTTCCTCACCCTGACCGGCAATTCCGACAACCGAAAGGACGACCCACGATGAGCGCGCTCAGCTATGCGGTGGGCGACTCAGCGACGATGCTGCGCCGCAACCTCCGGCACGCCCTGCGCTATCCCTCGATGACGATCTCGACGATCGCGATGCCGGTCCTGATCCTGCTGCTCTTCAACTACGCCTTCGGGGGTGCGCTCGGGGCCGGCATCGACGGCGCGGCCGCGGGCGGCGGCGCCTACATCGACTACGTCGCGCCGGGCATCATCCTGATGGGCGCCACGGCCGGGTCGGTCACGACGGCGGTCGCCGTCTGCGCCGACATGACCGAGGGGATCATCAACCGCTTCCGGACGATGGCGATCGCCCGCTCCTCGGTCCTGACCGGACACGTCGTGGGCAGCATGATCCAGACGCTGATCAGCATCGCGCTCGTGATCGCGATCGCGATCGCCGTCGGGTTCCGTCCCACGGCCGGCCCGGGCGATTGGGTAGCGGCGATCGGCCTGCTCGCTCTGGTCACCTTCGCACTCACCTGGCTCTCGGCCGCGTTCGGCCTCGTCACGAAGAGCGTCGAGGCCGCGAGCAACGCCGCGCTGCCGCTGACGCTCCTGCCCTTCATCGGCTCCGCGATCGTGCCAACGGACTCCATGCCCACCGTGATGCGCGCGTTCGCCGAGAACCAGCCCTTCACGCCGATCATCGAGACGCTGCGCGGGCTGCTGATGGGCACCGAGATCGGCGACAGCGCGCTGCTCGCGGTGGCATGGTGTCTGGGCCTTGCGCTCGCCGGCTATCTCTGGGCGCGCGCGGCGTTCAACCGCGAGCCGACGCTGTAGAGCAGGCCCATCTCGTTTCCGTTGCGTGGTTGCGGCGGGTCGGTCTCGCGTATGGGGCTGGGGAAGGCGTCTTGCTCGCCCGCCGCCCGGGCCGTCCTATCTACGTTGGCGACAATAGTTGTGGTTAACGTAGATCGCGTGGCGTCGACCGGGCGGCTCCGGTTACCTGCTTCGGGCGAGTCGGCCGGACGCCAACCGCGATCGGTGGCGCCCGGCCGACTGCACACCGAAGCTGGGAGTCAGTCGTCGTCGTCCCTGTCGTCGTCGTCGCAGTGCCTGGGCGTCTTGCCCACGGGCTCGAAGCACAGCGCGTCACCCTGGTTCGAGTTGCCCTCGAGGAACCTGATGTTCTTGACCTCGCGCTCGAACTTGCCCTTGTACTTGAGGACG
The DNA here is from genome assembly GCA_963757815.1 of uncultured Thermoleophilaceae bacterium. Lineage (GTDB taxonomy): Bacteria > Actinomycetota > Thermoleophilia > Solirubrobacterales > Thermoleophilaceae > JACVRW01. The sequence goes on along the minus strand of CAVWSN010000018.1, from coordinate 55,172 downwards.
TACAGGCCGTTGCGCAGGTCGATGACGTAGATCAGCCCGTCCTTGATGATCGGGTAGCTCCACATCACGACCTTCTCATTGCGGCCCGTGTCCGGGTCCGAGGAGAGCCGCGGATCCTCGAGCATCACCTCGTCCAGCGGATCGGGGAAGAACTCCGCCAGCTGGTACGGGTTGCTCGGGTCGTCGACCGAGATCGCCTGGAAGCCACCGGAGTGCCAGGTGGTGAACACGATGTTCGGCGTGTGCGTCGGGTTGTGCGCGGAGTACGACGTCCGCGGCGGGTTCCACGTGGCGCATGTGGCCGGGTCGTTCTCGGGCAGCCGGAACTCCGCCTCGACGGTCGGGACCGTTGGGTCGGAGATGTCGACCATCCGCGCCCATCCCCACGGGCAGCCGTGGGCGGACCCGGTGGCCGTCCCGTACACCTCGTCGGACACGTAGGCCCAGTCGGTGTTCCACAGCTTGAGCGCGCTGTGCGCTCCCGGGCCGGCCCACACGGGCCGGGCCTCGTTGAGCGTGATCGGGCGCGGCTGCGGCATCGGCCGGCCGAACGCGAAGTCGGACGTGTCGACGACCGCGAACCCGCCGGTCAGCAGCGCGAAGAAGGTCCGCGTGCCGTCGTTGCTCACCGACAGCGAGTGGAGGCCGCCGGTCGGGATCTGCACGGGGGCAGGGGCGGGCGGGACCCGCGTGTAGCCGTGGAGGCCGCTGAAGAGCGTCTCCGGCTGCTCCCCCCTGAGCACCGGCGAGATGTCCCAGACCGCGAACGGGCAGCTGGGCGTGGGGTGCTCCCCGCAGGTCGAGCCGGCGTTGCCGCCGAACATCAGGGCCCGCCTGCGGTTGTTCGGGTCCTCCCACAGGTAGAACTCGTGGGTGTGTTCCTCCATCTGGGTGATCAGCCGCGGACTCCGCGCGTTCCGCCCGGAGATGTCGTAGAAGCGGACGTTCCTGGCCTCCTCGACGGTCTCGCTGCAGTGATGCAAGGTGGGACCAGCGCCGCAGTTGGTGTTGAGGACGATCAGGATGTCCTGCGACCGCCATACGCGCAGCTCCCGCGACGACTCGCCCGCCCTGGCGTCGATCGGCGTCTCGGTCAGGAGCTCCGGACGCCTCGGCCGAGAGATGTCGACGACCATGATGCCGCCTTGGGGTTGGCCCACATGGCTCCCGTCGGTCCGGCTGCCGATGTACGCATAGTCGCCATGGATAGCGGCGGCGGAGTTCATGCCGCGATCCATGAGCGGTTCATGGCCGACCTGGGTGATCGAGGTGCGCTTCGACCGTTTGGATTTCGACTCGGCGGTCGCCGCGGCGGGTAAGACAAGCGCCACCGCCACTACGGTCGCGAGCGCTTTGCACCAGGCTGACTTCGACATGTGGCCCTCCAGACTGTGATGACCAGAGAGCGCAAGCCCGCTCCCTCCCAAATGGGAGCCGACCGTCCTCCTAGTCGAAGCGCTCTCCTCCGCCTGGGGTCATGCCCGGGGACACGGGATGTCAATCCCGGTTGCCACGTCTTGGCGTGACGCGTCTCACACGATTGGACGCGGGTGAGACCTAGCGCTCGAAAGATGACTCGCCAAGAGCGCCTGATCTCCACCACCTACGTCGTGATGGCGGTGCTGGTCGCGGCATTCCTCGCGACCACGGTCGCCGTCTGGTCGCTGGGAATCTGACCTCCGGGTCAGCCCGCAGGGAGCGCCGCCCGCAGCGCTCGCAGCTCCGCGTCGATCCCGTCGGCCACGAGATCCAGCCGCTCCACCACATCGGCGTCGGCGCATAGTCCGAACGACAGCCGGCCGGCGGCCGATATCACCGCGACACGCAGTACGTGGCGTTGGGCGATCTCGGCAACCGAATGCATGGCGAGCAACGGCGAGCCCAGCACGGTGAGGTCGCCCTGTGGACCGCGGACGTTGGAGACGTTGAGCGCGAACACGCGCGGGCTCATCGCCCAGTGCTCGGCCAGGCGTTCCAGCGACCGCGACCTGCGGCCGAGATCGTTGAACAGGGCGTCGAGCGCGTCGGCGTCGTGGGCGGCCTTGCGCTCGCGCGTCTCGGCGGCGATCGCGACCAGTCGGACGAGCGCCTCGGGCTCGTCCAGCGGCAGGTGCACGACCATGAACGAGTCGCGATTTGCGAGATCCGGCTCGTCGGGGCGGTGCAGGCTGACCGGCACCTTCACTCGCAGCTGGCGCGCCTCGACGCCGGTGTGGGTGAGCCAGCGCCGGAGGCCGCCGGCCACCGCCGCGAGCACAACGTCGTTGACGGTTGCGCGTCCCGGCACGGCGTGGGCGAGCTGCTTGAGCTCGTGGAGGGCAAACGTGGACCACGCCACCGTCCGGCGCGGGCCGGCGCGGCGGGCGAGCGGGGAAGGACCACCCTCCGGGGCGAGCGCGCGGCGGATCACGGCAAGGCGCTCATGCCGGTCGGCCGCACCGGACGTCCTCCCCGAGGCGCGCTCCGCGCCGGACGCGCGGCTCATACGACAGCGGACCGCGTCCGCGAACAGCGCGGCGCGCCCGGGCACCAGCCCGGGGGCCTCCCCTCCGTCGGGGGCCGGCCCGTCCTGATCGAGCAGCAGCGCTCGCACGATCCTCATCGCGGTCGCCCCGTCCGCCATGCAGTGGTGCAGCCGAAGCACGCCGGCGGTGCGTCGGTCGCCGAGCGCCAACACGTCGAGCGACCACAGGGGGTGCTGGCGATCGAGGCGCGCCTCCATGAGTCCAGCGACCGCGCGCTCGAGCGCCGCCTGGTCGCCCACGCGACCGCCGTCGCGCACGTGCCGCTCGATCGCGAAGTCGTCGTCCCGGACCCAGGCCGGCGGCGCGATCCCAAACGGCGCTTTCACCAGCCGGTCAAGCAGCCGCGGCACGGCAGCCAGGCGCGGCTCGATGCGGGCCCGAAAGGCCTCCGCGTCGTGCTCGCCGTCCACCACGAGGACCTTGCAGAGGTGCCCGACAACCGCTCCCCGCTCGCGCCCGAGAATGCGTGCGTCTTCAGCGCTGAGCCGCTCGACGGGCACGGCGCTCACTGAGCGTCGAACTCCTCGTCGTCGAAGAAGAGCTTCACTGTGTCGCTCCTGTTCCGGGGCCAGTCGCGGCATCCTCAGTATCGCGCTATTGCGGGCAGGCGTCTCCCGAAGTTCTGTTCGGCGAATTAGGGTAGGGCCGTCATGCCGAACGGGGGTCTCGGCAGCGCGGCGGCGCGCCCCGGCGTGCTGGTCACCAGCTCACGCTTTCCATATTCGCTGGCGCTGATCCGTGCATTCGGCGAGGCCGGCCGCGAGGTGGTGGCCGCGGACTCGGTCCGTCACGCACCGGGCGCGCACTCGCGTTACACGAGCGCGCATGTGTTGGTCGCGGCGCCCGCCCTCCACCCTTCGACCTTCGCGGCGGACGTGGCGGCGGCCGCCGCGGAGCACGGCGTGGGCCTCGTCATCGCGCCGTTCGAGGATTCCTTCCACCTCGCTCAGCATCGCGAGGCGCTGCCCGGCGGCACGCGCCTGTTCGCCGACCGCTTCGACACCCTCCTCGCCCTTCACGACAAGGCCTCCTTCGCGCAACGCTGCGCTCTGCTCGGGGTGCCGGCCCCGCGCTCCGAGAGCGTCACGTCGCCGGAGGACCTGCGCCTTGCGGTCGACCGGTTCGAATGCTGGATCGCCAAGCCGGCCTTCTCGCGGGCGGGCATCGACCAGGCCACCAACGTGGGGCCCCGGAGTGGCGAGCTCGACCTCGAGCGCTGCCGGCCGACCGAAGCGGCGCCATGGCTCGTCCAGGAGTACGTCGAGGGCCGCGACCGCTCGAGCCTCTCGATCGCGTGCGACGGACGGATCGTGCTGCACTGCACCTACGAGCTGCCGGCGGCGGCGGGCGGCGGCTACGGCCTGAGCTACCGGTCGGTCCCAGAGTCGGCCACGCTGGCGATCGCCGAAGCGATCGCCGGCGACGCCGCGTACACCGGTTTCCTCGGGCTCGACTACAGGCTCGGAAACGACCTCCGCGTGATCGAGTGCAACCCGCGCTGCACCCCGGGCGCGTTGCTGTTCGAGCACTCGCAGCTCGTGGCGGCGATCCTCGACCCGCCTCCCGGGAAGCCCGTCATCGCCCCACCAGGTGGGGGCTTTGAATTCGGGAGCCTGCTTGCCCGCGAGGCGCTTCGGCATCCGACCACGCTGCCTCGCACCATCCACGACCTCCTCACGATGCCGGACGCTTTCGGCGCCGTCGACGACCCGCTGCCGTTGCTCTACCGCTTCGTCGCCATCCACCACGACGAGCGCGTGGCCGCCCGCACGCGCGCGAGCTATGCCCAGGCGTTCCTCGGCGACCTCGTCTGGGATCCTGGTGGCAGCTGATGACCGAGGCCGAGCTACGCGAGCTGCTCGCCGAGTACCTGACGCTGATCGCGCGTCACGTGAGCGCCGAGGAGTTCATGGCCGCGCTGCTCACCGACGACTTCGAGACGGGGTTCGAGGGCGGCTACAGCTGGAGGGGCCTCGACGGGTTGCGCGACTTCCTCTCCCAGCGCGAGGGGTTCTTCGACGAGAAGCACACCATCAAGGATGTGCTCGCGATGGAGGAGCCCTCCGACGGGGAGGTGCGTGCCCATACCCGGCTCGAGTTCTTCCTGCGCCGTTGGGAGGCGCCCTCGCCCACCAGCGAAGAGTTCACCGGCTCTTGCTTCCACCACTGGCGCCTGCGCCGCGAGCCCGATCGCTGGCGGGTCGCCGCGCAGATCGTCGAGCGCTTCGAGGACCTCAACGAGAACGCCAAGCACCTGTTCGCGACGCCCGACGAGGGCCTCAACCGCTGAGGAGGCCCCGCCGAGGCGGGGCCTCCCCAATCGCATTCGATGAGCGCTGCGCTCAGTTGAACGCGTACTCCTCGTAGTCCGCGACGTTCTCCTGCGTGACCGTCGCGGCCGGCACGATCACCTGGCGCGGCACCTCGGGCGGCACGAGTTCCGAGAAGCCCTCGCCGAGGGCGATCAGCCGGGCCATGTTCACCGCCGAAGCGGCCATGGCCGGGTTGTAGAGGAAGGTGGCGCGGTACAGCCCGCCCTCCTTGATCTGCGCCATCGCGTCCTGCGAGCCGCCGACGCCCGTCAGGAACATCTCGTCCTCACGGCCGGCGTTGCGGATGGCCTGGACGACGCCCTGGGCCATGTCGTCGTCGTGCGTGTACACGGCGTCGATCTGGTCCTGCGCCTGGAGGATGTTCTCCATCACCTTCAGGCCGGTGTCGGGATTGAAGTCGCCCGGCTGCTTGGCCACGATCTCGACCCCGCCGTCGGGGCAGACCTTCTTCAGCTGGTCGGTGAAGCCCTTGGTGCGCTCCTCGGTCACCGAGATGCCGGCGAGACCCTGGATCTCCACGACCTTGCCCTTGCAGTTGAGCTCTTCGCTGATGTAATCCGCCGCGCTGACCCCGATCTGGTAGTTGTCGCCGAGGATCGTGGCGGTGGCCGCGTCGGGCGACGAGAACAGGCGGTCGACGTTGACCACGGGGATACCCGCGTTCTCCGCCTTCTGGGCGACCGGCGTGAGCGCCTCGCCGTCCTGGGGCAGCACGACGAGCGCGTCGGGCTTGTCCGAGATCACCTGCTCGATCTGCTGTGCCTGCGAGTCCGAGTCGGCGGCCTCGAGCAGCCGGAAATCGACGTCGTCGAACTGATCCGCCGCCTCCTCGGCGTTCTTCGAGATCGCCCCGAGCCAACCGTGGTCGGTGGGCGGCACGCTCGCGACGATCGTGACGGGTCCACCGTCGCCGCTGGAAGCGGCGTTGCCGCTCTCCTCCTGCGATGCGGTATCCGCAGCGTTACTGCCGCCACCGCCCTCGTCGTCGTCATCACTGCATGCGGCGGCGCCGAAAGCCAGCAGGGCGGCTGCCGCCATCGCAATCATCAGTCGCCGTAGCGACATGGGTACTCCTCCTTTGGATGTTGGACTACTCACAGCCGCGCCTCCGGGCGCTGGAGCAAAACCGCCCCGAGGACGATCGCCCCCTTCACGACCTGCTGGACCTCGGTCGAGAGGTCAAGCTGGGTCATCAAGCTGAAGATCAGTGCGAACGTGAGCACGCCGAGGAAGGTGCCCACGATGCTCGCCCGGCCGCCGGCCAGGCTGGTGCCGCCGATCACGACGGCGCCGATGGCGTCGAGCTCGTAGAGGTTGCCGCTCACCGGCGAGGCGCTGCCGAGGCGAGCGCACAGCAGCACCGCGGCGACGCCCACGAGCACGCCCATCAGCACGTAGACGGTGAAGATCGTGCGGCGCACGGGCACGCCGGCGATCCTGGCCGCTTCGCGGTTCCCGCCCACCGCCACGACGAAGCGCCCGTAGCGGGTGCGGTTGAGCAGCACCCAGGCGCCGAGCGCGATCCCGAGGAAAACGTAGACCGAGATCGGGATGCCGAGGATGCGGCCCGTGCCGAACCAGAGCAGCGAGAAGGCGGCCGGGTCGCCGAACGAGCCGCCGTTGAGGTCGAGCAGGCTCACCGGCAGCTTGTCGTTCAAGAGTAAGGCTATGCCCCTGGCTATCGAGAACATCGCCAGCGTCGCGATGAACGGGACCACCCGGCCGTACGAGATCGAGATCGCGTTGACGGTGGCGAGCAGGGTCGCGAAGCCGATCGTCCCGACGATGAAGACGAGCGTCGAGCCCTCGGGGTCGACCAGGATGCCTCCGAACATGCCCGCGGCCGCCAGCACGGACCCGACGGAGAGATCGATCCCCGACGTGGCTATCACGAACGTCATGCCCATCGCGAGCACGCCCACGACGCTCGCCTGGGTGAGCATGTTGCGGACGTTGTCCCAGGTGGGGAAGCTGTCCGGCTTGAGGATCGCGCCGGCCACGAACAGCAGCACGACCACGATCACCAGCGCGTACTCCTGGAGTGCGAAGCCGCCGAGACGCCGCTGGGCTCCCGCGCCCTTGATCGCCGCCGCCGGCGCGCCGCTCTCTCCCGCGGTCATCTGACCTCCTCCACGAAGTCCTCTGAATCCGTCGGCACCACCGCGTGCCGGAGCAGCTCCTGCTCGGTCGCCCGCGAGCCGTCGATCTCGAAGACGAGCTCGCCCTCCCGCATCACGAGGATCCGGGTGCAGATCCCCATCAGCTCCTCGAGCTCCGACGACACCACGAGCACCGCCAGGCCCTCCCCGGCCAGATCGGTGATCACGCGGTAGAGCTCGGCCTTGGTGGCCACGTCCACGCCGCGGGTGGGCTCGTCGAGGAGCAGCACGCGGCAGCGGCGCCCGGCGGACCGATCAGCGGGCGAGCTACCACCTTCTGCTGGTTACAGCCTCCGGACAGCTCGCGCACGATTCGGGGCCCGGTCGTCGGGCACGGTGTGGAGCGCGCGCGAGGTGCTCCTCTGTGGCGGCTGACCGCCCGGCGCGCACGTTGAGCAGTCCGCGCCTGAAGTACGCCGGCGCCGTGCTGAGGCTGCGATGACCAAGGCTGCGCATCTCCGGCGCGGCGAGCACTATCACGCCCCCGTTGTCGAGGCCGAGCGCGAAGCCGAGCCGCGCGGTGGCGACGGCCAGGTCGAGCGGCTGCGGTCTCCAAGGGCGGCCGAGGAAGCGGAGCTTCGAGCGACGGCTCGGCCACAGCCGGCTGTCACCCCGTATGTCGCCGCGATCATCGCCCCAAGGGCGGCGTGGGAAAGACAACCAGCGCCTTCCTGGTCGGCAACCTGGTCGCCGATCGGCTGCGCCTGCGGGTCATCGCCGTTGACGCCAACCCCGACTTCGGCCGCTGGCCGCGCTGGCACCAGACCGGCTGCGCTGCCAGCGCTCGCTCGCCGACCTGCTCGCGGACATCGAGGCAATCGACACCGCCGCCGACATGAGCTGCTATGTGACGGCGCTGCCCAGCGGGCTGCACCTGCTCGGCGCGCCGCGCGACGCCACCGTGATGGCCGAGCTCGGCCCCGACGGCTACGGCGAGCTGCTCGCGCTGCTGTGCACCTTCTACGAGCTGGTCGCTGCTCGACCTGGGCACCGGCGTGGCGGCCGCCTCGCCCAGTTCGCGATCGCCCGCTCGACCAGGTCGTGCTCGTCACCACCCCCGAGTGGTGGCGAGCAGCTTGGTGTTAGCGGCGCTCGAACACCTCGAACACGAGCGCACCACCGTCGCCGCCACAATTCCACGCGCGCGGACCCGCCGACCTGCGGGGCCGAACGGAGGCTGCGCGAGCGCCGCCTCCACCGCTCGGTGGCGATCCCGCAGGACGAGCAGCTGGCAGCCATGCTCGACTCCCGCCACGTCGTGCTCGACGGCTCGAAGAACCAGCCGCTGGGTATCAGCGGCTCGGCCTCGCCGTTGCCGAACACGCTCGATGCGCGCCCTACGACATCAGCCCGTCGACGAGGTCGCCGCCATCTCGCCATGGCCATCGCCGCGCTCCTAGCGGCCATGCTGATCGGTTGGGCGCTGGCCAGCAACCGGCCCGAGCCGCCCGCCGACCTGAGCCCGCGGCTCGAACGCAGCGAGCAGCTTGCGCGACCACCAGGCCAGCCGCCTTCAAAGCCTGAAGGCAGAGGTCGTGGAGCTACGCGCCGAACTGTGGACGGCGACGCGGCGAGCCAGGACCCAGGCGCGAGCCAACAGCGCCCTGCGGCGCGAGCTGCGAGCGGCGCGCCGCGCGCGGAGCCAAACGGGGGCCGAATGAGCGTCGGTCCGTTGCGCACGGCATAACCCCCGGACCGATGGGGTTCTTCTTCAAAGCACTCGCAGCGATCGCCGCCGCCGACGCGATCGACCGACACGCGCGCAACCGCCCAGTGAAGTACTGGTACCCCAACCAGCCCCACAAGCCGACGCCCGACAGCCAGCTACCCCGCTACGCCCTCACTCACGCCCCGGCCACACCGCTGCGGCGGGACTGGGATCCACAGCATCCCGAAAGACCCTGACGCCTCCGGCCGCACGGGCGACGGCCCGCACCCGGATGCCTTCCGTCCGTTCGAATCGCTTTTCCGGAAGGTGGGCCGAAACACAAGACGACGTGGCGGACCTGCAGGGGGCCGTGCGCTTCGCAGAGGTAACCGCGCCCGCTAGAGGATGCCGTAGGTCATGAACGCCTCGGTGACGCTCATGCCCTCCTCCAGGCGCGCCTTGACGACGTCCTCGCCGCTCAGCTTCTCCTCGGCGGCGGCGAGCGCCTCAGCAGCGACGGCGCTTGGCACGACGACGACGCCGTCGCGGTCGCCGGCCACGAGATCGCCGTCCTCCACCACAACGTCGCCGGAGACGATCCGCTCGCCGATGGACACGACCTCGCAGCGGCCGAGGGCGTCGGCGGCGTGCACGCCCGAGCAGAAGGTGGGAAAGCCCGTACCCTCCACGGCCGCGACGTCCCGCACGTAGCCGTCGACGACGATGCCGTGGGACCCTCGCGCGCGGGCCGCCCTGGAGAGGAGCTCGCCCCAGAAGGCGACCTCTATCCGGCTCGTGACGAGCACGTCCCCGGGTCCGAGGCCTTCGATCGCCTCCAGTTGCAGCCGGTAGCGGTCCTCGCGGCGGGCAGGGATCACCGTCGTGGGCTCGACCTGAACCGTGCGCGCCCGCCCGGCCACCCTCGCCGACTCGAACAGCGGGCGCACGCGCGAGGCCATCGCCTGCCGGCGCCGGCCCAGCCCGTCGAGCACGTCGGCCAGCACCGCGACGGGCAGACCCTCGAGGCGTTCGCGCAGCTCGCCGCCCGGCATGCGGGCGATCATAGTGCGGCATGGAGCCGCGGCCGCGGCGCGCCGCCCGCCGCTTCGGGAGAATCCGGCGCATGAGGGAGGAGCGCTTCAGCGGGCGCCGTGCGCTCGTCACGGGCGCGGGCTCCGGGATCGGCGAGGCCGTGGCCCGCGGCCTGCACGCCGAGGGGGCGACCGTCGTGCTCGCCGACCGCGCGGGCGATCGCGTACGGGCCTTGGCCGATGAGCTCGGCGCCGACGCCACCCCGCTCGAGCTCGACGTGCGCGACGAGGCTGCCGTGGCCGCCGCCACCGGCGGGCTCGACGTGCTGGCCAACGTGGCGGGGATCGGCTCCACGACGAACGCGCCCGAGACCCCGCTCGAGGTCTGGGAGGACGTGTTCGCGGTCAACGCCCGGGGCACGTTCCTGTGCTGCAAGCACGCGATCCCGGGGATGGTCGCCGCCGGCAGTGGCGCGATCGTGAACATGGCCTCGGTCGCCGCCCTGGTCGGGCTGAAGAACCGCGTGGCCTACTCGGCCTCGAAGGGTGCGGTTGTCGCGCTGACGCGCGCGCTGGCCATCGACCACGTGGCCGAGGGTGTGCGCGTCAACGCCGTGTGCCCGGGGACCGTCGACTCGCCCTGGGTGCGCCGGCTGGTCGACGAGGTCGGGGAGTCGCTCGACGCTCTGCGCGAGCGCCAGCCGATGGGCCGGCTCGGCACGCCCGCGGAGATCGCCGACGCCGTCCTCTACCTGCTCTCCGACCAGGCCGCCTTCGTGACGGGCACGGCGCTGGTCATCGACGGCGGCCTCAGCGCCGCATAGCCTAGGCAGGGGCCGACGCGCCGGCGAGGCCCCGTCTGATGTGCTCGAAGCCCTCGCGGTAGACGGCCTCGGGCGACTCGAAGAGGTCGCGCCAGATGCGCGTGGCCGCGGCGAGATCGGGCAGCCCGCGGCCGAAGGCCTCGATGGTAAGCCACCTGTCGTAGCCTGAGCCCGCTATCGCGGCGAACGTCTCGGGCCAGGGCACGTGCCCACGGCCGGGAACGCCGCGGTCGTTCTCGGAGAGGTGGATGTGACTGACATGCCGCGCGTTGTCGGTGAAGGCCGCGACCGGGTCGCGCTCCTCGATGTTGGCGTGGAAGGTGTCGTACATGCCGGTAACCGCGGGGTGGTCGACGCCGTCGAGGAAGTCGGCAAGCTGGTCCATAGTCGTCAGCAGGTAGCTCTCGAAGCGGTTGACCGCCTCGAGCACGAGCCGGACGCCGCGCTCGCCGGCGTGGTCACCGGCCTCGCGCAGGACGTCGCGCGCGAAGCCACGCTCCCGCTCCGTGGGGGCCGAGCCGGAGAAGAAGCCGAGCGTCTGCTGCAGCGGCCCGCCCACGGTGTCCGCCCCGACGGCGGCCGTGCAGTCGGCGACGTGCTTCAGGTGGCTGACCGCGGCCCGGCGCACCTCCGCGTCGGGCGAGACCGGGTTGAGGGCGTCGTCGCCGATCGCGCTGATCGCGGTGCGCTCGAGGCCGATGTCGTCGAGCATCGCTCCGATGCGCTCGAAGTCGCCGACCTCGCCCTCGAAGACCGGCACCTCGACCCCGTCGTAGCCCGTGTCCTCGATGTCCTGGAGCAGCGGGCGGTGCTCCTCGCCCACGTGCGTCGTCCACAGGAGCATGCAGAACCCGATCTTCACCCGCTCCTCCTTCGCCGTCGTCGCGTCGTCGCCTTGGAGTGCCGCCGAGCATAGACACAAGAGCGGGCGCCGGATAGTTTGCTCCGATGGACGGCCTTCGGCGGGTTCTCGTGGGGGACGTGCCCACGCTCGTCGCCGTGCGCGGCGAGTGGCTCCATCCGGTGGGGGCGTCGCTCGCGGAGCTGCTGGCCGCCGGGCGCGACCGCCTGGCCGCGGCCTTGGCGGCGGCCTACGAGTCCGAGGCGCTCGGGAGCGCGCCCTCCGGCAAGCTGGCGCCCGTCGACGAGCAGGAGGTCTGGGCCAGCGGGGTGACCTATCGGCGCTCGGCCAGGGCGCGCACCGAGGAGTCGGCGACGCCCGACGTCTACGAGCTCGTTTACGAGGCGCAGCGGCCGGAGCTGTTCCTCAAGGCGACACCGCGGCGAGTGCCGCGTCCGGGCGCGCCGCTGCGCATCCGAGCCGACTCGGAGTGGGACGTGCCCGAGCCCGAGCTCGCGCTGGTCCTCGACTCGGCGGGCGCGATCGCCGGCTTCCTCGTGGCCGACGACGTCTCCTCGCGCAGCATCGAGGGCGCCAACCCCCTCTACCTCCCCCAGGCCAAGATCTACGACGACTCGCTGGGGCTGTCCGACACGATCGCCCTGGCCGGCGACGACCTGGGCCCGGCGCGCCGAGCCGCGATCAGGCTTCGCGTGAGTCGCGACGGCGAATCGGTGTTCGCCGGCGAGACGTCGGCGGCCGAGATGCGGCGCAGCTTCGAGGAGCTGGCCGAGGCGCTCTTCTGCGAGCTCTCCCACCCGGCGGGGGCGGTCCTCCTGACCGGCACGGGGATAGTCCCGCCCGACGAGTTCACCCTGCGGCACGGCGACGAGGTCGAGATCGAGATCGACGGGATCGGCGCGCTGCGCCATGGCATCTACCGAAAGGGCTAGAGGTGGCCAGGACGCTCATCAGCGACGCGCTAGTGATCACGATGGACGACGAGCTCGGCACGCTCCCGCGCGCCGACGTGCTGATCGACGGCGATCGGATCGCCGCGGTCGGCCCGGACCTGCCGCGCCAGGGCGACGCGGAGCTCGTCGACGGCCGCGACCGCATCGTGATGCCCGGCTTCGTCGACACCCACCGCCACATGTGGGCGGCGATGCTGCGCGGGTGCGCGTGCTACGGGGACCTCAGCACCTACTTCCACGACGTCGTCTTCACCTACGGGGCGAACTACACGCCCGAGGACACCTACACCTCCGTGCGCTTTGGACTCGCTGAGGCGCTCGACTCGGGGATCACCACCATGCACGCCTGGGAGCACAACCTCCAGACGCCGGCGCACGCCGACGCCGCGCTGGCTGCCCTCGAGGAGTCGGGCCTGCGCGGCCGCTTCTCTTACGGGCCGTCGAGCGACCCGGAGGCCGGCAGCTCGTTCGCTCAGGGGACGGAGACGATCGACCTCGACGACGTCCTGCGGCTGAAGCGCGAGCGCTTCGACGACCGGGAGGGTCGCCTGCGGCTGGGCATCGCCTGCCGCGGCGTGGACTACTCCCAGCCGGAGGTGTGGCAGCGCGAGTTCGCCTTCGCGCGCGAGCACGGACTGGCGATCACGACGCACACGATGATGACCGCCCACGACGTCGAGCGCGTGCGCGCGATCTCGGTCTACGCCGAGCAGGAGGCGCTCGGCCCCGACGTGCTGCTCGTGCACGCGATCCACGCCGACGCCGACGAGCTCGCTTACCTCGCGCGCACGAGGACGCCGGTCTCGCTCAGCATCCTCTCCGAGCTGCGGGTGGGGATGGGCATCCCGCCGATCGTCGAGATGATCGACGCCGGGGTGCCGCTCTGCCTGTCGTGCGACACGATGGCCGCAAGCGACAACTCCGACTTCTTCGCCGTCCTGCGCGTGACGCTCGGGATCCCGCGCGGGGTCCACGCTGACGGCAAGGTGATCCAGCCCGAGCAGGTCCTCCGGCAGGGGACGATCAACGGCGCCCGTGCGCTCGGCCTCAACGACGTGACCGGCTCGCTCACGCCCGGCAAGCGCGCCGATCTGATCGTCCTGCGCGCCGACGACCTCAACCTCGCGCCGATCAACGTGGCCGACGGCCAGGTCGTGCTGGCGGCGCAGCCCCGTAACGTGGAGCACGTCTTCGTCGACGGGGTGGCGCGCAAGCGCGACGGGGCGCTCGTTGACGTGGACGTCGCGGGGCTCGTGGGTGAGGCCAAGGCGGCGGTCGCGGGGCTGGGGCAGCGGCTGGGGATGGCACTGACCTGAGCCGGGGTCAGCGCACCGCCGCCCACGTCTCACGGCGAGGGTCGGCGGCCGCCACGACGCCGTCGTCCCGTCCGTGGCCGGCGAGTGCGGCGGCGCCGAACAGCATGTCGCCGTCGGGGCGCGTGTCGATGCGGTGGCCGAGCGCCGCAAGGCCCTCGCGCACGGAGCCGTCGAACGAGGCCTCGAGGGCGAGCCGCCCGCGCACGGCGCGCCAGCGGGGAACGGCCAGGACCTCGCTCAGCTCCGTCCCGCCGGCCTCCAGCCGGCGCACGAGCTGCACGAGGGTCTGCACCTGCCCGTCGGCCCCCGGCGTGGCGAGCGCGAGGCGGCGCCCGCCGAGCTCGAGCAGCATCGGCGAGAGCGTGTGCGGGGGGCGGACGTCCGCCGGCGGGAGCGCCGCCGGGTCGTGGCCGGCGTCGAGCAGCCCACTCAGCCGGTTGTTCAGCACGAAGCCCGCCTCGGGCACGAGCGCGCCCGAGCCGAACTCGTGGAACACGCTGACGAGCATCGACACCACCAGCCCGCCGGCGTCGGCGGTGACCACCGCGGCGGTGTGGTCTGCCCCCGTGGGACCGCGCAGGCTCGAGGCGCGCGCGGGCGTGGCCGCCAGCGGCTCGGCGAGGAGCGCCGCCGCGTCGCCGCTCGCGGCCAGCGCGGGCCGCCGCTCGAAGGCCGCCTTGACCACCTCGACGGCGGCGTGCTCGCCCGCGGCCGTGCCGGGCGCCGCCGCCTCGCCGAGCGCCCCGAGCGCGAGCAGGGCGAGGGCCGCCTGCGACGGCGGGGGGGTCACCCACATCCGCACCCGCCCGGCCGTCCCGGCCACGGGCGGCTCCGGGACGATCGTGTAGGCGGCGAGGTCGTCCGTCCCGATCCCCGCGGGGCCCGTGACAGCCGCGATCGCCTCCGCCACCCACCCGCGGTAGAGCCCGGCCGCCCCGCCGCTGCGCACCGCTTCCAGGGCGGCGGCGAGCTCGGGCTGGCGCAGCGTCTCCCCCACGCGCGCGCCGCGCACGTGCCAGCCCGCAGCATCCGCCGCCAGCCGCGCGGCGCGCCGCTCGAGCGCGGCCTGGAGCTGAGCCGAGACCGGGAAGCCCTCGTCCGCCAGCCGCACCGCCCCGGACAGCACGTCGCCGAGCTCCGCCACGCCGTGGCGCGCGTGCGCCTCGCACCAGGCGGCCACCGCGCCCGGCACGCCGGCGCTCGCCGGGCCGTGCTCGGTGACCGGCAGGAGCGGCCGCCGCGGCGTCGCGGCGGCACCGATGTAGCCCACCGGCTCGGCGCCAGGGACGTCGACCAGCATCAGCGCGTCGCCGCCCAGCCCGCAGGCCTCCGGCGCCACGACCGCGAGCGTCGCGGCCGCGGCGACGGCCGAGTCGACGGCGTTGCCGCCCGCGGCCGCCACCTCAAGGCCGGCGCTGACGGCCAGCGGATGCGCCGCCACCACCGCCGAGCGGCGGCCGCGTAGGAGAGGCGGGGGCAGGGCCACGGTCATGCTAGGGCCGCCCCCCCGCCGGGGTAGGGTTGCGTCCACGGTGCTGCCCATCGACCGCCCTTCGAAGATCGTCTGCGTGGGCCTCAACTACCGCGACCACGCCGAGGAGCAGGGCGTCGACCTGCCTGAGGCCCCGCTGCTGTTCGCCAAGTGGCCGAACGCGCTGATCGGTCCGGGTGAGCCGATCATCCTGCCCGCAGCGGCGCGGGAGGTCGACTACGAGGCCGAGCTCGGCGTCGTGATCGGCACCGCCGCCAAGCACGTCGAGGTCGACGGGGCGCTCGATCACGTCCGCGGCTACATCCCGACCAACGACGTGAGCGCGCGCGACCTCCAGTTCGCCGA
The DNA here is from genome assembly GCA_963757815.1 of uncultured Thermoleophilaceae bacterium. Taxonomy (GTDB): domain Bacteria; phylum Actinomycetota; class Thermoleophilia; order Solirubrobacterales; family Thermoleophilaceae; genus JACVRW01. The sequence continues at coordinate 39,684 of CAVWSN010000018.1, read as the reverse complement.
CAAGCAGTGGACGCGCGGCAAGTCGCCGGACACCTTCTGCCCGGTCGGGCCGCGGCTCGTGCCGCGCGAGGAGATCGAGGACCCGCAGGACCTCGCGATCCGGTGCGTTTTGAACGGTGAGACGCTGCAGAGCTCGTCCACGAAGGAGATGATTTTCTCGGTCGCCGAGATCATCTCCTACATCAGCCGCGTGATCACGCTCGAGCCCGGTGACCTCATCGCCACGGGCACGCCTGCGGGCGTCGGCATCTTCCGCGAGCCGAAGGTCCTGCTACAGGACGGCGACGAGGTGACCGTCGAGATCGAGGGCCTCGGCGCCCTCACGAACCCCGTGAAGAAGGAGAGCTGACGTGGCCTACGTCCTGGTGGTGAAGATGACCGCTCGGCCCGGCGAGGAGGAGCGCGCGAAGGAGCTCATCCGGCGGCTGGGCGAAGCCTCGTCGGCCGAGCCGGGCAACGTGCACTACATCGCCCACCGGGACCCCGAGGACCCGCGCGTCTTCCTCATGTACGAGCAGTACGCCGACGAGTCCGCCTTCAAGGAGCACGGGGAGACCGAGCACTTCAAGACCCTCGCGGCCGGCGAGCTGTTCGGGCTGATGGAGTCGCGGGAGCGGGCGGTCTACGAAACGCTGGACTGACGTTGGCGAGGGCCCCGCGGGCCGACGCTCAATACGTCGCCCGGCCGCCCGAGATGTCGAACGTTGCGCCCGTGGAGAACGACATGGCGTCGCTGCACAGGAAGGCGATGAGCTCGGCGACCTCGTACGGCTGCCCGAGGCGCCCCATCGGGATCTTGCCGATCATGTAGTCGATGTGCTCCCGGGACATCTGCTCGAGGATCGGGGTGGCGATCACCGCGGGCGCGATGGAGTTGACGAGCACGCCGGTCTGCGCGAGGTCGCGGCCGATCGCCTTCGTCAGGCCGATGACCGCCGCCTTGCTCGCCGAGTAGGCCGCGGCCATCGGGTTGCCCTCCTTGCCGGCGATCGAGGCGACGTTGACGATCCGTCCCGAGCCACGCGGCTCCATGACGCGCACCGCCGCGCGGTTGAACCACAGCACGCCGTCGACGTTGATCCCGAATACGCGCCGCCATTCGTCGTCGGGGATGTCAGCGGTGCGCAGCGACTCGCCGGCGACGCCCGCGCAGCAGACGAGCGCATCGAGCGCGCCCAGCTCGCCGACCACGCGCGCCACGGCGGCGTCCGCGGCGGCCGACGACGTCACGTCGCCCTGGATTCCCAGCACGCCCTCGGGAAGCGAGCCCACGTCGAGGTCGAACACGGCCACTGAGGCACCGCGGTCAGCCAGCAGCTCCACCGTCGCCGCGCCGATCCCGCTCGCCCCGCCCGTGACGAGCGCGACCTTCCCGTCGAAGTCGGGCACCGGGCTAGCGCGCGACGTGCGTCGCGCCGCCCTCGGCCAGCACGAGGTCGCGGTCGCGGTCGGGCACGTGGTCGAGGGGGACGGGCGCGAGCGCCTCGAAGAACATCACGCCGTCCTGCGAGACGAGCTCATGCTCGATGCCGCGGTTGACCACCACGACGTCGCCGGGACCGAGCTCGCGCCTCTCGTCGCCGATCGTCATCGTCACGGACCCCTCGATCACGGCCATGACCTGCTCGGTGTGCTCGTGGGCGTGGCGGCGCACGACCTTGCCGGGCTCGTAGCGCACCCGGCAGAGCAGCAGCTGGTCGCCGCCGATCGCGCGCAGGTGCACGCCGTCGACGAACTCGAACTCGTCGACGTCGTTCCAGGTGCCGAAGCCCGACCCGTCAGCCATCGGTGTTCCAGAAGCGCTCGCCGCCGGAGCTGACGCCCGCCACCGAGATCTCCTCGTCGAAGATCACCCGCTTGCCCTCGCGCCGCGGCTCGCGCTGGGCCTCCAGCGCGCGCAGGATGCGCTCGGGCGTGGCCGGCATCTCGGTGACCCACACCCCGACCGCGTCGTGGATGGCCGCCACGATCGCCGGCGGCTGGGCGTTGTTGGCCATCTCGCCTATCGCCTTGGCGCCGAACGGCCCGTCGACCGACGGGTTCTCGAGGATGATGTTGTCGAGCTCGGGCAGGTCCTCGAGCGACGGCGCCAGGTAGGAGCCGAACTGCTCGCCCCGGTGCTCGACCGAGGGGTAGCGCGGGTAGCACTCCTCGAGCAGCCCGAGCCCCAGGCCCATCATCGCGCCGCCCTCGATCTGCCCCTCCACCAGGGTGGGGTTGATCGCCCGGCCGACGTCGTAGACCTGGACGAGGCGCTCGACGGTGACCTCACCGGTCTCGTCGTCCACCTCGACCTCGGCGACGCAGGCGGCGTAGGAGACCGCCGAGTGGGGCTCGACGGTGACCGAGCCGTCGTCGTCGTTCAGCTCGGCCAGCGGCTTGAGCGCCGTGCCGCTGCCGGAGATCAGCTCGCCGTAGACGTAGGTGGCCGCCCCGGCCACGTCGGCCACGCCGATCCTCTTGTCGGGCGCGCCCTTGGCCGAGACCTCGCCGTCGACGATCTCGAGGTCGTCGGGCGCAATCTCGAGCTCCTTGGAGGCGATGTCGAGTATGCGCTCGCGCACCCTCTCCGCGGCGAAGCGCACGGCGTTGCCGCCGATGAAGGTCCCCCGCGAGGCGAAGGTGCCCGTGCACACCGCCGAGGAGTCGGTGTTCGAGTTGTCCATCGTCACCCAGTCGTAGGGGACGCCGAGGGCGTCGGCCACGATCTGGGTGTGGACGGTCTTCGAGCCCTGGCCGACGTCGACCGTGCCGGCGAAGACGTCGACCCGGCCGTCGGGCTTGAGCTTGATCCAGGCCTGGCTGGGATCGCCGTTCTGGTTCATGCCCGTCGGGTACTCGATCGTCGAAAAGCCGCGACCGCGGTGCTTGGCCATCAGGCGTTCCCCCCGTTGTCGGAGACGCCGTATACGACGAGGTGCTCGCCGTCGGGCGCCTGCTGTTCGACGAGGTGCTCGGGCAGGAGCTCCCCCGAGCGCCGCTCGTTGGTCATCGAGCGGTACTCCGCGCCGAGCTCCTTGCCGATCCTCTCGGCGGCCGCGAGGGTGACCGCGACCGTGGAGGGGTCGTGCATGACCACGCGGTTGCCGGTGGTGTCGCCGATCCGGTTGGCGTTCCTCAGGCGGATCTCGAACGGGTCGAGGCCGAGCACGTCGGCAATGCGGTTGATATGCGACTCGACGGCCAGCGACACCGAGGTTACGCCGAAGCCACGCATCGCGGTGGTCGGCACGCGGTTGGTGAAGACCACGTACCCGTCGAAGCGCAAGTTGGGGATCGTGTACGCGCCCGTGTGGTGGAAGGCGTGCTTCGTCAGCCCGTAGGGCGAGAAGCGGGCGTAGGCCCCCGCGTCGTGCAGGGTCAGCATCCGGCGACCGAGGATCCAGCCGTCGTCGGTGACCGCGTCGCGGATCTCCATGTGCCACGGCGCGCGCGTGGAACTGCAGAGGAACTCCTCCTCGCGCGTGAAGCGCCACTTCACGGGCCGCTCGGACTTGATGGCCAACAGCGCGCACACGGTCTCGGTGGCGGTGTCGACCTTGCCCCCGAAGCCACCGCCCACGGTCCCGCCGACCAGCTTGAGCCGGTTCAGCGGCCACTCGAGATGGGCGGCCACCACGCCGAGCGAGAAGTACATGGCCTGGGTGCAGGTGTAGACGGTCAGGCGGCCGTCGGCCTCGGGGACGGCCATCGCCACCTGGGTCTCCAGCGGGCAGTGCTCGATGGCCTGCGGGCGGTAGACGCCCTCCACGACCACGTCGGCCCGCTCGAACGCCTGGTCGACGTCGCCCTTGCGCACGCGCCGGTGGTCGTAGGAGCCGTAGTGCGGATAGACGGGGCCCCACTGGTGGATCTCCGCGGCGTCGTCGTCGAAGGCCTTGCGCATGTCGAAGAGCGCGGGGCGCTCCTCGAACGCGACGTCGATCGCCTCGACCGCGGCGCGCGCGAGCGCCTCGCTCTCCGCGGCCACCGCGGCGATCGGCTGGCCCTTGAAGCGGACCTCGCCGTCCGCCAGCAGCGGCTCGTCCGCCGGGACGCCGAGCGCCTCGAGGTGGCCGTAGACGTTCTTGGGCACGTCGGCCGCGGTGACGACCGCGTGCACGCCGGGGATCGCCTCGGCCGGGGCGGTGTCCAGGCGGCTGATCGTGGCGTGGTCGTGGGGGGAGCGCAGCGCCTTGACCCACAGCGTCCCCGGCACGTGGACGTCGTCGACGTAGACCGTGCGGCCGGTGACGTGCGCGACACCGTCGTAGCGAGGGAGGCGGGCGCCGACGGCCTTCATGCCGGGCTCCCCGGCAGCACCGTGGCCTCGCCCTCGGGCGAGCGGTCGGCCTCGACTTCCTCGGGCGAGACCTCGCCGCGGGCGGCCGCCGTGACCGCGGCGACGATCTTCGTGTATCCGGTGCAGCGGCAGACGTGCCCGGCGAGCGCCTCGATGGTCTCCTCGCGCGTGGCTCCTCCTCCGCCATCCACCAGCGCCGTGGCGGCCATGACGAACCCCGAGGTGCAGAAGCCGCACTGCGCGGCGTAGTGCTGGTCGAACGCGGCCTGGACCGGCGACAGGGACGTGGGGGTTCCGAGCCCCTCGACCGTGGTGATCTCGGCGCCTTCGACGCTAGCCAGCGGCGTGAGGCACGACCGCCGGGGCCGGCCGTCCACGAGGACGGTGCAGGCCCCGCAGCCGCCCTGCTGGCAGCCGGCCTTCGGGCTCGTGATCCCGAGCTCCTCGCGCAGCACCTGCAGGAGGCTCGAAAGGGGCGGTGACGCGACCTCCTGCGTCACCCGGTTGACCGTCAGTTGCATCGGGCCTCCTCGGCTTTCAGGCGAGTCGGGAAAGAACGCGGCCGACGAGAACGGGCAGCGTGCGCTCCCGGTACCAGGCCGAGGCTAACGCGTCGTCGCCAAGGGACACGTCATCGAGCGCACGCGCCGCGTCGCCCTGTTCCGCGGAGCGCAGCCGCACGGCATGCGGGCCGGCCCCGGAGGCCGCCAGCCGCAGCTCGCCTCCGGTCCGCGCGCCGTGGACGGCCAGGATGGTGTAGGAGTGGGCGTGGGGCCGGCGGACCGAGGCCGACGCGGCTGCCTCGGGCTCGGTGAAGCTGACGTCGAGCACCAGCCGGCCGCCGGGGCCCGTGGCGAGGAACTCCTCGACGGGATCGGAGCGCTCGCCGCCCTCGCCGGCCGAGCGGACCTCGGCGTCCAGGGCCACGAGCGCGGCCTGCAGATCGCCGCGCGGGCTCTCGGCGCCCGGTGGCGCGCACAGATTGCCGCCCAGCGTCGCCTGGGCGCGGACCTCGGGATCGGCCACGTAGCCGGCGGCGGTGGCCAGCGGCTCGGGGGCGGCGTTCAGCTCGGCGACCGGCGTCATCGACCCGATCGTGAGCCGCTCGCCGTCGCGGGCTAGCCCGGTCAGGCCGGCCCGCTCGAGCATCAGGACCCGGCTGGGAGACAGACGGCCGTGAACCAGCTCGACCATGACGATCGTGCCGCCCGCAAGCACGGTTGTGCCGTCGCCGTCGCCGAAGGCCGACACCGCCTCCTCGGCCGACGAAGGCACGACGACCTCCGCCGCCTGCGTGGGTACCTCGACCATCTCGCCTCCCGCTTCGTGCTGCCTGAACCGTCGAGCCCTTTTATACACCCCCGGCCGAACGCGCCGGGTAGGGTTTGGCTGCAAGTGACCGGCGACAGGGCCTTCGGGTCTATCGAGGAGGTCGAGGCGGCGCTGCGCGCCCAGTCCTACCTGCCGGAGCGCGGTCTGGCCACCTCGCTGTACCTCTCGCTGGCGGTCGGCAAGCCGCTGCTGCTCGAGGGCGAGGCGGGCGTGGGCAAGACCGAGGCGGCCAAGGCGCTGGCCGGCGCACTGGGCGCTCGGCTCATCCGCCTTCAGTGCTACGAGGGCCTGGACGTCGCGCACGCCGTGTACGAGTGGAACTACTCGCGCCAGCTCCTCCACATCCGCGCGGCACAGGAGGGCTCGGTCGACGAGTCCGAGCTCTTCGGCTCGGACTACCTCATCCGGCGCCCCCTGCTGGAGGCCATCGACGCCGACGAGCCGGTGGTGTTGCTCATCGACGAGATCGACCGGGCCGACGAGGAGTTCGAGGCCTTCCTGCTCGAGGTCCTCTCGGACTTCCAGATCACGATCCCCGAGGTCGGGACCATTCGCGCCAAGCGCCGACCGGCGGTGGTGCTGACCTCCAACCGCACCCGCGAGCTGCACGACGCGCTCAAGCGCCGCTGTTTCTTCCACTGGATCACCCATCCCTCGCTCGAGCGCGAGGTCGACATCGTTCGGCTGCGGGTGCCGGGTGTGTCGGAGCGCCTGGCCGCCCAGGCCGCGGGCTTCGTGGCCGGCCTGCGGGCGATGGACCTCTCCAAGCCCCCTGGCGTGGCCGAGACCGTCGACTGGGCCCACGCGCTCACGGTGCTCGGCACCGAGGAGCTCGATCCGCTGACGGTGGCGCAGACGCTCGGCTCGGTCGTCAAGTACCAGGAGGACCTCGAGGCCATCCGCGACGAGACCGTCGCCGCGCTGGTTGACGAGGCGCGGGCGGCCGCGGTCGCGACCGCTGCGATGTGAACGCGGCGGTCACCCGGCAGGTCGTGACCTTCGGGCGGATCCTGCGCGAGGCCGGCCTCGAGATCGGCGCCGGACGCGTGGCGGACGCCATGCGGGGCCTGGAGCTGGTCGGCCTCGCTCGCGGGGAGGACGTGTACTGGACGCTGCGCACGACGCTCGTGGCCCGGCGCGAGGAGCTCGAGCCCTTCGATCGCGCCTTCCGCGCCTGGTTCCTCGGCGACGCGATCGCGCCACCGGCGCGGCCGCGGGACGATCCGCGCCGCCCACGGCGCGGGTCCTCACGCACACGCCGTGAGGGGCATGTGGCCGAGACACCACCCGGGGAGGAGCCCGAGCGCCTCGGCTGGAGCGCGCACGAGGTGCTGCGCCGCAAGGACTTCGCGGCCATGACTCCCGGCGAGGCCGCGGCGGCCCGGCGCCTCATCGCCGAGCTCGCATGCGCGCGCCCACAGCGCTCCTCGCGCCGGCTACGGCCCCATCGCCGTGGGCGCACCCTCGACGTCCGGCGCCTCGCGCGCGACTCGCTGGCCACCGGCGGCGATCCGCTCCAGCGTCGCTTTCGCCGGCGCGTCCAGAGCCCCCGCAAGCTGGTGGTCCTCTGCGACGTCTCGGGCTCGATGGAGGCCTACAGCCGGGCGATGCTGCTCTACCTGCACGCTCTAATGCGCTCGGGCCGCGGTGTCGAGGTCTTCGCATTCGGCACCCGGCTGACGCGCTTGACCGAGGAGCTGCGCACGCGTGATCCCGAGGAGGCGCTCCGCCGGGCGGCGGACCGCGTGGTGGACTGGGCGGCGGGCACGCGCATCGGAGCGTCGCTCAAGGCCTTCAACGACGTCTGGGGCCGGCGGGCGCTGACGCGCGGGGCCGTCGTGCTCATGGTCTCCGACGGCTGGGAGCGGGGCGACGTGGTCGCCGTGGGGCGCGAGATGCAGCGCCTGCATCGCGCCGCCTACGCCGTGGTCTGGGCCAACCCCATGAAGGGCAGCCAGGACTACGAGCCGCTGGCGGGAGGGATGCGGGCTGCGCTGCCCTACGTCGACCGCTTCGTGTCGGGCCACAACCTGGCCAGCCTGAACGAGCTCTCCGATCTGCTCGCGGGGATCGAGCGCCGCCATGTCGGCTGAGGACCCTGCTTGGTAGGTTGCCGCGGACGCGGAGGGACCGGGGAGAGGAGGCGCGACGCATGGCGGTGCAGGTACACAAGCCGGAGATGCTCGAGCTCATCGCCGAGGACGCGGAGATCGAGCGCCTCGGGACGGGCTTCACCTTCACCGAGGGGCCGCTCTGGCACCCCGACGGCTACCTCCTCTTCAGCGACATGCCCGGCGATGTCCGCCGCCGCTGGGACGAGGAGAGTGGCGTGACCGAGGTGGCCAACCCCTCCAACAAGGGCAACGGCATGACCTGGGACCCCGACGGGCGGCTGCTCGTGTGCGAGCACGTGACGAGCTCGCTCGTGCGGATGGACCCCGACGGCACCGGCTCCGGGCGCGAGGTCCTCGCCACCCACTACGACGGCAGGGAGCTCAACAGCCCCAACGACGTGATCGTGAAGTCCGACGGGTCGATCTACTTCACCGACCCGACCTACGGGCGCATGCCCGGCTTCGGGCTCGAGCGCGAGCAGGAACTCGACTTCCAGGGCGTCTACCGCCTCCCGGCCGGCGGCGGCGAGCTCGAGCTGGTGGTGGACGACTTCGCGCAGCCCAACGGCCTCTGCTTCACGGCCGACGAGTCCCTGCTCTACATCAACGACACCGACCGCGCGCACATCCGCGTGTTCGAGGTCGGGTCCGACGGGAGCCTGAGTGGGGGCGACGTCCTGGCCGACGGAATCGGCACCGGGGAGCTGGAGTCGGGCGAGCTCGTGGACGGGATGAAGCTCGACGAGCCCGGCAACATCTGGGTCACCGGGCCGAAGGGCGTGTGGGTCTTCAGCCCGGAGGGCGAGCACCTGGGGGTGCTCGAGGTGCCCGAGAACGTGGGCAACGTCAACTGGGGCGGGCCCGACTGGAACTGGCTGTTCGTCCCCGCGAGCACGTCGATGTACCGCGTGCAGACGAAGGTGTCCGGAAACCGGCTGCCCTACATGAGGTGATGAGGTGAACGACGAGGCAGCGCCCCTAACCCTCGACGGCGCCCGCGCGGCGCTCGTCATCCAGGACCTCCAGAACGACGTGATCATCGAGGGCGGGGCCTTCGCCGACTCCGGCGCCCCGGCCCACGCCACCTCCCAGAACGTCGTCGCCAACGTCGCCGGGCTGGCCGACGCCTTCCGCTCCGCCGGCCGGCCGGTCATCCATGTCTGGTACGTCGTGGAGAAGGGGGCGGCCGGCCTGCGCCTCAACGCGCCGCTCTTCGAGGGGGTCAAGGAGGCCGACGCGCTCGTGCGCGGCACGTGGGGCGCCGCTCCGGCCGACGGCCTCGAGCCGAAGGACGGCGACCACGTCGTCGAGAAGATGCGGATGAACGGGTTCTACGACACGAGCCTGGACATACTGCTACGCGGCCTCGAGGTGACGACCCTGGTGGTCTCCGGCGCGTGGACGAACATGTCGATTGAGCACACCGCTCGCCACGCCGCGGACGCGGGCTACCATGCGGTCGTGCCCTCCGACGGCACCTCGACGGTCAGCGACGAATGGCAGCACGCGGCGCTGAACTTCGCGCTCACGAACGTGGCCCAGGTCGCCACCTGCGCGGAGATCGCCGCCGCGCTGCGATGACATGACCGCGCTGGCGGGCGACCTGCTGTCCCGGGCCTACATCGACGGGCGCTGGGTCGAGGCCGACACGGGCGCGTCGTTCGAAGTCACGAACCCGGCCTCCGGCGAGGTGCTCGCGACCGTGCCGCGCATGGGCGCGGCCGAGACCCGGCGCGCCATCGACGCCGCGGCCCGCGCGCTGCCCGGCTGGCGAGCGATGCTGGCCAAGGACCGGGCCCGGATCATGCGCCGCTGGGCCGACCTGATGATGGAGCACTCGGAGGAGCTGAGCGCGCTGCTGACCGCGGAGCAGGGCAAGCCCCTGGCCGAGTCGCGGGTCGAGGTGGCCTACGCCGCGAGCTTCCTCGAGTGGTTCGGCGAGGAGGGCAAGCGCGTCTACGGCGACACGATCCCCACCTACGCACCCGACCGGCGTGTGGTCGTCACGAAGGAGCCCGTCGGGGTCACGGCGGGCATCACCCCGTGGAACTTCCCGGCGGCGATGCCCACGCGCAAGGCGGCGCCCGCGATCGGCGCGGGCTGCACGATGGTGCTCAAGCCCGCCGAGCAGACGCCGCTCACGGCGCTGTCCGTGATGAAGCTCGGCGAGGAGGCGGGGCTGCCGCCCGGCGTGCTCTCCGTCGTGACCGGCGACGCGTCCGACGCGCCGGAGATCGGGCGTGAGATGACCTCGAACCCCGTGGTGCGCAAGCTCGGCTTCACCGGCTCGACCGAGGTCGGCAAGCTGCTCATGGCCCAGTGCGCGGGCCAGGTCAAGAAGGTCTCGCTCGAGCTCGGCGGCAACGCGCCGTTCATCGTCTTCGACGACGCCGACCTTGAGAAGGCGGTCGAGGCGGCGCTCATCTGCAAGTACCGCAACTCGGGGCAGACCTGCATCTCGGCCAACCGGATCCTGGTGCAGGAGCCGGTGTTCGACGAGTTCGTAGGGCGCTTCGCCGAGCGGGTGGCGCGGCTGGTGGTGGCCGACGGCTTCACCGACGGCGTCAACGTCGGCCCGCTCATCGACCGCCCCGCCCTCGAGAAGGTGCAGCGTCACGTGGGCGACGCGCTCGACTCGGGCGCCGACCTGCTCCTCGGCGGAGAGTTGCACGAGCGCGGCGGGCAGTTCTTCGCGCCCTCCGTGCTCACCGGCGTGACCGACACCATGGCCATGTCCAACGAGGAGACTTTCGGCCCGGTGGCCGGCATCACGCGCTTCGCCACCGAGGAGGAGGCGATCCGCAAGGCCAACGACACGCCCTACGGCCTCGCGAGCTACTTCCTCAGCCGCTCGATGGCGCGGATCTGGCGCGTTTCGGAGGCACTCGAGTACGGCATCCTCGGCATCAACACCGGCATGATCTCGACCGAGGTCGCGCCCTTCGGCGGCATGAAGGAGTCGGGCATCGGCCGCGAGGGCTCGAAGTACGGCATCGACGAGTGGCTCGAGCTCAAGTACCTGTGCATGGGCGGGCTGTGATCGTCGAGGAGCGCACCTACCACGTCTACACGGGCAAGCTGCCCGAGGTCGTGCGCCTGTACGCCGAGGAGGGCACGACGATCCAGCAGTCGATTCTGGGCCGGCTGGTCGGGGCCTTCACGGTCGACGTCGGCGACCTGAGCTCGATCGTCCAGCTCTGGGCCTACGACAGCTTCGCCGATCGCGAGCGCCGCAGGGCCGAGCTCGCCGCCCACGAGGGCTGGCGGGAGTTCCTCGGCCGCCTGCAGCCGCTCATCCACACCCAGCGCAGCCGCATCCTTCTGCCCACCTCGTTCTCGCCGCTCAAGTGAGCACGCTCGAGGGCAAGGTGGCGATAGTCACCGGGGCGGCCAAGGGCATCGGCGCGGCGATCGCCGACGGCCTGGACGCCGAGGGTGCCCGGATCGTCGTGGCCGACCTGCAGGGAGCGCAGGAGGCGGCCGAGCGCTACCCGGACGGGCTCGGGCTGACCGTCGACGTCTCCAGCGAGGAGGACGTCAAGCGAATGGCCGGCGAGACCGTCGAGCAGGCGGGCGGCGTCGACATCCTCGTGAACAACGCGGGTCTGTACGCCTCGCTGGCGATGCGCTCCTTCGAGCAGATCCCGCTGGAGGAGTGGCGGCAGGTCATGGACGTGAACGTGGCCTCGATGTTCCTCACCTGTCGCGCCGTGGTCCCGCGCATGCGCGAGCGCGGCGGCGGGCGGATCGTGAACATCTCCTCGGGGACCCCCTTCCGCGGAGTGCCCTTCCTGCTGCACTACGTGACGAGCAAGGGTGCGATCGTGACCTTCACCCGCGCGCTGGCCAAGGAGCTCGGCGGCGATGAGATCCTCGTCAACTGCGTCGCGCCCGGCTTCACGATGAGCGCCGGGGTCGAGGAGCATCCCGAAGTGGTCGAGGCGCTACGCGACGTGTCGGTTTCGGCGCGCACGCTCAAGCGCGACCAAACGCCAGAGGATGTAGTCGGCGCGGTTGTGTTCCTGTGCGGACCGGGCGCGACGTTCGTCACCGGGCAGACGATGGTCATCGACGGCGGCCAGTACTTCCATTGAGGCTGTCCCTCTTCGAGCACCCCGACGGCGTCGACCCTGCGGGCGACAACGTGATCGTCTTCGCCCTCGAGGACGAGCGGGCCCACGACGCTCAGGTCCGTGTGGACGGGCCAGCCCTGCGCTGGACGCTCGGCGACGAGGACAGCGGAGAGGCGGCGCTCTCGGCCGAGATCGCGCTGGCGAACGGCGACTCCTGGCTCTTGCGCTGTGATCGCGTGGACTTCCCGCCGGGCGGGGTCGCGTATCGCCACACGCATCCCGGGGCCGGGATCCGGCGCCTCCTGTTCGGGGAGATCACGATCGAGACCGAGGGGATCAGCACGACCTACGGCCCGGGGCAGGCGTGGTTCGAGCGCGGGCCCGAGCCGGTCCTGGCCACGACGACGGCGGCCGGGCCCTCGGCGTTCGTGCGGGTTATGTTGGTCCCCGCCGTGCTGGCCGGGCAGCGGACGATCCGCTATGTCGATCCGGACGACGCGCAGCGGCCGAAGACCCAGAAGGCGACGATCCTCCTCGAGCGGCCGGTCCGCGCGTGATCCGCTCGGGCGGACGCATCCTCGTCGACCAGCTCGCGGCGCACGGGGCCGAGTTGGCCTTCGGCGTGCCCGGCGAGAGCTACCTCGACGTCCTCGACGCCCTGTACGACGCCCCCGTGCGCTTCGTTCCGGCGCGCCACGAGGCCGGGGCGGCCAACATGGCCGAGGCCTACGGCAAGCTCACGGGCCGGCCGGGCATCTGCCTGGTCACCCGCGGCCCGGGAGCGATGCACGCGGCGATCGGCGTTCACACCGCGCGCCAGGACTCCACGCCGCTCATCCTGCTCGTGGGCCAGGTACAGCGCGGTACGAGCGGCCGCGAGGCCTTTCAGGAGCTCGACCTGCGCGCGGTCTTCGGCAGCGCGGCCAAGTGGGCCACGCAGGTGGAGGACGCCGCGCGGCTGCCCGAGATCCTCGCCCGCGCGTTCTGGGTGGCGCGCTCGGGCCGGCCGGGCCCGGTGGTCGTCGGGCTGCCCGAGGACGTGCTGAGCGTCGAGGCCGACGTGCCCGACGCGGCGCGCGTGCCCGTCGCGGCGGCGGCGCCCCGCGTCGCCGACCTAGAGCGCCTGCGGGCGCTCCTGGCCGAGGCCTGGCGCCCGCTCGTGGTGGTCGGCGAGGGCGGCTGGAGCGCCGAGGCCGGCGAGGACCTCGTGGCCTTCGCCACGGCAGCCGCGATCCCGGTCGCGGCCTCCTTCCGCTGTCAGGACTACGTCGACAACGAGGCCGAGATCTACGCCGGCCACGCGGGGATCGGGATGATGCCCGCGCTGCGGGAGCGCATCGAGCAGGCCGACGTGCTCGTGGCGGTCGGAGGCCGGCTCGGCGACATCGCCTCAGGCGGCTACGCGCTGCTCGACATCCCGCGCCCGCGCCAGCGCCTCGTTCACGTCCATCCCGACCCGGACGAGCTCGGTGCCGTCTATCAGTCCGAGCTGGCGATCGTGTCGGGCCTGCCGGAGTTCGCGGCGGCGGCGCGCGCGCTCGACCTCAGCGAGCGCGCGGCCACGCGGCGCGAGCTCGTGGCCGAGGCCCGCGCTGCGTACGAGGAGAACCGAGGCCGCCATCGCGAGCTGCCCGGCGAGCTGCAGCTGGCCGAGGTCATGGCGCTGCTGCGCGAGCGCCTCGGGCCCGACGCCATCCTCACCTCGGGAGCCGGCAACTTCACGGTCTGGGCGCACCGCTTCTACTCGTTTCGGCGCTACGGGACCCAGCTCGCGCCGCAGTCCGGCGCGATGGGCTACGGCGTGCCCGCTGCGCTCGCGGCCAAGGCGGTCCACCCTGAGCGGACGGTGGTCTGCCTGGCCGGCGACGGCGACTTCCTCATGAGCGGGCAGGAGCTCGCGACGGCGGTGCAGGAAGAGCTCCATATCGTCGTGCTCGTCGTCAACAACGGGATGTGGGGGACGATCCGCATGCACCAGGAGCGCCACTTCCCCGGGCGCGTCATGGGCACCGACCTGGTGAACCCCGACTTCGCGGCGCTGGCGCGCGCGTTCGGCGCCCACGGGGCGGTGGTCGAGCGAACGGCGGACGCCGGCGCCGCCCTCGACGAGGCGCTCGCGGCCGGGCGGCCGGCGGTGCTCGAGCTGCGTGTCGATCCCGAGGCCATCACGCCCGCGCAGACGCTGAGCGAGATCCGCGAGGCGGCGGTGTGAGCCGTCAGGAGCTGCGGGTCGAGGGCCTGCCCGAACCGATCAGCCACTACACCGACGCGGTCCGTGCCGGCGAGCTGCTCTTCGTCTCGGGGATCGTCGCGGTGGACGCCCGGGGCGAGCTCGTCGGCGGCTCGGACGTCGTCGCCCAGGCAGAGCAGGTCTTCGCGCTGCTGGGGCGCGTCCTAGCCGCCGCCGGGGCCGGGCCGGCCGACGTCGTCAAGGTCACGGTCTACCTCCTCGACGTCGACGACCGCCCGCGGATCAACACCGTCCGCCAGCGCTTCTTCGGCGCGGCGCGGCCGGCGAGCACGCTGGTGGAGGTCAGCGGCCTCGCGGTGGCGGGGGCGCGGCTGGAAGTCGAGGCCGTGGCGCTGCTCCATGACCGCCGCTGAGGTGGCGGCCGCCGTCCGCGCGGGAAGGCTGGGCGCCGAGGAGGCCGTGGCCGAGGCGGTCGGCAGGCTGGAGGCCCGGAGCGACCTGCGTGCCGTGATCACGCTCTGCGCCGAGCGCGCGCTGGCCCGTGCCCGCGCCGGTGTGCGAGGGCACCTGGCCGGCGTGCCCCTGCTGGTCAAGGACCTCATCGACACCGCCGGCGTCCGCACCACATACGCCTCGGCCATCTACGCCGAGCACGTCCCGAAGCGCACCGCCCCGGCGCTGGCCGCGCTCGAGGCCGAGGGCGCGATCGTCGTGGGCAAGGCCAACGCCGACGAGTTCGCGTGGGGGGTCACGGGCCAGAACGTCCACTTCGGTGACGTCGTCAACCCGGGCCGCCCGGACCGGATCGCGGGCGGCTCGAGCGCCGGCAACGCCGCGGCGCTCGCCGCGGGGCTGGTACCGCTCGCCCTCGGCACCGACACCGGCGGCTCGGTCCGGATGCCGGCCGGGGCGTGCGGTGTCGTGGGGCTCAAGCCCCGGCTGGGCGCGATCGCGACCGATGGCGTGTTCCCGCTGGCCCGCAGCTTCGACACGGTCGGGCCGATGGCCCGGACCGCCGCCGATTGCGCGCTCGCCCATTCGATCCTCACGGGGACTCCGGTGCCCACGCCCCGGATGCGCGGCCTCCGAGTGGGCGTCCTGACCGGGCCGCCGGACGTGAGCGGGGCCGGCGCGGAGATCGTGGGCGACCCGCGCGCGACCGGGATCGCCGCGCGGCTACGGGCGCTGGGCGCCGACGTGCGCGAGGTCGCGCCCGCCCGCGCCCGAGACGGACACCTGGCCCCTGTTCATGGCCGACGCCGCTGAGGCCCACGCGGCGACCTTCCCCGCCCGGCGTGACGAGTACGGCCCGGCCATCCGGGCGAAACTCGACGCCGCCGAGCAGGTCACGCCCGCCGAGCGCGAGGCGGCGCGAGCGGGTCTCGAGGCCTGGCGCGTCCGTGCTCGCGCCGAGCCGTCCGTCGACCTCTTCGCCTCGCCCACGCTTGGCGTCACCGAGCTGCCGCCGGTCGGAGTCGACGAGCTGGAGGTCCGCATCCCGCTCGCCGTCTACGTACGGCCCTGGAGCCTGCTCGGCTGGCCCGCGATCGCCCTCGGCGAGCTGCAGCTCGCCGGCCGCGACCCCGACGTCGTCATCGCTGCGGCGCTGGCGCTGGAGCGGGAGGGCGCGCTCCCCCCGTCCCCGACGAACGTGACGCAGCCGTGAATAGTTCACCGATACGTCACGCTCGACCGGATAGCGTCCGAGGCATGCGTGCCCTCCGCTTCAACCACGTGAGCATCCATGCCGTCGACATGGACGAGTCGCTTCGCTTCTACACCGAGGTGTTCGGGATGGAGCGCCTGCCCAGCCCCGACTTCGACATCCACGTCGAGTGGCTGCGCCTGGGCGACCAGCAGTTGCACCTCTTCGTGCGCGAGACGGCGACGCCGCCCTACCACCACATCGGCCTCGACGTCGACGACTTCGAGGCCGCCTTCGTCATGGCGCGCGACCGAGGGCTGCTCGACGACGCTCTCGGCCCTCCGGTGCGCGAGCTCATCGACGGCTCGGCACAGATGTATCTCCGCGACCCCGCGGGCAACCTCGTCGAGGTCGACTGGCCGGACGCCTCGACGCTGGACCGTGAGGTCGTGGGGGAGATCGCGCTCCTCGCCGACGAGCGCCCCCAGAGCGATGAGGCGCGGCGCGCGCGGCTGTACCTGGCGCCCGCGGCACCGGGCGAACATTTTCCTTGACTTAAGCCGCCCGGACAAAGCCTTGCGCTTGGATGCGGGGGGGTGTTAGTTTCGCCCAGCCTTGGCTTCTACGAGTGTGTCCCTGGGGAGGGCGCTGCGGATCACGGGACTGGTGCTCCTTGCGCTGGTCATCGCGTTCCCGATCGTCTGGGTCCTGTTCATCGCGTCGGACACCACCTTCGGCCCGGCCGTCGACGACCCCAAGGACTTCCTCATCACGCTGCTCAACGGCGTCACGGCGGCGGCGTTGTACTTCATCGTCGCCAGCGGCTTCACCCTCATCTTCGGCCTCATGCGCGTCGTGAACATGGCCCACGGAGCGTTCTTCCTGCTGGGCGGCTACATCGCGCTCGAGCTGCAGCGTGATCTGGTGCCGGGTGCCGGGTCGGCCCTCGGCATCTCGAGCGCCCAGGTCAGCTTCATGAACTGGTTCCTGCCCCTGCTGGCGGCGGGTCTCATCGTCGGCGGGGTCGGGTTGCTGATGCAGCAGGCCTTCCTGCGCTGGAACCAGGGCCAGGAGCTGCGCCAGGCGCTGATCACGATCGCGATCTCGATCATCGCCGCCGATCAGATGCTCGCCCACTTCGGCGGCGTCGCGAAGGACATCTCGTGGCCCCGGACCTTCGACAAGTTCCTCGATCTGCAGGTCGCGGACGTGCAGTACACGCTCACGCGCATCGTCATCCTCGGCGTGGGCCTGTTCATCGGGGGAGCGCTGTGGTTCTGGCTCAAGCGCACGCGCACCGGGATGGTGATCCGGGCGGGCGTCGACGACCGCGACATGGTCTCCGCCCTCGGGGTGAACATCCAGCTGACGTTCGCGATCGCCTTCTTCATCGGGTCGGCGCTCGCCGGCATCGGGGGCGCCATGGGCGGCTCGTTCGCCAGCCTCGCGCCCGGGGTCGACGGGCTCTGGCTTCTCAACTCGCTGGTGGTCGTGATCATCGGCGGCATGGGGTCCCTTGGTGGAGCCGCCATCGGGTCGCTGCTGCTGGGGCTGACCACGAACTTCGCCGCCGCCTACCTCCCGTCCGACTACACGTTCTACTCGATCATCTTCACGTTCGTGCTGCTGGCGGTCGTGCTCGCCGTACGGCCGCTCGGGCTGTTCGGCCGGCCCGCATGAGCGCTGCGGCGAGCTCCCGTCTCACGCCCAACCGCGTGGTCGGGCGGGCTGCTCGTGGTGCTCGCGCTGTTCGCACCGCTCATCTTCAGCGAGTACTGGGTCGCGCACGCTGCTGACCCAGACGATGTTCCTGGGCATCGTCGCCGCCAGCCTGATCTTCCTCTCGGCCGACGGGGGGATGGTGTCCCTCGCCCAGGTGGCGATCTACGGCATCGCGGGGTTCGCGCTCGGCAACCTCACGACGACGGGCAACACGAAGGGCATGAACCTCGGCTGGGACCCCGTGCTGGGGATCGTCGTGGCCATCGCCATCGCAGTCCTGGTCGCGCTCGTGTTCGGCGCCCTGGCCAGCCGCAGCTACGGCATCTACTTCCTCATGATCACGCTTGTCTTCTCGGTGATCGCCAACCTCTTCTTCGGCCAGGTGACGAGCGTCTCGGGCTTCGGCGGCATCAGCGGGATCCCGATCCCCGACTTCTTCGACCGCACCGCACACCCCAACCGCCTCTACTTCGCCACCCTGCTGGTGGCGGCGCTCGTGTACGTCGGGCTGCGCTACGTCGCGCGCACTCCGTTCGGGCTCGCCCTTCAGGGGATCCGCGACGACCCGGTGCGGATGCGCTCGCTCGGCTACAGCGTCACGCTGCACCGCCTGCTCGCGTTCGGGCTGGCGGGTTTCGTGGCGGCGCTGGCCGGGATTCTCTTCGTCTGGTGGAACGCGCAGATCGCGCCGTCGACCATCGACCTCACCGCGACGATCGACGTGCTCCTGATCGCCGTCATCGGCGGAATGTTCCGGCTCGAGGGGGCGTGGGTCGGGGCGTTCGTATTCGTCCTGATCAACAACTACGCGCAGGACGTCGGCTTCGTGGCCGAGCGGTTCCACACGCTGATCGGGTTGATCTTCCTGGTCATCGTGCTCGTGTCCCCCGACGGCCTGGTCGGCCTGTGGGAGCGGACGGTCGGGCGGCTGCGCGGTCCGTCCAGCCCGGGTGAGACGACCGGGGAAGGAGGTTCGGCCGGCGCTGTGCCGGCAGGTGAGCGTGGATCATCGACGCTCACGGGCTCGTAGAACGACACCGCCGGGGCATGGGTCCACGGCGAGAGGAGGAAGACAGGCAATGTCAGAGGTAAGGGAACGGAGGCGCGGCCTGATGTGGCTTGCGCTTCTCCTGGGGATCGCGGCGCTCGCGTTTGCGGGCTGCGGCGACGACGACGACGACGACGGCGGCGGCGGAGGCGAGGCGACCTCCGAGGAGGCGCCGAGCACCACGGAGGCGCCCCCGGGGTACGCCGCCGTCAAGCAGGAGACGGGGGGCAGCGGGACGCCGATCAAGGTCGCCGTGCTCTCCGAGTGCAAGGGCGCGTTCGGCACCTTCGACAACCAGAACATGGCCGGCGCCGTCTCGGCGATGGCCCAGTTCGCGGGCGCCAAGCCCAAGAACCCGGACAAGCCGCGTGACGGATGGACCGGCGGCGCGATCAACGGCCACCCGCTCGAGCTGGTGGGCGTCGGCTGCGGCGACGACACGTCGGGCACGGCCATCAAGGAGACGCGGCGGCTGATGGAGCAGCTCGACGCGGACATCATGATCGGCCCGCTCTCGGGCGATGAGTCGATCGCGGTGGCCAACTACGCCAAGCAGCACCCGGAGAAGACCTTCGTCAACGGTGCGGCCGGTGCGCAGGACACCACGCTCAAGGTGCGGGCGCCGAACTTCGCGCGCTTCAACGGTGACGGTGCCCAGTTCAACGCCGGCCTGGGCGACCTGGCCTACAACGAGCTCGGTTGGCGTACGGCGGCGGTGATCGGCGACGACTACAGCTTCGGCTGGACGTCGATGGCCGGCTTCATCGCCGAGTTCTGCGCGGCCGGCGGACAGGTCACCAAGCGGGTCTTCCCGCCGCTGAACACGACGGACTACTCGTCCTTCGCGCAGCAGCTGCCGGACGACGTGGACGGCACGTTCGTGGCCGTCGGCGGCGCGGGTCTCATCCCGTTCCTGAAGGCCTACGAGCAGGCCAAGGGGCCGATCGACGCCAAGAAGTTCCTGGGCAACGTGTTCTGGGGCACGCCGTCGCAGTTCGAGCAGCTCGGCCCCCGGGTCGCGGGCGTGTACGCCGGCGGCGCGGGCACGGCCGGCGATCTGGATACGCCGGAGGCCCAGTACTACGCCAACGGCATCATCGGCAAGTGGTTCAAGGAGATCCCGCCCGGTGGTGACCCGCACCCGCGCCCCAGGCGGCCAGTGTGTTCACGTACAGCTACTTCGTGAACACGTGGGGGCTGATCGAGGCGCTCAAGCAGGTCAAGGGCGACATCTCCGGCGGCCAGAAGGAACTGCAGGACGCGCTGGCGCAGATCTCGCTGAACGCTCCGTACGGCAAGATCACGCTGGACGAGAACCGCCAGGCGATCACCGACCAGTACTACCTGCAGCTGGTCGAGGGCGACCAGGGGCTGGCCACGAAGACCGTGGGCAGCGTGCCGGACGTGGACCAGACGTTTGGGGGCACGTTCAGCGACTCGAGCCCGGCGCCCGGACGGACGTACCCGCCCTGCGAGAAGCGGAACATCCCGTGGCTCGGCAAGACCGAGAAGCCGAAGGTCGTCGGGGGCTAGGGGGTCCGTGACGGAGGCAGTATCCGAACAGACCGAGCCGATCCTGCGCTTGCGCGGGGTCGGCCGGCGGTTCGGCGGCCTCGATGCCGTGCGCGACGTCGACCTCGACGTCGCGCACGGCGAGCGCCGTGCGATCCTCGGTCCCAACGGGGCCGGCAAGACCACGCTGTTCAACGTGATCTCGGGCGACATGCCGGCCACCTCGGGCTCGATCTTCTTCCTCGGGCGGGACGTGGCCGAGGTCTCGGCGCCGGGCCGCGCGCGGCTGGGCATGGGCCGCACCTACCAGAAGTCGCGGCTGTTCCTGGGCCTGTCGGTCGAGGACAACCTCTACCTGGCGGTGCTCGGCACGCGCAAGGGCCACCTGCGCCTGCGTCGCCGGGCGGTCGATCGCGAGCTGCGCGAGCGTGCGCGTGAGCTCGCCGCCCAGGTCGGCCTG
Source organism: uncultured Thermoleophilaceae bacterium (assembly GCA_963757815.1). Classification (GTDB taxonomy): domain Bacteria; phylum Actinomycetota; class Thermoleophilia; order Solirubrobacterales; family Thermoleophilaceae; genus JACVRW01. The sequence continues at coordinate 19,305 of CAVWSN010000018.1, read as the reverse complement.
GCCCCCAAGCTCGAGACGCTCGTGGGGTCCATCTCCCACGGCGAGCAGCGTCAGCTCGAGGTGGGCATGGCGCGGGCCGTGGATCCCAAGCTGATGCTGCTCGACGAGCCGGCCTCCGGGCTCTCGCGCGGCGAGCGCGTGGCGCTGACCGACATGCTCCTCGAGCTCGACCGCGAGATCACCCTGGTGCTCATCGAGCACGACATGGACGTCGCCCTGCGGGTCGCCGAGACGGTGACGATGATGCACGACGGCCAGAAGATCGTCGAGGGCACCCCCGAGGAGATCCGCTCGAACCAGCTCGTGCACGATCTCTACCTGGGCGGCCAGGTGGGCGACGACGAGGAGCAGACTTGAGCGCGGCGGCCGAGAGCGAAGGCAGGGCCGCCCCGCACGGCGACGTCGACGTCGTCAGCGAGCTCGCTCCCGACGACGGCTCGCTGCTCGAGGTCTCGGGCCTGGACGCCTTCTACGGCCCGGCGCACGTGCTGCAGGGCGTGACCTTCACGATGGGGGACGAGCCGGTGGCCATCATCGGCCGCAACGGCATGGGCAAGACGACGCTCTGCAACGCGATCATGCAGATCCGACCGGCCACCACCCGCGGCTCCATCCGCTTCCGGGGAGAGGAATGCGTCGGGCGCCCGTCGTACAAGATCGCGGCCTCGGGCATCGGCTATGTCCCGCAGGGCCGGCGGCTCTTCGAGTCGCTCACCGTCGACGAGCACCTGCGCATGGTCGCCTCGCGCGGTGAGCAGCGCTGGACCCCCGACGCCGTCTACGAGCTCTTCCCCCGCCTCGCCGAGCGCCGCCGAAACGGCGGCATGCAGCTCTCGGGCGGTGAGCAGCAGATGCTGGCGATCGGCCGGGCGCTGCTCACCAACCCGCGGCTGCTCGTGATGGACGAGCCCTCCGAGGGGCTCGCGCCGGCCATCATCGAGTCGCTCACCGAGACCTTCCGGCGCCTGAGCGGCGAGGGGCTCGCAATCCTGGTCGTCGAGCAGAACCTGGCCGTGGCCACGGCGCTGGCCGAGCGACAGCTCGTGATGGTGGCGGGCCGCATCTTCACCGAGACCACGGCCAGCGAGATCGCGAACGATCCCGAGGCCCAGCGCCGCTACCTGGGCGTCGAGAGGGGCTGATGGCCGCTGACCCCGTCGTCGTCCTCGTAGGGACGCTGGACACGAAGGGGCACGAGCTCGAGTACATGCGCGACCGCGTGCGGGAGGCCGGCGCCGAGGTCGTGCTCGTGGACGTGGGCGTGCTCGGCGAGCCGCAGGTGACGGCCGACGTCTCCCGCGAGGAGGTGGCGGAGGCGGCCGGCGCCGACCACGGGGCGCTCGTGGCCGAAGCCGATCGCGGGCACGCGGTCGAGGTCATGGGCCGCGGAGCCGGCGCAGTGCTCGGCCGCCTGTTCGAAGAGGGACGGCTGCAGGGCGCCGCTGCGGTCGGCGGCTCGGGCAACTCGTCGATCGCCGCGGCCGCGATTCGCGACCTGCCGGTGGGCGTGCCGAAGCTCATCGTCTCCACGCTGGCCTCGGGCGACACGCGGCCCTACGTCGGGGCCAAGGACGTGACGATGATGTACTCGGTCGTCGACATAGCAGGGATCAACCAGATCTCCGCACGGATCCTGGCCAACGCGGCGGGCGCGATCGCCGGGATGGCGAAGGCGTCGGCGCCGGCGGCGCGCGAGGCCCGGCCGCTCGTCGGCGCGACGATGTTCGGCGTGACCACCCCGGCGGTCACGCGCGCCCGCGAGCGCCTGGAGGAGCTGGGCTACGAGGTGCTCGTCTTCCACGCCACGGGCACCGGGGGACAGTCGATGGAGGCGCTCGTGGACGGCGGCTTCCTGGCCGGCGTGCTCGACCTCACGACCACCGAGCTGGCCGACGAGCTCGTCGGCGGGGTCCTCTCCGCAGGCCCCGACCGGCTCGAGGCCGCGGGCGCCGCCGGCGTGCCCCAGGTCGTCTCGCTCGGGGCGCTGGACATGGTCAACTTCGGGCCCAAGGACACGGTGCCCGAGCGCTTCGCCGAACGCAACCTATACGTCCACAATCCCACCGTCACCCTCATGCGCACCACGGCGGAGGAGAACGCCGAGCTGGGACGGCGGATCGCCGAGAAGCTGAACAGGGCCGGCTCGCCCACGGTCCTCTTCGTGCCCCTCGGCGGCGTCTCGGCCATCGACGTCGACGGCCAGCCCTTCCACGACCCGCAGGCCGACGCAGCGCTCTTCGATGCGCTGCGCGAGCACCTCGACCGCGACCGCGTGGAGGTGCGGGAGATCGACGCCCAGGTGAACGACCCGGCCTTCGCCACCGCGATGGCCGACCGGCTGCACGAGCTCATCCAGGAGGCCCGATGAACCGGGAGGAGGCGCTGGCGCGGCTGCGCGCCGAGGTGGAGCAGGGAAGCCCGGTCATCGGCGCGGGCGCAGGCACGGGTCTGTCGGCCAAGTTCGCCGAGGCCGGCGGCGCCGACCTCATCATCATCTACAACTCCGGGCGCTACCGGATGGCCGGCCGCGGCTCGCTCGCCGGCCTCTTGCCCTACGGCGACGCCAACGCGATCGTCATGGACATGGCCCGCGAGGTACTCCCGGTCGTAGCCGAGACCCCCGTGCTGGCAGGCGTTTGCGGGACCGACCCGTTCCGGCTCATGCCCGTCTTCCTGGAGGAGGTCAAGCGGGCCGGCTTCAGCGGAGTCCAGAACTTCCCGACCGTCGGGCTGATGGACGGGACCTTCCGAGCAGGGCTGGAGGAGACCGGCATGAGCTACGACCTGGAGGTCGACATGATCCGGCTCGCCCGCGAGCTCGACCTCCTGACGGCCCCCTACGTCTTCACCGAGGAAGACGCGCGGAAGATGGCCGAGGCCGGCGCCGACGTGCTGGTCCCGCACATGGGGCTGACGACCGGCGGCTCGATCGGTGCGCAGACGGGCCTCTCGCTCGACGACGCCATCGAGCGCATCCAGGCGCTTCGTGACGCAGCCGTGCAGGTCAACCCCGAGATCCTCTGCCTCTGCCATGGCGGGCCGATCGCCGAGCCCGACGACGCCCAGGCGGTCATCGAGCGCACGAACGGCGTGGTCGGGTTCTTCGGCGCGTCGAGCATGGAGCGCCTTCCCACCGAGGTGGCCATGACCGAGAACATGAGGCGCTTCAAGTCCATCCCGATCAAGGAGCGAGCGTGAACGGCAGGTTCATCACCAGTGAGGACATCGAGCGTGAGAGCTTCGAGTGGGGGGAGAGCGGGTGGGTCGCGCGGCCGTCGCTCACCGGGTCGACGGGACTGTGCGTCATGGACGTCACCCTGTCGCCCGGTCAGGGACATGCCTTCCATCGCCATCCCGAGCAGGAGGAGATCATCTGGGTGCGCGAGGGGCGCATCGAGCAGTGGCTCGAGCAGGACAAGCACCAGCTCGGCCCCGGAGAGGCGGTCTACATCCCGACGAACGTGGTCCACGCCTCGTTCACCGTCGGCGACGAGGACGCCAAGCTCTCGGTGATCCTGACCCCGACGGCCGGCGACGACGGCTACTCGGTGATCGACGTCTTCGAAGAGGAGCCGTGGGCGTCCTTGCGCTGACGGTGTGAAGTCAACCCCAGGAGGTAGTCATGGGACTCGAGGTGAAAGTGCTCGACCTCGGCGACATCGAGCTCGACACGAGTTTCCTGGTACTGGCGCTCGAGCCGGGCGCCGCGATCCAAGTTCCGACCTTCGGTTTCCTCATCACCGGCGGCGAGGCGCCGGTGATGGTCGACACCGGCTTCAGCCATCCGGAGATCATGGGCAACCTCGGGATGAAGGGCTGGTGGCGCGACGGGCAGGGCGTGGACGCACAACTCGAGAAGCACGGCCTGCGCCGCGAGGACGTCCGCTACATCCTCCACACGCACCTGCACATCGATCACGCCGGCTACGACTCCGAGTTCCCCATGGACGGCACCACCGTGGTGATCAACCGCCGCGAGCTCGAGTTCTCCGTCTCCGGGCTGATGGGTGAGCAGTACCCGGCGCCCTACATCAAGCACCTCGTCGACCGCCTGCACCATCCGGGCGCGCTGCGGCTGCTCGACCTCGAGACGGTCGAGTCCGAGGAGATCATCCCGGGCGTGCGCTGCCAGGCCGCCGGCGGCCACACGGAGGGCTCGATGAACATCCTCGTCGAGACCGACGAGGGCGTGGCGTGCATCTGCGGCGACGTGATCTACGACATCGTCAACCAGCTCATCAACCCGCACCTGCAGGTCATGGAGCTCGATCCGGCGGTCACCGGCAACCACGCCGGCTCCAAGCGGGGGGAGAAGGCGGCGATCCGCAAGGCGGTCAACTCGGGACGCTTCGTGCTGCCCGTCCACGACCGCCCCGCGGTGGTCGAGGCCGGTCGCGTCGTCGGTCGGCTCTTCGACAGCGTGCCCGGGCCCGTGCTGCCTAACGACGAGTTCCCCGGCCCGCTGACCTCGGCGTTCGAGCGGCCGGTGGCGGCTCCATGAGGGCCCGCCGCTGACCCCCACCGCCGCGGACGCCCTCGCCGGCCGCGCGGCGGTCGTCACCGGCGGGTCGTCCGGGATCGGCCGCGCGGTCGCCCAGGAGCTGGCCCGGCGCGGGGCGCACGTGCTCGTCACCTCGCGCGATCCCGGCCGCGCGGCCGCCGCCGCGGACGCCCTCGCCGCCGCCGGCGGCCATGCCACAGGGATGTCGCTGGAGCTGACCGACCCGGGCGCCGCGGACGCCCTGGTCGACCAGGCCGTGGCCGAGCTCGGCGGGCTGGACATCCTCGTGAACAATGCGGGCGCCGGGCTCTTCGCCGCCTCGGAGACGCTCGCGCCGGAGGACTTCCGGCGCATCGTCGAGCTCGACCTGGTGACACCGTTCGCGTGCGCGGCGGCCGCGGCGCGGGTCATGCTCGCGCGCGGGGACGGGGTCATCGTCAACATCTCCTCGCTCGCGGGGCACGTCGGGCTCGCGAGCCGCGCCGCATACAGCGCGGCCAAGCACGGTCTCGAGGGCCTGACCAAGGCCCTCGCCGCCGAGTGGTCGCCCCGCGGCGTGCGCGTCGTCTCGGTGGCGCCCGGCTACGTGGCCACCGAGCTGCTGGCGAAGACGATGGCCACGGGCGGGTTCACGGCCGAGGAGATCGCCGCTCGCACCCCGCTTCGCCGGCTGGCCGAGCCCGAGGAGGTGGCCAGGGTGGTCGCGTTCGTGGCCTCCGGCGAGGCCTCCTACATCACCGGTTCGACCGTGCTGGTGGACGGCGGGTGGGTAGGTGATGGAGGATGGATGCATCTATGATCGCCGGCACCGCAGGCGGCGTGGCCGAGCCCCGGCAGCTGCTGTCCCCCGACGGCACGCTGGCGAACGGGGCGGCGGACGCCTTCGACGACGAAGCGCTGCTGTCCGCCTGGAGGATGATGGTGTTCTCACGCACGTTCGACGAGCGCGCGTTCTCGCTGCAGCGCCAGGGCCGGCTCGGCACGTTCTCGCCCGTCAACGGCGAGGAGGCAGCGGTCATCGGCTCGTCGTGGGCGCTCGACCCGAACCGCGACTGGGTGGTGCCCCAGTACCGCGAGCTGCCGGCGATGCTGCGTCAGGGCTACGACCTGCGCCGCGCGCTCCGCTACTTCGTCGGCGATCCGGCGGGCAATGACATGGGCGAGGGTGTCCGTGTGCTGCCCTACCAGATCTCGCTGGCGGCACAGATCCCGCACGCGGTCGGGCTGGCCTGGGGCCTGCGCCACCAGGGCTCGGACGGCGTGGTGCTCGTCTACTTCGGCGAAGGCGCCTCCTCCGAGGGCGACGCGCACGAGGCGATGAACCTGGCCGGCGTCCGGCGGGCGCCGGTGATCTTCCTGCTCAAGAACAACGGCTGGGCTATCTCCACGCCCGTGTCCAAGCAGACGGCGGCGACCAGCCTGGCGGCGCGGGCGAGCGGCGTCGGTTTCCCGGGCGAGCTGGTCGACGGCAACGACCTCTTCGCCGTCCACGACGCGACCGCACACGCGGTCGGGCGGGCGCGGGCCGGCGAGGGACCGACGCTGATCGAGGCCCGCACCTACCGCATGGGGCCGCACAACACCTCCGACGACCCGACTCGCTACGTCGATCCCGCCGAGCTCGAGCGCCGCCGCGAGTTTGATCCCGTTGACCGCGTGCGCCGCTACCTCACCGCTCGCGGCCTCGTGGACGCGGCCTCCGAGGAGGCGCTGCGGGCGCAGGCCGAGGCCGAGATCGACGCGGCCGTGGCCGACGTCGAGGGCGGGCCGGCCCCCGGGGTGGACGCGGTCTTCGACCACGTCTACGCCAACCCGCCGCCCCGCGTGATCGAGCAGCGCGCGGCGGCCACCGGGGAGGGCTGATGGCGGTCCTCAACATGGTCGAGGCGATTCGTTCGGGCCTCGCCGACGAGATGGCGCGCGACGAGCGAATCATGCTCCTGGGCCAGGACATCGGGGTGAACGGAGGGGTCTTCCGCGCCACGGATGGGCTGCAGGAGCGCTTCGGCGAGGACCGCGTGGTCGACATGCCGCTGGCCGAGGCCGTCATCGTCGGCTCGGCCGTGGGCCTGGCCTGCAGCGGGCTCGTCCCGATTCCCGAGCTTCAGTTCCTCGGCTTCGGCAGCCAGGCCTTCCACCAGATCGAGGGCCAGGTGGCTCGGATGCGCTTTCGCTCGCAGGGCCGCGTACCGATGCCGATCGTGATCCGCGCGCCCTTTGGCGGCAATGTGCGCACGCCGGAGCTCCACTCCGACGCCCACGAAGCGAAGTACGCGGGCGCCGCAGGGCTCAAGGTGGTCATGCCCGCCACTGCTCGCGACGCCAAGGGCATGCTCCTGGAGGCGATACGCGATCCCGACCCCGTGCTCTTCTGCGAGCCGTTGCGCGGCTATCGGCTCATCAAGGACGAGGTGCCCGAGTACGAGTACACGGTGCCGCTGGGGACCGCCCGGACAGCACGCGAGGGCGACGACGTGGTCGTCGTGGCCTGGAGCGCCGCCGTGGTGGTGGCCGAGCGCGCCGCCGCGCAGGCCGCCGAGGAGGGCATCTCCGCTCGGGTGCTCGACCTGCGCAGCCTCGTCCCGCTCGACAGCGAGGCTCTCCGCGAGGCGGCGGCCGCCTGCGGGCGCGCGCTCGTGGTCCATGAGGCCACCCTTACGAGCGGCTTCGGCGCCGAGGTGGTGGCGACGATCCAGGAGGAGGCGTTCTGGTCGCTCGAAGCACCGATCGGCCGGATTGCGGCACCCGACACGCCGTACCCGATCGCGTCGGTGGAGGAACTCTACGTGCCCTCGGTCGAGCGTGTGCTCGCCGGCATCCGGCAGGTAGTTGGAGCCGCGCCCTGAGCCCGGATGCCACCAACGCCGTCCGCTTCCGCCTGCCCGACATAGGCGAGGGCATCGACGCCGCTGAGATACTCGAGTGGCGGGTGGCCGTTGGCGACCGGGTGCGCGAGCACCAGGCGCTCGTGGAGGTCCAGACCGACAAGGCGGTGGTGGTCATTCCCTGTCCGGCCGCCGGCGTGGTCGCGGAGCTGTGCGCGCCGACGGGCGAGCGCCTGGCCGTCGGCGAAGTGCTGGTGGTCATCGAGCCCGACGGCGACGGTGCCGGCGCCCCGGCTCCCGCCACCGCGACGGAGCCGCTGCAGTCCGCCCCGGCGCCGGCGGCTCCGGTGACCGCGTCGCGGGCGGCTGGGCGGCCCCTCGCCGCGCCGGCGACCCGCCGCCGCGCTCGCGAGCTCGGAGTCGACCTCGCCACCGTGACCGCCAGCGGGTCGCAGGGCCGCATCCTGCGCGAGGACGTAGAGCGGGCGGCGGCTGCGTCTGCGCCCGCCGGCGCAGCGCCCCCCGCCGATCCCGCCGCGCCCCGTGCGGTGGTCGCCCCGCCATCGGCTCCCTCGGTCCCGGCCCGGCCCACCGCCGCGCCCTCCCGGCCCGGCGAAGTGGTCCCGCTCCGGGGGGTGCGGCGCGCGATCGCCCAGACGCTGACCCGCGCTTGGCAGGAGATCCCGCACATCATCGACTACCGCGAGGTCGACGCGGGCCGCCTGATCGAGGCGCGCGATGCGCTGCGCCGGCGGGCCACCGAGCGCGGCCAGGAGGAGCTCGCGCGCGCGCTCACGCCGACGCCTCTCATCGCCGCCGCGGCGGTGCGCGCGCTCGCCGATCATCCCTACGTGAACGCGTCGATCGACATGGAGCGCGAGGAGATCGCGCTGCATCGCCAGGTGCACCTCGGGGTGGCCACCGCAACCCCCGACGGGCTAATGGTCCCCGTGGTGGAGGACGCCGACCGGCGCTCGGTGGGCGAGCTCGCGCTCGAGATCGCCGCGCTGGCTCGCGCCGCCCGCGAGCGCCGGCTCGAGCCCGGGCAGCTGCGGGGGGCGACGTTCACGGTCAACAACTTCGGCGGCCTGGGGGTCTGGCTGGGCACTCCGATCATCCAGCCGCCCCAGGTGGCGAACCTCGGGATCGGGGCCATCCGCGACCGGGTCGTGCCCGTCGGCGGGGAGCCGCGGGTGCGGCCCGTCTGCGCGCTCTCGGTCTCCGGCGATCACAGGGTGCTCGACGGTGACACGCTCGGCGCCTTCGTCTCGCGGGTCGTGACGCTGCTCGAGGAGCCGCTGCTGATCTTCGAGGACCTCACGTGATGGTCGTCGGCGAGCTCGCGGAGTCCGCTGACCTGCTGGTGCTCGGCGGCGGACCCGGCGGCTACGTGGCGGCGATTCGCGCGGCGCAGCTCGGCCGTCGCGTCACGCTGGTCGACGAGGCCGGGCCGGAAGGGCTCGGCGGGGTCTGCCTGCAGGTGGGCTGCATCCCGAGCAAGGCGCTGATCGAGCTTGCGGCCACGGCCGAGCGCGTACGCGGCATGGGCGACATGGGGCTCGAGGTGGAAGGGGCACACGTGTCACTCGAGCGCTTCCAGGCCTGGCGCGAGCGCCTGTGCCTCGGCCTCGCCGGCTCGGTCGGCCGGCTGCTGGCTGCCGGCGACGTGACCGTGGTCCACGGCCGCGCGCGCTTCAATCGACCCGACCGCGTGGCCGTTCGCACCGCAGAGGGGCAGGCCCGCTTCTTCGAGTTCGAGCAGGCGATAGTGGCCACCGGCTCGCGGCCGGTCGAGCTGCCCCAGCTTCCGTTCGACGGCGAGCGCGTGCTCGATTCGACGGGGGCGCTGGCCCTCGCCGAGGTCCCGTCGAGCATGGCCGTCGTCGGGGCCGGCTACATCGGCCTCGAGCTGGGGACCGCCTTCGCCAAGCTCGGTACGCGGGTCACGGTGGTCGAGGCGCTCGAGCGGGTGCTGCCGAGCGTCGACGCATCCCTGACCGCCCCGGTCGTCCGCCGGCTGCGGGCGCTCGGGGTGGACCTGCGCCTGGCCAGCACGGCCGAGCGGCTCGAGGGCGGGCAGCTCGTGGTGCGCGATGGCGCCGGCGAGCACTCCGTGGCGGCTGAGCGTGTCGTGATCGCGGTGGGCCGCGTGCCGAACACGGACGACCTCGGGCTCGACGCCGCCGGCGTGCCCGTCGGCCCCGACGGCCTCGTCCCGGTGGGCGACGACCTCCGCGCGACCAGCCGGGTGGCCGCGATCGGCGACGTGGTGGCTGGCCCGGCGCTCGCCCACAAGGCGAGCGCCGAAGGGGTCGTGGCGGCCGAGGCGCTGAGCGGCCGGCCGGCCGCCTTCGACCCGGCGGCGATCCCGGCAGTCATCTTCACCGACCCCGAGATCGGCACCGCCGGCCTGAGCGAGGCCGAGGCGCGCGCGGACGGGATCGACGTCCGCAGCGCCACCTTCCCGCTGGCGGCCTCGGGCAGGGCGGCGACGCTCGGAGCCACCGGGGGCTTCACCCGCCTGGTGGTGGACGCGGCCGTCGACCGGGTCGTGGGCCTGCACGTCGTGGGGCCGCATGCCAGCGAGCTCGTGGCCGGGGCGACGCTGGCCATCGAGCTGATGGCCTCCCCCGAGGACCTGGCGGCCACGATCCATCCGCACCCCACGATGAGTGAGAGCGTGCACGAGGCCGCCGAGGTGCTGCTCGGCCACCCCATTCACGTGGCGGGCGCAGGGGCGCCGAGGTGACCGCGCCCGAGCGCAACACCTTGCATCCATGCTTTCGCGTCTGATAAGGCTCGCGTATGGCGGCCGCCGACTGAGCCTACGCATTCGTGAAGGAGCGGCGTTCTCGAATCGCGCCCGTGGGGCGCCTTAGGAGGGCAGACCGATGGGACGTCCCGTGACCCTGTTCACCGGCCAGTGGGCCGACCTACCGCTCGATGAGCTAGCCGCCAAGTGCGGTGAATGGGGCTTCGACGGGCTCGAGCTCGCTTGCTGGGGCGATCACTTCGAGGTGGACGAGGCCCTGCGCGACGACGGCTACTGCCGCTCCAAGCGCGAGCTGCTCGAACGGCATGGGCTCGACTGCTGGGCGATCGGCGCGCACCTCGTCGGCCAAGCGGTGTGCGATCCGATCGATTCGCGCCACCAGGGCGTGCTGCCCGAGGACGTGTGGGGCGACGGCGACCCGGAGGGCGTCCGCCGGCGCGCGGCCGAGAAGATGAAGGACACGGCGCGGGCCGCCGCGCGACTCGGCATCCAGGTCGTGACCGGCTTCACGGGGTCCTCGATCTGGCACTTGCTCTACTCGTTCCCGCCCAACGACTGGGAGGACGTCGAGCGCGGCTACGAGGACTTCGCCGAGCGCTGGAACCCGATCATCGACGTGTTCGACGAGGAGGGCGTGCGCTTCGCGCTCGAGGTGCATCCCACCGAGATCGCCTACGACTTCCCCACGACGCAGAAGACGCTCGACGCGGTCGGGCACCGCGAGGGCTTCGGCATCAACTTCGACCCCTCGCACTTCGAGCACCAGTTCCTCGACTCCGCGACGTTCGTCGGGGAGTTCGCCGACCGCATCTACCACGTGCACGTAAAGGACTCGAAGAAGCGGCTCGACGGGCGGCGCTCGATCCTCGGCTCGCACATTGACTTCGGCGAGCCGGAGCGCGGCTGGACCTTCGTCTCCCCCGGCCACGGCGACGTCGACTTCGAGGACCTCTTCCGGCAGCTCAACCGGATCGGCTACGAGGGGCCGCTCTCGATCGAGTGGGAGGACTCCGGCATGGACCGCGACTGGGGCGCGCCCGACGCGCTCGCGTTCGTGCGCCGGACCGACTTCGCGCCGTCGTCGGTGGCGTTCGACGCCGCGTTTGCGAGGGAGGGCTAGCGGCATGGCCGAGGAGAAGGTCGGCTTCGTCACGATGGGCGCCGCCGGCGGCGGCGCCGACGTGGACACGATCGGCGTGGGAATGCTCGGCTACGCGTTCATGGGCAAGGCGCACTCGAACGCGTACAGGAAGCTCGCCTACATGACCTGGCCGCCGCCGCTGTTTCCCCAGCTCGTGTCGATCGCGGGCCGCAACGAGGAGGCCGTGAGCGAGGCGGCTGCGCGCTACGGCTTCGAGGGCTACGTGACGGACTGGCACGAGCTCGTGGAGGACGACCGCATCGCGCTGTTCGACAATTCGGGCCCGAACAACCTCCACGCGGAGCCCTCGATCGCGGCCGCCGAGGCGGGCAAGCACGTGATCTGCGAGAAGCCGCTCGGCCGCGACGCCGCGGAGTCCTACGACGCGTGGCAGCGCGTCGACGCGGCGGGCGTCAAGCACATGTGCGCGTTCAACTACCGCTTCGTGCCGGCCGTGCGGCTGGCCCGCCAGATCATCGAGTCCGGCGAGCTCGGCGAGATCACGCACTTCCGCGGCTCCTACCTGCAGGAATGGGGGACGGTCGACGACGAGGTCTGGCGCTTCGACAAGGCGCTCGCGGGCTCGGGGGCGCTCGGCGACCTGGGCGCGCACGTGATCGACCTCGCGCGCTACCTCGTCGGCGAGATCGAGTCGGTCGCGGGGACCACCGCCACCTTCAAGCCCGGGCGCGAGGTCGACGACGCGTTCGAGTCCGTCGTCACCTTCTCGGGCGGCGCGGTCGGCACCATCGAGGCCACGCGCTTCGCCACCGGGCGCAAGAATGCCTTCACCTGGGAGATCAACGGTTCCGAGGGATCGATCGCCTTCGACCTCGAGCGGCTGAACGAGCTGCAGGTGCACATCGCCGGCTCGACACCGGCGGAGTCGGCGCAGGGCTTCCGGACCGTGCTCGTCTCGGAGGCGGACCACCCCTTCTGGGAACACTGGTGGCCGCACGGCCACATCATCGGCTGGGAACACAGCTTCGTGCACGAGCTGCACCACCTCCTCACGGCGATCCGCGACGACTCCGACGTCGCACCGCACGGGGCGACCTTCGAGGACGGCTACCGCTGCGCCGAGGTCTGCGACGCGATCCTGCGCTCCGCCGAGAACGGCCGCCGCCAGGAAGTCAGCTACCGGAGCTGAGCGGGCCTCGGCCGACGCGGCTGGGCGGCCGGAACGACGAACAGTCCTGACTTTGGCCGCTCCTGGCGGTCAAAGCCAGGACGCGTCCTCCAGATCGACTACCAAGGCCGAGCGGTCGCTCAAACCGCGGCGGCGCCAGTCGTGCGCGTAGGCGCTTGCGACAGGGCGCAGTCCTTCCACGAGCACGTGGTCGAGGCGCCACCCGCCGCGGTCGCCGGGAAACGTCCAGCTCACCTCGCGCTCGCCGTAGCCGTGTAGTGCGCGGAAGGCGTCCACCCAGCCGGCTTGGCGCAGCCAGTGGACGAGCGCCTTCTCCGCGTGTACCAGCGCTCGCCGCGGGCCGGCCGCAAGCGGCCGGCGCTGTTGTGCGCGAAGGTGAGCCCCCCGCCGTCGGGCGGCTCACGGCTGGACGTGTTCAGGTCTCCGCAGAGGAGACGAGGCGGATCGCCGCCGGCGAGATAGGCGGCCACCACGCCGCGGTCAGCACGTCGAGCGGCCGGGCCCCCCGGCGGGACGGTAGCGCGTCGTCGAGCGCCGTCTCGCATCCCGCGAATCCCATCTCGCCGAGCGCCGCTCGCCACAGCGGCGCGCTCCGCCTGGTCACCTCCTGCAGAGCGATCACGTCAGTTCCGCCGCCAGGCCCTCGGCCTGCTCCGGCTGGCGCGTGACCGCCCGGCCAGGTCCAGGTCACGAGACGCAACGCACCGTCACGTGTGGCGGATCGACCCCAATATTTGTGGTCGATCCTCCTTTCGTGACACGGACGCGGGTATCCGTTCTTACCGACGATCGGGCGATCCAGCCACGCGGCTCGAGCCGCCCTACCGTTACGCCCCCGCGGCGTCAGGTCGCGGGCGGGATTTTCGCCTCGGATTGGGAGCCAGTAAAGGCGTTGAACGCGATGATCACGGCCATGCCAAGCACGGGCAGCAAGGCGCCCAGAAATGCGCCGACCGCGAGCCACCCCAGGGCGAGCTGAAAGCGTCTGCTGATGGCTGTCGCGCCGGCAGAGTCGAGGGCCTCGCTGAGCAGCCGTGACGGCAGGCGTACTTCCACAAGCTTTGCCGGATGTCAACCAAAAGTGCGGCGGTTCAATGGCTTCTGGTCGCCCGCTCCAGTCGCTCAGCGAATCGACACGCTGCTGAAGCACGAGCTGATCGTCGAAGCCGGGGTCAACGATTCCACCGGCGGGCGCCCGCCCACGTCGCTGACCTTCAACGACGGCTCGGGTGTGGTTCTGTCCGCCGACCTCGGCGCCACGCATTCGCGCTTGGCGGTCAGCGACCTCGGCGGCGGACAGCTGGCGGAGATCGGGATCGACCTCGACATCGCGGAGGGACCGGACGCCGTCCTCGGCATCGTTCACGAGAAGTTCGGCCGCCTTCTCCAGGACATCGGCCGTGGGGTCGACGAGGTACGTGGCGTCGGCCTGGGCGTCCCGGGGCCCGTGGCCTTCGACCGAGGTGAGCCGACCAGCCCGCCGATCATGCCGGGCTGGGATGGATTCTCAATCCCCGACTGGTTCGCCGCGCGCTACGGCGTGCCCGTGCTGGTGGACAACGACGTGAACATCATGGCTCAGGGCGAGCACTGGACGCACTGGCGCGAGTGCGGTCATCTCCTCTTCATCAAGGTGGGAACGGGCATCGGCTGCGGCATCGTGGCCGAGGGGCACATCCATCGTGGTGCCAAGGGCGCGGCGGGCGACATCGGCCACATTCGCCTCGCCGGGCACGATGTGGTGTGCCGCTGCGGCAACGTCGGCTGCCTCGAGGCGGTGTCGGGCGGTGCGGCGCTCGCGCGCCGGCTCTCCGAGCAAGGCATCGAGGCGCATACCAGCCGCGACGTGGTGCGCCTGGTCAAGGCGGGCGACGGGACCGCCACCCAACTCGTCCGGGAGGCCGGCCGCAACCTCGGCGACGTCCTCGCGGGATGTGTGAACTTCTTCAACCCCGAGGTAATCGTTATCGGCGGCGACGTCAGCCAGGCGTCGCACCAGCTGCTCGCGGGCGTGCGCGAGGTGATCTTTCAGCGCTCGCTGCCCCTCGCCACCGAGGAGCTGCGCGTCGTGCCGAGCCAGCTCGAGGACCGCGCGGGAGTGATAGGAGCGGCGATCATGATGATCGAGCACGTCCTCTCACCGGCGGCGATCGACCGCGCGATCCGGCGCGGCGTCGCGGCCTAGTCAGTGGCCCGTCGCTCTGGGGTGGTGGCGCCGGGTCGGTCTCGCGTATTGGGCTGGGGAAGGGGTGTTGCTCGTCGGCCGCGGCGGGCCGGGAGCGATCGAAGATCGTTCGGCCGCTGCGCTCGGGGAAGCGCGAGCTTTCCTGACTTTGACCGCCAGGAGCGGGCAAAGTCAGCATCGTGGCGCCGGGTCCGGCGTTGGGGCTGCCCCGGTGCCGATGCAGATTCGGCAACATCCGGAATCAGCCGAAGATTATTCGCCGAGAGAGTCGCAGCGGCCGCTGTCCCACACACCCTTCCCCAGCCCTGACCCGGCCGGCGGAGACCAACCCCGGTGCCGAATCCCGACCGGGAAGCGAGCGGGAGCAGCCCACAGCTGATCCGCTAAGGGACCGTTATCCCCTCAGCCAGCCCGAGGCGGTGCGCGACTGCCGCCGCCTCCGTGCGCGAGCGGACGTCGAGCTTGGCCAGGATTCGCGACACGTGGACACTCGCGGTCTTCTCCGCCATGAAGAGCTCGCGGCCGATCTCGCGGTTGGTGGCCCCGCGTGCCACGAGCGCCAGGACCTGACGCTCGCGCGCCGTCAGGCCGAAGGGGTCGTCCGGTTCCGCGGCCCGGGTGTGCGGCTCGGCGGGGACGTCCAGCCCCAAGCGGCCGCGACTCGCCAGGCCCTCGACCTCGTGGGTCAGCCATCCGGCGCCCAGCCGGCGCGCCGTCTCGAGCGCCGCGCGGGCGGCCTCCGCCGCCGCGTCACGATCGTCGCGAGCCAGGTGCGCCTCGGCCTCCCGCCAACGGGCCAGTGCCGCCGGGTAGGGCCGCTCGAGCGCTTCCCATGCCGCCGTCGCGGTCGCCCAGAGCGCGGGATCGTTCGCGCCGGATCGCGCGGGCCGCATCGGCCTCGGCTGTGGCGAGGTGCGCGCGCTGGATCGGCCCGCCGTTCTCGGCCGCCGCCCGAACCTGCTCCAGGAACACGCGGAGCCGCTCGAGCGCCCGGGCAGCCTCCGGATCGTCGCCGACGTCCCGCGCCCGCTCCGCGGCGTCGGCCTCCACCGCCACGCCGGCGGTGGCCAGGTTGCCTAAACGGGCAGGTCGTCGGTGCCGTGCTCGAGCCGGCCGAGCAGCCGTCTCGACGGTCTCGCGGGCAGCGTCGAGATCGCCCTTACGGCGCAGCAGTTCGGCCTGGAGCCCGCCGATCGGTGCCAGGAACTGCGGCTCGGTCGAGTCCTCGAGCGTAGGGCGCATGCGCTCGATCCACTCGGCGGCCTCGGCGTGTTCGCCTCTGCCCATCGCCAGCTGGAGGCGGCCCAGCTCGATCACCAGCATCGTGCGGTCGTCGAAGCGGCGGCCCGGCTCGGGCAGCGCTCGGGCCGCCTCCTCCCAGTCGCCGAGGTCGAATGCGATTTCGCCCATCATCAAGTTGAGCCACTGGTGGGTATTCGGGCTGGCCGCGAGCTCTTCGGCGCCCCGGCGCGCCGCCTCGATCGCGTCGCGGCTCCGGCCTGCGGCGTGCAGCGCATCGGCCAGGTTGACCGCCGCCGCGTCGATCTCCAGCGGGTCGCCGCGCTCGACAGCGATCTCGCCCGCCCGCCTGAGTGCGGCCGTGCCCTCTTCGATCTCGCCCAGCGGAATCAGCGCCGTCCCGAGCACGTTGAGTGCAACGCCGAGCGAGGCGGCGTCGCCGCATGCCTCCGCCACGCCTTGTGCCTCGCGCGCCTGCTCGACGGCCTCGCGCAGGCGCCCCTGGAACATCTGGCCTCGCGCCCACATGCCCAGCAGAGCGGCGCGCTCGGGCGAGTCCTCACCGGGAGGCAGCAGCCGGAGGCCGGCGCGCAGGGTGTCGAGCGCCTCGTCGGCGCGGTTGACGTGCCACTGGAAGCGAGCCAGGCGCGCCATCATCCTCGCCGCCTTTCGCGGCTCGGCCGTCTCGTCGACGTCCTCGAGCGCGGCGCGCAGGAGCGCCTCCGCCCGGCTGCGCCGGCCCCCGAGGTTGTGGACCTCGGCCGCACGCCACATCAGGTCGCCGCGCTCGAGCCCGGCCACGGCCTCGGCGTTCGGAACCTGGTCCCACAGCTCGAGCGCCCGCTCGAGCAGCGCAGCCGCCTCGCTCGGGGCGCGTACCGCCTCGGCCGCGTCCGCTGCATGCATGCTCGCCGCGAGCGCAGCGGTGTGGTCGCCGGCCGCGAGGCGGTGGGAGGCGATCGCGGTGCTGATCGCGACGCTCGCGTCGCCGGCCGCCGACCGCCGCTCGAGGGCCTCGGCGAGCGTGCGATGGAGCTCGATCCTCTCGCCCGGCAGCAGGTCGTCCTGCACCACTTCGCGCAGGAGCGCGTGACGGAACGCCAGCCTGCCGTCGGCGTCCACGACCGCGAGATGATTGGCGACCGCAGTGCGCAGGCACTCCTGGAGCTCGCGCGCGTCCAGCCCCGCGACCTCGGCCAGCAGGTCGTGGTCGAGCCGGCCACCGACCGCGAGCACGCGCAGGAGCCCCTGCGCGCGGTCGGGAAGCCGCTCGATCCGGAGCATCAGCGCGTCGCGCAGCGTCCGGGGCAGGGCGCCGCGGCCGTCGAGGCCCGCAGCCAAGAGCTCCTCCATGAACAGCGGGTTGCCCTCCGAGCGCGCGTAGAGGCGTTCCACGAGCTCGGCTGCCGGTGGGGCGCCGAGGATGTCGCCCAGCGCGCCGGCCAGCTCGTCACGCGTCAGCGGCGCGAGCTCGACGCGGCGCACGCGCGTATCGCGCTCCAGCTCGGCAAGCAGCGGGCGGAGCGGATGGCGGCGGTGCAACTCGTCGAGCCGGTACGAGGCGACGACGAGCACGCGCTCGTCGAAGAGGCTCCGCGCCAGGTAGGCGAGGAACGCGCGGGTGGAGCTGTCGGCCCAGTGGATGTCCTCCAGCACGAGCAGCACGGGGGCGCGCTCGCCCAGCTCGTGCAGCAGCGCGAGGACGGCCTCGAACAGTCGACCCTGGGCGCCTGTGTCGCGGCTGGGGGCGGGCCCCTCGCCCAACGCCGGCATGAGGGGAGTGAGCTCGGCGCGCGTGGCGGTGGGGAGCGCCTCGAGCGCTGCGTCACCGTCCCGCGCCAGCGGCCGAAGCGCCGTCAGGAGCGGAGCGTAGGGAAGCTCGCCGTCGCCGAGGTCGACGCACTCGCCGGAGAGCGTGTGGCCACCGCTTTCAGCGGCGCGCGCGACAAGCTCGGCCACCAGCCGGGTCTTGCCCACCCCGGAGTCGCCTGCCACGAGCGCGAGGGAGGGGGCGCCCGATTCGGCGTCCGCGAACGCCGCCTCGAGCTCGGCCAACTCCCCCGCGACCGACCAAGCGGGAACTCGTGACCCGAGTGGCCATGCCCCGCAGTATGGCGGCGGGCTACTTCCCAAAGAGCTCGCGGCCCATGGGGAGCGCCTCACGGCCCGGCCTCGACAAGGCTCGTCGGCACCTCCAGCACGCGGTCGATGGTCGCGCCCTGGTAGTCGGCCGGCAGGCGCTCATCCGTCGCGCTCCGGCCCGTCACGCGGAGCACGGTGAGCTTGGCGGGCGTGATGTCCCCGTTGCCGTCGAAGCGGAAGGTGCCCAGGATGCCGTCCCTCACGCGGCTCGCCCGCAGCTCGCGGAGCACCGCGGCCCGCGTCCCGTCGGAGCGGGCGATCGCCGTCAGGACCACGTCCGCGGCCTGCGCGGCATGGAGCACAAACGCTCATCGGCAGCCGAGCCGAGGTCGGCCGCGATGCGCCTGGCGGCAGGTGTGAGCCCAGGCCCTCCGGCCAGCAGATCCGGCGTCATCGCGTACAGGCCGCGGGCGGCGCGGCCGGCTCTCTCGAGCACGTCGGGGATCGGGCGAGAGCCCGCTGGTCGCCATGATCGGCACGCGCGGGCCGAGGCGGGCGCGCAAGGCCCTCAGCACGCGGTCGCCGCCGCCGTCGTCCAGGAAGGCGTCGAGCATGACGCCCTGCGCGTCCGACCGCGCGACCTCGTTCGCGAGCGCCTCGAAGCTCTTCGCCCCCGGGTCGAAAGCCTTCGCGCCGGCGATCGTCAGGCCGACCCGTTCGGCCGTCCGGGGGACGGAGTCGGTCAACGGCGTATCCCACAAGACCCCGTCGTCGATCAGATAGACGCTCTTGAGGCCGAGCTGCGTTGCGAGCATCGCCAGCGCCGCACCCTCGAGGTCGTCGCTGGGCGACAGCCTGGCGTAGTTGCGCTCGCCGGTCGGGTAGAAGATCTCCGGCGCGTCCGGCGCGAAGCCTTGCTTCGTCAGATGGGGATGCGAGTTCGAGGGACTGACCAACGCCAATGGGCCACCCGGCGCCCGGTTGAGAGTCGGGATCTCGACCTTCGCACAACCCGAGCTGTACGGGCCGATCACCGCCACGAGTTTCTCCGCGCGCGCGTAGGCATTCGCGTTGGCGGCGCACTTACGGAGCTCGAGCTGCCGCTCTGTGACGTGGAGTCGTCACACGACGCGTAGCCGACCGAGTGTTTGCCTGCTCTGAATTCGTGCCGCTCGATCACCGACCGGATCGCGTCGGCCATCGCGCGCGCCGCCGGACTGTTGGGGCCCCGAGCGGGAGGTCGGAGGCCACCAGCAGGTCCGGCTGCCGCCGCCCGCGAGCGCCTCGTCGCAGGCGAAGGCGGGAAGGGTGCCCGCATCCGCCGCCCCCGCGACGTCACCCACGCGGATCCCTCGCCTGCCGCGAGCGCCCTGGAGTTCCGACCGCCATTCTCGCCGTGACAGCGTTCG
>CAVWSN010000017.1:0-243697 GCA_963757815.1 uncultured Thermoleophilaceae bacterium | reverse complement strand
GCTCCGCACAACTCGGCGCACTGGCTGCTCAGGGTCATGCCGGCCTGGTCCGCTGACATCGAAGGCGGCACCCTATCGTCGGAGGGTGGCCTGCAGCTGCGGGCCGGCCAGAGCTATGCGGCCCTTGCCGGCTCCACGGCGGCGGCCGCGAAGCGCGGCAGCCGCCCCGTCGGCGGTACGACGAGGACCGGCACGGGGGCCGACGTCGCCAGGCGGCCCGAGACCGAGTCGAGCCCCGCCCCGCGGCCGCGCGTGCCCACAACGACCAGCTGGGCCGCGCGTCGCGACAGTCCCTCGGCGAGGGTGGTAGCCGGCTCGCCGATCTCGACGTACGGGCCATCCGGGGCGTCGCTCCATCCGCCGATCTGGTCGACGTGGATCGGGAGCAGCCGTAAAGCCCGAGCCGGTCGGCGAGCCCCTCGGCCACAATGCGCGCGCGGTCGGATTCAGCCAAACCGTCTATGCCGCAGACGATTGACCCAGACCACGTTCGGCGCCCGTCGGCGAAGCGACGGCCCCACGCCGGGGGGACCACTACCACGGGGTACGCGCCGTTGCTTCTCAGGGAGGCGGACACGCTCCCGAGAAGGGTGCGTGGAGTGCGCCGCGCGCCCGAGACCCCACCACCACGAGGTCGGCGTCCTCCTCATGGGTCAACGCAGCAAGGCGGTCCTCAAGGTCGCCCTCGATCAGACCGGTGAGAGCGATCCTCCTCCGCGCTGTCGGCTCGCCGATTTCGGTCGCAGCCACCCCCTCGAGCCAGGTCGGTCCCGCGCCGGATCGCGCGCCGCCGCTGCACTTCATGCTGCCAGCGGTCCGCATGGAAGCGGCTCGATTTCGCTCGTCGTCGCGATCGTCCGAGCCTGGCCGCGGGCGCCACGCCGAGCGCCACGGCACGCTCGGCGACGTCGTCTTCGAGCGAGCGCCAGGCGTCCACGAGCTCGTCGAGCTCGAGGCAGGGAGCGGAAGTGCCGCCCCTCGACGTTCCAGTGCGCCTGCTTGCCGATCAGGGAGAGTCAACGGGTCGACGAGCATGGCCGGAGGTCGGCACCCGCCGTCTCGCGCTCCTCCGTAGGGAACCCCATGGGGCTCTGGAAGGACTGACTGCGTTGCCACGGTTTCTCCTCTCGGTTTCCTTTGGTCCCGGCAGGCTGCATCTAGAGGGCCCCCGCGACCATGGGTATCCATACGGATTCCCCTGCCCCGGAACGTGCAGCCGATGGCCGGCGCTAGGCGAGCGGGGGGACGATCAGCACCGGTCGTTCGGAGTTGTGACGACGCCGTAGGAGACGCTGCCGAGCACCATCGACTTGACGCCCGAGCGCCCCGGCTGCCGAGCACGATCAGCTCGGCGGCTTCCTCGTCGGCCGTGTCCAGGACGGCCCGCCAGACGGTGACCGTGGTGCGCTCGGCGGCGCGGGCCAGCGCCCGGCGGGCGAGCGGTCGCGCGTCGAATCCAGCGGCGGCGGCGAGCGCGGCGCCCTCGGCGGCTGTCGCCTGCGCGGCCTCGGCGGTGCTGGCATCGAGCTCGTCGACCACATCTTCGGCGATCCCTCTCGCTCGCGCCCGAACTCGGTCTGGCCCGACGGCAGGTTCCGTAGGATCGCCGAGCCGAGCGACTCCCAGACGGTGAGCACGATTGCCTCGCCGCCGCCGAGCTGGTGCCCGGCGCGTCTCGATCGCCCGCTTGGCGGTGTCCGAGCCGTCGTAGCAGAGCAGCACCTGACCGCGCTCTCTCCGAGTTGACGAGCCCATGGTGCGGATTCGGTGGCGGGAGCGGCTTGCGCGATGCAGGCTACGCCGCCCTTCGGTCCTCGGCGCTATTGCGTGGCGAGTCGACGCGCTGCACGGTCGCCCGGTCTATGCCGGCCCGGGCGAACCCGTCGCTGAAGCTGCCGACGCGGCGCGCCGAGCGGGGTTCGGCCGCTGTGCGAGCCCTCGGCGAAGCTGCCGATGCGCTTCGCCGAGGCGCTCCGCGGCGAGCGCGCGATTCCGTCGCTGAAGCGACCCACGCGCGACGACGACGGCGCGAGCGGCATGCGCTCTATGTCTTCGCTGAACCGGCGCGGTGGCGAGGCGGAGGACCCGTTCGGGATGGTCGGGATGTCGTCTTGGGAGGTCATGCAGGCTTCCTCCATTGTTCGGGGTTTATCCAAGCGGTCCGCCTTCGTCGGCCCGTTGGTCGCTTTCGATGGTGGCGCGAGTGGAGACGGCCGGCAATGCGTGGTTGTGCGCATTCCGGCGCTAGCAGCTGCCCACTCTGGGGACGGTTGATCCCGCGCTCGCGCCGGACGCGATGGAACGTGCGACGGCTCGAACTGGGATGGTCGGCACCGGTTCGGGACCGTCGCCGGATGGGGCGCTGCGAAACGAGAACGGCGAACGCTGCACCCCAGACGATCAGCGTCAAGCCGACGCCGGGAGAATGCCCGGCCAGCAAGGTCCACGCGCCGACCACCGCTGCCGAGAACGCGTAGCCGGCCGCCCGACGAGCGACTGGATGGGCACGTCGAGGTCGGGATGGGTTGTTCGCTGCTGTCGCATGGCCTGAGGATGGGTTAGACCATAGGGAGGGGCCATGGACCGAGAGGTGTAATCACCCGCTGCCCAGCCCCCCCTTCAAGGTCTGCGCCATCCCGAGCGGTCGGACGGCACGCTGTTGCTCGGCTCGGGGGCCGCTCGCGCGATTGGTCGTGCGTAGGTCACCTTGCGTCGGTACACGACTGACCCCATTGAGAAGGCGCTGCTCGTGGGCTTTCGTGGAGGGAGGCCGCATCCCCGTCCGCCGCTGATCATGGAATCGCCGTCCCGACAGCCATCTGACTCCCAAGGGCCTCTGTGGGTGCTCCCGGTGCTGCTCGTGTTCGGGGCTTTGGTCATGGTTGGGCTGCTCACCGGTCCCAGCGAGCAGGCGCGCGCTCCGAGTTACAGCGAGTTCCTCGGCCAGTTGGAGGGTGGGCAGGTCCGGGCGGTGACGATCAAGCCGGAGCGCAACTCGGTCGAGGTCGAGACGCGCCGCGGCGAGACCTACAAGACGGCCTACCCGAACAACACCGAGACGGAGCTGATACGCAAGCTGCGCGAGCGGGAGGTGGCCATCGACGTGAAGCCCAAGGGCGCGGGATGGGCCGGCTACCTGGTCTACCTCGCTCCGATCGCGCTCCTGGCCGTCTTCTGGATCGTGCTTCTGCGCCGCTCGAAGGCCGCATCGGGGGGCCTGACGAGGATGACCCGCTCGCCCGCGCGACGAGCCGACGCCGATCCACCGCACCGTCACCTTCCGCGACGTGGCGGGGGTGGACGAGGCGGTCGAGGAGCTGCAGGAGATCAAGGAGTTCCTCGAGAACCCGAAGAAGTTCCAGGCGCTCGGGGCGCGCATCCCCAAGGGCGTGCTGCTCTACGGGCCGCCCGGGACCGGCAAGACGCTGCTCGCGCGCGCCGTGGCGGGCGAGGCGGGCGTGCCGTTCTTCTCGATCTCGGGCTCGGACTTCGTCGAGATGTTCGTCGGAGTCGGCGCCTCGCGGGTGCGCGACCTGTTCGAGCAGGCCAAGCAGAACTCGCCCTGCATCATCTTCATGGACGAGATCGACGCGGTCGGCCGCCACCGCGGCGCGGGCCTCGGCGGCGGTCACGACGAGCGCGAGCAGACGCTCAACCAGCTGCTCGTCGAGATGGACGGCTTCGAGATGAAGGACAACATCATCTTGATCGCGGCCACGAACCGGCCGGACATCCTCGACCCGGCGCTGCTTCGCCCGGGCCGCTTCGACCGCCAGATCGTGGTCGACCGGCCCGATCGCAAGGGCCGCGTGAAGATCCTCGAGGTCCACACGCGCGGCAAGCCGCTGGCCAAGGCGATCGAACTCGACATGCTGGCCGGCCAGACCCCCGGCTTCACCGGCGCCGACCTGCAGAACCTGGTCAACGAGGCCGCGCTGCTGGCCGCCCGCCAGGGCAAGCGCGAGATCGACCACCTCCAGCTGGAGGAGGGGATCATGCGCGTGATCGCGGGGCCGGAGAAGAAGACGCGCGTGATGTCCGAGAAGGAGCGCCGCGTGACGGCCTTCCACGAGATGGGCCACGCGCTGGTGGCGCATTTCCTTGAGAACACCGACCCGGTCCACAAGATCTCGGTGATCTCGCGCGGCCAGGCGCTCGGCTACACGATCTCGCTGCCGACGGAGGACAAGTTCCTCACCACGAGGGCGGAGCTGGCGGACACGATGGCGATGACGCTGGGCGGCCGCGCGGCCGAGGAGATCGTCTTCGGCGAGGTCACCACCGGCGCGTCGAACGATCTCGAGAAGGTGACCGCCACGGCCAAGCAGATGGTGATGCGCTTCGGGATGTCGGAGAAGCTCGGCCCGCGGGTGTTCGGCCACGACCACGGCCAGCCGTTCCTGGGGCGGCACATGCAGGGCCGCACGGATTACTCAAGCGATCTGGCGAAGCAGATCGACGACGAGGTCAGACTGGTCATCGCAAGGCCCACGACACGGCGCGCCGAGTACTCGATGACCATCGCGGCGAGCTCGAATACGCGGCCGAGATCCTGCTGCGGCGCGAGACGATCGAGCGCGAGCAGTTCATCCAACTGCTCGACGGCAAGACCGAGGAGGAGGTCTTTCACGACGCCCCGCCATCGGTTCGCCGCCCCGCACTGCACACAAGGCGCCACCGCCGCCGCGCAGGGCAGGGCACGGCCCCGGCCGGAGGGACAGCCAGCCCCGGCACGGACTCCGGCCTGAGCTCCACGGCTCGCGGCCGCGCTGCCCGAGCGCGTGGCTGCCTGAGCTCTCCGACCTCGCGGTGCGTTCCCAACCGCGCCCAGCACCGGCTTTACCTTCGAATGGGGGCTCGGCGCGAGCTCTTTGGGGATTGAGCCCCATGGTCGCTGACGCGGCCCGAGGGAACGATGGTCGGCATGAACACGGCAGATCGTCTCCACCACCGCGCGACCGAGCTGGTAGGGGCCGCGCGTGCCTTCCATGCAGGCGCCGAGGAGCCGGGTAGCCACGCGGCCGCGCCGGACTCCCTCGCAGCGCTCGAGGAGGCACTTCAGGTGCTGAGCGCGGCCTGGTATCAGCTCGCCGCCGACGCCTCGCCGGGGATCGTCGAGCGGCGATGCGGGCGGGGCTCGGAGGCCCCCTCGTGGCCGCGGTTCGACGGAGTCTCGCGCGAGCAAGAGGTCCGGCTCATGGGAACGCTGCACGACGTCGCCGCGGCCTTCGCCCGCTGCGCCCGCGCCTGTCGCGACGGGCGATCGACCGTCGGGCCGATCATCGCCCGGCGCGTGGCCGGTGACGATCGCCGCCGTCTGCTCGATTTGCGGCCGCCGTCGTCGAAGCACGGTGCGTGGCCGCCCGAGGAGGTGGCCGATGAGGGCGCCGCGGATTGGCCGGCGGCGCTGGCTGCCGAGTTGGCGTTTGGCGCGACGATCGCGAGGCTTGGTGCTCGGCGGCGTGTGGCTTCGCTGGCTACCTGGTGGCGGGCGCGAGACCTCGATCGCGGGCTGGCACGCGGCGCCGATCCGATGCAGAGCGACGAGTTGAGCCTCCGCGTCGGGCAGCTCGGCTCGGCGGGGAGGAGGGCGCGTCTCGCCCGTGCGCTCCGCGAGGCGGTCGAGGTGGCCAACGGCCATCAAGCCCCGCTCAGAATGCCGCCACCACTGCTACGGCGCCGAGAGGTCCGTGAAAACCAGGAGCTACTGATGGAGCTCGCCGACCGTGTTGACAGCGCGGTCCGCTCGGTGTCCAAGGCCTGGCGATGACGTCCCTGCTGATCAGCGACGCTCCAGCCCGATTTACCACCGGGAGCGACCGCTTCGCTCCCGGCCACCGCGTTGGAAGCGCTGGAGGCGCTCGAGCGCGGCCACCCGCTGGCAGCACCGACGGCTAGCGACAAGCCCTCGCAACCCACATGACCCAGACTCAAAGGAACCACGATGCGACCGAAAAAGCACACTGCGGCGGCCGGGCTTCGCGGAGCGTCCGAGCCGGCCGGGTCGCGGCCATCGCGGCCTTGGTCCTGGCCGGCTGCGGTACGGCGGCTTCGGGCCAGGGGCAAGCCGCGGCGAGCGAGCGAGCAGCCCCAGCCGCCCCGACGACGCCGCTGAAGAGAGCACAGCTACCCGGAGCAGGGCCGACGTCGGACCGTTGCGGGTCATCAGGCTTGCGACCGCGGCCGTAGATGGTGGAAGGGTCTTTGACATGGAGCTCGACGGCAGGCTCCTCTGGGAGGTCGACGTCGCGTCCTCGGGCAAGGACTACGACCTCAAGCTGTACGCGCGGTCCGGCAAGCTCCTGAGGCTGAAGGTCGATCGCACCCCCGATCAGGGCATGAGGCTGCTCAAGGTCGCGAAGGTGAGAGCTGCCAAGGCCGTCCGCACCGCCACCGCGGCGGTCAAGCGCGCGGACCTGCGCGCGCTCGAGCTGGACAGATGGCGCGGCCGGGTCGTCTGGGAGGCCGAGCTCACGACCGCGAACGGCACGGAGTACGACGTCAAGGTCAACGCCCGCACCGGCAAGGTGGTCAGCAAGAAGATCGACGATTGACGACGACCCGCCTGCGGGCGAATGACGCGCGTTGCTCCCCAGAAGCCAGATACGGGGTCGCGCCAGCTCTCCCCGTGGCCGCCTGCACCCGCTCCCAGCGGCAACTGCCGGCTTGGGTGGTCGGTGCTGGCGGAATGGGTGTCGGGCCCGATGGCCTGGGTGCTCCCCGGACGGCATGCTCGATGGGCAATGGAAGCGAACGAACAGGGTTGGTGCTCGGCAGCCCATCGAGCGACCGGGTGCCAGTGGAGGAGGCTCATCATGATCACATCGACAGATCCCAGATCCCACTTCCGAAGGCCGCTCGGCACCTCGCGTTCCGAGGTCGATACTCCTCGGCCGATGCGGTGGAGCCCGACGCCGGGCCGATTGTCGTCGCGGTCGATAACTCGTCCGCCGCCGCGGCGGCGGCCGACGCCGCCGTCCGCTTGGCGCGGCAGCTCACTGCCCCGCTCGTGTTCGTCTACGTGCGCAGCGGCCCCTCCTCGGCGCTCGGTGAGCCCTACTATCAGCGTCGCCTCGACGCCGAGCTGCGCGCCGGGCGCCGCGCCTTGGACACCGCCCTGGCCGTCGCCCAGCGAGCGGGCGTGCCCGCCACCGGCGAGGAGCTGGCAGGGAATCCCGCCCGGCGCCTGGTCGAGTTCGCGCGCCTGCGCAACGCCCGGCTGGTCGTGCTCGGCTCGCGACGCCGGCGCCTGGGCAGAAGCGTCTCCCGCGACGTCCTCCGCAACGCGGACAGCCCGGTCCTAGTCCCCGGCCGGACCGCGCTGGCTACAGCCTGAGCGGACGGGCGCGCGCTCCGGGGGTCGCGACGGGCCCGGGTCTACCCGGCCTCGGCTGCACGGCTCCGGCACAGCCGGGGTGATCACCCGGGGCCGGCGCAATGCCGAATGGGTGTCCGCCGGGGGGCGGATCGGTGCTCATACCCATAGGCCAGAGGTCGCCCCGAGCGCACGCTTACCGGCGTACACCCGACCCGAAGGAGGCAGACGTGCCCAGCGGCGTTTTCCCAGTACCAAGGTTCCGTCCCACCCCCAGCGGCCGCGGCGGCACGCGTCCGAGTCTCGCCGTTCGCGTCCGGACCCGTTGGACGCGCAACCGCCTCGACCACGAGCTCGCGCACGGCGCCGACCCCGGCACCAGCGCCGAGCTCAGCCTGCGCAGCGCACAGCTGGGTTCCCCGGCCGAGCGCTCGCGGCTCGCCAACGCACTTGTCGAAGCGCTCGGCGATGCGCGCGGGCCGAACCTTGGGGCGTTCACGCTCAAGGCCAGGACGCAGCATGCGGCGATCCGGGAGTCCGCAGACGAGCTGCAGGCGCTCGTCCTGCGCCTCCGAGACGACCAGCCCATCAGCGTCCGAGGTGCAGCCATGACGGCCCGGCTGCTCAGCGACGGAGCGAGCCCCCTGCACCGGGACAGCGGGCAGGACCTACGGCACGCGATCCGAGCCGCGCGGTTTGCGCTCGACGCGACCGGCGTGGCGGCAGAGGATCTGGCGGGGGCAGCCTGCGCCAAAGGTGCCCGGATCGACGTAAGGTCGCACGCCGGACGAACGCCAACGGACTCTGAAAGCAACCGGGCCGCCCCGGCGGCCCGAATGAGACAGGAGAACGTGGTGGAACAAGTCCTTTCAACAAGAGCGACGCTCGGGAGCTGGCTCGTCGCCGCCGTTGCGTTCCTCGGACTCGTGCTGTTCTTCCCGACCGGCGGATCCGCGGAGGAATCGAAGAGCGATCCGCCGCTCGCGTTCGCGCCGAACGCCGGCCAGACGGACGATTCCGTCCGGTACCTCGCACGTGGCGCCGGCTATTCCTTCTTCTTCACTGACGAGCAGGCAGTGCTGTCGCTCGTGAAGACGGACGGACAGGCCGCCACCGGCCTCGCTCTCGAGCTGCGCTTCATAGGCGCAAGCCCGGACTCGGACCTCGAGACCCGGGAACGGGGGTCCGGCACGGTGAGCCAGCTGACAGGCTCCGCCGGTGACTCGGCGTCCAACCTCGAGACGTACCAGGAGCTCGTCTACCGCGAGCTGTGGCCCGGGATCGACATGGTCTTCCGGGGCGACGGCGGCGAGTTGAAGTACGAGTTCCAGCTCGACCCGGGCGCCGATCCGCGCGACATCCGGCTCGACTACGACGGCGCGAGCGGTCTCTCGCTCGACTCGGACGGGGATCTCGTGATCGACACCCCGCTGGGCGTGCTGAACGACGCGAGGCCGGTCAGCTACCAGGCGAGCGATGGCGAGCGCATGTCGGTGGGCAGCCGCTACGCGATCCAGGGCGCCGACGACGGCGGCTACGGCTTCGCCGTCGACGACTACGACCGCAGCCGGCCGCTCGTGATCGACCCGGGATCGATTTCTCCACCTTCGTAGGTGGCACGGGCAGCGACTCGGGCCGCGGGATCGACGTGGACGCCGCCGGAAACATCTACGTCACGGGGCAGACGGCATCCGCCAACTATCCGACCACCCCGGGCGTTTTCGACCGCGGCTACAACAACAACACCGACGTGTTCGTGACGAAGCTGGACAGCTCGGGCTCGACGATCGCCTACTCGACCTTCATCGGCGGTTCCGCCTTCGACTCCGGAAACGGGATCGCGGTCGATGAGGCGGGAGCGGCCTACGTCGCCGGGTTCAGCGGCTCGCTGAACTTCCCGACGACGCCCGGGGCCTTCGACCCGACCAGAACGGCGGCAGCGATGCCTTCGTGACCAAGCTCGACCCGTCGGGCTCGAGGCTCGAGTACTCCACCTACCTGGGTGGCGCCGGCTTCAGCTTCGAAGGCGCCAACGGGATCGCGGTCGATCACGAGGGAAGCGCGTACGTCACGGGGTTCACCGGGTCGGCCGCGTTCCCGGTCACGCCTGGCGCGTATGACACGACCAAGAACGGCACGGGGAACGACGTCTACGTGACCAAGCTCGACCCCTCGGGCGCGACGCTCGGCTACTCCACGTTCCTCGGCGGGACGACGAGCGACACGGGCAACGACGTCGACGTAGACGGCCAGGGGCGCGCGTACGTCACCGGGTTCACCGCCTCGGCGGACTTCCCGACCACGCCGGATGCCCACGACCCGAGCCACAACGGCGGCAACGACGCCTTTGTGGCGAGGCTCAACGGCACCGGCTCCGCTCTGGAGTACTCGACAGTCCTTGGAGGGGCGGGCGCCGACTCCGGTCAGGGGATCGCCGCCGACGAAGCGGGCAGGGTCACCTCGGTGACGGGCACCACCGCCTCGGCGGACTACCCGACCACGCGACACGCGCACGACGGGACGTACAACGGCAACGGTGACGCCTTCGTCGCCACCTTCGACAGGTTCTCGGCACTGGCCTACTCCACGTTCCTCGGCGGAACCGCGAGCGACGCCGGCAGCGGGATCGCCGTCGATGAGAAGGGCAAGCTGGCGTACGTCACGGGGTCGACGGCCTCGGCCGACTTCCCGACCACGGGACCCGCGGACGACACGAGCTACAACGGCGCCGGGGACGCGTTCCTGACGTCGCTGAAGCTCTCGAACGAGAAGCTCGTGCTCTCGACGTTCCTCGGCGGTACCGGCAACGATGCCGGCATTGCGGTCGCCGTCGGGGCGGACCGGAAGCGGACGTACGTGACCGGGTCCACGGCTTCGCCCGACTTCCAGACGAGCCCCGGGGCTCTTGACCGGAGCTACAACGGGGCCGGCGACGTGTTCATCACGAGCGTCGGGGCTCACCAGGACGACGAGGGCTGACCTCGCCCGGCAGGACGGCCGACTGACGGCGTGGGCGTTCCTTCGGGGACGCCCGCGTCGTTATTCGGGCGCGCTCAGCCGCGACGTTCGCAAGTCGATCTCGAGCGCATCGGCGACCAGCCCGGCGAGGTCGAGGGGATCGACACGCATCGCGATCCCCCTCGTCCCGCCGGCGGGGGCAACTCATCGTCGGGGCGATCGACCATCAGCTCGACCCCGTTCCCGTCCGGGTCGAGCAGGTAGACGGCGATGTTCACCCCGTGGTCCGTGGCGCCCTGCAGCCTGTGACCGGCCTGCAGGATGCGGACAACCACCTCGGCGAGTGCCGCCTCGTCTGGAAGGCGGAGCGCGAAGTGATGGAGCCCGGCCGCCTCCGGCGGCGCGGCCCTCGCTGCGGTGCCCCAGACATTCAGGGCGAGGTGGTGGTGGTCGCCGGCCGCGAGGAAGACCGACTCTGCGTCTCGCTGGGTGACGCGCAGCCCGAGCACGTCGCGGTTGAAGGCGATGGACCGCTCCGGGTCGATGACCCGAAGATTCACGTGACCGATATCGGCGCTTGCGCTGATCTCGCGCGACTCGAGAACCAGCGCGCCCACGTCGCGCGCGTTTGGCAGGCGGCTGTCGGGATGACCGCGAAGCGGATCATCTGCGCTCGGCTCGCGGAGCGGGGCGGCCACCGTCAGCGACCTCTGGGCTCGTCCGCGTGCCGGTCGGCCCTCTCGCGCGCGGAGAGGATCTCCGGAAGGTGGACCTCGGCCCAGCCGCGGATCGCCGCCAGCGGCTCGCGAAGGGTGAGGCCGAGCGGCGTCAGCTCGTACTCGACCCGGGGCGGGGATTCCACGTACGCGGTCCGCCTGATGAGGCCGTCGCGCGCGAGCATGCGGAGCGTCTGGGTCAGCACCTCCGACTGCTCCACCTTCAGCGTGCCGGATCTCGCTGAACCGGCGCGGGCCGTCCTGAGCACGCCGACTATCAGTGCCGTCCAGCGGTCGCCGATCCGGTCGAGCACGGCCTGCTCGAGGCAGTCGCGCGGGTAGACGTCGGCTGGCCGATGAACGCTTCGACTGGTTACCTGTGGTCCTCGATATCCGTCGTCGGCTCGGTGCCGGCCCGGCCAGCGCACGACCGACGGCGGAGCCGTGGCCGGCGCCGAGGACCGCAATCATGGAGCTGATGCAGACGCTCGTCGACGCCTGGATCAGCCCAGGTTGAGGTCTTCGGCGCCGGCCATCAGCCCGCCGTCGGTCGTGGCTGGCCGCGGCCAGCCCGATCCAGCGGATATCGAGGACCTCACGGTAACCGAGTGGAGCTTCAGCGACCAGCCGACGTTCCCGCGACGACTGCCTCGAGCAAGGCCGTGCCCGACCGGATCTTCGCCGCTGGACGGCACTGATAGTCGACCTTCTCGATCGCGCGCCTGCACCGGTTCAGCGATGACCGCGACGCGATGAGGGAGCGGCTCGAAGGTAGATCGCGCCGACCGGCAAGTCGTTCGAGGTCGACTTCTACACCGTCGCACTCTGGGACGACGGGCAGATCGTCGAGGAGAACCTGATGTACGACCTCGTCCTGTTCATGCCGCAGCTCGGCTTGAGCGGGTGAGTCGAGGGCGATGCTAATCCTCGTCCGGCACTCGTTGGTAAGAAAGAGCGCCGTAGCGGCGCTAAGAAGACGTGGATCTCAGAACCGGAGGACACTCCGGAACCGGCGGACGGGCGCCGGCGGCCGGAGGAACCAACGACGCGGTCGCGTGGCGGCGCGCCCGGCTGCGCAAAGCCGGTTTCGACACCGCCGTGACCGAGGAGCTCGCGCACGAATGCGCGGTTGACCTGCACGCGCTGATCGAGCTGGTCGGGCGCCGCTGTCCGCCGCTACTCGCCGCCCGCATCATGGCGCCGCTCGACCACGAGAGACGTCTGTGCTGAGCCCCCCGGTTGTTAGCCTCGTTCCGGCGATGAGCTCACGCCTGCCCATAAGCGCCGCGGAAAGCGAGCACGACGACGCGCTGGCCGACTCGACCGCATGGGTCGAGGCGCTGCGCCAGACGGGCGCGGAGCGCGACCGCGCGGTCGCCCGCCTCCACGAGCTGCTCGTGCGTGCCGCCCGCTTCGAGGTCTCCCGCCGGCGTGCCGCGCTTTCACACGTGCGCGGCGAGGAGCTCGAGGACCTTGCGCTTCAGGCCGCCGACGATGCGCTCCTCGCGGTGCTCGGCAAGCTCGACGACTACCGCGGCGCGAGCCGCTTCACGACCTGGGCGTACAAGTTCGCACTGCTCGAGGCGGGGGTGCGCCTGCTCCGACGGGCCTGGCAGGAGCGCGAGGTAGTGCTCGAGCCGGAGGCCTGGCCGCTGCAGGCCGACGCCGGTGAAAGCCCCGAGCACCGAGCCGAGACCGGCGAGCTGATGCAAGAGCTCAAGCACTCGATCGACGGCTGCCTGACAGAGCACCAGCGCGAGGTGCTGGTCGCGCTCGCGCTCAACGGCGTGCCGGTCGATGTGCTCGCCGAGCGCCTCAACACGACCCGCGGCGCGCTGTACAAGACCCTGCACGACGCGCGCCGAAAGCTGCGCGCCGACCTCGCCCGGAGGGGCTTTACGCTCGACTCGATCAGCGGAGACCGATGATGGACAAGCACATGCATGACGACACCTTGAATCGACTGCTCGGCCCCGCCGAGCCGGAGTTGCTCTGCGACGAGTGCTTCGAGAAGCTCGACGAGTACGTGGAGCTCGAACTCCAAAGCGCCGACGCCGATGACCGGATCCCGGGCATGCGCGCCCACCTCGAGGGGTGCCCCGCCTGCCACGAGGACTACGACAGCCTGCACGCGCTCGTACAGAGCGACGAGCTGCACGGCTAGCTTGAGGGGGTGATCTTCTAAGCCGCGGGTCGCAGGTTCGCCCCAGGGGCATCGGCGGACGTAGGCGAGATTTAAAAACCCCTGCAAAGGGGATGGATCCGCTGTCGGGAGGTGGTCAGGCTCTCGGCGAGAAGAGGTGACGCTCTGCGACTCTGACGAGCTTCGAGATCGCATCCTGGTCGCATTTCGCCGCTGGCAGGAGGCCGGCGAAGGGGTTCCCGAACTCCTGCGTCCCCCAGGACTCGGCTTCGCGCCGCAGAGCGCCTTCTCGTGCTGGCCGAAGGCCGGCTCATCGCGGACAGCGAGCCGGAGCGGATCCGGCGCGACGGTCGCGTGATCGAGGGCGTACCTCGGGCTAGAAGACCATGCTTGAGCTGCGCGGCGTGTCGGCCGGGTATTACGACGACGTGCTGGCCTCATCCGCGACATCGACCTACGGCCAGCGAGGGGGAGATCATCGCCGTGCTGGGCGCGAACGGGGTGGGAAGTCCACGCTGCTCAGGGTCCAGCGCGCCTGAGAAGTCGTGGACATCGGCGAGGAGCGTGCCGCGCGAGCGGCAGGGTTGGGGCGGAGAGACTCGCCAACTCTGTGGTCGACGTCCCGGCGGAAATGTGGTTCACAGCCGCATCGGTTCGCGATAGCTTGTCGAGCCGTTGGACGGGGAGGTAGCACGCCGACGGGCACCGGCAAGTAGCCGAACCTGTTTCGCCCCCGGGCTCGGAGGGCGAGGCCGCGGCCGCGCTCGATGCGTTTCTAGAGGAGCACCGATGATCTCCTCGTCCACGGTTGTCCGCTGAAGGTCAGCCGGGCCGACGACGCCCCCGCCCGGCTGGCTGACTTGCGATGCGGCTCGCGCGTCGCCTCGAGGCGGTCGCAACGTTCCACCTCCCGCGCCAGTCTCCACGAGACACGGTTTTCAT
This sequence comes from uncultured Thermoleophilaceae bacterium, assembly GCA_963757815.1. GTDB lineage: Bacteria > Actinomycetota > Thermoleophilia > Solirubrobacterales > Thermoleophilaceae > JACVRW01. Next base: position 229,623 of record CAVWSN010000017.1, on the reverse strand, counting down.
CGCCGCTTTGCGGCTGACCGACGCATGGCGAGCGGTTCCAGCGGGGCCGATGCGTCGCGAGTCGCTGACCGCGCGTATGCGACCACGAGCGGCTCGGGTGGGGCGTTCGTGTGGCGCCGGCGGGAAGGCGTGGCGCTCCCTTGACGCGCGACGTTGCAGCGAGCGTTGCAGCGCGGTTGCCCCCTGTTCCGCTCTACGAGCGGCATGGAGGCAGTACCGCCACGGGGATTCGAACCCCGGTTTCCGCCGTGAGAGGGCGGCGTCCTAGTCCCCTAGACGATGGCGGCGTGTCGGCGGGCGATTGTAGCGACGGGTGTCGCGTTTGCCCATGCGCGGCAGTAGGATGCAGCCGTTCATTCGGCCGGTGGTTGAGGGAAGTCCGGTGTGAAGCCGGCGCGGTCCCGCCACTGTGAACGGGCGCCGATGCGTCGCAAGGAGCCACTGGTGAGCCGACCGCTCACCGGGAAGGCGCGGCGCGGAGCCCCAAGCCAGGAGACCTCACTCCGGCCAGCCCATACGACCCTCGAGGAAAGGGTGGCTCCATGCCCGTTGCACCGCGACGCGCCCTCAAAGCGGCGCTGATCCTGTTCTCCCTGACGGCGCCTGCGACCGCCGCCGCCGCACCGGTGACAGTCAACCTACGAGTCGAGGGAGCGACGCAGACCGTCTTCGAAGGACCGGTGATCACCGACGTCCACCAGGTGACCACGCCGACCGACGGCACGCCGCGGACCTGCGACGGCTCGAGCGTCGGCAGCCCCTCCGGGCCCACCGCGATCGGCGCGCTCGACGACGCCGCCCGGCAAGCCGGCTTCACCTGGGACGCCCGCTGGGACACGAGCTTCAGCGACTACTACCCCTTCCTGCGCATCGGCCCGGACGCGATCGACGCCAACCACTACCCGGCGCTCTTCGTCAATTGGGCCTTCGCGCAGGTCGGCGGCTGCGGGCAGCGCGTCAGCGGCGGCGAGGACGTGCTCTTCGCGTACGAGGACTTCACCACCTCGCCGATCCTGCGCCTCAGCGGCCCGGGCTCCGCGACCACCGGCCAGGCCGTGCCGCTCACCGTCGTCGACGGCCTGACCGGCGCGGCGCAGGCGGGCGCGACCGTCGGAGGCGCCACCACCGGCCAGGACGGCATCGCGCTCGTCAGCTTCGCCCAGAAGGGCATCTACCGCCTGAAGGCGGAGAAGCCGGAGGCGATCAGGTCCAACACGCTCGTCCTGTGCGTCGATCCAGCGGGAGCGCCCGCGTGCAGCTCGACCGACACATCCGGCCCCGTCCTGCGAGCCGAGACTCCCGCGGGCGACGGCAGCCTGGCCAGCACGCGCGGACGGTCGCGCACGATGCTGATCTCCTGGGCGGGTGACGACCAGACGGGCAGCGGGGTGTCGCACTACAGCGCCGAGGTGAGCGAGATCGCCGACGGCGCCGGTGCGAGCCAGGCCGGCTCTCGCAAGCTTGTCGACAAGGCGTCCGTCACCGGCGTCCACTTCCGTGGCGAGGCCGGCGACGCCTACGTGTTCCGCATCACGGCGACCGACAGGGCCCTCAACGAGACGACGACCACGACGGCCCCTGTGATCGTGCCCGTCGACGATCGCAGCCAGCGGCTGTGGCGCTTCTCGAAGAAGGGCTGGAAGCGGATCAGGAACGAGAACGCGTGGGGCCGCACCGTCGTCCGCGCCGCCGGCGCCGGGGCGACGGCGCGACTGCGCTTCCGCGGCACCCGGGTCGCGCTGGTCGGGCGCAAGCTTCCGAAGGGCGGGCGGCTACAGGCGACGCTCGACGGCAGGAGCACCACTATCCGCCTCCGCGGACGCTCCGGGCACCGCAGCGTCGTCTGGACGAGCGGCACGCTCGAGGCCGGCTCGCACGAGCTCGTGCTGCGCACGCTCGGCGGCGGAGTCGTCGAGCTCGACGCGGTGGCGCCGACGCCGTGAAGCCGCGCTCGCTCCTGCTTGCCTGCCTCGCGGCGCTGCTCGCCGCGCCGCCTGCGGGCGCGGCCGCTCCGGCCGTCCGGCAGATGGTCGTCTTCCGTGACGGCGACACCGTGACGAAGACGGTCAGGGCAAAGCAGGTGAGCGTGAGGGTGGGCCGGCGCAGCTGCGCGGCGGGTGAGGGCACCGCGCTGGCCGCACTCGTTCGCAGCGAGGTGGGCCGGCTGCGCCTGGTCGACTACGGCTCCTGCTCGGCTCGCGCGCGCGACGGCGCGGGCCTGTTCGTCCAGGCGATCGGGGGTGACCGCAACCGGGGTCAGAACGGGTGGGTCTACAAGGTGGGCCGTCGCGGCGCCACGGCCGGCGCGGCCGATCCGAGCGGGCCATTCGGGCGCGGGCGGCTGAAGGGCGGCCAGCGGGTGACCTGGTTCTACTGCCGGCTCCGCGGCGGCGGCTGCCAGCGCACGCTTGAGCTCCAGGCGAGCGCCGAGCCGGGTGGCGTGGCGGTCACGGTCCGCGGCTATGACGACGAGGGCAACGGCGTGCCGGTCGAGGGCGCGACCGTCAGCGCCGCAGGCGTCAGCGGCGTGACCGCGGCCGACGGCGCAGCTGCGCCTGGCGCTGCCCGCCGGGAGCCACCGGCTCGTCGCGGCGAAGGACGGCCTCGTGCGCTCGTTCGCCGAAAGGGTCACGGTGCCGTGAGGCGGCCGCGCCGCGCTCCTCTGCCTGCTCGCGACGGTCGCCCTCGCTGGCCGGCTGCGGCCTCGGGGAGGGAGAGGAGCGCGGCGGCGACCCCGTCGAGCTCACCGTCACGCGCGACTTCGGTCACGAGCGACTCGGGACGGCGCGGATCGGGAGCGTGCGCGAGGACGAGACGGTGATGCGCATGCTGCGCTCCGAGTTCGACATCGAGACCCGCTTCGGCGGGCGCTTCGTGCAGGCAATCGACGGCCTCGAGGGCCACGGCGCCGGCGGCGAGGCGGACTGGTTCTTCTTCGTCAACGGGGTCGAGGCGAGCGTCGGCGCCGCCGACTTCGAGCTCTCCCCGGGAGACCGCGTGCAGTGGGACTACCGCGACTGGCAAGCCGCCATGCGCGTACCGGCGATCGTCGGCGCCTACCCCGAGCCATTCCTGCACGGACTCGAGGGCGAGCGCCGCCCCGTGCGCGTGGAGTGCGAGGACGCCGAGGCCCAGGTCTGCCGGGACGCGCGCGACGCCCTCAAGGGGGAGGGGGTGTCGACATCGGGCTCGTCGCTGGGCGCGCCGGGCACGGAGACGGTGACGCGCCTGGTGGTGGCGCGCTGGCCGGAGGTCCGGATCGTGCGCGGCGCGTCGGGGCTCGAGGAGGGCCCCGAGACCACGGGCGTGTTCGCGCGCTTCGATCCTGACGGGCGCGCCCTCGAGCTGCTCGACGAGCGCGGCGAGGTTGCGCGCACGGTGCGGCCGGGCGACGGCGTGGGCCTCGTGCTCGCCATGCGGCCGCGCGACGAGGAGCTCGTCTGGGTCGTGACCGCCCTCGACGCAGAGGGACTCGCGGCGGGGGTGCGCGCGCTCGACGAGCGTGGCCTGCGCGACGCCTTCGCCGTCGCCGTGCGAGGCCGTACGGTGGAGAAGCTGCCGATCGTGGAGTCATGAGCCTCGTCCCCGTCTACAGGCCCAGGCCGAGCCCGCTGCACGCCGCGCGCGCCGGGGTGGGTGCGGGATTCTGCTGCGCGCTCGCGCTGACCGGCGCGCTCTACCGGCACCCGCTCGTGCTGGGAGCGACCCTGGGGGCGATCGTGGCGGCCGGGGTTGCCGCCGGCGTGGGCAGCGAGATCCGGCGCTCGCTCGTGCTGGCGCTCCCGCTTGCCCTGCTCGTGACGATCGTCAACCCGCTCGTCTACGCCGAGGGCGACACCCTGCTCGTGCGCGGAGGCGAGCTGCTCGGGCGCCGCATCGACATCACCCTCGAGGCCACCCTCTACGGGGCGCTCACGGGCATGCGCGTGGTGGTGATCGTCGTCGCGCTCGGGCTGCTGTCCGCGGCCGTCGATCCCGACGAGCTGCTGCGCGTCTTCCGGCGCGTGTCCTACCGCTCCGCGCTGACGGCGTCGCTCGCCAACCGGCTCGTTCCGGTGCTCGCCCGCGATGCCACGCGCATGAGCGACGCGGCGCGCTGCCGGCCCCGTCCGCCCGGCCGGCTCGCCGTGGTCCGCGCCGCGCTCGCCGGCGCACTCGACCGCTCGGTCGATGTGGCGGCTGCGCTCGAGGTGCGCGGCTACGCGCTCGGTGGGCGCCCGCCGCGCCGGCGGCGTCCGTGGTCGCGGCACGACCTGCGCTTCCTGGGGGCCGCGCTCGGCATCGCCTTGGTGGCCGTCGGTGGAGCGATCGCGGGCGTCGGGGAGGTTCAGCCCTATCCGACCCTCGAGTTGGCTTGGGGCGCTGCGGTGTGGCTGCTGAGCGCGGCGATCGTTCTGCTCGCGCTCGCGCCGTTTGCCGGGCGCGCCGCACGGCTCGGGGTGGGAGGCGCCCGGTGACGCTCGCTCTCGCCCGCGACTTCAGCTACCGCTATCCCGACTCTCCGCGGCCCGCGCTCGACCACGTCTCGCTCGCGATCGCCCCAGGCACCTTCACCGTGCTCGGCGGCGTGTCGGGCTCCGGCAAGTCGACGCTGCTGCGCGCGCTCTGCGGTCTCGTCCCGCACTTCCACGGCGGCGAGGCGGCGGGTGAGCTGCGCGTGGGCGGGCTCGACGTGCGCGCGCACGGCCCCGGGGAGCTCGCCGCCGTGTGCGGCACGGTCTTCCAGGAGCCCGAGACGCAGGTCGTGATGGGAGGCGTGCGGGCAGAGCTCGAGCTGCCGCTCGAGCACCGGCGCGAGCCCGCCGGGGCGGTCGCGCGCGCGGTCGAGGAGACGGCCCTCGAGCTCGGGATCGCCCACCTGCTCGAGCGCCGCACGGACACGCTTTCGGGCGGTGAGCTCCAGCGCGTGGCGATCGCCGCCGCGATGGTCCACGGGCCGCGGCTGCTGCTGCTCGACGAGCCGACGTCCCAGCTCGACCCGGTGGCGGGCGACGAGCTCGTCTGGCTTCTGCGCCGGCTGAACGAGGACTTCGGCACCGCGGTCGTGGTCGCTGAGCATCGGCTCGAGCGCTGCCTGCCGGCGGCCGACCGGGTGATCGCGATGGCCGACGGGCGCGTGGCCTGCGACCTGCCTCCGGCCGGCTTCCTCGAGTGGGCCGCGACCGCCGCGCCCGCGCTCGAGACTCCCGCGGCACGCCTGTTCTCGCTCGCGGGGCTGCGCCCGCCGCCGGCGACCGTGAAGGAGGCACGCGCGGGCGTGGGGCAGGTGGGGCTGCGCCCGCCGCCGCCGGCCGGCCCTGCCCCCGCCGCGAACGGTGCGCGCCGGCGCCTGCGCCTCCCCTGGCGCCGCCGGGGAGGCGAACCGCCGGCGCTCGCCCTGCGCGACGTCTGGTTCGAGGTCGAGGACGGGCCGGTCGTGTTGCGCGCGATCTCGCTCGAGCTCGCCGCGGGCGAGCGGGTGGCGCTCATGGGCCGCAACGGGGCGGGCAAGAGCACGCTGCTCAGGGTTGCCAAGGGCCTCGTCGATCCGAGCCGAGGCAAGGTCGAGCGCGCCGGCGAGGTGGCCCTGCTCCTTCAGAACCCCGGCGATTACCTGATCCACGACCACGCGGTAGAAGACGCGGGCGAGCGCGGCGTGGCCAGCGCGGGCCTGCGCGGCCGCGAGCAGGCCAACCCGCGCGACCTCTCGGGCGGCGAGCGCCAGCGCCTGGCTCTCGAGGTCGTGCTGTCCGGCGGGCCCTGCGCGGCGGTGCTGCTCGACGAACCCACGCGCGGCATGGACCGCGTGCACCGGGATGAGCTGACCGCGCGCATCGACGAGCTGGCGGGTGGCGGCGCGGCGGTCGTCGTCGCCACGCACGACACGGAGTTCACGGCCGCCTTCGCCGACCGCATCGTGCTGCTCGGGCAGGGGGTCGTGATCGCCGACGGCCCGCCGGCCGAGGTCCTCGGCGGCGGCCGCCACTTCTCGACCCAGGTGGCCCGCATCACCGACGGCGCGGCGCTCGTGCCCGAGGAGGGCGCCGCGCTGCTCCGCGCGCCCCTGTCCGTGGAGGCGGCGCCTTGAGCTGGCAGGCGTACTCGTTCCTGCTGCTGGCGCTGGCGCTTGCAGCGGGCTTCGGGTGGTACGAGCGCGAGCGGCCGCCGGCGCGCGTACTCGCGCTCGTGGCTGCGCTCGCGGCGCTCGCCGTGGTTGGCCGGCTCGCCTTCGCGGCCGTGCCCAACGTCAAGCCCACCACCGACATCGTGCTCTTCGCCGGCTATGCGCTCGGCGCGGTCCCGGGTTTCGCGGTCGGAGCCGTCACGGCGATCGTCTCGAACATCTTCCTCTCCCAGGGCCCGTGGACGGTCTGGCAGATGGCGGGCTGGGGCGCGGTGGGCGCCGGCGGGGCGCTGCTCGCGCGGGCGCTGCGTGGACGCGAGCCGAACCGGCTGCTGCTCGCGGCCGTCTGCGGGCTGGCCGGGCTCGCCTTCGGCGCCTGGATGGACGTGTACCAGTGGACGCTCGGCGCGCGCCAGGACCTCGATTCCTACCTCGTGGTGGCGGGGACCTCGCTGCCGTACAACCTCGCCCACGCCATAGGCAACGTCGTCTTCTGCCTCCTGATCGGCCCGGCCTTCATCCGGGCGCTCACGCGTTACCGCCGCCGCCTCGAGGTGCGCTGGGAGCGCAGCGCCGTCCGCGCCGTGACGACGACGCTGCTGGCCCTGGCGTTCCTCGCGGCCCTGCCGGCGCTCGCGGGCGCGGCAACCCCGAGCGAGCGCGCAGAGCGCTACCTGCTGCGCGCACAGAACAAAGACGGCGGCTTCGGCGCGGCGCCCGGCCAGTCCTCCAGTCCGCTGTACAGCGGCTGGAGCGGCCTCGGGCTCGCCGCGGCGGCCCACAACCCGCGCGACGTGGCGCGGCGCGGCGGTCGCTCGCTCGCCGACTACGTGAGGGCCGGCGTGCGCGGGATGCGCGATATCGGGGAGATCGAGCGAACCGTCCTCGTGCTGCGGGCGGCGGACCTCGATCCCCGTAGCGTCGCCGGACGCGACCTCGTCGCGGAGATCGAGGCGAGGCGGCGCCGCGACGGCTCGATCTCGGGATTTGTGAGCTACACCGCCTTCGGGGTGCTGGCGCTGCGGGCGGCCGGCGAGCCGGCCGGCAGGCCGACGGTCCGCTGGCTCCTCGGCAGCCAGAACGCGGACGGCGGCTTCGGGGTGGCGCGTTCATCGGCCAGTGACAGCGACATGACCGGCGCCGCGCTCCAGGCGCTCGCCGTGGTTGGGCGAGCGGGCAGCCCGGCAGCACGCCGCGCGGTCGCATACCTGCGCGAGAACCAGGGTTCGGACGGCGGCTTCGGGCAGATGGCCGGCCGCAGCTCGAACGCCCAGTCGACGGCCTACGCGGTCCAGGGGCTGCTGGCGGTGCGCGCCGCAGCCGCCCCGGTCTCGCGCGCGCTCGCCTATCTGACTCGCCTGCAGCGGCGCGACGGCAGCATCGCGTACTCCTCGACCAGCTCCCAGACGCCTGTGTGGGTGACGGCTCAGGCGCTCGCGGCGCTGCGGCGCGAGCCACTTCCGATCGCGGCGGCCCCGCGAGCGCAGCGCAAGCCGCGGCGCCCGGCAAAGGAGGCCGAAGCCGCGGCCGCTCCGGCTGATCGGAGCGACCCCGCGACCGGCAAGGCGGATGGGCGCGATTCGGGCACGGCAGCCCGGAGCGAGTCCTCGGGCACGGCCGCTCGAAGAGAGCCCTCCCGCTCGGCCGTCGATTCGGCATCCCAGAGCGCAGAGCCGCCGGCAGCGGTGGAGGCGGAACCGGTCGGCGCGGGACCGGCGGCCTCGCCCGCGCGCGTGGAGAACGATGACGACGGCGGCGGTGGAGCCTCCACATGGCTCGGGATCTCAGCCGTCGCCGTCACGCTCGCCCTGCTGCTTCTGCTGCGACGGCGCGTGCGCCGCTCGCGCTTGGCGGCGCCCTGACGCTCAGCCGCCGAGCGCGCGCCCGATCAGCCTGTCCATCACGCGGTCCGGAACCACCCGGGCCACCAGGGCGCGAGCCTTTGCCTCCTTTCCCACGAGGTAGCGAGCCCGTGGGCGGTCCGCGGTCAGCGCGGTTCCGATGACCTCCGCCACCGCGCGCGGCGGCAGCCCGCGTACCTGCTCGATGTTCGCGGACTGCTTCCGAACCGCAGCCACCATGGGGCCGTACAGCTCCTGCCCCTCGGCAGTCGTGCCGGCGAGGATCTCGTCGGCGACCTCGCCGCCCTTCCTCCAGATGGGGGTCTTGATCCCGCCCGGCTGGATCGCGATCACGTCCACCCCCTGGGTGCGCAGCTCGCGCCGCAGGACGTCGCTGAACGCCTCGAGTCCGAACTTCGACATGTTGTAGGCGCCCAGCAGCGGGAGCGCCACCCGCCCGCCGATCGAGCTGATGTTCACGACCCGGCCGCGTGCGCGCCGAAGCGCCGGCAGCAGCGCCTGGGTCACCGCCACCTGGCCGATCAGGTTGATCTCGAGCTGGTGCCGGAGCTGCTCGACCGGCAGGAACTCGAGTGGTGCCGCGATGGCGATACCGGCGTTGTTGACGAGCCCGGCCAGCGCCCCTTCGCCGAGCTCCGCCCGGACCGCGGCGATCTGGTCGGCGTCGGTCACGTCCAGGCGCACGCTGCGGATCCCGCTGCGGCCGAGGCGCTCCGCGTCCTCGTCCTTGCGCACCCCCGCGACCGGCTCGAAGCCGAGCTCGCGGAGGTGGATCACCGTCGCCTCACCGATGCCGGTGGAGGCGCCGGTCACGAGGACCGTCCCGGAGGCCATCTGGGCCCGGACCCTATCCGCTAGCGTCGCAACGCGTGGACGTGGAGCACGCCATCCGCACGCGCCGCACGCACAAGGCCTACGGGGCCGAGCCGGTGCCGCGCGGAGACGCTCGAGCAGTTGTTCGAGCTGGCGCGCTGGGCGCCGAACCACCACGTGACGAACCCGTGGCGCTTCCGCGTGGTCGGGCCGGAGTCGCTTGCTCGCCTCAAGGAGGCCGCCGGGCCCGAGGCGGCCGCCAAGCTCGACCGCGCGCCCACGCTGGTGGTGGCCTCCGTAGTCGTGACCGGCGACCCGATCCAGGACGAGGAGGATCTCTGCGCCGCCGCCGTGGCCGCCTACATCGTGCTGCTCGGGGCGCACGCGCGCGGCCTCGGCGGCTACTGGCGCACCCCGGAGGTGCTGCGCCGGCCGGAAGGACGCGCGGCCGTCGGCGTCGGAGGAGGGCGAGCGCGTGCTCGGCCTGCTCCACCTCGGCCCGCCCCGCCAGGACAAGGAGCCCCCCGGGCGGCTCCCACCCGGCGACTTCGTAACGTACCTGCCGTGATCCCGCGCTCCGACGCCATCGCAACGCTGGGGAGCGACTCGTTCGACCTTGCGGTCGTGGGCGGTGGGATCACCGGAGCCGGTGTGGCGCTCGACGCCGCCTCCCGCGGCTACAGCGTGGCGCTCGTCGAGCGGGACGACTTCGCGGCCGGCACCTCGAGCCGCTCGTCGAAGCTGATCCACGGCGGCCTGCGCTACCTCCAGAACTTCGATCTCGGGCTCGTGCGCGAGGCGCTGCTCGAGCGCTCGCTGCTCGTGGAGCTGGCGCCGCATCTGGTGAAGCCGCTGCCGCTGCTCGTGCCGAGCCTCGGCGGCAAGCGGCCCGACCGGCTCACCGGGGTCGGCCTGAACATGTACGACGCGATGTCGTGGCGCCGCGGCCGCGACGACGAGGAGTGGAGCCCCGCTCGGCACCGCACGATCGACGGCGCCGAGACCGTCGAGATGGTTCCGGCGCTGGCCGGCCGCGACCCGAGCGCCGCCTACCTCTTCTACGACTGCCAGACGGACGACTCGCGGCTGGTGCTCACGGTGCTCGGGGAAGCCGAGCGCTTCGGGGCGGTGTGCGCCAACGGCTGTGAGGTCACCGGCCTCGTCGAGCGGGGCGGGCGGGCCGCCGGTTTGCTGGTGCGAGACACGGTCGCCGGCGGCGAATTCGAGGTCAATGCCACGAACGTCGTGAACGCGACCGGCGTGTGGGCCGACCGGCTGCGGCCGGACGAAATCTACGCCGAGGAGGAGGTCCCGCGGATCCGACCGAGCCGCGGCACCCACCTGACCTTCGCCCGGGAGGCGCTCGACGTCGAAGCGGGCGTGATCGTGCCGGCCGGCGGCGGCCGCACCGTGTTCGTGCTCCCCTGGCTCGGGCGGACGCTCGTCGGCACCACCGACAACGACTACGAGGGTCCCCTCGAGCACGTGCCGCCCGGCCGCGAGGACGTGGCCTATCTGCTGGAGGCGGTCAACGGCTTCTTCGGCACCGAGCTCGCTGCGTCGGACCTGACCGGCGCGTACGCGGGCGTGCGCCCGCTGATCTCGACCGGCGACCCGAAGAAATCGGTCGACATCTCGCGCAAGGCGGAGCTGTACGAGACGAGCTCCGGCCTCGTGACGATCACCGGCGGCAAGCTCACCACCTGGCGCCGGATGGCCAAGCTGGCGGTCGACCGGATAGTCGAGCGCGAGGGCCGCGAGGCGGCCTGCCGCACCGACGAGATCCCGCTTGGCCAGCCCGTGGAACCGGACGCGCTGCCGAAGGTGCCGTCGGTCGACGCCGAGGGCCGCGCCCACCTGGCCACCCGCTACGGGCACGCCGCCCAGTTCGTGCTGCGGCTGGCCGAGGCGGCGCCGGAGCTCGGCCGGCGGATCAGCCCGGCGCTCCCGGACATCCTGGCCGAGGCGGCCTTTGCGGCGGCGCACGAGCAGGCGCGCTCCGTCGGCGACGTGCTGCTCCGGCGGACCCGCCTCGGACTGCTCGATGCGCACGCGCTGACGGCGCCCGGGGCCGAGGGGCCGCCTGCCGTGGCGCGGGCGATGGCCGCACAGCTCGGTTGGGATGACGCGCGTGTCGCGCGCGAGGTCGAGGACTGGCGCGGGCTGGCACACGCCGAGGGGCTCGTGGTGCCCGAGGCGGCGGCAACGGGGGCAGCGGCGTGATCCTCCGTCTGCGCGAGCGGACGCTCGACCTCTCGGAGCCCGTGCTCATGGGCATCGTCAACGCCACGCCGGACTCGTTCTCGGATCCACAGGGCCCGAAGGAGCCCGCCGATCTGGTGCAGACCGCGCTCGCCCAGGTGGAGGCGGGTGCAGCGATTGTCGACGTGGGCGGCGAATCCGGGAGGACGGACACCGTCGCCGTTCCCGTCGCGGAGGAGGCCGCGCGAGTGGTGCCGGTCGTTGAACGGCTCGCCGCCGCCGGCGTCCCGGTGTCCGTCGACACCTGGCGCGCGCCCGTCGCGCGCGCCGCGCTCGAGGCCGGCGCGGTGATGATCAACGACGTCAGCGGGCTGTCCGATACCGACGTCGCGACAGCGTGTGCCGAGACCGGGGCCGCGCTCGTCATCACGCACACGCAGGCGCCGCCCAAGACCAAGGCGTTCCCCGACTACGACGACGTCGTTGGCGAGGTGGAGTCGTTCCTCGACGAGCGCGTGGAGCTGGCCCGCTCGCACGGTGTCGGCCACGACCAGCTCGTCCTCGACCCGGGCATCGACCTTGCCAAGACCCCCGCCGAGTCGGTCGAGCTGCTGCGCTCGCTGCCCCGGCTCGCTGCGCGCGGACTGCCGCTACTGCTGGCCGTGTCGCGGAAGGACTTCGTCGGCGCGCTAACGGACCGGCCGCCGGGCGCGCGCGATCCCGGGACGCTCGCCGCCGTCGGCGCCGCCGTACGCGGCGGCGCACGCATCCTGCGCGTGCACGACGTGGCCGGCGCACGCGACTACCTTCGCGTCCACTCCGCCCTCGACCGCGGGACGGAGTCCACGCTCGAGCTCCCCGACGACCTCAGAAGGGAGACGGTGTGAGGGCGGTCACGATCGCGCAGCTGTCCGATCTCCATTGCGGCTCGCCCCACTTCGTGCCCAGCCTTCTGGACCGGGCGCTGGTCGAGGTCAACGAGCTCGAGCCCGATGTCGTGGTCATCTCCGGCGACCTCACCGGCGACGGCCTGCGCGGCGAGTTCCAGCTCGCCGCCGACTACCTGCAGCGGATCGCATGCGAGCGCCTGATCGTGATCCCCGGCAACCACGACTCGCGCAACGTCGGCTACGTCCACTTCGAGGAGCTGTTCGGCGACCGCCGCTCCGTCCTCCACCACGACGGCGTCTCGGTCGTGGCCGTCGACTCGACCGAGCCCGACCTCGACCACGGCGTGATCGGACGCGGCCGCTATTCGTGGATCGTGGACCGCTTCCGGGAGCACGAGGCCTTCCTGCGCATCTTCGTGCTGCACCACCACCTGCTGCCCGTGCCGGGCACCGGCCGCGAGCGCAACGTCGTCCACGACGCCGGGGACACGCTCGAGTGCCTCCAGCGTGCCGACGTCCACCTCGTGCTGTCGGGCCACAAGCACGTTCCCTACGCGTGGCGGCTCGAGAACCTGTTCGTGGTCAGCGCGGGGACGGTCTCGACGACACGGCTGCGCGGCAAGACCAAGCCCTGTTACAACCTCATCGAGGCGTCGCCCGAGCGCGTGACGGTCTTCCGCAAGTACCCGTTCCACGAGCAGGACGCGATCATCTCGTTCGACCCGCGCACCTACGACTACGAGAAGGACCAGTCGCTGCTCGGGGAGACCGCGCACGGCTGACCGCGGCGCCCGAGGCACAATCCGCGCTAGTGGGGGAGGGACCGGTCATCGCACTCGTGGACGGGGAGCACCATCCGGCCGCGGTGCGGGAGCTGCTCGACCGGCTCGAGCGGGAGCGAGGGCTGGCGGGAGTCGTCTTCTGCGGAGGCGAGGAGAAGCTCGTACCGGGCCGACTCGAGGAGCACTACGGCCGCCCGGTCGAGCCCGAGCTCGAGCCCGGGCTGCGGCGGCTCGCCCGGGCGGGGGCGGCGGCGGTCGTCGACCTCGCCGACGAGCCGGTGCTGCCCGCGAGCGCGAAGCTCCGGGCGGCGGCGCTCGCCATGTCGCTCGGGTTGCCCTACGAGGCGCCGGGCGCCGAGCTCGAGCCGCCGCGCTACGAGCCGGTGCAGTTCGACGGCCCGAAGCTCGCGGTGATCGGCACCGGCAAGCGGACCGGCAAGACCGCCGTGGCCGGGCACTGGGCGGCGCTGCTGCGCGAGCAGGGCGCCGATCCCGTCATCGTCTGCATGGGCCGCGGCGGGCCGGCGGAGCCGCGGCTCGCGGAGGGGGGCATCGGCCTCGACGAGCTGCTCGCGATCGCCGCGGACGGCGGCCACGCCGCCTCGGACTATCTCGAGGACGCCGCGGTCGCCGGCGTGCGCACCGTGGGTTGCCGCCGCGTGGGAGGCGGCTTCGCCGGCGCGCCGGTCGAGTCGAACGTCCCGGCGGGCGCCGCCCTGGCGGCGTCGCTTGCCCCCGATGCGCTCATCTTCGAGGGCTCGGGGGCCTGCATCCCGCCGGTCGAGGTCGATCGCACGGTTTGCATCCTGGGCGCGGGTTCGCCGGAGCCGTTCGCCGAGTACCGGCTCGCGCGCGCCGACCTCGTGCTGGCGGCCGAGGGAGCGGAGCCGCCGGCCGGCGCGCTCCCGTTCCGGCTCCGGCCCGAGCCGCTCGAGCCGCTGCCCGAGGGGGCGCGCGTGGCCCTGTTCACCACCGGCGCCCCCGGGGTCGAGGGGGTGGAGCCGGTGGTTACGTCCACGAACCTCGCCCGCCGAACCGCGCTCGGGGCCGACCTCGAGCGCGCGGCCGCAGAGCGCTGCGACGTCTACCTGGTCGAGCTCAAGGCGGCGGCCATCGACACCGTCGCGGTGCGTGCGCGAGCCGAGGGCGCGGACGTGGTCTTCGTCCGCAACCGCCCGCTCGGCATCGACGACGCGCTGCTCGACCTCTACCGCGATGCCGCCTGAGACGATCGTCATCCACAAGGGCCACGGCCTGCCCTACTCGAAGGGCCTGATGGCGCAGTCGTTGTCGGCCAGCGGGCTGACTCAGGAGCGCTCATTCGAGCTCGCCAGGGAGATCGAGCGCCGGCTGGCGCTGCGCGGCGACCGCGAGATCGGCGTCGACGGCCTCGACGCGCTCTGCCTTGAGGTGCTCCGCGCGGCGGAGGGGGACAGCGCGGTCCGCCGCTACCTGGGCTGGCGCCGCCTGGACCGGCTCGACCGGCCGCTGGTCGTGCTCGTGGGCGGGACGACCGGCGTCGGCAAGTCCACGCTCGCCACGATGCTCGCCGGCCGTCTCGGCATCACGCGCGTGATCGCGACCGACGTGATCCGCCAGGTGCTGCGGGCGTTCTTCACGCTCGAGGCCATGCCCACCGTGCACTTCTCGGCGTTCGACGCCGGCGGGATCGAGGGGTACGCGGACCAGGCCGAGCACGTGGGTACGGGCGTGGCGGCGATCGTCGAGCGGGCCGCCAACGAGGCCAAGCCTGTGATCGTCGAGGGCGTGCATCTCGAGCCCGGCCGGGTCGCGCCCGGCCTGCGCGAGAGCTGCGTGCTCGTGGAGGCGCTCGTGGTGGTGCGCGACGAGGAGCTGCACCGCGGGCATTTCTCCCACCGCCCGGGCACGCGGCCCGCCGAGCGCTATCTAGCGGCCTTCGACGACATCCGTGCCCTCCAGGCCCACCTGGCTGCGCGCGCGGAGGAGGCAGGCGTGGCGATCATCGACAACGAGAACGTCGACGCCGCGCTGCTTCGGCTGATCGCGCTCGTGCTCGACGCGGTCGAGGAGGCCACGTGACCCGGCCGCCGCGCTCCGAGCGCTAGGGTAGGCCGCCGCCATGTCGGTGCTGAAGAGGAAAGAGCTCGAGGACAGCCCGCTCGCCGATCTCCACGCGATCGCGTCGGAGCTCGGCCTGGAGGGCTTCCGGGCCAAGCGCAAGGACGAGCTGATCGCGGCCATCCTGGATGCCGCCGGCCCGGCCGGCGGCGCCGAGGTCGCCGACGAGCGCGAGCCGGATGAGGTGCCCGCCGAGGAGGCGCTCGAGGCTCCCGTCGCCGGGCGCATGGCCGCGGCCGACGAGGACGGAGGAGACCGCGGAGGACACGTCCGAGGGCACCTCCGAGGAGACGTCGGAAGGCACCTCCGAAGGGACGTCCGAGGGCACGTCGGAAGGCACCTCGGAGGGAACGTCCGAGGGCACGTCCGAGGAGGAGCAGGACGTCGACGCGGGCCGGCCGCCCGAGCGCGACGAGGAGCTCGTCACGGGTGTGCTCGACATCCTCGCCAACGGGAGCGGGTTCGTCCGCGTGGATCCCGCCGGGCAGTCGCGCGACGACGTCTACGTGTCGCCCGCCCAGATCCGTCGCTGCGAGCTGCGCGCCGGCGACGAGGTGAGCGGCCCAGTGCGCCCGCCGCGGCGCAACGAGCGGCACCCGTCGCTGGTCCGCGTGGGGAGCGTGAACGGCGGCGACGCGGAGCCACCCGAGGAGCGTCCCTGGTTCGGGGACCTGACGGCGATCTTCCCGTCGGCGCGCCTCGAGGCACCCGCCGCGCTGGGCGACGTCCCGTTCGGCCGCGGTTCCCGCGTGGCGATCGCGGGCCCGCCCGGCGCCGGCGCAACCAAGCTGCTGCGCGAGCTGGCCGGCGAGCTCGTGAAGGCGGACGACGTCGACGTCCAGGTCGTGCTCGCCGGCGTGCGCCCCGAGGAGGTCACGGAATGGCGCGCCGCCGACGGCCTCGAGGTGGTGGGCGGCAGCTTCGACCGCTCCCCCGACGCGCAGGCGCAGGCTGCCGAGCTGGCCGTCGAGCGCGCAAAGCGGCGCGTCGAGCGCGGCGGCCACGCCGCCGTGATCGTTGACTCGCTCGAGTCGCTCCCCGGAAGCGCCCGGCGGCGTCTGTTCGGCGCCGCGCGAGCCACCAGCGAGGGCGGCACGCTCACGGTGATCGCCGCGACGGGCGACTCGGACGAGGCGCTGCGCTGGGCGACCACGCGCATCGTGCTGGAGCCGGACGGCAAGCTCAGCGCGCAGAGCGGGACGCTCCACGCGGACGCGCTGCAGTAGCCCCGGGCGCTACTTGACCTTCAGCGTCTGGGCCATCGTCGTCGGGTGGACGAGGCAGACGAGCCTGTAGGTCCCCTTGACCTTTGGCGTGACGGTGTAGCTCCCGGCGTTCCGTCCCAGGTAGAGCGACGAGAAGCCGCGCGGGCCGTTGGCCACGGTCACGCTGTGCGGGCGGATGCCGCCGAAGCTCCAGGTCACCGGCTGGCCGGCCTTGGCGGTGATCGTCCCGGGCCGGAAGAAGTCGTCGCCGATCTCCAGCGGGTTGCCGTCGAAGACTGCGGAACCGCCCGTTGGCTTCGCCAGCTGGGGCACCTTCAGGTCGTGGTTCGGCGTGCGGTCGAAGTGACGCGGCCGGTTGATGTCGACCATGTCGGTCGGCATCTTGCCGCAGCGCTTGACCGAGTCGTCCGGCACGACGAAGAGGAACCAGAAGCCCATCGTTGCCACGTGCAGATTGTGGTTGTCATGCACCGCCACGCGCCGGAGCACCTCGCCCTCGGTGATGGGCACGCCCTGCTCGGTGGCGAAAGTCCCGTTGCCCACCGGGCCGGGCTCGTGGAGGATCGGCCGGATCGTGTTGTAGATGTGGTCGGGCGTGCCGTGATAGGCCGGCGCCTTGAAGATGCGCCGCCCGCAGGTGCGGCTCTCGAGGGTCTGGTACTTGGCGCCGCCGTGCTGGTGCGAGACGCCGAGCAGGATCCGCCCGTTCAGGCCCTCGGGCACGACCCAGTCGCTCGAGCTGACGAAGTTCGAGCCCTTCCGGCCGCCGCCCGGAACGTCGTAGGCCATCGCGTTTGCGGCGTGTTTCGCGCAATCAGCCATCACGATCGGGAGGATGGGGGTGCGCTTGTCGGTCGTGTAGTGGATGCGCGTGCGCACGTAGAAGGTCTTGGGCCGCTTGTAGTGATTCATCACCATCGCCGTGAGACGCCAGCTGGGCGCGGTCCCGTCGGCCTTGCGGTTGACGACCCCGTACTTGGCACGAGTCGACGCGGGCAGCTGCGTGGCAAAGCGCCCGAGCGGGTGCTCCTCGCCGCGCCCACCGATGAAGCCAGACGAGCCCCAGCAGCTTCCGGGCGCCGGGCTGTCGGTCCCCGGGGCGTAGTAGAGGAGGTGGTGGACCATCATCTTCGACATCGGGAGCGGCTTCGCGTTCGGGGCCTTGGAGTCGACGAGGGCCATCTCCTTCCAGCCGGTCACGTAGCCGGGCTGGGCGGGGGCCTCGTGGCCGTCGGCTCGCAGCGTCACGTGGTGCGTGTCGTGCACGTACGGCAGCGTCTGGATCTTGGGCGAGTAGAGGGTGAGGACCTTCTCCTTAGCACCCGCGGCGGGGGCGGTAAGGCCGAGCACCACGATTGCGACAGCCAGCACGGCCGTCGAGGCCTTCCGCATCCTTTCCTCCCTCAGGTTCTTGCAGAAAAGCTGCGAGAAGCCTAGCGCCTGTAAGCGACCCGCCGCCAGCTCGGCTCGGGAGAGAGCTCGATGAGCTCGAAGTTCCGATCCGGCTGCGCATACCCGAACGAGTTGTCCTGCTCGTCGAATACGAGCTCGAGCTCGCCCTCCATCACGCGCTGGTCGAGCCAGGCGCCGCGGAACACGAGCCGCCTGATCCAGTGGACCAGCGAGCGCTCGGAAGGGCCGTTCAGATCCCTCCAGCAGTAGTTGATGTGCTCGCCGAGCTCGGAGTGAGCCTCGGTCACCTCGCCGTTGACGGCGAGGTTGACCAGGTCCTCGCGCTCCTCGTCGCAGAGCAGCCCCTCGACGAACCCGAGCTTCGTGGCCGCCTGCTCGACGCGCTCGGTGAAGTCGCGCTCGTTGAACGTGAAGCGCAGCTCGCCGTACTCGAGGACGTAGTCCGAGCCGGACTCGTAGTTTCCACGTCGAGCGGTGTCGTCCATGGGCGGAAGCCCGGCCGGGGCCGGCGGGCGTCGTGATCTTATGTTCGTTTCCTGCCCCGGCGCGGGCGCTGCAACCGCGATTGCACGCTCAGACGCTTGCGAACGCCCGGCAGGGGCCGCCCGAACCCTCCTTCCAGGGGATCAGCCCGAGGACGAGGGTCGCTCCGCGGGCCGGGATCTGCTTCAGGTTGCGCAGGTTCTCGACCCCGTAGTGGTCGGCGCCGAGCACTGTCAGGTGGACGTCGAAGGTGGACGACGAGCCATGGTCAAGGCTCATCGTGTCCACGCCGATGCCGCGGATGCGCCGCCGATCCAGCAGCCAGTCCACCGCGTCCTTGCCGAAGCCGGGGAAGCGCATAGTCCCCGTCGCGTCGGTGTTGCGGTAGGCCTCCACGCTTCCCGCGCGCGTCTCCCAGCCCGAGTACATCGCCACCACGGCGTCGCGCGGTATGCGCCCATATCGGCGCTCGAAGCGCGCCAGGTCGTCCGGCGTGACCACCGTGTCGGGCTCGCGAGCGGCGCGCCCGGAGATGTCGACGACCACGATCGGCGCGACCAACTCGTCGAGCTCCAGCTCGGGCGAGGTGCGGCCGCCCTCGATGAAGTGGGCCGGAACGTCCATATGGGTGCAGATGTGCTCCCAGATCGTCCAGACCTGGCCGTAGAAGCCGTTCTCGGGGATCGTCACACCTCGTCTCGCGACTGGTCGCGGGCGCCCCTGGAAAGGCGGGGAAGTCCTCCCTGAACTCGTGGCTGAGATCGACCAGCCGCCCCTTGCCGGTCCGTCCATCGCGATGCCCGCGCCGCCCGCGCGCGGAGACCGCGCCGGGCAGCGCCGCGGAGGCAGCGGCGCCCGCCCCCGCGATAAGCGCCACGCGCCGGCTCACTCGCGGTGGGCCCTCCCGCTCGACCCTCTCCCGAACCGTCTCGAGCGTGCCGGGAACGCACATGCAAATCCCTCCCTCGCTAGTGGTCGCAGGGAAGGTACCTCGGGTGGGGTGAGAATCGCGCCGCGGACGCTTCTCCCGGCGTGGACGAGCAGGGGCTGATCCTCGTGATCGAGGACGACGAGGCCACCAGGGGCTTCCTCGCCGACAACCTGGCCGCGGACGGTTTCCGGGTGTCGAGCGCTTCGAGCGCGGCCGAAGGGCTGCGCGCGATCGAGGTGCGCCGCCCCTGCCTGGTGCTGCTCGATCTGCGGCTCGAGGGCGGCAACGGCCTCGACGTCCTGGACCGCGTGCGCGCCGCTGACGGGCTGGCCTCACGGATCGATCCCGAGCTCCCGATCATCGTGCTGACCGGACGTGTGGGCGAGGCCGACCGGGTGCGCAGCTTCGACCGAGGAGCGGATGACCACCTGTGCAAGCCGTTCCTGTACGCGGAGCTGCTCGCGCGGGTGCGCGCCGTCCTTCGGCGCGCGGAGGGCAGGCGCGCCAAGGGCGTGCTGCGCGTCCGCGACCTCACGATCGATCCCACCACCCGGATCGTGCGGCTGGCCGGCAGCCGGATCGAGCTCTCGGCGAAGGAGTTCGCGCTGCTGCACGCGCTGGCGGCGGAGCCCACCCGCGTCTACCGCAAGCAGGAGCTGCTGCGCGATGTCTGGGGCTACCTCGCCGTCGGAAACACGCGAACTCTGGATGCGCACGCTTCGCGGCTGCGCAAGAAGCTCGGGCGGTCGCGGCGGCCCTGGGTGGTGAACGTGCGCGGCGTGGGCTACAAGCTGACGGAGGCGCCGTGACGCCCGTGGCGTTCGCGTCGCTCGCCCTGGCGGGGCTCTGCTGCATCGCCGGGCTGGCGGCCCTGGCGCGGCTCCGCCGGCAGCTCAGGCTGGTCGAGCGCGCCGAGCACGAGCTGCGCGGGCCGGCCACCGCGCTCGGGCTTGCCTGCGAGCGAATGCGCCGCGAACGGGCGGGGGCGCGGCACGCGGCGATGCTGCGGGTTCAGCTGGACCGGCTCGACGCCGGCCTTGCCGATCTCACGGCGGCGCGCACGGGCCGCGCGTCCGTGCCTCGCGCCGAGCCCTCCGAGCTGCGCGCGGTGGCCCGGGCGGCGCTGGCGCCCTGGGAGACGGACCCGGGGAAGGTGGCGTTCGGATGGCTCGGCGGGCCCGCGCCGGCGCGTGTCGACCGCCGGGCGCTGGCCAAGGCGCTCGGCAACCTCGTCGCCAACGCCGCGGAGCATGGGGAGGGCCAGATAAGGGTTCGCGGCCGGACGACGCCGTCGGGTGTGCGGATCGAGATCCGCAACCGCAACCGGAGGACCGTCGGGGCGCCTCCGTCGGGCCGCCGCGGTCAATCCCGCCACGAGGCCGCGGCCTCCGGATCGCCGAGCGCGCCGCCAGGCAGCTGGGTGGCCGCGTCCTGGTGGAGCTCGGCGGCGCCGAGACCGTGGCGGTGCTCGAGCTGCCGCGCGCGCCAGGAGCCGAGCGGGACGGCAGCAAGCGAGGCGGGGGTGGGGAGGACGTGGCGGCGTGACCGCGCGCCGCCGGCGCGGGCTGCTCCTGCTGTCGGTGGCGCTCGCGTCCGGCGGGCTGGCCGCGTCGCAGGTGGCGGAGCGTGAACGCCAGGTCGAGGAGCGGGTGGGGCCGCTGGTGCCCGTGCTGGTGGCCGCGCGCGACCTCGCCTCCGGGGCGCGAGTCACGGCGCGAGCGCTCGCGGTCCGGCGCGTCCCGGCCCGCTTCGTCCCGCCCGATGCGATCGGATCGGCGGCGGAGGTCACCGGCGCCCGAACGGCGGTGCCCCTCGGCGCGGGCAGCTACCTCACCGCCGGCCAGCTCGAGCCCGCCGCGGGCAGCGGGCCCGGCGCCGCCGGGTCGCAGCTCGGACCGGGGGAGCGGGCGGTCGAGGTGGGCGTGAGCGGCGGCGGCATGCCCGAGGCGCTCGCTCCCGGCACGCGCGTCGACGTGGTCGTCTCGACCGAGCCGGGCGCGGGAGGGGGAGTGGGGCGGACGCTCGTCGCGCTCGCCGACGTCCAGCTGCTCGCGCTGCGCGGCGATCCGGCCGCCGGCGCCTACGCTGCCGCCGGCGACGAACCGAGCCCCGCCCCCGCCGCGCTCGCGACACTGAGGGTGACGCTGCGGCAGGCCGTGTACCTCACGGCGGCGGACAACTTCGGGCGCGAGATCCGCCTGCTCGCCCGCCCGCCGGGCGACCGGACGCGGACCGCCGCTGCCGCTGTGTCGGCGGGCGACCTCTGACGCATCGTCAGGCCGTGAGCTCGTCGACTCCGCCGTCCGGACGGCCGAGCAGGGCGCGCTCGGCCATGTCGAGGAACAGCCCGTGCTCGACCACGCCGGGCACGCGCTTGAGCGACTGGTCGAGCTCTGCCGGATCGGCGCCCTCGGGGACGCGGCAGTCGAGGAGGTAGTGGCCCTCGTCCGTCAGATAGGGAGCGCCATCGTCCATCCGCAGTTCCGCGTCGGGCAGCAGCCGGGCCAGCCTTCGCCGTGTGTCGCGCCACGCGAAGCGCACCACCTCGACGGGGAGGCGGCAGCGCTCACCCAGGCGCTCGACCCTCTTCGGGGTCTCCGCCACCACCACGAACCGGCGCGCCGCTGAGATCACGATCTTCTCGCGCAGGAGCGCCCCGCCGCCGCCCTTGATCAGGCCGAGGCCGGGCCCCACCTCGTCGGCCCCGTCGAGGGCGAGGTCGAGCTCGAGCTCGCCGTCGAGCTCCACGATCTCGATCCCGGCCTGCGCGGCCAGCTCAGCGGTCCGGTTCGACGCGGTCGCCGCTCGGAACCGCTCCTCGCCCATGCCGAGCAGCTCGACGACCTTCCACACGGCCCGTCCTGACCCGAGCCCGATCGTCATGGCCGGCTCGACCAGCTCGACGGCAGCCGCAGCCGCGGCCGCCCGTGCGATGTCATCGGTGCCCGTCACGGCCGGGAGCATCCCACTCCCGGCGGCGCGGCGAGGCCCCTGACGATCTGCCAATCGGCCGCTAAGCTTTGCTTACCCAACGTAAGTAGGTAACCAAGCATGGCCACCGAGACACTTCTTCTCATTCCCGTCGACGACTCCGTCGTCTTCCCCCACATGTCCCTGACGCTGGCCATCGACGCCGGCGATGAAGAGCGCATCGTCCTCGTCCCGCGCAAGGGCGACGACTTCGCGAGCGTGGGCACCGTCGCGTCCGTCACGGAGCGGGTGCGCCTCCCCGGAGGCGGCCACGCCGTGATGGTCGACGGCCTCTACCGCGGCCGCATCGGCGCAGCGCAGACGAGCCCCGCGGGCGAGCTGCGCGTGCAGGTCGAGTCGCACCCCGACGAGGTCCCGGTCGACGGTCGCACCCGTGACCTGGAGCGCGAATACCGCGCCGTTGTCGAGGAGATCCTCGAGCTGCGCGGCGACGACGGCCGCATCTCGGCCTTCGTGCGTTCCATCAGCGAGCCCGGCGCGCTCGCCGACACGAGCGGCTACTCACCCGACTTCAGCTACGAGAACAAGGTCGAGCTGCTCGAGCAGCTCGACGTGACCGAGCGGCTCGCCCGCGCGCTCGAGCTTCAGCGCGAGCGCCTCACCGAGCTGCAGGTCCGCCGGCGCATCCGCGATGACGTCCAGTCCGGCGCCGAGAAGCAGCAGCGCGAGTACTTCCTGCGCAAGCAGATGGAGTCCATCCAGAAGGAGCTCGGCGAGGACGGCGCCTCGGTCGTCGAGGAGTACCGCAAGAAGATCGCCGAGGCCGGGATGCCGGACGAGGTGCGCGAGCAGGCCGAGCGCGAGCTCGGGCGCTTCGAGCGCATGGGCGAGCAGTCGGGCGAGAGCTCGATGATCCGCTCCTACCTCGACTGGCTGATCGCGGTGCCCTGGTCGGAGCGCTCCGACGAGCGGCTCGACCCGGTGCACGCGCGGGAGGTGCTGGACGCCGACCACGCCGGCCTGGAGGACGTGAAGGACCGCATCGTCGAGTACATCGCCGTGCGCAAGCTGCGCCAGGAGAGGGGCATCGCCGAGGACAAGCGCTCCGGCGCGATCCTGACCCTGATCGGGCCGCCCGGCACGGGCAAGACGTCGATCGGCGAGTCCATCGCACGCGCCACGGGACGCGAGTTCGTTCGCATGTCGCTCGGCGGCGTGCGCGACGAGGCCGAGATCCGCGGCCACCGGCGCACGTACATCGGCGCGCTGCCGGGCCGGCTCGTCCGCGCCCTGCGCGACGCCGGGACGATGAACCCGGTGATCATGCTCGACGAGGTCGACAAGGTCGGCGCGGATTGGCGCGGCGACCCCAGCGCGGCCCTGCTCGAGGTGCTCGACCCCGCCCAGAACCACTCGTTCCGCGACCACTACCTCGACGTCGAGCTCGACCTGTCGGAGGTCGTCTTCATCGCCACGGCCAACGTGGCCGAGACGATCCCGCTGCCGCTGCTCGACCGCATGGAGGTCGTGCGCTTCGACGGCTACACGACCGACGAGAAGGTCGCGATCGCGCGCGGCTACCTGTGGCCGCGCCAGCGCGAGCGCAACGGGCTGCGCGAGGACGAGGTCTCGATCTCGGATGACGTGCTGGGGCAGGTCGTGACCGAGTACACGCGCGAGGCCGGCGTCCGCCAGCTCGAGCGCACGCTCGGCACCCTTCTGCGCAAGACCGCGACGAAGATCGCGTCGGAGAGCGTGACCGTCCCCGTTGAGGTCGGCTCGGACGAACTCCGCGACGCCCTCGGGCGCCAGCGCTTCTTCCAGGAGTCGGCCGAGCGCACCGCGATCCCGGGCGTGGCGACGGGCCTGTCCGTGACCGGCGCGGGCGGCGACGTCCTGTTCATCGAGGCGACCTCGATGAAGGGCAAGGAGGGCCTCGTCCTGACCGGCCAGCTCGGCGACGTCATGAAGGAGTCGGCGCGGATCGCGCTCTCCTACGTGCGCGGACACGCCGACGAGCTCGACATCGACGAGGACGCCTTCGACAGCCGTGAGTACCACGTGCACGTCCCCGCGGGCGCAATCCCGAAGGACGGGCCGAGCGCGGGCATCACGATGACGACGGCGCTCGCCTCGCTGCTGAGCGGCAGGCCGGTCAGGCACACGGTCGGCATGACCGGTGAGATCACCCTCCAGGGCCGGGTGCTTCCGATCGGCGGCCTGAAGCAGAAGGTGCTGGCCGCGCACGCGGCCGGACTCACCGATGTGATCCTCCCGGAGCGCAACCGCGCAGATCTGGACGATGTCCCGGAGGAGGTCCGCGACGCGATGACCTTCCACCCGGTGATGACAATCGGCGAGGTACTGGACCTCGCCCTCGAGCCGGCGCCTGCCCCTTCCCCCGCGCTGGCCTAGGGCGATCGTTGCGGGCGCGCCGGCCCTCCCCCGGCCGGCGCGCCCGCCCCTCGTCACTGCGGACTTCCCCGGTTGCCTTCCGGCTGGGGTTGGGGTTGCTCGGCCGGTGGCGCTGGGTCGGTCTCGCGTATGGGGCTGGGGAAGGGGTTGGTTCGACTGCCGCGGCTGGCCCGAGCGCGATCGAAGATCGTTCGGCCGCTGGCGTCGGGAAGACGCGAGCGATCCTGGATTGGTGGGCCAGGAGACCTACAGGGCAGGACGGTGGCGCCAGTCCCGGTTTGGGGCCCCCTCTGTCCGATGAGATTCGGGAATGTGGGGATCAGCCGAAGATTGTTTGCGCGGAGATCACAGCGGCCGCTGTCCACACCCCCTTCCCCAGCCTGGCCCGGCCGGCGGAGACCGACCCGGGTCCACACGGGAAGCGACGTACCGACCCACCTGGCGTTGGCCAGGGGGGCTCGTGGGTAGGTCAGCGCCGGTCGGCCACTATCCGAACGTCCACGCCCGGCAGGCGGCGCATCAGCCGCTCCGGCAGCCACTCGGACATGCGGGCGAAGGCGCCCCGCGCCGAGGGCTGGCCGAGGATCACGTAGGTCGTACCGCGGTCGGCCGCGACGCGGGCGGCGGCCTCGACGAGGTCGTCGCCCTCCTCGACGATCAGGTCCGCCCCCATCAGGCCTGCGAGCCGGCGCAACGCCTCGAGCCGCTGGCGCTCCTCGCCGCGTGGGGGCTCGCCGGGCGGCGCCATGTAGAGGAGGTCGAGGTCGCCGCCGAGGCGCTGTGCGGAGCGCCAGGCGCGGCGCACCAGTCGCTGCGACTCCTCGTCGGGCGTGACGAGGGCGAGCACGCGCTCCTGCAAGGGCTGGGGGGCGTCGCCGAAGATCTTCTCCTCGCGCGTGCCGAGCGCCTCGGCCGGGGTGACGAGGCGCCTCGACTCGACCTCCTCGGCCACCTGGCGCAGCGCCACCTCGCGCAGGGCCGACAGGTTCTCGACCTTGAAGAAGCTGTTCAGCGCCGTCTGGATCCGCTCCGGCCCGTAGACCTTTCCCTCGCGCAGGCGCTGGATCAGCGCCTCGGGGGTGAGGTCCATCAGCACGACCTCGTCGGCCGAGGCGAGCACCGCGTCGGGGAAGGTCTCCCGCACGCGCACGCCGGTCAGCTCGGCCACCCGGTCGTTGAGCGACTCGAGGTGCTGGACGTTGACCGTCGAGAAGACGTCGACGCCCGCGTCGAGCACGTCGTCGATGTCCTCGTAACGCTTGTGGTGCTCGACCCCCGGCGCGTTCGTGTGGGCCAGCTCGTCGATCAGGCAGAGCTCGGGCGCGCGCTGGAAGATGGCTGGCAGGTCCATCTCCTGCAGCTGGGTGCCGCGGTAGTCGACGGTCCGGCGCGGAATGACCTCGAGACCCTCGGCCAGAGCGGCGGTGTCGGCCCGGCCGTGGGTCTCGAGGATTCCGATGACCACGTCGCGGCCGTCGGCGAGAGCGGCGTGGCCTTCCTGGAGCATGCGGTAGGTCTTGCCGACGCCGGCCGCCATCCCCAGGAAGATCTTGTAGTGGCCGCGTCCCGGCTCCGCCATTTGGCGCGGAGGCTACGCGCCGAGCACGTTGTGGATCAGGAGATCCAGAAGCTTGATGCCGATGAACGGGGCGATCAGGCCCCCGAAGCCGTAGATGAACAGGTTGCGCCGCAGCAGGGCCGTGGCGCCGACCGGCCGGTAGCGCACGCCGCGCAGGGCGAGCGGCACCAGCAGCGGGATGATCAGCGCGTTGAAGACGATTGCCGAGATGATCGCCGACTGGGGTGTGCCCAGGTCCATGATGTTGAGCGACTCCAGCGGGCCCGCCGACTCGCCGGCGGCGGCGTAGGTGGCGACGAACATCGCGGGCAGGATGGCGAAGTACTTGGCGACGTCGTTGGCCACCGAGAACGTGGTCAGCGCCCCGCGGGTGATGAGGAGCTGCTTGCCGATCTCGACGATCTCGATGAGCTTCGTCGGGTTCGAGTCGAGGTCGACCATGTTGCCGGCCTCGCGCGCCGCCTGGGTACCCGTGTTCATCGCAACGCCGACGTCCGCCTGGGCGAGGGCGGGCGCGTCGTTGGTGCCGTCGCCGGTCATCGCCACGAGCCGGCCCTCGCGCTGCTCGTCCCTGATGAGCTCAAGCTTGCGCTCGGGGGTGGCCTCGGCGAGGAACGTGTCCACGCCCGACTCGTCGGCGATCTTCGCGGCGGTGAGCGGGTTGTCACCGGTCACCATCACGGTCTGAATGCCCATCGCGCGCAGCTGGTCGAAGCGATGGCGCATGCCCTCCTTGACCACGTCCTTGAGGTAGATCACTCCGAGAACTTGGCTGTCGCGGGCCACGGCAAGTGGCGTGCCGCCCTCGCGGGCGATCCTCTCGACGGTGCCGTCCAGCTCCGGCGGCGCCTGGCCGCCATCGTCCGTCACGAACTTGACGATCGCGTCGCCGGCGCCCTTGCGCAGGCGCGTGCCGTTCAAGTCAACGCCGCTCATGCGCGTCTCCGCCGAGAAGGGCACGAAGCGCGCGGACGGATCGAAGTGGCGCTCGCGCAGCCCGTACTGCTTGGCGAGGACCACGATCGAGCGCCCCTCGGGCGTCTCGTCCGCGAGTGATGAGAGCTGGGCCGCCTCGGCGAGGTCGGCCTCCTCGACACCCGGCATCGGGATGAACTCGGTGGCCTGGCGGTTGCCGAGCGTGATCGTGCCGGTCTTGTCGAGCAGCAGGACGTCGACGTCGCCCGAGGCCTCGACGGAACGGCCGGAGAGCGCGAGCACGTTGCGGCGGACGAGGCGGTCCATGCCGGCGATGCCGATCGCGGACAGCAGGGCGCCGATCGTGGTCGGGATCAGCGACACGAGCAGCGCGATCAGGGTGGTGATCGAGACGTCGGTGTTGGAGAACTCGGCGAACGGACGCAGGGTCACCACGACGACCAGGAAGATCAGTGTCAGGCCCGCAAGCAGAATCCCGAGCGCGATCTCGTTCGGAGTCTTGCGCCGCGCGGCGCCCTCGACGAGCGCGATCATGCGGTCGAGGAAGCTCTCGCCGGGCTCCTGCGTGATCTCGACCACGATCCGGTCGGAGAGGACGCGCGTGCCGCCGGTGACCGCGCTGCGGTCGCCGCCCGACTCGCGGATCACGGGAGCGGACTCGCCGGTCACGGCCGACTCGTCGACCGAGGCGATGCCCTCGATCACGGTGCCGTCGCCGGGGATCAGCTCGCCGGCCTCGACGGCCACGATGTCGCCCTTGACGAGCTGCGAGGCGGGCTTCTCGCCGCCGTCGCGCAGTCTGGCCACGGTGTCGGTGCGCATCGCTCGGAGCGCGGCCGCCTGCGCCTTGCCGCGGCCCTCGGCGAGCGCCTCGGCGAGGTTGGCGAAGATCACGGTGAGCCACAGCCAGACAGCGACCGTGAAGGTGAACCAAGCGGGCTCGTCCCCTCCGCCGAGCGGCTCGCCGCCGAACACCTGGATCAGCCAAGCGACGGTGGTGATGACCGCGCCGATCTCGACGACGAACATCACGGGGTTGCGGAACTGGACGCGCGGGTCGAGCTTGACGACGCTCGCCCACAGCGCCTGCCGCAGGATGGGGCCGCGGAAGAGGCTCTGAGCTTCCTTGGTCATCAGGCGGCCTCCTCGTCAACCGCGAGGTTCAGCTCCAGCACGTTCACGCCGGGCTCGCCGAGCACGCCGAGCGCGCGGCCGTCCGTGTTCTCATCCACGAGCTCCATGACCCGCTCGAGCGGCAGCCCACGCTCCTCGGCCACACGCCGCGCCTGGATGCGCGCGTTGGCCTCGGAGATGTGCGGATCGACGCCGGACGCGGTGGTCTGGACGGCGTCGGGCGGCACGTCCTCTCGCTGGAGGCCCGGGTTGAACGGGCGTTCGCGGTCGAGGTAGGTCGCCAGGTTCTCCCTGAACAGGTCGCGCAGTTCCTTGTTGTTCGGGCCCGAGATTGTTGAAGAAGGTGACGTTTGCGCTGTAGCCCGTGACCGACGGCCGCGACTGGAAGTAGCGCGGGTCGGCCTCGAGGACGGGGTTGCCCTCCTCGTCCTCCTGCGGCTCGCCGTCGGGACCCAGCACCGGGCGCTGGAAGTCCTGCCCGATCAGGCGCGAGCCGACGACCTTGCCGTCGCGCTCGACCTGGCTGCCGTCGGCCTTGTTCGGCCAGAGCACCTGGCCGACACCGGTCATGACCAGCGGGTAGGCCAGCCCGAGCAGGAGGGTGAAGATGACGATGGCGAGTACCGAGGTTGTGAGTTCGCGGCGCATGGGTCAGAAGAGTTGGTCGGTGAGTGCCTGGACGATCGGGCCCAGCAGGAGGGCCGGGAAGAAGGTGAGTGCGGCGACGATCACGATCACGGCGATCAGGAGGAACACGAAGGTGGGCGTGTCCGTGCGGAACGTGCCGGCGCCGGGCGGCGAGACGCGCTTGGTCGCGAGCGAGCCGGCCACCGCCAGGGCGGCGAGCAGCGGCACGAAGCGGGCGAAGAGCATGGTTACGCCGCCGAGCAGGTCGGCGAACGTGATGCCGAAGGCGCCCACGTTGCCGGGCGCGTTCGGCTGCAGGTAGCCGGTGTAGCCCGCGAACGCCGAGCCGTTGTTGTTGCCCTGGGAGGTGTAGGCGTAGAGGGTCTCCGAGAAGCCCTGGGGCCTCGAGTTGAAGATCGACGGAGCACCCCACTTGGTGGCGATCGCGAGCGCCGTGGTCACAAGCACCGCGAGCGCGGTGTAGAGCGTCCCGATCAGGACGTACTTGACCTCGCGCGCCTCGATCTTCTTGCCGAGGTATTCAGGCGTTCGGCCCACCATCAGGCCGGCTATGAACACGGCGAGCAGGACGAAGAGCAGCATGCCGTAGAGGCCCGAGCCGACCCCGCCGAAGATCACCTCCCCGGTCATCATGTTCACGAGCGGGACCGCGCCGCCGGTGCCCGTGTACGAGTCGTGCGCCGAGTTCACCGAGCCGTTCGAGGCGGCCGTGGTGATCGCGGCCCACATCGCGCTGTTCGCGATCCCGAAACGCTGCTCCTTGCCCTCGAGGTTGCCGCCGGTGGTGCCGTCGGCCGACGCTGTTGCGACGTCGGCGCTCTTCTGGGCGGGCGAGCCGTTCTGCTCGGCCCCGTACGCGACCGCCATGCCGATCACGAGCATCACCGTCATGGCCGCGTAGAGCGCCCAGCCCTGCCGCCGGTTGCCCACCATGCGCCCAAACGTGTAGGTGAGCGCGGCGGGGATCAGCAGGATGAAGAGGACCTCGATGAAGTTGCTGAACGCGGTGGCGTTCTCGAACGGGAACGTGCTGTTGACGTTGAAGAAGCCGCCGCCGTTCGTGCCCAGCTGCTTGATCGCGATCTGCGACGCAACCGGGCCGAGGGCGAGCGTCTGCTCGAAGCCCTGGGCGGTCGTGTAGGTGACCGAGCCGGCCAGCGTCTGGACCACGCCCTGCGACATCAGGATCAGCGCGCCGATGATCGACAGCGGCACCAGGATGTAGAGCAGCGTGCGCGTTAGGTCCTGCCAGAAGTTTCCGAGCTGGGCCGTGCCGCGGCTTGCGAAGCCGCGGATCACCGCGGCGAGCACCGCCATGCCGACCGCGGCGGAGATGAAGTTCTGCACCGCGAGCCCCGCCATCTGCGAGAAGTAGCTCATGGTCGTCTCGCCGCCGTAGAACTGCCAGTTGGTGTTCGAGATGAACGACGAGACCGTGTTGAAGCTGACGTCCCAGGTGCCGGAGTCGAAGCCCTCCGGGTTGAAGGGATGGATGCCCTGGGTGCGCAGGATCACGTACAGGACGACGAAGAAGAGAAGGCTGAACACGATCGTCGTGCGCGCGTAGCCCTTCCAGTCCTGCTGGACGTTCGTGTTCACGCGCAGCAGCCGGTACGTCAGCCGCTCGAACGGCGCTAGGACCGGGGTCAGAAATACCCGCTCGCCACGGTAGACGCGCGCCATGTAGCCGCCCAGGAGCGGCGTGAGCGCGGTCAGGACCGCGATGTAGATCGCGATCTGCAGCCAGCCCTGAGCCGTCAAAGCCGCTCCCCGCGCAGGAGCGCGTATACGAGATAGCCAAAGACGGCGATCGAGACCAGGAGCCCAAACAGCTCAGCGCCGCTCATACCCGCTCGAGGCCCTCCAGGAGAGCGAGGAACGCCGCAAAGCAGGCGAGGCCGATCCCGATTGACAGCAGGTCCGAGAGGAAGTCCATCAGGCGAGCAGGAGGGCGGCGCGCGCGTGGCTGATTGCCCCGTCGACGCTCTCCTCGTCGTTCTGCATGTAGAGGGGGGAGCCGCCGTCCGTGAGCAGGCGCTCGACGAGCGCGATCCCGCGCACGTTCACGTCCTGATCGGTGTCACGCAGCTCGGCGGCCAGCTCCAGAATGCCCTCGCGGGCATCCAGGATCGCTGCCCGCCTGAGGGGCACCGCTGAGCTGTACGGATGCGGGCCCTCCTCGGCGGCGTCGATGATGCGCTCGAGGCCGCGCGCCAGGACACGGCGGTTGCGCGCGGAGCGGAGCTGCTCGGCGCGGCGCGCGAGCTCGGGGCTCTCAGCGGGGCTGGCGCCGGCGGCGAGCCGCCGCGCGAGCGCCCCGCGCTGCAGGAACACGCGGCCGCGCACGGTGACTGTCGGGTGCATGAAACTCGTTGCCATGCACCGAGAATCGCGCCCGCCCTGTCAAGCAGCCATCAAGATCCGCTATCACTGCATAAAGATGTCGTGAAGGTGCTCGCCGCTCAGGCGCCGAAGCGGTAGCCGACGCCCGGATCCGTGACGATGTAGCGCGGCGAGCCGGGCTGGGGCTCGATCTTGCGGCGCAGGTTCGCCACGTGGACGCGCAGAATCTGGGTGTCGTCCTCGTACCCCGGCCCCCAGACCTCGGCGAGCAATGCCCGGTGGGTCAGCAACCGGCCGCGGCCCTGCATCAGGGTCCGCAGCAGCTCGAACTCGATCGGGGTGAGGTGCACCTCGTCGCCCGCGACGCTCACGCGGTGCGCCGCGAGGTCGAGCTCGAGGCCGTCGGCGGAGAGCACGGGCTCGTCGGCAGCGGTCGCCTTACCGGCACGCGTGAGGGCCCTGTTCAGGCGGGCGACCAGCTCCCCGGGGCTGAACGGCTTCGTGACGTAGTCGTCTGCGCCGGCGTCGAGCGCCCTGATCTTCTGGGTCTCCTCGCCGATTGCGGACAGCACGATGATCGGCATCGTGCTCCACTCGCGGATCGACCGGCAGACCTCGACGCCGTCTCCGTCCGGCAGCACCAGGTCCAGGATCGCCGCGTCGGGGCGCTGGACCGCGGCGGCGTCGAGCGCCTCCTGCGCGGTCGCCGCGGCGATCACGTCGAAGTCGGCGTCGCGGAGGATGACCTTGAGGGCGCGGAGTATCTGCAGCTCGTCGTCGCAGACGAGCACGCGCCGGCCGCCGGTCATTCCGCGCTGCGCTCGCCGGCCGGCGCGGCCGCGGGCTTCTCGGCGGGGATGGGCACCTGGATCACGAAACTCGTCCCCTGACCGGGGAGCGACTCGGCTCGGATGCGCCCGCCGTTGGCCTCCAGGAAGCCGCGGGCGATCGCGAGGCCGAGCCCCGACCCGGGTGACGCACCGCCTTCTCGCGAACGGTGGAACGGCTCGAAGACCCGTTCGAGCTCCTCGCTCGGGATGCCCGGCCCGCGGTCGGAGATCCGCAGGATGACGAACTTGCCCGAGGCGCGGCCGCGGATCACGACCGGGTCCTGTCCCGCGAAGCGGCTCGAGTTTTCGAGCACGTTGGCGATCGCCCGCTCGAGCTGGGTCGCATCGGCACGCACGAGCGGCAGGCCCGAGTCGAGCTCGACGTCGAAGCCGGCGGGCGGGCCGGCCACAGACGCGATCGCGGCCTCCACGACCTCGTCGATTGAGCACCAGTCGGCGTGCGGATCGGCGCTGCCGGCCTGAAGCCGGGTGAGGTCGAGCAGATTCTCGACGAGCCGTGAGAGCCGGGCGCTTTCGGTGTCGATCACCGAGATGAGCTCGCGGCGCTCGTCGTCGCCGAGGGTGGGCGAGCTCAGCCCGCCCGCCGCGGTGGTGATCGCGGTGAGCGGCGAGCGCAGGTCGTGCGAGATCGTGCGCAGCAGCGTCGTCTTCATCACGTTGCTGCGCCGGAGCGCCTTCGTCTCGATCACCTGGGCCTCGAGCTCGCCGCGGCGGCGGGCGGCGCCGACCAGCGTCTCGAGCGCCGGCACGACACGGTCCTGGAGCGCGTCGAGCACCTCCGGGTCGGTCCCGGCCGGCACCAGCACGGTGCCGATCCGGCTCCCCTCGACGATCAGCGGCAGAGCGCGCCGGCGCTCGTCCGAGTCGACCCAGGCGAGCTCGACGGACACGCTCGCCAAGTCGAAGGCCTGGGCGATTCTTTGCGCGACGGCCCTCAGCTGCTCTTCGCCACTCCCGCCCCGGAGCAGCAGCCGCGCCATCTCGGCGGTGAGGTCGGCCTCGCGCCGGCCGCGCTCGGCATCATCGGCCCGGCCGCGCGCCGAGCCCGCGAGCGTGCTCGTGACGAGCGCGGCGACCATGAAGACGGCGAGAGCCACCCAGTTCTCGCCGTCGTTGATCGTGAATTCACCGGTCGGCGGGATGTGGAAGAAGTTCCAGGCCGCGGCGCTCAGGAGCGCAGTGAGCAGCCCGAGCCAGAGTCCCCAGTAGGACGAGACGAGCAGCACGGCGAGCATGTAGACGACGCCGGTCGAGACGACCGGCACGATTTCGGCCAGCGGGTAGATCACGGCCGTCGTGAGCGCGACGGAGGCGATGGCCACCGCGAGGCCCCTGCCGATGGACGGCCTGGGCATGCTCAGACCCCCAGCGTCAGCCCGCCGTCGACGAGCAGGGTGACGCCGGTGATGTAGGACGCCCGCTCGGAGCACAGGAAGGCGGCCGCCGCGCCCATCTCCTCCGGGGTGCCGAGCCGGCCGGCCGGAACCTGCTCGCGGGCGATCTCCTCGGCTGCTTCGAGGGAGCCGTACAGATGGGCCTGCCGGTCTGTGGCGATGCGGCCCGGAAGCAGAGTGTTGAAGGTGACCCCGTCGCCCGCGAAGGCGCGCGCGAGCGTCTTGAAGGCCGCGACGATGCCGGGACGGTGCGAGTTGGAGAGCATCAGCGCCGGGCTGGGCTCGCGGACGGTCGAGGAGGCCACGTTCAGCACCCGGCCGAAACCGCGCTCGCGCATACCCGGGACGACCAGCTCGATCAGCTCAATCGGCGCCACGACCAGCTCCCGGTGCGCCTGCTCCCACTGCTCGCGGCTGAAGCCGAGCGGGTCGCCGCCGGGAGGTCCGCCGGTGTTCGTGACGAGGATGTCGAGCGGGCCGAGATCCTCTTCGACCTGGGAGACCAGGCCCGGCGCGGCGTCGAGGTTGACCATGTCGTGAACGTAGGGCCGGGCCCCGATGTCGCCGGCCGCGGCCTCGACGCGTTCCCGCGTTCGCGAGCTGAGCGCGACGCGCGCGCCCTCGGCGGCGAGCTCCCTGGCGATCGCAAGCCCGATCCCCTGCGAAGCGCCGGTGACCAGCGCGACCTTTCCGTTCAGCCCCAGGTCCACTGGGGCCAGCGTACTCGCGGCGGGCGGGTGTAAGGTCGCCGTGTGCCTGGCTTGCGGCTGCTGCTCCGCTTGGCCCCGCTCCTCGCGGCGGCGATCGCCGCGGCGGTGTGGTTGCGCCGCCGCGAACTCGAGCAGGCGCGGCTTCCGGCGCCGGCGCCACGGCCCGAGATCGAGCCACCGCCGCCGAGTCCGGAACCTGTTGAGGGTGAGCCGATCGACATCGTCACGATCGTCGACGACCTGCTCCTCGTAGGCCGCTAGACCCAATTTGGGGTATGCCGCCGCGGGTTTAGAACGCGCGTCTGCTTGGATATACCGCCTTCGAACGTTGAATCGCCGAGTCCTCGCCGTCCCGACGGCGAGGAACGGGGGAACCACAGCGGCCCGTGAGGCCGCAGGGGCGAATCGCACGCTTCCGTTGCGTAGCGCACTTTCCGGCGCGAGCCCGTCAGCTCACCTCGTAGGCATCTGGAAAGGGGAAACGACACTTGCGAGGGATCGTCGATGCCGTTCGTCGTCCGCATGCCGGTTTCGGCCTGCTGCTGGCGCTCATCGCTTTCGTACTGGCAGCACCGACTGCCTCCGCCGACTCCGTGCGGGCATCCGCATCGGCTGAGGTCGTTGTCAAGCGTGGCGACCGAGGCTCCGCCGTCCGCCAGATCCAGTCGCGGCTCGGTGTTCCGGCCGACGGGGTGTTCGGGCCGCAGACCGAGCGTGCCGTCAGGCGCTTCCAGCGCGCGAATGGGCTCGTTGCGGACGGGATCGTCGGCCCGCTGACACGCAGGGCGCTCGGACTCGAGTCGTTCAGCTCGGCGGGCGGGTCCGTCCGGGGCATTCTCGAGGCGATCGCGGAATGTGAGTCAGGCGGGAACCCGCGCGCGGTCTCGCCCAGTGGTCAGTACCGCGGCAAGTACCAGTTCAGCCGCGCCACCTGGGAGCGCCTCGGCGGGTCGGGCGACCCGGCAAAGGCGCCTGAGTGGCTACAGGACCGGCTCGCGCTGAAGCTCTACCGCGAGAGCGGCAGCGCGCCCTGGCCGAACTGCCCGTAGGCGTCGGCGGGGCGCCGAGAGGTGAATGCACCTTTCGGCTGATACGAGATGAGCCTTCCGGGCGATGGCGAGGAGGGCCGCCGGCCGTACGGTGACGCCCCATGAGTGGTCTGGCTCGGACGGCTGAGCTGATGCGCCTGGCGCCGCACGTCTACGGCGCCGCCCTTGCTGCGTCGCGCGACGAGCAGGCTGCCGCGGGCGTGACCGAGCGGGTAATGGAGAACGCCGCCTCCGAGCCCGTGATCGCTCGCGAGCGGCTGGTCGAGAGCGCGATCCTGACGGCGGTCCGGAGGGCGCCCGCGCCGTGCTTCGAGGGCATGCAGCGACCCGACCGCGAGGCGGTGGCGCTGGCGCGCCTGGCGGGCTACTCGGCCGAGCAGGTTGCCTCCAGCCTCGGGATTGGGGTGGAAGACGTGAAGGCGGGCATGCTGCGCGCCCTGAGGGGAGCAGCCCTGCGAGCGGCCTCATGACCTCAATCGAGGTGACGGGCCGCGAACGCAGCCGCCTCGGCGCGATTGCGGAAGCGGAGCTTCTCGAGCACGTGCCGCACATGGGTCTTGACCGTCGCCTCGCTGATCACGAGCCGCTCGGCGATCTCGCGGTTGCGCAGACCCTCCGCGAGCAGCGCGAGGACCTCGCGCTCGCGGTCGCTCAGCGTGCCGAGGGGATCCGGATCCGGGTCACGGGCGCCGCCCGCCAGGTCTTGAAGCAGGCGCCCGGCCATGGAGGCGGGGATGCGGGGCTCGCCGTGCCCGGCAGCCAGCACCGCCTCGATCAGCTCCCCCGGGGCCATGTCCTTGAGCAGGTAACCGGCGGCCCCGACCCTCAGCGACGCGTAGAGGTCGGGCTCCTGCTCGGAGACGGTGAGGATCATCACCTCGGTCTCCGGCGAGCGGCGGCGGATGGCGGCGCAGGCCTCGATGCCGCCCACTCCGGGCATGTTGAGGTCGAGCAGGGCCACGTCCGGCCGGCGCCGCTCGGCAAGCGCGATCGCCTCGCCGCCGTCCGCGGCCAGTCCGACCACCTCGACGCGCTCGTCGCTCGCGAGCAGCGCGGCGGTGCCCTCGCGCATCAGCCGGTGGTCGTCTGCGATCAGCACTCGCACGGGTCCGTTCTCGATGGCCACGGTCGAAGTATCGTGGGGCGCGGACGTGACGACTGAGCAGAGGCCCATCTGCGAGACAGCGCCGCCGCTGGCCCACCGGCCTGACCCGGAGGTTCTGGCCGCCCTCGGCGCGCTCGGGCGCGTGGCGCGTGCGCTCGTCGGCAGGGGAAGCCTCGGCCAGCTGGCCGAGCGGGCGCTCGACGAGATGCGGGACGCGCTCGGCCTGGAGCTCGTGGTCCTCTACCTGCCGCGCTTCGCCGAGCACGCGAGCCTCCAGCGCTACATCACGTCGGCCGACGCGAGCGCGACCACGCGGGCGCGCGACGATGTGGCGTTCGACGACGAGGCCTGGCGGCTCGCGATCGCCAGCGGCGCGCCGCTGGTCTTCCGCGAAGAGGCGAGCTGGCTCGTGCCCAACCCCTTCGAGCCGCCGGCGCAGTCCTGGCTGGTCGTGCCGCTCGTCTCCGAGAAGCGCCTGGTGGGGGTGGTCGTGGCGGCCGCGCCGCTGCCGCTGTCGCTCGATCCGACCGCCGCGACCGTTGCTGACCTTGCTCGGCGACCTGCTGGCGGCAGGCATATCCACCGCGCGCCTTCGCCAGCAGCTACAGGGAGCGGAGATCGAGCGTGAGCGGGCGCGGCTCGCCGCGGAGATCCACGACGGGTTGGCCCAGGATCTGGCGCTCGCGATGCGCGAGCTGGCCCTGCTCGAGTCCGAGCCGCCGCCCGAGCTCGCTCGCGCCAGCGCGGAGCGGCTCCGTGAGGCCGTCGCCTCGGCACGCCGGGTGGTGCGCGCCCGGCTCGTAGACCTCTCGGTCCACATCCCTCTCGGCGGTGTCCAGTCCGCGGTGGAGGAGGTGAGCGCGAGACGCGGGCAAGGGCTTCCGCTCGTCGTTCGCTGCGAAGGGCCCGCCGTCGACGTCTCGCCCGAGACCACCGCCGTGGTGGTCCGGGTCCTGACCGAGGCGCTCGCCAACTCCACTCGCCACGCGCAGCCCGAGCGGGTGGAGGTGCGACTGCTCGTGGAGGACGAGCGCCTTACGCTCGAGATCGAGGACGACGGCGTCGGCTTCCGGCCGGCCGAGGCCGGCGGTCCCGGCGACGGGCATTTCGGCCTCACGCTGATGCGTGAGCGGGCCCGCAGCCTCGGCGGCCGGCTGACCGTGCGCTCGGCGCCGGGCGACGGCGCCTGCGTGACACTCGAGGTGCCCGTGTGAAAAACGCCTCGACTATCGTGTCGCCCGTGCTCAGCGGCGCCCTCGTCCCCGCGCTCGACAGCGGCGCCTGTCCGCACCTCGCGGTCCTCCTACGCAGCGAGGAGGAGTTCGCGCCCGTCGTGGCCTCCTTCTACTCGCTCGGCGCCAAGCGCGGCGGCTGGCTCGTCCACCGAGGCGTCGAGCCCGAGCGCGACCGCGAAGCCCTGACCGGGCGCGGGCCTCGACGTCTCCGGCCTCGAGGCCGAGCGGCGGCTGGCGCTCGAGCAGATCCTCCTCACGGAGCCGCCCGAGCGACTGCCGCAGCGTCTCGACGCCGCCTTCGACGAGGCGCGTCGGGCGCGGGCTCAGCACGCTCTGGTCGTCGCATACTCCGGTCGGCCCGGATTCGGACTCGTTTGCCCACGCGATGGAGGTCGAACGCGCATGGGAGGAGCACTTCCGCGACCGGCCCGTGGTCACGCTCTGCCCGTACATCGTGGGTGGACTCGACGCGCCCGCCGCGCTCGGGCGCCTCACCGGGCTGGGCGCGGGCCACGACGGTGTGCTCGTGCCCTCCGAGCACGGGCTCGACCTGTTCAGGCCGGCTCAAGCTCCCGGCGACCCATGAGCTGCAGTCCGGCCAGCGTGGCGGCGCAGATCACGCCGAGCGCGGCGTAGGGCACCGCATCCGAGCTGGCCTCGGCGATCGCTCCGCCGGCTCCCGCGCCGACGACGTGTCCGATCGCCCACGCCAGGTTCGAGATCGAGAAGGCGAGCGCCTGATCGAGCCCCGACTCCTCGGAGGCGTCCGAGAGCAGGGCCATGGCCGGCGCCCAGAAGCCGCCCAGCGAGGCGAAGGCGAGCATGACCGCGAGGGCCAGCAGCACCACGGTGCCCGGCAGCGGCAGCAGCACCGCCATCACCACGGCGCCGATCAGGCCGGCCCGAATCGGTGTGAACCGCCCCTTCCGGTCGGACAGCCGCCCGGCGAGCGGGCTCACCACGGCTTCGACGCCCGCCGTGATCAGAAACACCGCCCCGATCGCGGCGCCGCTTGCACCCAGGTCGTCCAGTCGCAGCGGCGCCAGCACCTCGATCACGCCGGCGAAGAGGGCCGGCAGGGTGAACAGCCAGAAGCCGGCCAACACCATGGGCCTGCGCAGCGCGGTCGCGAGCTGGGAGAGAAGTGCGCCGGGCTGCGGCTCGACACCCGGCGTCGCCCACGCCCAGGCCGCCAGCGCCGCGGCGCCGACCGCGACCGCGCTGAACACGATCTCCGGGCCGATCACGGTCGCGGCGCCGCCCAGCACCGGGCCGAGCACCACGCCCACGATGGCCGCAGCGAGTGCGGACCCGATCAGCTCGCCGCGCCGCTCCGGCGGCGCGGCCGAGACGAGCCAGGACATGCCGGCAGACCACATGCAGGCGCCGCCCACGCCCTGGATGAAGCGGGCGGCGTCGAGCAGGACGATGTGGTTGGCGAACGCGAACACGAGGCTCGTCACGCCGAGCATTCCGAGGCCGAGCAGCAGCGTCGGCTTGACGCCCCAGCGCGCGGCGAGCCAGCCGCTGGGGAGCGCGCCGGCGAACGTCCCCGCCGGATAGGCCGCGGCGAGCACGCCGGCGCCGGTCTTCGAGAGATCGAACTCGTCCGAGTACTGCGGCAGCAGCGGCGACACCGCGGCGAAGAACGACGTGTCCACCAGCACGACCGCCGCCACGAGGAGGAACAGGCGCCGCATCACGCCGATGCTACGCACCGGTAGTGCGCGAGGGCGCCGGCTCGGCCGGCGCCGGAGCGATTCCGTGAGAATGCCCGCCCATGCCCGCACTCCTGGATGAGCTCGTCGACTGGCTTCGCATTCCCTCGATCTCCACCGGGGGCGGCGACGCCCCGGCACTCGGCCGCGCCTGCGACTGGGTCTGCGAGCGCATCGAGGCCGCGGGCGGCCAGGCGGACCAGGTCGTGGTCGACGGAGGTCACCCGATGGCGGTCGGGGACCTGGCCGCCGCGCGGCCCGTTGCGCCGACGGTGCTCGCCTATGGCCACTACGACGTCCAGGACCCGGGCCCGGGCGAGGCCTGGACCTCTCCGCCGTTCGAGCCGACCGAGCGCGGCGGCCGGCTCTACGCGCGCGGCGCGGCGGACGACAAGGGCAACTTCCTGCCGCTGCTGCATGTGGCCTGCGAGCTCGCGCGCGCGGGCGAGCTGCCCGTGAACGTGCGCTTTCTCGTCGAGGGAGAGGAGGAGGTCGGCAGCCGCTCGGTGCTGCGCTGGCTGCGCGACGCGGACCTCGGCGTCGACTGCGCGATCGTCTTCGACGCGCTGATGGCGGACGAGCGCACACCGGCGATCTCCGTCGGCGCGCGCGGCCTCGTGCAGGCATCGATCGAGGTCCGCACCGGGGCGCGCGACCTGCACTCGGGCCTGTACGGCGGCGCCGTGCTGAACGCGGCGCACGTGCTGCTGGCGATGCTGGCCGAGCTCACGCCGGACCGCGAGGGCGTCGTCCGTGAGGAGCTGAGCGCGGGGGTGGCGCCCGTGAGCGACCGCGAGCGAGAGTCCTGGGGACGCCTCGAGCCCGGTCCGGAGGCGCTGCGGTCGGTCGGCGCGCGCGAGGTGACCCCCGGGGCGGGGGACGACTTCTACGAGCGGATCGGCGCGGCGCCGGCGCTCGACGTGAACCTGGTGAGCACAGGCGAGCCGCGCACGATCGTGCCGTCGGTCGCGCGCGGGCACGTGAGCCTGCGACTGGCGCCAGGGCAGAGCGCGGCCGTGATCGGGCCCGAGTTCGAGCGCCTGCTGCTATCGGCGGTGCCCGAGGGCGCGGAGGTCGAGATGGAGATGGAGCTGGCCGACCCGGCGCTCTTCGACCCCGAGCACCCCGCGCTGCGCCTTGCCGGCGAGGCCATCGGGCGCGCCTGCGGCACGCCGCCGGCGTTTGTCCGCCTCGGCGGGACGCTGCCGCTGCTGGCGGTGCTGGCGGAGCGCGGCGTGCCGACGATCGTCAGCGGGTTCGTGCTCCCGGACGACGCCATCCACGCCCCCGACGAGAGCTACCGCCTCGAGAGCCTGCGGCTGGGCGAGCGCTCGGCCCGCGAGCTGTACACAGAGCTCGCCGGGCTGCCGCGCGCTTGAGCTTTGGCTAGCCCCGTCGCAGCCGGTGGATGCGGACCCGCTCCGAGCGTGGGCTGCCCGTGCTCCGGACGGTCCAGCCCGCGGACTCCGCCCGCTCGAGGAACGTCACGGCAGCCGCGCGCTGGGGGTCGGCGATCAGCACAAGGCCGTGCCCGTCGACGAGGCGCGGCAGGAGCCCGAGCAGCAGGCCCACGTTGCGGCGCTCGTAGAGGACGTCGGAGCCCAGCACGAGGTCCCACGGACCGCGCTCGACGATCGCTTCGGGCGCGGCCCAGGAGCACTCGAGAGTTTCGACCCGGACGCCGTTGCGCTCCGCGTTGGCCGCGGTGGCGAGGACGGCGTCGGCCGACCAGTCGGTCGCGAGCACCCGGCCCCCGGAGCGCGCGGCGGCGATGCTCGGCAGCCCGAGGCCGCACCCGAGTTCGAGCGTGCGCTTTCCGCGCAGCGAGCGCAGCGACAGGTCGTGTGCGAGCGCCACCGCGCTCGCCCACAGCTCGGCCCAGTAGGGCAGGAACTCGTCCCGCTCGAAGGACTCCTCGCTGAGCAGGGACTCGGCGTCGCGTGGGCGCGCGAGCTCGATCTCGCCGCCGGGGAGCGGAATGTGCTCGGCGACGTCGAGCTCGATCACTCTTGAGGGAACCCTCCGCAGCCGGCCGAGCCGGCTGCCTCGGGCCAAGCCTGCCGGCCTCCTCCGCGGCGCGTTCGGCGGCGTCCAGCTGGCGCTCGATCAGCTCGAGGCCGCTCGACCAGAAGCCGGGGTCGGCGAGGTCGACCCCCACGATCGCCCCGAGCTCCTCGGGCGGCCGCGAGCCGCCGGCGCGCAGGAGGTCCAGGTAGGACGGCACGAAGCCCTCGCCCTCCTCCTCGTAGCGCCGGTAGACCGACAGCGCGAGCAGGTGCCCGTAGGCGTACGCGTAGACGTAGCCGGGAGCGTCGACGAAGTGCCAGATGTACGACCACCAGAGGCCGTAGTCGTCGTGCAGGTCGACGCTGTCGCCGAGCAGGTCCGCCTGCGTCTCGAGCCACAGCTCGGCGAAGCGGTCGGTCGACAGCTCGCCGGTCTCGCGGCGCGCCGTGTGGAGCGCGTGCTCGTAGCGGTTCATCGCGATCTGCCGGAACACGGCTGCCACCGCGCCGTCGAGCGCGCCGGCGAGCAGGTCGAGTCGCTCGGCCGGCCCGGGCGCGCGCTCGAGCAGCCGCTCGAGGACGATCGTCTCGCCGAAGATCGAGGCCGTCTCGGCCAGGGTCAGCGGCGTCGTGAAGTGGAAGATGCCCTGCGGCCGGGCGAGCGCCGCGTGCACCCCGTGGCCGAGCTCGTGGGCCATCACCAGCACGTCGAGCGGGCGGGAGTTGTAGTTGAGCAGCACGTAGGGGTGGGCCGACGGGACCGTGTAGGAGCAGAAGGCGCCGCCACGCTTGCCGGGCCGCGGTGGGCCGTCGATGTGGTGGTGCTCGAAGAAGACGGCGGCCGTGTCGCCGAGCTCGGGCGAGAAGCTGCGGTAGCAGTCGAGCACGATCTCGCGCGCCTCCCCGTAGGGGATCCGGTCGTCGCTGTCCGAGACCGGCGCCATGCGGTCGTAGTGGGCGAGCCGGTCGACACCGAGCAGGCGCGCCTTGAGCGTGTACCAGCGGCGGGCGATGTCGTAGCGCGCCTGGACGGCCCCGATGAGCGCTTCGACCGACTCGTCGCTGGCCTCGTTGGCGAGGTTCCGCGAGGCGAGCCAGTGCTGATATGAGCGCAGCCGGTCCTTGGTCGCCTTGTCGCCGAGCAGAGTGTTGAACACGAAGGCGCGCGTTCGCAGGCCGGGACGAAGCGCCTCGGTGATCGCGGCGGCGGCCTCGGCGCGGCGCTCGCGACCGGGGTCCTGGAGGGCCGACAGCGCCTCCTCGAACGAGGCCGGCTCGTCCTGCCCCGGCAGGGCCACCTCGAGCGCCGAGGTCTGCTCGGTGAACAGGCGCTGGAAGGCGCCCGCGCCGGTCACTTCCGTCTCGGTGAGGATGCGTTCCTCGGGTTCCGTGAGCTGGTGCGGGCGGTAGCGGCGCACCGTGCGGAGGTGGTGTGCGCAGAACTCGAGCTCGGGGGCCGCGAGCAGCTCGTCCACACGCTCCTCGGCAACGAGGTTCCATTCGAGCTCGAAGAAGAGCAGCGAGGTCTCGATCGCCGCGCCGAGCTCGCGCGCCTTCTGCATGAGCGCGCCGCGCTCGGGGTCCGCCGTGTCGAGCGAGAAGCTCAGCATCGCGTACGAGCCGGCGCGGCCTGCAAGGTCGTGGATCGCGGCCAGCTCGTGCATGGCATCGGCCAGGCCGTCCGCGCCC
This sequence comes from uncultured Thermoleophilaceae bacterium, assembly GCA_963757815.1. GTDB lineage: Bacteria > Actinomycetota > Thermoleophilia > Solirubrobacterales > Thermoleophilaceae > JACVRW01. The sequence goes on along the minus strand of CAVWSN010000017.1, from coordinate 187,075 downwards.
AGCTCGGCGACGCTGCCCTTGTGCCGCTGCGAGAACGCGTCCGCGCGCTGTCGGGCCTCGGTCAGCATCTCCTCGACCCCCTCGGCACCCCGTCCGCCGACGAGCGGCTCGAGGTCCCAGGAGGCGGCTTCCAGTGCTTCGTCGACGGTCGTGCTCACGGCCCCCACGCTAGAGGATCGGGCACCATGCCCAAACGTGGATGCGACTCCGCTCGAGCAGGCAGCTGATTCCCTGGCGCGGGGCCGTCCGCTGTTCCTCAAACGCGAGGACCAGCACGAGCTCGGCGCCTTCAAGTGGCGCGGCGCGCTCCCGACCCTTCAGAGGTTCCGCGCGGACGGAACCGAGTCGGTCGTCACCGCGTCCACCGGCAACCACGGGGCGGCGACGGCCTGGGCCGCCGCCCGGACGGGGATGAAGGCAGTGGTGTTCGCTCCGGAGGGGGCCAGCCAGGCGAAGCTGGCGAGGCTGTCGGAGCTGGGTGCGGAGCTGCACCTGGTGGGAGAGGACCTCGACGCCTCGAAGGACCTCGCACGCGAGTTTGCTTCTGAGCGGGGACTCGCGTTCTTCGAGGACGGCGCTGAACCCGCCCAGTTCGACGGCTACGAGGCGATCGGACGCGAGATCGTGCAGCAGCTCGGCGAGCGGCCGGCGCGGGTCACGGTTCCGGTGGGCAACGGGGCGCTCCTGATCGGTGTGGCGCGCGGGCTCGAGGGCGACGGCGCGGTCGGCGTCGTGGCGAAGGACGCCCCGGTGATGGCGCTGAGCGTGGCAGCCGGGCATCCGGTCGACTGCGATCGCTGTGCGACCTTCGCGGACGGGATGGCCGTGCGCGTGGCCGTGCCGCGCGCGGTCGACGAGCTCGTCCGCCTGCGGGTGCCGTTCGTGGAGGTGTCGGAGCGGGCGCTGGCGGAAGCGGTCGGCGCATTCGCCGCGGCGGGGATCCGCGTGGAGGGCTCGGCCGCGGCGGCGCTCGCCGCGCTCGAGGTGCTCGAGCCCGTCGAGGGTCCGATCGTGCTCGTGGTGACCGGGTCGAACATCGACGACGAGCTTCACCGCCGCGCCGTCGAGCAGCCCGAGACCTTCCCGGACTGAGCCCCGCGTGCTCGCGGACGTCGTGGGATACCTGCGCTGCCCGCACTGCGCGAGAGAGTTGGAGCTGGCGCGCGGCTCGGTCCATTGCACGGCGGGCCACACGTTCGATGTCGCCCGGCAGGGCTACGTCAGCCTCCTGCGCGGGGGCCCACGGGCCGCGCGAGGAGACACGGCGGGGATGGTGGCCGCGCGCGACAGCTTTCTGGCCGCCGGTCACTTTGATCCACTCGCCGAGGCGCTCGCCGGCGCCGCGGGCCGTGTGGGCGGCGACGGCTGCGTCGTCGACCTCGGCGCCGGGACCGGCTGGCAGCTCGCCCGCGTGCTCGACACGCTTCCGGCTCGCCACGGGGTCGCGCTCGATGTCTCCGCACCCGCGCTGCGGCGGGCCGCCCGCGCCCACGCCCGCATCGGCGCGGTGGGCTGCGACGTCTGGGGTCCGCTGCCGGTGCGGGACGGGGTCGCGGGGCTCGTCCTGAACGTGTTCGCTCCGCGCAACGGGGCGGAGATGGCGCGCCTGCTGGCGCCGCGAGGGTCGCTCCTCGTCGTGACGCCCACCGCTCGCCACCTACAGGAGCTGGTCGAGGGCCTGGGGCTCCTGAGCGTCGACAGCCGGAAGCAGGAGCGCCTCGACCGCGAGCTCGCCGGACACTTCCGCGTTGCTCACGCCGAGGTCCGCGAGTGGGAGATGACGCTGTCGCGTGCCGACCTGGAAGCGGTTGTGGCGATGGGGCCGAGCGCGGTCCACCTCGATCCGGGAACGCTGCGCCGGCGGGTCGAGAGCCTGCCGGAGCGCATGGAGGTGAGCGCGTCGGTGACCATGTCGGTCTGCGAGCCGGACCGCGGATGAGCTTCTCGATCTCACAGCTCGAGCACCCCGTCGTGCAGGCCCCGATGGGCGGCGGGCCGTCGACCCCTGCGCTGGCCGCCGCGGTATGCGAGGCGGGCGGGCTCGGCTTCCTCGCCGCCGGCTACAAGAGCGTCGAGGCGGTGCGCGCCGACATCGAGGCCCTGCGCGGGCTTACCGCGCGACCCTTCGGGATCAACCTGTTCGCGCCGCCGGCCGCCGCGGGCGATCCGGCCGAGATCGCGGCCTACGCCGAGCGCCTGCGGGGCGAGGCGGAGCGCCGCGGCGCCTCGTTGGGCGAGCCGCGCCACGACGACGACGGCTGGGAGGCCAAGCTCGAGCTCTGCGAGGCCGAGCGGGTGCCGGTTGTGTCGTTCACCTTCGGCTGCCCGGACGCGGGCGTGCTGGACAAGCTGCGCGCGGCCGGGTGCGCGACCTGGATCACCGTCACGACGGCGGCGGAAGCGGCGGTGGCGGCCGCGTCGGGAGCGGACGCACTCGTCGTCCAGGGTGTGGAGGCGGGCGGGCATCGCGGCTCGTTCGACCCCACCCGGCCCGGCGAGATCGGCCTGCTCGCGTTGCTTCAGCAGGTGCGCGGCACGACCGACCTCCCGCTGGTGGCCACGGGCGGGATCGCCGATGGGCGCGGCGTGGCGGCGGTGCTCGCCGCCGGCGCGGCCGCGGCGCAGCTCGGCACGGCGTTCATGCTCGCACCGGAGGCCGGGACCGCCGCCGCCCACCGCGATGCGCTCCGCGGCGACCGCCCCACCGCGCTCACGCGCGCCTTCACGGGACGCACGGCGCGCGGCATCGAGAACCGCTTCATGCGCGAGCACGGCGCGGCGGCTCCGGTGGCGTATCCCGAGGTCCACCATTTGACGGCGCCGCTCAGGGCCGCCGCGCGCGAGGCGGGCGACGCCGAGTGGTTCCACCTGTGGGCCGGCGAGGCCTATCCGCTCGCGCTCGAGCTCCCCGCGGGCGAGCTGGTGCGCCGGCTCGCTGCGGAGGCGCGCGCGGCGCTGGCGCGGGCCGCCGGCTCTCAGGTGGCGTAGCTCTCGCTGCCCATGATGTGGAGCGAAACGTATGGCTCGTCGCCCATGACCCAGGAGTCGTGGCCGGGCGGGACGTAGAAGAACTCGCCCGCGCGCATCACGCTCTCGCTGCCGTCGTCCATCTTCACGGCGGCGGCGCCGGCGAGCACGAGCCCGACGTGCTCGACCTGGCAGAGGCTCTCGCCGGAGGCGGCGCCCACGTGCTCGGACCACCTCCAGCCCGGCTCGTAGGTGGCCCGCCCGAGCGTCATCGGGCCGACCTTGTAGACCTCGAAGCGTCCCTTCTCGAAGCTGCGCGTCTCGGTGGGCCGGTCGAAGGGGATGAGCGTGAGGTCCATGGGCGTGAGTCTCCCAGCCTTGACTTCGAGTGCGGTCGAAGTCCTACGCTGCGGTCCTTGCGTGCGGTGTGGTTGAGCGAATTCGGCGGGCCGGAGGTGCTCGTCGCCGGTGATGCGCCCGACCCGGTGCCCGGCCCCGGCCAGGTGCTCATCGATGTGGAGTACGCGAACATCACCTTCGTCGAGACCCAGCTGCGCGCCGATTCGGGACCGTTCAGTCTCGAGCTGCCGGTGATTCCCGGCAACGGCGTGGGCGGCGTCGTCACCGCGGTCGGCGCAGGCGTCGATCCCGGCATGGCCGGCAGGCGGGTCGTGAGCAGCATGGGCGGCTCGGGTGGATACGCAGAGCTCGCCGTGGTCGACGCGGGCGCGCTCGTGGAGGTCCCCGAGGGCGTTGCACTGGACGAGGCGGTGGCGCTCCTCGCGGACGGGCGGACAGCGGTGTCGCTCGTGCGGACCGTGGGCGTGGGCGAGGGCGACCGGGTGCTCGTGGAGGCGGCGGCCGGGGGCGTGGGCAGCCTGCTGGTCCAGCTCGCCCGGGCGGCGGGCGCGAGAGTGGTGGCCGCGGCGGGTGGGGCGGCCAAGCTGGAGCTGGCCCGTGAGCTCGGCGCCGAGGCGGCGGTCGACTACCGCGAGCCGGACTGGCCCGAGCGTGTGCGCGAGGCCTTTGGCGGACTGGACGTCGTCTTCGACGGTGTCGGCGGCCAGATCGGCGCCTCTGCGTTCGAGCTGCTCGACCCCGGCGGGCGCATGCTCCGCTTCGGGCTCGCGAGCGGCGAATGGGCGGCGATCTCGGAGGACGCCGCGGCGGAGCGCCGCGTCGAGCTCGTCCCGATGGCACGGCCGACGCCGGAGGAGATGCGCGCCCAGACCGAGACGGCCCTCGCCGAGGCCGCCGCGGGCCGTCTGCGGCCCGTGATCGGCCAGCGCTTCCCGCTCGAGCGGGCGGCCGACGCGCACGCAGCGATCGAGTCGCGACAGACGGTGGGGAAGACGCTGCTCGAGGTGCGGTAGGCGACCCGATTCCTCCGCAACAGATGCCGACTTGATGTCGCCACACGACACCAAGCCGGCAACGTGGCGGAGAAAGACCCCCGTGGCGGTCAGAGCACCGGCGCCGGGAAGCCACCCGCACCCCCTTCCCCAGCCCCAGCCCGCCCGCGGCAACCACGAACCCGCCGAGCATCGGCCGGGGGGCGAACCGCGCGGCCGTTCGCGCCTTCTCCCAGGCATGGAGGCACTCGACGACCTCGCCCACGCTCTGCGCGGGCGCCTGATCGAGCGGGCCCGGGCCGGCGACTCGGGCGGCGACGGGCTCGAGGCCGAGGTGCGGGAGCTGGTCGAGCTGGAGGCCGCGCCGCTGCCGGACGCCGAGCGCGACGCGCTCTGCGCGCGGGTGGTCCTGCTGGCGACCGGGCTCGGGCCGCTCGAGCCGCTGCTCTCCGACCCCGAGGTCGACGAGGTGATGGTCAACGGGCCGGGGGAGGTGTATGTCGAACGGCGCGGGCGGCTCGAGCGCACGGGCGTCGCGTTCGAGGGCGACCCCGAGCTGCTCCACGCGATCGAGCGGATCCTCGCGCCGCTCGGCCGGCGGGTGGACGAGGCGCAGCCGCTCTGTGATGCGCGGCTGGCGGACGGGTCGCGCGTCAACGTGGTTATCCCGCCGCTGTCGCTCTCGGGCCCGTGCCTGACGGTGAGGCGCTTTCGCCGGGAGGGCTTCTCACTGCGCGAGCTCGTGGCCGGTGGGACCATGCCCGCCGCCGTCGGGGAGTTCCTGGCGCTGTGCGTGACGGCGCGGGCCTCGGTGCTCGTCAGCGGCGGCACGGGTTCCGGCAAGACGACGACCCTGAACGCTTTGTCCGGCGCGATCCCGGGCGAGGAGCGGATCGTGACGATCGAGGACGCGGCCGAGCTGCGTCTGCGGCAGCGGCATGTGGTACGGCTCGAGGCCCGCCCGCCGAACCTCGAGGGACGCGGCGAGGTCACGATCCGACAGCTGGTTCGCAACGCGCTGCGCATGCGGCCGGACCGGATCGTCGTCGGGGAGGTGCGAGGCGCGGAGGCGCTCGACATGCTCCAGGCGCTCAACACGGGGCACGACGGGTCGCTCACGACCGTGCACGCGAACTCGCCGGCCGACGCGCTGCGGCGCATCGAGACCCTGGCGCTGATGGCAGGCGTGGGGCTGCCGCACATCGCCGTACGCGACCAGGTGGCGAGCGCGCTCGACCTCGTGGTGCACCAGGCGCGACTCGCCGACGGCGCGCGTGTGGTCGAGTCGGTGACCGAGGTCGTGAGGGTGGCGGGCGGGACCGGCACGCGCGACCTGTACACCCGCGGCGGGGAGTTGCGGCGCGCAGGTCCGGGACCGCTGGCGGGCCGGCTGGCGGGATTGCTCCCCACGGAGGGTGCTCCGTGACCGCCGCTCCCCTGCTGGCCTTCGTGGCCGCGGCTGCCGGCTCACTCGCGGCCTGGGAGCTCGGCGGCCGGCTGCTGGGCGCGCTCGCGGGACGGGGGCCGCGCATCGCGCAGGAGGCCGCCCGGCTCGTCGACATCCTCGTGCGGCTCGGCAGCGAGGGGCGCGATCCCGGCGCCGCCGAGCGGCGACGGCTGCTCACGGCGGGAGCGATGGTGGCGTTTCTCGGGGGCACGGCGGTCGCGGGCCCGCTGCCCGGCATCGCGCTCGCCGCGGCGGGGCCGTGGACGATCTCGCGGATCCTGGCCGCGCGGCGGAGGCGCTACCGGCGCGCCGTGGACGGCGGAGTCGCCGCGATGGCGCTTGCGCTGGCCGACGCGCTCGGCGGCGGGCATTCGTTGCGCGGCGCGCTCGTCGAGGCGGCGGCCGGCGTCGACGGGGCGGCGGGTCATGAGCTCCGCCGTGCGGCCGGCGAGCTCGCGGCCGGGGCGACCACGGAGGAGGCGCTCGAGGCGATGCGTGCGCGGGTGCCCTCCACGCGGCTCGACGCGCTGGTCGCCGCCTGTCTGCTGCAGCGCCGCGCCGGGGGAGACCTCGCCCGCCTTCTGCGCGAGAGCGCGCGGGCGATGGAGGACCAGGCCCGCCTGGAGGATGAGGTCAGGTCGGCCACCGCCCAGGCGCGCTTCACCGGCCTGATCGTGGTGCTGCTCCCGCTGGGCGGCGGCTTGCTCGCGGAGCTCGCGAGCCCGGGATGGTTCGCCGGCCTGTGGAGCTCGTTCCTGACCGCGTGGCTGGTGGGCCTGGCGCTCGTGCTCCAGGTGGTGGCGGCGCTGCTGATGCGCCGGCTTGGGAGAGTGCGTTGGTGAGCGCCGGGTGACGCTCCTCCTCCCGATGCTGCTCGCCTTCGCGTCGGCCGCCTGCGCCGCCGCGGGGCTCATCCTGGTCGCCCCGGAGCGCCGCACACGGCCGCGGGCGGCGGCCGGCGCTCGGGTCCTTCGGCTCCTTGCCACCGCCGGCAAGCGGCTGCGGGCAGGCTCCGTCGCGGGGCCGGCGGACCTTCAAGCACGGATCCTCGCGGCGGGCCGGCCCACCGGGCTCGGTGTCCGCGAGCTCATGGCGGCCAAGCTCGCGAGTGCGGCCGCCGGGGGCGCGCTCGGCACCCTGCTCGGCTCGATCGCACCGGGCCGGCTCGGCTTCGTGCTCGCGTTGGGAGCGCCCGTGGCGGGCTTCCTCGCGCCCGATCTGTGGCTTCGACAGCTGGCGGCCGAACGCGCGCGCCGCGTGCGCCGGGAGCTGCCCGTGCTGCTCGACCTCCTGCGCGTGACCGTCGAGGCGGGCTGCTCGCTCGCGCAGGCCCTGCGCTCGGTGGGCGAGCGCGCGGATGGGCCGCTCGCCGCGGAGTTCCGAGTCGTCGGCCGCGAGGTCGCGCTGGGGGTTCCGCTGGCCGCGGCCCTGGGCGGGCTGGCCTTGCGCGTGCCGCTCCCGGAGGTGCGGGCGCTCGTTGCCGCCCTCGAGCGCGCCCGCAGGCACGGGGCGCCGCTCGCCGAGACTCTGAGCGCCCAGTCACGCGACGCCCGCTTCGCGCTCGCACGCCGGATCCGCGAGGAGGCGGCCCGCGCCGGCCCGAAGATCCAGCTCGTGGTCGCCCTGCTGCTGGTGCCGTCGGTGCTGCTGCTCGTGGCTGCCGCGCTGGCGTCGGCGCTGCTCGGCGGAGGATCGGAGGTGGTGCCGCTGTAGCGTCCGCGACGGTCGAGCCGGAGGAGAGCGAGTGATTGCCCGGATTTGGCGCGGGGTGGTGCGGCGCGAGGACGGAGACGCCTACGCGAAGTACATGGAGGAGACCGGCGTGGCCGGCTACGTCGCGGTGCCCGGCAACCGGAGCGTGACGATGATCCGGCGCGACGTGGGCGACCGCTGCGAGTTCATCATGTTCACGCTCTGGGACTCGCTCGAGGACGTCAAGGCCTTCGCGGGCGACGACTACGAGACCGCGGTGTTCTACCCCGAGGACGACCGCTTCCTGGTGGAGCGGGACGAGACCTCCTCACACTGGGAGGTCGCCGCCCACGTGGAGCGCGAGGACTAAGCCGGACCACGTCTTCGCCTTCCGGTCGATTGCTCGGTGGGGTGGCGCTGGGTCGGGCTCGCGTATGGGCTGGGAAGGGGAAGTGCGAGGAGCCGGTGGGGAATCGAAGATCGTTCGGCGATGCGCTCAGGGGCAAGCGAAACCGTCCTGGATAGGTGGTCCAGTACACCCACAAGTCGGGATGGTGGCGCCAGAGGACGGCGGCCACTTCTCCAGTGCTGTGAAAGATTCGGCGAGACACGGGATCAGCGGAGGATTGTTCGCCAGGACAGTCGGCCGCCGTCCACGACACCCTTGTCCAGCCCCGGCCCGGCCGGCGGAGACCACCCCCGCCGTTGCAAGCCCAGCGAAAGCGACGACCAAGCCGGGGCGGGCCGTGACGGCCGCCCCGCATTGTCAACCCCTGCCCGTCCTCAGCAGGACACAGTCAGATGGAACGAGCGGTCCACGTTGGCGTCGCCCGCGCTGTTGCGGGTGACCACGCGCACGCCGTTCACGTTGCTCGCCGCCGAGGTCACCGAGATCTGGCCGGTGCCGGGGGCCGACGCGGACTCGTCGCCGAGCGTCGCGAAGTAGGTGCAGTTGCGCACGTCCACGTCGAAGATGACCTGGTACTGGCCGTCACCGGTCTTGGCGGCGGAGGTGACCCCGCGGCCGCGCACGAGTGCGCCCGCGCTCGAGACCACGCCGTGGCGCGTGAGGCCGTCGGCCAACGCGGCGCCGGGGACCTTCCCGATCTTCGCCGCGTTGAGCTTGGAGGAGTCGAGCACCTGCTCCTTGATGGCGTTCGGGCCGAAGCCGTCCGGCTTCGCCTCGTTGCCGCGCAGCGTGCCGTCCTTGAAGTCGCGGTTGCGGATCGAGCCGTTGATGATGTCGTCTGAGCCGATCGTCGCGACGGCATAGGACACGCCGCTCAGGGCGACGAACAGTGCAAGGCAGGCCACCACCATCGCGGGTGACGGCATGCGCGCGAAGCGCTTCATCTGAATCGGACCTCCCGTCCATTCGGTTGAGGACTGCCAGCTATCCCCAACAGGGCGGACCTGCGCTGGTTGCGGCACGGCGGCCAATCCTGCAAGACCTCGCCCAGCGCGTCCGCTGCACGCAGGATTGCGCCCTGATAGGGCCGAAGTGGCTTCCGAGGCCACCGGGCCGGGGCCGCGCCCCACCAGTTCAAAGGGCGATTGTTCCGCTTCGCAGAGCCAAATCTCGAGCAACGGCCGCTCACGAGGCAGGTGCGTCGGACGGAAAAGTGGGGAAGGGTGTTGCAGAGTGGGGCAGAGTGGGGTACGGTGGGCCCCACCAACGACCGGAGTGGCGGGGCTCCTCCCACTCCGCCACTTCGGTCCTATTCCTTCTCGGGGAACCTGACCCTTGGCGTTTCGCGGCCACTTCGAGCACTCGCTGGATGCAAAGAACCGGCTGGCTATCCCGGCCCGCTTCCGCGCCGCGTTCTCGAGCGGAGCCGTGCTCGCAAAGGATCCAGAGAACTGCGTGGCGGTCTGGACGCCCGAGGCGCACGAGTCGATCATCGAAAGGGCACTCGGCGGCCTCAACCCGATGGGCACCGAGTACCGCAAGCTCTCGCGCTTCTACCAGGGCAACTCGTTCGAGATCGACCTCGACGCCAGCGGCCGCGTGACACTCCCGCCGCCGCTCCTCGGCGCACGCGGGCATCGAGAAGGAAGTGGTGGTCGTGGGGGTGGGCGATCACCTCGAGGTCTGGGGCAGGGAGCGCTGGCAGGAGGAGCAGCAGGCTCTCGACGCCGAGATCGGGGAGGTGACGGAGCGCCTTGGCAATCCTTCTTGACATGACCCGCACGCACGTACCCGTGCTCGCCGGTGAGCTGATCGACCTCACGAGCCCCGCGCCGGGCGAGACGGCGGTCGACTGCACGTTCGGCGCCGGCGGCCATGCGCGGCTCGTGGCCGGCCGCATCGGGGCCACCGGCACGCTCATCTGCATCGACCGCGACCCCGCGGCCGAGGCGCGCTTCGAGGAGCTCGCCGACGAGGTGGCGTGCGAGACCCGCTTCCTGCGCATGGACTACGCGGACGGGCTCGAGCTGCTGCGCGACGAGGAGCTGAGCGCCGACCTCGTCTACCTGGACCTGGGCGTCTCCTCGATGCAGGTCGATACGCGCGAGCGCGGTTTCTCGTACTCCTACGACGCTCCGCTCGACATGCGCATGGACACCGGCCAGGAGCTCGACGCGCGAGCGATCGTGAACGACTGGGACGAGCGCCGGCTCGCGCAGATCTTCAGGCGCTACGGGGAGGATCCGAATGCCCGCCGGATCGCTCGCGAGATCGTGAGGCGCCGGGCGAGGGCCCCGATCGAGACGACCAGTGACCTCGTCGCGGTCATCGAGAGCGCGCTCCCTGCTGCCGTGCGCCGGAGCTTTGGCGGCGGCCATCCCGCCAAGCGCGTCTTCCAGGCCGTGCGCATCGCCGTGAACGCCGAGCTCGACTCGCTCGAGCGGGCGCTCCCGCTCGCCTGGGAGCTGTTGCGCGAGGACGGCCGGCTGGCGGCGATCTCGTTCCATTCGCTCGAGGACCGGCGCGTCAAGCGCTTCCTGGCGGACCGGGCTCGCGGCTGCATCTGCCCACCGGACTTCCCGGTCTGCGTGTGCGGGCGCGAGCCGGAGGCCGAGCTCCTCACCGGCCGCGCGGTGGCGCCGACACCAGGAGAGGTGGCCGCCAACCCGCGCGCCAAGTCCGGGCGACTGAGGGCGGCGCGCAAGCTCGGCACGAAGGGTGGCGACTGATGGGGCGCGGCGCCGCCGCGGCGGCAGCATCACGGCCCGCCCCGGCCACGTCCCGGCGCAGTCCGAGGTCACGACGGGGGCCATGCTCGCGTCGCGCCGGGCCGTGGCCACAAGGCTTCCTTGCGGCGGCCGCGGAGAGAGGCCACCGCCCATGCGCTCCCCGCGCCGCTGCCGGTGCGCCTATGGGAGGCGCCGTTTGCCCGCAGCGCTCGCGCGAGGACGAGCCGCGCGCTCGACGCCCTCCTGTCCGGGCGCGGCTGGATCGCGCTCGTCTTCCTCCTGCTCGCGGGGATCGTCTTCTTCAACGTCGACCTGCTGCAGATGAACCGCGACATCGCGACGAACTCGGAGAGGATCGCGGCGCTCAAGCGAGAGAACTCCCGCCTCCTGCTGGACCGGGCGAGGCTCGCCACGAGCGAGCGCATCCAGGAGGAGGCGGCCAAGCTCGGGCTGGTGCTGCCGGCCCCGGGCGAGGTGCGTTACCTGAAGGCGCGCCCGGCCGCGGACGCGCGGCGCGCCGCCAAGCGGATCAAGGCGCCGGAAGGCACGGTCTCGACCCCGGCGCCGGCCGCGACGACCCCGGAAACAGGCGCCACCGCCACGCCCGGCGCCGCCGGCCTCGACCCGGCCACCGGCCTGCCGGTCGACCCGGCGACCGGGCAGCCCGTGTACGACCCGGTCACGGGCGCGCCGCTCGACCCGGCCACGGGCCAGCCGCTCGACCTGAGCACGCTCGGCGCGGGGGCCGGAGCGGCCACGACGGGAGCGGCCACGACGGGCACGGAAATGGCCCCCTGAGCGGTGCCCGCCACCCGAAGCCGCCCGCCAACCCGTCGCACCCGAGGCCACCGCTCATCCCCCAATCCGGGCCGGCTCGTCGAGCGGCGCATCGGCCTGCTGTTCGCACTCTTCCTGCTGTTGCTCGGCCTCGCCGCCCTGCGCGCCACCTGGCTCGGCACGGTCAAGTCCGGCTCGCTCGCCGAGCGCGCCGTCTCGCAGCAGGTCGAGGACCTCACGGTCAACGCACGGCGCGGCACGATCGTGGATCGCAACGGCATCGAGCTGGCCGTGTCGGAGGACGCCGTGACGGTGTTCGCCCACCCGTTCCTCGTCGACGATCCCGCGAAGGTCGCCGCGCGGCTCGCGCCGCTGATCGGCCGGACGGAGAGCGAGCTGCTCGAGAAGCTCTCGGACAAGGACTCCGGCTTCGTCTACCTGCGCCGCAAGATGGACGCCGGGCTCGGACAGCGGATCGAGGAGCTCAAGATCGAGGGGATCGACACCGTCGTCGAGGCCAAGCGGTCCTACCCCCAGGGGCACCTGGCCGCACAGGTGCTCGGCATGGTGGGCACCGACAACACCGGCCTCGCCGGGCTCGAGTACTCACGTGACCGGGAGCTCCACGGGACCGACGGCAAACGCCGGCTCGTCAAGGACGCGCTCGGGGAGCCGATCAGCATGATCGAGGTCGAGCATGCGGAGCCGGGCACGGACCTGCGCCTGACGCTCGACGCCCGCATCCAGGAGCGCACCGAGGCGGTGCTCGCCGACGTCGGCAGGACCTACATGCCCCAGGGAGCCACGGCGGTCGTGATGGATCCGCGCAACGGCGAGATCCTCGCGCTCGCCAACTGGCCGCGCGTGGACGCGAACAACGTCGACGGGTCGCCCGAGTACGCCCGCCGGAACCGCGCGATCCAGGCCAACTACGAGCCCGGCTCGACCTTCAAGGCCTTCACGGTGGCCGGAGCCATCGAGGAGGGACTGGTGGAGCCCGGCACGCAGCTGTCGGTGCCGCCGCTCATACAGGTGGCCGACCGCACGGTGGGCGAGGCCCACGACGGCGGCGGGGGGACGTTCACCGTGGCCGACATCCTCGCCCGTTCTTCGAACGTGGGCTCGGTGATGATCGGGCTGAAGCTCGGCGCGACGCGGTTCGACCGCTGGGTGCGCCGCTTCGGCTTCGGCGAGCAGACCGGCGTCGACCTTCCCGGCGAGGAGGGGGGAATCGTGCTGCGCCCGGAGAACTACTCGGGCTCGTCGATGGGCAACATGCCGATCGGCCAGGGCATCGCGGTCACGCCGATGCAGATGGCGTCGGCGTATACGGCGATCGCGAACAACGGCGTGATGCGGCGCCCGTTCGTCATCGCCGGCAACGCGCCGCCGGCCCGGCGGGTGCTCTCCAGGCGGACGGCGACGCAGGTCTCGAAGATGCTCGAGGGCGTGCTGGCGGCGGGCGGCACAGCCGAGGAGGCGTCCGTCGAGGGCTACACGCTGGCCGGCAAGACGGGTACGGCCGAGAAGGCGATCAAGGGCGGCTACTCCAAGACCGACTTCGTCGCTTCCTTCATCGGCTACGCGCCGGCGAAGAACCCGCGCCTGCTCGTCGCGGTGATGGTCGACACGCCGCGCGGCGACATCTACGGCGGGACCGTCGCGGCGCCGGCGTTCGAGCGAATCATGGAGTTCGCCCTCCCGTACCTGAAGATCCCGCCGGGGTAGGCGGAGGCCCCGAGTATCCTGCGAGCGCACCATGACCCTGCGGGATCTGATGGGTAATGGGGCGCCCGAGATCGAGATTTCGGGACTCGCCTACGCGAGCCAGAGCGTCACCCCGGGGGCGCTCTTTTTTTGCGTGCCCGGCTTCCGGGCGGACGGCCACGACTTCGCTCCGGACGCGGTCGAGCGGGGCGCGGTGGCGCTCGTCTGCGAGCGGCCGCTGGGTCTTGGGGTGCCCGAGGTGCTCGTGGACGACGTCCGCGCCGCCATGGGTCCGGCCGCCGCGCGCTTCTACGGCGACCCGACGGCGGAGCTTGCGCTCGTCGGCGTGACCGGCACGAACGGCAAGACGACCACGGCCTTTCTGATTCGCCATCTGTTCGAGGCCGCGGGGCGGCAATGCGGGCTGCTCGGCACGGTCAAGCGCGTCGTGGCGGGAGTCGAGGAGGAGGTCGAGCGCACGACGCCCGAGGCGATCGACCTGCAGCAGACCTTCCGCCGCATGGTGGACGGCGGCGACGTGGCCTGCGCGATGGAGGTCTCCTCGCACGCGCTCGAGCTGGGCCGCGTGGCCGGAATCCGCTTCGCCTGCCGGATGTTCACGAACCTCACCCAGGACCACCTCGACTTCCACGACACGATGGAGTCCTACTTCCTCGCCAAGCGGCGCCTGTTCGACGGCTGGCGCAGCCGGCTGGCCGGCGCGCCGTCTTCGTCGAACGTCGACGACGAGTACGGCAGGCGGATTGCGGCCGAGGTCGACTGCGTGACCTTCGCGATCGAGCGCGAGGCGGACTACCGGGCGCGCGACATCGAGTTCGACCTGATGGGCTCCCGCTTCACCTGCGAGACACCGGAAGGGGAGATCCGGATCGAGTCGCCCCTGCCGGGCGTATTCAACGTGATGAACGTGCTCGGGGCGGTGGCCGCGGTGCGCTCGCTCGGCGTCCGGGAGATCTCGCTCGACGGGCTTCGGCCGCGTGCCGGGACGCTTCGAGCCGGTCGACGAGGGGCAGGAGTTCGGCGTGCTGGTGGACTACGCCCACACGCCCGACTCGCTCGAGAACGTGCTGCGCGCGGCGCGCGAGGTCACTCGCGGCAGGCTGCACGCCGTGTTCGGCGCCGGCGGCGACCGCGATCGCGGCAAGCGCCCGCTGATGGGCGACGCGGCGCGCCGCCTCGCTGACCGCGTGCTCGTGACCTCGGACAACCCGCGCAGCGAGCCGCCCGACGCGATCATCGACGAGATCATGGAGGGGGCGGGCGAGGAGGCGGAGCGCGAGCCCGACCGCCGGCGGGCGATCGCGCTGGCCATCGGGAGCGCCGAGCCGGGCGACGTCGTCGTGATCGCGGGCAAGGGTCACGAGCAGGGGCAGGAGTTCGAGAACGGGCGCAAGGAGCCCTTCGACGACGTGCAGGTGGCGCGCGAGGCCTTGCGGGCCCGGCTCGCGGGCGGCGCGCCCGCCACCCGCGCCGGAGGCGGCACGTGATCGACCTGAGCGCGGCGCGCATCGCAGAGGCGGCGCGCGGCGAGCTCGTGGCCGGCGCCCCGGAGCGCTCCGGGCCCGAGCGCGCCGTGATCGACTCGCGCGAGGTGGGGCCCGGCGACCTCTTCGTCGGTCTGCCGGGCGCGAGCGCCGACGGCGGCGAGTTCGCGGCACGGGCGCTCGAGACGGGCGCATGGGGTGTGCTCGTCGATCCCGCCCACCGCGGGTCCGCGATCGCGGCGGTGGAGGGAGCGGTCGGCGACTCGGCATGTGCGACGGCCGCGGTGATCGTCGCGCCGGAGCCGCTGCTCTCGCTGCAGCAGCTCGCCCGTGCTTGGCGCCGCGAGCTCGGCAGCCCGGTCGTGGGCGTGACCGGCTCCACCGGCAAGACCTCGACGAAGGACATCCTCGCCGGGCTGATCGGGGCGCACGCGAGCCGCGAGAACTTCAACACGGAGATCGGGCTGCCGCTCGCGATCCTCGAGGCGGGCCGCGGCGCGGAGGCGCTCGTGCTCGAGATGGCGATGCGGGGCGAGGGGCAGATCGCCGAGCTGGCGGGCATCGCCGAGCCGGACGTGGGTGTGATCGTGAACGTCGGGCCGGTGCACCTCGAGCTCCTCGGCACCGTCGAGCGGGTGGCGGCCGCGAAGGCGGAGCTGATCCGCGACCTGCGCCCGGGCGCTGCCTGCGTGGTCCCGGCGAGCGAGCCGCTCCTCGCCCGGCACCTGCGCGATGACCTCGACACCTGGACGTTCGGCCCCGGCGGCCAGGTCCAGCTGCTCTCGATGGACGGCCCGCGCGCGGAGTTCGAGGCGCGTGGCTCGACGGTCCGCCTCGAGCTCTCCTACTCGGAGCCCCACAACCTCCTCAACACCTGCGCCGCCGTGGCGGCGGCCCGGGCGCTCGGCCTTCCCGTCGGCGGCCAGGTGGACGTGCGCTTCTCGTCGCTCCGCGGCGAAGTTGTCGAATTGCCCGGCGGCGTGACCGTGGTCAACGACTGCTACAACGCCAACCCCATGTCGATGCGGGCGGCCCTCGACCACCTGTCCGCGGCGCCCGCCGAGCGGAGGATCGCGATTCTCGGGACGATGGCCGAGCTGGGTCCCGACTCCGAGGCCTACCACCGCGAGATCGGTGCGCATGCTGCCCGCGCGGGTGTCGATGTGCTCGTGCCGGTGGGCGCGCCGGCGCTCGCCTACCTGGAGGGGTTCGACGGCGAGGTGCACCCGGCCGGCTCGCCGGAGGAGGCCGCCGCGCTGCTGGAGGAGCTCGGCCGGCCCGGCGACCGCGTGCTGGTCAAGGGCTCGCGCTCCGTGGGTTTGGAGCGGGTCCTCAGCTGAATGCTCGGCGAGATCGTCATCGGGGGCTCGGCCTCCCTGCTCATCTGCATGTTCCTCGGGCCGCGCTTCATCGAGTACCTGCGCTTGAAGGAGTTCGGTCAGCAGATCCGCGAGGAGGGGCCTGCCGGGCACCACGGGAAAGCGGGCACACCGACGATGGGGGGCTGGCGATCTTCCTCGCCGTCTGCGTCCCGTTTCTGATCCTGTCCGAGTACCGCGCGGCGAGCCTGGCGGTCCTCGGGACGGCGCTGGCCATGGCCGCGCTCGGTTTCGCCGACGACATCACGAAGCTGCGCAAGCGGCGCTCGCTCGGCGTTTCGGGCCGGACGAAGCTCGTCGTCCAGGCCCTGACCGCGATCGCGCTGTGGCTGGTGGTGACCGAGTACGTCGAGTTCCGGGACACGCTGAACCTGCGCGTCTTCGACGCCTCGATCGACCTCGGGCTCGCCTACCCGATCCTGATCTTCCTCGTCTTGGCGGGTGCCACCAACGGCGTCAACCTCACGGACGGGCTCGACGGCCTCGCCGCCGGCTGCTCGGCGATCGTCTTCCTGGCCTACACCGCGATGACCTTCATCACGACCGGCCAGGAGGACCTGGCGCTGCTCTCCGCCTGCCTGGTGGGCGCCTGTGTGGGCTTCCTCTGGTTCAACTCGTTCCCGGCCTCGGTGTTCATGGGCGACACCGGTTCGCTCGGCCTCGGCGGCGCAATCGCCGCGCTGGCCGTGATGACCAAGACCGAGCTGCTCCTGATCATGATCGGCGGCATCTTCGTGATCGAGGCGCTCTCGGTGGCGATCCAGGTGTTCAGCTTCCAGCGCTTCCGCAAGCGGGTGTTCCTGATGGCGCCGATCCACCACCACTTCGAGCTCGCGGGCTGGTCTGAGACGAAGATCATCCTGCGCTTTTGGATCGTGGCTGCGATCTGCGGCGCCATCGGGTTCACGCTGTACCAGGCCTCGATCACCCCATGAGGCCGGCCCTCCCCGCGGGGCCGTACCTGATCGTCGGGCTGGCGCGCTCGGGCGCCGCGGCGGCGCGCATGCTGCAGGCACACGGCGAGGTGCTGGGGGTGGACAGCGGGCGCCCCGAGCCGCCGGCGGGCGTGGAGACGCACCTCGAGACCGACGGCGTCGAGCTGCTCGAGCGGGTGGGGTGCGTGGTCAAGAGCCCCGGCGTGCCAAACGAGGCGCCCGTGATAGTGGCGGCGCGTGCGCGCGAGCTGCCCGTGCTGGGCGAGCTCGAGCTGGCCTGGCGGCTCCTCCCGGGGCGCTTCGTGGCCGTGACCGGCACGAACGGCAAGACGACGACGACCGAGCTGCTCGGCGCCGTCTGGCGAGCGGCCGGGCTGCCCGTGGCTGTGGCGGGCAATGTCGGCACGCCGCTCGCCTCGCTCGTGGGGGAGGTCGGGCCGGAGGTGACGATCGTCTGTGAGGTGTCGAGCTTCCAGGCCGAGGACTCGGACCGCTTCGCGCCCGAGACGGCTCTGCTCCTGAACATCGAGGAGGACCACCTCGATCGCCACGGCACCTTCGCGGCCTACCGCGAGGCCAAGCTGCGTGTGTTCCGCAACCAGACGCCCGAGCAGGTCGCGGTGGCCCCCGCGGGCCTCGACCTGCCCGGCGCGGGGAGAAGGGTGACCTTCGGCGACCCGGCCGAGTTGCCGCTGCCGGCCGCGGAGATCCGGCTGCGCGGCCGGCACAACCTCGAGAACGCGATGGGGGCGTCGGCCGCCGCGCTCGCGTCGGGCGTCCCACCCGACGCGGTGGCCTCGGCGCTCCGGACGTTCGCGGGCGTTCCGCACCGGCTGGAGGAGGTGGGCACGGTCGGCGGCGTCCTCTACGTGAACGACTCCAAGGCGACCAACGTGGCCTCGGCGCGGCGGGCGATCGAGTCCTTCGACGGCGGCGTGCACGCCATCCTGGGCGGCAGCCTCAAGGGCGGTGACTTCGAGGGCCTGCGCGAGCCCGTCGCGGAGCGCTGCCGGGCCTGCTATCTGATCGGAGAGGCTGCCGAGCGGCTCGCCCAGGACCTCGCTGGAACTGTCCCGCTGCACCGCTGCGGCGACCTCGAGACCGCGATGAGCGCCGCCTCCGCGGGCGCCGAGCCCGGCGAGGTGGTGCTCCTTTCGCCCGCCTGCGCCAGCTTCGATCAGTTCCGCGACTACGAGGAGCGCGGCGAGCGTTTCCGCTCGCTGGTTCCCCGAGCATGAGTCCGGGCCTCCGTGTAGAAGAACGACAAGATGGGGAACGACCGGATGGCATCGCTCCGGTCCGGGCCGAGCCCGGCCCCTCGCGCACGACACGCATCGCTCCGGTCCGGGCCGAGCCCGGCCCCTCGCGCACGACCCCCCCGCCGCAAGCGCCCGGTCGAGTACTCGATCCTCTACACCGCGACGCTCTGCCTGCTGGCCGGCGGCGCCGTGATGGTCTACTCCGCAAGCTCCGCCGAGTCGCTGCTGTCGGGCACCGGTGACGCCTCCTACTACCTGAAGCGCTACGTCGTGTTCGGGCTGCTCGGCCTGGTCGCGATGCACCTCGCCGCGCGCCACGGCCTGCGACTGATCCGCGAGCTGACGCCGCTGCTGCTGATGGCCTCGTTCGGGCTGACCGTCGCCGTGATGCTGCCCGGCATCGGGGTCACCGTGAACGGCGCGACCCGTTGGCTCTCCGCCGGCCCGATCCAGTTCCAGCCGTCCGAGCTCCTGAAGGTCTCGCTGGTGCTGTACGCCGTGCAGCTGCTCGCCGCCCGGCCGCGAACGGTTCTCACCGTGGGCGGCCTCGTCAAGCCGCTGCTGCTCGTGGTGGGCGCCGCCTGCGCGCTGCTCATGAAGCAGCCTGACATGGGCACGACGATGGTCATCTGCTTCGCGATCGGCGCGCTGCTCGTGGCGGCCGGGACCCCGATCCGCAACCTGGGGCTGATCGGCGGCACGCTCGCCGGGCTCGCGCTGATACTGGCGCTCGTGGAGCCCTACCGGCGCGCGCGGCTGACGGCCTTCCTCGACCCGTTCGCGGACGCCGGAGATTCGGGCTTCCAGGCGGTCCAGGCGCTCACGGCGATCGGCTCAGGAGGGTTCTTCGGCGTCGGCCTCGGCGAGTCGGTGCAGAAGGTCTTCTACCTGCCGGAGGCGCACACGGACATGATCCTGGCGATCATCGGCGAGGAGCTCGGGCTCATCGGAATCCTGGCGGTGATCGTCCTCTACGGGATGATCGGCTACGCGGGCCTGCGGGCCGCCAAGCTCGCCCGCGACCAGTACTCGAAGCTGCTGGCCGCCGGGATCACCTCGCTGATCCTCTGCCAGGCCACGCTGAACTTCTTCGCGGTGCTCGGGATGATGCCGCTGACGGGCGTGCCGCTGCCGTTCATCTCCTACGGGAGCTCGAACCTGATCGTGCTGCTCGCGGCCATGGGGCTGCTGATGGGCGTGGCCGCCGGAGGCGGCGAGGCGGAGCGGCGCGCGCGCAAGCCGGATCTGCGGGCAATCGATGGAGGTGGCGCGGAGGGCTCCAGGCGCCCGGAGCGCGCGGCACGCGAGCGGGCCGGCCGGGCCTGAGGTGGCCGGATGCCCAAGGTCGTGATCGCCGCGGGCGGGACCGCCGGTCACGTCGTGCCGGCGCTCGCTGTGGCCGACGTCCTCCGTGATCGCGGCGCCGAGGTCGAGTTCATCGGCGGCGAGCGGGCCGAGGCCGAGCTCGTTCCGGCCGCCGGCTACACGCTGCACGGGCTGCGCGTGAGCGGCATCGACCGGAGCAACGTGCTGCGCGCTGCGCGGGCGCTGCTGCAGGCGGTGCGCGCCAGCGGCCGGGCACGGCGCCTCCTGCGCCGCTCCGGCGCCGACGCCGTCCTCGGCGGCGGGGGCTACGTGGCCGGCCCCGTCGGGCTCGCCGCCCGCTCGCTTGGGCTGCCGCTCGTGCTCACGGAGGCCGACAGCCATCTCGGCGTGACGAACCGGATGCTCGCGCCGCTCGCCCACAGGGTCTGCCTTGCGTTCCCGATCGCCGGTCTTTCGGGCCCGCGCTACCTCGTGACGGGCCGGCCGCTCCCCTCGGGCACCGGCGCCGCCGATCCTGCCGCGGCGCGCGAGCGCTTCGGCATCGCTGCGAACGACCCGTGCCTGCTCGTGTTCGGCGGCTCGCTGGGGGCGCGGCGGCTGAACGAGGCGGCGCTCGACGCTTTCGGCGCGGTGGCCCCCTGCGCGGTCCTGCACGCATGCGGGCGCCGCGACTATGACGAGCTGCGCAAGCGGCTCGACGAGCTCGGCGCCCCGCCGCACTACCGGCTCTTCCCGTACATCGAGCCGTTCGCGGATGCCCTGGCGGCGGCCGACCTCGTGGCGGCGCGCGCCGGCGGCTCGGTGCTGGAGCTCGCGGCGGTCGGGCTGCCCGCGATCCTCGTGCCCTACCCGCACGCGACCGCCGATCACCAGACCGCCAACGCGCGCTACATGGCCGAGGCCGGCGCGGCCGTCGTCGTGCCGGACGCGGAGCTGGACGGCCCCCGACTCGCCCGCGAAGTTGCGGCGCTGCTCGGGGCGCCGCAGCGCATGGCGGAGATGTCGAACGCCGCGCGCGCGGCGGCGAAGCCGGACGCGGCGGAGCGGATCGCCGACGAGCTGTTGGCGCTGGTGTGACGGCCGCTGGGCCGCGGCGGTCGGTGCGCTGCGCGCTCTTGGGTCCGATCTGTGGCCGACGACGGCTGAGGAGGGAGGGTGCGAGATGACCGCGGCGATCGGGAGCCCGAGCCCCCGAAATCGCGCCATCGTGGCGGCTTGGTGTCGTCACACGACACCAAGCCGGGAACGTTCGGCACTGGACGCCCGGCGGTCCCCGGAGGATCCGGGCTAAGGTCGCCGCCCATGGCAACCGGGCCGTTCGAGGGGCGCAGCCTCCACTTCATAGGCATCGGCGGGGCCGGCATGAGCGGCCTGGCGCTCGTCGCCGACTCGCTCGGCGCCGCCGTGAGCGGCTCCGACCGGGCCGAGTCGTCCTACTGGGGGCCGTTGAGGGCCGCGGGGATCGTGCCGGTGCTGGGGCACGACGCCGCGAACGTCCCGGACGGCGCGGAGGTGGTTGTCTCGACGGCCATACCGGAGGACAACCCGGAGCTGGCGGCGGCGCGCGCGGCGGGCGCGCGGGTCCTCCACCGCGGCGACCTGCTCGCCGAGCTTTCGCGCATGAAGCGGACGATTGCCGTGGGCGGCACGCACGGCAAGACCACCACCGCCTCGATGGCCGCACTCGCGCTGCTCGAGTGCGGCCGCGAGCCCGCCTTCGTGATCGGAGGCGAGCTGCGCGCCGCGGGGACGAATGCCGCATGGGGCGAGGGGGAGTGGGCCGTGATCGAGGCCGACGAGTCCGACCGCTCGTTCCTCAAGCTCGCGCGCGAGGTTGCGGTGGTCACGAGCGTCGAGCTCGATCACCACGCCACCTACGCGACCGTCGGCGCCCTCGAGCAGGCCTTCGAGGAGTTCGCCGAGCCGGCCGCGCTGCGCGTGCTCGGCCCCGAGCTGGACAGGTTCGGCGACGGGAGGGCGTCGGTGAGCTACGGGATCGCCGCGGGCGACCTCCAGGCACGCGACCTCGAGCTGCACCCCGGCGGAGCTCGCTTCAGCGTCGAGGACGTCGAGGTCGAGCTGCAGGTGCCCGGCAGGCACAACGTGCTGAACGCGCTGGCCGCGCTCGCCTCGTGCCGGGCCGCCGGGCTGGAGCTCGCGGACGCAGGGCCCGCGCTGGCCGCCTTCACCGGGGCCGGCCGGCGCTTCGAGGAGCACGGTCGCACGCCCACGGGCGCGCTCGTGTACGACGACTACGCGCACCACCCGACCGAGGTGCGCGCCACGCTCGAGGCCGCGCGCACGCTCCGGCCGGCCCGGCTCCTGGCTTGCTTCCAACCCCACCTCTACTCGCGCACGCGGATGCTCGCGCGCGAGTTCGGCCGCGCGCTCGCGCTCGCCGATGTCGTCGTGGTGCTCGACGTCTATCCCGCGCGCGAGCGCGCCGAGGACTTCCCCGGCGTGAGCGGCCTGCTCGTGGCAGAGGCCGCCGCCGACGCCGCGCACGGCCGCCCGGTGTGGTGGCTGCCGCGGATGTCGGACGCCGCCCGGATGCTGCGCTCCGAGCTGAGAGAGGGCGACCTGCTGCTCACCCTCGGGGCAGGAGACGTGGACGCGCTGGCCAAGGAGCTGGTGGAGTGATTCCCGCCGGCGTGCAGCCCGACTACGTGCGCTGGGAGCTGAACCGATGATGCCCGTCGGCGTGCAGCCCGACTACGTGCGCTGGGGCTGAACCGATGATCCCGTCGGCGTGCAGCCCGACTGCGTGCGCTGGGGCTGAACCCATGATCCCCGTCGGCGTGCAGCCCGATTACCCCCTCGCCCGCCTCACGACCATCCGCACCGGCGGGCAGGGCGACTTCTTCGCCCGCCCCGAGTCCGTCGAGGCGCTCGAGGAGCTGCTCGCCTGGGCGGGAGCGGACGAAATCGAGGTAGGAGTGGTCGGCTCGGGATCGAACCTCCTGGTAGCGGATGACGGCTTCCGGGGACTCGTGATCAAGCTCGACGGCTCGCTCGCCACGATCGAGCGCGACGGCGAGCACCTCCTGTGCGGCGGCGGCGCGCGCCTCCCGCAGGCCGCGGCCTTCGCCGCGCGGGCCGGGCTGAGCGGGCTCGAGTTCGGGGTGAACATCCCCGGCACGGTGGGCGGGGCGGTGAAGATGAACGCGAACGCCTACGGAGGCGACCTGGCGCGGGTGCTCGAGTGGGTGGAGATCACGACCCCGCAGGGCGGCGAGCGGCGCGCGCCGGCGGACCTGGGCTTCAGCTACCGGCGCTCGAACCTGGGTGCGCGCGAGATCGTGGCCCGCGCCTCGTTCAAGCTGAGCCCGGCAGCGCCGGACGCGGTCAAGGCGACGCTCGCCGAGATGCGCGCCTCGCGCCGCGCCGCGCAGCCCTCGGGGATCAAGACCTTCGGCTCAACCTTCAAGAACCCGGACGATCCGCGCGCCGAGGGCAGGAGCGCGGGGGTGCTGCTGGACGAGGCCGGCTGTCGCGGGCTGGCCGTCGGCGGGGCGCGCTTCTCCGAGAAGCACGCGAACTTCGTCGAGAACATGGGCGACGCCACCACGGCGGACGTGATCGCGCTGATGGCGGAGGGGCGCCGGCGCGTCCGTGAGCGCTTCGGGGTGGAGCTCGAGCCCGAGGTCCAGTTCCTGGGCGAGGTCGACACGACCCCGCTGTGGGGCGGGGAGGTCCCGTCGTGAGGGCCGCCGCTGCAGCACTCGGCGGGCGGCTCAGGTTGGCGCGTCCTGCGTTCGCCGTGCGGGCGCCCTCGCCGCGGCTGCAGCGGCGCATGGTCGTGCTCGCCGCCGTCAGCATCCTGCTCGCCGCCGGCTACCAGTTCTGGCTGCGCGACTCCTCGTTCGTAGCCGTGGACGAGGTCGAGGTCACGGGCCTGACGACCAAGGACGCCAAGCGGGTGCGCGCCGCGCTGAAGAACGCCGGATACACGATGACCACCCTTCACGTGGATCAGGAGGCGCTGGAGCAGGCCGTGGCGCACTACCCGGTGGTACGCGGCCTCGAGGTCACCGCCGACTTCCCGCACGGGCTCCGGATCCACGTGATCGAGCACCACCCCGCGGCACGCGTCGCGCTGGGCGGCCGGGAGGTGGCCGTGGCCGCCGACGGCACGCTGCTGCGCAGCCTGCCCGTGGAGCGCCGCCTGCCCGCTATCGAGGCGAAGGGGGGAGTGCGGGGCGATCGGCTCAGCGGCAACGCGGCGCTGGCCGCCGTCCGGGTGGCCGGGACGGCCCCGGCGCCGCTCAGGCGGCGGATCGCGCGCGTCGAAGCACGCAAGGGCGACGGGCTCGTGGCGGAGCTCCGTGACGGGCCCGAGCTGATCTTCGGCGACGTGTCACGGCTGCGGGCCAAGTGGGTGGCCGCCGCGCGAGTGCTCGCCGATCCGCATGCGGCCGGGGCCACCTACATCGACCTGCGGCTCCCGGGGCGGCCGGCGGCCGGCGGGCTGCCCGCCGAGACGGTGGCTCCGGTGGCGCCCGCGGGGCAGTCCGCGGCGCCTGCTGCAGGGCTGGGGGCAGCCGCGACCGTCCCCGGCGCGGCCGGCACCATCCCGGGCGCGGCCGGCACCGCCCCGGCGCGGCCGGCACCATCCCTGGCGGGACGGCACCACCCCTGGCGCGGCCGGCACCACGCCCGCAGCCCCCGGTACTGTCCCCGGCGCGGCCACACCGCCCGCGGGCGGCACCGTCCCGGCGGGCGCCCCGGCGGCACCGCCCGCCACCGCCCCGAGCGCGCCCCAAGCGCCCGCCACAACGGGCCCCGCCGGGGCCGGAACGGTGGCCGGCGGAGCAGGCGCACCGCCCGGATGAGGGGGTCGCGGAACCTTCAACTGTGACTCGAGGTTTGGCCAACCCTCGACCTATACTCGAGTGTCTTTCTGCAGGATTTGTTGCGAGGACGGTTGACACTTTCGGCGAATGCCGCCTACAGTGCGGTGCTTGCGGGAATCGAGGAACCCTCGACGATCGCTTGAGCTTAGGCGGTAGAGAGGAAACCACCCTCCATGGACACGGGCAGTTACCTGGCGGTTATCAAGGTCGTCGGCATCGGCGGCGGCGGTACGAACGCCGTCAACCGCATGGTGGACGCGGGCCTCAAGGGCGTCGAGTTCATCGCCGTCAACACCGACGCTCAGGCGCTCCAGATGTGCGACGCCGACATCAAGCTCCAGATCGGCGATCAGCTCACGCGCGGGCTCGGCGCCGGCGCGGACCCGGAAGTGGGCTACGGGGCGGCGAACGAGAGCCGCGACGAGATCAAGGAGGCGCTGAAGGGCGCGGACATGGTGTTCGTAACGGCCGGCGAGGGCGGCGGCACCGGCAGTGGCGCGGCGCCGGTGATCGCCGAGGTCTCGAAGCAGGAGGTCGGCGCGCTGACGGTCGGCGTCGTGACCAAGCCCTTCGACTTCGAGGGCTCCCAGCGCATGAACCAGGCCGTCGAAGGCATCGACCGCCTGCGCGAGCAGGTGGACACGATGATCGTGATCCCGAACGAGAAGCTGCTGGCCGTCGTCGAGCGCCGCACCAGCATCCTCGAGGCCTTCCGCGAGGCCGACAACGTGCTCGGGCAGGGCGTCCAGGGAATCACCGATCTGATCACCACGCCGGGCCTCATCAACCTCGACTTCGCCGACGTCCGCACGATCATGCAGGACGCCGGCTCGGCGCTCATGGGCATCGGCGAGGCCGCCGGCGAGAACCGCGCGGCCGAGGCGGCCAAGAACGCCGTGTCGAGCCCGTTGCTCGAGCAGTCGGTCGAGGGCGCCACGGGCATCCTGCTGAACATCACGGGCGGCAGCGACCTGGGTCTCTTCGAGGTGAACGAGGCCGCCGAGATCATCCAGTCGGCGGCCGACCAGAACTCGAACATCATCTTCGGAGCCGTGGTGGACGACGGCATGGCCGACAGCGTGCGCGTGACCGTGATCGCCACCGGGTTCGAGCGCGCCGCCAGGATGCCGCTCTTCACCGAGGACTCGACCGGTCGGCGGCGCGAGCCGCGCCGGCGCGACGTGAAGATGGACGAGGGCCAGCGCGCCTCGCTCGAGATCTCCGAAGACGAAATCGACGTGCCGTCTTTCCTCAGGGACTGACAGAGATCCTGCCGCCGGATACCGCCGTCGCCCACGAGGCGATGAGCGCGCTGCGGACCCACCACGAGGACGAGTCCGAATTTGTCCGCCGCGTCGACGAGGTCCAGCGCCCGCAGGGCTACCGCATCGTGGGCGCGTTCGAGGACGGGCGGTGCGTGGCGGTGGCCGGCTTTCGGGTGATCCACAACCTCGCCTGGGGAGACTGCCTCTACGTCGACGACCTGTCGACCCACCCCGAAGGGCGCCGGCGCGGTCACGGCCGGGCGCTGCTCGAGTGGTGCGAGGAGGAGGCCCGCCGGCTCGGATGCAAGGAGTTCCATCTCGACTCAGGCGTGGGCCCCGAGCGCCAGGACGCGCACCGGCTCTACTTCAACACCGGCCTGCGGATCACGAGCTACCACTTCGCGAAGCCGGTCGAGCGAGCGGCGCCGCCAGGGCCGTGATCGAGGCCGCGTCCCGCCTCGCCCTGGTGGCGGAGCGCGAGCTGGAGGCGCTCGTGGGCGTCTCCTCGCCCTCGGGCGACGTGCCGGGCGCCGAGGAATGCGTGGCGCTCGCCGCGGCCTTTCTCCCACCCGAGGCCGAGGTTGAGCGGCTCGAATGCTCCACGCCGGCGCATGCAGAGGACCTCTGTGGCCGCCTCCACGGCAGCGGGAGCAAGCGTGTGCTGCTGCTCGGCCACCTCGACACCGTCGTCGCCCACGGGGCGCACCGGCCGCTCGAGCGTGACGGCGACCGCCTCATCGGCTCGGGCGCCGTGGACATGAAGGGCGGCGTCGCGCTCGCGCTCGGCCTGATGCGCGAGCTGGCGGCCCGGCCCGGGCTCTACAGCGAGGTAGCCGTGCTGCTCGTGAACGACGAGGAGTGGCGCACCGCCGAGTTCGCGCACGCCGCGCGCTTCGGGCACTTCGACGCCTGCCTCTGCTTCGAGGCGGGCGAGCGCACCCAGACGGGCGACGAGGCGGTGATCGTCAAGCGCAAGGCCGCCGGCACGCTGCGGGTGGAGGCCCACGGGCGCCCGGCGCACTCCGGATCCGCGCCGCACAAGGGAAGGAACGCCTTGCTCGCGCTGGCCGCGGCGGCGGAGCGGGTGGCGGCGGCGAGCGACCCGGCCGGCCCGGAGCGCCTCACCGCCGTGCCCACGATCATGCGCTCGGGTGATGCCTTCAACGTGGTGCCGGCTGCCGGCGAGCTCGTCTGCGACCTGCGCGCGGACCACCTCGAGGCGTTCGACCCGGTGCTCGCCGCGCTGCCGGCGGATCACGAGGGCGTGCGCCTCGATTCGGTGCTGGTGCGCGCCTGGCCGGGAATGGACTCACGCGCCGCCACCGCCGGGCTGCTGGCCGCGGCGGAAGGCCTGCTCGGCCGCCCGATCGTGGCCGCGGAGCGCGGCGGAGCGAGCGACGCCAGCCACATGGCCGCCGGTGGCATCACGCTGACACTCGACGGCCTCGGCCCGCGCGGGGGCGGCGCCCACGCGCCGCACGAGTGGGTGAGCGCCGAGTCGCTCAGGACGCGCGCCGAGCTGGCCCTGGCGGTGACCGCGGCGCTGCTCCAGCCCTGAGCGGCGCCGCCGCGCGTGAGCGCGGCCCGAGGCGGGTAACCTCCGGGCGCTTGCCGCCAGCCGCAGACACGCTGAGACGCACGCCGCTCTACGACCGCCACGAGCGTGCCGGCGCCAAGCTCGTTCCCTTCGCGGGCTGGGAGATGCCGGTCCAGTACGAGGGAATCCGCCAGGAGCACGTGAACGTGCGCACCGGCGCCGGTGTGTTCGACGTGTCGCACATGGGCGAGATCGAGACCCTTGGACCGCAGGCGGAGGAGTTCCTCCAGCTGATCCTCTCGAACGACGTGACCCGGATGGCCGAGCGCGGGGCCCAGTACTCGGTCCTGTGCCGCGAGGACGGCGGCGTGCTCGACGACCTCTTCACCTACCGGCTCGGCCCGGACCGCTTCCTGACCGTGACGAACGCGGCCAACCACGAGAAGGACCTCGCCTGGTTCGAGCGTCACGGCGCGGAGTTCGACGTCGAGGTTCACGACTCGCACGCGGACTGGGCCATGCTCGCCGTGCAGGGCCCCGACGCCCGGGCCGCCCTCGGGCGCCTCGCCGACAGCGAGCTGCCGGCGCGCATGCGCACCGCGAACCTGGAGCTGGCCGGCGCCGAGGCGCTCGTCTGCGGCACGGGCTACACGGGCGAGGACGGCTGCGAGCTGATGCTGGCGCCCGCGGACGCCGGCGCCGTCTGGGACGCGCTGCTTGCAGAGGGCGTGCGCCCGGCCGGGCTCGGCGCGCGCGACACACTGCGGCTCGAGGTCTGCTTCCACCTGTACGGCAACGACCTGGACGAGGACCACAACCCGATCGAGGCCGGTCTCGGCTGGTGCTGCAAGCTCGACACCGGTTTCATCGGCTCGGACGCGCTCCGAGAGGTCGAGCCCGGCCGGACGCTCGTCCCGTTCGCCCTCACGGGACCCGGCATCCCGCGCCAGGGCAACCCGATCCGGACCGACAGCGGCGAGGGGGTCGTGACGAGCGGCTCCCTCTCACCCTGCCTCGACGTCGGCATAGGCATGGGCTACGTGCCGCTCCCTGCGTCCGAGCCGGGTACGAGCATCGAGATCGACGTGCGAGGCAAGCTGCGCGACGCGGAGGTCAGGACAAAGCCCCTGTACCGCCACGAGAGCAAAGGAGAACATGGCTGAAGCAAGCTATCCCGAGGACCTGAAGTACCACGAGGAGCACGACTGGGCCCGGATCGAAGGCGAAAATGCGACCTTCGGCGTCACCTGGTACGCGCAGGACGCGCTCGGCGAGGTTGTGTTCTTCGACCCCCCGGACGTGGGGGCGTCTGTCGCGAAGGACGAGTCCTACGCGGAGGTCGAGTCGGTCAAGGCCGTGTCCGACGTGTTCGCGCCTCTCTCCGGCGAGATCGTCGAGGTCAACGAGGCGCTTGCGGACAGCCCCGAGCGGATCAACTCGGACCCGTACGGCGAGGGCTGGATGGTCAAGGTCCGGCTCTCGGACCCGTCCGAGGTCGACCAGCTGATGGATGTGTCCGCGTACAAGGAGATGCTTCAGAACGGGTAGCTAAGTTCGTAGGCCGCCGATGAGCCGCTATACGGCAGTCACAGACCAGGATCTGCGCGAGATGCTCGACGCCATCGGCGTCGGCTCGCTGGACGACCTGTTCGACGACGTCCCCGAGGCGGTCCGCCTCGAACGCGCCATCGACCTCCCCGACGGCCGCTCCGAGCAGGAGGTCTACGACCACCTCGCGGCGCTCGCGGCCCGCAACGTGCACGCCGACGCCGAGGTGAGCTTCGTAGGGGCGGGCATGTACGACCACTACGTCCCCGCGCTGGTCGACACGCTGCTCGGCCGCTCTGAGTTCCTCACCCCCTACACGCCCTACCAGCCCGAGGTCTCGCAGGGCGGGCTGCAGGTGATGTTCGAGTACCAGACCGCGATCTCGGAGCTGACGGGCCTGCCGGTCTCGAACGCCTCGGTGTACGAGGGCCCGAGCGCGGTCGCCGCCGCCGGCTACCTGGCGAAGCTCGAGACGCGCCGGACCAAGCTGGTCGCCTCGCGCGGCCTGCACCCGCACTCGCGCGCGGCGCTCGCCACACATGCCGTCGGCTACGGCATGGAGGTGGTCGAGGTGCCGCTCGACGCCAACGGGGTCACGGACCTCGAGGCGCTCGCCGGCGCCGTCGACGACGAGACCGCGGCAGTGTTCGTCCAGCAGCCGAACTTCCTCGGCAGCGTGGAGGGGCTGGGCGAGCTCGTCGAGGCCGGCAAGTCCACCGGCGCGATGTTCGTCTGCGCCGCCGATCCGCTGCCGCTCGGCATCCTCAGGCCGCCCGGAGAGCTCGGCGTGGACGTCTGCGTGGGCGAGGGCCAGACGCTCGGCAACCGGCTCGACTTCGGCGGCCCGTCATTCGGCTTCTTCGCGGCGGCCGAGCGCTTCATCCGCAGGATGCCCGGCCGGATCGCGGGCGAGACGCGGGACGTGGACGGCAAGCGCGGCTTCGTGCTCACGCTCCAGACGCGCGAGCAGCACATCCGACGCGAGAAGGCCACCCACAACATCTGCACCGCCCAGGCTCTCAACGCGCTCGCGGGGGTCGTCTACCTGTCCTGGCTCGGCAAGCGGGGCCTCGTGGAGCTCGGCGAGCTGATGCTGCGGCGCACGCACTACGCGCGCGAGGCACTCGGCCTCGAGCCGATCAACCCGGGCCCGGTGGTGCGCGAGTTCGCCGTGCGCGTTCCCGACCTCGACGGGCTGTTCGAACGCGCCCGCGCAGAGGGCATCAACCCGGGCTACCGGCTCGGGCGCGACTTCCCGGAGTACGAGGACGGCCTGCTGGTGGCGATCACCGAGCGCCGCACGAAGGACCACATCGACCGGCTCGCGCGGATCGCGGCCGCGACCAGGGAGGGAGTCGCGGCATGAGCGACTCCGCCGCGCAGACGATCTTCGAGCGCTCGCGCGAGGGGCGGCGCGCATTCGTGGCCCCCGCGCCCGACGACGAGGTGCCGGAGGTAGCCGTCGAGGAGCTGCTGCCCGCCGGCGCCGTCCGCGAGCGGCCGGCGGAGCTGCCCGAGGTGTCAGAGCCCGAGCTCGTGCGCCACTACACGACGCTCTCCTCGAAGAACTTCCATCTCGACGAGGGCTTCTACCCGCTCGGCTCCTGCACGATGAAGCACAACCCGAAGCTGCACGAGCGGGTGGCGGCTCTGCCGGGCCACGCCCGCCTGCATCCGCTCCAGGACCCGGAGCAAGCGCAGGGCGCGCTCGAGCTGATGTGGCGGCTCCAGGGCGCCCTGGCGGAGATCGCCGGGCTGCCGCACGTGTCGCTGCAGCCGAGCGCCGGCTCGCACGGCGAGCTCGCCGGGCTGCTGCTCACGCGGGCCTACCACGAGGACCGCGGCGAGCAGCGCCGCAAGGTGCTGACGCCGGACACGGCGCACGGCACCAACCCCGCCACGGTGACGATGGCGGGCTACGAGGTGGTCAAGGTCGGCACCGCGCCCGACGGCGGGGTCGACCTCGACGACCTGCGCGAGAAGGCCGACGACGACGTCGCCTGCCTGATGCTCACCAACCCCAACACGCTCGGGCTGTTCGACACGAACATCGAGGAGATCGCCCGGATCGTCCACGAGGTGGGGGCCACGCTCTACTACGACGGCGCCAACCTGAACGCCGTGATGGGGATCGCGCGGCCGGGCGACATGGGCTTCGACATCGTCCATTTCAACCTGCACAAGACCTTCACGCAGCCGCACGGCGGCGGCGGGCCCGGCGCCGGGCCGATCGCCTGCTCGGACCGCATCGAGCCGTTCCTGCCGGTGCCGCAGGTGGTGCGCACGACGCGGCGAGAACGGCCCCGAGCCGCGCTTCGACCTCGATTTCGAGCGGCCCAAGTCGATCGGGAAGCTGCGCGGTTTCCAGGGCAACTTCGGCGTCTTCGTCCGCACCTACGCCTACATCTGCTCGCTCGGCGGCGACGGGCTCAAGGACGTCTCGCAGGTGGCCGTGCTGAACGCCAACTACCTGAAGGCGCTGCTCGCCCTCGAGGGGATCGGCGAGTACCTGCCGGTCGCGTTCGACCGCACCTGCATGCACGAGTTCGTGCTCTCCGGGCGGGGGGCGAAGGAGGAGCTCGGCGTGCGGACCCTCGACCTCGCGAAGCGCATGCTCGACCACCGCGTGCACCCGCCCACGGTCTACTTCCCGCTGCTCGTGGACGAGGCGCTGATGATCGAGCCGACGGAGACCGAGACCAAGGAGCGGCTCGACCACTTCGCCGAGGTGATCCGCGAGATCCTCGCCGAGGCGAAGGAGGACCCGGAGATCGCCCGCAGCGCGCCGCACACCACCCCCGTGCGCCGCCTCGACGAGGCGGGCGCGGCCAAGCGGCCGGTGGTGCGCTGGCGCCCCGAGGCGGACGACGGCTAGCCATGGCGACGCCCGAGGGCACCTTCGCCTCGGAGGACATCACGCCGGACGAACTGCGGCTCGCCGCGCGTAATCACGCTCTCCCGCTCGAGGCGCTCCGCTACCCGATCACCCCCGCCGGGCTGCACTACCTCCTGATCCACTACGACATCCCGGCCGTCGACCCACAGGCCTTCACGCTCGAGATCGGGGGTGCCGTGGAGCGCCCCCGGACGCTGTCGCTCGGGGAGCTCCAGGGCCGCCGGCGGGTGACGATGCCGATCACGTTCGAGTGCGCCGGTAACGGCCGTGCGCTGCTCGAGCCGCGCCCGCTGTCGCAGCCGTGGCTGACCGAGGCGGTCGGCACCGCCGAGTGGGGCGGCACGCCGCTGGCGCCGCTGCTGGCCGACGCGGGCCCGTCGCCACGGGCGGTCGAGGTGCTGTTCACCGGTCTCGACCGCGGGGTGGAGGGAGGCGAGGAGCAGCTCTACGAGCGCGCCCTGCCGCTGGCGGAGGCCGAGCGCGGGCTGCTCGCTTACGAGATGAACGGCGGACCGCTCCCGCCGCAGCATGGCTTCCCCCTCCGGCTCGTGGTGCCGGGCTGGTACGGGATGCAGAACGTCAAGTGGCTCGCCCGCATCACCGTGCTGGAGGAGCCCTTCCAGGGCTTCCAGAACGCGGTCGGCTACCGGCTCTACGACGCGGACGGCGTGCCCGGCGAGCCCGTCACGCGCATGCTGCCGCGCTCGCTGACCGTCCCACCCGGCGTCCCGGATTTCCTGACCCGCGAGCGCCGCCTGTCGCCCGGTCCGGTGACGCTCGAGGGCCGCGCCTGGTCCGGCCACGGCGAGATCGTTGCGGTCGAGGTTTCGACCGACGGTGGCGACCGGTTCGCGTCCGCGGACCTTGAAGAGCCGCTCGGCGAGGCCGCCTGGCGCGGCTGGCGCTTCGCCTGGGACGCGCCGCCCGGAGAGCACGTGATCTCATCTCGTGCGACCGACGCGGCGGGCAACACGCAGCCACTCGAGCCGCCCTGGAACCTGAAGGGCTACGCGAACAACGCGGTCGAGCGGGTGGCGGTCCTGGTCGAGTAGCTCACGGTCTCGTGTGCGCGGGCAGCGCGGCGTGCTCGGGCAGGGGCTCGGCCGAAGCCGCGATCGTCCGGCGCTCGGGCAGCAGGCGGGCGTTCGCCAGCAGGCTCGTCGTGAACAGCCCGAGCTCGTAGCCGAGCGCGGCCCCCACGACCACGTCGATGGGGAAGTGGGCGCCGAAGAGGACGCGGGTGACGGCGATCACGCCGACGTAGGCGAGCAGCGGGCGCCGCAGCAGCGGGACCGCGCCCGCGGCCGCGGCGGCCATCGCGGCCGTGACCATCAGATGGCCGGAGGGGTACGAGGCGAGGTGGGACCAGCTGCGTCCCTCCGAGAGCAGCACGTCCGCCCCGAGCACCTCCTCGGGCCGTGCCCGCTCGACGAACAGCTTGACGACCTCGAGCGCGGCGCCGGCGAGGTAGGCGGCGAGCAGGACCGAGACCGCCGTGCCGATCACGTAGCGCGGCCGCCTCAGGACCACGGCCGCCGCCAAGAGCGTCGCGACGAAGAGCACGATGTAGTTGCGAGTGTGCGGGTCGAAGGCCTGGTAGAGCCACTCGGGGCCGTCGCCGAGGCCGTTGACCGCGAGGAAGAGCTGGTTGTCGAGCGGCTGCAGCGCGGGCAGCGCCAGCCCGATCGCGAGGACCGCGCCCATCGAGGCGGCGAGTCGCGGCCCCCATTCGCGCAGCACCGGCACGGCGACGGGGGCCGGGGGCGCCGGATCGCTGGACGCAGCGCCGAGCAGCGCCCGGCCGACCGAGAGGGTGTCCTTGACGGGGCGGAAATGGCTCGGCTCACCGTCGTAGACCGTCGGGATCTCGACCGGCACAACCCGGTGCCCTCCGGCAAGCAGGGCACGCAGGTGCCGGCTCTCCGCCTCGTAGCCGCCCTCGGGCGGCTCGGCGTCGAGGAGCGCCTCGGTGCGGAACAGGCGCATGCCGTTCTGGGTGTCCGGGATCCATGTCCGCGAGGACGCGAGCAGGGCCAGGCTCGCCGCCCGGTTCGCGGCTCGTCGCTCGAGCGGCATCGCGCGCCGGTCGCGGCGCCAGCCGATCACCGCGTCGGCCGAGCGGGCGGCCTCCACGAACGCGGGGATGCGCTCGGGGTCGTGCTGACCGTCGGAGTCGAGCACCAGGATGGCCTCCGGCCGCTGGCGCTCGCGCAGCAGTGCCCGAACCCCGGTCGCTACGGCGCTGCCCTTGCCGCCGTTGTGACCGAGCGTGAGCACCTCGACGCGCTCGTCCTCCGCCAGGGGCGCGAGCGAGCGGGCGATCTCGGCCGGCGCCCCGTCGTCCACGAGGACGAGCCGGTCGACGTGGCGCAGCGTCGCGCGGGCGATCTCGGCGGCGCGGCCCGAGGCGAACACGGGCACGACCGCGGCGACCGTGGCGGGGCGCGGCCGCAGCGCAAGCGCGCCGGAGCGCCGGCTCTCGGCGACGATCAGGGGGACCAGGGCGACCAGCGAGGCGGCGCCCAGCCAAAGGACGGTCCGGTAGCTGCCGGTGAGCTCGACGGCGACGCCGGCGACAGGCAGCGCAATCGCGGCGGCCACACCGCGGCCGGCGAAGAAGACGCCGCTGTAGCTGCCCGCCTCCCCCTCGGGCACGAAGCGCGCGAAGTAGGCGAAGCCGAGCGAGGTCAGGAGGCCGGCGCCGAAGCCGGCGGTGGCGAGAGGGAGGGCGGCCGCGGCGAGCCTGGAAGTGAGCGCCGCGGCGAGCAGCCCGGCACCGAGCAACGCCGCGCCGGTGAGCAGCAGACCGTGAACCCGTTCGGGCCGGGCGCGGCCGGCGAGCACCATGCCGAGCGCCACGAAGGCCCCAAAGGCCAGCGGCAGCGCACCGGCGATGCCGACGTCCAGCTCCAGGGCCTCCTCGGCGTAGAGGATGAAGAAGGCCGGGAGGGCGGCGTAGGCGAGCACCCACAGCGTCTGGGCGAGGAGCACCTCGCGCGCGCCCGGCCGCCGTAGGACGGCCATGAGGGACGCGCGCGCGCTCCGCCTCTGGCGGGGAGCCGCATTCCCGCCGAGGCGGAGCCGGCGCGTCACGACGAGCGTGGGCACGGCTGCCACGAGCAGCACCGCTGCCGCGAT
The DNA here is from genome assembly GCA_963757815.1 of uncultured Thermoleophilaceae bacterium. GTDB lineage: Bacteria > Actinomycetota > Thermoleophilia > Solirubrobacterales > Thermoleophilaceae > JACVRW01. Next base: position 152,354 of record CAVWSN010000017.1, on the reverse strand, counting down.
CGCGAAGGCCGCAGCGGGGGCCGGCTCGATCAGCGCGCCGCCGATACCAACGGCGACTGCCGCGCCCGCCGTCATCGCAAGCTCTTGGGCGCTCGTGGTCGCGGGGCGCCGCTCGTCCGCCACGTCCTCGGCAACGAGCGCCCGGTGCGCGGTGGAAAGCGCGTTGAGGCCCGTGTAGACGACCGCCGCGGCCAGCCCGAGCGCCAGATAGGAGCTGCCGTTGCCGAGTCCGATCGCGACGAGCCCGCCGGCGGCCAGCAGCGCGCCGCCCGCCATGTACGGGAGCCTGCGGCCGAGCCCGCCGGCTGCGCGGCGATCCGACCAGACGCCCACGGCGAGCGGGACCAGCAGCCCGCTGACGGCGTTGACGGTCATCACGACGCCTATCAGCGACGGCGCGTCGTCGATCCGCTCGAGCAGCACGGGCAGGTAGGTGGTCGTGAGCGCGCGTGCGGTGCCCGCGCCGAGGGCGGCCAGCGCGAACGCGAGCAGCGTGACCCGAGAGGCGCCCGCGAGCCTCATGCCAGAGCTCCAACGGGGGCGGCCACGCGCAGGCGGCCGCGCTCCACGCTCACGCTTGCCGTAGTCGTGCCGAGCGGCACGGCGTCGGCCACCAGGGGGAGGGGGGCGGTCAGCTCGGCGCGCCGCCCCGGGATACGCCGCACGCCGGGCCGGCCGAGGTGGCGGCCGCGGTAGGCGGCCACGAGCAGGCGCAGCAGGCGGAGCCGGCGCGGCGTCTCGATCAGGATCGCCTCGAAGCGGCCGTCCGTGGGGTCGGCGCCCGGGTCGACCTCGAATCCGAAGCCGAAGTAGGGCAGGTTCGAGAGAAAGAGCTGTGCGGCGGAAGCCGAGCGGAGCTCCCCGCCGTCGAGCCGGGCGCGAAGCCGGTAGGGGGTGAAGCGCCTGAGCGCCCGCACGAGCGCTCGCACGCCCTGGCGCAGGTCGGCGGAGTTCTCCCCGTTGTAGTCCGAGCGAGCCTCGGCCTGGAACCCGGCGCTGAGCGCCTCGAGCGCGTATACGGCTTCCGTGGGCGTCTCGACGCGCAGCGCATCGAGCGGCTGGACGGGCGCCTCCGCGGCGATCCTCAGCGCGTCGCCCCGGTCCGTGGGGATGCCGAGCGCGCGGGCGATGTTGTTCGCCCGGCCCGCCGGCACGAGCGCGAGCTCGGGCAGCCGTCCGATGGGGGCGTTGGCGGCGTCGTGGAGCGAGCCGTCGCCGCCCACGAGGACCACCCGGCGGCCGGTCGCGGCGCCCGCCCGCAGTGCCTCGAAGAGATCGTCCTCGGTGGAGGTCACGACGGCGTCGGCCTGCGCGCCGTGCTCCTGGGCGCGCGCCACCAGGTCGGCCGCCGTGCGCCGTGGGTCCTCGATGCCGCTCGCGCGCGCGTTGACGACGAGAAGCAGGCGCGGCGTATTGATACCTTCCCGCTGGTCGTGATTACTGAGCTCACCGAGCTCGATCGCGGACTCATGCACGCCGTACCGGTCTTCGAGACGCCGCTGCTGACGTCTCTGTGCGTGCTGCTGTCCGCGTGGTGGGTCAAAGGTCCGCTGTTGGTCGGGCTCGGTCTGGCCTGCGATGTCGGGCGCCGGCGTCTGCCGCTCGCCTTCCTCGCCGCGCTCGTGGCCACGCTGAGCGCCTCGCTGGTCGTCTCTCCCCTCAAGGAGCTGTTCGACCGCGACCGTCCGCCCGAGGCCGATCCTGCGCTCGGGTCGCTCGTCCCGATCCCCGGTAACGCGTCCTTCCCCTCCGGCCACTCGGCGACCGCCTTCGCCGCCGCCACCGCCATCGCGATCATCAGCCCGCGCATGCGCCCCTATGCCCTCGGGCTCGCCGCCGCCGTGGCGCTGTCGCGCGTCTACCTGCGCGTGCATTTCCCGCTCGACGTGCTCGCCGGCGGCCTCATCGGGGCGGCGCTCGGCGCCCTGGCCGCGCTCGTCGCGCTGCGGCTGGTGCGCTCCGCGCGCCCGCTTCCGGCCTGAGCGGATCGCAAACGCGAGCATGACGACGCCCGCGCCGAGCGCCGCGGCGAGCGCGATCCGAGTCGCGTCCTCGCCGGCGCTCTCGAAGGACTCGGAGAAGCCGTAGCCGACCAGCGTGAAGGCCGCCGCCCAGCCGAGCGCTCCCACCGCCGTGTAGGGCACGAAGCGCCGCAGCGGGAAGCGCGAGGCTCCCGCCACGAACGGCATCAGCGCGCGCAGGATGCCGACGAAGCGCCCGACAAGGATCGCCTTGCCGCCGTGGCGGTCGAAGATCCGCTCGACGCGCTCGACGTGCTCGGCGCGGATCCGCAGCCGCGCGCCGTGGGCATCCAGGAGGGGCCGGCCGTAACGCCGGCCGAGCAGGAAGCTGACGACGTCGCCGCCCACGGCCGCCACCCAGACGAGCCCGATCAGCGGGGCAAGCTCCACCTCGCCGCGCTCGGCGACGACGCCGCCGACGAGGATCGCCGTCTCGCCCGGCACCGCCAGGCCGACGAAGGCGCCGGTCTCGAGAAACGCGAGGGAGGGGACCAGCGCGTAGGTCCAGGAGCCGAGCGAGTCCGCCGCGTCCGAGAGGACCCCGCTGAACTCGGGCGTCGGGACGGCGCCGAGCGCCACTGCGAGGCCGAGGAGCGCCGCTGTCCCGGCGAGGGCGATTCCGGCTCCCGGGGTGAGCCCGCCCCCCGCCCAGCGGGCCACGGATCGGCGCTGATGGCGGCTGGCGGGCATCGATCGCTCCTAGTTCGGGAGCTCCCGCTTCACGACGTTCGCCAGCTGGCGCTGCAGGCGCGCGATCTCGGCTCTGTACCTCTCCAGCAGATCGCTGCTCGCGCTCATCTCGACCCGGCTGTGCTCGGCAACGAGCTCCTTGAGCCGATCGATCAGCCTGGTGATCTCGGGGCTGGGGCGGCGCGCGTGGGGCACGCGAACCAGGCTGCCACCCGGGATTCCTACTTTCGATGGTGCTTGCCCGCGTCCGGTGGTTGGGTTATCCGAACGTTCCCTGGTCGGGGTCGGGGGCATAAGCGCGGCTCCTTGCTGAATCAAAATCAAACAATTGCTTAAGGTTTCCACTCGCTGGCAAATATGTCAAGCATTTGCTTTACTTGTCTTTCGGAGTGAGCGACACGAGCGAGATCGACGGGGGCTCGACGATGAACGGGGGCTCGATGAAGGCGGACGGGCGCCGCGAGGCGGGCGAGCGAACGCGCCAGCGGCTTGTGGAGGCGACGCTGGGTCTGCTCGCCGCACACGGCGAGGACGCCGTCAGGCTGCGCGACATCACGGAGGCGGCGAAGGCCAACGTGGCGGCCGTCCACTACCACTTCGGCTCGAAGGACGCGCTCTGCCGGCACGCCGTCGAGCAGGCGGTGCGGAGCCAGCTCGAGGATCAGATCGCGGCCGTGCGGGAGCTCGACGAGGACGCGTCCCTGGAGGAGATCGCCGCGGCGTGGGCGCGGCCGGTGACAGCCGCGAGCTGCGGCTCGCCGTGCGAGGAGCGCGCTCGCCAGCGGATCATGGCGCGCGTGGCCAGCGACCCGCCGCCGGAGCTGCGCGAGTGGATGGCGTCCGAGCTCTCACGCGCCGATCCGGAGTTTCTCGTGCCGCTGCGGCGCGCGCTCCCGGGTGTGCCCGATGACGAGCTGCGCTTCAGGCTCGAGTGCGCGTCCGGCATCCTGCACTTCCTGAGCAGCGGCAACATGCGCGTCGACCTCAGCGGCAAGACGAGCGACGACCTCGCCCGCCTCCTCACTCCGGTGATCGCCGGAGCGCTCGCCGGCGCCCCGGCGGCCTCACCCATCGCGACTGCCGCTCAGCCGGTCTGAGGACCCGAGAGCTCCGCGCGCAGGGCCGCGATCTCGAACACGGCGGAGGCGACGAACAAACGGCGGGTGCCCTCGATCTCCTCGTCAAGATCGGTCATGTAGGCGTCGACCCCCGCGAGGTCGGTCGTCATCGCGACGGCGCGCTCCGCGCGCAGCTCGATGAGGCGCTCGCGCAGTTCCAGCGCGCTCGTTCCGGTGCCTTTGATCTGATCGGGGAACATGGCTCGAGCGTCCCACCGGAGCGGCCTGCCCAACAGGCGGCTGGCTGGCGTCCTGAGGTTGGGTTCGCCGCCCGGCGCCATCGGGTCAGCCGTACCCCTGGGGCCAAGGGATCCCGGTCGTGAGCGGTGTCAACGTTCCCGACTTCGTGTCGCGGGACGACACCAAGTCGGGTTTCTAGGTGCAACGGCGGCCCCCGGACGGTGAGGCGCCGCCCATAGACTGGCGCCCCGTGCGCATCTTCAGCGGCATCCAGCCCACCGGGCGCAAGCACGCCGGCAACTACATCGGCGCCATGCGGGGCTGGGTTGAGGACCAGGAGCGCGGCACGCCCGCGATCTTCTGCATCGTCGACCTGCACGCCACGTCCATCTCCTACGACCCCGCGGCTCTGCCCGGCTACGTGCTCGACACCACCGCGATGCTGATCGCCGCGGGGCTCGACCCGGAGCGCTGCATCCTGTTCCGGCAGTCCGACCTCCACGAGCACTCGGAGCTGTGCTGGCTGCTCGGCTCGGTCACCCCCTACGGCGACCTTCAGCGCATGCACCAGTTCAAGGAGAAGTCCGAGCGCGAGCAGGCACTGGTTCGCACGAGCCTGTTCCTCTATCCCGTGCTCCAGGCGGCCGACATCCTCCTCTACAAGACCGACGAGGTGCCCGTCGGCGACGACCAGCGGCAGCACGTCGAGCTGTCCCGCGAGATCGCGCGCCGCTTCAACGCCACCTACGCCGATGTGTTCGTCGAGCCCGAGCACGTGATCCCCGAGTTCGGCGCGCGGATCATGGACCTCCAGGACCCGGAGGCGAAGATGTCGACGAGCTCGGGGACCGAGGCCGGTCTGATCTACATCGACGACGACCCGGACGCCATCGTCCGGAAGGTGAAGCGCGCCCAGACGGACTCCGGCAGCGAGATCGTGCGCAGTCCCGACAAGCCGGGCATCACCAATCTGATCGAGATGCTGGCCGTGGCGCGCGGCGCCGAGCCTGCGCAGATCGAGCGCGAGTTCGACGGCCAGGGCTACGGCGCCTTCAAGGAGGCCGTCGGCGAGGGGCTCGTGGAGCTGCTCGCCCCCGTCCGGGAGCGCTACCGCGAGCTGCGCCCGGACGAGGAGCGGATCGAGGCGACGCTCGCAGAGGGGGCCGAGCGTGCCCGTGAGATCGCCTCGGTCACCATGGGCGAGGTACGGGCGGCGATGGGCGTCGGCCCTACGCGCTGACGGCTGCCGTCGGGCTCCGCGTCTAGTCTCCCCGGCGATGTCAATCGCCGCGCTCGACCTCGATCTCGAGGTCTTCCACGGTCCGTTCGACCTGCTCCTGACGCTGATCCTCAGGGAAGAGGTCGACCTGCTCGAGGTCGACCTCGCGGAGGTGGTGCTCGCCTACGTGGAGCACCTGGAGCGCAGCGGCGAGCTCGATCTGGAGGCGGCCACCGAGTTCCTCGTCCTGATTGCGGCGCTGCTCGAGCTCAAGTCGCGGCTGATGCTGCCGGCCGAGGACGACGATGGGCTCGACCTGGAGCCGCAGGAGGCCGCCGAGGAGCTGCTCGCGCGAATGCTCGAGTACCACCGCTACCGGGGAGCCGCCGAGCACCTGCGCGAGCGGCTGGCCGCCGAGCACGGCCATCGCTATCGCGCCGCGCCGCTTCCCCCGGAACTGCGGCGGGTATCGATCGAGGTCGCGGACTCGGCCTACGACCCCCAGGCGCTCGCCGAGGCGATCGGCGAGCTGCTGCGCGTGCCGCCGCCGCTCGACCTGCGTCACGTGCGGCGGCCGGCGGTGTCCGTCGAGGAGCGCCTTCGCCACCTGCGTGGGCTGCTCTCGAAGCGGGCCCGCTTCTCCTTCGACGAGGCCGTCGCGGGCGCCGACCGGCTCACCGAGGCGGTAACGCTGTTCGCCCTGCTCGAGCTCTACAAGGCGGGCGAGGCCAGCTGGGAGCAGGAGGTGCCCTTCGGGCCGATCACGGTGGCCCCGGCATGAACGAGCTCGCCCGCAAGGTCGAGGCGCTGCTGTTCCTCTCGTCCGAGCCGGTGTCGGTCGAGCGGCTCGCGGACGCCTGCGAGACCTCGGAGGGCGAGGTCGTCGAGGCACTCGCGCGCCTGCGCGAGCACTACGCCGAGGGCTATCGCGGCGTGGTGCTGCGCGAGGTGGCAGGCGGCTTCACGCTCGCAACGGACCCGGTTGCCGAGCGCGCCGCGCGCCGGCTGCTCGCCAAGCCGCGCACGCCGCCGCTCACCCAGGCCCAGGCGGAGTGCCTCGCGATCGTGGCCTACCTCCAACCGGTCTCCCGCCCCGAGATCGCCCGCATTCGCGGCGTGGCCTCCGAGTCGGCCGTCGGCACGCTGCTCGAACGCGGCCTGATCGAGGAGTCGGGGCGCTCGCGCTTCGGTGCGGTGATGTACCGGTCGACGGACCTGTTCCAGAAGCTGTTCGGCCTCTCCGGGCTCGACGCCCTGCCCGATCCCGCGGCCTTCGATCCGAGCCCGGAGGAGGAGGGTGAGCTGCGCGAGCGCCTGACGCGGGCGGGCGAGCAGCGCGCCCAGGCCGCTCCGGGCTGAGCCTGGTCCGGGCGGCCCGTCTGGTCCCGTCGGCAGCCCGGTTCCTGAGTCGGTCTCCGCCGGCCGGGCCAGGGCTGGGGAAGGGGATGTTGGACGGCGGCCGCTGTGACCCTCTTGGCGAACGATCCTCGGCTGGTCCGCGAGTTTGCCGAATCTTCGTCGGCACGGGCAGGTCCCAACCCGGGATCCGGCGCCACCGTCCTGCCTTGTGGGTCTCCTGGCCCACCCATCCAGGATCGCTCGCGCTTTACGGACGCGGCGGCCGAACGATCTTCGATCACGCCTGGGTCAGCCGCGGCCGACGACCAACACCCCTTCCCCAGCCCATACGCGAGACCGACCCGGCGCGACCCGGCCGAGTACCGGAAGTCCGCCCTGAACTCAGGCCCGCGCGGCCAGCTGTCCGCAGGCGGCGTCGATGTCGCGCCCGCGCGTGAGCCTCACGGTCGTGCGGACGCCACGCTGCTCGAGTGCCTCGCGGAACGCGGCGATCGCGGCGCGGCCGGAGCCCCTGTAGGGCGCGTCGGTCGGGTTGTACGGGATCAGGTTGACCTTGAACGCGTGCCGGGGTTGGAGCAGCGCGGCGAGCTGGACGGCCTGCTCGTAGCGGTCGTTGACTCCATCGAGCATCAGATACTCGATGAACACCTGCCGGCGCCGGCGCTCGTGCCAGCGCAGGCATGCGTCGAGCACCTCTCGCAGGGGATGGCGCTCGTTGACGGGCATCAGCTCCGAGCGCAGCGAGTCCTCGGGCGCGTGCAGCGACAGTGCGAGCCGCACGGGAGGGCCTTCCTCGGCCATACGCACGATCCCGGGCAGCCAGCCGACGGTCGAGATCCCGGTGTTCGAGTGGGCGATCCCGATCTCCGGCAGGCGCTCGCAGGCGGCGAGCACGTTGTCGAGGTTCATCAGCGGCTCGCCCATCCCCATGAAGACCGCGTGGTTGATCGGCTCGGTACGGCGGAAGTGCAGCGCCTGGTCGAGGATCTCGGAGGCCGTGAGGTTGCGGCCGAATTTCATCCGCCCGGTGGCGCAGAACGTGCAGGTGAGCGGGCAGCCCGACTGGCTCGACAGGCAGAGCGAGCGGCGGCCGTCGCGGTAGCGCATCAGCACGGCCTCGAGCGGCCGGCCGTCGGCCGTCTCGAACAGCGCCTTCTCGGTGCCGTCCCGGGCGAGCGCCTCGCGCACGACCTTCAGCGACGAGAACGGCACCGCGTCGGCAAGACGGTCACGGAGCTCGAGCGGAAGGTTGGTCATTTCCGCGTAGGAGCCGGCACCGCGCGCGGCCCACTCCCAGACCTGCCGCGAGCGGAAGCGCGGCTCGCCCTCGGCCGCCAGCCGCTCGTCCAGTAGCAACAAGTCCATACCCCACGAGTGTGACTCAAACCCGGCCGGCCGGCTGCCGAAAGGGTCGGGAAGGGGACACAGATGCAGCCTTCCGACGATCCACAGCTCTTCCGAGCGGCGTTCGAGACCGCCGGCACCGGCATGGCCCTCGCGGCGCTCGACGGGCGCTTCCTGCGCGTCAACGCGGCCCTATGCCGGATCGCCGCGCGGACCGAGGAGGAGCTGCTCGCGATGACGCTCCCGGAGCTGAACCACCCGGAGGACCGGTCGTCCGACGACCGCTCGCTGAAGGAGGTCACGGAGGGCGAGGCGGGCTCGCACCACGAGCGGCGCTGGCTGCGGCCGGACGGCTCGACCGTCTGGGTCGAGCTGCACGGTTCGGCGCTGCGCGACAGCGAGGGCCGGCCCCGCTACCTGCTCTGGCAGGTCGCGGACATCACCGCGCGCCGGCAGACGGAGGAGCGCCTGCGGCACCTGGCCGACCACGACGCGCTGACCGGGCTGTTCAACCGGCGCCGCTTCGAGGAGGAGGTCGAGCGGCACATGGCTCAGGCGCGGCGCTACGGCCTGCCCGGGGCGCTGCTCCTGATCGACGTCGACGGGTTGAAGGCCATCAACGACAGCGGCGGCCACAGGTCGGGGGACGCCGTGCTGGTCGCGGTGGCGGGAGCGCTCAAGCGCCGCCTGCGCCAGAGCGACGTGCTCGCCCGCTTCGGCGGAGACGAGTTCGCCGTGCTGCTTCCGCACGCGTCCACCGCCGAGGCCGCGAGGGTCGGCGCGGCGCTGGCCGCGACGGTCCGCGAGGGGGTCGCGACACCCGCAGGGCCCGGTCACGATCAGCGTCGGGGTCAGCGCGCTCGGCAACGGCCTCGCGAGCGTCTACGGCGCGCTGGGCCGCGCCGACGCGTCCATGTACAGATCCAAGGCGAGCGGCGGGGACGGGCTCGATCCCCGGTTGGCGGAGGCGTGCTGAGCGCCCTGATCCACGTCGTACAGTCTCGGCGTGCGACTGGCCAAGTACCTCGCCCACGCCGGCGTCGCCTCGCGGCGCGCCGCTGAGCAGCTCGTCGCCTCCGGCCGCGTCAGCGTCGGCGGGGAGCCCGTTACGGATCCGGCGCGGGACGTGGACGAGTCGAGCGGCGTCGCGGTCGACGGTCGGCCCGTCGTGCCCGAGCCGCATGAGGTCCATGCCCTGAACAAGCCGGCGGGGGTGGTCTCGACCGCGCGCGACACGCACGGCCGCCCGACCGTCGTGGAGCTGGTGCGCTCGCGGCGGCGCCTGTACCCGGTTGGGCGGCTCGACGCGGACAGCACCGGCCTGATCCTCCTGACCAACGACGGTGAGCTGGCCGAGCGCCTCACGCATCCGCGCTATGGCGTCGAGAAGGTCTACCGGGCGCGCGTGCAGCCGGCGCGGGTGTCGCAGCGCGCGCTCGAGGCACTCCGGCGGGGGGTCGAGCTCGAGGACGGCAAGACCGCCCCCGCGCGCGTCCGCCAACCCCGGCCCGGGGTGCTCGAGATCACGATCCGCGAGGGCCGCAAGCGCCAGGTGCGGCGCATGTGCGAGGCGGTCGGACACCGAGTCGTCGAGCTGCAACGCGTGGCCTTCGGCCCGCTCGGACTGCGCGGCCTCGAGCCCGGGCAGAGCCGGCGGCTGAGCCGAGCCGAGGTGGAGCGGCTGAGGAGGGCTGCCAGAATCACCGCCGCATGAGGCTCAGGGCGCTCAGAGGCGCGATCACCGTCGGCGCTAACGACGCCGAATCCATCCTCTCGGCCACCGAGGAGCTGGTGCGCGAGGTGATGGATCGCAACTCGCTCGAACCCGGCGACATGGTCAGCTGCATCTTCACCTGCACGGACGACCTCGACGCGGAGTTCCCGGCCGTCGCGGCCCGGCGGCTCGGGCTCAGCTCGGTGCCGCTCCTGTGCGCGCGCGAGATCGGCGTCCAGGGGGCGCTGCCGCGCGTCATCCGGCTGCTGCTTCACTGCTATGCGGACCCCGACACGGAGCCCCGCCACGTGTACCTGCGCGAGGCGGTGTCCCTGCGCCGCGACCTGGAGGGCGCACAGTGACCCCCGGCATCGAGTTCAACTCCCGCATCGGCGACATCCCGGTCTACCCGGCCGCTTCGACCTACGCGTTCGACGGCGAGCTCGTCAAGCTCGCCTCCAACGAGACCCCGTTCGCGCCGCACCCGCAGGTGCTGGAGGCGGTGGAGCGGGGCCTGCGCACGCTGAACCGCTATCCCGACCCCGCGAAGTCGGCACTGCGCAAGCGCCTGTCCGAGCGGACCGGCGTGCCGGCCGGACGGATCGCGATCGGGAACGGCTCGTGCGAGCTGCTCTTGGCCGCGGCCGACGCGATGCTCGAGCCCGGCACCGAGGTCGTCTACGCGTGGCCGTCCTTCTCGATCTATCCGCACATGGCCGCGATGTCGGGCGCACGCGCCGTGACCGTGCCGCTGAACGACGCCGGCGAGCACGACCTCGAGGCGATGGCCCGCGAGGTCACGGTCGCCACACGCATCGTGATCGTCTGCAACCCGAACAACCCCTCGGCGACCGCGCTCGCGCCGCACGTGATCGACGCGTTCGTGGCCGAGCTTCCGCGCCACGTCGCCGTGATCCTGGACGAGGCCTACATCGAGTTCTCGACGCTGCAGGACCCGGACGAGTCGCTCGACCTGCTCGAGCGCCACCCGAACCTCGTGATACTGCGGACGTTCTCGAAGGTGTACGGGCTCTGCGGACTGCGCGTGGGCTACTCGCTCGGCGACGAGCGCTTCCGGAACGCGGTCGACCAGGTGCGCCAGCCGTTCTCCGTCAACACGCTCGCTCAAATCGCCGCGACCGAGGCGCTGGGGCACGTGGACGAGCTCGAGCGCCGCGTCGAGCAGACCGTCATCGAGCGCGTCTACCTCGAGTCCGAGCTCGCCGAGCGCGGACTCGAGACGACCGACAGCCAGGCCAACTTCTCCTGGGTCGCGCTCGGCGACCGCGACGAGGACGAGATCGTCAACGGGCTCGCGGAGCGGGGCGTGATCGTGCGCGCCGGGAAGGCGCTCGGCGAAGCCGGAAGGCTGCGGGTGACCTATGGGACGCGCGGCGAGAACGACCGCTTCCTGGCCGCCCTCGACGAGCTTGTGTGACGGATAAAGGGTTGCCGAGCAGGCCTTTGGCCTGCTACAACCCATCGAGGATGTCCCAATTGGCCACGCAGACTCGCAGCACCTCGGCGCCGCTCGGGCGCTGCGCGACGGCTGGCGGTCGACTTCCTACCTCTATTGGCGATTTAGCTAGGCGTCCGGCCGCGGCCGCTCTCTGGCCGCATCCGTGAACAGTCCACCCCGCCGGACGCCGCTCCGCATCCGCTTTAGCACCGACAACGTAGGAACTTTTGAGAGGCTTAGGGACAGATGATGATCGTGATGAAAGAGGGCGCGTCGCAGGCGGAGATCGACGCCGTCGTCAAACGGGTGCGCGACGTGGGCGCCCAGGCCCACATCTCGCAGGGCGAGCTGGTCACGGTGATAGGCGCGATAGGCGATCGCGAGCACGTGGCCAACCTCGGGCTCGAGGGCGCGCCGGGCGTGGACCACCTCGTTCCGATACTCAAGCCCTACAAGCTCGCATCGCTCCAGTACCGGCGCGGCGAGCGAACCGTCGTCGAGGTCGACGGCAGGAAGATAGGCGGCGACCACTTCGCGACGATCGCCGGCCCGTGCACCGTCGAGTCGCGCGAGGTGCTGCTGAGCGCGGCGCGGACGGTCAGGGACGCGGGGGCGCAGATGCTGCGCGGCGGCGCCTACAAGCCGCGTACCTCTCCGTACTCGTTCCAGGGGCTCGGCGAGGCCGGGCTGCGGTTGCTGGCCGAGGCCAAGGAGGAGACGGGGCTCCCGATCGTGACCGAGCTGATGGACGTGCGCGATCTCGACGCCGTGCTCGAGGTTGCCGACGTGGTCCAGCTCGGCGCGCGCAACATGCAGAACTACACGCTGCTGACCGAGGTCGGCCGGGCGGGCAAGCCGGTGCTCCTCAAACGCGGGCTCTCGGCCACGCTGGAGGAGCTGCTGATGGCGGCCGAGTACATCCTCAAGGAGGGCAACGGCGACGTGCTCCTGTGTGAGCGCGGCATCCGCACCTACGAGCCCGGCTACCGCTTCACCCTCGACCTGATGGCGGTTCCGGTGCTGCGTGAGCTGACTCACCTCCCGATCGTGATCGACCCCTCGCACGCGGCGGGCAAGCGCTCGCTCGTGGAGCCGCTGTCGCTGGCGGCGGCCGCGGCCGGCGCCGACGGCATCATCGTCGAGGTCCATCCGTGCCCCGAGGACGCGGTCTGCGACGGCCCCCAGGCGCTCGTGGCTGACGACTTCGAGGCGTACCTGCGCAAGCTGGAGGCGGCGGCGGAGCTGGCCGGGAAGAGCTTCGAGCGGGTGTGAGAATCGCGGTCCTCGGCGTCGGGCTGATCGGCGGCTCGATAGGCCTGGCCGCGCGGGAGAACGTCGAGGGTGTCGAGGTGGTGGGCTTCGGCCGCGATCCAGCCAGGCTGGCGCGTGCCGTCGAGCTCGGGGCGGTCGAGCGCGCGGCCGGGTCGCTCCCCGAGGCGCTCGAGGGCGCCGAGCCTCTGTTTCGTCTGCGCGCCTGTCGGCGCGCTCCCCGACCTGGTCCGCGCGGCTTTGGCCGCCGCGGATTCGGACACGCTCGTCACCGACGTCGGCTCGACGAAGGGCGACCTGCTCCGCCAGGTCGACGACCCGCGCTTCGTGGGCGGCCACCCGATCGCGGGCGCGGAGACCGCCGGCGTCGAGCACGCCCGCGCGGATCTCTTCCAGGGCGCGGTCTGGTACCTCACGCCGCTCGCGCACTCGGAGGGCCTCCTCTATGAGCGGCTCCACCGCTTCGTCGTCGACGTGGGCGCGCGGCCGGTCGCGCTCGACGCCGACACCCACGACCGGCTCGTGGCCGTGTTCAGCCACCTGCCGCACGTGCTCGCCAACGTGCTCGCCTCCCAGGCCGCGACGCGCCTGGCCGACCACGGCGAGGCGCTGCGCCAGGTCGGGCCGAGCTTCCGCGACATGACGCGCGTGGCGGGGGCCAACACCGCGATGTGGAGCGACATCTACCGCTCCAACCGGAGGGCGATCGTCGAGGAGATCCGCGGCTTCCGCGAGCGGCTCGAGGAGGTCGAGCGCCGGCTCGACAGCGGCGCGGTCTCGGACTGGAACGACCGCGCGCGCGAGGACCGGCGCGAGCTGCTCGAGTCGGGCGCCCCGGGCGGCAGCGTGCACGAGCTGCGGCTCACCGTTCCCAACCGCCCCGGTATCGTCGCCCAGGTGGCACTCGAGCTCGGCAGGGCGGGCGTGAACATCGTCGACCTGGCGCTCGCGCCTGCCGTGGACATGCGCTCCGGGGCCATGACGCTCTGGATCGCGGGCGACGAGCAGGCGGCCCGCGCGCGCGAGCTGATCGCCGCGCTCGGCTTCCCGGTCGGCGCCGAGTGAGCCCGGCCGTCCGCTTCGACCCGGCCGGGGCGCTCCGGGGGGAGTACACCCCGCCGGCCGACAAGTCGATCTCGCACCGGGCGGCGCTCTTCGGCGCGATGTGCGACGAGCCCGTGAGCGTGCGGAACTATCTCCACTCCGCCGACACGCACTCCACGCTCGACGCGGTCCGCTCGCTAGGGGCGGGGATCGACGAGGAGGCAGAGGATGGGCGGCTGCTCGTGCGGGGGGTCGGGCTGCACGCGCCGCTCGAGGCCACCGGCGGGCTGATCGGCGTGGGCAACGCCGGCACCCTGATGCGCCTGCTGCCCGGCTGGCTCGCGGGGCAGCCCGGCCGCGTCTGGACGCTCGACGGCGACGAGTCGATCCGCCGCCGCCCGGTCGACCGCATCGCCGAGCCGCTCGCGCGGATGGGGGCCGGGGTGGAGGCGCGCGACGGCCGCTTCCCGCCGTTGACCGTGCGCGGGGCCCAGCTCGAGGGGATCGAGTACGAGCTGCCGGTGCCGAGCGCTCAGGTCAAGTCGTGCGTGCTCCTGGCCGGGATGCTGGCGTCGGGCTCCACCAGCGTCAGCGAGCCCGCTCCGAGTCGAGATCACACCGAGCGCCTGCTGCGCCGCGCGCGCGTGCCGTTCGAGCGCGACGGGCTCACCCTCACCGTTTCGGGCGTCGACGAGCTCGAGCTGGACGACGAGATCGTCGTTCCGGGCGACCCCTCGTCCGCGGCCTTCCTGGTTGCCGCCGCCGTCCTCGTGGGCAGCTCCCGGATTGTCGTCAACGACGTGGGCCTCAACTGGACGCGGACCGGCTTCTTCCGGATCGCCGAGCGGATGGGCGCCGTGATCGTCGGCGATCTCGAGGAGCCCGGCACGGAGGCGGACTCGGAGCCGGTCGGCGAGCTCGACGTGGCCTCGGCGCCGCTAGTGGGCACCGAGGTGGACCCTGCCGAGGTGCCGCTGGCCATCGACGAGCTGACGCTGGTGGCCCTGCTCGGCGCGCACGCCGACGGCGAGACGGTGGTGCGCGGCGCGCAGGAGCTCCGCCTGAAGGAATCGGACCGGATAGCGGGCGTCGTTGACGGCCTGCGCGGCCTCGGCGCGGACATCGAAGCCACCGACGACGGCTTCGTCGTGCGCGGCGACGGCTCCCCGCTGCGCGGCGGCACGATCGACTCGAACGGCGACCATCGCATGGCGATGCTGGGCGCGGTGGCAGGACTCGCCTCTGTCGAAGGGGTCGAGGTGGTGGGGATGGAGGCGGCCGGGATCTCCTACCCGGGCTTCGAGCAGGACCTGCGGGCGCTGCTCGGCTGAGCGGCGCCGCGCCTGCGGTCAGCGCGAGCGCGCGGAGGTCCGACGGCCGCCGACGACGGCTGGTAGGGGCACCGAAGCGATCACCGCCCGCGAGCGCCATCGTGCCGGGGTGTCGTGCGCGACACGAGTCGGCACGATGGCCAACCCGGCTCGTTGCGTCACGCGACACCGAGTCGGGAACGTTCAGGCGGATTGGGGGTCACGGAGGACTAGCCTCCGGAAGCCGAATGGTCGTCGCGATCGACGGGCCCGCCGGGGCGGGGAAGAGCACGGTCGCCCGCGCCGCGGCGCGGGCGCTGGGCTTCACCTACCTGGATTCGGGTGCCATGTACCGGTCGGTCGGCCTCCTGACGCTGCGCCACGGCGGGGCCGCGTCCGAGCAGGCGGAGGCGCTTCGGATCGAGCTCGGCGACCGCGTGATCGTCAACGGGACGGACGTGACCGAGGCGATCCGCGCCCCCGAGGTGACGGAGGCGGCGTCGAAGGTCGCCACGAATCCGGCGGTGCGAAAGGCGCTCGTGCGCAAGCAGCGGGAGCTTCTGGCGGACGGCGATTGGGTCGCGGAGGGCCGCGACATCGGCACCGTCGTCGCGCCGGACGCCGCCGTCAAGGTCTTCCTCACGGCGGGCGCGGACGAGCGGGCGCGGCGGCGTGCCGACGAGCTCGGGACGGACGTCGAGACGGTTCGGCGCGACCAGGCGCTCCGCGACGCGCAGGACGCCTCTCGCGAGCATTCGCCGCTCGCGGTGGCGCCCGGCGCGGTCGAGCTCGACACCACCGGCCTCAGCGTCGACGAGGTGGTGGCTCGCATCGTCGAGCTCGTGGAGCGTGCCCGGTGAAGCGCCCCATGGTCGCGGTGGTCGGCTACCCCAACGTCGGCAAGTCGACGCTCGTCAACCGGCTGAGCGGCACGCGCGCGGCCGTGGTGCACGAGCAGGCGGGCGTCACCCGGGACCGCAAGGAGATCGACGCGGACTGGAACGGCCTCGGCTTCACGCTGATCGACACCGGCGGCGTTGATCTCGCGGGCGAGCACGAGCTCTCCGAGGAGATCCGCCGCCAGGCGCTGGTGGCGCTCGAGGAGGCTGACCTCGCCGTGCTCGTGGTGGACGCCCGCGCCGGCCTGCGGCCCGGCGACGCGGAGCTGGCGCGCGAGCTCCGCGGCGGCCGCGTGCCGGTGATCGTGGCCGCCAACAAGGTCGACGACGCTCGCCACGAGGGCCTCGCCGCCGAGTTCTACGGCCTCGGCCTCGGCGACCCGATTGCGGTCTCCGCAACCCAGGGCCTCGGCACCGGCGACCTGCTCGACCGCATGGTGGAGCGGCTGCCGAAGGGCGAGGGCGACGCGAGCGAGGCCACCCGGCTCGCCGTGATCGGCCGCCCGAACGTGGGCAAGTCGTCCCTCGTCAACCGGCTGCTCGGCGAGGAGCGCGTGATCGTGACCCCGCAGGCGGGGACCACCCGCGACGCAATCGACACCCGCATCGAGTTCGACGGCCGGCCGCTGACCCTGATCGACACCGCGGGTCTGCGGCGGCGTACCAAGGTCGCCGGGACCGTCGACTACTACGCGCAGCTCCGCTCGGAGCAGGCGGCCGAGCGGGCCGAGGTGGCGATCGTCGTGTGCGACGCGAGCGAGGGGGTGACCTCCGAGGACCTGCATGTCGCCGAGTTGGCCATGAAGAAGAAGTGCGCAACCGTGATCGCGCTCAACAAGTGGGATGTCACCTCGACGGACCTCGAGGACGCCAAGGCGCGGGTGGCGCGCAAGCTGCGCCAGCGCCCCCAGGTCCTGGCCGTCTCGGCGCTCACCGGACGCGGCCTCAAGCGGCTTGTGGCGGAGGCGCTGCGGGTGGCGGACAGCTCTTCGCAGTGGATCCAGACCGCCGAGCTGAACCGCTTTCTCGGTGACCTTCAGGCCACGCGCGAGCCGCCGGCAGTGCGCGGCAAGCGACTGCGGATGTATTACATGGCGCAGTTCGAGACCGGCCCGCCCCGCTTCGCGGTCCAGGTCAACGACCGCGCCCGCGTGACCCGCGACTACGCCTACTTCCTCGAGAACCGCTTGCGTGACCGCTACCGGCTCCAGGGCGTGCCGCTCGTGATCGACTTCAAGACGAGCCGGGGGCGCTCATCGTGACCGACGCGGTCATCTTCGACCTCGACGGCGTGCTGCTCGACTCCGAGCAGGTCTGGAACGAGGCCAAGGAGCAGCTCGTCCGGGAGCGCGGCGGGCGCTGGCGCGACGAGGCGCCGCGCGACATGATGGGCATGAGCTCGCCCGAGTGGGCGGCCTACCTGCGCGACGAGCTGGGCGTCGACCTCGACCCGCAGGCCATCTCCGACGACGTGGTCCGGCGGCTCGAGCGCATCTACCGCGACGAGCTGCCCGTCCTCGACGGTGCGGTCGAAGCCGTCGAGCGCCTCGCCGGGCACTGGCCGCTCGGCCTCGCGTCGTCGTCGAACCGGGAGATCATCGACCTCTTCCTCGAGCTGTCCGGCCTGGGGCCGAGGTTCGCGGTCACGATCTCCTCAGAGGAGGTCGAGCGCGGCAAGCCGGCGCCGGACGTCTACCTGGAGGCCGCGCGGCGCCTCGAGGCGGAACCCTCCCGCTGCGTCGCGATCGAGGATTCCGAGAACGGCATCCGCGCGGCCCACGCGGCCGGCATGCGGGTGCTGGCGCTGCCGAACCCGCACTACCCGCCGGACCCCGAGGCGCTCGCGGACGCCGACGAGGTGATCGGCTCGCTGCACGAGCTGACGCCGGAGCGGGTGGCCGGCGGCTAGCGCGCCGGCCTATCGTGCCGCCGAGATCTCACGGCCGTCTTGGACATTTCCTGCGCCCTCGGTCGTTGCTTCCAGTGCACGGTCACGGCGCCAAAGGGCAGAAACGGATGAAATGGAAGAACGTAACGGGCATTTTCGCGGTGGCAACGGGAGTCGCGTGTACCCTTCCCCGCCGATGACGAGCCAGCAGCTTTCAGACAACGAGTTCCTGTTCACGTCCGAGTCGGTCACCGAGGGCCATCCGGACAAGGTCGCCGACCAGATTTCCGACGGCGTCCTCGACGCCGTGATGGCCGAGGATCCGGGCGGCCGCGTGGCCTGCGAGACGCTCGTGAACACTGGTCTCGTGGTGGTGTCCGGCGAGATCACGACCGACACCTACGTGGACATCCCGCGGATCGCGCGCGAGACGATCCGCAAGATCGGCTACACGGGGAACCGTTACGGGTTCGACGCCGACGGCTGCGCCGTGATCTCGGCGATCGACGAGCAGTCGCCTGACATCGCGCAGGGGGTCGACAAGGCGTTCGAGGCGCGCACCGATCCGGCGGACGACGACGAGCTCGACGTGGCCGGTGCCGGTGACCAGGGGATGATGTTCGGCTACGCGACGCGCGAGACGAAGGAGTTGATGCCGCTGCCGATCTCGCTGGCGCACCGGCTCGCTCATCGCCTGGCCGAGGTGCGCCGCGCGGACGTGATGCCCTATCTGGGGCCGGACGGCAAGACCCAGGTCAGCGTGCGCTACGAGAACGGCCGTCCGATCGAGATCGAGCGGATCCTGATCTCGACGCAGCACAAGGAAGGGGTGGACTCGGAGACGCTGATCAAGCCGGACCTGTGGGAGCACGTGGTGCACCCGATCCTGCCGGGCGAGCTGTACGACGAGAAGAAGCTGCTGGACGACGACGGGCGCAACTTCCTCGTCAACCCGACGGGCAAGTTCGTGATCGGCGGACCGGCCGGCGACGCCGGCCTTACCGGGCGCAAGATCATCGTCGACACCTACGGCGGCATGGCCCGCCACGGCGGCGGCGCCTTCAGCGGCAAGGATCCCTCCAAGGTCGACCGCTCGGCGGCGTACGCGGCCCGCTACGTGGCCAAGAACGTGGTCGCTGCCGGGCTGGCCGAGAAGTGCGAGCTCCAGGTGGCCTACGCGATCGGCGTCGCGCACCCGGTGTCGGTGATGGTCGAGACCTTCGGCACCGAGAAGATCGGCCGCGCCGAGATCGCTCGTCTGATCGACGAGCATTTCGACCTGCGGCCGGGCGCCTTCCGCTCCTATCTCAACCTGCACCGGCCGATCTACCAGAAGACCGCGGCCTACGGCCACTTCGGCCGCGAGGACCACGACTTCACCTGGGAGAAGACCGACAAGGCGCAGACGCTGCGCGAAGCCGCCGGACTCGGCGAGCGGACCTCGGAGCCGGCGAACGCCTGAGACTCAGTCGCCGCGCTGCGCGCGGCGCACGCGGTAGACGGCCACCTCGCCGGTCACGCCCTTGAAGCGGCGGTTGCCGGCGAACGAGAATCGGCAGTCGGTGCGGGCCGCCTCGCGCACCTCGTCGGTGGCCACGACGCTGCCCGGCCGGGCGAAGGCGGTCAGTCGGCTTGCGAGGTTGACCGGCCTGCCGTACAGGTCACCGGCGCGCTGCAGCGCCTCGCCCGAGGCGAGCCCGGCGCGCAGCACCAGGGCGTCCGGGTCCTCGCGCGAGCTCTCGACGAGCTCGACGACGGCGTCGAGCAGCGGATCCGGCTCGGGCGCGACGAGCATCGCCGCGTCCCCGATCGTCTTCACGAGCCGCACGGGGGGCCTTACCACCGACTCCACACGGGTCTCGAAGTCGCGGACCACCGCGCCCAGCTCGTCGGCGGGCACCTGCTCGCCGAGCTCGGTGAAGCCGACGATGTCGACGAAGGCCACCACCACCGGCTGCGCCCCGGGCAGGCGCCCGCTCTCGAGCTCGGCGCGACCGATCACGGCCTCGCGGATCTGCTCCCGGACGCGCCTGTTCAAGATCAGCTCGAGCGCCGGTCCCGCGAGCGGCGTCAGCGTGCGCAGCGATTCGGCGTAGCGCAGGCCCAGGTCGCGCTCGGTGACGCCCGGTTGCAGCAGCGCCTGACCCAGCGTGGCGACGAGCGCGGAGGCGATTGAGTCGAGCGCATGGCTCATCACCCGCACCAGCTCGAGGAAGCTCTCGCGGTCGAGTCCAGCGTCGAGCAGCACCTTCCCGTGGCGGGTGAGCTCGAGCTCCTCGTCGGTCAGCACTCGCTCGTCGGGGTCGATCGCCGGGTCGCCGACCGCCCGGCGGGCCTCCTGGAGGAACTCGACGTCGAGCCCGACCGTCTCCGCGATCTCGCGCAGTGTGTAGCGCGGGCCCTCGGCCTCGAGCACACGCTCGACGGGGAGTAGCGCGAGCCGGTCCTCGGATGCGGCGCGCCGCAGCTCGTCGAGCGTGAAGCCCTCCTGCTCGAGCGTGCGCAGCAGCTCGAGGCGACGCCTCGCGCGCCGCCCCTTCGCCGATGCCGTCGAGCAGTCCCTCGGCCTCGTAGTCGATCGCCACGCGCACATGGTCGCCGGTCGGCGGCGCCCGCTGCGTCGTCCGGACCGGACCGTAGCTTCGGAGGTGTGATCGCCAAGGTCGAGCCGCTCACTCCCGCGCGTGCCCTGCGCGGGCCGTTCGACTACCGGCTCGCGGGCGAGCTCGCGGGCGTCGGGGTGGGCAGCATGCTGGTGGTTCCGTTCGGACGCCGCCGCCTGCTGGGCGTGGTGGTGGACCTGGCCGAGGAGAGCGAGTTGCCCCCGGAGCGGCTGGCGGAGCCGTTGGCCGCGCTCGAGGCGGACGTGCCGCGGGCGCTCGTGGCCCTCGGGCTCTGGGTGGCGCGCGAGTACGTCTCGACGCCGGCACGCGGCCTCGCACTGGTGTTGCCGCCCGGCACCGGGACGGGCGCGGCGCGCCCGCTCCGGCCGCGGCGATCGCTGCGGGCCGCCATCACGCCGGTGGGGCAGGCGGCGCTCGCAGGCGGCGAGCGGCTCGGGCCGCGCCAGCGCGCGGCGCTCGACGCCCTGAGCGCCGGCGCGCTGGCCGCGGCGCTGCTCGCGCGGCGCGCCGGCTGCGACCACTCGACGCTCCGCAGCCTCGAGCGGCGCGGCCTGATCCGGCTCGAGAACGCCGTCGAGCCGCCGCGGCGCCCGCACGTCGAGGGAGTCGGCGCGCGCGCCGCGCCCGCCGAGCTGACCGCCGACCAGGCGGCCGCTCTGGCGTCGATCGAGCGCCGGCTGGATGCGCCTGCAGGTCCCGGCGGTCCCCTGCTCCTGCACGGGGTCACGGGCAGCGGCAAGACCGAGGTCTATCTGCGCGCGGTGGCCGCGGCACTCGAGCGCGGCCGCTCGGCGATCGTGCTGGTCCCCGAGATCGCGCTCACGCCGCAGACGGCGGGCAGGTTCGTCGAGCGCTTCGGCGACTCTGTCGCGATCATGCACTCGCGCCTCTCGCAGCGCGAGCGCTACGACGAGTGGTGGCGGATGCGGCGCGGCGAGGCACGCGTCTGCGTGGGGCCGCGCTCCGCGATCTTCGCGCCGTTCGGGGACCTCGGGCTGATCGTGGTGGACGAGGAGCACGACGGCTCCTACAAGCAGGAGGGCGACCCGCGCTACGACGCGCGCACCGTGGCCGAACGGCGGGGCGGCCGTCGAGGGGGCCCTGCTCGTGGCCGGCAGCGCCACTCCGCGCCCGGAGAGCCATCACGGATTCGAGCGCATCGAGTTGCCGCGGCGGGTGGACGGTCGCGGCCTGCCACCGGTGGAGCTGGTTGGGATGCTGGGTTGCGCGGGGCCGTTCCACGAGGCCACGCGCCGGGCGCTCGACGAGATCCGCCGCAACGGCGAGAAGGCGATCGTGCTCCTGAACCGGCGCGGCTGGTCGAACTTCCTGTCCTGTCGCGAGTGCGGGCGCGTCTGGGAGTGCCCGAACTGCGACGTCACGCTCGTCCTGCACCGGGCGGCGGCCGAGGTGGCCTGCCACCACTGCGCCTACAGCGAGCGGGTGCCGCGCTCGTGCCCGGACTGTGGCTCCGTGTCCGTGGCCCGCCACGGTGCCGGGACAGAGCAGGTCGAGCGCGAGCTCGAGGACGTGGTCGCGCCGCTGCCGGTGTTCCGGCTCGATGCCGACGTCGCCGCCGCCGAGGGGGTGGCGGCCGTTCTACGCCGCTTCGAGCGTGCTCGCGGCGGCGTCCTCATCGGTACGCAGATGGTGGCCAAGGGCCACGACTTCCCCGACGTCACCCTCGGCGTGGTGCTCGACGCCGACGCCACGCTGCGCTTCCCCGACTTCCGCGCCGAGGAGCGCACGTTCGCGCTCGTGGCGCAGCTCGCCGGCCGCAGCGGCCGCGGCCCCAGGGGCGGACGCGTGATCGTCCAGGCGCTCGATCCCTCCGTCCGCGCGCTCGCGCTCGCCGCCCGCCACGACGCGGGCGGCTTCCTTGCC
Source organism: uncultured Thermoleophilaceae bacterium (assembly GCA_963757815.1). Lineage (GTDB taxonomy): Bacteria > Actinomycetota > Thermoleophilia > Solirubrobacterales > Thermoleophilaceae > JACVRW01. The sequence continues at coordinate 130,332 of CAVWSN010000017.1, read as the reverse complement.
GGTGAGCTCGAGCGCCGCGCCGCGCTCGGATACCCGCCCCACGGTCATCTGATCCGCGTGGTCTGCTCCTCCGTCGACCCCGGTCCGGAGCTCGCCGCCGCCGACGTCCGTCCGCGCCGCGATCGCGGCGACGGGCGTGCCCGTCCTCGGGCCGGCGCCGCTGTTCCGCCGCCAGGCGCGCCACCGCGCCCAGCTCGTGATCCGCTCGCCAGAGCGCGCCACGGCGATCGCCGCGGTGCGCGACGCGGTCGAGGCCGTCGCCGCCGAGCGGGCGCACGGGAGCGCGGCCTTCTCGGTCGACGTCGACCCCCAGTAGGCGCCCCGGAGGACAGTGATCGTCATCCCGTATGGCGCGCGGAAGTGGCGTTAGACTCGAGGCCGATGTCCGAGGAGCGGGAGCACGATCTCGAGGTCGAGGTGCAGCACGACGAGCGGGACGGCGCCGGGCTCGATCCCGAGCTCGAGGCCAGGCGCGCGGCCGCCATGTCCTTCATCCGGCGGCTCGGCGACCCTGTCCTCAAGTCGCGCGCCACGCCGGTAGACCGCTTCGACGACGCCCTGCGCAAGCAGGTCAGCCGCATGGCCGGGATCATGGGAGACTCACTGGGCGTCGGCCTCGCCGCGCCCCAGCTCGGGATCTCACAGCGGCTGCTCGTCTACCGCGTGGGTCCGGACGCGCCGGTGATCGCGCTCGCCAACCCCGAGCTCGAGTGGTCGAGCGACGACCGCGAGGCCCTCGACGAGGGCTGCCTCTCGATTCCCGGCATCACGGTCGACGTCGAGCGGCCCGTGTACGTGCGTGTGCGCGCCCAGGACGAGGAGGGGGAGCCGCGCCTGGTCGAGGCCTCCGGGCTCGAGGCGCGCGTGATCCAGCACGAGATGGATCACCTGGACGGCGTGCTGATCCTCGACCGCACGAGCCGCGACGAGCGCAAGCGCGCCCTGCGCGAGCTGCGCGAGGCCGAGCGGACGAGCGAAGCCGCCTGAGCCGGCCGACGCTTCCCGGTTCGGCGCCGGGGTGGTCTCCGCCGGCCGGGCCAGGGCTGGGTAAGGGGTGTTGGACAGCGGCCGCTGCAACTCTCCTGGCGAACAATCTTCGGCTCATCACGGATCTGCCGAATCTTCATCGGCAGTCTGGAAGCCCAGGAGGCGGAACCAGCGCATTACCTTGCTGGATTGACCACCCATGGTGTGGTCAAAGCAGGAAAGCTCGAGTCTCCCGAGCGCGACGGCCGAACGATCTTCGATCACGCCTGGCCAGCCGCGGCCGCCGAGCACCACCACCCCTTACCCAGCCCATACGCGAGACCGACCCAGCGCCACCCCGCCGAGCATCACCCGACCTACAGCGCGTACCGCGGCTCGACCGCGCTCGACGCTGCGCCGCGCGTCCGCCCGCAGCGCCGCCGTGAACAGGTCGTGCGTGAACGCCGCCTCCTCGGGCGTCACGCAGTGGAACGGCTGGCGCATCCCATCGCGCCCGTGCGCGAGCTCGTCGAGGAAGGCTGCCCACATCTGCTGGAGCGCGTCCGCGAAGCCGAACTCGAAGATCGCCCCGGTGATGCTCGGGTAGGCGGACTGCGAGCCGAGGTCGGTCTCCTCCCAGCGCTGCTCCTCGCCCGGCGTGTAGCGCATCCTCCGCAGCGTCTTCGGCTGCTTCGTCGTGTAGGCGATCGAGCCCTCCGTGCCGTCGACCTCGATCGTCCAGGTATTCATGTGGCCGGGCGCGATCCGCTTGGTCTCGATCCGCAGCGCGAACTCCTCGCCCGCGTGCTGCGCGCGGCACAGCAGGACTGCGTTGTCCGGGGTGTCGCAGGGCACCATCGCGCCGCTGGCGTCGGGGCGCTCCTTGAAGACGTCACCGAGCAACGCGCGCACGTCGAGCGGCGCCCAGCCGGCCCGCAGCGGCAGGTGCAGGGCGTGCATGCCGAGATCGCCGAGGCAGCCGTAGGCGCCGTTCGTCTCCGCGCGGCGCTTCCAGTTGATCTGTTTCCCCGGGTCGAGGTCGCTCGAGTGCAGGAACAGCGAACGCACCTCTATGGGCCGTCCGAAGCCGCCGGCCGCGATCCAGCGCCACACGTGCTTGGCCGCCGGGGAAGAACGGCATCTCGGACGAGCAGCGGACGAGCAGCTCCGGGTGGGCGGCCACGGCGCTCATGATCGCCTCGTTGGCCTCGCGGTCGATGCCGAAGGGTTTCTCGCCGAGCAGGTGCTTGCCGGCCTCGAGCGCGGCCACGTACAGCTCGGCGTGCAGGTGGTGCGGGACGGCGATGTAGACGGCCTCGACCTCCGGGTCGTCGAGCACGGCGCGCCAGTCGGAGGAGAGCCGCGGCGGTTCGGCCAGCTGCTCGTACCAGGCGAGCGTTTCCGGATTGATGTCGCACACGTGCACGATTCGCGGCCGCACCCCGAGGTCCGTGAGGTGCACCCAGCGTGCGGCTGCGCTCGCGAGCTCGCGACCCATCAGGCCGCCGCCGATCAGGCCGAGGCGGACCTCGCGCTCAGCCACCGAGGCTCGCGAGCGCGCTCTCCGCCGACACGCCGTCGTGCACGACCGACATGAGCGCACGGGTCATGGCGGAGGGATGCTCGTGCTGAATCACGTTGCGGCCGTAGACGATCCCGGCGGCTCCCGCCCGCATCACCGTCTCGGTGCGACTCAGCACCTCCTCGTCGGAGGCGCGGCCGCCGCCGCGCACGAGAAGCGGGACGCGGCCCGCCACCTCGATCACCCCGGGATAGTCGGCGAGGTCATCCGTCGGGTCGGCCTTGATGACGTCGGCGCCGAGCTCCACCGCCTGGCGCACGAGCGCGCGGATGCGCTCGGGATCGCCGTCGACTCCGTAACCCGCCGAGCCCGGCCGCATCGCGAGCGGCTCAACCATCAGCGGCATGCCGGCGGGCTCGCAGCGCGCCTTGAGGGCGCCGACGTTACGGACGCAGGCGCGGTGCAGCTCCTCCCGGCCGTCGATCCAGAGCAGGTTGACGACGACGCAGGCGGCGTCGAGGCGGACCGCCTGCTCGACGGCCTCGGGCACCAGCTCCGAGAAGTATTGGATCTCGGGGTCGACCGTCGGCCCGTAGACGTTTGCCACGTCCGTGCGCAGGACGAGCGCGGGCTTCGGACCGGGCCGCCGCTGCAGGAGCGGCGCGCTGCCGGGCGAGAGCTGGATGGCGTCGGGAGCGGCCTCCACCAGCACGTCGAGCGCCGCGGCGAGATCCTCGATCCCGGCGAGGAAGCGCGGCTCGCCGAAGAAGCCGTGGTCGACGGCGACGTCGAAGCAGCGCCCGTCGGCGGCGAACAGGCGGCGCAGGCGGGGTTCGACGCTCATGCGGGCGCGATCCTAGAGCGTGGGGCGCGTAACGGAGAGGCGCTCGGCGCTCCGGACTATCTCGTCGCGCAGATCACCCAGACCGTGGCCGTCCGAGCCGCCGTGTCGCCGTTGACGATCCCGCCCGCCCAGCCGGTGGCGGTCGCCCCCTGCGTGCTCGGCGTGGCGTTCCCTGCACGCGGCTCCGAGAACGTCACGCGGTCGTCCGGATCGTCCGCCGCGAAGGAGACTCCGCCGCCGAGCGCGCGCTGGCCCGAGGGGCAGCTCACCGCGGCGTCGCCGCTCGCGCCGTTCGCGATGGAGAAGGTGTCGAAGCGGACGCCCGCGTCGCTCGCCAGCAGCCCGGTTTGCAGGTCCTCGGCCGCGAGCGAGCCGTTCTGGACCTCGCCCGAGCGGACCGAGCCGCCCGTGAGCTCGTCGTTCGAGATCGAGTTCGGCCCGATGTCCGGGTCGCGGAGGGTGCCGTCGCGCACATCGAGACCCTCGACGCTGCCGTTGGCCAGGTCGCCGCCGTTGAGGCTCGCGTCGAGGACGTCGGCTCCGATCAGGCCGCTGTCGCGCACGTCACGCGAGCGCACGGAGTTGTTACTAACGTCCGCCCCCGACAAGGTGTTGTTGCGGACGTCCTTCCCCCTGACAGAGTTGTTACGAATCTCGCGCGAGTCGATCGAGCCCGTGGCGACCGCGTAGGAGGTCCCGGTCAGGGCAAAGAAAAGGGCGACGAGCCCAAGGTGGTGCCGGCGCAGATAGCTGAGCATGCCCTCCCAACGCGGGGCGGGCACGAAAGGAGCGGTAGTGAATGACATCCGTCTTGGCGTCCAGGTCCGGCCGCAGCACGCCGACTACCCCGCGATGCGCCGAGCGTGGCTGGAGGCCGAGCAGCTGGGCGCGGACACGGTCTTCACGTGGGACCACTTCTTTCCGCTGTCCGGCGACCCCAACGGCCGCCACCTCGAGTGCCTGGCGCTGCTCGCGGCGATGGCCGAGACGACCGAGCGGCCCCGCATCGGGGCGCTCGTGCTGTGCAACTCGTACCGCAACCCTCAGTACCTCGCGGCCGCTCTCGGGACGATCGACCAGATCTCGGGCGGGCGGCTGATCGTCGGCATCGGGTCCGGTTGGTTCCAGCGCGACTACGACGAGTACGGCTACGAGTTCGGCACCGCGGGCTCGCGCCTGCGCGCGCTGGCACGCGACCTGCCGTTGCTCAAGGCGCGGCTCGGCAAGCTCAACCCGCCGCCGCTGGGCGACATGCCGATCCTGATCGGCGGCCAGGGCGAACGAGTCACGCTGCGGATCGTGGCCGAGCAGGCCGACATGTGGCACGGCTTCGGCGATGCCGACAGGTTCCGCCACAAAGACGAGGTCCTGCGTCGCCACTGCGCCGACGTCGGCCGCGACCCGGATGAGATCGAGCGCACCTGGGGGGTCCCGGGCGGTGACGTAGAGCAAGCCGAGCAGCTGCACGCCGCCGGCGTGAACCTCCTGACGGTGAGCGTGGACGCCGACGGGCGCGATTACGACATGAGCCCGGTGCGGCGTTTGGTCGACTGGCGCGACCGCCGGCGCGGCTGAGCGGGCCGGTCAGCGCTCGAGCTCGAGCAGCTCCTCGTACGCGGGCAGCGTCAGGAACTCGACGAACTCCTCGCCGCTGAGCGCCACCCGCTCGAACAGCTCGCGCGAGAGCCCGGGCCGCCCCTCGCGCTCGAACCACTCGTCGTCCCCGATCTCGCCGCGGATGCGCTCGAGCTCGGAGGTCTCGAGCTCGCGTACCAGCTCGGGCGTGATCGCGCGGCCGTCGTCGAGCGAAGCACCGTGCCGGATCCACTGCCAGACCTGGCCGCGGGCGATCTCCGCTGTGGCGGCGTCCTCCATCAGCCCGTAGATCGCGGCCGCGCCGTTGCCGCGCAGCCAGGACGAGATGTACTGGATCCCGACGTTCACGTTCGAGCGCAGGCCGTCCTCCGTGATCTCGCCGGGCGTCTCCGGCACTGAGAGCAGGTCGGCGGCGTCGACGGACAGGTCGTCGCGCCGGCGCTCGACCTGGTTGGGACGCTCGCCGAGCACGGCGTCGAACGCGTCCGTCGCCACCGGCACCGAGTCGGGGTGCGCGACCCACGTCCCGTCGAAGCCCTCGCCCGCCTCGCGCTCCTTGTCGGCCCGGACGGCCTCGAAGGCCTTGCGGTTCGCCTCCTCGTCGCTGCGGCTCGGGATCACGGCGGACATTCCGCCCATGGCGTGCGCGCCGCGCGCGTGGCACGTCTTGACGACGAGCTGCGAGTAGGAGTGCATGAACGGCACGGTCATGGTCACCGCCGAGCGGTCCGGCAGAACGAAGTCGGAACGCGACCGGAAGCGCTTGATCACCGAGAAGATGTAGTCCCAGCGGCCGGCGTTCAGGCCCGCGGCGTGGTCGCGCAGCTCGTACAGGATCGCGTCCATCTCGAAGGCGGCCGGGATCGTCTCGATCAGGACGGTGGCCTTGATCGTCCCGCGGTCGAGTCCGAGCGTGTCCTCGGCGATCACGAACGCGTCGCGCCACAGCGCCGCCTCGCGGTGGGATTCGAGCTTCGGTATGTAGAAGTACGGCCCGCGCCCGCGCTCGAGCAGCGCCTCGGCGTTGCGGTGGACGTAGAGGCCGAAGTCCATGAACGCGCCGGCCACGGTGTCGCCGTTGACCCGCAGGTGGCGCTCGGGGAGGTGCAGCCCGCGCGGCCGTACGAGCAGCACTGCGTGCTCCTCCTCGAGCCGGTAGTGCTTGCCCTTCTCCTCGTGCTCCATCCGGCCGCGCACCGCGTCGGCGAGGTTCACCTGCCCGCCGATCATGTTCGGCCAGGTGGGGGAGTTGGCGTCCTCGAAGTCCGCCATGAACGCGCGCGCACCCGAGTTGAGCGCGTTGATGACCATCTTGCGGCTGGTGGGACCGGTGATCTCGACGCGCCGGTCCTGCAGCGCCCGCGGCACCGGCGCGACGGTGTAGTCCTCAGGGGCGGCGATGAAGTCGAGCCGCCCCCCGGCGTCGAGTTCGGCCTGGCGCTCACGGCGTGCCTCGAGCAGCGCCCGCCGCGTCTCGTCGAGCTCGTCGTGCAGGCGGCCGACCAGCTCGAGCGCTTCGCCCGTGAGCACCTCCTCATGGCGCTCGATGGATGTTCCGTTCACATCGATGTCGTGCTGGCGTGTGGCCATGTGGTCCTGATGCCCGGGGCCGCCGGGCCTCAGACCTCAGCTGCGGGTGAGCTTCTTGTAGGTGATCCGGTGCGGGCGGTCGGCCTCGTCTCCGAGGCGGGCGCGGCGGTGCTCCTCGTACGCCTCGAAGTTGCCCTCGAACCAGGTGACCTGGGAGTCGCCCTCGAAGGCGAGCACGTGCGTCGCAACGCGGTCGAGGAACCAGCGATCGTGGGAGATGATCACCGCGCAGCCGGCGAATGACAGCAGCGCCTCCTCGAGTGCCCGCAGCGTGTCGACGTCGAGGTCGTTGGTGGGCTCGTCGAGGAGCAGCAGGTTGCCGCCGCGCCGCAGCAGCTTGGCGAGGTGCACCCGGTTGCGCTCGCCGCCGGACAGCACGCCCACCTTGCGCTGCTGGTCCGAGCCGCGGAAGTTGAAGCCCGCGCAGTAGGCGCGCGAGTTCAGCTCGCGCTCGCCCACCTTGATGTTGTCGTAGCCCTCCGAGATCTCCTCCCAGACGGTCTTGTCCGGCTCGAGCGCGTCGCGCGACTGGTCGACGTACGCGAGCTCGACCGAGTCGCCGAGGCGCAGTGCGCCGGCGTCCGGTTCCTCCTCGCCGACGATCATCCGGAAGAGGGTCGTCTTGCCCGCGCCGTTCGGGCCGATCACCCCGACGATGCCGGCCGGTGGGAGCGTGAAGGAGAGGTCCTCGATGAGCAGCCGGTCGCCGTAGCCCTTGCGCAGGTCATCGGCCTCCAGCACCACGTTGCCGAGCCGCGGCCCGGCCGGGATGTGGATCTGCACCTGGTCGAGCTTGACGTTTGCCTCCTCGGCGAGCAGCGCCTCGTAGCGGTTGAGGCGGGCGCGCGCCTTCGTGCGGCGTCCCTTGGGGGTCTCGCGCACCCACTCGAGCTCGCGGGCGATCGTCCGCCGGCGGGCGGTCTCGCGCCGCTCCTCGTGGGCGAGCCGCTCCTGCTTCTGCTCGAGCCACGACGAGTAGTTGCCCTTGAACGGAATCCCGCGGCCACGGTCGAGCTCGAGGATCCAGCCGGCCACGTTGTCGAGGAAGTAGCGGTCGTGGGTCACCGCCACGACCGTCCCCTTGTAGTCCTCGAGGTGCTTCTCGAGCCAGGCGACCGACTCGGCGTCGAGATGGTTGGTCGGCTCGTCCAGCAGCAGCAGGTCGGGCGCGGACAGGAGCAGCCGGCAGAGCGCGACGCGGCGGCGCTCGCCGCCGCTCAGCGTGTCCACGTCCGCGTCGGCCGGCGGCAGCCGCAGCGCGTCCATGGCGATCTCGAGCGTGGTGTCGAGGTTCCAGGCGTCGGCCGCGTCGATGGCGTCCTGGAGGCGGGCGAACTCCGCGGCCGTGTCGTCGGAGTAGTTGGCGGCCAGCTCGTTGAAGCGGTCGAGCATGTCGCGCAGCTCGCGCACCCCGTCCTCGACGTTGCCGCGGACGTCCTTGTCGGGATCGAGCTGGGGCTCCTGCTCGAGCAGGCCGACGGAGGCACCCGGCGCGAGTTGGGCGTCGCCGCGGTACTCGGTGTCGCGCCCGGCCATGATGCGCAGCAGGGTCGACTTGCCCGAGCCATTGGCCCCGAGCACGCCGATCTTGGCTCCCGGCAGGAAGCTGAGCGAGATGTCCTCGAGCACCCGCTTGTCGGGCGGGTGGACGCGGGACAGCTTGTACATGGTGAAGATGTACTGCGCGGACACGGCCGCCGAGGCTAGCGACCGGCGACGGCTCTGAGCAGGCGCAGGCCGAGCGCCCCGACGCCCCGAGCCTGATTCGCCAGCACCACGACGCCGATCCGCTCCCCGGGCGCCAGGCCGGCGAACGAGCGGAAGCCGCCCGTGCCGCCCTCGTGGACGAGCATGTCGAACGGCAGCCTGCGGCTCGGCGGGAAGATCATCCAGCCGAGACCGACGTGCCCGCGCCCGACTTTCGTGCGCGGCCGCTGCGTCTCGCGGGCGGCGACGGCGAGCGGCGCGTCCGCTGTGGTCGGCGTGGAGGCGCAGAAAGCCGAGCAGGTCGGTGGCGGTCGAGCGCAGGCCCCCCGCGCCGTCGAGGGCGGCGAGCTGCCAGTGCGGCGTCTCGCGGCCGCCCCGCTTGTGGCCGGTGGCGAGCCGGCCGCCGTCGACGCTCGTGCCCGTGTCCCGGAGGCCGAGCGGCGTGCAGATACGTCGGCGTACGAGCTCGTCGTAGCTCGTGGCCGCGCGCCGGGCGAGCAGGTGGCCGAGTAGCCCGACCGCGTAGTTCGAGTAGCCGAAGCGCTTCTCCGGCTCGCGTCGCGGGCGGGTGCGTGGAATCGCCGCCTCGAGCCGGGCGGCGTCCCAGTCCGCGTAGGGGTCGCGGCCGCGGGTCATCAGCGCCTTGAGAAGCAGGCTGCGCGGGACCGCCGGCAGGCCGGAGCGGTGCGAGGCGAGGTCCGTCAGCGTGATCTCGCGGCCTCGCGACGGCATTTCCACCCCGGGCGGCAGGTGGAGCGATACGCGGTCGCCCAGCCCCACGAGCCCCTCCTGCGCCATGTCGGCGAGCAGGGTGCCCGTGAAGACCTTTGTGATCGACCCGATCTCGAAGATGGAGGCGGGTCCGGCGGGCAGCTCACCGCGGTGCCAGAGGTCGACCTCGTTCCCGCCGGTCCAGACCCCCACCACGAGGCCTGTACGCGAGATGTGCTTCCGGGCGAGGGCGCGGCTGACGGCCGGCACCGTGCCGACTTGTTGTCGCGCCACGACAGCAGAATGGCACGGTGACCGCCGTAGCGGTCTGATCAGCTCTCGCGCGTCAGCAGCATCACCCAGTTCGGCTTCCAGGTGCGGCCGCCGTCGAACGAGAAGGCCTGCTCCCAGCGCGCCGCTGTCGCGGTGACGTCCGACCAGTCGAAGCGGACGCGGATCGGGACGCCCTCGAGCACGTCGTCGCATTCGAAGCGGGCGTCTCCGTCATCGCGGAAGCGGCCCTCGACCGGCGGGTCCAGGCGGCCGGGCCGCGAGGTCGAGGCCCACCAGATGCGCCATAGGTCCGCGTCGGGGTCGAAGAGCCGCAGCGAGAAGCCCTCGTAGTCCTGTCCGACCCGACGAAAGTGGTCGATGTTCCCGAGGCCTCCGAGGATCGCGCGCGCCTCCGACGTCGCCTCGAACTCCTCCCACTCGCTGCACGCCGGGTCGAGCGTGTCGACGAGCCTTCGGTTGGCGATGTGCCAGCGGCCCGGCAGGAAGTCGAAGTCGCTGACGGCCATCAGAGCTCGACCTCCTCGAGCCTGCGCGAGAGGTAGCGCTCGACGTCGTCGCCCTTGAGCACGTCCTCGAGCCACGCGCGGCGCTCGAAGTCGATGACCTCGAGCTCCCAAACGCACGCCATGCCGGTCCCGTCCGCGGCCACGAGCGCGCCCGGGTCGTCGCGAGGGGACGCGAAGACACGCTGGTGGATCTCGTTGTCGTTCGCCCACCAGTAGACGATCCCGAGCCCCGCGCCGGCGGCGTCGTGCGCGATCGTGAACCCGACGGCCCCGTCCGGCACCACCTCCTCGGCAGCACGGCGGGTGGCGGTCACGAGCTCCGTCCGCGGCGCCCCGTCGAGGCCTATCCCGTAGTGCTTGAGCGGTCCCTCGCGTTCTACGAATGAGATGTGGCGCGGTTCGTAGGGCATGGTGCGAACGCTAGCCCCTAAACAGGGCATAATCTGTCCTCTATGTCCAAGGCCGAGCGCGTCTTGATGCTTCTCGAGGCCCTCCAGGACCATCCCTCGATGGCCGGTCCTCGGCTCGCGCAGCGGCTCGGCGTCGACGTGCGGACGCTCCGCCGCGACGTGACTTCCTTGCGCGACCTCGGCATCCCCGTCGAGGCCGAGCGCGGGCCTGCCGGCGGCTACCGGTTGCGCCCGGGCTTCCGGATGCCGCCGCTCATGCTCACGGCCACGGAGGCGACGGCGGTGGCGCTCGGTCTGCTGGCCGCGCGCCGGGAGGGACTCGACGCCGACGGCGCGCTCGCCAAGATCCGCCGCGTGCTCCCCGACCAGGTGCGTCTGCGCGTGGAGGCGCTCGAGGAGACGCTCGGCTTCACCGGCAGTCCGCCCAACGCGAATCCGCCCAAGGGAGAGCACCTCCTCCTGCTCGCCGACGCGGCGCGCCGCGGGCGCCGGGTCCGCGCGCTCTACACGGCGTCCGACGGGACCGAGTCCGAGCGCGAGCTCAGCCCCTACGGCGTCGTCTCGCACCGCGGGCGCTGGTACGTGCCCGCTCACGACCACGGCCGCGACGCGCCGCGTGCCCTGCGCGCGGACCGCTTCTCGACGGTCCGTCTCGGCGGTCGCGGCCGGCCGCCGCCGCCCGGCTTCGACGCGATCGAGTTCGTCAGCCTCACGCTCGCGCGGGTCCCGTGGACGCACGAGGTCGAGGTTCTGCTGCACACCGCGCCCGAGGCGGCCGCCGCGCGCTTCCCGCCGACGCTCGCGGAGCTCGATCCGGAGGGCGAGGATACGATCCTGCGCATGCGGGCCGACTCGCTGGACTGGGTCGCCGGGCTGCTCGCCGGTGCCGGCTGCGACTTCGAGGTCCGCCGCCCGGAGGAGCTGCGGGTGGCCGTGCGCGCGCTCGCCGAGCGGCTGTGGGCGGCGTGATGCCGACGCCGCCGCTCGGAGAGATCGGGATCTGGCTTCGCCGTACCGCGGGCACTGCCGCGGTGCCGGAGATCGAGGCACTCGGCTTCGCGGCGCTCTGGGTCGGCGTCAGCCCGTCGCTCCCGGAGGCGCGGCACTTCCTCGAGCAGTCGAGCACGCTCACCGTCGCCACCGGCATCCTCAACGTCTGGCAGCACGACCCGGCCGACGTGGCGGCGGAGCACGCGGACCTGCAGCGCGAGTTCGGCGGCCGCTTCCTGCTCGGAGTGGGAATCGGGCACCCCGAGGCCACCGTCGAGTACGCGAAGCCGCTCACCAAGATGCGCGAGTTCCTCGACGGGCTCGACGCGGTGGACGAGCCCGTGCCCCGCGACGAGCGCGTGACCGCGGCGCTCGGGCCCAAGATGCTCGACCTGGCCGCGGAGCGCTCGCTCGGAGCCCATCCGTACATGACGCCGGTCGACCACACCCGCTTCGCCCGCGAGCGCATCGGGCCGGAGCCGCTGCTGGCCCCGGAGGTCACGGTCGTGGTCGAGCCGGATGTCGAGTCGGCGCGGGAGAAGGCGCGCGAGTTCGCGGCGGGCTACCTCGAGCGGAGCAACTACAGGCGCAACCTGCTGCGGCTCGGCTTCGGCGAGCGCGACCTCGAGGGCGGCGGCAGCGACCGGCTGATCGACGCCGTCATCCCGCACGGGTCGGCGGAGGAGGTGGCGGAGGCGGTCCGGGCCCACCTCGACGCCGGCGCCGACCACGTCTGCCTGCAGCCGGTCGGCCACGGGCCCGCGCCCGTGGACGACTACCGGGCGCTCGCGGGGACGCTGCTCTAGGTCTCGCCGATCGACCGCGCGAGCAGCTCCATGGGGTGGTAAACGGCGAGCTCGCGGCCCAGCCGCGCCGTGTGCGCCGTGATCTGGAGCGCGCAGCCCGGATTCGCGGCGGCCACCGCCTCCGCGCCCGTGTCGAGCAGGTTGCGCGCCTTCCGCTCGCCCAGCTCGGCGGCGGGTTCGGGCTTGACCAGGTTGTAGATGCCGGCGGAGCCGCAGCACAGCTCCCACTCGGCGGCCTGGACGAGCTCGAGCTCGGGGATCCCGCGCAACAGCTCGCGCGGCTGGCTGCGCACACCCTGGGCATGCGCGAGGTGGCAGGCGTCGTGGTAGGCAACCCGCATCCGCAGCGGCTGTCGCTCGGCACGCGGCTCGACGCCCGCGAGGAACTCGGTCACGTCGCGGACCTTCGCGGAGAAGCTCTCCGCCCGCTCGGCCCAGTCGGGCTCGTCGCGCAGCACGTGCCCGTAGTCCTTCATCGCCGAGCCGCAGCCGGCGGCGTTGACGATCACCGTGTCGTAGTCCTCGAGCTCCTCGATCGTCCGCTTGGCGAGCGCGCGGGCCTCGGGATCGGCGCCGGCATGGAGCGGCAGGGCGCCGCAGCAGCGCGGCCGGCGCGGCGCATGGACCTCGAAGCCCTCGGCGGCGAGCACCCGGGCCGTCGCCTCGTTGACGTGGCCGAAGAAGACGCGCTGGACGCAGCCCTGGAGCAGCGCGACCGTGCCGCGGGACTCACCGCGTGCCTCGAAGCGCTCCGGCATGCGGGCGAGCGAGCGTCTCAGTGGGGCGTCCGGCGCGATCGACATCAGCGCCGACAGGCGCGGCGCGCGGCGCCGCACGCGTGAGCGCCGGGCGAGCCCGTCGAGCCCGAGCGCCCGCGCGAGCGCGAGGCCGGGCGCGGACGCGCGCAGCCGCCCCGGATGCGTGAAGAGCTCGAAGACGAGCCGTCTGAACGTGCGCTCCGCCACGGGGCGCTCAAAGTTGCGCTCGACCTGGGCGCGCGCGTCCTCGAGCAGCTTGTCGTACTGCACGCCGGACGGACACGCGGTCACGCACGCCATACAGCCGAGACAGCGGTCGAGGTGCTCGACGAGCGGCGCGCTGATTGCCTCGTGACCCTCCTTCATCAGCACGATCCGCCCACGCGGGGAGTCCATCTCCTCGCCCCAGAGCTCGTAGGTCGGGCAGGTCGGGAGACAGAACCCGCAGTGCACGCAGTCCTCGATCAGCTCGAGCTGCGGGGCGCGGGTTTCGTCGTAGCCGGGGGTCACAGGCCACCCGCGAAGACGCCGGGGGCGCAGGCACCGGCCGGATCGAAGTGGTCCTTGACCCGCTGCATCAGGGCGCGCGCGGCGGGGTCGACCGGCCCCCAGGGGTCGATGTCCAGTGAGGCGGGGCGGTCGAGGACGACGCACGGAGACGGCTGGAGCTCGCGGCGGAGCCCCTCGATCTGCGCCGTCGACGGCTCGGGCAGCCGCAGCCAGGAGAGGCCCAGGCCCGCGCGCCCCACGAGCGGCGCCCCGAGCCGGTCCGCCGCTCCGAGCAGGGCGGGCAGCCGTGTGGGAAGGCCGGAGACGCGCACGACGGCCCCCTCGGGCCCGTCCGCGCGCTGGCGCTCGCGCTGCTCGGCCCAGAGCGCCTCGTCGTCGTTCGCGATCTCGGTGTCGAGGCCGGCCTCGCGCAGGAGCCGCTCGGCGAGCTCCGCCTGCGGTCCCGGCGCCGCGCCCGCGAAGCGCACCAGCAGCGCGCCGCGGCCGCCCGACCAGCGTACGTCGAAGCCGCTGTGCTCGAGCGGCGCGCGCAGGAGCGCCAACAGGGCCCGGCCGAGCTCGCCGGCGTCGGCCGAGTGGCCGATCGCGGTGGCGCTCGCCGGCGGCAGCGGGTGCAGGCGGACCGACACCTCGACGATCGCTCCGAGCGTCCCGAGCGAGCCTGCGAACAGCTTCGACAGGTCGTAGCCGGCCACGTTCTTGATGACCTTGCCGCCGCTCTTGGCGAGCGTCCCGTCGGAGAGCGCCACCCGGATACCGACCACGAGATCGCGCACTCCGCCGTAGCGCCCCCTGAGCGGCCCGGAGTCAGCCGTCGCGACCACGCCCCCCAGCGTGGCGCCGTCGTCGGGCGGATCCAGGGCCAGCATCTGGCCCTCCTCGGCGAACGCGGCCTGGGCGCGCGCGAGCGGAACGCCGGCCTCCACCACCGCCGTGAGGTCGCCCGCGTTGTGCTCCAGGATCCGGTCGAGCCCCTCGGTGGGCAGCTCGCGAGCCGGCTCGGCCGGGGAAGTGCCCCAGTGGCGCTTCGTGCCGCCGCCCACGAAGCGGACCGGCTCACGCGCCTCGGCCGCCTCCTTCAGGGCCTGCGCGAGCTCCTCGCGCGTGGCTGGCGCGCCGCTCACGGCCATCAGAATCGCTCCGCGAGCCCGGCCTGCTCGAGCGGGTGCTGGCGGTAGGGTCCGGGGACCTCGCCGCAGAGCCGCGGAGTGGGCATCACCTTGCCGGGGTTGGCGCGCTGGTCCGGATCGAACGCGCAGCGGAGCCGCTGGAACGCCGACAGGTCGGGCTCGCTGAACATCTCCGGCATGTAGCGCTTCTTGTCCACGCCCACACCGTGCTCGCCTGTGATCGAGCCGCCCGCATCGACGCAGGTCTTGACGATCAACCCCGCCAGCTCCTCAGCGCGCTCGGCCTCGCCGGGCTGCTTCCCGTCGTAGCAGACGAGCGGGTGCAGGTTGCCGTCGCCGGCGTGGAACACGTTCGCCACGCGCAGCTCGTATTCGGCCGCCAGCTCTTCGATCCGGGCCAGCACCTCGGCCAGGCGGGTGCGCGGGATCACGCTGTCCTGCACGTAGTAGTTGGGGGCGATCCGGCCCATGGCGGCGAACGCCGCCTTGCGCGTCCGCCAGATCAGCTCCCGCTCGACCTCGTCACGCGCGACGCGCACGGAGTCCGCCCCGGCGTCCTCGCAGATCGTCACGACCTGCTCGAAGCGCGTCTCGCACTCGGCCTCCGAGCCGTCCAGCTCGACGACGAGCGCGGCGCCCGCGTCCATCGGATAGCCGGCGCCGGTTGCGCCCTCTGCGGCGCGGATAGAGAGGTTGTCCATCATCTCGATCGCACCCGGGACGATCCCGCCGGACACGATCTCGGAGACCACCTCGCCGGCCTGCACGGTCGAGCCGAAGAACGCGACGAGCGTCCGCACCGCCTCGGGTTTCGGGATCACTCGCAGCCAGATCCGCGTGGCCACTCCGAGCGTGCCCTCGGAGCCCACGAACGCGCCGAGCAGGTCGTATCCGGGATGGTCGAGCTCACGCCCGCCGAGCGTGACCTCGGAGCCGTCGGGCAGGACGAGCTCGAGCCCGGTGACGTAGTTCGTCGTGAAGCCGTACTTGAAGCAGTGCGCGCCGCCGGAGTTCTCGGCCACGTTGCCGCCGATCGTGCACACGATCTGGCTCGAGGGGTCGGGCGGGTAGAAGTGGGTCGGCGCGACCGCCTGTGAGACCGCGATGTTGGTGACCCCCGGCTCCACGAGCACGCGTCCGTTGTCGAGGTCGACCTCGAGGATGCGGCGCAGGCGCGACAGCCCGATGAGGACGCCGTCCTCGACCGGAGTCGCTCCGCCCGAGAGCCCGGAGCCGGCGCCGCGCGCGACCCATGGGACCTCCGCCTCGTGGCAGGCCCGCACCACCGCCGTGACCTCCTCGGCCGAGCCCGGGAGCACCACCAGGCCCGGCATCACCGCGTACTGCAGCAGGCCGTCGGAGGCGTACGTGGCGAGCTGGCGCTCGTGCGTGATCAAGTGGTCGCGGCCAACGACCCCCTCGAGCCGCTCGGCGAGGCCCGGCCTCAGACGACCATCCACTCCAGCACCGGGGTCGATTGGAGGTAGACGAGGACACACATGGCAAGGATGAGCACGAGGCTCCAGCCAAGGACCTTACGGAACAGGTCACCCTCGTTGCCGGCGAGCCCGACCGCCGCGGCCCCGATTGCGAGGTTCTGGGGCGAGATCATCTTCCCGAGCACGCCGCCGGAGCTGTTCGCGGCCGCCATCAGGGTCGGCGAGAGCCCGGTGTCGTTGGCGGCCGTGACCTGGAGCGCGCCGAACAGCGCGTTCGACGACGTGTCGGATCCGGTCACCGCCACACCAAGCCAGCCGATCGCGGCTGAGAAGAAGGCGAACACACCGCCGGCGCCGGCCACCCAGAGGCCGAGCGTGATGGTCTGGCCGGACTGGTTCATCACATAGGCGAGCGCCAGCACGGCCGCCACCGTCACGATCGCCCACTTGAGCTGGTTGAGCGTGCTGCCGGCCACCTTCAGGGCGCGGCCGGGCGAGAGGCCCAGGACCACCATCGTGATCAGGCCCGAAATCAGCATCAGCGTGCCCGCCGCGGGCAGCCAGTTGACGTTGTAGGTCATGCTCGACAGCGGCTCGCCGTCCGGGCTGCGCACGTCGAGCCCGGGCCACTCGAAGGTCGTGGTCCACGGTGACTCGGCCAGCGCTTCCTTGATCGCGGAGATCTGGGCGATCGAGAAGATTGCGATGATGATCAGGTAGGGCGCGTAGGCGCGGACCACCTCGATCGGCGGGTCCTTCTTGGTGTCGTCGCGGCGCGCGATTTCCTTCTCCATCACGGGGTCGTGCGTGGAGGCGCCGGCCACCGCCGGGCGCTCGAAGCGGCCGGTGTCCTCGGCGATGAGCGGCTCGCCGGGCGTCCAGATGCGCAGGAAGGCGACGATCGCGCCGGTCGCGACGAGCGAGGCGACGATGTCGGTGAGCTCCACCGAGATGTAGTTCGAGCAGGCGAACTGCGCGAGCGCGAAGGCCACGCCGCCGATCACGGCCACCGGCCATGCCTGGCGGATGCCGCGGCGACCGTCGACCATCCCGATCAGGATCAGCGGAACGACGAGCGCCAGGAACGGCGTCTGGCGTCCGACCATCGCGCCCAGGTCGCCCTTGTCGAGGCCCGTGACCTCGGACAGCGTGGTGATTGGGACCGCGATCGCGCCGAAGGCGACCGGCGCCGTGTTAGCGACCAGCGCGATCGAGGCCGCCTTGATCGGCTTGAAGCCGAGCGCGATCAGCATCACCGCGGTGATCGCGACCGGCGTGCCGAAGCCGGCGAGCGCCTCCATCAGGGCGCCGAAGCAGAAGGCCACGATCACGGCCTGGATGCGCTGGTCCTCCGAGATCGCGCCGAAGGAGCGTCGCAGCACCGCGAAGTGCCCGGTCTCGACGGTCATGTTGTAGACCCAGATCGCGGTGACGACGATCCACATGATCGGGAACAGCCCGAACGCGGCGCCCTCCGTCGCCGACAGCGCGGTCTGCCCGAACGGCATCCCGTAGACGGCGAGCGCCACGACCATGGCCACGCCCAGCGAGATGAGCGCGGCCCACTGCGCCTTCATCTTCACGCCGCCGAGCAGCACGAAGAGCGTGATCAGGGGGAGGGCGGCGAAGATCGAGGTCAGGGCAAGTGACTCCGAGACCGGGTTGAAGTCCTGCGTGTACACGCTGCTTTCCTCCCTCTTCGCTCTCCTGCGCTACGGGGGCGGATTGCCCGGGGCCGGGATCGGGAAACTCCCAGTCGTGCGCCTGGGCCTCTTTGTCACCTGTCTGGGCGACACGCTGTTCCCGGCCGTGGGCCAGGCAGTGGTGCGCCTGCTCGAACGCCTCGGTCACGAGGTGGAGTTCCCGGACGAGCAGACCTGCTGCGGGCAGATGCACCTGAACGCCGGCTATCCCGACGAGGGGCGCCGGCTCGCGCAGCGGCTCGCGGGCGTGTTCGAGGGCTACGAGGCGGTCGTGACCCCGTCGGCGTCGTGCGCCGGCATGCTGCGCGCGCAGCTCGGGGCGGAGCGCCCGCCGGTGCACGAGCTGACCGAGCTGCTCGTGGACGTGCTCGGCGTCGAGGACGTCGGCGCCTACTACCCGCACCGCGTGACCTACCACCCGACCTGCCACTCGCTGCGGGAGCTGCGCCTGGGCGAGCGGCCGCTGCGGCTGTTGCGGGCGGTGCGCGGGCTCGATCTCATCGAGCTGCCGGACGCGAGCGAGTGCTGCGGCTTCGGCGGGACGTTCGCGGTCAAGAACGCGGACGTGTCGACGGCGATGCTCTCGGACAAGCTGCGCTCGGTGCTGGACACGGGGGCGGAGGCGGTGTGCGCGGTCGACTCCTCATGCCTCATGCAGATCGGCGGCGGACTGTCGCGCGGGCGCACCGGGGTCCGCACGGTCCACCTCGCCGAGATCCTCTCCTCGACGGGAGAGGAGCCGGCGGCGTGACGTTCCCCGAAGCCGCCCGGCGCTCGCTCGCCGACACGCAGCTGCGCGCCAACCTCGCGCGCGCCACGACCACG
This sequence comes from uncultured Thermoleophilaceae bacterium, assembly GCA_963757815.1. Taxonomy (GTDB): domain Bacteria; phylum Actinomycetota; class Thermoleophilia; order Solirubrobacterales; family Thermoleophilaceae; genus JACVRW01. Next base: position 112,025 of record CAVWSN010000017.1, on the reverse strand, counting down.
ATCCGCGACAAGCGCGCCCGGGTCGTGGACGAGCTGCCCGACTGGGAGCAGCTGCGCGCGGCGGGGGCGCAGGCCAAGGACCGTGCCCTGCTCGGGCTCGACACCGAGCTCGAGCGCCTCGAGGCCTCCGTGTCTGCCGCGGGCGGCCAGGTGCACTGGGCGCGCGACGGCGCCGAGGCCTGCGAGATCATCGCCGGCATCGCGCGCTCGCACGGCTTCCGCGAGCTCGTGAAGGTCAAGTCGATCGCTTCCGACGAGATCAAGCTGAACGACGCGCTCGCGGAGGCGGGCGTCAGCGCCATCGAGACCGACCTCGCGGAGCTGATCATCCAGCTCGGCCACGACCTCCAGTCGCACATCCTGGTCCCGGCGATCCACAAGAACCGGGCCGAGATCCGGGACCTGTTCCGCAGCGAGCTCGAGCTTCCGGACCTCAGCGACGAGCCGGCCGCGCTCACCGAGGCCGCGCGGCTCCACCTGCGCTCGAAGTTCCTCAGCGCACGAATGGGCGTCAGCGGCGCGAACTTCGCCGTCGCCGAGACCGGCACGGTCTGCGTCGTGGAGTCCGAGGGCAACGGGCGGATGTGCACGACGCTGCCGGAGGTGCTCGTGACGCTCATGGGGGTCGAGAAGGTCGTGCCGGCCTGGCGCGACATGGAGGTCTTCCTCCAGCTGCTCCCGCGCTCGTCGACGGGCGAGCGGATGAACCCGTACACCTCGTTCTGGACCGGGGTGCGCGAGGGCGACGGGCCGCGCGAGTTCCACCTCGTGCTGCTCGACAACGGCCGCACCCGGGCGCTTGCCGACGAGGTCGGCCGCCAGGCGCTGCGCTGCATCCGCTGCAGCGCCTGCCTCAACGTCTGCCCGGTCTACGCGCGGGTGGGCGGCCACGCCTACGAGTCGGTCTACCCCGGCCCGATCGGAGCGATCCTGACGCCGCAGCTCAAGGGGGTCGAGCAGGCGGGCTCGCTCCCGTATGCCTCGTCGCTGTGCGGCGCCTGCGCCGACGTCTGTCCCGTGAACATCGAGATCCCGCGGCTGCTGACCCACCTGCGGGCGCGCGAGCGCGAGGCGGCCGGGCGGCTCGATCCCGAGCGGCTTTCGATGAAGGGCCTCTACCGGGTCTTCTCCTCCCGGGAGCGCTACGAACGGGCGCAGCGCCTGGCGCGCGTGGCGAGCCGCCCGCTCGTGCGCGGCGGTCGCATCCCCCGCGCGCCCGGCCCGCTGGCGGGCTGGACGACCTCGCGCGACCTGCCGGCGCCGGCGGCGGAGACATTCCGAGAGTGGTGGCGGACGCGGTCTCCCGGCCCCGGGACGCGCTCGCCTGCGTCTCCCGGCCTCGGGGGCCGCTCGCCTGCGTCCTCGGTCGCTCGCGTGCCGAGCACGCGTCGCTCCCTGCGTCCTTGGCGAGCACCCCCCGAGACCGGGAGTGCTTCTCCGCCGCCGGGCCGCAGCGGCGAGCCCGCGCGCGCCGCGATCCTTGCCCGGATCCGGGACGCGATCGCCGGCGCCGCCCCTCCCGCCGCGGAGCCGCCCGCCTACCGCACCGAGGATTCACGTTCGCGTGACGAGATCGTCACGCTGTTTGCGGAACGCGTTGCCGAATACCGGGCGACCGTCCACCGAGTGGCCGAGGCCGAGGTCGCGGCACGCGCGGCGTCCATCTGCGCCGACCAGGGCGCGGCCCGGCTCGGCGTCCCGGCGGACCTGCCGGCGGAGTGGCGCCCTCGGGACGTGGAGCTCGTCGACGACCACGGCCTCACCGCGACCGAGCTCGACGAGCTCGACGGCGCCATCACCGGCTGCGCGGTCGCCATCGCCGAGACGGGCACGTTCGTCCTGGACGGCGGCGCCGGGCAGGGCCGCCGCGCCCTCTCGCTCGTCCCCGACCTGCATGTCTGCGTGGTGCGCGCGGAGCAGGTGGTCGGTCTGGTTCCGGAGGCGATCCGGCATCTCGAGCAGGCCGTTCGCGAAGGCCGTCCGCTGACCTTCGTGTCCGGCCCCTCGGCGACCTCCGACATCGAGCTCAACCGCGTCGAGGGGGTCCACGGGCCCCGCATCCTGCACGTGTTGCTGGTGAGCTAGCCGAGATGCGCACCGTCTACCTGGGGACCTCCGAGTTCGCCGCCGACGTGCTGGAGCGGCTGGCCGCGACGCCGCACCGGCCCCTGCTCGTGGTGACCCGTCCGGACCGGCCGCGCGGGCGGGGGCAGAAGGTCACCCCGCCGCCCGTGGCGGAGTCGGCGCGGCTGCTCGGGATCGAGCTCCTCCAACCCGAGGACCTCAACGGGGAGGGGGCCCGCGCCGCGATCGCGGGACGCCGAGCCGGAGGTCGTGTGCATCTGCGCATTCGGCGCGATCATCAGGGAGCCGCTGCTGTCGGAGCACGAGATGCTGAACGTGCATCCCTCGCTGCTGCCGCGCTGGCGCGGCGCCGCGCCGATCGAGCGGGCGATCGAGGCCGGCGACGACGAGACGGGCGTCACGATCATGCGCCCGACCGCCGAGCTCGATGCCGGCCCGCTCTGCCTCCAGCGGGCGGACGCGATCCGCCCCGACGACGACTACGGGAGCCTGTCAAGCCGGCTGGCGGCGCTCGGCGGCGAGCTGCTCGTGGAGACGCTCGACCTGCGACCGGCATGCCGGGAACAGCCCGAGCAGGGCGTGACCTACGCGGAGAAGATCGGCCGCGACGACCGCCGCCTCGATCCCGAGCTGATGCCGGACGAGCTGGAGCGCCGTGTGCGCGCGCTGCGGCCTCACATCGGCGCTTTCGTCGAGCTGCCCGGCGGAGAGGTGCTCGGGGTGGTCCGCGCCGCGATCACGACCGAGGACGGAGTCGACCCGGGAGCGCTCGTGGCGCGTGATGGGCGCCTTCTCTTCGGCACCGCCGGCGGAGCGCTCGAGCTGCTCGAGGTGCACCCCGCGGGCAAGCGCCCGATGGAGGCGGCCGCGTGGCTGCGCGGCCACTCGGCGGGCCTGGCCGGCTGACCGGCGACCGGACCTGCTCGACGGTCCCCGCGACCCCGCACCCGCTCGACAGTCCACCGGACCCGCACCCGCTCGACGGTCCCCGCGACCCCGCACCCGCTCGACAGTCCACCGGACCGGGTAGCGTTGAGGGAGATGTCGGTGGCGGGAGACGATCAGGTGAACCTCGGGCCGGACTGCCCGTACTGCGGCGAGCAGGCGCTGCGCGGCACGAACCTGGCCGCCCGCTACCGCTGCGTCTCCTGCCTCCATCGCTTCGAGCTGCGCTCGGAGTGCCCCAACTGCGGCGCCCATTCGACGATCGCCCGGATGTCCGACACGGCGAACGTCATCTGCCGCAGTTGCGGCGGAAGCATGCTGCAGGCGATCTGACCCGCCGCGGCGGCTACAGCCTCGCCGAGCGCATCAGGACCTTCAGCGGCCTCATGCGCGGGAGCAGCGACGCCACCACCTTCGTCCGCAGCCGCGGGCGCCGCGATATGACGCGCTCGCCCGGGGTTGTCGCATCCAGCCGCAGCTTGACGCGCCCCGCACGCTTGACCTGCATGTCGCCGGTCAGGATCGTCAGGAACGGGCCGGCGCCGGTTCGAAGGTTGTCGGGGAGCGTGATCGCCGCGCTCAGCCGGCCGGCGCGCGGGACCCTCAGCACCATGTTCGCGCCGCCGTCCCTGCGGCGGTCGATGTCGAGGAGCCGCAGGCGCCGCCGGGCGGCCGAGCCTGCCCTGGCGTCGAAGTCCTCGTCGAGCTCATCACCCTCGTCGAAATCGTCGAACCAGTCGTCCTCCCAGTCCAATCCGAGCCCGCCGCCGTCGGGATCCTGGGTCTCGTCGCCGAGCCCGTCCTCGTCGACGTCCGGCTCCATCACCGCATCGAAGAGCAACTCGGTGCCCGTGCCGCCGTCCATCCCGCAGGGATCGCAGGGACTCGTGAAGGACTGGATCGCCCCGTCGGGTCGCGGGCGCATCCTCACGCCGAGGTCCACCTCGCCGGCCCGGAACAGGAAGCCGACCGAGTCGCCGCGCTTCATCCTCAGATGCAGGTCCTCGACCTCCGCCAGCGCGCCGGCTGGAGAGGAGACAGGCAGCGGCGCCGAATCCACCACGGAAACGCCCACGCCGTCGTCCTGGGGGCGCAGGACCGCGATCCGCGGATGCTCGCTGCCGGCGATCCGCTTGGCGTCCACGCTGGCGGCCACGAGCACACCGTCCTCGGGCGCCTCCACCTCGCTCTGGCGCAGCGCGAACTGGCGGAAGCCCATGTTCGTCCCCGCCGGGCAGCCGCGCAGGCAAAGGCCTGGCGGGGTGCCGAGGTGTCAGGCGACCCCAGGTAGGTCGTGGCTGCAGCCCGCCCGGGGTAGAGGAGGACGGCCAGCAGGAGCGCTGCCGCGAGCGTGAGGATGGGAGCACGGATAGCCATGCCCTTCCTTTCGCACGCGGCCGCGTTTCGGGTCACTCATGGTTTCAGCCGGCCGCGGCCGCCGCCGGCTCGGCCGGCTCGGCTCCGGGCGCCGCCGCCACCTCGACCGGGATGCCGTTCAGGACGGCGTTCCCGGAGAGCGGGTCGACCTGCGACTCGTCGGCCAGCAGGTTGCTGTTGACGCCCGCGTGCGTCGAGGCGACCCCCATCCGCACGCCCTCCTCGTCGTGCCCCCATCCGTGTGGGATCGACACGACCCCCGGCATGATCCCGTCGGTCAGCTCGACGGGCGCCTCGACCTCGCCCGCGGCCGAGCGCACCAGCGCCCGCCCGCCGTCGGTGAGGCCGAGCCGCGCGGCGTCGTCGGGGTGGATGTGGAGCGTGCAGCGGTCCTTTCCCTTCACGAGCGCCGGCAGGTTGTGCATCCAGGAGTTGTTCGAGCGGAGCTGGCGGCGGCCGATCAGCACCATCCCTCCGTTGTGCGCCCGCGGGGCGGCGGCGCGCAGGCGCTCCAGGTCGGCGACGATCGCCTCGGGCGCCAGCTCGATCTTGCCCGACGGAGTCCGGAGCACGTCCGGAAGCCGCGGCTCGAGCGGCCCCAGGTCGATGCCGTGCGGATGCTGCTCGAGCACGTCGAGCGTCAGCCCTTCCGGGTCGGCGCCGAAGCCGTCGCCGTACGGGCCGACGCGGATCATGAGATCGAGGATGCGCTCGGGGCCGCGCCGCGGCTCGAGCGCCTCGAGCAGCTCGGCCGGGTCCCGGCCGGCCACCCGCGAGTCGGGGTTGCCAAGCTCGCGCTGGACGAGGGTCTGGATCACCATCGAGTCGAGCGCCTCGACGTCGGCGTTCGGGCCCTGGCCGGTCACGACGCCCGCCAACCGCAGGAAGGTGTGCCACTCCGGCGGCAGGGTCGGATCGAGCACCGGCGGCGAGTAGTTCGCCACGTTGCGCGCCGCGAGTTGGTAGAGCGCCAGGTCGTAGTGCGGCTTCTCGAGCGGCTCCGGCGCGGGCAGGATCACGTCGGCGTGGCGCGTGGTCTCGTTCACGTAGATGTCGACGGCCAGCATGAAGTCGAGGCCCTCCACCGCCCGTGCGAGCCGCCCGCTGTTCGGCGTCGAGACGAGGGGATTGCCGGCGACCGTGACGAGCGCCCGGATCTGCCCTTCGCCGGGCGTCTCGATCTCCTCCGCGAGCACCGCCACGGGTAGCTCGCCAAACGCCTCGGGCAGCCCGCGGACGCGGCTCGCCCAGCGCCCGAAGCGGACACCCTTGCCGCTGCCGGCGGCTCCCGACGAGTTGCGCTGGCCCGCGGCCGCGAGCGTGAACATGGCGCCGCCCTCGCGGTCGAGGTTGCCCGTCAGCACGTTCAATACGTCAACGAGCCAGCTCGCCAGCGTCCCGAACTCCTGCGTGCAGGTCCCGATGCGCGCATAGACCGCGGCGCGCTCGGCGGCCGCCAGCTCACGGGCCATGCGCCGGATCTCGGCGGCGTCGATGCCGCAGGCGCCGGCCACGGCCTCGGGAGTGAACTCCCGCACGAGTGCGCGCACCTCGGCGAGCCCGTTGGTATGCGCGGCCAGCTCTCCGGGCGCCTCGAGCCCCTCCTCAACGAGCGTGCAGGCGATCGCGGCGAGCAGCAGGGCGTCGGCGCCCGGCCGGATGAAGTGGTGCTCGTCCGCCTCCTCGGCCGTGCGCGTGCGGCGCGGGTCCACCACCACGACCTTGCCGCCGCGCTCGCGGATTCCGCGCAGCCGCCCGCGCATGTCGGGCGCGGTCAGGAGGCTGCCATTCGATACGAGCGGGTTGGCGCCGAGCAGGAGCAGATGCTCACAGCGGTCGACGTCCGGGATCGGGACGGAGAGCATGGTCCCGAACATGGCGCCCACCGAGACCTGCTTCGGCATCTGGTCGACGGTCGAGGCGCTGAAGATGTTCTGCGACCCGAGCAGGCGCAGCCAGGCCGGCCCGTAGAGGACAAACGGCAGGCTATGGGCGTTCGGGTTCCCGAGGTAGACGCCGACAGCGTTGCGGCCGTGCTCGGCGAGGATGGGGGAGAGGCGGCGGTCGATCTCCTCGAAGGCCTCATCCCAGGTGGCCTCTACGAGCTCGCCGTCGCGGCGCACGAGCGGCGCCGTCAGACGGTCGGGATCCTCGTGGAGCTGCTTGATCCCGTAGGCCTTCGGGCAGATGAAACCGCGGCTGAACACGTCCTCCGAGTCGCCGCGGACCGACACCACCTCCCGCCCGTCGGTCTCGATCTCGAGGCCGCAGGTGGCCTCGCAGAAGGGGCAGGTCCGGTAGTGCGTCGCCATGGAGGGATGCTAACCGGGGTCGCTTGCGCCGGTCCCCGTACGCTTGCCCCCCGTGCACCTCGACCAGCAGAGTCGAGCTTGGTGGACGCTGGCCGGAGCCTGCGGCGGGCTCTTCCTGCTGATGCTCGACTCGACGGTTGTCACGCTCGCCCTGCCCGACATCGCGCGCGATATCGGCGCCTCGGCGGCGGAGGTGCAGTGGGTTGTGAACGCCTACCTGCTCGTGATGGCGGCCCTCGTCGTCACGGCGAGCCGGCTCGGCGACATCTTCGGCCGCCGGCGCGTCTACCTGATCGGCCTGGCGCTGTTCGGGGTGGGCTCGGTGGTCGCGGCGACGGCCGGCAGTCCCGAGGTGCTGATCGCGGCCAGGGTTCTTCAGGGCACCGGCGGGGCGCCGGTGATCGGGCTCTCGCTGGCGATTGTCACCGCGGTCTTCCCCCCGGAGCGCCAGGCGACGGCGGTCGGGGTTTGGACCGCGGTCTCGAGCATCGCGCTCGGGATCGGTCCGCTGGTCGGCGGCGCCCTGGTCGAGCTCGACTGGCGGCTGATCTTCTGGATCAACATCCCGCTGATCGCGGCCGGGCTGGCGATAACCCTCCTCGCCGCGCCCGAGACCCGAGACGAGTCCGCGGAGCCGCGGATCGACTATCCGGGGGTCGTCACGCTCGGCCTCGGCCTCGGCGCGGTCGTGTTCGCCTTCGTCGAGTCGGACCGCTGGGGGTTCGGGGACGCCCGGACGCTCGGCGTGCTCGTGGGCGGGCTGGCCCTGCTCGCCTGCTTCGTGGTGATCGAGCGCCGCGCCCGCCAGCCGATCGTCGACCTGGCGCTGTTTCGCAACGGGCCCTACTTCGGTGCCACCGCCGCCGCCTTCGCCCTCGTCGGCGGCTTCTGGTCGGTGATCTTCTTCCAGCCCCAGTTCCTGCAGGACGTGCTCGGCTACTCGGCGATCGTCGCCGGGGTGCTGATCCTCCCGCTGACCCTGCCGATGATCGTCGTCTCGCCGTTCGCCGGACGCCTGATCGCCCGGTTCGGCGCCCGCGGGCTGATGGGCACCGGGATGCTGCTCGCGGTCGCCGGGCTCGTCGTGCAGACCCAGCTGACCGCCGACTCGAGCTACGGCGTGCTCTTCGCCGGCCTGCTTCTGTTCGGGCTGGCGCTCGGGTTGGTCTATGCGCCGATGTCGAGCGCCGCGATGGCGGCGATGCCGCCCGAGAAGGCCGGGATCGCGGCCGGCGTGCTGGCGATGAACCGGCTCCTCGCGGGCGCGGTCGCGCTCGCGGTCACCGGCGCGATCTTCCAGGCGGTTCGCGGCGACGAGCTCGCGAAGCCGGGGGTCGGCGCCGACGAGGCCTTTGCAAACGCCCTCGCGAGCTCGTTCTGGTTCCTCGTCGGTCTGATGGCGGTCGGCGCCGCGCTCACCTGGATCTTCGTCCGCGGTCCGGAGTCGCCCCCTGCGCACCACGAGCACCCACACCGCTTCCACCTCTGAACCCAACGGGGTCAGACGCTCTTGAGCTCGATCCACAGCGCGCGCGACGCGCAGAGCATCCGTCCGCGGGAGTCGTACAGCGCCGCGGCGGCGTGACGCTTGCGACCCTCGCGGCCGAGCGCCCAGGAGAGGATCGAGTGCTGCTCGCCGGCGCGCACCGAGCAGCCGAGTCGCGCGGTCAGCCGGGCCAGCACGATCGGCGGCCCTTCGCCGAAGTTTGCGACCGGGGCGCTCGTCGGGCAGTCGAGCGCCGCCCACACGCATTCCTGCCGCACCTCGCCGTCGTCGTCCGCGAGCGTGGCGTCCGGACGCCAGCGGGCGCCGAACAGGCCGTTCCGGCCCGGCAGCTCGACCGGGAACACGCGCAGGCCGTCACCCTCCTCACGCTCGGGCCCGCAGACGACACAGGTCGGAAACGGATGCCTGTGGGTCCAGCGCTCGAGGCCCGCCTGCTCCGCCTGCTCGATCTCGCGAGGCTCCACGGGCTCCGGCACCTCGAGCCGCAACTGGGAAGGCTCGCCCTCGGCCACGAGCGCGTCAGCGTCGCGGAGCTCGACACGCGCGCCGTCCGGCACCGCCACGAGCGGGCGCTCGAGCGGCGGCGGAAGGCGTAGCGTGACCTGGACCTCGTCGGACTGCACGCGACCTGCCACGAGCCCGCAGGTATAGCCGCCGTTGGCCGAGCCAGGCGGCCCGTTGAAGCGCGCTGGGATGGTGAGCGTGTCAGTCACGCACGGCGGCGCCGGGAAGCGAGTCGAGCGCCTCCCGAAGGTCGCCGACCGTCTGGAAGTCGAGCCCGAGGAGATGGTCGTGGCGGTAACGCACGATGCCCTCCTCGTCGACGATGATCACCGCCCGCTTGGTGCCCACGACGGGCGCGTGGGCGCCGTACGCCTTCGCCACCGCCCCGTCCTCGTCCGCGAGCAGAGGCACGTTGAGTCCGTGCTTCTCGACGAAGCCCAGGTGCGACTCGAGCCCCTGTGAGGAGATCCCGACCACGGTGGCGTCGAGCGCGCCGAACGCCTCGGCGTTGTCGCGGTAGGAGCAGAACTGCTTGGTGCAGACCGCCGTGTTGTCGCCTGGGTAGAAGAGCAGCACCACGCGCTCGCCGCGGTGCTCCGAGAGCTTGAAGCGGCCGTTCGTGCCGTCGAGCTCGAAGTCGGGCGCGGGTTCGCCCACCTGGGGCTTCTTTGGCATTGGGGCAGCATACGACTCACGCCCTCCGGTACAGCGCGTACAGCGAGGCGCTCAGCGCGGCGGCGGCGCCCGCGAAGGCGAGCTCGACCTGGAGCACGCGGTCGTCGAAGTCCGCGAGCAGGAGGAAGAGCACGAAGGCGAGCGCCGCCAGCGCCCAGGAGACCGACGCCTGGGCGGCGCGGCCGTGGGCGAGCAGCGCCTGATTGAGGGTGGCGGCCACCAGGTAGAGGCCCATGCCGAGCGCCACCAGCACGAGCCCGCCGCGCTCGTAGTCGAACTCGCCGCCGAACAGCAGGTCCATGATGAACGGCCCAGCGATCAGCATCACGAGTGCGACGCACGCGGCGAAGGCCGCGATCGCGAACAGCGTGAGATTGACGCTGCGGCGGAACGGATCCGTCTCGCCTCCGGCGCGCAGGCGGGTGAGGTGCGGCAGGATCGATGTCTGGACGGCCTGGAAGAGCTGGAGCGGCGCCCGGGCGATCAGCAGCACGTTGAAGACGATCCCGGCCAGCGCCGCGCCTCGGGCTCCCTCCTCGGTCGCCTCGATGAGGAGCGGCCCGGCGTTGAGGAACGTCTGCTCGCAGAGCATGATCAGGAGCACGGCGGCGGCGAAGCCGGTGCCGCGGGCCAGGGTGAACTGAGGCTCGCGGGCCGAGGGCTCGTCGCGCGCGGCGGCGTCGAGGGCCTGCGCGTCCACCTCCCGCCCGGCGGGCTCCGGCGCCAGCCGCCGTGCGAGTGCCGGCGGCACCACCGCCAGCGACACGATCGGTGCCGCCGCCATCCCGAGCGCCACCGCCGACTGCCCCTCCGCGATCCCGATCGCCACCGCGAGCGCGAACAGGCAGCGCGAGGATGCCTCCATCAGCACCAGGCCGCCGTAGAGGCCGAACTGGTGGTGGCCCGCGAGGAAGCCGCGCGCGAAGTAGCTCGCCGCGTAGGCGAGCACCCCCACCACCAAAATCCAGTACAGGGTCGCCGAGCCGCCGAATAGGTCGTCCTGGATCGGACCGCGGAGCACGAGCGCGACGACCGCGAACGCCAGTCCGAGAGCAAGCTGGATCGTGGCGGCCACGCGTAGGTGGCGGCTGCCCGCGATACCTCGCGCGTCTTGGTCGGCGATCGTCCGCGACAGCAGCTGCTCCACCGGCCTGTAGAGCACCGACACCGTGATGAACATCGCCGACCACAGCAGCGTGATCCGGCCGTACTCCGCCTCGGGCAGCGAGTAGGAGGCGAGCGAGAAGTAGGCTGAAGGTGACCAGCCCGGTGACGCCGATCCCGACCGAGAGGATCGCCGCGCCGCGCCCGTAGGAGCGGGTTCCGACCTGCCTTGGGCTAGCTTCCGACCCTGACAAGCAGCATGGTCCACGGGAACGGCGAGCGGGCCTCTTCGACCGTCCCGTAGCGCGAGAGCAGCGAGACGAACGCCCGCTTGGACCAGTGGTTCACGTGGCCCGGCGTGTTCCCGAGGTCGCGCACGTAGGCGCCGCGGGTCATGTTCAGCCCGCGCCAGAGCGGCTCGCGCGGCACCGACACGAGCAGGTGGCGGCGCGCGACCCTCGCCATCTCGGCGAGCGTCGCCTCGGGCTCCGGCACGTGCTCGAGCACCTCGATCGCCGTCGCCATGTCGAACTCATCGTCGGCGAACGACAGCCGCGTGGCCTCCTCCGCGCGGAACTCGAGGTTGCGGCGCGGACGCTTGGCCCACTCGGCGCGCAGCTTGTCGTCGTCGAGGTCGATCCCGACGATGCGCCCGTCGCCGAGGCGCTCCGCCCATTCGGCCGTGAGCACCCCCTCGCCGCAGCCGACGTCGAGCACCGACTCGGCCGCGGCCTTCGCCCACAGCTCGTCGAGCGCCGAGTGGAAGCCGGCCATGAGGCGCTTGACCACAGGGTTGGAGGAGCCGTACTTGTCGAAGGTGTTGCCGGTCGGCACCTCGGCAGCGCGGTGCGGGGCCCGAGCAGCCGGTCGGCCGGCGCGCAGGGGAATCACAGCTTCAGCGCCTCCCGCTCCTCGGTCTTGCCGGTGGCGCGGCCGGACTGCGCGCCGGTCGTGGCCGCCTGCCCGGTCTCGGAGGCGCCCGGCTCGTAGTGCGAGGGCTCGACGCCCAGGTGGAGCTCGACCCGCCGGACGCGCTCGAGGATGCGCTGCTGGAGCACCCGTGACCCGGCAAGGATGTCTCCGAGCACGCCAAGCGCGAGGAACTGCACGGCGATGATGAAGAGCGTCGACCCGAGGATGAGCGACTGCACGTGGCCGTCCGTGTCGCCCTGGATCACGAACACGAGGAAGCGGATCCACAGGAACGCACCCGCGAGCGCGGTGAGGATCGCCGCGGCCACGAAAACCCGCAGCGGCTCGTAGAGCGCGTAAATGCGGAAGATCGAAGCGCTGTTGCGGCGCACGTAGGACCACATCGAGGGGAACAGCCGCGAGTCGCGGGTCGTCTCGTTCGTCTGGATGGGCACGTGGTCGATGGCGACCGTCTGCTTGCCGGCTTGGATGATCGTCTCGAGCGTGTAGGTGAACTTCGAGACCACCTGCACCTGCAGGGCCGCCTCGCGGTTGTAGGCGCGGAAGCCCGAGGTGGTGTCCGGCACGTTCGTGCCGGAGGCGCGCCTGACGACGGCGCTGCCGAGCCGCTGGAGGCGCTTCTTCAGCGGCGAGAAGTGCTCGATCTGGTCGGTCTCGCGGTCGCCGATCACCATGTCGGCCTCGCCGGCGAGGATCGGCGCGACGAGCTTGGGGATGTCGCCGCCGAAGTACTGGTTGTCGGCGTCGGTGTTGACGATCACGTCGGCGCCCAGCTTGAGCGAGGCGTCGAGCCCCGCCTGGAACGCCGCGGCCAGGCCCTTGTTGTTCGTGAGGCGCACGATGTGGTCGACCCCGTGCGCCCGCGCGACCTCGACGGTCCGGTCGTTCGAGCCGTCGTCGATCACGAGCCACTCGACCTCGTCGACCCCTGGCACCTCCCGCGGGAGGTCGGCGAGCGTCGACGGAAGCGTGCGCTCCTCGTCGTAGCAGGGGATCTGGATGATCAGCTTCATGCGCCGCTCGTAGCGTAGACGGCGGGCAGGCGGGCAGGTTCATCCTTCTTTCACGCGGCTGTCACGTCCCCTTCACAGGACGGCTCACGCGCGGGCCTAGCGTGGCGCGGGATGGCGAAGCTCCTCGCAGCGTGCCTGGCGCTCGCCGGATTTTCCCTGCTCCTGCCGTCGGAGGCGAGCTACGACCCGTGGGCCTGGCTCGTCTGGGGGCGGGAGCTCGCACACCTCGAGCTCGACACCACCGGCGGGCCGTCCTGGAAGCCGCTGCCGGTGGCCTTCGCGGCACTCGTGTGGCCGCTGGGCGAGATCGACAGCGGGATCCCGGCCGCGCTCTGGATGGTGGTGGCGCGCGCCGGCGCGCTGCTCGCGTTGGCACTCGCGGCCCGGCTGGCGTGGCGGCTGGCGGGCGCAGGCGCCGCGGGCGTCCTCGCGGGGGTGGTGGCGGCGGGTGCGCTGGCCCTGGCCCCCGACTGGCTCCAGTTCGCCGCCCACGGCAGCGAGGCGCCGCTCGCTGTCGCGCTGATGCTCTGGGCGATCCTCCGCCACCTCGACGGGCGTCGCGACCACGCGCTCGTGCTCGGCACGCTCGCCTGCCTGATGCGCCCGGAGCTGTTCCCGTTCCTCGTTCTCTACGCGCTCTTCGCCTGGCGCACTCGGCCCGAGCTACGCGCGCTCGTGGCCGGCCTGATGCTCGTGCTGCCGCTCGCCTGGCTCGTGCCCGAGTGGCTCGGCTCGGGGCACCCGCTGGACGGCGGGGCGCAGGCGCGCAGCGAGCCGTTCTGGAGCCTGTCCAACAGCGAGTCGCCCTGGAGGCGTGCACTGCTTCGCTTCCACAACCACACGGGCTCCGCCCTGGAGCTGCTCACCCTCGTGGCCGTAGGGGCGGCGCTGGTGCGCCGGCAATGGGCTGTCCTCGTGCTCGCCGCCGCGGCGGCCGCCGAGGTGGCGCTGTACCTGGCGATGACCGAGGCCCGCTTCTCGGGCAACCCGCGCTACGTGCTGCCGGCGGTGACGCTCGTATGTGTGCTTGGCGGCGTCGGGGCGGGCAGGCTGGCGGAGCTCGCCGCGCGTGCCCTGCGGCCGCTCGCCAGGCCGGCACCGGCGGCCGTGGCCGGCGCGGCGGCAGCGGCCGCCCTGATCGCCGTCCTGGCTTGGCCGCAGCTCGACCTCCGGGTCGACCGCCTGCGCCACGAGGCGGACGAGGTGGAGCTGCGGATGGCCCTCCATCGCGACGTCGAGCGCGCGCTCGATGAGGCAGGGGGGCCGGAGGCCGTCAACCTCTTCGGGCCGGCCAGCGTCAACCGGGCGCTCCATACCCGCCTCGCCTGGGAGCTCGGACGGCCGATCGACGAGATCGAGACTGCCCGCGGCGCCGGCGTCGTGTTCAACTCCTCGGAGCGGGCACTGGCGGGCCGGCTGCCGGTCTGGGGCCGGTCCAGGGGACGCACGTTCGTGACCCGCGAGGGCAGCTTCGTGGTGTACCGCCGAAGGGGGATCCCGAAGTGGATCTTCATTCGCGGCGTGGCATGGGCGTTTACACGGCGTTTGCAGGGAATTGACATTCCCGCAACGGGTGGCAGGATTGCCGTGACCCGGGTAGTAACGAGGTAGCCGCCGGCCGTTCACAGGCTGGCAACACCTCTGCTAGCCTGCCACTCTTTCCGCACGACCCCCGGCCTGCTTGGAGCACCACCTCAATGACCACCGTTCTCGCTTACCTGGATCCCGGCAGCGGGAGCATGATCCTGCAGATCATCGCGGGCGGTCTCGCCGCGGTCGCCGTGACCGCGAAGCTCTACTGGAACCGGATCCTGAAGTTCCTGCGCATTCGCAAGGACGAGCCGGAAGCCGCGAAGTCGGACGCCGCGCAGGGCACCGACACCGCCTGAGGCCCGAAGCAGCCGGCTCGGCCGGCTGCGCAGGGATGGCATCCCTGAAGCAGCCGGCTCGGCCGGACCCGCCGAGCACCGTCTACCATTCCCCGCCGCTCATGGGGCCAACGGCTGACTCGCGCAGCGCGATCTTCGAACCCGGCTCGTTCCGGGATCCCGAGAGCCGGATCTTCTACGAGGGCGACGCCGTCTACCGCGCCCTCTCCCCGGACGGCCTGAGCGACTTCGAGGCCGTGCAGGCGAGCGGCCTCCTGGACGACGGGCGGGTCGTCGGGACAGAGCGCGTGGAGAACGTGGCCGCGCTGAAGGATCTGCTCGTCCACGAGCCGGCCGCGGTCCTGCGCCACGAGCGCATCCCGTTCGTCTCCTACCCCTACGAGTGGACCTTCTCGATGCTGAAGGACGCCGCGCTCCTCCAGCTCGATCTGCTGCTCGCGTCGCTCGAGCACGACATCGTCCTGAAGGACGCCACGCCGTACAACGTCCAGTTCAAGGGCAGCCGGCCCGTGTTCGTGGACGTCGGCTCGTTCGAGCGCCTGCGCGAGGGCGAGGCCTGGGTCGGCTACCGGCAGTTCTGCATGCTCTACCTCTATCCGCTGCTGCTGCAGTCCGCGAAGGGCGTGGCGTTCCAGCCCTGGCTGCGTGGCGCGATCGACGGCATCACGCCGGCGCAGATGCGCGCGCTGATGTCCTTCCGCGACCGCTTCCGCAGAGGCGTGTTCACGAACGTCTTCCTGCACGCGAAGCTCGAGGCGCGCTACGCCGACCGGCCCGGTCAGGTCAAGCAGGAGGTCAAGCGGGTCTTCAAGAAGGAGCTGTTCGTGGCCAACGTGCGCAAGATGCGCAAGCTGGTCGAGCGGCTCGGGTGGAATCCGCCGGAGGGCGTCTGGACCGCGTACGGCGAGCGCAACACCTACACGGACGACGACGCCCGGCGCAAGGACGAGTTCGTCCGCGCGGTGGCCACGCTCGCGCCAGTGGCGGCTCGTGTGGGACATCGGCGCGAACAACGGGCGCTACTCGCGCATCGCTGCCGAGGGCGCGCAGACCGTCGTCGCGGTCGACGCGGACCAGGGGCCCGTCGAGCTCCTCTACCGCGACCTGAAGGCAGAGGGCGAGGAGCGGATCCTCACGCTCGCGATGAATCTGGCCGACCCGTCGCCCGGGCTCGGCTGGCGCGGGCTCGAGCGCAGGTCGCTGCCCGATCGCGGCAAGCCCGACCTCGTGCTGGCGCTCGCGCTCGTGCACCACATGGCGATCGGCGCCAATGTCCCGGTCCGGGAGTTCATCGACTGGCTCGCATCGCTCGGCTCCGCGCTCGTGATCGAGTTCCCCACGCGCGAGGACCCGATGGTGAAGAAGCTGCTCGCCCCCAAGCGCGAGGGCCTCCACCCCGACTACGAGCTCGGCTTCTTCGAGCGCTGCCTGAACGACGCCTTCGAGGTGGAGCGCTCCGAGCGGCTCGAGTCGGGCACGCGCGTCCTCTACTACGCGCGGCCCAAGGGCGGATGAGCACGGCCGAAGCTCCGGCCCAGCCCCCGGAGCAGCGTGCCGGGCGCGGGCTCGCCAAGGAGGCCGCCTGGGCCTACCTCAACCTCGCGGTGCTGTGGACCTTCGCGGTGGCGCAGCCGCTCTTCGACCTGCTCAAGGACAATCCGGAGTTCTTCGCCGCGCGCGGCTCGTCGGGCTTCGACATCATCTCGTTCTCGGTGCTCCTGGTGGCGCTGCCGCCGGCGCTGCTGCTCGCGATCGAGCTGCTCGCCGGCCTCGCCGGGGCGACCGCCCGGCGCGCCGTCCACGTGGTGCTGCTCGGCGGGCTTGTCGCGCTGATCGCGGCGCAGGCGCTGAAGAAGGCGATCGACGCCTCGGACCCGTTCCTGATCGTGCTCTCGATCGCGATCGGCGCCGGCCTCGCGCTGCTCTGGCTGCGTGCCGAGCCGGTCCGCTCGTTCCTCAACGTCCTCGCGCCGGTCCCGATCGTGTTCCTCGCGCTGTTCCTGTTCAGCGGCTCGATCTCGGAGCTCGCGTTCCCCGAGGACGCCAAGGCGCGCACCATCGGCGGCGTCACGCAATCGGAGATCGTGGTCGTGCTCCTCGACGAGCTGCCCGCGAACACGCTCGTGGACGCGCAAGGGAAGCTGGACACGGAGCGCTTTCCCGGCTTCGGCGAGCTCGCCGAGAACGCCACCTGGTTCGAGAACGCCTACACCGTCTACGACTCCACCGAGCGGGCGCAGCCGGCGATCATGGACGGCAACCTGCCGGAGAAGGACAACCAGCCGATCTCGGGCGATCACCCGAACAGCATCTTCACCCTGTTCGGGAAGACCCACCGCATGAACGTCTCCGAGGAGGCCACGACGGTCTGCTCGCGGGAGGTGTGCGAGGACGAGCGCCTCGACGAGTCCTACCCCGACCGCATGTCCTCGATGACCGAGGACCTCGGGCTCGTCTGGCTGCACGTGGTCGCGCCGCCGGACATTGAGTCCGAGCTCACCAGCGTGTCGGAGAACTGGGGCAACTTCGGCGGTGCCGCGGAGGACGAGGCCGCGGCTCCGACCCAGGACCTCGGGCCGCGCGCCCGGGCGGTCCGGGCGAAGCTCAACGGAGGCCGGCCGGCACGATTCCAGGAGTGGATCGACTCGATCCGGCCCGGCCGCCGGCCGGCGCTCAACTTCAAGCACACCCTGCTCCCACACGTGCCTTGGCAGTACCTGCCCTCGGGACGGCGCTACCGGCGCCAGCCGAATGACGTCATCCCCGGGCTCTCCAACCTGGCGTACGAGGACCAGGGCCAGCTCGACGTCCTGTTCCAGCGCCACATGCTGCAGACGCAGTTCACCGATCTGCAGCTCCAGAACCTCTGGGACAAGCTGAAGGCGGAGGGCATCTGGGACGACTCGCTGATCGTCGTCGCCGCGGACCACGGAGTGGCGTTCCCCAAGGACGACGTCCAGCGCAGGCGCCTCACCCGCGAGACCGCGGCCGAGATCGCGCCGATCCCGCTGTTCATCAAGGCTCCCGGCCAGCAGCGGGGGGAGGTCGACGACGCCTACGTCGAGACGATCGACATCCTGCCCACCATCTTCGACATCCTGAACCTCGACCCCAAGGTCGAGATGGACGGCAGGTCGGCCTTCAGCGACGAGGTGCAGAGCCGCGACGAGCTGCGCTTCCTGATCCGCAACAGCTTCGAGGTGCTGCGCATCCCGGCTGACGAGTTCGAGACCGAGCGCCAGGTCGTGATCGAGCGCAACCAGCGCCTGGTGGGCTCGGGCGCGGACGGTCCCGCGCGCCCGTTCCAGCTCGGCCCTAACCAGGAGCTGATCGGCAAGCCCGCCGCGGCGGCCGGCGAGCCGCTCGACGTCGAGTTCTCCTACGCCGCCGACTACAAGAACGTGGACCCCGCCACGGGCTACGTCCCCGCGCACGTGGTCGGGAAGGTGAACGGCGCCGATCAGCACCCACGCGACATCGCGGTCGCCGTCAACGGGACCATCGTCGCCGTGGGGAACACGTTCGAGCTCGCCGAGGGTGACGACGGCGAGCTCGTGTCGGTGATGGCGCCCGAGACGGCGTTCCGCAAGGGCAGCAACGAGGTACAGGTCCTGCTGGCGCCCTAGGTCTTGAGCTCGGCCAGGCAGTCCTCGACGTCCTTGAGGAGATCCTCGGTCTCCTCGTGGACCTCGGGCTCAACGAACAGGAGCGCGGCGCCGATCTGCTCGGCGCCCTCGCCATCACCCTCGAACGCCGCGGCCTCGGCCTCGCCGGCGGTGAGGTAGAAGCGGATCCGGGTACCGTCCGCGGCGCCGTTCAGCACGATCTCCTCGTCGCCGTCCTCGCGTGCCTCGATGCCCTTCTCCTCGGTGATGCACGCGAGCGCCGCGGACCGCGCGTCCGACTCGTCGCCGGCCGGTGCGGCGTCGTTGGAGCCGCAACCGGCGAGCACGGCGAGCAGCACGGGGAGCAGCAGGAGCGGGCGCTTCACGGCCGCGCAGGGTAGTGGATCGCCCCCGTCGCTCAGCGCAGCGGCCGGGTCTTGCGCCAGAGCTTCTGGACCGCGAAGTAGGACAGCTTGCGGCCGTTGTCCTCGTTGATGAAGCTCTTGTTGTGCCACGGCGGTGTCGCCCACTCGGGCGGCGCGCCGCCCAACCAGGTCGGGTCGACGCGGAAGTCGCGGAGCGCCCAGTGGATCGAGCCGTAGATGTAGGGCTTGGACGCGTGGACCGCGATGTGATCGGTCACGAACTTGCGCTGGAACTCGTAGCTGCCGGGCTGCTCGACCGGCCCCGAGCGCGACGCCTCGGCGCCGAACTCGCTGATCACGAGCGGCAGCTCCGGATTCGCGGCATGTAGCTGGTCGAGGTAGCCGGGCAGCTCGTCGATCGTGGTCGGCGGACGCACCATGTCCGCCCGGTAGGAGTCGTACCAGCCGAAGTACTCGTTGACCCCGAGGACGTCGAGGTAGCGGAAGGCCGGATCGGTGAGCGGCTCGCCCACGCGTGACTGCCGGTCGATCGCGATCATGTGCGTGTCGTCCATCTCGCGCACGGCCGTCGAGGTGTCCTTGATGTAGCTCTGGAGGGCCGAGCCGAAGACGCCGAGCTCCGGGCGGTTGCCGGCGGGCTCGTTGGCGAGCGACCAGGTGAGGATCGACGCGTGGTTGAGGTTGTTGCGCACGGTCAGGAGCGCGGCGCGCGCGGCGGCCGAACCGACCCGCCCCCAGAGCGTGTTCGGAATCTGGTAGACGGGCGCCTGGACCCAGTAGAGGATCCCCGCGCGGTCGAAGGCCTCGATGAACGCCGGGTGGAGCGGGTAGTGCGAGCGGGTGACCGTGCCGCCGAGGCTGCGCAGGCGCCCGACGAGCTGCTTGCGCGTGCCCGGGCTGAGTGCGGCGCCCTCCTGGGCGTCGTCCTCGTGGATGCTCGCGCCGCGCAGGTTGAGCCTGCGCCCGTTGAGGAGGAGCCGGCCGCCGGACGCGACCTCGAGCTTCTTGACGCCGAAGGTCACGCGGTAGGTCGACTTGCGCTCGCCGTCGGTTATGGCCGCGACCGAGAGGTCGTAGAGGCTCGGACGGCCGGGCTGCCACAGCTTGGGGCGCTCGATCGTGAAGGTCGTGGTGAGCTCGCGCGTCGCCCCGGCCCGGACCGTCTGCGGGTCGGTCAGGATGCGCTCGCCCGCGATGTTGAGCGCGAGCGTGACGTCGCGGTCCGTCGTCGTGATGTTCCTGATCTGTGCCCGCACCTCGACCTTCGCGGGGCCCCGCAGCCTGCGCAGCCGCGGCAGCACGTGGACGTGCTCGACGTCGACCGTGTCGACGTGGCGCACATACACCTCGCGCGACAGGCCGCCGAAGTTCCACCAGCCGCCGCTGCCGAAGCCGTTGAAGGCCGCCGGGCGCCAGTGGGTGAGGTCGGTGTTGCTGCGCAGCGAGGAGACCTGCACGACGAGCGTGTTGCGGCCCTTCTTCAGGCCGCTGAGGTCGGCCTCGAAGGGGAAGAAGCCGATCTGCCCGCCGATCACCTTCCCGTTCAGCCAGACCTTGGTGCGGTAGTTCGAGCCCTCGAAACGCACCTTCCAGAGCTCCAGCTTGCGCTCCCGCTTGGTGGGCGCCTGCGGCAGGGTCAGCTCCTTGCGATACCAGCCGACCGAGGACTTGTTGAAGAGCGTGTCCTGGGCGTTCCAGTTGTGCGGGACGTTGATCGCCTGCCAGCCGATGAGATCGCGCTGGGCGTACCAGCGCTGGGCGGCCCCGACGGGTGGGAACGTGTCGTCCTGGCGGAAGTACCAGGTGCCGCCGAGGAGCTCGCGGTCGATCTGACCCTCCCTGATCAGCGGCTTCCCGCCGGGGCGTTCGACCTTCAGCTCGGGCGGGGGCGGGGAGGGCGGGGGCTGCTGCGGCGCCGGCGTCCCGCTCGGCGGGCCCGGGACGCCGCCCTGGGCGTGTGCGCTCGCGGGGACGACCGCCGCGGCGGCGAGGCAGGCCAGGATGGTGGGTCGGAAGAGGCGCACGGGCAAGAGGGAACGGCGAGCAGCGTAGCGACGGCTCCCGCGGGAAACACCGCGAGGGGCCGATGGTTGCGGTGCCGGGCTGTCGGCGGTCGTCCCGGATTGCCATTGGGTTCGCGCGGGTACGACTGCTACCGTGATGCACCGCGACCGGCGCCCGGGGCCGGTTCGCCTGCGACTTAAACCGCCCGCTCATGGGCGCGTCCGCCGGTCGAGGCGGGCCCCGATTCTTCGCCAGTCCATGAACCGACGCTTCGCGCTCATTCAAGCCCTCGTTTCACTAGTCGCGCTGGCGGCCGTCGTCTGGTGGGCGACCAAGCAGGAGGCGCCCGAGCTCCCGAGCGGCGCGGAGGAGATCACCTGGCTCGTCGCCGCGCTCGCGCTCTACGTGCTCGCCACCGTCGTTCGGGCCGAGCGCTGGCACCGGATCCTCGAGATCACCGGCGTGCAGGCGCGCCGCCGCGACTGCTACGGGCTCACCTGCGTCGGCTACATGGGCAACAACGTGCTGCCGGCGCGCGCCGGCGAGGTGCTGCGCGTGCTGCTGCTCTCGCCGCGCTGCGACGCCTCGAAGCGCTCCATCGCGGGCTCGATCGTCGCCGAGCGGCTGCTCGACGTGATCGCGCTCGCCGTGGTCTTCGTGGTAACGGTCTACGGGGTACTGGGCTCGGACGTGCTGCCCACGAACCGGCCCATCCTCATGGCCGGCCTCATCGGGCTGGCGCTGATCGGGCTCGCGCTCGTCGTCTGGGTGCTGCGCCGGCATCACTTCTTCGAGCGTGTGCGCGACTGGCTGCGCCCGATCGCGGACTCCCCGCGGGCACTGCTGAGCCTGAACGGGGTGGTGCTGCTCGCGGCCACGTTCGTGCTCTGGGCCTTCGAGGCGGCGGTCTACCTCGCCGTCGCCCGCTCGGTCGCCCTCGACATCAGCATGACCGGCGCGCTCTACCTTGTCGCGCTCACGAACTTCGTCGCCGCGCTCCCCGCCGCGCCTGGATCGATCGGCACCTTCGACGCCGCCGTCGCCTGGGGCGCGAAGCGGCTCGGTGCGAGCGGCTCGGCCGCCGTCTCCTATCTGATCATGCTGCGCTTCGTGCTCTACGTGCCGATCACGGTGGTCGGCTTCATCATCCTGGTCGCCGGCTACGGCGGCTGGTCGAAGCTGCGCGAGGCCCTCCGCACCGAGCGGGAGGTCATCGAGGCCGGTCCGCCCACGCCTCCGCGCCCGGTCCAGCCCACGCCGCAGCCCCAGCCCTCCGGCGCCGAGGCGCCCACCCTGTAGCGCCCGCCCGGATGCGGGTATCCGCCCCACAGCTCCGGCTCCTGCGCACGCGGGAGGTCGCGTCCCCGGCCGCCCCGGACGCTGCGCAGAACGGCGCCGGCCGCGAGGCCCCTCGCCGCGCGCGCGACCGCTACGGGGTCCAGATGGCGTGGATCATGGCCGCCTGCCTGGCGATCGCGGCGGTCACGCTGCTGTGGCCGTCCACGCCCACCTATGACCCCTGGGCCTGGATCCTCTGGGGCAGGGAGATCACCGAGCTCGACCTGGTCACCGAGGGCGGTCCCTCGTGGAAGCCGCTGCCGATCCTGTTCACCACCCCGTTCGCGCTCTTCGGCGACGACCTGGCGCCCTACCTGTGGCTGTGGGTGGCACGTGCGGGCGGGCTGTTCGCCTGCGTGATGGCCTACCGCGTGGCCAGCCGCCTCGTGGGCGGCGGGATCTACGGAGTGCTCGCCGGCGTCTCGGGCGGCGCCGCGCTGTTCGCGAGCAACAAGTACGTGCGCGACGCCGCGCTCGGCAACTCGGAGCCGCTGCTCGCCGCGGTGGTGCTGTGGGCCTTCGAGCGCCATCTCGACGGCCGCCGCGACCACGCCCTCTACCTCGGGGTCGCCGCCGCGCTCCTGCGCCCGGAGGCCTGGCCGTTTCTCGCCCTCTACTGCCTGTGGCTCTGGTTCGCCGAGCCGCGCCTGCGGCTGCGCATGCTGGGCTTCGCCGCATTGATCCCGGCGCTCTGGTTCCTCCCCGAGTGGTGGGGAGCCGGGGACCCGTTCCGCGCCGGCGCCCGCGCCAACGCGCCCAACCCGGGCAGCGCCGCGTTCGCTGAGTCGCCGGCGGTCGAGCTGTTCAAGCGCTTCTCGGAGAGCACGATCGCCCCGGTCGAGCTCGGCACGCTCATCGCGGTCGGGGTCGCCGTCGTCGCCTGGGTCCGCCGGCGCGCGCAGGGCGCGGTGCTTGCGCTGGCCATCCTCGGGTTCTCGTGGTTCGCGCTCGTGGCCGCGATGACGGAGGCGGGCTTCGCCGGCAACCAGCGCTACCTGATGGTCACGACAGCGTGCGTTTCGGTGCTCGGCGGGATCGGCGCCGTGCGGCTCCTGCAGGGAGTCGAGTGGGCCGGGTTGAAGGTGTTCGGGACCGCCCGCGCCGGCGCCATCGCGGCGGGCGCCGCGTTCGTCGCGGGAATCGCGATCTCCTCCCCGACGATCGTCGCGAAGGCCGACAACACAGCCCGCGTGCAGGGCGGGCTCGAGCACGAGGCCTACCTGTGGCACGACCTCAAGGCGCTGATCGACGAGAACGGCGGCAAGGAGCGGCTGCTTGCCTGCGGCGGCATCTTCAGCGGGCCGTTCCAGACGCAGATGGTGGCGTACGAGCTCGGCGTGCACGGCATCAACGTGGGCTGGAAGGAGACGCCGCCGCCGGGGGTCCTCTTCCGCACCCGCACCGTGCCCGACGGGCCGCTCGTGACCAAGCCGACCGACGACCGCTACCGGCTCGTCGACCAGCACGGCAAGTGGCGCCTCCTGACGGTGCCGCCGGAGGGCAACGCCGAGGGCGCATGCCCGGCGGCGAGCCCCTACGTCCCCACCGCCCCCGCCCCTCCGGGATCCGGGCTGGGCAGGCAGCCGACGAGGGCAATTGGCCAGGACTGACTCACTACGATCCGAACGCCCCGTGGCAAGCGTCGCGTCCCCACGCCCACGAGCCCTTCCCAAGCTGGGCTCGCTGCCCGGCAGCTTCGTGCTGCCCGCCGTCGTGCTGCTCGGACTCTTCGTGGTCTCGCTCTACCTGCGCACGAACTCGCTCGGCGAGTCGCTCTGGATGGACGAGGGGCTCTCGATCGGGATCGCCTCGCAGCCGCTGTTCGACATCCCGGGAGTGCTGCGCGTGGACGGCTCGCCGCCGCTCTACTACATGCTGCTCTCCGCCTGGATGGACGTGGTCGGGGACGGGCCGGCCGAGACGCAGGGCCTGTCGGTGGCGATCGCGCTGCTCTCGATCCCGAGCGGCATGTGGGCCGGCTGGAGCCTCTTCGGCCGCCGCGCCGGCCTGATCTGCGCGGCGCTGTGCGCGGTCAACCCGTTCCTGACCGCCTACGCGCAGGAGACCCGCATGTACTCGCTCATGCTGGTGCTCTCGCTGCTCGCCACCGCCGCCTTCCTGCACGTGTTCGCGTTCGGGAGGCGCGGCTACCTGCCGCTCTTCATCGTCGTGCTCGCGGCGATGCTCTACGTGCACAACTGGGGTCTCTTCCTCGGGGTCGGGCTCGCATGCGCGCTGGTGCCCTGCTGGTACGTGTCCGAGGTCCGCTCGAGCTTCTGGAAGGACGCCCTGATCGGCTTCGGAGGCGCCGGTCTCCTCTACCTGCCGTGGGTGCCCACGCTGCTGCACCAGATCCAGCACACCGGGGCGCCCTGGCTGAACCCCCCGAACTTCGGGGCGCCGGTCCAGATCACGAAATCGCTGCTCGGAGGCGGCACGCCGACGGTCGCGCTGCTGCTCGCCGGCGGCTCGGGCCTGGTCGCGATCCTGCAACGGCGCGTCGAGGACAAAGAGCGCACAGCGCTGCTCGCGGGTGCCGTGGTCGTGCTCGCCACGCTGGCGGTGGCCTGGCTCGTGTCGCAGGTCTCGCCCGCCTGGACCACCCGCTACCTCGGCGTCCTGCTCGGCCCGATGCTGCTGATCGCCGCGCTCGGGCTGGCGCGGGCCGGCGTGCTCGGCCTCGCGGCGCTCGCGATCATCCTCGTGATCTGGGCGATCCCGCGTTCCTACGGCCTCGAGAACAAGTCGAACGCCGCCGATCTCCGCAAGGCCGTCGTGGACGAGAACATGCTGCAGGAGGGCGACCTCGTGCTCTCGATGCAGCCCGAGCAGGGGCCGCTGCTCGCGTACCACCTGGAGACGCTCGGGAACTCGCCGGACCTGCGTTTCGGGAGTCCGCTCGGGCTCGTCGAGAACGACCGCGTGATGGACTGGACCGACGGCGGTGAGCGCATGGAAGACGCCACCGTTGCGAAAAACCTCGACCCCCTCATTGATAACCTGCCCGACGGCGGGCGGGTCCTCATCGTGCACCCGGTGACGCAGCGCGCGGACGACTGGGACGCCCCCTGGACCCAACTCGTGCGACGCCGCTCCGCGCAGTGGGGCGCCGCTCTCGCGCAGGACCCCCGCCTCGAGCGAGTCGCAGTCGTGCCCCCCAATTACCGCCGCGCCACGCGCATCGGAGTGCGTGGCGTCGTCTACGAGAAGACCGGATGAGTGAGAACACCGACCTGAAGCCTCAGCCCCCCGCGGACCTCGCGCGCCCGGACATGCGCGACAAGCCGACCGTGATCCTCGGCGGCGGCCCCGCCGGCCTGACAGCCGGCTACGTGCTCGCCAAGCAGGGCCTGCCCGTGATCGTGCTCGAGGCCGAGAACCAGGTTGGAGGCATCGCCAAGACGGCGGTCCGGGACGGCTACCGCTTCGACCTCGGCGGCCACCGCTTCTTCACCAAGGCCAAGGAGGTCGACGACCTCTGGCACGAGATCATGAAGGAGGAGTTCCTCCGCCGGCCGCGCATGTCGCGCATCTACTGGCGCGACAGCCGCGGCGAGGGCAAGTTCCTCGACTACCCGCTGCGCGGCCCGGACGTGATGAAGAAGCTGGGGCCGGTCGACCTGAGCAAGGCCTTCCTGTCCTACCTGTGGGCGGCCGCCAAGCCGAAGGGCAAGGAGGACACCTTCGAGGAGTGGGTCTCGAACCGCTTCGGCAAGTGGCTCTTCAACCAGTTCTTCAAGTCCTACACCGAGAAGGTCTGGGGCGTGCCGACCTCGGAGATCCGCGCCGACTGGGCCGCCCAGCGCATCAAGAACCTGTCCTTCTTCCGCGCTGCCTGGTCCGCCTTCTTCGGCAACAAGGGCGACAAGGTCACGAGCCTGATCTCGGAGTTCAACTATCCGCGCTACGGCCCGGGGCAGATGTGGGAGCAGATGACCGAGGACATTCGCGCGCTCGGCGGCCAGGTGCTCCTCGAGCACAAGGTCACGAAGCTCGAGTTCGAGGGCGAGCGCTGCGTGCGCGTGCACGTGGGAGACAAGGTCTTCGAGCCCTCGGCCGTGATCTCGTCGCTGCCGCTGCGCAACACGGTCGGCATGGCCGAGCCGCACCCGAGGCCCGAGGTGATCTCAGCGGCCAAGGGGCTCCGCTACCGCGACTTCCTGACCGTGGCCGTCGTGATCGACGGCGACGACCTGTTCCCCGACAACTGGATCTACATCCACGACCCGAACGTGAACGTGGGCCGGATCCAGAACTTCCGCTCCTGGAGCCCGTGGATGGTGCCGGACCCCTCGAAGGCCTGCGTCGGCCTCGAGTTCTTCTGCTTCGCGGGCGACGAGCTCTGGGAGGAAGACGACGACGAGCTCGTCAAGCTCGGCATGCGCGAGCTCGAGCAGCTCGGCCTCGCCAAGGCAGACCGGCTCGAGTTCGGCTTCGTCGAGCGGGTGCCCAAGGCCTACCCGATGTACGACCCGGACTACTCCGAGCGCGTCCACTCGATCCGCTCGTGGCTCGACGGCCTCGACAACTTCATCCAGGTCGGCCGCAACGGCCTGCACCGCTACAACAACTCCGACCACTCGTCGCTCACCGCCATGCGCGCCGTGGACAACCTCGTGAAGGGGACCGACCACGACATCTGGGCGGTCAACGCCGAGTCGGCGTACCACGAGGAGCAGGCCCAGGACGAGCAGCAGCCCTACATCGAGGCTCCCGAGACGGAGTCGATGAAGAGCCGCTGCACTCCTGACGGCTGCGCGGCAGCGCCTGGCGGCGTCCTCGCTCGCTCGCGTGCCGAGCACGCGTCGCTCACTGCGTCCTTGCCAGGCGGGCCGCTCGCTCGTCAGGAGTGCAGCGCCGCTGCACTCGTAGCGGCGCTGTTGTGAGCAGCGGCGCGCTTGCCCTGGCGCTCGGCGCCGCGGTTCTCCATGCGGGCTGGAACGTGCTGCTCGCGGGGTCGCGGGACACGGCGGCCGCGACGGGCGGTCTGTTGATCTGGGGAGTGCTGCTGCTCGCGCCGTTCGCGGTCGTCTTCGGGGACGTTTCGGGTTCGGCCGTGCCGTTCATCGCCGCGTCGGCGGCTCTCGAGCTCGGCTACTTCGTGCTGCTCGCGCGGGCCTACAGCGGTGGCTCGGTCTCCGTGGTGTATCCGGTCGCGCGCGGGGTGGCTCCCACGTTGGTGCTCGTCGTGGGCGTGCTGGGGCTGGGGAGGGGGGTGGGCTGGTTGGCCGGCGTCGGCGTTCTGGCCGTCAGCGCCGGGGTGCTCCTGCTGGGGTCTGACGAGTTATTCGCGGATAGCGCGACTAACTCGTCACGCACCCGTCGGGACCTCGGATTTGGGCTCGCGATCGCCGCGGTGATCGCGGCGTACACGCTCGTCGATGCCGAGGGGGTCGAGCACGCCGATCCGGTGGCCTACCTGGCGCTCGTCACCGTGCCCTGCGCCCTCCTCTTCCCAGCTGTAGTCGGCCAGCGACCGGACCTAACAGCACGCACCGCACTGACCGCAGCCGCGACCTTCGGCGCCTACCTCCTCGTGCTGGCGGCGCTACAGCTCGCCCCACCGGCCCCGGTGGCCGCCACGAGAGAAAGCAGCATCGTGATTGCCACCCTCCTGGCCGCTGCCTTTCTCCACGAGAAGCTCACCCCCACGAAGCTGGCCGGCGCGCTGACGGTCACCGCCGGCGTGACAGCGATCGCCTACTCGTAATACGGCAGCGGCCCGCCCGCCAGCCGCTGCACCTCGGCGAACAGCTCGTCCGAAAGCGCCTTGTTTTCAGGCTCGATGTTCACGAACTCGTGCGGGTCCTGGAGCAGGTCGTACATGTGGCGCTCCTCACCGCGGTTGTCGCCGATCAGGACGTAGTCGTCGGTGCGTATGAAGAAGCGGTTGTACATGCCGCCGTAGTGGACGTCGCGTTTCTCGGGCGGCCGCTCGCCGTCGAGGAGGGCGGCCAGGTTCGTTCCCTCCATCCAGTCCGGTGGCTCGATTCCGAGCATCGACAGCACCGTCGGTCCCACGTCGTGGGTGGAGGCGAAGAACTGGGACACCTCGCCGGCCGCCTTGTCCTCGGGGGTCACCAGTATCAGCGGCACCTGCGCCAGCTCGGGGTGGAGCTGCGACGGCACCTTGCCCGTGTAGCCGCGCTCGCCCAGCAGATAGCCGTGGTCCGACAGGAGCACGATCACCGTGTTCTCGTCGAGCCCGAGGTCGTAGAAGCGGTCCATGAAATGGCCCAGCCAGCGGTCGGTCATCGTGACCTCGCCGGCGTAGATCGCGTGCAGCCGGCGCAGCAGCTCGGGCGTGAAGTTCTCCGCGAACCCGTAGCGCGTGACGCCGATGTTCTGGGCGTCGGGCCCGGTGTCCGAGTACATGTCGATGTACTCCTGGGGCGGGCTCCAGGGCTCGTGGGGGTCGAAGCAGTCGACCACCATCGCGAACGGCTGGCGGCGCTGGGCGTCCTCGAGCACGCCCGGCGGCGTCCTTGTAGATGCGCGCCGCGCAGGTCTCCTCCTCGTCCTCGCCGCGGCCGGTGTTGGCGAGGTACTTGCGCATGCCGGGCACGTAGCGCTCGTCGCGCAGGAAGGGCGGCAGCCACTTCTCCACAAGCTCCATCGAGACGGTCGAGGGATCGCGGTAGTAGCCGGCCTGGCCGACGATCGTGCGCCAGTGGTCCCACGTCTCCCGGAACGGCTCGTACGCCTTCGTGAACGCCAGGTGCGGGTTGTCGCTCACCTGGACGGTCCAGTAGCCCTCGTCCTTGAGCACCTTGTTGAAGGTGTTCTCGTCGCCCTCGATCGGGAGCCAGCCCGGGCTCGTGCCGAGCTCCGGGTTGGGCACGAAGTTGCGGAACGGGAAGATGCGCCGGCAGGTGAAGATCGAGCGGCGTGCCGGGATCGTGACCATCGCCTCGGGGAACGCCCGGTTGAAGCGCAGCCCGCGCGCCGCGAGGGCGTCCACGTTGGGCGTCTGGATCTGGGGCGAGCCGTAGGCGCCGACGTGGTCGGGGCGCAGGCTGTCGATGATGAGGACGACGACGTTGAGCCGCCCGTCGCCGCGGCCCGAGGCATTCGTGCTGCACCCGGCGATGGGCAGCAGAGCGGCGCCGGCCGCCCCCGCGGCGCCGGCCTGCAACAGCCGCCGGCGGCTCAGGCGCGTTTCCATCGCGGGTGGAGGGTAGCGGAGCTACCCGGCCGTCCTGGAGCGTCCGGCTATGCCTACGGCTGCTCCTTGACGACGCCGACGACGTTGCCCTCGGGATCGTTGAAGAGGCCGATCTCGACGCCCTCCATCGGCTTGTCCGGCCCCATCATGCGGGTCCCGCCGAGGCTCTCCGCCTTCGCGAGCGCGGCCTCGACGTCGGGCACCTCGACGTAGAAGGTCACGTGCCCGTCATAGCCCTCGGGCCCCGTGGCGATGCCGCCGCCGATCCCGATCCCTTCTGGGTTGGTGTTCCCCTCCCGCTGCACGACCCCGTAGCCCATCGGGTTCTCGGCGTCGATCTCCCAGCCGAACAGGTCGGCGTAGTAGCTCTGCAGCTTCGCGCCGTCCTTGGCGACGACCTCGAAGTGGACGACTGGCTGTCCCATGCTCGCTCCTTTCGCTGGCTCGCCGCGACAAGCTACGAGAAAGGCTCCGGCTCCGTCGCCTTCGGTATCCGGATCACCGGCGGCCCGTAGGCCTGGCGGCAGCGGTCCAGACGATGAACGCGAACCGTCGGGCCGGGCCGCTCGTACTCGGGCGGATAGCTGTTGTAGGAGAGGTCGAAGCTGAACGGGACCGGGTCCGCGCCGTCGTCGTAGGGGCTGAATTCGCGCACGACCCTCGACTCGCGCTCGAGCCGGTCGTAGTAGGCGCGGGCGTCCGGGTCGCCGGTCTCGAGCGCACGCTCGCGCACGGTGTTGACCGTCATCACCAGGCAGTAGCCGTAGAGGCGGTAGTCGTCGATCACCGCCGGCGACAGCACCGAGTGGTACGCAGAGGCGCGCACCCCCCCGTCGGGGCGCGCGAACAGCCCGGGCTTGTACTGCGAGCACACCCGCGCCCCGCCCTCGGCCACGTACGACCAGCCGGGCTCGGTCCAGCCGTCACGGCGCGGACAGCGCGAGAGCCAGACCGGATTTCTGCCGTCCGGGTTCGACCGGAACCAGCGTCCCGGCACGGCGGGCTCCACCGCCACCCGCAGCTCGGGCGGGTAGCGCTCGTCGAGCCACTCACGCGCCTGGCTCAGCGTGTCCTCGCGCCCGAGCACGAGCGCGCTGCGCACGTCCGCCGCCAGCGGCTGCACCAGCACCAGCACGGTGAGCGCCGCCAGCACGACGGCGCCGAGGGCGGGCCGGAGGCCGCGCCGCTGCCGCGGCGGGCCCAGCGCAACCGGCTCCCGGCCGCCGAGGGCACGGGTCACGAGCTGCGCCACCTGCACGATCCCCACCGAGGCCAGCAGCGCCAGCGCGGGGTAGGCGGGGAGGAGCCAGCGGCCGAAGTAGCGGGACTGACTCGCGAGATAGGCGAACAACGCGAGCGGCAGCGCGATCAGGATCAGCCCGCGCACGACGTCCCGCCGCAGCTCGACGACGACGCCGACGAGCGCGGCCGCCAGCGCCGCCCAGCCGAGTCCCCATGTGAGGCTGTCGAGGTAGTAGCCGACGCCTCCCGACTCCTGGCCGGGCTTGCGCTCGTTCGCGGCCACGTCCGCCTGGTCGCGCAGGTCGCCCCACCACTGCTCGAGTGAGCCGAACACGTACGGGTTGAGAACGGCGAAGACGACCGCCGCGAGGGCGGCCCCCAGCGCCAGCCGCGCGAGCGCGCGGGCACCGTCGGGCCGCAGCCGCGACAGCGCCGCAATCCCCAGCGGCAGCAGAACGAGTCCGGCCGTGTACTTGAAGGCGATCGCCAGCCCCGCCGCGGCGCCGGCGAGCGCGAAGTCGCGTGTCCGGCCCTCCTCGGCGGCACGGACGGACCACAGCAGCGCAAACGCCACCCCGATGAGGGCGCCCACATCGGTGACCGCCACCCGGGAGTACGCCACCGGCAGGAACGCGAAGCTGAGAACGGCGGCGGCCACCAATCCCTCGCGCACCCCCCACAGCCGCCGGGCGGCCCAGTAGGTCGCGGCCACGCCGGCCATGCCGAGCGCGGCGGCCAGCGTGCGGGCGGCGATCCAGATCTCGCCGGGGTCCTTGGCGAACTGCTCGGTGACGTTCCCGAACGGCAGGTCGAAGAGCCCGCCGAGCGGCCCGTACATGAGGCGCAGCAGGCCGTAGACCAGGTACGTGTAGGCCGACGGGTTCTGGTAGTAGCCCGGGTCGAAGTCCTGCCAGAACATCTCCACGGCGCGGCTCGCGAAGTGCGTGCCCTCGTCCACCGAGTACACGAACGGCAGCCCGTAGTCGATGTTCCAGATCCGAAGGGCGAAGCCGGAGACGAGGATCAGCGCCAAGATCAGGCGGTGCACGCGGCGGGAGGCTAATGACCTGGCCGGAGCCGCTAGCGTGGCTCCACGTGAGGATGCCGGCCGCCAGCCTCCTGGCGCTGCTCGCGATCGCGCCCGCCGCCGCGGCGCAGACGACCGACCCCCGCGGCGTCGACCCGGCGCAGCCGAATCCGCTGCTCGGCACGGCCTGGCAGGTCCCGCAGGGTGACCATCCCGCCTGGCGCCAGTACCTGCGCTACGTCCGCCAGGGCAAGCACCACCGCGCGGCGCTCGCGTGGAGGATCGCGCGCGAGCCGAAGTTCGCCTGGTTCGGGCGCTTCTCGCGCCCGAACATGCCTGTCAAGGTCCGCCGCTACATCGACTCGGCGGCGCCCGGCACGATCCCGCTGCTGACTGTGATGCGCCACCAGGGCAACGACTGCGGCCCCCACTACCGGGCCGGCGGCGAGGCGCAGGACCGCCGCACGATGAGGTGGTACGACGTCTTCGCCCACACCGTGGGCGGCTCCCGCGTCGTGATCGCGTTCGAGCCCGACTCGCTCGGCACGGTCGAGTGCCTCGCGCGCGACCGCCGCCGGGATCGCCTGGACGTGCTCCGCCACGGCGTCGACGTGCTCTCGCAGCTACCCAACGCGACGATCTACCTGGAGGGGGGAGCGTCGGACTGGGAGGGCGCCCGCCGGACCGCGAGGCAGCTGAACTACATCGGCATCCACAAGGTCCGCGGGTTCATGCTGAACGTGACCCATTACGACTGGACGGCCGCGAACATCCGCCACGGGCTCGACATCTCGAGCCGCGTCGGCGGCAAGCCGTTCATCATCAACACCGCCACCAACGGCCGCGGGCCCGTCCACTATCGAAACGCGCGCCGCCGGGTCGTCAATGTCTGGTGCCACCCGCTCATGCGCGGCCTGGGCATCCCGCCCACCACCGCGACGCACCATCCGAAGGTCGATGCCTACATGTGGGTCAACCGGCCCGGCTACTCGGGTGGATCCTGCAACGGCGGGCCGCTGCCGGTGGGCAGCTGGTGGCCGCTGCGCGCGCTCTCGCTCGCCCGCTACCAGACCGGGTGGATCCGCCCGCCGAGGGGCACGCGCTTCGGCCTCTACAGCCGCCCGTCGCTCGCCGAGGTGGCGGGTGACGGCCTGCGCTGAGCCCGGTCCGGGACAGGCCCGCTGGTAAGGTTGACTCGCGAGTCAACAGGCTCGCCGAGGCGCTCCGGAATGCCCCACACAACCGCCACAGAGCGCGACGCGCGACACCTTCTTCGGACCATTGAGCTGGCCGGCCGCGCGCGTGGGCAGACGAGCCCGAACCCCATCGTGGGGGCGGTGGTTGTCAAGCACGGTCGCGTGATCGGCGAGGGAATCACGCAGCCGCCCGGCGAGGCCCACGCCGAGCGGATGGCGCTCGGCGCCTGCGAGGAGGACCCCGCCGGCGCGACGATGTACGTGTCGCTCGAGCCCTGCGCCCACCAGGGGCGCACCCCGCCCTGCACGGAAGCGATCGTCGAGGCGGGGATCGCCCGCGTGGTGATCGCCTCCGACGACCCGACCCCCAAGGCCGCGGGCCGCGGCCCGGGCATCCTGCGCGACGAGGGCGTCGAGGTCTCCTTCGTGGACGGCGAGATCGCCGAGGCCGCGCGGCTCATCAACCAGCCCTTCCGCAAGCACGCCCGCGTAGGGCGGCCGCTCGTCGTCCTCAAGTCCGCGATGACGCTCGACGGCAAGGTCGCCACCCGCACCGGGGACTCGCAATGGATCTCGGGCGAGGCGAGCCGCGCCCGCGCCCATCGCTGGCGCGCCGAGTCGGACGCCGTCGCGGTCGGGATCGGCACGGCGCTGATGGACGACCCGCTCCTCACCGCGCGCGTCGAGGGAGTGGCCCGCCAGCCGCGCCGGGTCGTCTTCGACTCCGAGGCGCGCCTGCCGCTCGACTCCCAGCTCGTGCGAGGGGTGGCCGAGGTGCCCGTGATCGTGGTCTGCTCGCGGGCGGCCTCGCGCACCTCGGTCCAGACGCTCGAGAACGCCGACGTCGACGTGATCGTCGCCACCGGTGAGAACGAGTCCGCGCGCGTCGCGCACGCGCTCGACGAGCTCGGGCACCGCGACGTGCAGTCGCTGCTGCTCGAGGGCGGGCCGCATCTGGCCGGCGCCTTCCTCGAGGCGGGCGAGATCGACGAGGCGCGCATGTTCGTGGCGCCGCTGCTGCTCGGCGGCACCAAGGCGAAGACCGCGGTCGAGGGCATCGGACTCGAGACGATCGCGCAGGCGCCCCGACCCATGGCGGTCGAGACCGAGCGGATCGAGGACGACGTGCTCATCACCGCTCGCTTCCAGGAGTGGTGACTTGTTCACGGGGCTCGTAGCGGGCACCGGGACGGTGGAGTCGCTCGCGCGTGACGGCGGCGGCGTCCGCCTCCGGGTGCGCAGCGAGCTCGCCGGCGAGCTCGGCCCGGGCGACTCGGTTGCGGTCAATGGCGTCTGCCTGACAGCGGTCGAACCCGACGCACGGGGATTCTCGGCCGACGTGATGGAGGAGACCCTGCGGCGCAGCTCGCTCGGACCGCTCAGCGAGGGCGACGCCGTCAACCTCGAGCTGCCGCTGCGCGCCGGCGACAGGCTCGGCGGCCACATCGTGCAGGGGCACGTGGACGCCACCGGCGAGGTCGTGTCGGTGCGCGAGGAGGGGCTCTCGCGCGTGGTCCGGATCGCCGCCTCGGCAGACCTGCTGCGCTACGTGGTCGAGAAGGGATCGATCGCGGTGGAGGGCGTGTCGCTTACCGTTTCGGCCGTGGACGGCGACGCGTTCGAGGTCTCGCTCATACCCGAGACGCTCGAGCGCACCACGCTCGGCGTCGCCGCGCCGGGCAGGACGTTGAACCTGGAGGTCGATGTGCTCGCCAAGTACGTGGAGAAACTCAAGGTATGACCAACCCTCCCTTCAGCACGATCGAGGAGGCGATCGAGGACATCCGTGAGGGCCGGATGGTGGTGGTCTGCGACGCGGAGGATCGCGAGAACGAGGGCGATCTGACGTTGGCGGCCCAGTTCGCGACGCCGGAGGCGATCAACTTCATGGCGATGCACGGCCGCGGGCTGATCTGCCTGGCGCTGACGCCGGAGCGCTGCGACGAGCTCGGGCTGGACCTGATGGCGGCCAAGAACGAGTCGCCGTTCCAGACCGCTTTCACGGTTTCGGTCGAGGCGCGCGAGGGGATCACGACGGGCATCTCGGCGCACGACCGCGCGCACACGGTCCAGGTCGCGATCGACCCGGGGACGCGCCCGCAGGACCTCGTGCAGCCGGGCCACATCTTTCCGCTGAAGGCCAAGGCCGGCGGTGTGCTCGAGCGCACCGGGCAGACCGAGGCGGGGGTCGACCTCGCGCGCCTCGCGGGGCTCAACCCCTCGAGCGTGATCTGCGAGGTGATGAACGACGACGGCACGATGGCGCGCGTGCCCGACCTCCAGCGCTACTGCGCCAAGCACGGGCTCAGGATGATCACGGTCGCCGACCTGATCGCCTACCGGCGCCGGCACGACAAGCTGATCGAGCGGGTGGTGGAGGCGCAGCTGCCGACCAAGTTCGGCGACTTCCGCGTGGTTGGGTTCCGTTCGCTGGTGGACGAAAAGCACCACGTCGCGATGGTCAAGGGCGAGATCGAGGGGCAGGACGATGTGCTCGTGCGGGTGCACTCCGAGTGCCTCACGGGTGATGTCTTCCACTCGCTGCGCTGCGATTGTGGCCAGCAGCTCGAGGACGCGCTGTTGCGGATCGAGGAGGAGGAGCGCGGCGTGTTGCTCTACCTCGCCCAGGAGGGCAGAGGTATCGGTCTGCTCAACAAGCTGCGCGCCTACCGCTTGCAGGAGGAGGGGCGCGACACGGTCGACGCGAACCTCGAGCTCGGCCTCCCGGCCGACCTGCGCGACTACGGGATCGGCGCCCAGATCCTCGTCGACCTCGGGCTGACGTCGATACGGCTCTTGACCAACAACCCCAAGAAGATCGTCGGGCTCGAGGGCTACGGGCTGCGCGTGACCGACCAGATCCCGATCCAGCACGCCGCCAACGCCCACAACCTCGCCTACCTGCGCGCCAAGAAGGAGAAGCTCGGACACTTGCTCCACCACCAGGGGCTGGCGCTCGACGAGGAGATGATCCACGAGGAGCGCGTCCACGACCGCGAGCGTGCCGCCGCGGAGCAGGCGGACCTCTACGGGCAGGGGCCGGCCCCGGCGCAGCGGCCGAGGCCCGCCGGTGAGTGATTCCCACCCAAAGCAGCCGGCCGAGCCGGCTGCTTCGGGCGTCTTCGCGGCCTGCGTGGGCCGCTTCTACAAGGACCTGGCGGAGCGACTGGTCGAGGGGGCGCAGCGCGTGTTCGACGAGGCCGGCGCCACGCTCGAGGTTCACGACGTGCCCGGCGCCTTCGAGCTCCCGCTCGCCGCGAGCTACTGCGCCGCGTCCGGCCGCTACGAGGGCGTGGCCTGCCTCGGCGCCGTGATCCGCGGCGAGACCGACCACTACGAGTTCGTCTGCTCCGAGGCGGCGAGCGGGATCGCGCGAGTGGCGCTCGACACCGGGGTGCCGTGTGCCTTCGGGCTGTTGACGGTGGACTCGATGGAGCAGGCACTCGCCCGCGCGGGAGGCGGCAAGCGCCACCAGGGTGAGGACGCGGCGCGAGCCGTGCTGCGGATGGCGGAGCTTCGGCGCCAGTTGGCTGGCGGAAGCACCCGGCTCGGCCGGGTGCGCACCGAGTGAATCTCGTGATCAACCTCTATTCGGACACGCAGACGCGTCCGACGGACGCCATGCGGCAGGCGATCGCCTCCGCCGAGGTGGCGGACGAGCAGCGCGGCCAGGATCCCACCACGCTGCGCCTGCAGGAGCGGGTGGCCGAGCTGCTCGGGCACGAGGCCGCGGTCTTCATGCCGAGCGGGACGATGTGCAACCAGATCTCGTTCCGCCTGCATGCGCGGCCCGGCGGCGACGAGATCATCCTCGACCGTACCGCGCACCCCGTTATCGCCGAGGCCGGCGGCCCGGCCCAGAACGCATCGCTGATGATCAACGCGATCGACGGGGACCGCGGCGTCTTCTCGCCGGAGCAGCTGCGCGCGGCGATCCGGCCCGAGAGCCGCTACCTCCCGCGCTCGCGGCTCGTGTCCGTCGAGCAGACGACCAACATGGGCGGCGGCCGGGTCTGGCCGCTCGACACGCTGCGCGCAGTGGTCGAGGTCGCACGCGAGCATGAGCTGCGCGCGCACATGGACGGCGCGCGCCTCATGAACGCGGTCGTTGCCGCCGGGGTACCGGCCGCGGACTATGGGTCGATGTTCGACACCGCGTGGATCGACTTCACGAAGGGCCTCGGCGCCCCCGTCGGCGCGGTGCTGGCCGGCTCCGCGGAGCTCATGGCCGAGGCCTGGCGCTGGAAGCAGATGATGGGCGGCGCCTTCCGGCAGTCGGGCATCGTGGCCGCCGGCTGCCTCTACGCGCTCGACAATCACGTCGACCGGCTTGCCGAGGATCACGAGAACGCGCGCGTGCTCGCCGACGGCTTGGCAGCGCTGGGCCTCGACGTCGTGGCCCCCGAGACGAACATCGTGATCTTCGCGGCACCCGAGGGATTCGTGCAGCGAATGGCCGAGCGCGGGGTCGAGTTCAGCGGCACCCCGGACGGCCGCGTCCGCGCCGTCACGCACCTCGATGTCGACCGCTCGCAGGTCGAGGAAGCGCTCGAGCTGGCGAAGGCCCTGCTGCTACCCTGACGCGCCGTGGCAAAGGTCTGCTACTCGTGTGGAAAGCGCCCTGCGTTCGGGAACAGCCGCAGCCATTCGATGGTCGCGACGAGGCGCCGCTTCAACCCGAACCTGCAGAAGGTCAAGATCGACGTCGGGGGTGCCCCCCGGCGCGAGTACGTCTGCACGCGCTGTTTGAAGGCCGGCAAGATCACGAAGGCCGCCTGAGCCGTCACGGCGCGGGTAACCCAGCCGCGCTCTGGGGTAAAAACCACCCGTGCCTGACGAGAGCCTTGTCCGCTTCCGGCGCGTCGTCGCCGCCGCCCTCACCGAGCTGGAGTCGCGCCGCCAGGAGGTGAACGACCTCAACGTGTTCCCGGTCGCCGACGGCGACACCGGGGACAACATGGCGCTCACGCTGAAGGCCGTGGCCGAGGAGCTCGGCACGATGAACGGCCAGCCGATCGACGACATCGGCCGCGACGAGATCGTGAGCGCCGTGACGCGCGCCGCGTTGCTAGGCGCGCGCGGGAACAGCGGCGTGATCCTCTCGCAGATCGTGCGCGGCGCGGCGGAGGAGCTGGTCTCTCGACCGGGCGAGCTCGTGGACCCGATACTCGTGTCCGCCGCCTTCGCGCGCGCCGCGGACGCCGCCTACGCGTCCGTGCGCGACCCAGCGGAGGGCACGATGCTCACGGCTGTGCGCGCGATGGCCAGTCGCGTGGCCCACGACCTCGCCCACATGGACACCACGCGGCTGGGGCCCGACGCTGGCGCGGCCGAGCAGGACGAGCTGTTGGCGGAGGTGCTCGAGAACGCCCTCGAGGCCGGCAAGGAGGCGGTCGAGCGCGGGCCGGAGCAGCTCGCCGTGTTGCGCGAGTCTGGAGTCGTCGATGCCGGCGCCTACGGGCTCACGGTGATCATCGCCGGCTGCCTGGCCGCACTCCGGGGCGACGCCGCACCCGAGCTCGAGCACCAGTACGCGCCGGCCGCGCTGCACCGCCCCGAACACGAGTCGTCGAGCTTCCGCTACTGCACGAACTTCGCCGTCATCGGGCAGGACCTGGATGCCGGAAGCTTCGGGCCGATGCTCGAGAACCTCGGTGACTCCGTGCTCGTGGTGGGCGACGACCGGACGCTGCGCGTGCACGTCCACACCGATGACCCGGACGCCGCGGTGGCGCTGTTCGAGGCCGTCGGCGACGTGTCGCGCTTCGACGTCGCCGACATGCACGAGCAGGTGGCGGGCCGCACGGCAAGGCTCTCGGGCGACGGCCACGCGGAGGCCGCCAAGGCGGTCTGCGCCGTCGTGGCGGTGGCCAGCGGCGCCGGCCTGCAGCGGCTCTACCAGGAGCTCGGCGTGCTCGTCGTCGACGGCGGCGCCACCATGAACCCGTCCACCTACGAGCTGCTCGCCGGCATCCACGCCGCGCCGGCCGCCGAGGTGGTCGTGCTGCCCAACAGCCCGAACGTGATCCTCGCCGCGGAGAAGGCCGCCGGGCTGTCCGACAAGCCCGCGCGGGTCGTCCCCACGACCGCGCCCCAGGAGGGGCTGGCTGCGCTGCTCGCGTTCGACCCCGGCCGGGGAAGTGAGCACAACGCCCGCGCGGTGGCCGACGCCGCCGAGCTCCTGACCGTGGGCGGCGTTGCACCGGCCGCCCGCGACGATGCCCGCGGCCGCTTCAGCGCCGGCGAGGCGGTGGGCTACGCGGGCGGCGAGCTGGTCGCCTGGGGCGACCCGGCCGCCACGCTCGCCGTGACCCTCGAGCGGATTTCCGACGGCGCGGAGCTCGTGACCTGCATCGCGGGGGATCACCCGCCGCTCGGCCGTGAGCACGTCGAGGCGCGTATCCGCGCGGGCGTCGAGATCGAGTACCACGAGGGCGGCCAGCCCGCCTGGTGGTGGCTGCTCTGCGCCGAGTGAGGGCCGAAGCAGCCGGCTCGGCCGGCTGCGCAGGGAACCGATTCACTTGCCCACACGCTTCGCCAGCAGCGAGGACCTGACTCCGGCGGAGCTGCGCGAAGCCGAGCTGCGCTCGCTTCCGCACCCGAGCCGGCTGAGCGAGCCCGTCACGCTGAAGGGGGCGGCGGGGAAGGCGCTCGCGGCGCTCGGCATCGAGACGGTGGGCGACCTGCTCGAGCATCTCCCGCACGCCCACCGCGACCGCCGCGACGTCCGGCTGGCTCGCGAACTCAGCGTCGGCGAAGAGGCGACCGTGGCGGTGTCGGTCAGGGGCGTGACCGTCAAGCCGATGCGCGACAGGCGGCGCAAGCGCGTCGAGGCGCGCGTGGCCGACCAGAGCGGCCAGCTCGTGGCGGTCTGGTTCAACCAGCCCTGGATCGCGCGCCAGCTCGATGAGGGGGCAGCCGTGCTCCTGCACGGGAAGCTCCGCCGCCGCGGCGAGCTCTGGGTCACCGAGCACGAGCTGCTCGACGGCGGCGGGGTGCCCGTGCATACGGTCGGACTCGTGCCCGTCCACCCGGCCACGGAGGGCATCAGCGCCGGGCGCCTGCGGCAGCTCGTGTGGGACCACTATCGCTCGATCTACGACGTGCTCGAGCCGCTGCCGGCGCGGCTGCGCACGCGCGAGCGGCTGGGCGAGCGCGCCGCCGCGCTCGGGGCCGCGCACTTCCCCGACCGCGAGGAGGACGAGCGCGAGGCGCGCCGCAGGCTCGCCTTCGAGGAGCTCTTCCTCCTCCAGGTCGCCCTCGCCGGCCGCCGCCGCGCGCGCCGCGAGGGCCGCCGGGCGCGTCCGCTGGCGGCGCGCGGCGTCGTGGTCGATCGCTGGCGCTGGTCGCTCCCCTTCGAGCTGACCGGAGACCAGTCGCGAGCGATCGCCGATATCGACGCGGACCTCGGGCGCGAGCACCCCATGCAGCGGCTCCTGATGGGGGAGGTCGGCAGCGGCAAGACGGTGGTCGCGCTGGCGGCCATGCTGCGTGCGGTCGAGAACGGCGCCCAGGCCGCGCTGATGGCGCCCACCGAGACGCTCGCCGAGCAGCACCACCGAACGCTCGACTCGCTGCTCGGCGGCTCGCTGCCGGTGGAGCTCCTGACCGGCTCCACGAGCGCGGCGCGGCGGCGCGACCTCCTCGGCCGGCTCGCGGACGGGCAGCTCCAGCTCGTGGTCGGGACGCACGCGCTGATCGAGGACGCGGTCGAGTTCCGCGACCTGGCGGTGGTGGTGGTCGACGAGCAGCATCGCTTCGGCGTTCGGCAGCGGGCGGCGCTCGACGCCAAAGCGCCCGAAATCGTCGGATCGCACCCGGCCGAGCCGGGTGCTCCCGCCAGGCGCCTCGCGCCGCACGCGCTCCACATGACGGCCACGCCGATCCCGCGCACGCTCTCGCTCACCGCCTACGGGGACCTCGACGCGACGGTGCTGCGCGAGCTGCCGCAGGGACGCCGGCCGGTCGAGACGCACGTGGTCGACGGAGCCCGCGCCCGCGCGCGGGCCTACGAGCGCATCCGGGAGGAGATCGGGGCGGGGCGGCAGTGCTTCGTCGTGTGCCCGCTCGTCGAGGAGTCCGAGGCGCTGCAGGCGAGGGCCGCGACGGCCGAGTTCGAGCGCCTGCGTGCCGGCGAGTTTCGCGGCCTGCGCGTGGAGCTCATCCACGGCCAGCTGCCGTCGAAGCAGAAGGCCGCCGCGATGGAGGCGTTCGCCGCCGGCGAGGCCGACGTCCTCGTGGCCACCAGCGTCATCGAGGTGGGCATCGACGTCCCGAACGCCACGGTCATGCTGATCGAGGCTGCCGAGCGCTACGGCCTCTCGCAGCTCCACCAGCTGCGCGGCCGCGTCGGCCGCGGCGAGCATCGCTCGCTCTGCGTCCTGTTCGGCGACCCCAAGCTGCCGCGGCTCGAGGCGATCGCCAAGGAGCGCGACGGCTTCAGGCTCGCGGAGATCGACCTCGAGCTGCGCGGCGCCGGTGACGTGCTCGGCACCCGCCAGCACGGCCTGCCGGAGTTCCGCGTGGCGCGCCTGCCCGAGGACACGGAGCTGCTCGTGCGGGCGCGCGACCGCGCCGACGAGATCCTGCTGGCCGACCCCGGCCTCGCCGAGCCCGAACACGCCCTGCTTCGGGAGGCCGTGGTCGCCCGCTTCGGCCCCGACCTCGACCCCATTCCCGCGTGAGGATCGTCGCGGGCCGCTACAAGGGCCGCCGCCTGCGGATGCCGCGCGGCGCGCCCACGCGCCCCACGGCGGACCGGGTGCGCGAGGCCCTGTTCTCGATGCTGGGCGACGTGTCTGGCGCCCGCGTGCTCGACCTATACGCGGGCTCCGGCGCGCTCGGGATCGAGGCGCTGTCGCGCGGGGCGGACTCGGCCGTGTTCGTCGAGCGCGACCCGCGGGCCGCCGCGGCGATCCGCGCGAACATCGACTCGGTCGGGGCGAACGGCGAGGTCAGGCGCCAGGACGTGCTCGGCTTCCTCGCCTCCGATCACCGCCCCTTCGACCTCGTGTTCTGCGACCCGCCATATGATTCCGGGCCTCGCATCGCCGGACGGCTCGCCGAGAGGCTGCCGGCGTTGCTCGCAGAAGGCGCACGCACAGTGACCGAATCCGACAAGCGCAGGCCGCTCGAGCTTCCCTTCCCGCTCCTCACGGAGCGGACCTACGGCGACACCCGGATCGCGATCCATGGCCGCTGAGCGAAACGCGGGCACGGCGGTCTGTCCGGGCTCGTACGACCCGGTGACGATGGGCCACGTCGACATCATCGGGCGGGCGGCGAACGTGTTCGAGCAGGTCGTGGTGGGGGTCGTCAACCAGCCCGTGCGCAAGAAGAACACGCTGTTCTCCGCCGAGGAGCGGGTCTCGTTTCTCACCTCGGCGGTGGCGGATTACGGGAATGTGCAGGTAAAACCCTTTGATACTCTGCTCGTCGATTTCGCTCGTGAGAATGGGGCGAAGGCGATAGTCAAGGGCCTCCGAGCGATCTCGGACTTCGAGTACGAGTTCGAGATGAACCAGCTCAACCGGAAATTGGCCCCAGACATCGAGAGCATCTATTTGATGAGCGCCCCACAGTTCAGCTTTCTTAGTTCCAGCGGAGTCAAGGAGCTGGCGATGTTCGGGGGAGACGTGAGCGGGCTCGTGCCCGACCCGGTGGCCGCCCGATTGCAGGAAGAGTTGAAGCGGTAGAGAACTGAGGAACCGCGTATGGACGTTCTAGTCCTGATCGACAAGCTCGACGACACGATTCACAACGCCAAGCCCGTGCCGCTCACGGACCAGGTGCGCGTGGACAAAGAGGAGGTCTACGACATCCTCGACCAGATGCGCGCCACGATCCCCGAGGAGATCAAGCAGGCACGCTGGATCGTGAAGGAGCGCCAGGAGATGCTCGCCGAGGCCAAGCGCGAGGCGGAGCGGATCATCAAGGAGGCGCGCGAGGAGCAGGTCCGCCTGATCTCCGAGGAGGAGGTCGTCAAGCAGGCGGAGCGCCAGGCCGACGAGATCATCGAGGACGCACGCGCGCGCGAGCGCGAGATCCGCCTGGGCGCCGAGGACTACGCGGACGACATCCTCAACACGCTCGAGGTCAACCTGACCAAGTTCATCGCGGCCGTGCAGCGCGGCCGCGACCGGCTGCAGGGCCGGGAGCACGAAGAGGCCGAGGTCGGGTAGGGCGGCGGGGCGGTAGCCTCGCCGGCATGCCCACCTATCTCCACACCTGCTACCGCATCGGCGACATCGACCGCTCGGTTGCCTTCTACGAGAAGCTTGGCTTCGAGGAGGCGCGGCGGATGCCGATTGGCGATGAGGCGATCAACGTGTTCATGGCGCTGCCCGGTGAGGATCCGGTGCTCGAGCTGACCTACAACCACGGGGTCGACTCGTACGACCTCGGCACGGGCTACAACCACATTGCGCTTGCGGTCGAGGACCTCGACGGGACGCTCGCCGCGCTGGCCGGCGACGGGATCGAGCCGGAGAAGCCGCCGTACCGGCCGGGCGGTCGGACCGAGGGGCCGTTCATCGCCTTTGTCCGCGATCCGGATGGCTACAGGGTTGAGCTGATCGGGCGGGGCTAACCTCGCTGACATGGGTCAGCGGACTGAGATCTTCGATGTAGGCAGGCTCGGACTCAGCTCCGGCGAGGGGCGGCGGTTCGGCCTTGACGTGCCCGTGGGTGCGTTCGACTTCGGCGGCCAGCGCTACGAGCTCCCCGCCGAGGTCGTCGACGCTCTGCTGAACGTCGACCACACGACCGCCGGCTACTCACTCAGGCTGCGCTTCGACGCCGAGCTGTCGGGGCCGTGCATGCGCTGCCTCGAGGACGCCGGGCATGTCCTGCACGTGGATGCGCGCGAGGTCGACCAGCCGGGCGGCGGGGAGGACCTGCGCTCGCCCTACCTGGAGGAGGGCAAACTCGACCTCACCGCCTGGGCCCGCGACGCGCTCGCGCTCGCGCTGCCGGCCCAGATCGTGTGTCGTGAGGACTGCCTCGGCCTGTGCTCGCTGTGCGGGGCGAACCTGAACGAAGACCCGGAGCACGTTCACGAGGCGGAGCCCGACCCGCGCTGGGCTGCTCTCCGGGAGCTGAAACTCGACTGAGGCCCGAAGCAGCCGGCTCGGCCGGCTGCGCAGGGTTCGGAGGCCCGAAGCAGCCGGCTCGGCCGGCTGCGCAGGGTTCGGTCAGTACACTGGTCGGCTGCTCATGGCCGTTCCGAAGCAGAGACAGTCCCACTCGCGGACACACAAGCGCCGCTCCCAGCACAAGGTCAGCCCGCCGGGCCTGCGGCACTGCCCGCGCTGCCACGAGCCGCGCCTGCCGCACCGCGTCTGCCCCAACTGCGGTACCTATGCCGGCCGCGAGGTCGTCGTGCAGCAGCCGGGCGTCGCAGACGACGAGTAGCCCGCGTGATCGCCGTCGATGCGAACGGCGCGGACCGGGGGCCCGCCGCCGTCGCCGAAGGGGTTGGCCGCTCCGGCCTGCCCGTTCTGCTCTTCGGCCCGGCGGCTGAGATCCGCGGCCCCGCCGGGACGCTCGCCGAGATCGTCGACGCGCCCGAGACCGTCAAGGCCGGCGAGGAGGCGGTGGCGGCCGTGCGCTCGAAGCCCGACGCCTCGATCGTCCAAGCCGCGCGGGCCGTGGGCGAGGGCCGCGCGGAGGCACTCGTCTCGGCGGGCTCCACGGGCCCGACGCTCGCGGCCGCCACGCTGTCGATCAAGCGCCTGCACGGCGTGTTCAGGCCCGCTCTCGCCGTGCTCCTGCCGGTGCCCGGCGGCCCTTTGCTGCTGCTCGACGCCGGCGCGAACGTGGAGGTGCGCCCAGAGCACCTCGTCCAGTTCGCCTACATGGGCGCGTGCTTCATGGAGGCCGTCGTGGGGGTCGAGCGGCCGAAGGTCGGCCTGCTCTCGGTGGGCGAGGAGTCGGGCAAGGGCACACCGGACGTGCTGACGGCGTACGAGCGCCTCGCGGCGCGCAACCTCAACTTCGTCGGCAACCTCGAGGGCTTCGACATCCCCGCAGCCGGCGCCGACGTCGTCGTGGCCGACGGCTTCACCGGCAACGTCGCGCTCAAGGTGCTCGAGGGAACGGTGCGGGAGCTCTCCGGCGAGATCCGCTCGCGGATCAGGTCCGGGGCGGGCTCGAGCCTTGGCGGCCTGCTCATCCGGGGCAAGATGCGCGA
Organism: uncultured Thermoleophilaceae bacterium; assembly: GCA_963757815.1. Lineage (GTDB taxonomy): Bacteria > Actinomycetota > Thermoleophilia > Solirubrobacterales > Thermoleophilaceae > JACVRW01. Next base: position 67,528 of record CAVWSN010000017.1, on the reverse strand, counting down.
GGTACGCGACGAGCTCGATCCCGAGCGCGTGGGCGGGGCCATCCTGCTGGGGCTGCGCAAGCCGGTCGTGGTGGCCCACGGCAGCTTCGGCCCCGTCGGCATCGCGCACGCGGTCAGGCTTGCCCGGCGGGCGGTCGACGAGGACATGGTCGGGCGCACCGCTGCCGCGCTCGACAGTGCCGGGGTGTTGCGATCCGCGCCCGCTGCTAGCGTCGCGCAGCCATGACCCGAGAGGAGGTCCTCGAGCGCATCCGGGAGCACCTCGCCACCGAGTTGGAGGTGGATCCCGAACGCATCGGCGAGGCAACCCGGTTCCGTGAGGACCTGGAGGCGGACTCACTCGACCTGGTGGAGCTCGTCGTCGAGCTCGAGGACAACTACGGGGTGCGCATCCCCGACGCGGAGGCGGTCAAGATCTTGACGGTCGGCCAGGCCGCGGACTTCGTCGCCGCCCATGCCGCGGAGATCGAGACCTGAATCCCTCGAAGACCTGCTCGCGGAGCTGCCGGGCGACCTTCGCCGGCAGGCGTTCACCCACGCGTCCTGGGTGGGGCACCGGACCGAGGCGTACGAGCGGCTCGCGTTCCTGGGGGACGTGGTCCTGAGCCTCGCCGTGTCGACGCACCTGTACCCGCGCTTCGAGCGCTACGGCGCGGGGCGGCTCACAAAGGTGCGCGCGCAGGCCGTGAGCGGGCCTTCGTGCGCGCGGGTGGCGCTCGGGCTCGGCGTGCCGGACGAGCTGCGCGCCACCGCGCCCGAGGGCAGCACCGGGCGGAGCGCAGAGATGCTCGTGGGGTCCGAGCGGGTGCTCGCGTCGGTCTGCGAGGCGATCATCGGAGCGTCCTTCCTGGCGTTCGGCTTCGACCGCACGGCGCCGGCCGTCGTGGAGTCGTTCGCCACCGAGATCGACCAGGCTCTGGAGCACCCGGTGGACTACAAGTCGGTGCTGCAGGAGCGCCTCGCGCGGCGGGCGGAGGTCGTGAGCTATCGCACGGTCTCCGAGGAGGGCCCCGCCCACGACCGTTCGTTCATCGCCGTCGCGGAGGTCGGCGGGGAGGAGCTCGGCCGCGGGGAGGGAAAGACCAAGAAGGGCGCGGAGCAGGAAGCGGCCCTTCAGGCTCTCGACGCCCTCGACGAGGAGGCGGTCACGTAGGGATGCACCTGCGCTCGATCTCGATGAAGGGCTTCAAGTCCTTCCCGCAACGGACCAAGCTCGAGTTCGGCACGGGCGTCTCCGTGATCGTCGGGCCGAACGGGTCGGGCAAGTCGAACATCACGGACGCCGTGCTGTGGGCGCTCGGAGAGCAGTCGCCCCTCGCCGTGCGCGGCCAGCTCATGAAGGACGTGATCTTCGCCGGCGGGCACGGGGTCAAGGGATCCGGCGCGGCGGAGGTCGAGGTCGTGATCGACAACGCGGACGGGCGGCTCGACACGAGCTTCTCCGAGATCTCGATCGTCCGCCGGCTGGAGCGCGACGGCGAGGGCGAGTACCGCCTCAACGGCGCCCGCTGCCGGCTCGTCGACGTGATCGAGGTGCTCTCCGACTCCGGGCTCGGCAAGGAGATGCACTCGGTGGTCTCGCAGGGCAAGGTCGAGCAGATCGTGATGTCGCGCCCCCGCGAGCGTCGGCTGCTGATCGAGGAGGCGGCCGGCCTCGGCAAGCACCGCAAACGCCGCCGGCGCGCGCAGCTGAAGCTCGAGCGCACGGAGGAGAACCTGTCGCGCGCGCTCGACGTCGAGCGCGAGGCGCGCTCGCGGCTGCGGCCGCTCAAACGCCAGGCCGAGGCCGCCGAGCTGCACGAGCGCCTCGAGCGCCAGACGCTCGAGGCGCGCTTCACGCTGTCGCGGGATGAAGCACGAGCCGCTCGGGGAGCGCTCGCCGAGGCGGAGGGCCGAGCCCTCGCCGCGCGCGAGGAGCGCGATGAGGCGGAGCGGCTGCTCACCGAGGTGGCGCGGCGCCGTGAAGAGGCGGAGGAGGCGTTTGCGACGCAATCTCGCGCCCGCGAGCGGCTGCAGGCGCGCCTCTACGCCGCGCGCTCGGCGGCCGACCACGTGGCGATGCGCCTCGAGCGCGTGCGTGAGCAGGCCGCCGCGGCCGCCGAACGCCGCGAACGCCGGCTGCGCCAGCTGGAGCTGCTGGAGCAGCAGGCCGCCGCGGACGCCGAGCTGGCCGCCCGCGACGAGGGACCCGAGCACAGGATCGCCGCGATCGAGAAGGAGCTCGCCGCGCTCGAAGCGGGGCGCGAGGAGCGGCTCGCTCGCGAGCTGGCCGGGCTCGAGGAGGAGCTCTCCGCCGCCCGCTCACGGGTCGAGGCGCTCGAGCAGGCCGCGCAGGTCCGTCGCGCCGCGCTGGCGGACGCCGAGCGCGCCGCCGACGCCGCCCGCGGCGCGCGCCGCGATGCGGAGCGCGCGGCCGAGGCGGCGCGTGCCGAGGCGGCGCGGGTCGGCGCCGAGCTCGCGGCCGTCAACCAGTTCGTTCGCGGGGCGGCCCCGCCGGGCAACACCGGCACGCTTGCCGAGAGCCTGCACGTGGAGCCGGGCTATCAGCTGGCGCTGGCGGCGGTGCTCGGCCCTCGCCTGACGGCGGCGGTGGTGGCCGACCTGGCGGCGGGTGAGCGGCTGCTCGACGACGCGGGCCGGCACGGCGGGAGCGCGCTGGTCGAGGGCGAGAGGACGATTTCGCACCGCCGGGGCAGCGAGGAGGAGGTGGGGCCGGGTGCGGAGCCGCTCCTGAGCCGAGTGCGCCCCGAGCCCGCCGTCGCGGCGCTCGCCGCGCGGCTGCTCGAGGGCGTCTGGGTGGTCGATTCGCTCGCCTCCCTCGGCGCCGGCTTCTCCGGCGTGGCGGTCACACGCGCCGGGCGCCTGTTCGACGCCCGCAGCGGCGAGCTCAGCCAGGCGCCGGCGGGCGGCTCCGAGCGGCTGCTCGAGGAGCTCGGGCGGCGCGACGAGCTCGTCGCCGCGTCGGAGCGCGCGGCGAGAGACGAGGCCGGTGCTCAGACCGCGCTCCAGCGGGCCGGCGCGGGGGTCGGGGAGGCCGACGGCGCGCGCGAACAGGCGGAGAGCGCGCTGCGTGGCGCGCTCCGGGAGCTCGCCGACGCCGAGGACGCCGCGAGCCGGGCGGAGTGGATCATCGCCCGCCGCCGCGAGGCGCCCGACGACGGGCCCGAGGCCGTGCGCCGGGCCGAGCTGACGGGGGACCTGCGGGCCGAGCAGCGGTTGGCCGAGCGCATCGCCCGCGAGCGCGAGGAGCGTGCCCGGACCCTCGCCGCGATGAAGAGCGGCGCCGAGCGCGACCTCGCGCTCGTCCACGACGCCGGCCGGGCCGCGGAAGCGCTCGAACAGGGGCGCGACGCGCTCGCCGCGAACCGCGAAGCGATCCAGGCCGATCTCGACGCCGGCGCCGCGGCCGGCGAGGAGACCGCGGCCGTGCTCAAGTCCTGCGCCCACGAGGAGGCGGAGCTCCAGGGCCGGCTGAAGCGCGCCAGCGACGCCGTCACGGCGGCGGAGGTGGCGGCGCAGCACGTGCGGGACACCGCCGCCGACGCGGAGCGCGACCTGAGCCGGCTGGCGACCCGGCTCGGGATACCGGCCGAGCCGGCCGAGGAGCCGCTGCCGGACGAGGAGCGCGAGGCGCTCGTGGCGCGCGTCGAGCGCCTGCAGCGCCGGCGCGAGCAGCTCGGTCCCGTGAACCCGCTTGCCAAGCAGGAGTACGAGGAGGCGGTGGCGCACGTCGAGGAGCTCGAGGCGCAGCGCGCCGACCTCGAGACGGCGCTCGCCGAGCTCGAGGGCCTGATCAAGGAGACCGACCGCCGGATCAGGGAGGCGTTCGAGCAGACGTTCGAGGCCGCGGCGAGGAACTTCGAGGACGTGGTCGAGCACCTCTTCCCTGGTGGGCGCGGACGGCTGCGCCTCGTTCACGCGGAGGTCGGGCCGCGCCCGGTCGTGGGCGGCGAGCCGGAGCCCGCGCCGGACGACGAGGACGATCTCCCGGAGGCCGGCGTCGAGATCGAGGTGACGCCGCCGGGCAAGTCGACCAAGCGCCTGTCGCTGCTCTCCGGCGGCGAGAAGTCGCTCGTCGCGCTGGCGTTCATGTTCGCCGTCTTCCTCGCCCGACCGTGCCCGTTCTACATCCTCGACGAGGTCGAGGCCGCGCTCGACGACATCAACATCGACCGCTTCCTCCAGCTCGTCCGCCGCTACTCCGACCGCGCCCAGTTCATCGTGGTCACGCACCAGAAGCGGACGATGGACGCCGCCGACACGCTCTACGGGGTGAGCATGGGCGGCGACGGCATCTCCAAGGTCGTGTCACGCAGGCTCGAGGGCCGGCAGATGCCGGAGCACCGGCCGGCGCCGGCCGAAGAGGCCGCCTAGCCTGGATTGACCGATCGGCAGGCTTAGCCGCGACTATGCTCGCGGGCCGATGGCCCGCACCTGGCACGACCTGTTCGTCACCGGCGACGACGCGCCGCCGCCCGCTCCGGAGGCGGACGGGGAGCCGGAGCGCCGCGGTTTCTTCCGGCGGCTGCGCGACAACATGTCGAAGACGCGCCAGGCGCTCGGCGCGGAGCTCCAGGCGACGGTCTTCCAGTCGCTTGACGACGAGGCCTTCGAGCACCTCGAGGAGACGCTCATCTACGCCGACGTGGGTGCGCCCACGACCGCGAAGATCGTCGCGCGGCTCGAGACGGAGGCCGAGAGCGGCGAGCTGCAGGGAGGAGAGGACCTCACGCGCCGCCTGCGCGAGCTGCTCGCCGACACGGCGCGGCTCGACGGCGACACGATCGACCTGACCGTCAGGCCCACCGTGATCCTCGTGGTGGGCGTGAACGGCAGCGGCAAGACCACGACGATCGGCAAGATCGCGTGGCATCTGCAGAAGGAGTTCGGCCGCTCCGTGCTGCTCGCCGCCGGAGACACCTTCCGCGCCGCCGCGGCCGAGCAGCTTGGGCTGTGGGCCGAGCGGGCCGGCTGCGAGCTCGTCCGAGGCGAGGCCGGCTCCGACCCCGGCGCGGTCATGTACGACGCCATCGAGGCGGCCAAGGCGCGCGGCCACGACGTCGTGATCTGCGACACCGCCGGGCGCCTCCACACCCAGCAGCACCTCATGGACGAGCTGCGCAAGGTGCGCAAGGTCATCGCGGGCCAGGCGCCCGGCGCGCCTCACGAGACCCTGCTCACGATCGACGCCACCACGGGCCAGAACGGCCTGCGTCAGGCGCTCCTGTTCCGCGATGCCGTCGACGTCACCGGCATCGCGCTCACCAAGCTCGACGGGACGGCAAAGGGGGGCATCGCGCTTGCGATCGCCCAGGAGCTCGGGGTGCCGGTCAAGCTGATCGGGATCGGCGAGGCGCTCGAGGATCTGCGGCCGTTCGACCCCGACGACTTCGCCCGGGCGATACTGGAGCCGTGAGCGAGCCGGGGCGCAGCCGCGGGGAGGGCACGCGCGTCGTGAAGGCCGGGCCTGCCCGAGCCCGAGCAGGGCGAGCCGTTCCTCCCCGGGCCGGTCTTCGCCGCTCCGTTCCACGTGCGCGGCGATCCCGAGCAGGTGCCCTACTCGTACACGCGCTACGGGCATCCCACCTGGGCCCGCTTCGAGTCCGCGCTCGGCGAGCTCGAGGACGGCGAGGCGGTCCTGTTCGCCTCCGGGATGGCCGCGGCCGCCGCGCTGCTCATGACGCACACGAAACCGGGCGACGCGATCGCCATGGACGAAAGCTGCTACCTGGGCGTCCGGCGGCTGGCCCAGACCCACCTCGAGCCGCGCGGCGTCGATGTGCGACTCGCCCCGCCCGCCGAGCTGGCCGCCGCCGTCCGCGGGGCGGTGCTGCTGTGGCTCGAGACGCCGTCGAACCCGAAGCTCGAGGTCTACGACATCGCCGAGCTGTCCCGCGCCGCCCGCGAGGAGGGGGCGCTGACGCTCGTCGACAACACGACGGCCGGTCCGCTCCTGCAGCGGCCCCTCGATCTGGGAGCCGATGTCACGCTCACCAGCGCGACGAAGCAGGTCACCGGCCACGCCGATCTCATGCTCGGCTATCTCACGACGCGCGACCCCGACAGGGCCCAGGCCTTTCGCGACTGGCGGCGTGATGCCGGCGCGCTCGCGGGGCCGTTCGAGGCCTGGCTCGCCCACCGCTCGCTGCCGACGCTCGCGCTGCGCCTCGAGCGCGGCTGCGACAACGCCCTTGCGATCGCCCGCCTGCTCGCCGGGCGCGACGACGTGGTGTCTGTGGCGTATCCCGGCCTGAGCGGCGATCCGGGGCACGAGGTCGCGCGCCGCCAGATGCGCGGCTACGGGATGGTGGTCTCGTTCGACCTCGGAAGCGAGGAACGCGCCGAGCGCTTCCTCGCCACGGCCGAGCTCGTGACCGATGCCACCAGCTTCGGCAGCGTCCACACAACCGCGGAACGACGGGCGCGCTGGGGCGGCGACGACGTCCCGCCGGGCTTCATCCGCCTGTCCGCCGGCTGCGAGGACACCGCCGACCTGCTCGCCGACGTGGAGCGCGCGCTCGACGCCGCGTGAGTGGCCCGCTGCTCGTCACAGGCGGGAGCGGCTACCTGGGCCATGCGCTCCTGCGCAGCGCCGAGCCGCCCGTGGTCGCGACGCACCTGACCTCGCCCGCGGCGCCGGCGCCGGGGGCCGAGTGGCTGCGACTCGACGTCCGGGACGCCGCCGCGGTCGAGCGCGCGTTCGCAGATGTGCGGCCGGCGGCCGTCATCAACACCGCGTACCGCCCGGAGGAGCGGGATGCTTGGGCGACGAACGCGGTCGGGGCCGCAAACGTGGCGCGCGCCGCCGCCCGCGCCGGCGCGCGGCTCGTGCACGTCTCCACCGACCTGGTCTTCGACGGCAGCGCCACGCGGCCGTACACCGAGGAGGACGAGCCGATTCCCGGCACGCCCTACGGGCGGTCGAAGCTCGAGGGCGAGCGCGAGGTGCAGGCCGCCCACCCGGACGCGCTCGTGGTGCGCACCTCGCTGATGGTCGGCGGCGGCGAGCCGGGCCGCCAGGAGCAGATGGTGCTCGCAGCCGCGCGCGGCGAGTCGGACATCGCCTTCTTCGAAGACGAGCGCCGCTCACCGGTGCTGGTCGACGACCTGGCGGCCGCGCTCGTGGAGCTCGCGGGCCGGCGGGAGAGCGGGCTGCTGCACGTGGCCGGGCCCGAGGCGGTGAGCCGCTACGAGCTCGCCTGCCTGATCGCGGCGGCGCACGGGCTCGCGTCCGCACGCCTGCGCCGCGGACGCCTGGCCGGGTCGGGGATGCAGCGGCCCGCCAACTGCGTGCTCGACTCGAGCCGCGCCCGCGCGCTGCTGCGGACGCCGATTCGCGGCGTGAGCGAGCTGGCGGCCTTGCCGAACCGCGCTGCACACCGACCGCCGCCCGGTCCCTAGGATCCCGACGACATGGAGGACTGGGTCTGGTGGATGATCGCGGCGGGGGTTCTCGCGGTCGGAGAGATCGCGACGCTCGGCTTCTTCCTCGGCCCGATCGCCATCGCCGCGGTGACCGCGGCGATCGTGGCGCTGGTGGGAGGTGGACTCGCCCTGCAGTGGATCGTGTTCATCGCCATGTCGCTGGCCTCCCTGCTCGTCCTACGGCCGATCGCCACCCGCCACCTGCGCACTCCCGCGCAGCTGCGGACCGGGACGGCCGCGCTCGTCGGCAGCCAGGCTGTGGTGCTCGAGCGGGTCGACCGCGACGGCGGGCAGGTCAAGCTCGCCGGCGAGGTCTGGTCGGCGCGGTCCTACGATGAGGACGAGTCGTTTGAACCCGGCGCCCGCGTCGAGGTCCTGAAGATCGACGGCGCCACGGCGCTGGTCGCCGAGTAGAAGGAGCCAAATGGCAGCCCTGATCGTGCTAATCGTCGTCGCCGTGGTCGTGCTGATCACGCTCTCCAGGGCGATCCGGATCGTGCCCCAGGCGCGCGCGGGGATCGTCGAGCGGCTCGGCCGCTACCACCGCACGCTGGACGCCGGGCTGGCTCTTATCGTGCCCTACGTCGACCGCGTCAAGCCGCTGCTCGACCTGCGCGAGCAGGTGGTCTCGTTCCCGCCCCAGCCCGTGATCACCGAGGACAACCTCACGGTCTCGATCGACTCGGTCATCTACTTCCAGGTGACCGACCCCAAGGCCGCCACCTACGAGATCGCGGACTACATCCTCGCGATCGAGCAGCTCACGGTCACCACGCTGCGCAACGTAGCCGGAGGCATGACGCTCGAGGACACGCTCACCTCGCGCGACACCATCAACACCGCGCTGCGCGTCGTGCTGGACGACGCCACCGGCCGCTGGGGCATCCGCGTCAACCGCGTCGAGCTGAAAGCGATCGACCCGCCGGTGACGATCCAGGAGGCGATGGAGAAGCAGATGCGCGCCGAGCGCGACCGCCGCGCCGACGATCCTCACCGCCGGAGGGCGTCAAGCAGTCGCAGATCCTCACCGCGGAGGGCGAGAAGCAGTCGTCGATCCTGCGCGCCGAGGGCCAGAGGCAGTCCGAGATCCTGCGCGCCGAGGGCCAGTCGAAGGCGATCGAGCAGGTCTTCGACGCCATCCACCGCGGCGACGCCGACCCCAAGCTGCTCGCCTACCAGTACCTCCAGACCCTGCCGCAGATCGCGCAGGGCGAGTCGAACAAGGTCTGGATCATCCCGAGCGAGGTGACGCAGGCGCTCGCCAACATCGGCTCGATCATCCCGAAGCCGGAGGCGGGGCCGGACAGCCCGCCGGCCGCCGGGCCACCGGCGCCGCCGGCGCCCCGGTAGCGCCGGTAGCGCGACGCGGGCCAGCGGGCCCCCCGGCGCCCCAAGCCCGGATTTCTCGCCCACGTTGCCGACTTGATGTCGTCTGACGACACCAAGTCGGCACGGTGGAGCAAGTTCGCACCCGTTTAGCCCGCCGGCAGCCCCGAAGTGCTCCCATCACTGCTGTCGTTTACGTCCGAAGAGGCCGACGCGCAGCTGGGACACCCAGCCGGCGCAAGGCGCGTCGTCTAGCCTCTCTCTTCCATGTTCGACGCTCTCTCAGACCGGCTCCAGGCCGCGCTCGGCGACGTCCGCTCGCGCGGGCAGCTGACCGAGGAGGACGTCAACAAGGCGATGCGCCAGGTGCGCCTCGCGCTTCTCGAGGCGGACGTCAACTTCAAGGTGGTCAAGCAGTTCACGGCCGCGGTGAAGGAGCGGGCGCTCGGGCAGGACGTGCTCGGGTCGCTGAACCCGGGTCAGCAGGTCGTGAAGATCGTCTCCGAGGAGCTCACTTCGCTGATGGGAGGCTCGGGCCGCGACCTGGCGTTCGCCCGGCCGGGCCCGACCGTGATCCTGATGGCGGGGCTGCAGGGCTCGGGCAAGACCACCGCCTGCGGCAAGCTCGCGCGCCATCTGCGCGAGGAGCACGGGATGGACGTCGCCGTGGCGGCCTGCGACGTGTATCGCCCCGCCGCGGTCGATCAGCTCGTCAAGGTCGGCGCCCAGGCCGGTGCGACCGTCTACGAGCAGGGCACCGGACGTAATCCCGTCGACATCGCCGAGTGGGCCCTCGACCAGGCGAAGCAGGACCGCCGCGACGCGCTGATCGTCGACACGAGCGGCCGGCTGCACATCGACGAGGAGCTCATGAAGGAGCTCGCCGAGGTCAAGAAGCGGACCAAGCCCCACGACGTGCTGCTCGTCGTCGACGCGATGACCGGCCAGGACGCCGTCAACGTGGCCGAACAGTTCGCCGAGACCGCGAACTTCGACGGTGTGGTCCTCACCAAGCTCGACGGCGACGCCCGCGGCGGCGCCGCGCTCTCGGTCAAGGCCGTCACCGGCAAGCCCATCCTGTACGCCTCCACCGGCGAGAAGCTCGGCGACTTCGAGCGCTTCCACCCGGACCGCATGGCCCAGCGGATCCTCGGAATGGGCGACGTGATGACGCTCGTCGAGAAGGCCGAGCGCCAGATGGACGAGCGCCAGGCGCAGGAGCTCGAGAAGAAGATCCGCAAGGAGCAGTTCACGCTCGACGACTTCCTCGAGCAGATGCAGCAGGTCCGCAGAATGGGCCCGCTCGGCTCGCTCCTCAAGATGATGCCGGGGGTCGGCCAGCAGCTCGGCAACCTGAACGTCGACGAGAAGGAGCTCGACCGGCTCGAGGCGATCATCCGCTCGATGACCCCAGAGGAGCGCGCGGACCCGTCGATCATCAACGGCTCGCGTCGCCGGCGGATCGCGCGCGGATCGGGGACGACGGTGCAGGCGGTTTCGCACCTCGTCAAGCAGTTCGGGCAGATGAAGAAGCTGATGAAGCAGGTCGCTCGCGGCAAGATGCCGAACCTGCAGCAACTCGCCGGCGGTCGCTAACCTCTTCCGGCCTATGTCCGTACGAGTTCGCCTCACCCGCGTGGGGAGCAAGAAGAATCCGATCTGGCGTGTGGTCGTCGCCGACCAGCGCTCGCCGCGCGACGGCCGCTTCATCGAGACGATCGGCCACTACAACCCGCAGACCGAGCCGTCGACCATCCGGATCGACGAGGAGCGCCTGCAGCATTGGATCGCCCGCGGCGCGCAGCCCACGGGCACGGTCAAGCAGCTGATGAAGGCCCAGGCGAAGGGCCTGACCGCCGATCCGAAGACCTCGGCGGCGGTCGCGGCCGCGAGCCCCGCCACGGCCGCGCCGGTGTCGATGGAGGCGGCGACGCCGCCCTCGCAGGCCGAGCCCGCCGCTGCCGAGCAGGAGGCGGCTCCCGAACCAGAGGCCGCCGCTCCTGAGGCCGAGGCCGCCGCTCCTGAGGCCGAGGCCGCCGCTCCCGACGCCGAGCCCGAGGCAGCCGCATCCGACGCCGAGGCCGCTGCGCCCGAGGCCGCCCCTGACGAGGCCGCTTCCGAGGCGGCGGAAGCCGAGGGCGACGCCGCCGGCGGCGACCAGCCCGAGAGCGGCGAGCCCTCCTCCGAGTAGGTGGACGAGCTTCTCACCTACCTCGCCCGGTCGCTCGTCGACCGCCCGGACGAGGTGAGCGTTGAGTCCTTCGAGGAGTCCGACGGCACCGTCGTGCTCGAGCTGCACGTCGCCGAGGATGACGCCGGCAAGGTGATCGGTCGCGGCGGGCGCACCGTCGCGGCGCTTCGGACGGTCATGAAGGCCGCTGCCGTCCGCCAGGGAAACCGCGTACTGGTCGACGTCGTCGATTGACGCTCGTCACGGCGGGCCGGGTGGGCAGGCGGCACGGCGTCGACGGCAGCTTCTACGTGGACGGGCCGCGGCACGAACTGCCGCAGGGCGCGGAGATCGTGATCGGCCCGGACACCCACACGATCGAGCGTCGGGCGGGCACCGACCAGCGCCCGCTGATCCGCGTTTCCGGCGTGGATGACCCGGGACCGCTGCGCGGAGAGGTGCTCCTGGTGGAGGACGAGCTCGCAAGCGACGAATGGCTCGCGGCCGACCTTGCTGGTTGCGCGGTCGTCGGGCTCGGGCCCGTCAGGCGCGTGCTCGACGGGCCCTCCTGCAGCCTGCTCGAGCTGGAGGACGGCAGCCTGGTACCGCTCGTCTCCGACGCGATCGAGAGCATCGACGTCGACGCCCGCGAGATCCGCGTGAACCGGGAGTTCCTCGGTTGAACATCGATGTGCTCACGCTCTTTCCGGGCTGGTTCGAGTGGTTCGCGGGCCAGCGCCATGTCACGAACGCCCTGCAGCTCGGGCATGAGCTGTCCTTTGTCGACCTGCGCGCCACGACCCCGCTGAAGGCCGGGCAGGTCGACGACACACCGTATGGCGGCGGCGCCGGCATGGTCATTCGCGTCGACGTGGTGGAGGAGGCGCTGAGGGCGCGCTACGGCGTCGACCCGCTCGAGCTCCGGGAGCGCCGGAGGGTGGTGGCTCTGGCCGCCGGCGGCCGGCGCTTCGACGACGCCCTGGCCTCCGAGCTGGCCGCCGAGCCGGAGCTCACCCTCCTATGTGGCCGCTACGAGGGCTTCGACGAGCGCGTCCACGAGCACCTTGCGAGCGACGTCGTCTCGATCGGGCCCTACGTCCTGTCCGGTGGCGAGCTGGCGGCGATGGTCGTGTGCGACGCGGTCATCCGCAAGCTGCCCGGCACCCTCGGCCACGAGGAGAGCGCCGTCGAGGAGTCGTTCAGCGAGGCGCTCGAGGGAGCGCCCGAGTACCCGCACTACACGCGGCCATTCGACTGGCACGGCCATACCGTGCCGGAGGTGCTCCTTTCCGGGGACCACGCGCGCGTTCGCGACTGGCGCCTCGAGCGCAGCAGAGAGCGTGCCGGGCCTGAATTCCCGGCCTGAGGTCCCGGTGCGCTTCGCTACCATTGCGCCTCACGCGCGACGGCTCGGGGGAGGTCGCGTTTTACTTGTGTCTCCCGACCTGACCGAAGCGACGACTCCACTCACTCATGGCCGGCCTCATCGACAGCATCGAGCGCGCTCAGCTGCGTCGTGTCCCCGCGTTCCAGGCGGGCGACCGCGTGCGCGTCCACTTCCAGGTCGTTGAGGGCCAGCGGCGCCGGACCCAGGTCTTCGAGGGCGTGGTCTTGAAGCGGCAGGGCACCGGAGTCCGCGAGACGTTCACGGTCCGCAAGCAGTCGTTTGGCGTGGGTGTGGAACGGACCTTCCCTCTGCACTCGCCGAAGATCGAGCGGATCGAGGTCGCGGCCCGCGGTGATGTCCGCCGCGCCAAGCTCTACTACCTCCGCGACCGTGTCGGCCGTGCATCGCGGGTGCGCGAGCGCCGCTGGACGGGCGAACCCGACACGATCGAGGCCGGCGCGATGCCGCCGGACGATGCCAGCCCGCCCGGGCGAGGAGGAGCTTGCGGACCAGGTGGCGGCCGAGGAGGAGCTGGCCGCCGAGGCCGCGGAGGGCGGCGAGCCGGCCGAGGCCGGCGCAGAGGCGCAGCAGGACGTTGCCGAGCCCGCAGAGGCCGGCGCGGAGCCGGAGGCCGGCGCCGAGGCCGAGCAGGTGGCTGCCGCGCCCGCAGAGGCCAGCGCGGAACCGGAGGCCGGCGCCGAGGCCGAGCCGGAGGCTGCCGAGCCCGCAGAGGCCGAGCCCGCGAGCCGAGCAGGAGGCTGGCGAGCCCGCCGAGGACGCAGCTCCTGTCGAGTCAGCCGAGGCCGCCGGCGAGGATGCCGAGGCCGAGTCCGACGACGGCAAGTCGTAGGGCGGCTGTGGACGCCCCGTGAGCCTTCGGGTGGCGCGCAGCAAGGAGAAGAGCACCCGCGGCTCGCTCGTCGAGTTGGTGACGATCGTCGCCGTTGCGCTCGGCCTGGCGCTCGGGATCCAGGCTTTTCTCGTCAAGCCGTTCCGCATTCCGAGCGAGTCGATGGTGCCGACGCTGGAGATCGGCCAGCGCGTGCTGGTCGACCGGGTGAGCTACCGCTTCGGCGATCCCGATCGCGGCGACATCGTCGTGTTCAAGCCGCCCGCGGGAGCAGACACCAACAGCTGCGGCGTTCAGCACCCCGGCGACACTCCCTGCCCCGAGCCGACCGAGGATCGTTCGGACACGAACTTCATCAAGCGGGTGGTGGGCCTGCCGGGCGATCGCCTCAAGGTGATCGACGGGGCCGTTTACATCAACGGCAGGCGCCAGAACGAGGATTTCGCCCGGCTTGACTCCGAATGCGGGATCTGCAACCTCCCCGGGGAGATCACGGTCCCGGAGGACCACTACTTCATGATGGGCGACAACCGCGGCGCCTCCGCCGACAGCCGCGAGTGGGGCCCCGTGCCGAAGAAGTGGATGATCGGTCAGGCCTTCATGACGTACTGGCCGCCGGATCGGATCGGCCTGCTCTAACCCCCTGGCGCCGCCGTCCCTGCGGCGCCGGGCGCGGAAGCACATGCCGTTCCGCCGTGCGCCGTCCTATGATCGGCCGCGATCGTGGGGAAGCCGGAGCCTGCCGACACGACGCCGAGCCCGCCGGAGGAAGTGCAGCCCGTCGACGGGAACGGATCCAAGCCCGCACGCCGCAGGGCGCGGGCGAAGCGGCGCATCGGCACCGGTAGACGGCTCTTCGCCTTCGACCGCGAGCTCGGCTGCCGCTACGTCGCGGGTGCCGACGAGGCAGGCCGCGGCTCCCTGGCCGGCCCACTCGTTGCCGCCGCCGTCCTGTTCGACCTCGAGCGACTCACGCTCTCGGACAGGCGTGCCCTGTCGAAGCTGAACGATTCGAAGCAGCACACTGCCGAGGCCCGCGAGGAGCTCTACCCGATCGTGATGCGCGCGGCGGCCCGGTCGGTGATCGTCTCCCGCTGCGTGAGGGGGATCGATTCGCGCGGCCTCCACAAGACCAACCTCGAGGCGCTCCGTACGGCCCTGCTCCGCGTAGCCCGGCCCGAGGCGGTCTGCCTCATCGACGGCTTCAACGTCCCCGACTTCGGCTTCGAGCAGCGCGCCGTGATCGACGGCGATTGCCGCAGCGCGGCGATAGCTGCTGCGTCCGTCCTCGCGAAGGTGAGCCGCGACCGCTACATGCGCCGTGCCGCTGAGCGCCATCCCGGCTGGGACTTCGAGACGAACGTCGGCTACTCGACGCCGGAGCACCGGGCGGCGATCGCGGCCGTGGGGGTATCGCCGCTCCACCGGATGTCGTTCCAGTCGATCGCCTATACGCAGCTCGCGCTCGAGGGTTAGCCGGCCGCGCGCAAGCCGGCCACGCTGGCGGATCCATGCGTCTCCTCGCGCTCGCCGACAAAGAGCCGCCCGCGGACCCCGTTGAGCTCGTTGAACGGAACCACGCCGACGCGGTCCTTACCCTCGGCGACCTGCGGCCGGAGTGGATCGCCTCGCTGGACAGGCTCGACCTTCCGCGTCTGGGCGTGCACGGCAACCACGATGCCGAGCACGCGCTCGTCGGCGCCGGGGTCCAGGACCTCCACCTGGCACGGGCGGAGATCGGCGCGTGGAGCTTCGCCGGCTTCGAGGGATGCGTGCGCTATCGCGACGGTCCTCACCAGTACACCCAGCGCCAGGCCTCCCGGCTCGTCCGGCGCCTGCCTGCCGCCGACGTGCTTCTCTGCCATTGCCCGCCCGCGGGCGTGAACGACGAGCCGGATGACCGCGCGCATGTGGGCTTCACCGCGCCTGCGCAAGTGGGTGGAACGCCATCAGCCGCGCTTCCTGCTGCACGGGCACACCACGCCGGATCCGCGCACGCGGATCCACCGCCTGGGGCCGACGAAGGTGATCTGGGTGCGCGGCGCGACTCTGGTCGAGCTCCCGGACTCGGGGCCGGCGGCGGAGTCGCCGCCGGCGGGGAAGTGAGGGCGGGGCCGGCGGGGAAGTGAGGGCCGGCGGAGGACGCGGGGCCGGCGGGGAAGTGAGGGCCGGCGGCGGACGCGGGGCCGGCGGGGAAGTGATGGCCCGCGGCAGGGCCGTTGTAGCGAGCATCAGAAGGCGCCCTCCAGGTGCTCCAGCGACAGCAGGCGGCCTTGGGCGTCGAGGGTCAGCCCGATGGCGTCGAAGCGGATCTCGGGTGGGGAGCCGGAGTCGAAGCGAGCGTCGGGCGCGCGTGCGCCGAGCCATTCCCTCGCCATCGCCCGGACCTGGCGCCGCTTCCGGACGCCGATTGCGGCCAGCGGCCCGAGCGGTCCCGGCTCACCGCGGGCGATCCGCGTCTTGACCTCGCAGAAGACCAGAAAGCGCGTGTCACCGGCAACGAGATCGAGCTCGCCGTGACGGGTCCGGAAGTTCCGGTCGATGATCTCGAGGCCGCGCGCCTCGAGGTGGCGGGCGGCGAGACGCTCGCCGGTCGCGCCGAGCGTGCGCCGAGGGTCCCCTGCGTCCCCCGCGAGCTGCTCACGGCCTCTCATCGCGCCGTTCGCTCCCACCCGCCGAACGCCCGCCGAACGAGATGCCCGTCCACCTCGAGCCGGCCGAGCGCGGCGCGCACCTCGGCGGTCGTGGCGCCCGCCGCGTTCGCGATCGCCTCGACCGAGGAGCTCACCTCGGCGGCCTCGACGACCGCGCGCAGCAGCGGGTCGTCGGGGGCCGGCGCCGCGGACGGAGGCTGCCTCACCCCGACCCCGAAGAGCTCGTCGAGCACGTCCTCCGTGGCCGTGACCGGCACCGCGCCGTCGCGCAAGAGCTCATTCGTGCCCCTGGACAGCGAGGAGGTGACCCGGCCGGGCACGGCCGCGACGGAGCGGCCCAGGTCCCGTGCGAAGTCCGAGGTGATCAGGCTGCCGCTGGGCTGGGCGGCCTCGACCACCACGGTCATGCGGGCGAGGCCCGCCATGATCCTGTTGCGGGCCGGGAAGCTCCACAGGAACGGCTCCGTGCCCGGTGGCAGCTCGGCCAAGACGATGCCCGCGTCGCGCACCCGCGCGTGCAGGCTGCGGTGGCGACGGGGGTAGGGGACATCCGGTCCGCAGGCGAGGACGGCGAGCGGGAGGCCGCCGCCGTCGAGGCAGCCGTGATGCGCGGTCGCGTCGATTCCGAGCGCCAGCCCGCTCACGACCGGAACTCCGGACGCGCCCAGTCCGCGCCCCAGGGCATAGGCCACCTCGGTGCCGTACGGACTGGCGCGCCGGCTTCCCACCACCGCGACCGCGGGCTCTGCCCGAAGCGCCTCGAGCGCCTCGACGCGCCCGGCGCCGAACAGCACCGTCGGGGGATCGTCCAGCTGGAGCAGCGGCTGCGGGTACGCCGGCGAATGCATGCACACCGCGATCGAGCGTGCCCGTGCGAGCTCGTCCCGGCGAGCGTCGGCGTCGAACGAGTCGAGATAGGCGAGCGCCCGGCGCACCCGGCGACCGGCCGCTGCCGCCAGCAGCTCGTCCTCGGGCAGGCTCAACAGCCCGCTGACGCGGCGCTCTCTACGCTCGGCCAGCAACCCGGCGATCCGTGGCGCGAGGTGCGCGATCAGGAAGCTGCGCCGAAGGCAGCTGTCGCAGGCGTCGATCATGCGGCCATCCGCCCCCAGCCGTCCATGCGGTACGAGAGCGCCTCGTCGAGATCGCGTGGCTCGATCTCGACGCGGTCGTCCAGGTCGGCGATCGTTCGAGCCACCCGGAGCACACGGTCATGCCCGCGGCCGCTGAGCTCGATCCGGCCGCGCGCCGCCAGCAGGCGGCGGGCGAGCTCGGGGTCGATGGGCACCAGCCGGCGCGTCAGGCGCCCGTCCATGTCGCCGTTGCACAGCGCCCCCGTCCCGTGCAGGCGCTCCCGCTGGCGTGCCCTCGCCGCCACGACGCGGGCCCGAGCCTCAGCCGAGCCCGCCGCAGAGGCCCGCTCGGGATCCACGAGCTCGACCGCGGGAACGGGCTCGACCTCGCAGACGAGGTCGATGCGGTCCACGAGCGGCCCACTCAGCCGGCGCTGGTAGCGCGCGAGCTCGCCGGCGTCGCACCTGCATTGATCCGGCCCGCGGGCGCACGGGCAGCGATTGCAGGCGGCGACGACGATCGCGTTTGCGGGGAACACCAGCGTGCGCTGGCCGCGTGTGACCTCGACACGGCCCTCCTCGAGCGGCTGCCGCAGTGAGTCAACCGCCATCCTGCCGAACTCGGGCAGCTCGTCGAGGAACAGGACGCCGCGGTGCGCGAGCGTTATCTCGCCCGGCATCGGCCTTGCGCCGCCGCCGACGAGCCCCGGGGCCGAGATCGTGTGGTGGGGAGCCCGAAACGGACGCTCGGCCGCGAGCCGGCCGCTCCCGATTCCCGCAACGCTGTGCATCTGGGTGATCTCCAGCGCCTCCTCGAACGAGGGCGGGGGCAGGATGCCCGGCAGGCGGCGGGCGAGCATGGTCTTGCCGGCGCCGGGCGGACCGACCATCAGCAGGTTGTGACCGCCGGCCGCCGCTATCTCGAGCGCTCGCTTGGCGTCCTCCTGCCCGCGCACATCCGCTAGGTCGTGGGCGCGGGCGTCCCGATCGGCGATCGGCAGCGCCGGCTCAACGGGCTCGGGTTCCCAGCGCTCGTGGAGCAGGTCCGAGAGGCGCGCCAGCGACGGGATCCCGCCGACCTCGACCTCGTTGACGAGCGCCGCCTCGGGCGCGTTCGCAACCGGGACCAGCAGGCGGCGATAGCCGGCGTCGCGGGCACCGAGCGCCGCGGCGAGCGCCCCTCGGATCGGGCGGATCTCACCGCTCAGCGACAGCTCGCCGGCGAGCGCGCAGTCGTCGAGCCGCTCGGCTCGCACCTGGCCGGTGGCCACGAGCACACCCACCGCGATCCCGAGGTCGAAGCCGGGTCCCGCCTTGCGCACGTGCGCGGGCGCGAGGTTGACCGTGATCCGCTGCTGCGGGAAGTCGAGCTCCGAGTTGAGGAGCGCGGCTCGGACGCGCTCCCGTGACTCGCGCACCGCACGGTCGGGCAGGCCGACCAGCGTGAAGGTGGGCAGCCCGCGGCGCACGTCGACCTCGACGGTGACCTCGTGGCTGCGGATGCCCTCGAGCGTGAAGGTGGTGATGGCCGCGAGCACGCCGAGCCACGCTAGGTGGAGTGCGTTCACGCGTGGTGGACGTGTGTGACGAGTGCGTGACTTCTCAGCGCGGAATGCGTGCGCGCCCGCCTATCCTGGCGAACCGATGAGCTCCGAGCGCATCCCACGGGTCCTGTCGATCGCCGGTTCCGACTCCGGTGGGGGCGCCGGCATCCAGGCCGACCTCAAGGCGTTCGCCCGCTGCGGCGTGCACGGGATGACGGCGCTCACGGCCGTGACCGCCCAGAACACGGTTGGTGTGACGGGCGTCTACCCGCTGCCCCAAGAGGCGATCGTCGAGCAGGTCCGAGCCGTGGCCGAGGACATCGGCGTCGACGCCGTGAAGATCGGGATGCTCGGCACCGCCGAGACGATCGAGACGGTGGCGGGCGCGCTCGACCTGACCGCCGGCGCACCGGTCGTGCTCGACCCCGTGATGATCGCCGAGAGCGGAGCGCGGCTGCTGGACGAGGACGCACTGGACGCGATGCGAATGAGGCTCCTCCCGCGCGTGACCGTGGTGACGCCGAACGTCCCGGAAGCCGGCGTGCTCGCCGGCACGTCCGGCGAGCCCGAGGCCCTCGCCCGGGCGATCCACGCCCTGGGCCCCGAGGCGGTCGTCGTGACCGGCGGACACCGCGAGGATGCGACGGACGTGTTCTTCGACGGCGAGCGTCTCGTCGAGATCCCCGGCGAGCGCTACCCGGACGGCGCAGCGCACGGCTCCGGATGCACGCACTCGTCCGCCCTGGCGGCCCACCTGGCGCTCGGCTACGAGCCGCTCGAGGCAGCCCGCCGGGCCAAGCAAATCGCCTCTGAGGCCGTGCGCGACGGGCTCCGTGAGATCGGAGCCGGTGCCGGTCCGGTGGACGTCTTCGGGCTCGTGAAGCGGCGGGCGCCCGCGTCCTCCGTGCCATAATCGACGGGCCGCTGACGGCGACCACGAACGCCTCCGGGAGGAGATTCCGATCAAGTTCCTGCGCATGAAGCCCGGGCACGGCGAGGTGCTCCTCGCCGAGGGCGACCCGCGCGTTGAGGAGGACGAGGAGCGTCTCGTGGAGGAGTTCCGGCGCCAGCTCGACGAGGGCATGTGGGCGGCCGTACCGGTGACGAACCCGGGCAGCGGCCGGCGCGAGGCCCAGCTGGTCCGCGACTACACCGACATCCCGGTGGAGGCCGAGCGCGTGATCTTCTTCCCGCGCGCCTCGGGCGGCTGAGGAGCGCGGAATGCTGCTCGCTCTGCTCGCGCTCGCCCTGATCGCACTGGTGCTTGCGGCGCCGCTCATCGTGGGCGCGATCAAGAGCCGGCGCCCCGCGCGCCGCCGCGGGGCCCAGGACGAGCTCGAGCAGCTCTCGCTCTACGACCCGGGCCGTGAGCGACGCGCCGAGCAGCGCGCCCGCGAGCTGCTCCGCTCGTGCGTGAACGAGGAAGAGTGGTCGATGTACCGCGACCTGGGGTTCATTCGCGTCGCCGGCAAGCACGCGCGCCGTGAGACCGACAAGAGCGGCGCGCCGGCCTACGCCTACCTCGTCTACCCCCACAAGCCGATCGTGGCCTACGTGCCGGCCAGCGGCCAGCTCCTCAGCGAGTACTGCGTCGAGTTCCCCGACCTCGCCGGGACCGGAGGCCGCCATCGCCTCCCGGCGTCCGACGACGTGCTCGCCAAGTGGATGGCGCTGACCTCCGACGAGGACCGCGTGATCAGGCAGGCCAACCTGCACCTCGTCGGCCGCCAGCACGATCCCGCTCGCGTGCGACGCGACCTGTGGCGACTCGCGGAGTGGGAGCGCCGGCGCGGCCCGCGGCCGGAGATTCATCAGAAGAGCCGGTGAGCGGCGACCTCCGCAGTCGCAGCCGGGTCATCCTCGACGGCCCGAATCGAGCCCAGGCGCGCGCTTACCTGAAGGGGATCGGCTTCGACGACGACGCGCTGCAGCGCCCGATCGTCGGCATCGCGAACACCTGGACGGAGACGATGCCCTGCAACTTCCACCTGCGGCGGCTCGCCGAGCGGGTGAAGGACGGGGTACGCGCCGCGGGCGCCACGCCCATGGAGTTCAACACCGTGGCGATCTCGGACGGCATCACGATGGGCACGGAGGGGATGCGCGCCTCGCTCGTCAGCCGCGAGGTGATCGCGGACTCGATCGAGCTCGTCGCCCGCGGGCACATGTTCGACGCCGTGATCGCACTGTCGGGCTGCGACAAGACGATCCCCGGCTGCGTGATGGCGCTCGCCCGGCTCGGCGACGTGCCCAGCCTGATGCTGTACGGCGGCTCGATAGCGCCCGGGCGCTGGCGCGGCAAGGACGTGACCATCCAGGACGTGTTCGAGGGCATCGGCGCGCACGCCGCGGGTGACCTCTCCGACGACGACCTGCGCGACCTCGAGAACCACGCGAGCCCCGGCGCCGGCGCCTGCGGCGGCCAGTTCACCGCGAACACCATGGCTATGGCGTTCGAGGTACTCGGCATCTCTCCGGCGGGCAGCTCGATGGTGCCCGCCGAGGACGGCAAGAAGGGCCAGGTCGCCGAGGACTGCGGGCGGCTCGTGGTCGAGGTCCTCGAGCGCGGCGTTACGCCGTCGCAGCTCATCACCAGGGAGTCGCTCGAGAACGCGATCGCGGCCGGCGCCATGTCCGGCGGCTCGACGAATCTCGTGCTGCACCTGCTCGCCGTCGCCCACGAGGCCGGCGTGGAGCTCGAGCTCGAGGACTTCGACCGGATCGCCTGGAGAACGCCGCTGCTCTGCGATCTCAAGCCGGGCGGGCGCTACGTGGCCACCGACCTCTACCGCGCGGGCGGGGTGCCGCTCGTGATACGCCGCCTGGAGGAGGCCGGCCTGCTCCACGGGGACTCCCTGACCGTCACCGGCCAGACGATCGGCGAGGTTGGGGCGGCGGCGGAGGAGGCCGAGGGACAGGACGTCGTGCGTTCCGTGGACGCCGCGCTCAAGCCGAACGGGGGCTTCGCGATCCTGCGCGGCAACCTCGCGCCAGAGGGCTGCGTGGTCAAGCTGTCGGGCCACGAGCGAATGGAGCACCGCGGTCCAGCGCGCGTGTTCGAGCGCGAGGAGGACGCTTTCCGCGCCGTGTTGGACAAGTCGATCCAGCCGGGCGAGGTGGTGGTGATCCGCAACGAGGGCCCCAGCGGCGGCCCGGGCATGCGCGAGATGCTGCACGTGACAGCGGCGATCGTGGGGGAGGGGCTCGGCGACTCGGTCGCCCTGCTCACAGACGGCCGCTTCTCCGGCGCCACGCACGGCTTCATGGCGGGTCACGTGGCCCCCGAGGCCCGCCACGGCGGGCCGATCGCGGCCGTGCGCGACGGCGACACGATCGTGTTCGACGTCGCGGCACGCGAGCTGAACGTCGAGCTATCGGACGAGGAGCTGGCGGAGCGAGTCGCGGCCTGGGAGCCGCCCGCCGCCCTGTACAGGAACGGCGTGCTCGGCAAGTACGCCAAGCACGTGGGCTCGGCGTCCAAGGGCGCGGTCACCAGCTAGGCCGGGCGTTCTCTCGCCTGGTGGCGCCGGGTCGGTTTCGGGTCTGGGCTGGGTAAGGGGGTGGTGGTCGTCGGCCGCGGCGCCCCGGACGTGATCGAAGATCGTTCGGCCGCGGCGCTCCGTAATGCGCGAGTCGTCCTGGATCGGTGGTCCAGGAGACCACCAGGGCAGGACGAATACGCCGGAGACCAACCTCCGGCCGACCTACGCCGCCTGCGACTCGCCCCCGGCCGGCTCCTTCGCCGACGCTGGGCCGGTCTCGGCGAGGAACTCCAGCATCAGGTCGTTGAACGTATTCGGGCGCTCGGCCATCGACACGTGCCCGGTCTCCTTCATCACGACCTTGCGGGAGTCCGGGATCAGGCGCTCGAACTCGTGAGCGTCGCGCACGGGGATGATCGAGTCGTTCTCTCCCCACACGATCAGCGTGGGCTGCCGGATCTCAGGGAGCCGGTCGCGGAAGTCGTAGTTCAGGCAGGCCTTCGAGCGCCGGCTGGAAGCCCGGCTTCCCGGCGCCCTTCAGGAAGCCCTCATAGGCGAGGTCGGCCTTCAGGCGACTTGGGTGCCGCGCAACCAAGGCAAGCACGCGGTGGCGTGACTTCGGGCGGGAGGCCAGGAAGCGATCGGCGGCCAGGCTGTGGGTGGCGATGGCGCTCATCACTCGGCCGATCGTCAGGATCGGCGCCTTGGCCACGTCGGCACTCCCGATCCCGGCCGCCGACACGAGCACCAGCTGGTCGATCCGCTCGGGGAACTGGATCGCCACCTCGGCGGCCACGAAGCCGCCCATCGAGTTGCCGACCATGTCCACGCGCCCGAGCCCGAGCTTCTCGCATAGGGCGTCGACGTAGCGGCCGTAGCCGGGGATCGTGATCTCGTGCGGGGGCGTCGGGCTGAGCCCGAAGCCGGGCAGGTCGAGCGCGATCACGCGCCGCTCCTGGGCGGCTCTGGGAATGTTCTCGAGCCAGTTCTGCCACTGCCCGCCGAGGCCGTGCACGAACACGATCGGCTCGAGCTCCCCCTCGCCGATGTCGACGTAGTTGACCGGGGTGCCGTCCACTTCGACGCGCTTCAGTTGGGCAAGCCAGTCGATGCCGCGCCAGTCCGGCTCGGCAGGCGTCCCATACTCCTCGTCCGCGCGGCGGGCCCGACGGTAGGTGGTCGGGGCAGGGGGGAGATTGAGGCGCGCCATGGGCCTTAGGGTAAGCGGAATGGCGAAGATCGCGCTGGATATCGACTCGACGCTCCACCCGTACTGGGACCTGCTCCAGCGCGTGGTGAGGGAGCGCTACGGGATCGAGCTGCCCTACGAAGAGCAGCGCGACTGGGGCATCACGGCGCTCGAGCGCGATGCCGTCATCCATTGCGTCGAGGAGACGCACTCCGACGAGAACATCGCGGCCGGGGTGCCGTACCCGGACGCGGTCGAGACCGTGAAGGACTGGCACCGGAGCGGCCACTGGATCCACGTGACGAGCCACCGCCGCATGAGCACCCGGCAGGCCACGGAGGGCTGGCTCGAAGCCATCGGCATGCCCTACGACGACCTGCACTGCTCCTTCGACAAGGTGCCGCGCTGCGTGGAGCTCGGAATCGATGTGCTGGTGGACGACAGCCCGGTCAACATCGCGAGGGCGCGGGCGGCCGGCATCATCCCGGCGACCATCGTCCACCCGTGGAACGAGGAGCTCGTGGAGCGCGACGGGGTGATCGGGGCGCGCGACTGGAGCGGTCTCCGGGCGCGGCTGGACCCGGTGCTCGCGGGGATCGACGGTTAGTGACCCGGCTCTCAGGCGAGCCTGCTTGAATCGGGCGCCATGGCGGAACCGAGGCGCACCACTCTGTCCGTACGCGAACCTGAGCCGCATGTGGGCTCGCTCGTGCCCGCGGAATCGCTCAAGGAGCACCTGCCCGGGCTCGAGCCCGAGCGGCGCCTGACCGACTGGGGGCGCTCCGAGCGGATCGAGGGCTTCTTCGACCAGACGCTCGTCGAGTTCTTCTACCGCTACTGGTTCCGCGCCGAGGTCGAGGGAATCGAGAACGTGCCGTCGGCGGGCGGGGCGCTGCTGGTGTCGAACCACGCGGGCGCGCTGCCGCCGGATGCCGCCATACTCGCCAAGGCGATCCGCGAGGAGCATCCCCACCCGCGGCCGCTGAACATCACGGTCGAGCATTTTTTCAAGGGCTACCCGGGATTCAGCGCGCTGCTCCCGAAGCTCGGCTGCGTGGCGGCGCATCCCGCGAACGTGCACCGCCTTCTGTACGACGAGGAGCAACTCGTGCTCGTCTTCCCCGAGGGCCGCAAGGGGACGGAGAAGCTCTACAAGGACCGCTACCGGCTGCGCCGCTTCGGGCGCGGCGGGTTCGTCGAGGCCGCCATGCGGGCCCGCGCCCCGATCGTGCCCGCCTGCGTGGTGGGCGCGGAGGAGGCGGCGCCCGTGTTCGCCCAGATCGGCCTGCTGAGGCGCCTGACGGGCCTCCTCTACTTCCCGGTCACGCCCACCTTCCCGCACCTCGGCCTGCTGGGGATGCTCGGCTACCTGCCGGCCAAGTTCAAGCTGCGCTTCCTCGAGCCGATCGAGTTCGGACCCGGGGACTCGCACGAGGACAAGGCGCTCGTGCAGACGATCGCCCACGAGGTGCGGGCCCGCATCCAGGAGGGCCTCTGGGACATGCTCGCCACGCGCAGGTCGGTGTGGTTCGGGTGATGATGGACTCCAGGCGGATCCTCGTCACCGGGCTCTCGACCTACTGGGGCGGGCGGCTCGCCAAGGCGCTCGAGGCCTTCCCCGAGGTCGAGGCGGTGATCGGGGTCGACAACGAGGAGCCCTCGGTCGAGCTCGAGCGCACCGAGTACGTGAAGGTGGGCGCGCAGCATGCGCTGCTCAGGCGCGTCGTTGAAGCCGCGGAGATCGACACGGTGGTGGACACCCGCCTCGTGGTCGACTCCAGCACCACCTCGTCCTCGAAGGCCCACGAGAACAACGTGATCGGCACGATGAACATCCTGGCGGCCTGCAGCGGGCCGAGCTCGCCGGTCCGCAAGGTGGTCCTCAAGTCGTCGACGCACTACTACGGCTGCGAGCAGGACGACCCGGCCTTCTTCGACGAGACGATGCGCCGCCCGCATCCGCCGCGGACGGGCATCGAGCGCGACATCGTCGAGGCCGAGGCGTCGCTCGGCGAGTTCGCCGAGCGGAACCCCGACGCGACGATCACGATCCTGCGCTTTGCCAACGTGCTCGGGCCCGACGTGCGCACCTCGCACATCGGGCTGTTCTCGCTGCCGGCCGTGCCGATGATCCTGGGCTTCGACCCGCGCTACCAGTTCGTCCACGAGGACGACGTGGTCCACGCCCTCGAGCATGCCGTCAAGGTCCGCGCGCCGGGCGTGTTCAACGTCGCCGGCGACGGCGTGCTCGCGCTGAGCGAGGTGGCCGGCCTGCTCGGCAAGCCCTACGCCCCCCTTCTGCCGCCCTGGGGCACGGGGCTCGCCGCTGCCGTGCTGCGGCGAGCCGGCGTGAAGATCCCGCCGGAGGCGATGAACCAGCTCCGCTACGGGCGGGGGGTGGACAACCGCCGCTACAAGGCGGCCGGCTTCCACTACCAGTACACGAGCCGCGAGGCGGTGCTGAAGCTCGGTGAGCACCTGCGCCTGCATCCGCTCGTCCGCGGGGCGCAGGAGCCGTACCGCTACGAGCGCGAGGTCGAGGAGTTCCTGCGCTGGAGCCCGCACGTCAAGCGCCCGGGGGACGGGCCCACGTCGTCCCTCAGCCGCGATCAGATCGCCGAGCTGCAACGCCTGCTGGCGAGCTTCGCGGAGGAGGCCGAGGGCGAGGCCGAGGAGGACGATGAGCAGCCGATCGAGCACTACGACGATCTCGCCGCCGAGGAGGTGATCGCCCAGCTCGCCTCGCTCGAAAGCGGCGACCTCGGCATGCTCAGGGCATACGAGCGCGAACACGCCAATCGCGCGCGCGTGATCAGCGCCATCGACTCCGCGATCGCGCGCGGCGGCGCCCCCGTTTGAACGAAACGTTGCGCCGCAATCCCCTGCAAAAGCGCTGTCAACGGTAGGCGGGCGCCGCCGCCTTCCCTACACTCATGCGCATCCCGGCATGAGGCACAAGCTGTTCATCCTTGTGGCGGTCCTCCTGCTGCTCCTGGTCGGCGGGGCCGTCGCCGCCTACGCGTACGACTCCGCGCGCAAGGACCGCATCGCCGAGGGCGTGACGGTCGCGGGCGCCGAGGTCGGCGGCATGACGGCCGCGCAGGCCCGCCGCCTGCTCGATCGCACGCTCAGGGAGCCGCTCGAGCAGCCGATCGCGGTCGTGCACCGAGGCACTCGCTTCAACCTCTCCGCGGCGGACGCGGGGGTGACTGCCGACATCGAGGGCATGGTCGATGAGGCGCTCGCGCAGAGCCGCGACGGCAGCATCGTCACCCGGGTGGCGCGCGATCTCACCGGCGGAAGGGAGAACGTGCAGGTGGCGGCCCGCGTGTCCTACTCGGAGGACGCGGTGCGTGGCCTGGTCCGGCGCGTCCGGCGGAAGCTGAATCGACCGGCGCGTGACGCCACGGTCGACTTCCCCTCGCTCCAGCAGGTCAAGGAGGTGCCCGGTCTACGGGTCAGGGCCAAGGCGCTACAGCGGCGAATTGCCCAGGCGCTCACGGTCCCCGGCGTCGATCGCACCGTCAAGGCGGCCGTCGCCAGGATCAAGCCGAAAGTCACACGCGCCGAGCTCGCCGACCAGTACCCAATCGTGCTCGTGGCCGAGCGCAACGCCTTCCAGCTGCACCTCTACAAGAACCTCGCGCTCGCCAGGAGCTACACCGTCGCGGTCGGCGCGCTCGGCTTCGACACCCCGGCCGGGCTCTACCACATCCAGAACAAGGCCGTTGACCCCGCCTGGAGCGTCCCGAACAGCGACTGGGCCGGTGACCTCGCCGGCACCGTCGTGCCCGGCGGCGTTCCCGAGAACCCCCTGAAGGAGCGCTGGCTCGGCATCTACGACGGCGCCGGGATCCACGGCACCGACCAGACCTACTCGCTCGGCACCGCCGCGTCGCACGGCTGCATCCGCATGGCGATCCCGGACGTGATCGAGCTCTACGACGAGGTTCCGGTCGGAGCTCCTATCTACATCGCCTGACGGGCTCAGACTCCGATTTCCGGGACCGGGACCTCCTCCCAGCCGCGCTCCTCGAGGGAGGCTTGGCGCCCCGTGTGTCGAATGCAGAGCGTGCCGATGAAGACGCCCCGCTCGCGCTTGCGCAGCACCGCGTACCACATGGTCGAGGCGTCGCTCGGCCCCTGGATCCGATGCCAGGGCGCCACCGGCTTATCGCGGTCGTCGACCAGGCCGGCGTCCGCCAGCTGAGTGCGTGTTGCCACCCGACCGTCCTGTGTGTTGACGAAGAAGAGACCCACCCCCGTCGAGGCTAGTTGGGCGGCGGCCCTCGAGCGCTTCGACGACTGGCAGCGCGCGCACGGGATGGGGGAGAAGACGCGCCGCGCCTACGCGGTCGACCTCGGACAGCTGGCGGAGTGGGCGGCGGAGCGCGGGCTCGGCCCCGGCGAGCTCGGCCACCGGGACCTGCGCCGCTTCGCGGGCGTCGTCTCCGAGCGCGGGGCGGCCAAATCGACCGTCGCCCGCAAGCTGGCCGCGATCCGCACCTTCTACCGCCAGCTCGTGGAGCGCGGAGAGCTCGAGGCGAACCCCGCGGACCTCGTGTCCAGCCCCAAGAAGGACAACTACCTGCCGCGGGTGCTGCGGCCGCGCGAGGTCGAGGAGCTGCTCGAGCGGATCCCCGGCTCGACCCCGCTCGACCTGCGGGACCGCGCCATGCTCGAGCTCGCCTACGCAGCGGGGCTGCGCGCGGAGGAGCTCGTGAACCTCGACACCACGAGCGTCGACCCGGACGCGGAGCAGGTCCGGGTCGAGGGCAAGGGCGGGCACACGCGCGTCGTGCCCGCCGGCGAGCACGCCTGGAAGGCGCTCGACCGCTACCTGGCGCGCGGCCGCGGCGCGCTGGCCACGGGGGAGAGCCAGGCGCTCTTCCTCTCCAAGAGCGGGCGCCGGCTGTCCACCTCTGACGTCCGGCGGCGGCTGCGGCTCCAGGCCCGCCGCGCCGGCATCACGCCGCATACGCTGCGGCACTCGTTCGCCACTCACCTGCTTGAGGGAGGGGCCGACCTCCGGGCAATCCAGGAGCTTCTCGGCCACGCTTCCATCGGCACGACCCAGACTTACACTCGGGTAGAGTCGAGGCGCCTCAAGACGGTGTACGCGCGCGCCCACCCACGGGCGTGACCAAGCCCCGCGATGCAGACCAACCTCAAGGCGATCGAGCTCAAAGACCTCTGGAGTCGGTACAAGGAGGAGGACGACGAACAGGCGCGCGAGCGGCTCGTGCTGGCCTACGCGCCGCTCGTCAAGTACGTCGCCGGCAGGATGTCGACCGGGCTGCCGTCGCACGTCGAGGAGGCGGACCTCATCTCCTACGGCCTGCTCGGGCTGATCTCGGCCATCAAGCGCTTCGAGCCCGAGCGCGAGATCAAGTTCGAAACCTTCGCCATCACCCGCATCAAGGGCTCGATCATCGACGAGCTGCGTTCGCTCGACTGGGTGCCCCGCTCGGTGCGCAGCAAGGCGCGCGACATCGAGAAGGTCAACGCCAAGCTCGAGCACCAGCTGCGTCGGGCGCCCACCGACCAGGAGATGGCGGATGGGCTCGGCATCCCGGTCGAGGAGCTCCAGGAGTCGCTCGTCCGCATCTCGAACTCGTCGGTCGTCGCGCTCGACGAGCTCTGGACGGTCTCCGACTCCTCGGGCGACCAGGTGTCGCTGCTCGACACAATCCAGGATCCGCAGGCGCTCGACCCCGCGGCCGAGATGGACACCACGGAGATGAAGGACCGGCTGGCGGACGCGATCGCGCGGCTGCCCGAGCGGGAGAAGCTCGTGGTCGCCCTCTACTACTACGAGAACCTGACGCTGCGCGAGATCGGGGAGGTGCTGGGCGTGACCGAGTCGCGCGTTTCCCAGCTGCACACGAAGGCGGTCCTGCGCCTCAAGTCGCGCCTCCAGGGCGACCCGCTCTCCGACGGCGACTGAGCCTGCACGCTTCATGAGAACCCGGCTGCGGCGTACAACGAACCGTCACCGCGACGAGCTCAGGGTTCGCGCGAGCCAGCAGGCCGCCGTGGCCGAGCTCGGACAGCACGCGCTTGCGGGTCTCGACCTGCTCGGCCTGGTCGGCGCGGCGGCCGACGCCGCGCGCCACGAGCTCGGCACCGATTACGCCACCGTGCTCGAGCTGACGAGCGACCGCCGCAGTCTCCTGGTGCGCGCGGCCGCCGGCTTCCCCGACGACGCGCTCGGGGGCGTGCTGAGGGCCGACGCCGAGGAGCTTGCCGGCCATGCGCTAGAGGGTGACGGCCCGGTGGTCATCGAGGACTTCGCGCGCGATCCCCGGTTCGAGCCCTCGCCCGCCCAGCGGGAGCTCGGGATCGTCAGCGCGATGGTCGCGCCGATCGGGGTCCGCGGCCGCCACTTCGGCGTGATCGCCGTCTACAGCGCGAGCCTGCGCCGCTTCTCCGGCGACGACGGGCTCTTCCTTCGTGCGCTGGCGAACGTGCTCGGGCTGGCGGTGGAGCGGAGCCGCCACGAGGAGCTCGTTCGTGACAGCGAGGCCCGCTTCCGCGAGCTCGCCGACACCACCCCGGCGCTCATGTGGATGACGAACGACGACGGGCACGTCACGTTCGTGAACGAGGGCTGGCTGCGCTTCACCGGCCGTACGTTCGAGGAGGAGCTCGGCGACACGTTCGCCCTGAGCGCTCATGCCGACGACCGCGCCGAGCTGCTGGCGCGCTGGCGTGAGGCCTTCCGGCGCCGGGAGGAGTTCCGCTTCGAGTACCGGCTGATGCACGCGCAGTCCGGTTCCTACCGCTGGGTGCTGGAGGTCGGCACGCCGCGCTTCGCGGGCGGGGAGTTCGCGGGCTACGTCGGCACGTCCACCGACATCCACGAGCGGCGCGCGATGGAGGAGGCGCTGCGCGTGTCCGAGGCCAGCTTTCGTGACCTCGCCGACACGGCCCCGGTGATGATCTGGACCACCGACACGGACGGGCTCGTGACCTTTGTGAACGAGGGCTGGATGCGCTTTACGGGCACCACGCTCGACCAAGAGCTCGGCCCGAGCTGGGCGCTCGGCGTGCATCCCGACGACGTCGAGAAGATGCTCGCGTCGTGGGACGCCGCGTTGGCGGAGCGCAGCGTATGGGAGTACGAGTACCGCCTCATGAGCAGCGGCGGCGAGTTCCGCTGGGTCGTCGACCGAGGCGTGCCGCGCTACGAGCGCGGCGAGTTCGTGGGATACGTCGGAGCGGCCGTGGACATCCACGAGCGCGTGCTGATGCAGGAGCAGCTTCGAGAGCGCTACGACATCGAGCACACGATCGCGGAGACCCTCCAGCGCAGCCTGCTGCCCGAGCGCCTGCCGAAGATCGAGGGGCTCGAGCTGATGTCCCGCTACCTGCCCTCGGCGGGCCGCGGGGCCGCGATCGGGGGCGACTGGTACGACGCGCTCGAGCGCCCGGACGGTCGGGTCGCGCTCGTGGTCGGGGACGTGGCGGGCCACGGGCTGCGCGCGGCCGCCACGATGGGTCAGCTCCGCAACTCCTTCCGCGCCTACGGGCTTGTGGAGGCGTCGCCCGCCGAGGTCGTGGCCCGCGTCAATCGGCTCGTGACGAGCGGGGGCGAGGAGGCCATGGCCACCGTTCTCTACCTGATCCTCGATCGTGAGACCGGGGAGGTCACGTTCAGCGCGGCCGGCCATCCGCCGCCGCTCCTGCTCACTCCGGACGGGCCGCGCTTTCTCGAGGGCGGACGCTCCGTCCCGATCGGGGCCGCTGACCCGGCGGTCTTCCGCGAGGCAACGGCGGTGCTGCCCCCGGGCTCGACGCTGCTCCTCTACACGGACGGGCTCGTGGAGCGCCGCGGCGTCCCGCTCGAGGAGAGCTTTGACGCGCTCGCCGCCGCGGTCGGTCGGGCCGAGCCTGACCTCGACCGCCTCTGTGACCGCGTGCTGGACGCGGTCCTCCCCAGGCGCGATCCGGTCGACGACGTGGCGCTGCTCGCCGTACGACCGACGGCGATGAGGGCCGACAACCTGCGCCTTTCGCTGCCAGCCGAGCCGGAGTCGCTCGCAATGCTCAGGCGCCGGCTCGAGCGCTTTCTGCACGCCGCCGGCGCCAGTGAGCTCGAGTCCTACGAGATCACGCTCACGATCTGCGAGGCCGCCGGCAACGCGATCGAGCACGCCTATGGCCCGGGCGACGCGAGCTTCGACGTCGAGGCCGCGCTGATCGCGGGCGAACTCGTGGCGAGCGTGCGCGACCGCGGAGTGTGGCGCGAGCGGCGCGGCGAGCACCGCGGACGCGGCCTGAAGATCATCATCGGCCTCATGGACGACGTCGACATCGCGACCGAGGACGGAGGTACCTTGGTCACGATGCGGAGGCGGTTGGCCGAAGCCAGGGCTGCGTGACCACTCCCGCCGAGATCGCCATCGAGCGGCGCGGCGGGACGCTTGTGGCCCACCTCGAAGGCGAGATCGACATGACCAACGCCGGCCTCGTGCGCGATCAGGTGCTCGAGTCGGTGCCCAACGACGCCCTGGGCCTGGTGATCGACCTCAGCGAGTGTCGCTACCTGGACTCCGCGGGCATCGAGATCCTGTTCGACCTCTCCCGGCGGCTGCGCAGGAGACGCCAGCACCTGCGCCTCGTGGTGCCGCCCGGCTCACCGCTCATCCGCGTCCTCGAGCTCACCGAGGTCGGCACGGCGGCGCCGCTCCACGAGACGGTCGATTCAGCCATCGCAGGGTAGGCTCCTCGGACCCGACAAAAAGGAGCGACATGGCGCACGAATCGCCGAAACGGATCCGCAATGTGGCCTTGGTAGGCCACCGAGGCAGCGGGAAGACCTCCGTCAACGAGGCCCTCCTGTTCAGCGCGGGCGCGGTCAACCGCCTTGGCTCGGTGGCAGACGGGACCACCGTTTCCGACTCCGCGGCGGACGAGAAGGGGCGCGAGATGTCGATCTCGGCGAGCCTGTCCTCCTTCCGCTGGGACGACCGCAAGATCAACCTCGTCGACACGCCCGGGGAGCCGAGCTTCGTCGCGGACGCGCTCGCCGCGCTGCGCGTGGTCGAGGGCGCCGTCTTCGTCGTGAACGGCGTCATGGGCGTCGAGGTCACCACGACCCGCCTCTGGGAGCGAGCCGCCGAGCTCGGGCTCGCCCGCATCGTCTTCGTCAACATGCTCGACCGCGAGCGCGCCGACTTCTTCCGCGCGCTCGACTCGCTCAAGGCCGCCTTCGGACCGCACGTGGTCGCCACGGAGATCCCGATCGGCGCCGAGCACGAGCTGCAGGGCGTGATCGACCTGATCGACATGAAGGCCTACCGCTACGAGGGGGCGGCGCGCGAGAACTGCGAGGAGGTCGAGATCCCCGACGAGCTGCGCGCGCAGGCCGAGGAGTACCGCGAGAAGCTGATGGACGAGGTCGCCGAGGTCTCCGACACGCTCATGGAGCGCTACCTCGAGGGCGAGGAGATCTCGCATGACGAGACCGTGTCGGCCCTGAAGACAGGCGTGACCGATGGCCAGCTCTTCCCGGTCACGTGCGGGGCCGCCACCCGCAACCTCGGGATCAACCGCCTGCTGGACGCCTTCGTTGAGGACCTCCCGTCGCCCGCCAAGCGCGGCGCGATCGAGGTGGACGGGGTCACGCTGGAACCGGACGAGTCGAAGGACATGGTGGCGTTCGTCTTCAAGACCCTCGCCGACCCCTACGCCGGCCGCGTCAACCTGTTCCGGGTCTATCAGGGCGTCCTCAAGCACGACTCGCAGGTCTACAACACCCGCGCCCACGTCAAGGAGAGGATCGGCCAGCTGCTGGTGCCGCAGGGCAAGGAGAACGAGCACGCGGACGAGTTCGGGCCCGGCGACATCGGCGCGGTTGCGAAACTCAAGGAGACTCACGCGGGCGACGTGCTCGCGTCCAAGGACGCGGAGATCCCGCTGTCGCTGCCCGCGATGCCGCGCCCGGTCATGGCGTTCGCGATCGAGGCCAAGGCCAAGGGCGACGAGGAGAAGATGGGGCAGGCCCTGCGCCGGTTGCAGGAGGAGGACCCCACGATCGACTTCCACCGCGACACGCAGACCGGCGAGCAGATCCTCGCCGGGATCACGCAGATCCACGTGGAGGTGATCGTCGACCGGATGAAGGAGCGCTTCGGCGCCGAGGTGGAGCTGCACCCGCCGCACGTGCCCTACCGCGAGGCGATCAAGGGCAGCGCCAAGGCACACGCGCGCTACAAGAAGCAGACCGGCGGCCGCGGGCAGTTCGCGGACTGCCACATCGAGATCGAGCCGCTCGGCGCGGGTGCCGACTTCGAGTTCGTCAACGCGATCAAGGGCGGCGTGATCCCCGGCGGCTTCATACCGGCGGTCCAGAAGGGCGTCCAGGAGGCAATGCGCAGCGGAACGATCGCCGGCTTCCCGGTCCGCGGTGTGCGCGTGACCGTGTTCGACGGCCAGCACCACTCCGTTGACTCGTCGGAGATGGCCTTCAAGATCGCGGGCTCGATGGCCTTCAAGGACGCGATGGAGAGCGCGCAGCCGACGCTGATGGAGCCGATCATGACCGTGACGGTCACGGTTCCGGAGGAGTACGTGGGCGACGTGATCGGCGACCTCAACTCGCGCCGCGGGCGGCCGCTGGGCATGGAGCCAAGGGGCGCCGTGACCGAGGTCAAGGCGGAGGTCCCGATGGCCGAGCTGCTCGAGTACGCACCTGACCTGCGCGCCATCACCGGCGGCCAGGGTGAGTACTCGATGGAGCTCGCCCGCTACGAGGAGGTACCCGGGCACGTGGCGCAGCAGGTGGTCCAGCAGGCACAGGAGGAGCGCGAAGCCGTCAAGGCCTGAGGTCCCTTCCCTCCTATCATCGACGCTTGTGAAGAAGGAGCTCAGGCCGGTCCACGACGTCGTGGCCTGCGACGTCTGCGGGCGCACGATTCTCAAGGGCGAGCGCGTCGAGGCCTTCCTCGCCCCGGGTGGGCAGCGTCACGATGTATGCGATCTGTGCGCCGTGCGCGCACAGCATCACGGCTGGATCCGCGAGTCTGCCGCGGGTGACCTGCCCGCACGGATGCCGCGCAGCGAGCCCCGCCGCGGCGTGCTGGGCCGGCTGCGGCGGCGCCGCCCGCCCGAGCCCGCCGCCCGGCCCGAGCACGAGGAGCCGAGGCTCGCCGAGCAGGAGGCGATGCACGGCTCGGGCGAGGGGGTCGAGCCGAGCGAGCACCGGGGCGCCGACGAGCCCGCCGCGCAGCCGCGCGAGCGCCCGCGCACGAAGCCGAAGGATCCGCGCCACGTGCGTGCGATGCCGACCACCCCCGAGGGCAAGGTCGACAGGGCGCTCGAGCTCTTCAACCGCTCGAGCCATCAGCGCACGATCGCCGGGCTCGCGCGAACGCTCGGGCCCGCCTGGGTGAGCGCACAGCCCGACGCCTCCCAGCCGAGCGCGGTCTCCTTGCTCGTGGCCTGGGAGCTCTCCTGGTACCGCTATCGGGTCGACCTGGGCGACGAGGCCGACGCCGTCGAGATGCTTGAGAAGGGGGAGGAGATGGACGAGATCGACGAGTCCCTCCGCCACTGGAACGCGGCGCTCGACGACCAGGGGCGCGTGGTCGCCGGTGATCCCGCCGCCGGCGGGTGAAGGTCGTCGTGCACGTCGACGGCGGGGCGCGCGGCAACCCCGGGCCCGCCGCCGTGGCCGCCGTGGCCTCGACGCCCGACGGTGACCAGCTCGGTGAGCGCAACGCGTTCATCGGCGAGGCCACCAACAATGTGGCCGAGTACCGCGCCCTGCTGCTCGGCCTCGAGCTGGCGCGCGACCTGGGTGCCACGGAGGTCGAGGTGGTCAACGATTCCGAGCTCGTCGCACGTCAGATCGGCGGCGAATACAAGGTCAAGCACGCGGGTCTCAAGCCGCTCTTCCTCGAGGCGATGAGGGAGCTGCGCGGCTTCGAGCGCTGGGCCGTGCGCCCCGTCAGGCGCGAGCAGAACCAGCGCGCGGACGAGCTGGTCAACGAGGCGCTCGACCAGGCGCTCGGCTAGGCGCGCTCAGAAGATCAGCAGGACCGCGATCACGACGGCGATCACGAGTGCCAGCGCCGCCAGCAGGCGGGAGGCCCAGAGCGGGATCGTGGGCCGGGGACCCGTCCGTCCCGGCGGGACGCCGAGCAGGGGCGTGGTCAGTTCCTCCGGCGCGCCGGCCCCGGGCCGGGGCGAGCTCGCGAGCGATTCGTCGAAGCCGATCTTGACCGTGCGAACGCCGGCGCGGGGCCCGCGGGCCGGGGAGGCTGCGGCTTCGGCGCGCGGCCCGCGTGCAGGTGCGAGTGGGGCGTCGCCGTTGTCGTCGCTCGGGGCGGTTGTGGCCCGGCGGGTACGGGCGGCGCGGGGCCGGGGTGGGTCCGCGGCGGGCACGGCCGGGCCGGCAGGCCCTTCCTCGGGGACAGGCTCAGCCTGAGGGGGCCGCGCGGAGGCCGCCGGGCGGCGGCGCACCGTGCCCGTGGCGGGCTTGCTCTGCTCCGCCAGCGCCACACGGGCACGCGACATCCAGGCGTTGCGCTCCTGCCGTGCGGAGTCGCGCGCACGCACCGCGGCATCGCGCTCCTGCTCCACGGCGGCACGCCCCCTCAGCGCGGCGTCGCGCTCGCTCTCGATGCGCTTGGTCTCCGCGAGCGCCGCCGAGTTGGCAGCGACCGCGGCGTCCCGCTCGGCCGAGAGCTGCTCGATCCGGCTCGCGCTCTCGGACTCGAGGGCGGAGGCCGCGGCGCGAGCGGCCGCGAGCTCCTCCTTGAGGGACGCCACCGCCTCGTGCTCGGCGCTCAGCCGCCTCTGGAGCTCCTCCGTTCGGGCGGCGTGCGTGGCCCGCTGGCGCTCGAGCTCGCCCGCGACGCGCTCGGCCTCGTCCCGGGCAGTGGCCAGATCGAGCTCGATGTCCGCGCGCGGCCTCCCCGCCGGCAGCAGGTCGTGTGCCTGCGGGGCGGGTCGCTTCGGCGACGGTGAGCGCCCGCCGGCGGGTGCGGGCAGCTCGACGGTCAAATCGGGGCCGACGGCCAGCTCCGCCCCCGGTAAGTGGACAGGCTCACCCTGCCAGTTGAAGGCGGCCACCCACTCGTCCCCGTCATCGGCCGCCCAGGGCTTGTGCTCGAGCAGGGCGAGCAGCCGCCGGTGATGGCCGTCCACCTCGACGTCGAGCGTCGGTCGCAGGAAGCGGTGACCGCGCAGGCCGAACCAACGGCCCGCGAGCTCGATGCGGTCGTCCGCGACCCAGCCGAAGCGCTCGACCTCAAAAGTCACGCGCGTCGTGGTCCCCGCGACCGCTGCTTTCGATCCTCTCGAAACAGCCATGCTTGACCCCCTCACCGGCGCGCGAGGCGCGACGAGGTCAAGGGGAGACTAGCCGGGGCGGGCTCAAACCGCGCGTGCGGGCGACGCGAGCGCAGTCGAAATCGCCTGCTCGAGCTCGGGCAATGTGGGGGATCCGAGGTGGATCACGCCGTTTACGAAGAAGCGCGGCGTGCTCGGGGTCCCGCTCCGCACGCCGCTTTGGTAGTCGGCTCGGACATGGGCGGCGTGCAGGCGTTCTTGCAACTCGCGGTCGAAGCGCTCGACTTTGAGGCCGATCGCCGCGGCGTGGTTTCGGAGCTCGGCATCGCTCAGCTCGTGCTGGTGGTTGAAGAGGCGGTCGTGCATCTCCCAGAAGCGATCCTGTGCGCCGGCGGCCTCCGCAGCCTCGGCGGCCGCCTGAGCCCGGGGGTGCAGGCCGGCCTGTGGCATGTGGCGGAAGACGAAGCGAAGCTGATCGCCGAAGCGCGCGCGCAGCTCGTTCACCACCGGGTAGGCCTCGCCGCAGTAGGGGCACTGGAAATCGCCGTACTCGACGAGCGTGACGGGCGCTTCAGGTGCGCCGCGCACGTGGTCACGCCCGGGGTCCACCGGAGGATCGAGCGTTGCGGGAACGATCGGCACCCCCACGACCTTAGCCGTCCACCTCTCCGTTCTGACCACCCATATGGTGGGCAAAGCGGAGAGGTGCCGGGTTCGCCCGGTCGTTCTGGCAACCTCCGCCGCCCATGCCGGCGTCCACCACCAGGCGGCGTTTCATCCGCGACGCGGGCCTCTCCGCGGCCGCCCTTGCCGGACTGCCGGCCGCGGCACGTGGGCAGGGCAGCAGGCCCCACGACGGGCCCAACGTCGTCCTCATCATCGTCGACACTCTCCGCGCCGACCACTCCTTCGGAAACCGCGCCCGCACGCCCAACATCGACGCGCTCGCGCGCGAGGGGCTCAGCTTCACGCGCTGCTTTCCGGAGGCGATGCCCACAGTGCCCGCGCGCAGGTCGATCCTCAGCGGCCGGCGCGTGTTCCCGTTCCGCGGCTGGCACCCGTACCCGGGACTGCTCGGCGAGCCCGGCTGGGCGCCGCTCGCGAGCCCCGGCATGTCGTTCACGAGCGTCCTCAAGCGCGCCGGCTACTGGACGGCATACGTGACCGACAACACCGGCCTCGGCTTCTCGCCGCCGTGGGCGCCCTTCCGGCGCAGCTTCGACCGCTTCGTTCGCAGAGGCGGCCAGTTCGGCGGGACCGCGGCGGGGGTCTCCGACGCCGAGCTGCGGCACTGGCTGCCGCCGGCGATCGAGGACGCCGACACCCGCGACCGTGTCCGCCGCTACCTGGCGAATGGCCGCTACGTCCACGACGAGACGAGGTCGTTCGCCGCCCGGGTCTTCCGGGACGGGGCACGCCTGCTCGAGGCCGCGGCCCAGCGCCCGGAGCCGTTCGCACTGGTCGTCGACACCTTCGAGCCGCACGAGCCGTGGACCCCGCCGCGCCGCTACGTCGACATGTACGGCGACCCGGACTATCGCGGGCCCGAGCCGGCGCGGCCGTACTACGCGCCCGTGTCGAGATACCTGAGCGGTGCCGACCTCGTGCTCGTCGACCGCATGAAGGCCCTCTACGCCGCCGAGGTTACGATGACCGACCGCTGGCTCGGCGTCTTCCTCGAGCGGCTGCATGACCTGGATCTGGAGCGTGAGACGGCGATCGTGCTCGTCTCGGATCACGGCTTCTTCCTCGGCGACCACGGCCTCACGGGCAAGATCTCGACGCGGCTCCATCCCGAGCTGATTCACGTTCCGCTGATCGTCATCCACCCGGAACGCCGCCTCGCGGGGCGCACCCGGCGCTGGTTCGCCTCGACCCATGACGTGGCGCCCACGCTGCTGTCGATGGCCGGTGTGCCCGCTCCGCGCGAGATGGACGGCATTGACCTGTCGGGCTTCTTCGACGGCCGGCGCCCTCCGGAGCGCCCCTACGCCTGGGGTGGCTACGGCAACAGCTTCTTCGTACAGAGCGAGCGCTGGAAGGCGTTCGGCAGCAACACCGGCGGCGACCTCCACCTCTACGACCCAAGAGGCGACCGCCACGAGTGGCGCGACCTCGCCGCCTCCCGCGGCGGCAAGGCACGCGAGCTGTTCGGCGCCGTGCGGCGCAGGGCCGGCGGCCCGCTGCCGTACTACCCCGGCACGATCTGAGCCTGAGCGCACCGGGCGAGCCGCAGGCGGTAGCGTGCGTCCCGATCGGATCCTCGGCAGGAGGGAGTCGATGCACAGCACCGCGCCGCCCGACACCGCGAAGGTCGCAGGCGAGCTTCCGCTCGAAGAATCGGTCGAGCTGCCGGCCGGGACTTACCGTCTCGGGGAGCCCGGGGAGGAACGCGCGGTCGTGCTGGATCGGGTCGGAATCGGCCGCTGGCCCGTGGTGAACTCGCAGGCGCGCGGGTTCTTCGAGGCCACCGGCCGGAGCGCGGACGCCGTGCTCGCCGCTCGGCTCGAGGCGCCGGCGCTCGCCGATCACCCTGTCACCGGCCTCTCGCTCGACGAAGCCGGCGCCTTCTGCCGCTGGGCCGCGGCCGAGCTGGGCCGCCCGGTGCGCCTGCCGACCGGAGAGGAATGGGAGGCAGTCGCGCGCGGCCGCGACGGACGCTCGTGGCCGTGGGGCGACACGTTCGACCCCGACCGCTGCGCCTGCGCCGAGTCGGGCTGGGGCTGGACCGTGCCGGTGACGGCGCATCCCGAGGGCGCCGGCCCGTTTGGGGCCGAGCAGCTGGCGGGCAACGTGTGGGAGTGGGTGGCGGACCGGACGCCGGAGGGATGGGGAGTGGTGCGCGGAGGGTCGTGGCTCGACCACGCCTGGGGCCTGCGAGCGTCGCGCGCGCTCGCCGCTGAGCCGCGCCGCGGCACCCCCACGACCGGCTTCCGGCTCGCCTTCGATGTCAGCGACGATCCGTGGAGGGAGCCGTGAGACACGCGGAATCGCCGGACCGTGCAGAGCTCATGGAGGCGCTGCGCGACGTGTACGACCCGTGCTGCGCCGACCGCGGCATCAGCATCGTCGACATGGGCGTCGTCGGGGACGTGCGCGTGCAGGGCGCGCACGTGAGCGTGGACCTCGTTCCCACCACCGGCTGGTGCCCGTTCGTGGCCACCATGTCGAGCGCGATCCCGGACCGGCTGCGGCAGCTCGCCGGGGTCGAGACGGTCGACGTGCAGGTGGTGTGGGAGCCCGTCTGGACCATGGAGCGGCTGTCCCCCTCGGCGCGCGAGAAGCTCAGCATGCCGCTCGACGAGCTCGAGCCCTACCGCGAGCGGAGGCTCGCACGAACCGAAGGAGCGTAGACCGATGGCAGCTACCGACACCCAGTCCGAGCCGGCAGCGGCACGGGAGCAGAAGGTCCCGGCCTTCGTCTTCGATTGCGTATGCCACGTGTTCAACTTCGACAAGCGCAACGCCATCGGACCGCCCGGCGAGCTCTTCGACGAGCACCTCTACGCCTTCCACACGCTGCTCACGCGCGAGGGCGAGCGGGTGCTCTCCCGCGATGAGTTCTTCCGCGAGTGGTCGGTCGACGAGATCTACGAGATGGTCATCCAGGGCTCCGACACCGACATGATCGTCGCGCAGCCGCTCCCGCTCACCGACCTCTTCCACGACGGGCTCTCGTCCTGGGAGAAGTGCGCCGAGATGGCGCAGAAGCACCCCGACCGTGCGGTGTTCTGGGGCTCCGTCAACCCGCTCGAGGGCAAGAAGGCACTCGACCTGATGGAGGTCCAGGTCAAGGAGTACGGGGCGAAGGCGTTCAAGTTCTACAACGTGCGCTACGACTACGGACGGCCGTTCCCGTGGCGAATGGACGATCCGCGGGTGGCATACCCCGCCTTCGAGAAGGCGCAGGAGCTGGGCGTGAACCTGATCGGCGTCCACAAGGGCGTGCCGCTCGGGCCGCAGCCCGTCGAGCACACGCGCACCTTCGACATGGACGGGGCCGCCGCGAACTTCCCCGACATCAACTTCGTGATCTTCCACGTCGGCCTGCCGTGGCTCGACGAGGTCCTGTGGCAGATCGTGCGCTACCCCAACCTCTATGCCTCGATCGCGGCGACCGTGAACTTCATCTCCCGCCAGCCACGCGTGTTCGCCGAGACGCTCGGGAAGATGATGTGGTGGTGCGGCGAGGACAAGATCATCTACGGCGGCGAGAGCCCGATCTGGCACCCGCAGTGGGCGCTCGAGGAGTTCTGGAACTTCGAGCTGCCGCGCGACATCGTCGAGGAGCGCGGCCACCCGCAGCTCACCGAGCAGGCCAAGCGCAAGATCCTCGGCGAGAACCTCGCCAGGCTGCACGGAATCGACTTGGAGGCCAAGCAGACCGAGCTTGCCGCTTGAAGCGCGCCCGGTGACCGAGCGCAACGTCCTCGGCGGGGAGCTCGAGCCCTGCAGCACTGAGCCGCTTGACGGGCTTCTACCGCGACGGGTTCTGCCGCACGGGCCTCGAGGACCTGGGCAGCCACACGATCTGCGCAGTGGTGACGGAGGAGTTCCTCGAGCACCAGCGCGGGATCGGAAACGACCTGAGCACGCCGGTGCCCGAGTATCGCTTCCCAGGGCTCGTGCCGGGGGATCGCTGGTGCGTGACCGCGCGCAACTGGCTCCTGGCCCACGAGGACGGCGCGGCGGCGTTCGTGGTGCTGGCCTCGACGCACGAGCGCACGCTCGACATCGTCCCCCTGGAGGTCCTCCAGGAGCACGCCGTGGACGTGCCGGCCGATCCCGGGCCGTTCGCCGACTGAGCGTGGCCTAGCCGCGGGCGCAGGCGGCGGCGCGCTCGAGCAGCAGCTTGCGCTCAGGCGCGTTCTGCGTCAGCGACGCCGCGCGCTCGAACTCCTCGCGCGCCTCGTCGAGGCGCCCGAGCTTCTCGAGCAGGTCGCCGCGGACGCTCGGCAGGAGGTGGTAGCTCTCGAGGGCCGGCTCGTCGGTCAGCTGGTCCACGAGCTCGAGTCCCGCCGCCGGACCGAACGCCATCCCCAGCGCCACCGCCCGGTTCAGTTCCACGACGGGCGACGGGGAGAGCTCGGCGAGCGCGTCGTAGAGCGCCACGATCCGCTGCCAGTCGGTCTGCTCAGGCGTCCGGGCGCGCGCGTGGCAGGCCGCGATCGCGGCCTGCAGCGTGTAGGGACCGAGCCGCCCGCCGAGCTGCTCGGCGCGTTCGAGCGCGGCAAGCCCGCGCCCGATCAGCACGTAGTCCCAGCGCCCGCGGTCCTGGTCGAGCAGCAGGATGGGCTCGCCCGACGGGGTGACCCGCGCTCGTGAGCGCGACGCCTGGATCTCCATCAAGGCGACGAGGCCGTGGACCTCGGGCTCGTTCGGGGCGAGCGCGGCCAGGATCCGCCCGAGGCGAAGCGCCTCTGCCTCGAGCGCCGGCCGCAGCCACTCCTCGCCCGCGGTCGCGGAGTAGCCCTCGTTGAAGACGATGTAGATGACCTCGAGCACAGACGACAGGCGCGCGGCGCGCTCCTCGGGGCCCGGGACCTCGAAGGGGACGTTCGTCTCCGCGAGCGTTCGCTTGGCGCGCACGATTCGCTGTGCGACGGTCGACTCCGGAACCAGGAAGGCACGTGCGATCTCGGGCGTCGTGAGCCCTCCCAGCAGCCGCAGCGTGAGCGCCACCCGCGCCTCACGTGAGAGCACGGGATGGCAGGTGGTGAATATGAGCCGCAGGACATCGTCGCCAACGTCCTCGATCACGGCGTCCCAGTCCGCGGCCGCCAGCGCCTGGTTGATCTGAAGCTCGCGGCCGAGCTCCTGGTGCTTGCGCTCGGCCATCTCGCTGCGCCGCAGCCGGTCGATCGCCCGGTGCTTCGCCGTGGCCATGAGCCAGGCGCCCGGGTTGTCCGGGACGCCCGACTCGGGCCACTGCTCCAGCGCGGCGACCAGCGCGTCGTGCGCCAGGTCCTCGGCAAGGCCGACGTCGCGCACGATCCGGGCGAGGCCCGCGATCAGCCGTGCGGACTCGATCCGCCAGACCGCGTCGATCGTGCGATTGACATCGGACGCCGTCATTGCCGGGGAGGGGCTACTGCTTCGCCTCGACCTGAGCGCGCAGGCGCTGCTCCTGCTCCCTGAGCTCGGGGCTGTACGACTCGCCGAACTCCTCGATCTCGAACACCGGGCGAATCTCGATCTCGGACTCCGCGCCCGACGGGTCGGAGGGGCAGCGCTTGACCCACTCGATCGCCTCTTCCAGTGACTTGACCTCCCAGAGCCAATAGCCGGCGACCAGCTCCTTCGTCTCGCTGAAGGGCCCGTCGATAACCGTGCGCTTGTCGCCTGAGAACTTGACGCGCGCGCCCTTCGAGCTCGCGTGGAGGCCCTCGCCGGCGA
The DNA here is from genome assembly GCA_963757815.1 of uncultured Thermoleophilaceae bacterium. Classification (GTDB taxonomy): domain Bacteria; phylum Actinomycetota; class Thermoleophilia; order Solirubrobacterales; family Thermoleophilaceae; genus JACVRW01. The sequence goes on along the minus strand of CAVWSN010000017.1, from coordinate 24,733 downwards.
GCATCACGCCCGCCTTCACGAGCTCCTCGTTGTACTTCATCATCTCCGCGACGAGCTCCTCGCTGGGCATGACCCCAGCCTCGGAGTCGTCGTTTGCCTTTACAAAGACCATCACTCGCATTTCGAGCTTCCTCCTGTCGGGTATCGAGCCGGCTTTTCGGCTCGCTTCTATCAAGACGTCGAGTGAGGCGGCTCGAGATCGACAAGTCACGCGAATCTTCTTTGCCTTAGGGTCGCCGCCGACGCACAACCCGGCAAAGGAGCGATACACAGTGGATTGGAAGCTCGAGCTCGTGGCGGTTCCGGTCTCGGACGTCGACCGCGCAAAGGCGTTCTACGAGCAGGTCGGCTTCAACGCCGACCACGACCTTACCGTGAGCGACGAGATTCGCTTCGTTCAGCTGACGCCCCCGGGATCGGCCTGCTCGATCGCGCTGGGGACGGGGGTCGTGGATGCCGAGCCCGGCTCGGTCAAGGGGCTGCAGATGGTCGTCTCCGACATCCAGGCGGCACGCGCCGAGCTCGTCGAGCGCGGGGTGGAGGTGAGCGAGGTCCAGGAATTCCCGTGGGGTGCGTTCGTCTTCTTCAGCGATCCCGATGGCAACGGCTGGGCCGTGCAGGCTCTCCCGCAGCGCGACTGATCTCGATGCGGCGCGTGAACATCGCCAACCCGCCCTTCCAGTACGACCCCGACGACCCAGACGGCTTCGGCGCCGCGATGTTCCGGTTCGGCAGGGATGTGGGTGCCGAGGCGACGGGGATGAGCGTCTACGAGCTACCGCCAGGCCAGGCCGTTTGCCCGTATCACTACGAGTACGGAGAGGAGGAATGGGTCCTCGCCCTCGAGGGCCGGCCGTCGGTGCGGACTCCGGACGGCACCGAGCAGTTGGAGCCGTTCGACGTCGTCTTCTTCCCGAAGGGTCCCGCCGGGGCCCACCAGATCCGCAACGACAGCGACAGCACCGCGCGTGTCCTGATGTGGTCGACGATCGTCTACCCGAGCGCGACCGCCTATCCGGACAGCGGAAAGGTCGCGGTCTGGACCGGGGACCGGGCGGAGAACCTGATCGTCGAGCGTTCGAGCGCGGTTGACTACTACCACGGGGAGAGCGGCTAGCGCGCGGGGTTGACAACGGTCGCGGCCGCCGTATACTCAACCACACGGTTTATCAACCAAGCAGGTGATCACACCACCGTGCCGGTCGACCAGCTCAGCACCACATTCTCCGCCCTCGCCGACCCCACCCGCCGCGCGATCCTGGCGCGGCTCGCCGAGGGGGAGGCCACCGTCAACGAGCTCGCCGATCCGTTCCCCATCACCCTGCAGGCCGTCTCGAAGCACCTCAAGGTGCTCGAGCGGGCAGGGCTGATCGCGCGCGGGCGCAGCGCCCAGCTGCGCCCGTCGCGGCTGCAGGGCGAGGCCCTCAAAGAGGCCTCCGACTGGCTGGCGGGCTACCGGCGATTCTGGGAGGGCAGCTTCGACCGCCTCGACGAGCACCTGCGCGCCATTCAGAAAGGACCACCCGAATGACCCAGGCAGCCACGGCCCAGGAGATCACGATCCGGCGTGTGTTCGATGCCCCCCGCGAGCTCGTGTGGAAGGCGTGGACGGAGCCCGACCAGCTAGTTCAGTGGTGGGGCCCGCCCGGCTGGAGCACAGCGCTCTCGACGGTCACGATGGAGGTCCGGCCCGGTGGGGACTTCCGGCTGACCTCCGTCAACGAGGAGGGCGCCGAGATGCCGGTCGTCGGCGTCTACCGGGAGGTGGTCGCGCCCGAGCGGCTGGTCCTGGAGGAGCCGGCGGGGGACAACTGGCACGAGGGCGCCGTGTCCGTCCTCAACCTGACCGACCTCGGCAACGGCCGCACTGAACTCGTCCTCCAGTCGACGATCCAGACCACCGACGAGATGCGCGCCGCGGCAGAGGCCGGGGTCACGGCCTCGATCGAACGCCTCGCGCGGTACCTGGCCTGATGGGAGGCGGCGTTGATTACCGACTCGAGGTGGTCACCGTCCCCGTCTCCGACGTGGACCGCGCAAAGGCCTTCTACACCGAGAAGATGGGCTTCAACACCGACCACGACACATGGATCAATGAGGACACGCGCGTCGTCCAGCTGACTCCGCCCGGGTCGGCGTGCTCGATCGTGATCGGCACGGGGCTCGTGGACACGGAGCCCGGCTCCGTGAAGGGCCTCCAGCTCGTCGTGACCGACATGGAGGCCGCACGGGCGGACTACGCTGAGCGCGGCCTCGACGTCGGCGAGACCCAGGTGTTGGGCCGCGAAGGCAGGCCCGGCTTCAAGTTCGTGTTCTTCAACGACCCCGACGGGAACGGCTGGGCCGTTCAGGAGCTACCCGCATGAGCACCTCGACTCAACTCGTGACCGGCGTCGACTTCGTCTCGGTGCCGACCAAAGACCTGGCTGCGGCGCGGGAGTTCTACGAGAACGTGCTCGGGCTGGAGCCGTCGAAGCTGTGGCAGCGCCCCGGGCAGGAGCCGCTCGGCGCCGAGTTCGAGACCGGCACCGTCACGATCGCGCTGATCGCCTGCGAGCAGGTAGGCATCGAGTTCCAGCCCAACAAGGTGCCGATCGCGTTCCAGGTCGACGACGTCGAGGCCGCGCGCGCCGAGCTCGAGTCGCGCGGCGTCACGTTCCAGGGCGACACCATCGACAGCGGCGTCTGCCACCAGGCGATCTTCCAGGACCCCGACGGGAACTCCCTGGACCTCCACCACCGCTACGCGCCGCGCGAGGCGGAGGGCTAACCGGCCGCGCAAGGCGGCCGCATGACGAGCGCGCCGGGTGGCGGGCATCCGGCCCGCCACCCGGCGTCGCGCTCCCGGTCTCAGCGAGAGATCCGGCCGATCAGCGTCATGCGCTCGCGATCGGAGTCGTCCTCCGTGAAGCTCGCGATTCCGCCGCCAATGGCCTTCGCGTACGTGCCCGTGCCGTTCTTGACGACGAAGAGGGCGAGGCCCGTGAAGGACGACGTCTGCAGGGGGCCGGAGCCGTCCTGGCAGGAGTCGCCCCAGAGCTTGAGGACGAGACGGTCGGGGCCGGCACCGAGCACGGTCTGGCCGGTGAACGGTGCGCAGCCGCCGCCCTCGCCGTTCGGGAACCCCTCCGCGATCCTGAGCTCGACGCTGCTGTTGTAGGCACCGGTCCCGACCGGGGTGCCCCTGAAGGCGCCGCCGGTGAGCTCGAGACAGAGGCCGGCCGGGCAGGGTGCCTCCGTGAGCGTGCCCTCGCCGCGCACGACGAGACGTTCGGTGCTGCGATGGTTCGCCGACTGGGCGCTCTGGCCGGCGTCCGCGGTGGCGGCGCCGCTCGTGGCGGCGGCGAGAGCGAGACCGGCGAGCGCCAGCGCGATCAGCGCGAGCGCGGCCGGGAGCCGACGGGACTTGATTGACGTAGACATTCTGCCTCCTGATTAGACGGGCCCTCCACTGAAGGCCGTTTGCGTTGTGGAGGCAGCATCGGCTCGCGGCCGGCTCACGGCATCGGCGTAACCACCTAACCGGGGTCGGCGCGCTCGCTCGCGCGCACCAGCTCGACTCGGGAGCGCACCCCGAGCTTCCCGTAGATGTTGCGCAGGTGGGCTTCGATCGTGCGGGTGCTGAGCACGAGCTGCGCGGCGACCTCGCGGTTGGTGCGCCCGGCGATGACGAGCTCGGCGATCTCGCGCTCGCGTGCGGTGAGCGGAGCGAGCGGGCCCTCGGACGCCTCGCGTGCGGGACGCAGGACGCGCTGGCCGAGCCGGCGCAGCTCGCGCACCGCCTCGTCGCGCCGGCGCCGCGCACCGAACCTGTCGAGCTCGGACTCCGCGTCCACCAGAGCCTCGATGGCGGCCGGGCGCTCGCCGGCGGCCGCGAGCGCCCGGCCCTCGGCGAGCCGTGCCCGTGCGGACAGGAGCGGGGCGCGGCCCGCGGCCTCGCGTGCCGCGCCGCCGGCGGCGACGGCTTCGTTGGCAGCCCCCCGCGCCAGCAGAACCTCCGTGCGCGTCAGGCCCTGTCACGGCCGCGGCCCAGGTCGTGCCGGCGCGCGCGGCTGCGGCTTCGCCGGCCGCGAGCGCCTCCTCGGCCGCGGCGATGTCACCGCACGCGAGCTGCGCCTCGACCAGATCGGCGACGGCGGTGGGCCGGTCGGCCGGGACGACAGCGTCCAGGCCGGGTCCGCCGAACGCCTGCCGCAGGGCAGCCACCGCTTCCTTTGGGTTGCCCGCCGCGGTCAACGCCGCGCCGAGGCACCAGCCGGGCTGTCCCGCGGCGTGGAAGTCCCCTCGCACCCCGGTCTCGCCGGCTTCGCCGGCGCTGCGCAGCGCCGCCGCCGCGTCGCCGGCGGCCACCAACGCCGACGCGAGGGCGCTGTGTGCCCAGAGCAACATGCGCGGGTTCCCGGCCAGTCGCGCCAGCTCCACGCCCTCCTCGCCGGCCGCGCATGCGTCCGCCAGCCGTCCGAGCTCGATCAGCGTCGGCACCGACTCCACGGTGAGAATCAGCAGCACACGCTCGCGGCCGGTCTCGGCGGCGATGGCGGCGCCGCGCTCGAGGTCCGCGAGCGATGCCTCGAAATGTCCGAGCGCCCGCCGGGCGCGGCCGTGCATCCACAACGCGGGCAGGCGCGTGGTCAGCTGCTCGACGGTCAGCCGCTCGAGCGCGGCGCCGGACTCAGCCAGACGCTCGGCCGCCTCGGGGTCATCCGCCTCCGCGACGCAGGCGAGTGCGCCGGACGCCAATGCCGCGATCTCGAACACCGGATCGCCGATCGCGCGGGCATCGTCGCGGGCGTCGCTGGTTTGGGCCTGCGCCTCGCGCAGGTCGCAGGCCAACAGCGCCATCAGGCCCAGTGCAAGCCGCAGGCGGACTCGATCCGCGGACGGCTGCGCCGGCAGCTCGCCGAGCGCCACCTGAAGCCGACGGCGGGCGTCCTCGTGGCCGCCAAGCCACCACTCCTGGTTGGCCATCCCGACCGTCAGTGCCAGGCGCTCGCCCTCGCGGGCGGTCCGCAGCGCCTCGTCCAGCGTCGCGCGCGCAGCGAGCGTGTCGCCCGCCGCCGCTTGGGCGTCGGCCAGCCGCGCCTGCATCTCGATCCGCCGGCTCCGCTCTTCGGGCTGGTCGGGCAGCAGCCTCAGCGCGGCGGCGTAGTAGCGCGCCGCGCTCGCCGGTGCCGGCGATTGCAGCTCTCGGGCGGCCGTCACGAGCAGGCCGATGGCGTGCTCGTCGCCTGGGCGGGCGGCGTGCTCGACGTGGTGGGCGCGTTCGACCGCCCCGGCGCCACGGCGCTCGAGCGCGGTGCTGGCGCGGGCGTGTGCGCCCAGGCGCCAGCCGCCGGGCATGGCCGCGTAGACGGCGTGGCGGACCACCGGGTGGCGGAAGGTGAAGCGGCGCGGCGCACCGGCCGGCCGCACCAGCGCGCGCTCCAGCAGCTCGTCGAGCGCAGCCAGTGCCGCTCCCTCCGAGAGCTCCGCCAACTCGGCCGCCAAGCCGGGCTCGAAGGGATCGCCCGCCACTGCGGCCGCGTCGAGGAGGCGGCGTGCCTCCGGACCGAGAGCCGCGAGCTCGATCGCAAGCGCGGCCGCCACGGGGGCGGGGACCGAGCCATCCGCGGCGGTGCTCGCGCCGTCGCCGCCGCCGCTGACGGTCACCCGGGCCAGCTGCTCGAGGTAGAACGGGTTGCCGCCGCTCTCCGGATAGATCGCCGCGGCGGCCGTGCCGACCAACTCGGCCGCCTCGGCTTCGCTCAGCGGCGCAGGCGCCAGCACGGTCGCGCGCTCGTCGCGGAGCGCGCCGGAGAGCCCGGCCGCCAGCGCGGCCGGCAGCTGCCGCTCCCGGGCGGCGAGCGCGAGCAGCACGGGCGCGTCCGGTGCTCGGTGCGCGAGCGCCGCGAGCGCGTCGACCGAGGCCGGGTCGGCCCAGTGGACATCGTCCAGGCAGAGCACCAGCGGGCGGGTGGCGGCGAGCCGCTCCAGCAGATCGCGCAACGCGCGATGGGTGCGGTGGCGGTCGCCCGCCGCGGCCTCGCCCGCGAGCGGGGCCAACGCCGGCAGCGTCGCGGCGAGCGCGCCGGGGTCGGCCAGCCCGAGCCGGCTCAGCCGCCGCTCGCCGAGCTCGGCCAGGTCACCGTCGAGCGCCTCGGTCCAGAGCGCGTAGGGCAGGTCGGCCTCGAACTCCGAGGCCCGCGCGCCGAGCACCGTGCAGCCCTCCGTCGCCGCGCTCTGGGCGAGGTGGGCGAGCAGGCGGGATTTGCCGATGCCCGGCTCACCCTCGATCGCGACGATCCCGCCAGCCCCGGCTCGCAGGCGCTCGAGCGCGTCGTCGATCGCCTCGCGCTCCCCGGCGCGTCCGATCAGCGGCGACGGCGACACGGCGTCCACCTGACGATTCTCGCGCAGGGCGGCGGGATAGGTGATCGCACCGATGCCCGCCGGCGGCAGGGGCGGCACACTGCCCGCATGAACACCGCGGCCATTCATCCCGCCGTCCGGGTCGGGCACGTGCACCTGCGGGTCGCGGACCTCGACCGTGCAATCAGCTTCTACAGCGGCCATCTTGGCTTCAACGTGAGGGCCGACGGCCGCGAGATGGGGCTCGACGCCGCGTTCCTCGCGGCGGGCGACTACCACCACCACGTGGGGTTGAACACGTTTGAGAGCGCGGGCGGCGCGCCGCCTCCCTCCGGGCGCACCGGCCTCTACCACGTTGCCTTCCTCTACCCCGACCGCCGCGAGCTCGGCCGCGCCGTCGGCCGTCTGCTCGACAACGACTACCCGATCGAACACGCCACCGACCACGGCGGGACCGTCTCCGTCTACCTCTCGGACCCGGACGGCAACGGCGTCGAGCTCTACTACGACCGCCCGCGCGCCGACTGGTTCGACAGCGACGGACGCCCCATCCTCAAGGCCGAGCGCTTCGACTACCGCGAGCTGCTGCCCGACGCGTAGCATCGTCGTGGTGGCGTTGGAAGTGCGCGACAACCGTGACGCGGAGCGCTACGAGGCGACCGTAGACGGCGATCTGGCGGGCTTCACCGAGTATCGCTCGCGGCCGGGGCTGATCGCCTTCATCCACACCGAGGTGGACAGCGCCTTCGAGGGCCAGGGGGTGGGCTCTACGCTCGTGCGCGAGGCGCTCGACGATGCACGCCGGCGCGGACTCGAGGTCCTGCCGTTCTGCCCCTTCGTGAACTCGTACATCGAGCGACACCGCGACTACGCGGACCTGGTGCCCGAATCCCGGCTGGAGTCCTTTGGCTTATCCTGATTTGGCGATCGCCAGCGAGCAGAAGCCCATTGAACTGATCCTTGCGCGCAGCCTGCTCGACAGCCTCTCGACGCCCGGTTGCCTTGTCGACCTTGACGGGCACGCTCGTCTACTACAACGAGGCCGTGGCCAAGCTGGCGGGAATGAGTTTCGAGGAGACCGGGGCGATGCCCGCATCCGAGTGGGGCGAGACCTTCGGGCCCTTCGACGAGGAGGGGCGGCGGATCCCGTGGGACGAGCACCCGCTCGTGTTGGAGATCCGGCAGGGCCGGGCGGGACACTTCGTTCAGCGCTTCAGCACCGCCGGCGGAGGTGAGTGGGAGGTCGCCGTGAGCGCGATCCCCCTGGTCGGGGCGGCGGGCTTCGAGGGCGCGCTCGTCTTCTTCTGGACGGCGGACGGCGGATGACCGGGCGGCGCTCGCCGTGAAGCTCAAGATCTGGGGCGCGCGCGGCTCGATCCCGGCGCCCGGGCCGCGGACGGCGCGCTACGGGGGGAACACCTCGTGCGTCCAGCTGACTTTGTCGGACGACAGCGTGCTCGTGCTCGACGCCGGCAGCGGGATCCGCGACCTCGGCCCCTCGTGCCTTGAGGTGGACCGGATCAACATCCTGCTCACGCACCTGCACCTCGATCACATCCAGGGGCTGCTCTTCTTCGCGCCCTTCTTCCGGCCCGAGACGGAGATCGTGATCTGGGGCCCGCCCTCCCCGGGCCACTCGCTGCGGCATCGGATCGGGCGCTACCTGTCCGCTCCACTCTCGCCGATCGAGATCCGCGCGTTGCCGGCCAAGGTCACCTTCCGCAAGTGCCCGTCCGAGGAGTGGGAGATCGGACCAGCGCGGATCCGCGCCGCGCCGGTCAGGCATCGCGGCCCCACCCTGGGCTTTCGGATCAGCGAAGGCGACGCCTCACTGTGCTACCTGCCCGACCACGAGCCCGGACTCGGGGCGCCGCTCGCGGACATGGAGCCGGATTGGATCTCGGGCTTCGCGCTCGCCGAGCGCTCCTCGCTGCTGATGCACGACTGCCAGTACACGGACGAGGAGTACGCCGACCGGGTCGGCTGGGGCCACTCGCGCCTGTCCGACGCGCTGCTGTTCGCGCGTCGCAGCGAGGCGGAGCGGGTGATGCTCTTCCACCACGATCCGCTCCACACCGACGAGGACCTCGACGAGCTCCACGGCCTTGCCGGCGAGCACTGGCGCGCGCTCGGGGGGCAGGACGGCGGGCCCGGCATGGCGATCGAGGGCACCGAGATCGAGCTGCGGACGAACGGCGCGCGAGGCGCGCCCTAGGCGCCGGCGCGGTCTTCCAGCGCGTCCAGACCGGCGTAGTCCTCGGCGCGCGCAGCGTCGAGGGCCGCGGGCCAGTCCGTGAAGTATTCGACGCGCACCATCATGCCGTCGCGGAACGTCGTGACCTGGTGGTACAGCTCGCCCTCGATCTCCGCGCCGCTGCCCTTGCCCAGGCTGTAGTAGCGGAGCCGGACCGCCACGCGGGGACCGGCATCGACAGACTCCTGTGGGTCGAGCCTCAGCTCCTCAAACGACTCGTCGAGGCCTTCCCAGAAGAGCCTGATCTGAGCGTGGCCCTTGCAGGAGTCAAACCTTTGGTGGGCGGGAAGCACCCAGTCGACCTCGGGGTCGAAGAACTCGAGGGCGGCGTCGAAGTCGCGCCGGTTGTAGGCAGCGATGAAGTCCAGGGTCTTGTCGACGTTCTCCTGCGACACCTGTCCCGCAGTATCCCGCTTGCGGGCATGCTCGGGGTCAGAGGGTAGGCGTTTTCTCTGCCAGGAGCGCGGGCCGCTCGATGGTCAGGCGCTCGCGGCGCCACGCTGCTCCGAGCAGCCCGAGCGCGCATACTCCTAGCCAGGCGAGCCCGGCGCAGTAGCCGGCGAACACGTCCGAGACGTAGTGCACGCCGAGATAGGCGCGGCTGAAGCCGATCGCGACCACCAGCGCCACAGCCGAGACCACAATCGCCACACGTGCTCGTCGCGACCCGACGCGTGTCGCAAGGATGAACGCGAGCGCTCCGTAGACGGTCAACGACACCATGGCGTGGCCACTCGGGAAGGAAAAGCCGGCCGCGGTGGCGAGCGGATCGGAGAAGCCGGGCCGGGGCCGCTCGAAGGCTGCCTTGAGCGCCATGTTCAGCCCCTCGGCTCCGGCGAGCGCGGCCGCCATGAGAGCGGCGTGCGCCACGCGACGCCGCAGCAGCAGGCCGACTGCGGCGACAACGGTGATCGCAAGCAGCACGGTCGCTCCGCCGAGCTGCGTGACCGTGCCCAGCACGTCCGTTGCGAATCCGGTCGCGTGGGTATGAAGCCACGCGGCGATCGCATTGTCGAGGCTGACGATCGGCCCGCCGGCAGCGACTCCCACCGCCAGCCAGGCGAACGCCAGGGTGCTCGCCGCGAGCACTCCAAGGAGCGTGCTGTGAGCGCCCCGTCCGCTCATGTCGCCAACTTAAGACGGGTGCGCTGAGAGGAGGCTGAGGGCGCCGTGTCAGCCGACGCGGTCGTGCTGCTCGGCCTGGGCCGAGCGGACTGATTCGATCGCCCTCTCCCGGCTCGCGAAGATCTCGAGCCGGATCACCTTGCCGTCGCGGAACTCGAAGACGTGCGCGCCTTCCTGGTTGATCTCGACGCCGCTGCCCTTGCCCCGGCCGTGGTAGGTCGCGAGCACGACAACGTGGTTGCCGAGCTCGAGATAGTCCTCCGGCACCGCGCGCCAGTGCTCCCACTCGTTGAGCCAGTTCCGCAACCGCGGATTCGGATCCTCATGGTCCACGTAGACCCCCGCGAGTCCGGGGAACTCGTCTGACCAGCCCCACTCCATCTCCGGGTCGTAGACGTCGAAGCTCGGCCGCCAGTTGCCCCGGCTCCATTCCTCGTAGATCGGTCGCAGCAAGTCGGCGTTGCCCGGCACCGGCGTCAGCTTACGCTCGGCGGGATGTTCTGCGGGGCTGGCCATAGGATCGTGTGGTGGCCGAGAAGGAGGTAGTCGATCTCTACGGCGCCAGCTACGGGGGCTTTGCGAGCGATGTCTACGGCGAGGTGCGGCGCGAGGCGTGGGGCGAGGAGATCGGCCAGAACAGTTGGCTGACGCGCGCCGAGCTCGAGCGTTTCGGCTCGGACCTGCAGATCGAGCCCTCGTCCCGTGTGCTGGAGGTCGGCTCCGGCTCGGGTGGTCCGGCCCTCCACCTGGCTCGGTCGACCGGCTGCGAGATCGTGGGGGTCGACCTGCATGAGGATGCTGTCGCCAACGCGTCGCGGATGGCTCGCGAGGCGGGCCTCGGCGCGCGAGCGAGCTTCGTGCGCGCCGATGCCGGCGAGACGCTCCCGTTCGAAGATGACTCGTTCGGCGCGCTCTTGTGCATCGATGCGGTCAACCACCTGCCGGATCGTCCGCGGGTCTTCGCCGACTGGGCGCGTCTCATCGCGCCCGGGGGACGGGTGTTGTTCACCGACCCGATCACGGTGACCGGTCCTCTGGGCAGCGACGAGATCGCGATTCGCGCGTCGATCGCGTACTTCCTGTTCGTCCCGCTGGGCGAGGACGAGCGCCTTCTGCGCGAGGCAGGCCTGCGTGTGATTGCGGTGGAGGATGCGACCGAGAACACGGCCACCGTGGCGGAGCGCTGGCTCGCCGCCCGTGCCAAGCGCGCCGATCCGCTCAGGGAGATCGAGGGCGACGAGACCTTTGCCGGCCAGCAGCGGTTCCTCGAGGTAACGGCCCGGCTGGCGCGCGAGCGGCGCCTCTCGCGATTCGTCTACCTGGCCGAGAAGCCGGCCTGAACCGCGCCGGCCCCGGCCGGTCAGGCTCGGAGCTCGGCCAGGCGCCGCTCGAGGAAGCGCCGCTCGGCGTCCGAGTGGACGAGCTCAAGCGCGCGGTCATACGCGCCGGCGGCCTCTTCGACGCGGTCGAGCCGGCGCAGCAGCTCCGCGCGCGTCGCGTGGAGGTAGTGGTAGCTGTCGAGTTCGAGGCGCTCCACCAGTGCGAGAGCGGCTTCGACGTCGCCCGCCTCGGCAATTGCGACGGCTTGGTTGAGCTCCACGACAGGCGAGCCGGTGAGGCGGGCGAGCTGGCCGTAGAGCGCCGCGAGCTGCGCCCAGTCCTGAGGCTCCTCGGCGTGCAGCGAGGCGATCGCCGCCTGCAGCACGTAGGGGTCGCGGCCGCCGAGTGCCAGCGCCCGGTCAAGCACGGCCCGCCCCTCCGCGATCTGGTCGAGGTCCCATAGCGACCGGTCCTGATCGCTGAGGAGAACCACCGTGCCGTCGGCGAAGCGCGCGTCGCGCCGGGCGTCGTTCACCAGCATCAGCGCCAGCAGTGCGTGCACCTCGGGCTCGTCGGGCATCAGCTCCGCAAGCGCGCGCCCGAGCCTGATCGCCTCGGCCGCGAGCTCGCCACGGCCGCCGTAGCCCTCGTTGAAGATCAGGTAGACGACCGCGAGCACCGCGGCGAGCCGGTCGGGCAGCAGGTGGGCCGGCGGCACGCGGAACGGGACGCCCGCGACCTTGATCTTGCGCTTGGCGCGGACGAGCCGCTTGGCCATGGTCGCCTCGGGGACGAGGAAGGCGCGCGCGATCTCCTCCGTCTTGAGACCACCCAGCGTCCGCAGCGTGAGCGCCACTTGGGCATCGAGCGCGAGCGCCGGATGGCAGCACGTGAAGATCAGCTCGAGCCGCTCGTCCGGGATCGTGGTCTCGTCCACGTCGTTCTCCACGGTCTCCGGTAGCTCGAGCTGGCGCGTCTTCTCCATTCGCATGCGATCGCGGCGAATGCGGTCGATCGCGCGGTTGCGGGCGGTGGTCACGAGCCACGCGCGTGGGTTGGCCGGCGTCCCCTCGCGAGGCCAACGCTCGGCGGCGATCGCGAACGCCTCCTGGGCGGCCTCCTCGGCGAGCTCAAAGTCGCCGAGGAAGCCGATCAGGCTGGCGAGGACACGTCCCCACTCGTCCCGAGCAGCCCTTGCCAGAACTACCAGCTCCCGCCCGGCTACACCTGGAAACTCGGCAAGGGTTTCGACCAGCAGGATGAGTCCACACACCATGGTCTTCAACCTGCTGCTCGCGATCGCGATGATCTACCTGGTCATGGCCGCGGTGTTCGAAACCACCGTCTACCCGATGTCGATCATCACATCGATATTCATGGCCATCGTCGGGGTGATCTGGCTGCTGTTCATCACACGCACGACCATCACCTTCATGGCGTTCATCGGTGTGCAGATCCTGATAGGCGTCGTGGTCAACATCGGCATCGTGCTCGTCGCGCACATCAACGAGTTCCGATCCACCGGCATGGAACGCATGGCGGCCATCGTGCAGGCCGGCCGGACCGGCTGCGTCCCATCCTCATGACCACGCTCACCGCCTCGCTGGGCCTGCTGCCGCTGGCCACCGGTGACGCGCCGCTCGCCGTTGGAGCCGGCGGACCGTCGTACCGCCGATGGCGCGCTCCATCATGGGGGGCTGCTTGCCGGCGCGGTGATGTCGCTGTTCGTCGTGCCGGCGTTCTACGTGTGGATCGACAATGCGCGCGGAACGCGTCAAGCGCTTCATGCGCCGCACACGAGTTACGGACATGCCCACTGCCGCGCCCGAAAGGCCAGCGATGCTCAGCGCAGCATGACCTTGAAGCAGATCCCAGGTGTCTTCGGCGAGCACGTTGGGAAGTTTGGCCGCGTGACACCCTGCGAGCCATGGGCGAGCACGTCGCCTTCGGAAACTCCGCAGGACTCGGGAATCGGCACCGTTTCGAATTCGCCGAGATAGGCGGCGGTGGCGCGCAGCCGTTCGGTGCGCTGCTGCGACTTCCTGGGTGATCCCGTTGCGCTGCTTGAGCAGGTTGCGCGCCTTGACGATGTCGCTCATGATGGACACGCAGGCCGCAAGATCGCCGTAGTATTCGGTCGCTTCGCGTCGCGACATCGCGGTGCGGGCCGACGCCACGAGGATTCGTGCGCGCCAGGCGCAGGCACAACACTTCGGCGCAGGCGATGGCCGCAAGGTTGATCGCGCGCCTGGATTCCACGGAAATGCCGGGAAACTCACCCGCGCCCGCCTTTTCGATCTGCTCGCAGCGCGCACGCGCGGCGAGCAGCGCCTGCGGCGGTCTCGACGCCGCCTGCAGCGCCGGCCGCTGGGCGGCGACCTTCGGACGCTGCCAGCGGTGCCACCACTTGTCGAGCTTGGCGAGTCGCGCGTCGAGCGCCGCGAGCTGCTGCCGTGCATCGACCATCTGCGATTCGGCCTGCCGGAGCTGTTGCTCGCTGCCTGGCGCTGCTGGAACTGGCGGCGGTTGCCCTCCAGCGCGAACGCCTTGCGTTCGCGCTCTTCCTGCTTGGCCGCGAGCTCCTGCACCACCTGCCCGATGATCTCGCGTCCGTCGCCCCACAGTGCGCGCAGGTGATAGAAAACCAGGGTAGATAGTCCGGTGTCCGCCGACTCGAGCCGCTTCTCCAGCGACTCGAACATTTCCTGGACGCGGCCGGTGGCCGCTTCCTGCTGCTTGAGCCGGTCGCGCAGCCGCTGCATCTCCGCGCCGAGCTCTTCGTGCTGCTTGCGCAGCTCCGCGCGGCTGCGGAATAGCTCGACGACGCGTCCGTCTTCTCGGCGTTTCAGTGTGCGCGTTGTTGCTGCCGAGTAACCCTAACGGCTTCAGCGCTTTCATAGACCCCTGCGCGGCGGCGGGGCGTGATCTTACACGCGAAACCCGTGGCCGCGATCGATGCAGTACTCCAGCCACTTATTTAACATCGTATTCCGGGCCCATCGCTGATCCAGTTCACGCTCCGCCGCACCCCGCAACCGGCGCAGCGCTTCGTGATCGTGCTGCGTCGCCCATTCCTGGGCCTCGACCAGCCGGGCATCGTGGTAGATGCGCACCCGCATGTCCGGATAGGTCGTGAGGCCGGCTCGCCCGCCGTGAAACAGATAGGTGAGATCGACACTGGTCGTGTAAGGCGAACGCTCGGTGACGGTGAGACGCAAGTCACAATCTTCGGGCACGCGGGAAACGCGATGTCCGCCAGATGCCGCAGGTCGCCCGGCGAGATCGCGAGCCGCAGGTAGTTGCTTTCGTACAGCGACATGAGCGCGACGAAGCTGCGCGGGCGCGAACGCCAGGAAACGATCGATAGTGCGTCACTTAACATCTGGTCCGAATATAGCGGACCAAGACGATCATTCAAGACGCAAATCTCAAGCCAAACGAGCGTGATGCAGTTCGCGCGTCGCTATTTTTTTTCTTCGTAACTGAAACACTTCTTCGAGGTCGCGTCCGAGCGCGCGCGCGAGCTCGAACGCGAGTTCGAGCGATGGCGAATATTTGCCCGCTTCGAGCGCGATGATGGTCTGACGCGTGACGTCGCATGCCGCGCAAGTTGCTCCTGCGTGATCGCCACGCGCGAGGCGCCAGTGCGCGAATCTGATTCCGTACGCGCGTTTCGCTCACCGGCGTTCCCGCGCGTACCGCGCCACGAGAACGCGATGCTTCGACCAGCGACTTCACGATCAGCAGCCCCATCAGCACGTTGGCGACGATCAGCGGGCGCAGCCACCACGCCAGACGCTGCCGCGGGAACCGATGCAGCACCGCGACGCAGGCCGATGACGATCGACGTGAGCGCCCAGTCGCCGGCGCGATCCGCGCGCGTGCGCATCGCAGGTCCCGCTCGTCGAGCTTCCGACCGCCACCGCGTCGCGTGCGCAGGACGCTGGAAATCACCACCCAGGCGATGAACAGGACAACCAGTTCCACCTGAAATGCCGGAACGGCAGATTCGCATCGGGATCGGCGGATGTCATCGAGGTGCGACAGAGGACCAGGAATTCTCCGAAACCCAGCAGGATCAGCCCGATGAACACGCAGCCCCACCCAGGCCCGACGTTCCGAGATGCGACCACGCGTCGGGAAAGATCGCGTCCGGGCCTCGCGAGACAGCAAGGAGCCCAGCCATAGCGCGCAGATGAAGACCGCGGCGCCCGTCGGCGCCGATGTCCACGCCCCACCAGCCGCTCGGCGGGCCGAAAAACATGCCAGCAGCGCCAACGACTGCCAGCGCAGCAGGAGCCTGCCAACAGACGTCGGTACGGTCCACATGAGAAGAGCCTCCGAGAATGTAAGGTATACCTTACATCTCCGAAGTGAGCGATGTAAACTATTTTTTACATTCGCTGCATAGTCGATCGCCGCGCAGGAAGGGGCACAGATCGCAGATCGACATTGCCACCGGAAAGGACGATCCCGACGCGCTGGCCCGGCTGCCCGAGCCTGCCCGCCAGCGCCGCGGCCACCGGCACCGCCGAGGACGGCTCGATCAGCAGCTTCAGATCGTCGAGCACGATGCGCATCGCCTGCCACGATTTCCGCCTCGCTCACCGTCACGACGTCGTCCACGTGACTCACGCAGCAACTCGAAATTGCGCACGCCGATCGAGCCCCGCAGCCCGTCGGCCATGGTTCTCGGCGCATTCACGCGCGTCGTTCGCCGCTGCGAAATGACTGGATACGCATCGTCCGCCTGCTGCGGGTTCGGCGCCGACGACGCGGATGCCCGGCGCGAGCGCCTTCGCCGCGATGCGCGTGCCGCCGATGAGGCCGCCTCCGCCGACGGGCGTGCTGATCACATCGAGTGCCGGAATCTCCGCGAGCAACTCGAGCGCCGCGGTCCCCTGCCCCGCGATGATCCGCTCGTCGTCGAATGGATGAACGAGCTTCGCCGGCTCGCTGCGCGAGCATTTCGCGCGACCCGCTGCTCGCGCGCCGGCAAGCCGGGCTCGCACAACTCGATGCGCGCGCCAGCCGCCTCGATCGCCGGCGATCTTCGAGCGCGCCGAATCCCGGGGAATGACGACAATCGCGCGCATGCCGCGAGCACGCGCCGCCAGCGCCAGTGCATTGCCGTGATTGCCGGAGGAATGAGTGATCACCAGCGGCGTGCGCGCCGGATCCAGCTGCAGCAGCACATTCGTCGCGCCGCGAAACTTGAACGCCCCGCCCGTCTGCAGGTTTTCGCACTTGAAGAACACCTGCACCCGACGCGCGCATCGAACGCGTCGCGAGCGCATGACGGGCGTGCGCACGACGTGCGGCCCGATGCGCGCCGCCGCCGCCACGACGTCTGCGAAATCCGGGCATACGCGGCGCTCACGGCTGCGCCCACAGCTTTGCGTATTCGCGGCGCGAACAGATGCTGGCGGTAGTACGCGAGCTCGCGGATGGATTCCTGGATGTCGGCCAGCGCCTTGTGCTCGCCCTGCTTCGACGAAGCCGCCAGGATTCCGGGCGCCCAGCGGCGCGCGAGCTCCTTGAGCGTGCTCACGTCGAGATTGCGGTAGTGAAAGAACTTCTCGAGCGTGGGCATCTGCCGCGCGAGGAAGCGCCGATCCTGGCAGATGCTGTTGCCGCACATCGGCGAGGAATTCGGCTCGACCAGCACCGTGAGCGATTCGAGCGTGCGCTTCTCCGCGCTCGCCATGGTGTAGTTGCTGGCGCGGACGCGCTCGATGAGACCGGAGGCGCCGTGCGTGCGCTTGTTCCACTCGTCCATTGCATCCAGCACCGCGTCCGGCTGGTGGATGGCGATCACCGGCCCCTCGGCGACGACGTCGAGATGCGCGTCGGTGACGATGGTGGCCATCTCGATGATCACGTCGGTGTCGGGCTTGAGGCCCGTCATCTCGAGATCTATCCAGACGAGATAGTCGCTGCTCGGCATATGGATTGACGCGATACTACACGAATGACTGCCACCAGCCGAGCCGCCGACAGAGTTCGACGCCGAAGTCATCGCTTCCTTCGGCCGGCATCTGCTGGTGCGCGACGCGGCGGCCAGGCAACTGCGCGCGCGACCGGCGGGCCGCCGCCTGAGCATCGTCTGCGGCGACCGCGTGCGCTGCGAGCCGGATCGCGCGCACGACGAAATGCTCGTCGTCGAGGTGCTGCCGCGCACGGACGCTGCTGGCGCGCGCCAACCTGCGCGGCGAGAGCGAACCGGTGGTGGCCAACATCACGCAGCTCGTGGTGGTGGTCGCGCCGTTGCCCGCAGCCGGACTTCTTCATCGTCGATCGCTACCTGTGCGCGGCCACCGCGGCGGGCGTCGCCGGCGCGTCGCGGTCAACAAGGCCGACCTGCCGGCCAACAAGATCGCGCGGCGGAGCTCGCCGCGTACGCAGCGCGCCGGCTACCCGCACGTGTCCTGCTCGGCGAAGACCGGCTCCGGGCATCGACGGGCTGCGCGGCTTGCTCGCCGGACGCGGTGAGCGTGCTCGTCGGCCAATCGGGCGTCGGCAAGTCCTCGCTGGTCAGCGCGCTGCTGCCGGAGGCGGAGATCGAGACCGGCGAGCTGATGCGTGAGGAAGAAGGCCGTCACACGACGACCGCGTCGCGCGCCTACGAACTCGAGACGGGCGGCACGCTCATCGATTCGCCGGGCGTGCGCGATTTCGCGCCCGCCATCGATCAGCTCGATGCGAAGACGCTCGGCTTTCCGGAAGTTGCGCGGCTCGCGCGCGAGTGCCGCTTCCAGGATTGCCGCCACATGCAGGAACCCGCCTGCGCGCGTGATCGCGCGCCGTCGAGAGCGGGCGAGGTATCGGCGCGGCGCTACGAGAGCTACCGGCGCCTGCGCCGCGTGTACGAGGATCTCGTCGAAGCCCGCGGCCCGCGCATCGTCGCGCGATCGACGATCGCTGCAGGACCCGCAGGCGTCGAACATGGCTCAGACCGAATGCCGGCCCGGCGAGCGCGTGGGCCAGCGTGCCGCCATCCACGTATTCGAGCTCGCCGCCGATCGGCACGCCGTGCGCGATGCGGCTCGCCTGGATGCTGCGCGCGGCCGCGCGTTCGCCGAGGAAATGCGCCGTCGCCTCGCCTTCGACCGTGGGATTCGTGGCGAGGATCACCTCGCGGACCTCGCCCGAGTCGAGCAGCGCTTCGAACTCGCGCGCGCCGATCTGCTCGGGGCCGATGCCATCGAGCGGCGAGAGATGCCCGTGCAGCACGAAATAGCGGCCGCGATAGCTGCCCGACTGCTCCACCGCGACGACGTCCGCCGGCGACTCGACCACGCACAGCAGCGACGCATCGCGCGACGGCGCCGAACAGATCGAGCACAGCTCGGTGTCGGTGAGCATGCGGCAGCGCTTGCAGCGCTTGATGGACGCGAGGCCTGTCGGTGAGCGCCTCCGCCAGCGTGCGCGCGCCGCCGCGCCCGGCCTGCAGCAGGTGGAACGCCATGCGCTGCGCGGTCTTCGGGCCGACGCCCGGCAAGGCGCGCAGGGCGTCGATGAGTTTGGCCAGCGGCGCGGCGTGCTGCATCGTAGCTAGAACGGAAGCTTGAATCCGGGCGGCAGCGCGACCCGGACATCACGCTGGACATGCGCGCCTGCGATCTGCTTCGACCTTGTTCACGCGCGTCGTTGATCGCCGCGGCGATCAGGTCCTCGAGCATCTCGCGATCTTCGGAGACCACCTGCGGCTCGATCTGCACGCGCTTCACTTCGTGCTTGCCGTTCATGGTGACCTTGACCATGCCACCGCCGGACTCGCCGGTGACTTCCATGGTGGCGATCTCTTCCTGGGCCTTCTTCATGTTGGCCTGCAGCGCCATGGCCTGCTTCATCATGTTTCCACCACCACGCATCGTCGTCTCCTCCTCGTTGCCGTGGGCCGCACCGATTCCGGGTGCAGCGTGGCGCCGAACCGCGCTTCATTTCGCGCACCGTCGGGTCTTCCTCGAGCGCGCGCCGCGCGGCATCGAGCGCCTCGGCCGAGCGCCGTCGCCGTGCTGGCTCGGCGTCTCGACCGGCGGCGCGCCCTCGACGAACTCCAGCTTGACGTGGCCGCCGAGATATTTCGCCAGTGCCTGCGCGAGCTGTTCGACCTGCGGCGGGGTGCGCGCCACCTTCGGATCGACGGCGAAGCGCAGCAGTGTTGCCGCGATGCTCGAGCAAGCGCGCAGTTGGCCGCGAGCTGGCGCGCCGCGCCGCGTGACATCGAGATCGCCGATCACGCGCGCCCATTGCACCGGATCGATGGGCCCGGCTGATGCCGGACGCACGATGGGCGCCGCGCCCGGTCGACGGAGCGCGCGCCGGCCGCGCGCGCCGCGACGCCGCGCGCTCGCCGCCGGAGCCCGCGCACGCGCCGCGCCGCCCGCCGGCCGGAACGCCAGCATGCGCACCAGCGTCATCTCGAATCCGGTGCGCGGATCCGGCGCGAACGGCAGGTCGCGGCGGCCGAGAATCGCGGTCTGGTAGTAGAGCTGCACGTCCTCGGCGCTGAATCGCCGCGGCGAGCTCGGCCAGCAGCGCCGGATCGAACAGCTCATCGCCCTCGTAACCCGGCACGAGCTGGCGCAGCGCCACGCGCGTGAGCAGCGCGGCGAGCTCGTCGAGCACCTGCGCCGTAGTCCGGAGAGAACTCCTCGAGCGTGCGCGCGGTCTCGAGCAGCTTCGCGCGCATCGCCGGTCGCGAGCGCGCGCGCCAGCTTCGCGCACATGATCGCGATCGATGGTGCCCAGCATCGCCCGTGCGCCGGCCTCGTCGACCTTGCCGCCGCCGAACGCGATGAGCTGATCGAGCAGCGACAGCGCATCGCGCATGCTGCCGTCGGCCGCCTGCGCGACGAGCCGCAGCGCGGCGGGCTCGTGACGAAATCTTCTCGGCGTCGAGCACCTTCGTCGAGGTGCTCGCCGATCAGCGCGACGGGCAGACGCTTGAGATTGAACTGCAGGCAGCGCGACAACACGGTGACCGGCAGTTTCTGCGGATCGGTGGTCGCGAGCAGGAACTTCACGTGCGGCGGCGGCTCCTCGAGCGTCTTGAGCAACGCGTTGAAGGAATGCGTCGACAGCATGTGCACTTCGTCGATGAGGTACACCTTGTAGCGGCCGCGCGTCGGCGCGTACTGCACGTTCTCGAGCAGCTCGCGCGTGTCGTCGACCTTGGTGCGCGAAGCGGCGTCGACTTCGATCAGGTCGACGAAGCGGCCCTCGTCGATCTCCTGGCAGGCGGCGCATGTGCCGCAGGGCGTCGCGGTGACACCGGTCTCGCAGTTGAGGCACTTGGCGAGGATGCGCGCGATGGTGGTCTTGCCGACGCCGCGCGTGCCGGTGAACAGGAATGCGTGGTGCACGCGGCCCTGCGTCAGCGCGTTGCCCAGCGCGCCGGCGCACGTGCTCCTGCCCGACGAGTTCGGCGAAGGAACGCGGCCGCCATTTGCGCGCCAGCGCGAGGTAACTCATGGTGGCGCATGTCATCCATGGTGTTCCGTGAGACATGGGAGGCAGCCCGCACCAGCCGGACTTCGGCGCCCGACATCGCCGCTACCGCTGCTCCCTTCCGGGCCTGACGGGATTTACAACTAGTCGTCGCGAAGGAGCCGATACGGACTGCCATGGTTAAAGAATTGGCGGACAGGCAGGGATTCGAACCCTGGAACACCGTGAGATGTTACTTGCTTTCCAAGCAAGCGCCTTCGACCGCTCGGCCACCTGTCCGGATCCCGAAGCCCTGCACCCGAGGGATCACGGGGTGCGAATAATAACGGTTAGCTCGGGCTATTGCGGCTTCCGCGGCGTCCGGGCGCCTTGTCGGGCTGGAAAACGGCGGCGGCGTATCGAGGCAGGGCTCGTCCTTGCCGCGGACGCGTTCCGGCGAGTTGAGCGGCGGCACCTTGAGCGCATTGCGCGTATCCGGCGCCTCCAGACCCGGGGGCGCCTTGCAGCGGCGGCATTTCCTTGGCGCCCGGCGTAGTCCTTGTTGTCCTGGTTGCAGCTCGTCAGCCTGCTCTTGCAGCAGCCCGAGGCCGTGACGGAAAGGAGCGCAGAGGATGAGGATGCCGGCAATTCGCATGAGCTTGCGACCTTTCGTGACTTCAGGAGTTCACGGTCTGACGCGTTTCGAGCCGCACGATGCCGGCCGCGAACAGCGACTCGGAAACGATCGCATGGTACTCCGGCGACAGCTCCGTCAGCGGCAGACGCAACGCGCCGCCCATGAGCCCCATCCGCGCCAGCGCCCACTTGACCGGGATCGGATTCGATTCGACGAACAGATTTCGATGCAGCGCCACCAGCCGCTGGTCGATCTGCGTGGCGCCGGCCCGATCGCCGCGCAACGCGGCGGCCACCATGTCGGCCATCGCGCGCGGCGCCACGTTGGCGGTCACGGAGATCACGCCGGCGCGCGCCGGCGCCGATCGCCTCGCGCGCCGTGAGGTCGTCGCCGCTCAGTACCTTGAACTCCGCGCGCGCAGGCCCGCGACGAGCTCGCGCACGCGCGCCGGTCTCGCCCACCGCTTCCTTGATGCCGACGATGCGCGGCACGCGCGACAGCCGCGCGACGGTCGCCGGCAGCAAGTCCACCGCGGTGCGGCTGGGCACGTTGTAGAGCAGGACCGGAATGCGCGAGTCGTCGGCGATCGCCGCAGAAATGCAGGAACAGACCTTCCTGCGTCGGCCGCACGTATGACGGCGACGACGACCAGCAACGCGTCGACGTCGAGCTGCGGAAATCCGCGCGCGCGCTCGACGGAGCTCGCGGTGCTGCTCGTGCCGGTGTTGGCGATGAGCAGGCGCGCGCTTGCCGAGGACTGCGCGCGCGCTGCAGCAGCAGCTCGCGCAGTTCGGCGTCGGTGACAGTGGCGGATTCGCCGGTGGATCCGGCGACGACGATGCCCGACGGTGCCATTGGCAACGTGGAACTCGAGGAGTCGCGACCAGGCGTCGAAATCGATGCCGCCGTCCGGCTGCATCGGGGTCACGAGCGCCACCAGGCTGCCGGCGAACATGCGTTAGATCCGAGGGTCGTTTGAAACGGTCGGGCATGGTACGGGCGCACCCCGCCGGGTTCGCAAGACGCCGCCGGCCTGCGGTACACTCGCGGCCAGATGAAGCAGCACCTCGCCGTATCCGCCATTGGCAGCGACCGCACCGGGATGGTCCACGACCTGACCCGCGTAATCTCGGACTGCGGCGGGTCCATCAGCGAGAGCCGCATGGCCAGCCTCGGCAACGAATTCGCGATGCTGCTGCTGGTCACCGGCAACTGGCATTCCCTCGCCAAGCTCGAAAGCGAGCTCACGCGCCTGGGCGAATCCACCGGCCTGTCGCTGCACATGAAGCGCACCGAGCCGCGCGCGCCGCGTACCGAACTGTTGCCATATTCCATCGACGTGGTCTGCCTGGACCAGTCCGGCATCGTGGCGGGCCTGTCCGGTTTCTGCGCCAGCCGCGGCATCGACATCGCCGAGGTGTCCACGCGCACCTACCCGGCCGCGCACACCGGCGCCCAGATGTTCGCGGTGCAGATGATCATCAACGTTCCCAAGCGCCTGCAGCTCGCGCACCTGCGCGAAGAGTTCATGGACTACTGCGACGCGCAAAACCTCGACGCCATCCTGGAGCCCGTGAAGTCTTGAGCATGTCGCAGGTCGGAAAGAAGTCTCCCCGCCTTTTCGCTGCCGCGCTCGGACGGCAGCGCTGTGGAAGACCGCCGATGTCGACGGGCAGCGAAGCTCGTGCTCTACTTCTACCCGAAGGACATGACCCCGGCTGCACGCTCGAAGGCCAGGACTTCCGCGACCTGCACGCCGGCATTCAAGCGCGCGAAAACCACGGTGCTCGGCATCTCGAAAGACAGCTGCGAGCGGCACGCGAAGTTCCGCGCGAAGGAAGACTTTCCGTTCGAACTGCTGTCCGACGAAGACGAAAAGGTGTGCCGGCTGTTCGACGTGATCCGCGAAAAATCCCTGTACGGAAGGAAATTCATGGGCATCGAGCGCAGCACGTTCCTGATCGATGCCGAGCGGCAAGCTGGCGCCGCGAATGGCGCAAGGTCCGCGTCAAGGGTCACGCGGCCGAAGTGCTCGAGGCGGCCAAGTCGCTGTGACCGCCGGCAAGCGCGCCGCCGGCGGCAAGCCGGCAAAGCCCCCGTCGCAGCGGCGCCTGTTCGTGCTCGACACCAACGTGCTGATGCACGACCCGACCGCGATCTTCCGCTTCCAGGAACACGACGTCTATCTGCCCATGGTGGTGCTCGAGGAGCTCGACGCCAACAAGAAGGGCCTGTCCGAAGCCTCGCGCAACGTGCGCCAGGTGAGCCGCTTCCTCGACGACCTGATGCGCGACGCCACCAAGGACCAGATCGACGCCGGCCTGCCGCTGCCTTCGGCCCAGGGCATCGGCCTGCGAACGGCAACGGCGGCCACGGCGGCGGCAAGCGCGGCCCGCTCGCCGGCCGGCTGTTCTTCCAGACGCGCCAGCTCTCCTCGGCCCTGCCGGACTATCTGCCCGGACACGGCGCCGACAACGCCATCCTGGCGCAGACCCTGGCGCTGCAGGCGCTGCACCACGAAGCGCGCGTCACGCTGGTCTCCAAGGACATCAACCTGCGCATCAAGGCGGCGGTGGTCGGCGTACACGCCGAGGACTACTACAGCGACAAGACCATCGAAGACGCCGACGTGCTCTACACGGGGCTCGCGCGCGCTGCCGGCGGATTTCTGGGAGTCGCACGGCAAGGACATGCGCTCGTGGAAGGAAGCCGAACGCACGTACTACGAGATCTCCGGGCCCGTGGTCACGCGAACTGCACGTCAACCAGTTCGTGCACGAGGAAGCCCGCGACCGGCATCGAAGCCATCGTGCGGCGCATCGAAGGCGGCAAGGCCACGCTCGAGCTGGCGCGCGACTACCGCACCGAGCGCCACAGCGTCTGGGGCATGACTGCGCGCAACCGCGAGCAGAACTTCGCGCTGAACCTGCTCATGGATCCGGACATCGACTTCGTGACGATCCTCGGCCCCGCGGGCACCGGCAAGACGCTGCTCACGCTGGCCGCCGGACTCATGCAGACGCTCGAGTCGAACCGCTTCGTCGAGATCATCATGACGCGCGTGACGATTCCGCTCGGCGAGGACATCGGCTTCCTGCCCGGCACCGAAGAGGAAAAGATGGAGCCGTGGATGGGCGCGCTGATGGACAACCTCGAGGTGCTCACGCAGAGCCGGCGAAGGCGGCAACTGGGGCCGCGCCGCCACCAACGACCTGCTGCGCAACCGCATCAAGATCCGCTCGCTGAACTTCATGCGCGGCCGCACCTTCCTCAACCGCTACGTGATCCTCGACGAGGCGCAGAACCTCACGCCCAAGCAGATGAAGGCGCTGGTCACGCGCGCCGGGCCCGGGCACCAAGATCGTGTGCCTCGGCAACATCGCGCAGATCGACACGCCCTACCTCACCGAAACCACCTCGGGCCTCACCTACGTCGTGAACCGCTTCCGCGGCTGGACGCATTCCGGCCACATCACGCTGGTGCGCGGCGAGCGCTCGCGCCTGGCCGATTTCGCCTCGGATACGCTCTAGAAAACACGGGCGGGCCGAACTTAGGCCCCGCGCCGCGGGTCCAAAACCGTCATGCGCAACGCGCTGAAAAAACTGCTGATCGTCTT